>JASGJG010000024.1:0-210131 GCA_049840835.1 Armatimonas sp. | reverse complement strand
AAGGTTCATGGGAAACACGATAGAATCCGAACAGCACCTGCGCTGCTTTTGCTGTGGCATGAAAAAGCCCCCGATACTGTGAGAGTATCAGGGGCTTTACCTGAGGTCGATGCTTAAAAGCGGCAGACCGTACATCAGGAGCAGACCGCCAACGTCCTTCTTGTTGTAGTTGAAGATCAAATGGTATTTGGCTTCCAGGAACGATTTATCGTTTATGTTCCAGCCTGCGGTCAATGCACCACCCAGCAGGAGCTTGGAGCCGTTGGAGTTGTCCAGGTTGCTCAGGCGAGCGGAATAGACACCTATACCATAGCCATAGTAGACATCGTAGCGAGTCTTACCCTTGTTGTCATGGAAGAGCTGATTGAGGGTCATCGGAACGAGGCGAAGCGCTCCCTTCTCAATGTAGCCAACGCTTACCACATTGGTCTGATTGCGCTCGGGAATGTACTGAGCCACATAATCCGCTTCCAGAGCGAAGATCTGGTGCCCACCACCGTTGCGTGCCTCTTTGCCTGAGGGCATGAACAGGCCAGCCTTAACAGCTGTCGAGTTTACCTTGTAACGGCCCTCCTGCGCCTGCGCGGCTCCACCTATCACCATCGTCGCGAGCCCGCACAGAGCCGCGTTCCGTAAGATTCCTTTCAACACAAGCCTCCTCTGAGAGTTTCCTAAAATTGTTTTCCGATGAGAATCGCCAGACCGTTAGGACTTAGCCCATTGACTCCCCCGTTTACTTGATGGTATTTCGCTTCGGCGAACATACCACCGAATCGCATGCCGACACCGAAGAATCCGCCGAATTGAGTTCGCGAGGATCCGTTTGTAGAGAGAATGTATCCCCCGATTCCGCTGGTGGTATACAACCCTGTAAAGGGAAGCGGGCCCTGCCCGATATTGGTGATGGTAATGGGAATCGTGCGCAGGTAGCGCCCATTCTGCCGTTTCTCAAAGTAACCGACGCTGAGAAACGAGTTTCCCCCCCCCAGCTTTGAGCCGAAATCTACCTCGGCGCCAAAGTGGCCGGAGCCAACCGCAGTCTTGGTATCAGAGTCAGTTACCTGAAGCTGACCCAGCTTAGCTCGAATGAGAAGTGGCCCGGTGCCCTGTGCCTGCGCAGCGAGCGGAGTAAGGGTGAGGGCGACGATGCCCGTGAGCAGACCGAATCGAGTTGTCATGACGTTGGGGCCATTATAGACGGAGGGGGCACGCCTGTCAAACGCATGCTACAATCCATTCCGATGATTCAGGTACGACGCCGCTACACAACCGTACGCGATGGAAAGGACTACCTTGTCGCCATCGCGTATAGCGAGGATGCTCTGGATAGTGCTCATTGGTTCGAGGCCAAGATAGAAGTACGTGAAGAGAAAGACGGTAAGCCGTTCAAACTGCCTCGCGAACTGTCCACATATCGTGTTGGAGAGACAGAGCGACCCTATCGCGATCTGATTCGTATGGACTTTGGCGGTGACCGTGAGGCTGCACTAAATCATCTGCTAGGCACTATATGTCGCCGCGTGTATGCCTTCATTGAGCGAGGGCACTGAAGCTACTTGAGCGTGAGCCTGTAAGACCATCATAGTGTTATGTTTTCCTCCTGCAAACCGTTGGAAAATCGACTGGTAATTTTCCACATTGTTAATGCAAAATTCTTTTGAAGGCAATGCTTTTGTAGGGGGTCTAACGCGGCACAAACCCTGACTCTCAGAGAGGAGAGACGGCGTGTTACAATGGGCCAATGTCGCTGCCACTCACCGGAGAAGACACCTGGAAACGTTTTCTAGAGCGTCGTAAGGAACTCACGGCAGAGATGGATTTAGCGGTATGTGACGGTTGCGACGGCTGTGGGGGGCGCTGTATTGATGGGTTCGAGGTCACTCGCCAGGAATGGGAAGCGGTAAAAATCTACCTGGCAACACAGCCCTCTGAGGAAGTACGGCGAGTGCGGGAACAAAAAAAGACCCAGCCCTGGCCAGGTGCGGAGGAATTCGAAGCAACCGTGACGTACTGTCGGTACCGCGACCTAGAGCGCGAAGAGTGCTCTGTCTATCCGGCTCGTCCGACTGTATGCAGACTGTTTGGGCATACGCATTGGTTACCATGTCCGATAGGGGCTGTGGAGCAAGTTCCAGAAGCGGCGCCTGATGTCTGGCGAGAATATAGAGGTCTGGAAAGAAAAACATGGGCATCCTGGGAGGAGGATGACATGGCGAAGGAGAATGAGGCGGGGCAGAATGCTGTCTTGCTCTAACTCTTGGCGTCGTGTTATAATCGCCCGTTCCTGTGTGTTTGGCGAGGGGCGCGAAACAATACATGGCTCGATTTCTGAAAGTTCAGGGATGCAGAATTGTCTGGCGCTGCGATGCGTCGGAGCAAGAAACGTCAGCACGAGGGAACCGCAAGGTCCCTCTGCTTCAGGATGTCTGTTGGTTGCGACCCACGGCCTGGGGTGGCAGAAATGCTACACAAGAAAACCAGCGTGGGATGGTCGAGGAGGTTGACCCCACTTTGATGTTCGTGCCTAAAACGCGGCGCTTTGCCGCACTGGCGATGTTCTTAGTTGCTGTAGCGGGACTAGCTGGTTCTACCTCAGCGCAGCGTAGTCCCAATACTACGTTAGAACAACGTAACTTGCGTCAACAAATTGGCGCAAATGCCGTGCCGCTGAAGCGCTACCCCGGTCTGGGAGACGCCCGGTTTATTCCTTCGGATATAACCCGGCGTGTTTTCGCGTCTGGGAAGACGAAGATACAGCGCGACAATAAAACGAAGAAGGTAACTCGTATCCAGGTCGGTGGAACGAACGGGGTCAATGTTAACGAACAGGTTGTTGACCTGACACCGACGCCAACTGCTGATCAACTACACCCCTTCTGGACTGCCGATGAGCAGTACCTGATGTACTCCGGCAAGCCTACTGATGGATCTGCAAGCGGCTATCAGCTATTTCGTGTAGCGGCTGGCGCTGTGAATAATGGCACCCTCCCCGGAAACGGTATTTCGTCGGCCATGACGAATGAGTCTGGTCAGGATCACTTCTTTCCGGTAGTCGATGGCGGCGGTGTACGCGTTGCCTACGCCAAAGGCGCTGCCGGTTCTGGGAATACTCAGCTCTATGTGGCTCTAGTTCCTGCGGTCAATCAGACGATCGATCCCGGTCCCGGTGGTCCTTCCAACGTTCTGGCTATCACAGAAGGTCGAGCCTTTGAAGGTAAGGCCTTCTTGAAGGTAGGTCGACCTGCCTGGACCGGAACTCTGGAGCTTATCTTTCCAGCTGTTCTGCAGGGGGATCCCTCTTACCACCTGTTCAAGGTCAATCTACTTTCCTTCCAGTTCACTCGATTGACAGATGGACCGGCGAGCGAGGAAAACCCATCTGTTTCCCCTGATGGTCGGACTCTGGCCTTTGACTCCAATGCTACCGCTACAATAAGTGGAACTTCCTATAGCGGCAGCCCCGCTATCGCAACTGGCACCGGCTCCACTCGGAACATCTTCTTGATGCCGGTGAATGGTGGGGCGGTACAGCAGTTCACGAACCGCTATACAGGAGCACCTGCCGTTAACAACGTGCAGCCTGCCTGGTCTGGTACTCGCCAGAATCCCTATACTAATGCTGCAGGAACGAATCTATGGTTATCTTTTGCCAGTGATCGTATTCTGACAGGTGGCGTATTCGGAGTAGGCTCTACAGGTCAGAAGGATATCTATATGGTTCAGATATCTGGTGACCGTGGAAATTCGCTTCTTTCCGAGAGCTCAGCATCGCTGGCCGTAAAGCTGGACTCCAGTGATCCGGGCAACATCTATGATGATGAGTATCCGACCTGGTCTCCCTTCATCAACCTGGTGAAAATGGGATTCCAGTCGGATCGAACCGGTGGTCTGCGCACAAACAACTTTGGTGAAGGGTTCACAGGAACGCCTTCGCAGAACGATGTTTATGTCGCTTCTCTACTTGACCTGAACGCCCCTTCGTTAATTCGCTACAACACGAATGCTGTGACTGGGGAGATCGTTCATATCAACCTGGGTAGCACCTACAATGCAAGCCAGTCGGTTCGTACTCGT
The DNA here is from genome assembly GCA_049840835.1 of Armatimonas sp. Taxonomy (GTDB): domain Bacteria; phylum Armatimonadota; class Armatimonadia; order Armatimonadales; family Armatimonadaceae; genus JANLTX01. The sequence continues at coordinate 206,057 of JASGJG010000024.1, read as the reverse complement.
GAGGATGGCCTGGTTCCTGGTGCAACAGCCTTCTTTACGGTTCGAATTGAGGATCGTGAAGCGGGTCTGCGGGCGGACGATGATCCTGCCGGTGGCGCCGCTTATATTCAGTTCAAGAATCCGAACTCTCTCTTCCAGTCGCAGACTCAGGGGAGCGGAAATCCTTCAGAGCACAAAGAGTACACCACATTCCTGGATGGCGGAGGCCCCTATGCCTTTAATGAAGCGGTTCCAGGGGGAGGGTGGCAGTCGCTCATCTTTGCCAATATTCCGGAAGGAGTACCTGCTGTCAGTGGCGCACCGCTACTGAATCAGGTGGGTACCGAGTACGAAGCTCAGGTCGTAGACCGTAGTGGGAATTACCACAGCCATTTCTTGAGTGAGAATGGTGGTGAGATCTATGATGCTGGATTCTTTGATACGAATGCCTTCACTGGAAGCAATTTCCCACCGATTGATGCAGCACATGGCCAACCTGACTGCTGGGTTAAACTGAGCCGACTGCCGAACCAGCCTGCGGATGGTCAGGGGGGTGTGCTGTATGGTGCCAGCGTTGTACTGCCCACAGATCCATCTGACTGGTATGTGGATGTTATTCTCTACGATAAAGCGGTAAACCCGTTTGATACGACTCAGCAGAGCAACTGGATTATCTACGATAACATCTGGGGTTTCTCTACTGCAGTTGGCTTCAATCCACGTGAGCAGGATGTTCTGTTTGTCTCTGATAACACTCTGGGGCAGAAGTTCTACAACTCCCGCTTTGGAGGAGACGCCTCTGCACGTACTGCAAGTGGAGTGCCGAACTTCGCCAATAACAGCTTCGGTGCGGAGTCTTACTACACGGACCCGGATCCTTCTCGGTATCCTGGTGAGCGCGGACCATTCCCCAGCTCTGGTAGTTTTTCTGGTGCAGTAGCACCGGCACCGCCTGGAACAACAACGGCACCTCAGGTGCCCCGTCGATGGGCTGCCTGGGGACCCTTTGTGGTTACGCCGCAGCTTGGAACTAGCCCGAATGGTTTCACCCGCCTGGACTTCAACAGTGGATTGGTATCCAACCCCTCTGTTCCTAACCCGCTAGGTGTGGCATCGTATGCCGATGAGACCATCGATCTCGAGCCATCGCTCCCCGGTCAGCTGAACAATGTTCAGTATGCTCTGCCCGTAACGGGCCGATATAGCATCTGGCGTACGCTCAGCCGCGGCCCGGTGCCGGACATCGTGCTGGATTCTTATCTGCCGCGTAAGACGATTGCCCCTGCAGACGTGCCCAGCGGTGAGACTTCGCCGCGTGATGTCACTGTGGTCAACCGACTTGTGGTCTGGGCATCGCCCTTCTCTGGCCTGAGCTTCGTTGGCTCGGGTAGCATTACTGACCTGACCACGCAGCAGCGCCTAGCACGCTATGTAACAAATGGTGGTCGCCTGTTTGTCTCCGGTAACGATATCGGTTTCGCCCTATCGGGAAATGGAGCGCAGAATAATAGCTTCTATACGGGTACTCTGAACGCACAGTTCGTGCGTGACTACACCAACGGTACATTCGGTGCTCAGCCTCTGGGTATCGGTACCGCTCGTGTTTCGCAGATTACTCGCGACCCATTCGTTCGTGCAGACGGTAGCTTTAGCGCTCAGCGTGCCTACGGTGGCTTTACCGGAAATACGGCGCCATACAACCCGCCGAGCAGCGGAAACATTCGCGTTTCCAAGCGATTCCCGCTGGCTGGTGAGGAAGGTAACGTGCAGGCAGATGGTGCCGCGACTTCTGACCCTGGCTTCAGCTACATAGACAATAGTGGCCTGGGATCTCTCACCGGCGGACGAACCGGCTCTGAGTTCACCTATGGCCCGTCTCAGCTGATTCGTACGGATTTTACAGGTGGTGGCACGACCGTCTTCTTCCCGGTTGGCTTCGAGAGTCTTGGGAACGAGTGGTATACCTGGACTCCTCCAGGAACGGGCCAACCTCTGCTGATCGCAAACCGTGGTCGCCGAGCAGAGATCATGGGCAACGTCACTGGCTCGCTTCGAACGTCTACCATCTCTGGTAAGCTTATCGACGAGCAGGGGTCGGCTGTTGCAGGTGCGCTGGTACGAGCCATTCGTGGTGTGGACGATCCTTCGCAGAAGGCTGCGGGCACGGCCATTACCGATGGTGGTGGCAACTTTACCATCGTTGGTCTGGATCCCGACCTGTACTTTGTGTATGGGTACTCACCGGGCTTCTATACCCAGCAGGTACAGTTCATCGTCACTCAGGGTGGCGCCATTGGGCGGATCAACTTGAAGCTCAAGCGCGCTGCGCCTGGAAAGCTGATAAGTATCCCTGTTACCCCTGGTGTTCGCAACGGTGGTGTGACGGATACCGCTGGAAACGGACTGGTAGGTGTTGAGGTTCAGCTCCGTCGTCTGAATCCTGATGGTAAGCTGGTTGCCTTCAACGCAATCACTCAGCCATCGACTCCGATTACACCGGCAGGAGCCTATACCTTCCCTGATCTGTTGATTGGTGAGTACGATGTTTACGTCAACTGGCCTAAAACTCTAGATGAGTCTGGTAATGAGATCGATAACCCGCTCTACAACAACATCTATGGCAGCCTGCATATCACTTCTAATCCGCAGGATGGCGTAACTCTGGGAGCTGGTGCTGTTATAGTGCCAGCGACTACGGGTACTGGCGTCCGCTTGAGGATTCAGGAGGGAGTTGCTTCCCAGATTGACTTCAAGCTCCAGGGTGGTTCGCAGCGAATCACAGGCCGTGTGTTGGATTCCGCAAACAACCAGCCAATTGCTGGAGCAGATGTCGCTGCTACCGATACCGCAACAGGGACGGTTGTAGCGACAGGCGTAACTGGCAGTGATGGTCGATATAACCTCCAGACGGTCGCCACACCGCAGAGTCTGGATATTCCGGCGGGTAACTACAACATCGCTGCCACGGCGCGAGGTTACAACACAGTTACGGTTCAACAGACCATTGGAGGTACCGGCACGGTTACCATTCCTGACATTCTTCTCACGAAGGTGCCGGGAGGCGGCGTCCGTGGCCTGATTAACAAGGCGACTGGTGGACCTCTGGCCGGAGTTACGGTCAAGCTGTTCTTCGTGAAGCCTGATGGCACCACGGAGACTACGCCGACGGCTCAGGTGGTTTCTACCGTGCCTGCGCAGGTCGACAGCACGAACTTCACGTATAACTTCGACTTCCCTGTTCCCACAGTGCCGATTGGTGACTATGTGGTGACCTACGAAAAGGATGGCCTGGTGAGTAACCCGGTTCAAGTCCGGATCACGGTAACCAGTAACAACATCACTCGTATTGGGACGAGCGTACGGATGGAGCCGCCGCGTATCTATGGTGCCGGTATCCAGCTTCTCTCTGTGCCGTTCGACTACAGCGGAATTCCTGGATTCACTCCAGAGCAGCCCTACACCATCTTCAGCTTGGCCGCTGGTCAGGACAACAATGGTGACGGTGTAGTGGATGGTACGGACACAGCTATCTTCAGCCAGTTCAACGTGGCTGACTGGACCGGTGTTGAGTACAAGAAGGGCAACAACATTCCGATCGTGGTCGGCAAGGGGTACTTCGTCCGCTTCGGCGAAGTCGCTACTGTCGCTCGTATCGGTAATACGGTATCTAGCTCGTCCTTCACGCTCAACCTGGCGCCGGGTTGGAACCTGATTGGTCACCCGTTTGCGAATCCTACTAATCCGAGCCAGCCCGCTCCGGATCTAGACATCAACACGGATGTTCAGGTGCAGGATGGTACAGGAGCACCCGTCTCCATGGCACAGGCTGTGCGAGATGGTTTGGTGAAGTCCACGGCCTTCGGGTATACCGGGTCCGAGAATGGTGGTCAGTACATTCAGACCACTACTATCAAGCCATGGCTTGGTTATTGGTTCCGCAATGTCACGACTCGTCCACTGAAGCTTGTCTTTACCTATCCGACGGGACGTGCGGTAACCCGAAACCTGCCTGCCAAGACTCTGACTCGGGCGGATGCGGAGGCGATTACGCCACGGCAGATCACCAGCCGTGATGTCACTGACTGGCGACTTCAGCTGGCGGCCCGTCAGGGCAACCTGCTGGATACGGATAACAGCGTGGGTGTGGCTCGTGATGCCCGTGATGGCTACGACAACAACTACGACAACCAGAAGCCGCCGATGCTATCCCAGGTTCCTGCAGTGAGTCTGAGCATCGATGGCACGGATGAGAATAGCCGAGCCGCCGCGTTCGCTGATCAGATTCGTGCACCGGGTGGCAAGAAGAGCTGGGATGTTTCCGTGCAGGCTCCGCGTGATGGCGAGGTGACGCTCTACTGGCCGAACATCAATCGCCTGCCGCGTGGAATCCAGCCTGTGCTGGTAGATGTAGCCACGGGCAAGCGGACCAGCCTGCGATCTGCAGCGACCTACCGGTTCAATGCAACCCAGGGAGCTACTCGAAAGTTCCGTGTGGAAGTTGGCCCGGCGCGTACTGCACCACTGGCGATCATCGGAACGCGTGTGGTAAACGTTGGCGGAACTCGTGGAGCGAACTCGGGCTACCGATTCGCATTTACCGCAACCCAGGAGGCCGATGTTCAGGTCGAGATTCAGACTCTCACAGGGCGCACCCTGCGAAAGCTGGAGACCCGAGCGACGGCAGGCGGTGAGTCTGGCGTCTTCTGGGACGGACGGACCGCTCAGGGATCGGCTTTACCGGCAGGCCCCTATGTGGTAACCATATCGGCGCGGGATAGTGAAGGGGTCGTTGTTCGAGCGAACCTGCCGCTGACCAAAGTGCGCTAAGTAAAGAACATTCCCTTCCAGAGAAATTCTCTGGAAGGGAATGATAGAAAATGCGTCGAATGTACGGTCTGTCGCTGAGGCCGACGGAAGTTCAAATCTTGAGGATGTCGTGATCGCAGAGGAGAGAAAGCGAGCTGCTCTGCAATGATCGTGGTACGGAGGAATATCGCGTTGAGACACTGGATGCTAGCGAAAATGGGAGACCGGCTACGCAGTAGTTTACTGCTATCGCTGATCATTCCCATGCTCGTGCTGGCCGCACCGCGCCCGGCGCGCGCGCAGCTGAGCCGTCTGAAGTCGGTCATCGCACTGGATTTTGATGTGCTGCCCAATGTTCGGGCAAGCAGTATTCTTGGGCGAAACGCAACGGATGCGGTGGCTCTGGAACTGTCGCGCTCGGGGCAGTACGATGTGCGCCCGCGCTCCGAAGTTACCCAGGCACTTCAAGAGCAGGGACTCACTCTGCCGCTGTCGGCCAATGGAGTACAGCGCCTGGGTAATGCCATGGCAGTGGACTTTGCCCTGATGGGAGATATTAATAGTGTCTCCTTCCAGGAGAATCCACGTCGTGCTAAAGTGCTCCTTTCCGTGCGCCTAGTGGATATTGCTTCTGGCGAGTTCATTAATGGTGCCATTGAGACCGGGTTCTCCACTTCAGCTCCTGGAACGCAGCTTGACGATGAGGCTCTGATTAATCAGGCCGTGAACGATGCTGCTTACAGCGCTGTAAAAACCATGAGCGAGCGCCGCATTCCTGATGCGACCGTTCTTATCGTTCGTGGCCGCGATTCGGTACAAATTAACCGCGGTTCTCAGGATGGTATTCAGCCCGGTTTTGAGATGGTAGTGGTGCGTGGCAAAGACAAGGTTGCCCGCGTTCGGGTTACCACCGTTCAGGCAGGTGACTCTATCGCAACCATCACCGACTGGGGGCGTGGTATCAAACCAGAAGACAAAGTGGTCTATGTCTTCACCGCACCGGATGTTAAGAAAGGCACTGATGGTATCTGGTATAAAACTACCCTACCTGATCCAAAGTCCTATCAGCCGGGCCGTGGTAAGCAGAAGAGCATTCTAAGCACCGTGGTTGGTATCGTCGGAGCGGCCATGTTGATCGGGTTCCTTACCCGCACGACCTCTAGCAACTCCGGTGCAGGTATCGTAGGGGTTACGGCCCGTGCCTATGCCGCTGGCGATGTAACTGCTTCTGGTGATCCCAGTGCTGCTCGTGTAGAACTTACCTGGAAGCCAGCTCAGGATGTCGCCGAGGCGAACATCATTGAGTACCACATCTATCGCAACGACCAGATTATCGGTGTCGTGCCGCGCAACCGTCGGTACTTCCTCGATGGTCCTGCCGTTGTGGGTAATGTGAGCTACAACCAGATCGTCTTTGGTAGTGGAAGCCCGCAGGGTCTGAATACTACTGGGACTGCGGCTGGTACAACCACTGCAGGCACAACCACTGCCGGTACGACTACGGCGGGTACGACGACTGCAGGTACCACAACCGCTGGTACGACGACTGCAGGTACCACTACGGGTACTACCGGTGGAAACACAAATAGTGGTACTTCTGATGTGCCAGATACGCTACAGCTCATTACTGTCGCGGTAACTCCCATGCCGGTTGGTGTTACCAACCGCTACCGAGTTGGTGTTCTCTTCCGCCGAGTGAATGCTAGCACTGCTGCACAATCCGGTGGTACTACAGGCGGTACTACTGCAGGTGGTATTGGTGGCGGTATCGGCGGTGGTATCGGTGGTGGTACTACAGGTGGTATCGGTGGTGGTACTACAGGTGGTATCGGTGGCACTACCGCGGGTACTACAGGTGGTACGACGGGTGGTACGAGCGGTGTGAGCCAGGTTCGCTATCAGGAGAGCAATCTCACGGCGACTAGCGGAGCTTCTACTCCGGTGGCACGACCTGCTGTGTTCAACACGCAGCCGACTCGTGATCTGCGTGATATCAAGATCACCTACCAGACCGTGCAGGGCGCAAATCAGTACGTGGTTGAGTTCTCGTCGGATCCGAGCTTCCGTAACAAGGCACAGCGCGGACCCTTCTTCCAGCAGTTTGCCTCAACCCCGACCACCACGGAGTCTTACGATCTCTCGCAGCAGTTCCAGAGTCTGCGCTCCGGTGACCGTGTCTACTTCCGAGTAGGCGCACGCAACTCCCTGGATGATCCAGGACCGATGGGCAAGGATACGCCGAACGGCGATAACTACATCTATTCTCAGGATGGGGCTTCCTTCGCGAAGAGCGAACTGCCTCCTCCGCCGCCGGGGACAGCAACCTCTCCGTAGCGGAACGAGACTGGAAAAGAAAGGGAAAACGAGAAGTAACTATCTCGTTTTCCCCCTACTTGAACCCATCACTGACGGAAAGATACTTATGAAGAAGGCGCTTCTCACGATTGCTACCCTCCTGACCTGCCTATTCTTCGCTATCGCAGCATTTGCCGCAGGCGGAGAAAAGGTTGCACCAGGGCAAGTTCTGGTACGGGTTCCTGCCGGAACTACTGAGGCTGCTGTCCGTTCGCTAGCAGAGCGACACGGTTGCGATTTCATTCGCGCCCTGTCTCTGCCCGGATGGTACGTAGTGGCCCGCAAAGATCGCAATACCACTGTTCGTGAGGAGCCGCTTGGCGATACTCTACAGCAGACGGTAGCCGGGTTTGCCAACGAACCTGGTGTGCTTGCTGAACCGGATAGAATGACCTATCCAACTCGTCAGACACCTGCTAGCACGCCGCCCAACGATACTCTCTATGCAAGTCAAAAATGGCATTATGAGATGATCAAAATGCCGCAAGCATGGGCTATCCAGGATGGCGATAGTAAGATTCATATTCGTGTAGGGGTTGCCGATAGCGGCATTGATGCCACTCATCCTGATTTTCTCCGAGCTGATGGCACCAGCCGTATCGTAGCAGCTAGGGACTTCTCAGGGAATAACACACGAGTTGATCTTATTGGTCACGGTACTCACGTTTCGGGAACCATTGCCGCCTCGACAAACAACAGTGCTGGCGTTGCAGGTATCGGCGGATGGGAAAAGAACGGGGTTAACATTGACCTCGTGGATGCTCGTGTGTTCCACGATGGTGGGGCGGCTAGCTCCACTGTTACAGACGCTATGAAGTATCTGGCTGACCAGGGATGTAAGGTTATTAACCTGAGTCTCGGACACCTGACAACGGGAGCTCCAGAGCAGGTATATGTTGATGCTGTCAACTATGTCCGATCGTTGGGCGTCATTGTCGTTGTTGCGGCTGGAAACGATAGTGTAGACAACGATGGCACTGTAAAGGCAGTTCCAGCGGATGTCCCGGGAGTTCTGAAAGTTACCGCTGTAGGACCTACGCGCAATCTTTCTAGCTACTCTAACTTTGGTGGAAATGTCTTTGTCGCCGCCCCTGGTGGAGATGGAGCTGAAGGTGGGCCGGATGCGGTCTGGTCTACGGTTCCGATTGCAGGAAGCCAGATTGCTCCTGCCTCTGCGGGTGGATACTATTCGATCAATGGTACCTCTATGGCCTGCCCTCACGTGGCTGGTGCCATCGCGGTCATGGTAGCAACAGGAGCCACCGAACCAGAGATCGTTGCAGCTATCCAGGCAACAGCACAGACACCTCCAGGCGGTAAAGATCCTAAGCGATTCGGTGCAGGCATTCTCAATCTTTATGATGCTCTGTTACTTGTAAGCAATCCTACTCCGCGTCTCTTGCCAGAGAGCACTATTGTGGATCGTGGCGTAACTTACCTTTCGCCGCTGTCTCTGAAGGCTCGCCTGTTCGGTACTGTCAACATGATTGCTGGTACGGCTGCTGTCACAGGGAAGCAGGTCCATCAATCGGATGTCAATATCGATATCTATCGAATTGGTGATAGTACTCCGTTCAAGACCTTCCAGGGTGGACGCGACTTCCTGATTCCAGCTCTTAAGAGCGGTGAGCGGAAATCCACGTCCTTTACTGTAGATGTTCCCAGCAAGGCGGATGATCCAACATTGCGGCCCACAGATCCGGGAGTAAATCTGCCAGATTACCCGCTACCTCTGGGCAACGACTACAAAATCGTCTACCGAATAGGAACCACTATCTACGGCACCCAGTTCATCAAATTGGATGTTAAGCGTATTCCCGCTGGGCGCTCCATGTTTGCTCTGCCATTCAAGGCAGGGCTGGCCACTGGCGCCAGCACAGCAAGCAAGGAGCAGCTTTTATTAGGAACTGCTGTAAGTTTCGGCCTGTCGCGCTACAATCCGCTCCGGTTGCCGAGTGAGGAAGACTATGCCCGCTACCGCTCCAATGGCAGTGTGGCAGATCCAGCGGCTCGGTTTGTAATGGGTGCGACCTCACGCGGTCCGCTAACCTATGACATCGCGGATCCTGCGACCTCTATCGCTCCTATCGGTGTCGGCTACTGGCTCGACCTGGCGGACGATACGGCGGTAGATACGCTTCGGTTAACTGACGGGCGAGAGGATGCTTCTGGTCTGGAAGCAACCAATGCAGTTGCCATCCGTGTCTTTGCATCGGGTGGTGGCTGGAACATGATTGGTGCTCCGTTTACCTATCCGGTGGAGTGGAGCTCGGTTACGGTTCAGGTCGATGGAGTGAACTATTCCTTAGCCGAAGCCATAAACAATGGGATGGTTAGTCCCGCGCTGGTCGGTTACGATGCAGAACGCCGAGACTATGTCTACTCCATTGCACCAGATGGTGTGATGAAACCCTTCAACTCGTACTGGGTACGTGCTTACAAGGATGCCACGATTATCGTGCCACCGAGCCAGTCTGCGACCCGTGCTGCTGGCCGACCTATCAAGAGCGAAGGTTGGACCGGGCGCCTGATTGCCTCTGTAGGAGGGGATCAGGATGGTCAGAACTATTTTGGTCAGGTTCGAGGAGCTGTCAACGGTGAAGACCGCTTGGATATTCCCAAGCCGCCCATGGGCTCCGGTCATGCCTATGTCCGCTTCGAACAGAAGGCAGACCAGGCGACTCGTGCACTGGCCTTCGACCTGCGTGAGCCAAATAGCGCAGATAAACAGACCTGGCGTGCCGCAGTATCGTCTGATCGGTCCAACGCGGATGTGACACTGAGCTGGGAGGGACTGCGCTATGTACCTCGCCGCTACAAGGTAACTCTCTTAGACGAAACGACGGGACAGACCGTTGCGATGCAGGGGAGAGCTTCTTACCGGTATCGCTCCGGTGAGGCTGGCGCAACCCGCTACTTCCAGATTGTTCTGGAACCGCAGGCCAGCGGTGGACCTCTGCTGTTCAGCAGCGTTCGCACCGAGAACACGGGAACCCGATCTCAAGGAACTACGGTTCGCTTCCTGCTGAGCCAGGATGCGGAGGTAGTAGGTACCGTCCGCTCTCTGTCCGGCAAGGTCGTAGGGACTCTGACTGGCGATTCGCGAGTGGTTGCACGGAAAGAGGCGTCCCTGCGATGGACGGGTCGGGCTCAGGATGGCGGAGGCCTTCCTGCAGGAGCGTATGTCCTTGACATCACTGCCCGCACCGCAGATGGTTCGACAGCTCGAATGACACGCACGGTACAGCACCTGCGCTAACAACCCGGTCGGGGTAGCCTGAAGTGGGCTACCCCGACACCAGATTCAAGGAGTGAGGAAACTTTCTATGGCGTCTTCCGCCACGAAACGAAATACAAAAAAACTGGGGCGCTCTATAGGAGCCGGGCTGGCACTGCTGCTGGGGCTAACACCATCGCTGGTGCATGCAGATACCACTGGTGGCGTGTCAATTTCAGATCCTGGAATTCCTGGAGCTGGCGTCCCTGGTGTACCCAGTACGACACCCCCTCCCACATGGGGAATCATTAAGAATGAGTATGTTTTCTGTAATGTAGGTGTTGCAGGAACCTATACGGTGACTCCCATTACTTATGCGCTGGCCGGGCGTATCAGTTTTGGTAATACAGGTGGCGCACGCTTTACCTCGCGGGATAACTTCATCAACCTTTGTGGACGCACAGATGATGGAGGTCCCTCATCGGGTGGCCCGTATCCTAACAACGCAACTAACGCTGTAGGGGACTGGCCTGCTTATGTCCGAACCCGTGTTGATGGTGATGATACTACCCAGCGTAACCTGGGCTATACCACCAATGATGTCAGTACAGGAGTGGACTTCCGCCCCTTGGATGATGGGCCAGCGCTGATCAGTCAGTACGCCATTGCGACTAACATTCAGGTTCGGCAGGTAATCCGCCTTCGCCGCTCCATGGTCCGCTTTGAGTGGACGGTGATTAACAATGATGTCAACCAGCACAATGTAGATCTGCGCTGGAATGTGAATGTTCGCCAGAGTGGTGACTACTACTTCCGTGATCCGGGTACGGGTATCAATCCGTATGTTGGTGAATCGGATCGAACCAATGAGTTCATTGGCTCGAACGTTCCCTCAGACATCACCATCTTCAATCGCCGTGGCGATGATCTCAATGCTACCGATCATTCGTTCGCGATGCGGCAGATCTTCCGTGGGTCTGATGCAACTGTGCCGAGTCGTATTTTTGTAGGGGACTCTAATGACCTCTATCCTGGCGACACCACGGCTTCCGGTAGCTTCCTGCCTCCACCTGTAGGCTCTCGGCTGAACTTTTTCCGATCTGGCATCGCAACAGCGGCGTACTATAGTGTTTCTGTCGCTGGTGGTCAATCGGCAACGATTGTGGCCTATGCTGGTAACGGTGGCCCCACCGAGCAGATTGGTACAGGCGATGCCTCCAGCGCAGCCACCCCCGATTTCGTAATGGGGCTTGAGGGGCCAGAGGCGCTGGTGTTCAATACAGCTGGCGCTCTTAGCTCCACACTGCTGGATCCCGCCAAACGAGCGAATCCTAATGTTGCGGAGATTGGCTCCGAGTTTCTTACGGCTGCGGAACCCATTGCAACTGATTCGAAAGCGTTCCGAATTTACGCCAGTGTCTACAATCAGAAGCTCCGCAACCCTCAGTTTGGCGTTCTCCTGAGCGGGGTGACAATGAGTCTCACTCTGCCCCAGGGACTGCGCTTTGCTATCGACCCTGTTACAGGGCAGCGAGATGTTGCCTCGAAGTCAGTGGCGTCTAGCCGTGGTACTGGATTGGTAGACTCGGATGATGATGGTGTGGCATCCTGGGTTGTGGAAGCAACAGGCGAGCGCTTTGGTTCGTTGAACTACCAGGTGTCGGCCAGCATTCAGGAGCCCTCACCGCGTTCTCGCTCCATTAGCCGGACCATTGATATTCCGACTCCGCCTGTCTTCAGCTACAAGCCGAAGGTATTCCAGATGACTGGTTTCCCCTTTGACTTCGATCCGCTGCTCTCAGACAATGGCAATCCCAATACAGTTCTGAACACGAACGTAGCGGGTCAGGATAATCTGGTTATCTGGGAATACGTAGGAAACGTTCGCCCGAACAAGTTCCCGCCTTACGAGCGGCCTACCAAACTGGTGCCCGGTCGTGGTTACTTCTTCTTGCCGAACATTCCGAGCAGTGGAACCCCGGATCAGCGAATCATTCTGCTCAAGGGAGCCAAGCCGGTTGCGAATCAGGCCCCGCTGGGTACAACTGCACTCCCGACCCGGATTCAGTTGGAGCAGGGCTGGAATCTGATCTCGAATCCCTATGTGTACGAGATCCCGCTGAACTATGTGCGCTTCCTGCGCAACGACGATAACCCGGCGCTAGATAAAGTGAACTATCAGGCGGCGGTTAGCAGCGGTCTGATTCGTGGTGGAGTCTACTTCTATAGCCCCACCGATAAGTCTTACCAGTTCCTGGAAAGCACCACCAGTCCACTTACCCCGTGGCAGGGCTACTGGCTGTACGCCAATCAGCGCGTTCTACTGGAGTACACGGCTCCTTCTACACGTGGTTCTCTGATTCAGCAGGCTCCTCTCAACTCCACCAACTCGGATCCGGAACCGCCGACCCGCAAGGTGGCCAATGTTGATAACAACTGGCGTCAGCAGTTTGTGGTTCGCCGCAACGATGGCGCTCAGGATAAGAGCACGTTCATTGGAGTTGCCTCTGGCGTAACTGCAGATGATTCGCGCAACTGGCCCAAGCCTCCGCCGATCGCAGACTATGTCCAGGCGAATCTGGTGCGCGAGGGTACCGACACCCGCTATGCCACTCTGCTTCAGGGAGTTGGTGGGAAGAAGACCTGGGAACTTGAGGTTCTGAGCGACAAGGATGGTTCTGCTACGCTGCTCTGGCCTGAATCTGCCAAGCTGCCGCGTCGTGTTCAGCTCAGCATCACTGACCTGCAAACGAATCGCACGGTTCAGGTGCGCTCCGTTGCATCCCTGCCGATTACCCTGCGTCAGGGAGTGGCTAGCCGATATCGCATTACCGCGCAGATGGCAGCCAGCCAGCAGCTTCGCATCACGCAGCTCACCACAACTCGCAGTGGTCGCTCTGGCGGCACCAGCATTGCGGTACGAGTGAGCAAGGATGCCACGATCACAGCTCGGGTGCTTACCCAGAGTGGTCGGGTAGTTCAGGTACTCGCGAGTGGCCGCGCTGCCACCAGTGGTGAGGAAACCAAGATGAGCTGGAACGGTCGCAATGCCAACGGCAGTGCGCTCCCAGCTGGTATCTATCAGGTTGAAGTCGTCGCCGCTGGCGCCGATGGAGAAGACCCGGTACGAATGAGCCGCCCGCTCTCGAACCTGCGGTAGACCTCTTTTGCCCCTCCACTCAAACTAAAAAGTGGAGGGGTTTGATACGGAAGGAATTGACCAAGTCAATGAAAATCGCAAAGGATATGCGGGGCTGGATCGGACGATTGGTTGCCGTTGCAGCGACGCTTTGTACGATTGGGACAGCAGCCTTCGCGCAGGCACCGAACAGCGTTCTGGTGTTTCCTGCTTATGTGGATGGTGCGGCGAATAACCCAAGCGCCAAACTGGCATCCAAGCTGGTGACCGATGAAATCCGCAGAAGCATAAGCAAGTATGGTATCGGAGTCGTAATCTACGACAAGAGCCTACCCAGCGTACAGCGCGCGGTTCAGGAAAATGAAAAGGGTATCAAGGCTGATGATGCCGCCGCCGGACCCGGCGATGATCCCCGCAAGGCACGTAATCTAGCAGAGGTTGCTGGAGCTGCTGAGTACATTGTCGCTATCATCGACGATTACAAATACGACAGCAAGACCCGTACGGCAACGTTTAACCTGAGCCTGACCCGTTCGACGACTGCGGATGGCACAGCAATCAACACGGTTGCTAACAAACAGACCGGGGTAGCCACATCGGATGTTGCGCCATCCCGTCAGGAAGGCTCTGCCATTGTCACAGCTGCAAAGACTGGGGCGGACCAGGGCGTGTCTCAGCTCTACCCAGATATGCGTATACCTGAAGTGGCTGTCAAACCAGAGAAAAAGCACTCTAAGCTGGAGAAGTATGCTTTGCCTGCCTTTGTGGTTGGCTTAGGTGTGCTCTTCTTCTCTACCCGCTAAGAGCCTTTTAATACATGTATGACGCCCTGTCTTCTAAGTAAAAGAAGACAGGGCGTCGCCGTCTCTGAACTCTGTTAATTATGCGATATCTGCCTCTAATCCTTACTCCAATGGTTCTAGCCTCCGGAGCTGTATCTGCCCATGCAGATCTGCTTGCGGTTGAGTTGCGTGCGGAGCGCGCCTTTGTACGTGCTGATGGCCGCAGCCGTGTATTGTTACTTGCCACGGTACGCGATGAGAAAGGCTCCACTGTTGCCGATGGCCTGGGAGTTCGCTTTACCATCTCTGCAGGTGGAGGGCGTTTAGAGAGCGCTAGTGCTGTTACTCGTGGTGGAGTAGCGCGTGTCGTTCTTATTGCTCCGGACCAGCCGGGGGTCACAACGATTACCGCTACCCTGGACCCCCCTGCGGTTGCTGTGCCATCGCTTGGCAGTGTCACCTTCACCAATGATGCAGACCTGGTATCTGCGGGCAGCAACTGGATTCGAATGCGGGGCAAGCGGTTTCTGGGTTATGCCGTAGGAATTGCAGGGCAAACAAGCAACCGCCTTGTCTATGCGGATGGGGAAGATGGCGGCGCTACCCTGAGTTACAGGGGGATGAACTTCCAGGCAGACCAGATTCAGTTCGATACTAATACAAATGTCGTCATCGCTGCAGGCAATGTGGTGCTCAAGCTGGGAGAGCAGAAGCGTAAATATGACCTGTTGCGCGTGGAATTGGGGCAAAACAAAGCTTATGCCCTGCGTAATGGAAGCAGTCCTATCGTTGTAGAGCTGCCTACCCTTAAGGAAACTTTGCTAGAGGGGGAAGTCTCTCCCAAGCTTTTTGAATTCACTCCATTTAACCAGACGAGGAAGAATGCTGATGGAGAAGAGGAAGAAGTTCCTCCAGCGCTTACACTGATTGCAGACTCCATTGCCATAGAGCCGGGGCGGCAGATTCAGTTTCGCAAAGTATCGCTCTATGTGCAGGGCCAGAAAACAGGTAAGCTTCCGCTGCATGTTATGGCGCTGAATCAGCAGTCCCTCTTCCGTGAGCAGGTTATCGGTGCTGGACCTCAAGGCCTGGCCTTCGATATTCCCTACTACTACGCCGTTCAACCATCAGATATTGGGTCACTGCATCTGCGACGCGGCGCTCAGTTCGGTTCGTCTATCTACTCACAGAGACTGGGTTGGAACTTAGACCTGGAGCATAACTATACCGGACGCAATGGCGGACTGGGATCGTTCCAGATATTGGGTATGAACCGCACTGATCGAGGAATGCGCTGGCAGCACAATCAGAAGCTTGGCGAGCGAACCGATGCCAGCCTCTATATGGACTCGCCGAATCCCAAGAGCGTTTTTGGTAGCGGGCAGCTCTCACGCAATTTCTCCGGCTGGCGGCTGAATGCCATGGCTACTGGTGGCCAGCAACGCTTCTCTACGCTTACTGATGCTGGTATCGTCGGTGCCAGCCAGGGGGATATTCGGACACAGCTTTTAGCGGAAACCGATCCGAAATCGCTGGGCAAAAAGAGTCCGTTCCAGTACAGCCTGACCACCGAGTGGATGAAGCAGCACTTTTTCGGCACTAGCGCGGCAGAGCCAGTGACCACGCAGACAGTAGGCGCCCGACTATTCAGCCGCCCCATACCACTGGGACATAGCTGGAACCTCACGCAATCGTTCTCCACTGGGCAGGTCTGGACACGAGGAAGCACTATTGCCCGAGATGGACTCTCGCTGCTCTCCACTTCGTCCTTCATGCGACCAATTCGCCGTAAGGGGCAGATACTGGGAGGAACGAGCTTCTCTTACGACTACACCCAGCAGCCACAGATTACCGGCCTGGCACCGGGTGTAGTGGTGGCCAACGGGCGCCATAGAGTCAGCATGGGCACGTCTGTAGATATGAATGGTGCCTGGAGCCTCTCGTTTAATGCTATGCAAGGGCTGGACTCCAAGCAGAGCAGCCTCTATGGTGAAGTAGGGGTGAAGCTATCCGGTCCCTGGAGCACCCGTGTTCGCGTATCAGACACGCTCTCTGGAACGGTACGCATTCGTGACACAGAACTCGCTCTGAGCCGTTTGTTCGGGCAGAGCGAGGTGTCTGTGTACTATTCCACTCTAGCGCGGCGCTTTCAGCTAGACCTATCTGGCGCGCGATTCTAAGCGGGTTCGCCGTTACTGATACGGCGGAGTTTCTTGATCGCGCGTAGCTCTATCTGGCGCACTCGCTCGCGGGTGACCTGAAGGCATTGGCCGACTTCTTCCAGAGTACAGGGCGGGCCATCGTTTAGCCCGAAGCGCATCCGTAGCACTTCCTGCTCACGCTCTGTTAGCTGTGACAGCACTGTGTCCAGTTGCTCCCGCACAATGAGATTAGCCGCCATGTCTTCCGCAGGTGAGGCGGTTTTGGCGGGCACAAAGTCGGCGAGCTGACCGGAATCCCGCTCACCAACGGGAGTCTCCAGGGAGAGCGGCTCGGCAGCCACATGAAGTACTTCTTGCACCCGATCTGGAGAGATTTTCAGGTGGTTAGCAATTTCTTCTACACTGGGCTCACGCGCGAGCTGCTGGCGGAGCTGGCCACTGGTTTTGATGACCTTGTGCATAAGGTCAGCAATATACACCGGGATTCGGATAGTGCGCCCCTGGTTGATTACAGCACGTGCTATCGCACGGCGAATCCACCAGGTAGCGTAGGTAGAGAAACGGAAGCCTCTGCTGGGGTCGAACTTCTCTACCGCACGAATCAGACCTATGTTGCCTTCCTGAATCAGGTCTGCCAGAGGAATGCCCGGCACACTATAGCGCCGGGCAATAGAGACTACCAGCCGAAGATTCGCTTCGGTAAGCTGGTCTTTGGCACGCTTGTCGCCGCGTGCTACACGGCGCGCCAGTGTTATTTCTTCCTCTGCGGAAAGCAGTTTACATGAACGCGTACGCCCGACCCATTGGGTCAGGGCATCGCTTTCTGGGGTTGGCGGTATTACCGCTCCATCCCGTGCTTGAGCACACGAGGCATCGCTACCTGTCAGTGGGGCGACACTTCCGGCCCATAGCTCCTCACCCTCGCTCCGCCGTGTCGGCGGCTCATTTAGCTGAAGCCCGGACGAAATGACCATAGAATTCCCTACACTGATAATGCTCTTTTTAGGGGTAAAGTTCCTGCAAATTAAATTCAGGCAGCTAGAGCAAGTCGAACAGGTTGTCGCTCTTCCGAAATGCGCCAGGCTGCCAGGGAGCGCCGCACTCGCTCACGGCCTCGCGAAAGGCGCGAGCGGACCGTACCCACAGGAATGTGCAGCTGGTCGGCGATTTCCTGGTAGGCCATTCCCTGTACATCGGCAAGGACAACCACTTCGCGGTAATCGCTGGGCAGGCTCTGTACGGCGCTTAGAATCGCGCTACCTTCTAACTGAGACAGTACTAGTCGCTCAGGCGACGTTACGGCCTTCTGCTGGGGCACAGACGCGTCCATAAGCGCATCGGCGGCATGACCGCTGCTGGCATCGAAAGAGTCCAGCGAGATCTGGCGCGGCTCACGGCTCTTCTTGCGGTAGGCATTGTAGAAGAGATTCCGCATGATGGTATGTAACCAGGCGCGAGGGGAACCATCGGCGCGGAACGTATCGAATCGGTCGAAGGCGCGCACGAGAGTTTCCTGGACCAGATCCTCGGCCTCGGCGCTGCTATGTGTAAGCGCCATGGCGGGGCCGTAGAGTGACGGCTCATGCGGCAGGATGGTCTTTTCAAACTGTGTCGTTCTGTTCATTGTTGTTACACTGACTAAATGCGTTTTCTGGTCAATCGGTTCCAAATTTTTTTACCGGCGGCGTAAACCGCGCAGTAAGAAGTCGATCATGGCGTTCGCCTGGCGCTCCAGGCTATGCCGACAGGCCGGGCTTCCGTGGCAGGGGTTCAGGTAGGGGGGATAGAAGGCTACCAGTGCTGTAAAGAGCTGAATGGTGGCATCACCCGGTGTGCTCTCCACGGCGAAGGCTGCTCGCTCAATCCCCTCACTGATGACTCGCTCTACCAGGGCCATCTGGGCCTCACGCTCTGCCTGTCCACAGCTCATTAGCTGAGGGCGCAGTAGCTCATCTACCAGCTCGATACCATGCGATGCCGCTCGTGCTGCATCATTTACCGAAAGAATCGAGGCCAGCAGCATTCGGCGCAGCCGCTCTTCCGGGCTGCCCAGCGATCCTGCGATAGAGCGCATCTGCTCGGTGATGTTTCGCTTCACCTCCCGAGCGATGGTGAGAAGAATGTCTTCCTTACTATTGAAGTAGAGGTACACCGTTCCCTTACCGATATTCGCGTCTGCCGCAATCTCGTCGATAGTCGTTTTCTTATAGCCGTAGTGCAAGAAGCGCTGGCGGGCTACCTCTAAGATAGTCCGTCGTGTTTCGCAATCTGTAGATTCTTTGGTCGCCATAGCGTTTACTCGCTTCTTATAACACTCTGACTGGAAAACAGTTCCAGTCAATTGTATCGGATGAAATCCGCTTTTGCCACAGGGGTTTCTAGAGTATTATTTTTTTGCGGCCTCACGGGCACGAGCCTCACGCGGAGTCTGCTTGGCCTCATTCCAGGGGAAGCTGCGAGCCGGGCCAGGATAGGGATGGTTCGGCAGGCCCGCGCCGAGAATCAAAGCGCGGCGAGGAACATCGCTCTCGTTGGCACCCGCATAGTGCGCGGTGCGATTTCTATGAATCGTAATGCCCCCGGCAGGCAGAGGGCACGCTACCGGATCTTTGATGACCGAGAGGTCACAGATCTCCAAACCGTGTACCCGTACATCGCCCCCTATACTTCGGTGCTCCAGAATCGGCCACTCATGGCTGCCGGGCATGAACCATAGGCAGCCGTTTTCTAGAGTCGCTTCTTGAAGTGGCATCCAGATAGAGACATTCTGATACTGCCAGGCAGGATCCCAATAGGATTCATCCTGATGCCAGGGAGTCGGTGCGCCCTTGCCTGCTGGTTTGTAGATAGCGTGTGCAACACCCGCAGACACGCTCGGCCCCAGTAGCTGGCGAACGATGGAATTTGCGTTTTCCAGAAAGAACCCGTCGCGCAGCTCTGGTGCGTACTTGGCCGGGTTCAGAATCTGCGGCAGAGACTCCTCTTGGCCCTCTTCGTCCGAGCCACCCAGATCAAACTGATTCCCCTCTGCTCGCCCCGCCTTCTCTTCAAAGATACGGTCGTAGGCGGCGCGCATGGTCTCTAGCTCCGTATCTGTGGTAATCGGTGTCGGCAGCGAGAGAAATCCGTTGAGATGAAAAGAGAGCACTTGCTCAGCAGTGAGTTGCATACCAATCAGTATAAACCATGGCTGGGCCGGGTAGTTACTCTTCCTGAGAGTAAATCAGCACACTATAGGGGGCAATGGAAAGATTGCCCTGGTACCCGAAACCATCCTGACCACTCTCGTTTTCCGTGGGAGTCGTAGTCACGTCTCCGCTGGGAAAGTCTCCAAAGAGCTCGCTGTAGATTTTTGCATCGCTATTGAAGCGAAGCGTCCAGGTGCCCTCTCGCGGAAAGCCGATAGTGTAGTCCTCCTGCGTGGCATTACTGAAATTTGCAACAACGATGACATCGTCGCCCGGTCCGCCATTCATACAGCGATGGAAAACGAGCATCTTGGCGTCTTCATTGCACTGCGTAACACGCACTCCCTGCCCACAGAGTCCCGCACTGCGCCTCCGTCGGTTTTGGGGAGCGTTCAATCGCAGCGTAATCAGGTCGTGGTAAAGGCGGGTGATACCCGCGAACTCCTGAGTCTGATCCCAATCCAGTGGGGCGGTGTCCTGAAACCAGTCTTGCTCCAGAAACTCCTGCCCCTGGAAGATCATAGGAATACCTGGGGCTGTGAAGACCAGGGCCGCGGCCAGAATAGAGCGCTTCTGGGCAAACCAGCCCTGCGGGTCATCGGGTTGGACCTCAGCCGGTACGCGAGTGCTTCCATTGGCGACTTCATCGTGTGATTCGCTGTAGATAACCCGCTGGAAAACGTCGTCGTTGAACTGATGCTCTATAGAGGCAGCTATGGTTTGCATGGAGCGAAACTCATCTTGCGCCTCAGTCACGTTTGCCCGAACCGGGTGTACAAACGCGGCATCCCACTGGGCATGAAAACCTGCTCCATTTTCCGATGTCGGCTTGGTCAGCCACTCGCTGTCCTGAAGGTCCTCGGCAATCGTTATCTTGCCGGGGTATTCCGCTTGCACCTTCTGGTTAATATTCTGTAGAAGACTCCAGCCCTCCGGCAACTCGTGATTACCCGGACCATCTACCCGGCGTATGTAGACCGCACCATCGAGTCGGAGACCATCTACATGATATTCATCGAGCCACATGGCCACATTGTCCAGCAGGAAACTGCGCACCTCTGGCCGGCCATAGTCCGGGCGTGTGTGTCCCCAGGGAGTCTCGGAGCGGTCATCGTTGTAGAAGTAGATGCCGCCTTGCTCGTTCTCTTGCCAGCCATCGAACTGCCATAGGTCCATGTCCGAGGGACCGAAGTGGTTGTACACCACGTCGAGAATCACCGCGATTCCCTTTTTGTGCGCCTCGTTCACAAAGTTCTTAAAGGCCTGCGGACCGCCATAGGCAGACTCAACAGCAAAGATATACGCCGGGTTATAGCCCCAGGAAAAATCACCGGAAAACTCTGCAATCGGCATAATCTCCACAGCAGTGATACCCAGGGAATGGAGATACCCAAGTTTCTTGAGCCCGGTGTCGAAGTTAGAAGGCTGGTTCTCTTTCTGACCGCGCTTGAAAAACGTGCCGATATGCATTTCGTAGATAACCAGCTGGTTATGCGAAGGCGGAGTAAAGTCATCGTCTTCCCACTCGAACTTGGGATCATGAATGACTCCGTTTCCCGTGGAGCTATCTACCTCACGCACATAGGGGTCGATTCGGTATCTTTCCCCCCATGGGGTCTGCAGCAGATATTTATAGCCCTGACCTGGTTTCGCGCTAGGAACCTCTACATACCAGTTCCCATTTTCCTCGGAAGCCATAGGGTTCTTATTGGATTGCCAATTATTGAAGTCACCTATCACCGAGACCGCTGTTGCATTCGGCGCCCAGACACGAAAACCAACCCCTCTTTTCAAAAAAGACGGACCCATCATTTCCTATTCTCTCCTGAGGTCTAAATGAAAGAGCCGTTGCCCTGGTTCCGTTGGAATTGCGTTTTATCGCTGGCGCGCCAATAATGAAGGCGAAATGAAACGCTTTCTGGTTACCGGTGGCGCCGGGTTCATCGGCTCCAACTTTGTTCGCTACTTTCTACAGAAGTACCCTGACTACACCGTCTGGGTGCTGGATGCCCTGACCTACGCGGGTAACAAGGATAACTTTCACGATCTCTGGGACAATCCTCGATTTGCCTTTTTCCAGGGCCGCATTGAAGATGCTACTATTGTTAACAACCTTGCTCAGAACGTAGACTGCATCATTAACTTCGCAGCGGAGAGCCACAACGACCGGGCGATTTTAGACCCGGAGACCGCACAAATTACTAACTTCAATGGGGTGGGCGTACTACTGGAAGCCGCCAGAAAGTACAAGCATGCCCGCTTCCACCAGGTCAGCACCGATGAGGTCTACGGCAGCACGGATGGTGAGTTTAAAGAAGGCGACCCACTGGAGCCGAACCAGCCTTACTCGGCGGCCAAGGCAGGCGGAGAGCTTCTAGTACGTGCCTACAACGTCACGTTCGGGCTAGACACCATTGTGACGCGTGGATCCAATACCTTTGGACCGTATCACTACCCCGAAAAGCTGATTCCCTTGATGATTACCAATGCCATGGAAGACAAGCCCCTGCCGGTCTATGGCGACGGTAAGCAAGTCCGAGATTGGATGTGGGTGCTGGATCACTGCAAGGGGATTGATATCGCGCTACACCAGGGCAAGGCAGGCGAAGTCTACAACGTGGGCGGTGGCAGCGAGCGCCACAATATCGATGTTGTTAAGGGGATACTGGCGGCGCTAGGGAAACCGGAGAGTCTGATTAAGTATGTAACCGACCGACCGGGCCACGACCGCCGCTATAGCCTGAATACGGAAAAAATGGAAGCTCTTGGCTTCACTCCGGATAGGAACTTCGAGCCGCTCTTAGAGCAGACCGTAAAGTGGTACGTAGACAACGAAGCCTGGTGGCGCAAGATAAAGAACAGCGAGAGCTACACCAGCTTCACCAAGAAGTGGTACGACGAAAGAAAATAAAGACTTAAACAAAACTTAATAACCGAAATTTTTCTGGCGGGTCGGATAAGCGAGTAAGGAGGAGAATACATGAAATCCCAGCTTTACAAAGATCCGCTGAAGAAACTCGGTACTGAGCTAGCTCCAAAACGCCTCGCCCCTAAAAATGGGTGGGGCGTTTTTATTGTCCTGGTCGCTGTGGCACTTGGACTACTGGGAGGCTACCTGATGTTAGGAGCGATAGGTTTGCTCTTTGTGGGGTTTGTTGTCATAGTAGCTTCAAGCTCTCCGCTGCAGGCAGACCATATCTTGGCTGCTCTATCCCGGGGAGCAACAGTGGAAAGACTTTCCTGAAAGGCATTCATATAGGAGGAGGCTGCAATGAGTGGGGGAATTGAGATTTTATTTTTGGCGTTGGCACTGACTCTAGTACCCATAGCCATTTTTATAGGCACAGTGGTGGTATTGCGTCGTAATCTGGGAGTTGGAGCAAAAACGAGGCGCGGCGGGCGAACACGAGTAGGCTCTGGTGGCGGTGGCTCGTATGGCACAGGAACGTCGCATCACCATCATCACACGCAGGAACATGGTAGTGATGCACATATGACCCATACCACTCACTATGCTCATGAGACTACTGGGCACGGGCATTCAAACCATGGCGCGAGTCACGGAGCAGATACAGCAAGCGTCAGCACTGCCTCCAGTTCTAGCGAGTCTCCACTACAGAGTTTTGTGGATGCTGCTGGGGTATCGTTTTCGGAACCCAGCTCTTCTAGTTCTAGCTCGGATTCTTTCAGCTCCGTTGTCTCAGACTCTTTCAGTTCCAGCTCTAGCTTCGATTCTTCCTCATCGTCTTCAACGAGCTTCAGTAGCGATTAGAACGAAAATAAGAAATGACTGCTGCCTACGATGCCATTGCCGATTGGTACGACAAGAGTGTTCGTAAAGGAGTTTTAGTCTCCGCCGACGACCTTATCGCCTCCGAACTCTTCCGGTCTATCGGGGGAATCGAAGGCAAAGAGATTTGCGATCTCGCGTGTGGGCAGGGGATTATGGCACGGCAGATAGCGGCGCAGGGGGCCAGCGTCGTTTGCGTTGACCTCTCGCAAAGATTGCTTGACATTGCACAGGCGGAAGAGGCAGCAAGCCCCCGCGGCATTACCTATATTCACGAGGATGCGCAGAGCCTTGTATCGATTGCGGATACCAGCTTTGATGGTGTGCTCTGCAACATGGCTCTGATGGATATTCCCGATCTAGTGGCGACACTGCGAGCGGTTCGGCGGATTCTACGCCCTGGTGGCTGGCTTGCCTTTACCATTACTCACCCCTGCTTTCAGATACCGCCTACACAAGGCTATTTCGAAGAAGGTTTCTGGCGCTCTGATAACCCTAGTGGAGTCCGTGGACAGGTTGGAGCACACCACCGAACTCTTTCCACGTATCTGAATGCGCTCTCAGAGGCTGGGCTGGCTCTGGAGCGTATAAGTGAGCCACAACTGGCGGGGCGGGATGTACCTGTGGTACTGGCCGCACTATGTCGGAGAGCCGGGTAAAGCGATTGGTACAATCGGGGCATGTCTGTCACTGACCTCTATCTGGTGCGCCACGCGCAGGCAATCGTCAATCTCAGTGGAGTGCTGGCGGGGCCGAAAGGCGACACCGGGCTGACCGAGTTAGGAGTACAGCAGGCGGAAGCGTTGCGCGACCGACTGAAAACCAGCGGAGAGATAAAGCCTGATACTTTCCTGGCAAGCTCCCTACCACGCGCCCGACAGACTGCTGAGATTATTGCTCCCGCGTTTGGTGTGCAACCCACGCTGGAAGACGACCTGCAGGAGTTTCGAGTCGGACCAGATGCGGATGGACTTGCCCTAGAGGAGTACAAGGCCCGATTTGGCTGGCTGGATTTCGAAGAGGACCCCTTTACCGAGACTGATCCCGGCGCGGAGAGCTGGGCACTGTTCCAGGTGCGCGTGGCGCGGACCCTGACTCGGATTGTACGGGAGCATGCAGGCAAGGTTATTGTCTGCGTGACTCATGGTGGGGTGGTCGATGGCGCGTTTGGCTATTTCTTTGGCTTGAGTCCCCATGTACCACCGCGTGTTCGGCTATATACGGAAAATGCCTCACTCACTCGCTGGCAATACCACGAAGGGCGCTGGCGCCTAGTGTTCTACAATGATACGCATCATCTGAAAAATCTCCTCGAGTCCAGGTAAAATCCCTGGGGTTGTCACGGAAGGCAACCGAAAATCCGTCTATAGAACGCGGAGGAGAGAAATTGCGAATACAGATAGCATTGGTGACTCTGGCGATGACCGCCGGAGCTGTTATGGCACAGGATGATGTGCGCCCTCGACCCTACCGACTCAGTGTCGGGACTTACGATGCCAGCACAGGTGGCTCACGGACTTCCTTTAATGGGAGCTATGACCTGGCCCTGAAATCCCAAAAGTCATCGGCCAAGTACAGTGTCTATGTTGATACGAACTCCAAGCGCCGCAACGGCGTAACCAATAGCCTGACCGGGTTTGGCGCTTCAATTCGATTAGAGGACAACGATGGCAAGTCTGGCGGACACCTCTACCGGGGAGCTGGGCTTGGACTGTACACCATCAAGGCAGGTGCTACTCGTTCCCGAATGGGCGGGAAGCTTTTCGTAGGGTACGAGCGCAAAGAAGGTGTCTTTGCTGAGGCGGACTACACCCTGATTCCCAAGGTGAGCGGGGTGAATGCTAGCGGACTAGGACTGTCGCTGGGATACCGCTTCTAAGCACTTAGTACACAAAAAAGTCAAATAAGCGGAACCAACCCATTCGATTTGGCTTATACGGAAGTAAGAATTTGGAGAGATATACACTACGGTGATTCTCTTTAAAAGAAAAATGGAACGTGGCACGCCAAGCCCGGAGCGTGAAACGTGGAGAATCACAAAAAACGGGAATCTCAAGGAGAGTTAAGATGAACATCAACAAAATCAGTAAAATTTTTGCCGTTTGCGCCCTTGTAGGGATTGCAGGAAATGCCTTCGCAGATACCAAGGATGTAGAAAAGCCCTTCCGTATCTCTGTCGGCGCCTTCATGCCCAGCAAAGCTGCGCTCAAGAACGTGAGCGGCAAGACCTGGACCTCATTTGGCGTTAGCTACGACCTGGGTAAGACCAAGTCGGATAAGCCCTGGATCTACAGCGTCTACGGTGACTTCACCGGTAAGAAGGGGCAGCTAGAAAATGGTTCCCGAGTCTCCAACGATATGTATGGTATTGGTGTGAGCGGGCGCTACATGTTTAGCTCGCCCGATGCGCCGTCGACTGCCTATGCAGGCGTTGGTGTAGGAGCCTACCGCCTCAAGAGCGGCTCCAGTACCCAGAACAAAGTTGGCTTTAAGGTCAGCGGTGGCTACGAGTGGAAGAATGGTCTCTTCGGAGAAGTGAGTGCGGTTCAGCCGGGCATCAAGAATGCCAACGGTGTTGAGGCCCGCATCGGTTTCCGCTTCTAAGCGGCTGGCAGCTAACAAAAAGCAACATGCCCCGGTCTGTATAGACCGGGGCATGTTGTTTCTGGCGGCGATATAATGAATACCCCACCAATGAGCGATGCGCGGATTCTAAGCCTGTTTGAAAGCCCCGGTAAGGTAGAAACCGCCACACCCGGCGCCACTGTGTGGCTGGCTCGTGATCCAGGAGCAAACCGCTCCGTGCTCATAAAGAAGCTACCCGATACTCGCGCCAAGCTCCGACTTACAGCAGCACTCGGGCTTCTGCATCCCTCCATAGTTCCTACTCATCGCTGGCTTCAAGACGATGGCGCTCTCTACGTCATTCGTGATGTGCCTCGTGGCAAGAACCTGCGGCAGATCCTGGGGCCACATCGCCCGGAACCGGAGGCCCTACGCAAGTACGTCGTTCCGATTTTAGAGGCGCTTGAAGCAGCTCATGCTCGGCAAACGGCACATGGTGGCGTCTCCATGGAAAACGTGCTAGTGATCGATGGGGGAAAGACACTGCTCTGTGACTTCGGCACAGCAGACCCCACAGATCCACGCCACCGTCCGCACTACGCTGGGGCTGCTACCTCCGAAGGGGATATCCGCGCCCTAGCCCGACTGATCGCTGATTTGTTACCCGCTAGCGGCACATTTTCACAGCCTGCTGTGCGTGCGCGAATAGAAGGCATTGTGCTCCGTTGCGATACTCTGGCTGATCTCAGAGAGACCTTGAATGCCCTGGATAGGCTGGCGGCCGCGCCATTACCTCGGCCTGCTCCTAAGGAAGTGGAGCAAGTACGCCCTGTAGGTCCACCACCACTATCGAGCTATGACCTGAGTGGGGATGATCGTAAGCCCAACCCGATGGGAGTCCCACGCCTGGTGGCAACTCTGAACCGCCCGGACCCAGTCTTTGCTGGCGGTGGAGGATTGGCAAGCCTGGACCTGCGTAACGATGGCGATGCGACCCTGATTGTGCGAATGGTTGCCACACAGCACTCCTGGCTCTCGGTGCGCCCCACAGCTCTCCCGGTAACCCTGCCGCCGGGCACCAGTACCCGCATTGGTTTTTTAATTCACGCCTCACGCCTTTCCCCCGGTGAGTATCGGAGCGAGGTCTACCTCTCTACTAACGCCGTGGGTGAGGGCGCCGAAGACCTTCGTGGCGGGTGGTTCAAGCACACCTTCGACCTGCGGGCAGTGGTTATCGCCCCTGCTGCTGGCGCCCGCCGCTGATCTGCTTACGCTTAGCCTCCAGGATCAGCTCCTTCATCTGAGCTAACATGGCTGGCTCCGGAAGAAAGTAACCTGGATGAGAGTTTTTCCTGATATAGGCAATCCAATCCAGTGCTGTCATACCTTCATGATTCTTTATATCCAGGTTACAGCCTCGCTGTATTAACAGTTTGGCCCCATCCAGATTTCCATAAGTAATGGCTGTAAATAGAGGTGTATTACCAGGAATATTAGATAGGTCATCACGATAGTAGCGCTTATACCTGTCCTTAAACTTTTTCGATTTTAGAGAAATACCACTCAAGGTGAGATTCGAAGGAGAGATTTCTCTATTTATATTTGCCTCACTATCCAGCAGAAGTTTTAGAGATTCAATACGATCTTTACTGACAGCGGCATAGTGAATAGGCAAGAATGAATTGAGTGTTTCAAAATCGACCGGAAATCCTTTGCGAATTAAAATTTTGACGCATTCTGTATGGTTATAATTTACCGCTGCACTTACCAGGCTCCCAGGTTTTTCTATTTGGGGGTTGGAATCTAAAAGGTAAGTCAGGCACTGCGTGCGATTGTTCCGTATGGCATCCTCCAGCATGGGTATATTTGCTTTTGAACCATCTGGTGTAGCACGGAGTAGTTTCTTGAATTCTTCCACATCATCGCTATTCGTCAGAAAAACGGAAATCGTATCGCTATGGCTGGCGTTCTGTGTAGTGTTATTTCTATACTCTGATTTATGTTGGATGTTATAAACAACAAAAATCAATAATAGAGAGAATATGGCGATGTTTGCCATGACTACAGTTTTGTTTGGACTGGGATTACGTTCCATAATTTCAGACCGATTGAACCCTTCTATTGTATATCTGAACTAAGAATAAGGAGGGAGAGTATGAAACGAGTTTATATAGCCTTTGGAGTGCTGGCGCTGATGCTGGCTGGTTGCGGCAATCCAGAGGCCTTTGAGACCAAGCAGCAGTCAGAAGAAGGTAGTGCTGTGATGAAAGCACAGGAGGCAGCTGCGATGCCAGTTGGTGGCGCCACTGCTGCCAGTGAAGCCGAAGCGCCGAAAGCGCCTGCGCTGCCGCGCAAGATTATCTATACCGCCGATGTAAACCTGGTCAGCGAAGATCTGGGTAAGACAGGTGGACAGATAGAGGCCAAGGTCAAGGAGTTTAGCGGCTATGTCTCTGGGCGGCAGATAGATGGTGCTGCAGGCGCTACTCGCACCGCAAGCTGGACCGTGCGTGTGCCCGCTGAGAAATTCGAGGCGTTTTTAGCGGCTTTGCCGAGCATGGGAGAGCTACAGAGTAGCAGTACTACCAGTCAGGATGTCTCCGAGGAGTTCTACGATGCCGCCGCCCGCCTGAAAAACAAGCGGGTCGAAGAAGAGCGGCTGGTACAGCACCTGAAAGCCTCTACCGGGCGGCTCACCGAGATTCTCACCGTAGAGAAAGAGCTCAGCAGGGTACGTGAGGAGATAGAGCGCATCGAAGGGCGGCTTCGGTATCTAAGCAGCCAGGCAGATTTCTCCACAATTACCATTCATATCAGCGAAGTGCGCGGCTATGTTCCGCCCAGTCCTCCGGGCCTGGGTACAGAAATCGCCCGCAGCTTCATCGGTTCCATAGATGCTATGGGAGTCGTGGTTAAGGGAGTGACTCTGGCCTTTGTGGCACTACTTCCCTGGTTGGTGGTGCTGGGTGGAATCATAGGTGGAATGCTGTTTGCAATCAAGCGTTTGGGAAAAAGGGATAAACTGACAGGCGTGATAGAGCGCTGGAGTTTAGCAGGCAAACGTGCCCTGGTGACCGGGGGAACGAAGGGGATAGGGGCAGCAGTAGCCGATGAGCTACGTGCACTGGGAGCGAGTGTGCTTACGCTAGCACGTTCCGATGCCGACATAGAGGCGGACCTTGCCGAGCCGGGCGTTCCTACCCAGGCGATTACTCAGGCGGTGGAGCGCCTGGGTGGGCTGGATATTGTGGTGAACAATGTGGGCACCAATATCCGGAAGTCCAGCACAGAGTATGTGCCTGCCGAAGTTGAGAAGCTCTTTGCGGTCAATCTCACCAGTGCATGGGAAGTTTGCCGGGCTGCTCAGAAGCCTCTGGCGGCTTCTGGTGCCGGGAGCATTGCCAATATAGGATCGGTGGCCAGTCAGGGATTTGTGGGTAGTGGTGCGCCCTATGCCATGACCAAGGCGGCTCTGGATCAGCTTACACGCTATCTAGCGGTGGAGTGGTCGCCGCAGATTCGTGTGAATGCCGTGCTTCCCTGGTATACGCGGACTCCACTGGCCGCGCCGGTACTAGCCGATGAGAGCTGGCGCGGGCGAATTCTGGCCGCCACGCCCATGGAGCGGATTGCAGAACCCGAAGATGTCGCTGCGGCAGTTGCGTTTCTCTGTCTACCCGCCGCACGGCATATTACCGGTGTGCTACTGCCTGTCGATGGCGGTTTCTTAGCTCGCGCTCTGTAGAGGTCGTTGGTGCCACTCGTGCAAGTCTAGCAGATAGCAGGCACCATCAGGAACAAGCAAAGGGGTGTTCAGAGAGGTGTCCGTATGCACCAACAGGGTGCTCTCTCCGGCAGGCAGAGCCAAGTCTGCAGGATCTGCTGGCGCTCCGTTTAGCCAGAGGCTGCCCTGGATTCCATCAATACACGCTCCAGTCTCTGCGGGGATACTCAAGCGAGTCCATAGCCAGCCTGCGCCCATACCTTCGGGCCAGTCAGCTGGCTGCTCTAAAGTGCCATCGGGCCAGAGTAGCCACTCTTTGCCAATCAGGGTCGGCGTATCGCTACTCTGTGGGTTTTCCGGGAGATAGAGAGTGTCTGCCAGAATATCCGGAATTGCAACTATCTGACTCTCAGCTATGTTGTATATCGCTGGTTGCTCCGTAAATGAAATTATTATTTCTTCGCCACGACCACCTCCAAAAAGTACCAGCTTTGCTTTCTCTTCCACAGCCCCACGTACAAAAATTCGCGCACCAATGTAGGGATCCGGGCGGATATGCGCGGTAAGAAAGGAGGCTTCACAGGCCACTAATCCGGCATAGGCGCTCAGATAGCGGTCTGTGGGGCCAATAGGCAAGTCATGCACTCGTGCCACAACTTGCCCTGGTTCTAGAGTAATGGAGGCAATTGCGGGGAAAACAGCCCCGGTAATACGGTTTTCTGTAGGATTTTCAATGAAAACAACGCTTCCGTGCTCACGGGTGCGCCATGCCGTCGCCTGTAATCCACCTATAGCAGGCACACGGGCCACAAACTCCGCGGTTTCTGAGAAAAGAGGGGTTAGAGCCTGAAAAAAAAGCTGTAGCCTGTGAGGGGGCTCAGGGGCAAGGAAGCGCTCTCCCTGGGCTAGTGGACGAAGCCATTGACTGTCGTTAATGAGGGGCACGAAGGCAAGTATACCTGGAGAAAAAAGCGGGGAACACCGAAGATTTTCTCAGAAGTCATGGCTCAGGCAGCACTGAAAACTGTTTCTACAACACCAGGCTTGAAGGATCGTTTGCGGGCCGTGACGCAAGCTGGCCGCTGGGTCAAGCAAGCCGAACCACCTGTAGGATCTGAGCAAGCCGTGGTATACGCGCTTGCCTTTGAGAAGGCACAGGGTGAGATTCGGGGCAAGCTGGCACGAGCACTTCTGCTTAGCGATCTTAAGACACGTACCTATCGCCCTGAGTATCGTGATGCCTACTTCGAGGCTGCCTCGGCCTATCCCCAGGATAGCAGTTGCGCTTTCTATGTAGCAGCTATTGCCGTACATGGCTTGATTGAAACAGACGATGCCTTTAGAGACCGCCTGTTGTCAGCACTTTTAGAGCCTGCGTGGCGCAAATCTCCTCTATGGACCAAGCTACAGCTTTCCCGTGATGGGGCTCTCAATGCGCTTGCCGGAAGCAGTGCGGGAGAGGCACAGATTGGCCTTCTGGAGTCGGCGTTTCGTTCGGCGCCCGAGAGAAGCGAGGAACGCCTACGTGTGGGGAGACGGCTGGCAACACTCTATCGAGCAAAAGGCCAAACTGATGAGAACGCGGTTACGCTATCACGCTATCTTTTAACGCGAGATGCAGAGGATGTAGAAAATACAAACTACCTGGCGGAGTTTATGGTTCGCCAGGAAGACAGGAGCGGGGATGCCCTGCTGGTTTACGAGCATGCTCTGAAACTGGCTGAGCGCAATGTGAATGAGGAAAGCACTGACCGGTGGGCCACCTGGTTAGCGTCTCTGTATCTGGAAATGGGCCGCGTTGAGCGGGATACGTTTCCCATTCTCTGGCGTGCATGGAAGAAGAATCCGAACGACTCTCTTGTAGAAGCAGCTACTGCCTATACGGGCGCGCTCAACGAAGATTTATGGCTGGAGCCAGAGCTGCTGAGCCTGATGGAGAAAGTAATTTCCCAGGAAACGCAGCTGCGCCCCGTATTCGTCCAGCGGCGCTGGCGCTGGGAAGTACTTTTGCGGGCACTGGCATTGGCCTGGGGGCAATCCGAGCGAAACGATAAGGCGGCGCATGACCTGTATGCCCACGCCGTAGATGTCTGCCCCGAAGATAGAGATTTGTGGGGGTACCATGCCAGTGCGCTGGCCACTAACCGCGATACCTCGGCGCAGGCGCTAGTGGCCTATGAGCGTGCCCAGGCAGGTAAGAAAGCCGGTGAGCTGGTACTGGCCATGCTGGGCAATGCCTATCTCAGAGCCCGAGCCCATATTGGCGCTACTCGCCCTAAAGCGCTGGCTGTCTGGCAGGAGTTGTACCTGAAAGGTCTGGCCGGACCGGAGATCGCTGAAGTGTTGGGGGACTCCCTGGCACAGAATGGGGATGTCAGCGATGTTGCTCTCCATATCTGGGAGAGCATAGCTGAGCGGGAGCCAAACAATGGGCGAATTCGGAGCCACTTAGGAGCAGCCTACAAAACACGAGGCGCGAACTCGGAAGCGATTGCCTGGTATCGAGAAGCCGCCCGCCTGCTGCCCGATGATTTCTGTGTTTTATTTGAGTGCGCAAAGCTGCTCATGGAAAACACGGCAGAAGCGGCGGAATCCGTCCGACTGCTAAGGGCTGCAGTTGTATTGCCCGATGGGGATCGACACGTAGATACGCATGTGCTTTTGGGGGAAGCGCTGACCATTGTAGAAAAGCGCGAAGAGGCGAAAAAGGTACTGCGTAAGGTAGTGGAGGAACTGGATCCCACCCACACCAAGAGTATTCTTATGCTGGCCAAACTGAACCTGCGATATGAACAAGACAGTGTGGCCATGGCAGAGCATCTGTATGCCCGCGCCCTGGAGCAGGATCCGGATAACCCAGAGACCTACAGGCGGCTGGCAGAACTATATCGCGATGAAGGGGAGACGCGACTGGAGCAAGCGGCCCTGGAAAAGTTCCTCCAGCTCTCCTCGGCAGATGTAGACCAATATCGCCAGTTAGCAGATATGTACATGCGGCGCGCCGACTGGGAGCGTGCCGAAGGGGCCTTGCGCCAGATTGTAGCGCTGGGCAAAGCAGACAAGAAAACCTATTCCTTACTGGGTGAAGTTTTACACGCTCGTAACCGAGTGGCCTGAACCTTGCGTGGCGCATTTATCAACCCGATGCTAAAATGAGGCGTCCGGAGGTGCGCCCGCCCTCCTATACCGCCAATGGTTGATCGCTGTGGGTGGCTAAAAATCCATGCAAGACCGAGAATTTACCCCTGAGGTAGCTCCTACCATATCTCTGCGGGAGTACGGTGATATTCTTCGCCGCCGCCGCGCTATCATTCTGCAGACCCTGGTCATCGTCGTGGTGGCGGGCGTTCTGATTACACTCTTCCAAACCCCGACCTACCAGGCTTCGGCTCGTATTCTGGTAAAGCCGCCGGGTATGAACATCAATCTGGGGAACAACAGCGATCCTCTGGCGAACGTTTTTGATAACCAGGTGAACTATGGGGTAATGACCCAGGTTGAGATTCTCAACAGCAGCGATATGCGAAAGAAACTGCAGGAGAAACTGGGCGGTCAGATTCCCAAGTTCACTATTGAGCCCATCGACGGTACATCTATCATCGTAGTAAGTGCGGAAGGGGACAACCCTGACCGGGTATCTACCGCTGCGAATACGCTTCTGAAAGAGTATGTTGCTGTTGTAGAAGACCGTGAAGCCGGAGGCTTGACCCGTGCTACTCAGCTTGCGCTGCAGAACTTCAACGATGCGAATCGGCGCAAGACGAAGGCGGAGCGCGACCTACAGACGTTTCGCACCGTAAACAATGTTGCGGAGTACGAGTCATCTCTCAAAGCGGCTCAGGAATCCGCCGGGCGTAACAGCGGTAATTATCAGAACACGCAAGATAGACTGCGCGCTCTGGAGCGCCAGAAGGCTGACATTCAAAACCTCCTTGGCTCCGTTGTTAAGTCAGACAAACTGACTATACCTTCTCCTGCGGCGGATCCCTTGATCAATGGTCTTCAGCAGAAGATCAGCGAGATACAGATTGAGAAGAACCAGCTGTTGCAGATGAAAGAGTCTGTGCCAAGAGATAAGCTGGCAATGCTTGATGGGCAGATCAAAGACTGGCAAGCTCAGCTGATTCAAGCACGACAGACGTTTAATCAGCGTAACAAGGCAATCAACCCACAATTCGATAACTATGCTGACCAGCTTCTCAGGTTAGATATTGAGCAGCATGGGCTGCAAGCACAGGCGGCGCAGATGATGCAGGCTATGGCGGCAGCGAATAAGCGCCTGAGCCAGTTCCCCGCCTGGGAGCGCCAGCATCGCCTGCTTCAGCAAACCATTAAGTCCTCCACGGCCAACCTGGACTACTGGGAAGCGCAGCTCAATAACCTGAATCTGCGTGGCAAGACTCGCAACCCCAGTGTAAGCATCATCGACGAAGCGGTAACGCCCACCGACCCCGTTCGGCCCAAGCGTAGCCAGAACATCATGCTCTCGTTTGTACTGGGAGCGTTCTTAGGACTCTGTCTCGCGCTCCTGCAGGAGCTCTTCGATGACCGCATCAACTCGCCGGAAGAGGCTGAGCGGGTGCTGCGCTTGCCCAGCCTTGGGCATGTGCCGCTCATTGAAGAAGAAGGTCTGCGTATGATTCGCGACATCAGTACGTTCTCGCCGCTGATGGAGTCCTACCGGTCTCTGCGAACCAACATCAATTTTGCTGCGGTGGGTGCGAACCTGCGCACTATGGTCGTGACCTCGTCGGTACCTGCCGAAGGCAAGTCCACCACGGTGGCAAACCTCGCGATGTCTATGGCGATGGAGAATCGGCGAGTGATTATCGTAGACGCCGACCTGCGCCGCCCGAGCCAGCATAAGCTGTTCAAACAGGACTCATCGCCGGGGCTTACGGATATTCTGCTGGGTACCCATACCCTGGATCAGGTGCTGCGCAGCACGGGCGTGGCGAACGTGAGCCTGCTACCTGCTGGTACTCCGCCGCCGAACCCTGCCGAGCTTCTGGGCTCCCGTGAGATGCAGCGGCTGATAGATCAGCTCAAGGAAATCTCCGATCTCGTGCTCTTCGACTCACCGCCTACCCTTGCGGTAGCGGACTCAGTAGTGCTGTCGTCGCGTGTGGATGGCGTCCTGCTGGTTATTGCTTTCGGCGAGACCAAGAAAGCCAATACCCGCAAGGCACAGGAACTACTTGCGCGCGCCAACGCTCATGTATTAGGGACCGTGCTCAATCGTATGGAATCCCCAACCAACGGCTACTACTACGGTAAGTACTACGTTCCCGCCACAATCGACTCGCTCTCTGAGCCTGCGACAATTAGCAGCACCCCACCTCGCACTGAGGAGACTACGGCGCTGCCTTCGGGAACCTCAGACACCTCGGAAGGAAAAGACGCATGAGGGGACTCACTCTCTCACTAACGGCTCTACTCGCTCTCTCTGCATTGGGCGGACTTGATAAGTCGGCACACGCACGCCAGGAGCCTCCTACAGGGGCGGCAGCCAAGACCTATAAAATTGCGGTCGGAGATATGCTCAGTATCTCGGCAGCGGGCATTCCGGAGATCGGATTGTCGCGCGAAGTGGTCGTCGCTCCCGATGGACGTATTAGTTTGCCGCTGGTAGGGCAGGTTCTCGCTTCAGGGCTAACTATTGTGCAGCTGGAGGCCAAGCTCAAGAAGGGGTTAGATAAGTACTATCTGCGCCCTGGTATCAGCGTCGGGCTGCTCCGCGTTAACCCCGAGCGATTCGTGAACGTCATCGGACCCGGCGATAAGTCTGGCAAGATTGCGATGAAGGATGGCTGGCGTGTCTTAGACGCTATGGCGGCGGCAGGCAGTGTTCCGACAGAGCGCCTGGAGTTCTTCAAGCTGGAACTTCTGCGCGGCGCCACCCGGATTCCGCTGAGCCTTGAGGAGCTGATCAAGAGTAAGAGCACTGCTCTGAACCTGGAGCTAAAAGAGAACGATACCATTCTCGTTACGACCATCGATGAGGCCAAGCGAGCCGTGACCGTATCTGGGCAAGTAAACAAGACCGGCCCGGTCATGCTGCCTTCCGATGGCTCTATGGCTACCGTAATCGCCCTGAGCGGCGGATTCACTCCGCTCGCGGATCGTGCCAATGTCCAGATAGAGCGAGATGGCAAGCAGATTATTGTGGACCTTACCCGGATAGATATGGCTAAGACTGGGGGCGAGGTACTTCAGATCGGCGACAAGCTCTTTGTGCCAGAGAACCGCAAGCGATTCTATCTCACTGGTATGGTTGCCAAGGCTGGCGAGCAACTCTATCCTGATGACCGTAAACTCAAACTCTCTGAAGTACTGAGCAATGCTCAGGTTCCCCCGGTAGGAGCCGACCTGAAGAACATTCGAGTTACGCGCGATGGTTCTGATGGCAAGCCTGTTATTCAGACAGTGAATGTTACTAAGATGATGAAGGAAGGGGACAAATCCATGGACATGGAAGTTCTCCCAGGTGACACTGTCACCGTTCCTGCAGGCAAGCAAAACAATGGCATGCAAGGCCTTCAGAGTGGCATCTGGCTTATCAGTAGCATGCTAGGGATCTTCTCCTTTATTCGGCGCTAAGTAAACTCTATGCTGTCTGGTCCCACTGCTGTACAGGAGAGTATTGCCGGAGATAGAAATTTCCGGCAATCTCTCCGCTTTTCCGTCGGTATGTTTTTCTTTTTGTGCGCAATCATTGTTTGTCAGGTATTTGTGGGGTCCTTCGTAACACTGCTCACTCTGATTCCGTTTACGATTATTATTTGTTACTTTGCGTACTCTGATCCCTTTAAAGGGGTGATGAGCTTTATATGCTTTGCTTCTATAGAAGGTATGTATCGCTATCTCACCTATTTTGCCCAGTGGGAGTATCTTCTGGGGCCTGCCTATGCACTCATTATTATCACTATTTTTCTGGTGCGAGGAAGCTTCAATGTAGGTTCCGGCAGGCGTTTACCTATGCTCATGGCCTTTTTCGCGGCTGTTTTTATTGGAGTCATGGCTATCTTCAACCCCATGGGGTGCGGGATTTTTGGCTCACTGGCAACGTTTTTAGTCTGGTACTTCATGCCAATGGTGATGTATCCCACGGTGTATTTCTTAAAAAGAAGCCTGGTGATGCGTACCTTCTCTGCCAGATTTTGATTGTGGTAGGTGTCTTTGTTTCTCTGGTACAGCTACTTCAGTACAACCAGGGGCCAGGTTGGACTCAGGCGCACTTCCCCGGTATCGAAAAGACTCTAAATACCAACGTTGGCTTTACAGATACAAAAGGAGCGGAGCAAAGCTCTTTCCGGCCAGCTGCCACCACTACCACGGGGGGCGGGGCAGGTATGTGGGCGCGGCTTTCGGTAATCGCTGCCTTTGTGCTCTTTGCCATTCTTGACAAAAAGTTTATTACCCGACTGCTTCTACTGACATGTGGAACGATTGGAGTAATGGGGGTATTTCTTTGTGGTACTCGAATCTTTATTGTCTTTGTGGCGGCGGACCTATTGTTCTGTTCGGTTTACTATGCCAGCACGGTCCGGGCGCTTCAGAAATCGCTACTTATTCTTCTAGCCGGGATAGTACTGATTCGTGTTGCGTTCAGTGTGTCCGAGAACATGACAAGCGGATTTGTGAGTGATCGCTTCGAAAAGCTGTTCGCAGACCCGGTGACTGCATATCAGACTCAGCGAGGTGCATCGATTCCACACGCCATACTCACAGCCACCACCTATCCATTGGGCATCGGTTATACCAAGGGAATTACAACACGCGGTCAGTTCAATCTTGAAGCAACAAAATTCGCGCCAGGTATTGGCGACCGCGAAAGTCAGTTTGGAGCCTACGTGGCAGATATCGGTATACCGGGGTTAGTGGCCTACTTAGTCCTTGTGATAGGGCTTATTTATAATGGCGTAAAGCAAGCACGAGGCATCCATGTGACAAGTACCCGTATGCTGGCTTGCCTGGGGCCAAGCCTACTTTCCGGTGGCTTTGTCATCTGGTTCGCAGCCCCTATTATGCAGGGGTATAGCATCTACTGGATTGTTATGGCTATGACATTCTCTCTATCCGAGAACGAAATGAAAGAAAGAGAGCGTCGCCGCAAAGTCTGGGAGGCACAGAAAACGCCTCCTGCTCTTGCTTCTGCTCCGTCCTAAAGACGTGATGCAGTGCTTTACTAGCTTTGCCCGGCAAGAGTTGCTGCTTCGTTCATTTCTCGGAAAAACTCTCCTAGATAGAGCCGCGACTGCGCAGCTGCCGGATTGTCTCCCGTTTCCAAGTGCGTCTGCATAGATGTCAGCGCTTGGAGTAGCAGGGATGCCGCCAACACATAGTGCTTGTGAATCGACTGAGTGGCCTCTGGGGCGTTGGTGGGTGGTGGTATTGCAGCGAGAAGCTTACGGAGAGGGGTCGCACGCTTAGACTGTGCCTGGAGGGCGGTCAGAAAAGCCGCTTTATCCAGAGCGCCTTGCTCATAGCTGGCGCGGTTCTGAGTTAAGCGGGCTCCCAGGCGCATTGCAGTTTCCAGAAAGGTGCTATCCACAAACGCGGCACGCTGGGTAGGATCGACCCCTGGCGTGGACAGGCGTGTTTGTACTCCTTCAAAATCGCCCTTAAGAGCCAGTATGCGGGCAAGTCCGAAGGTTGCTTCGGCATCATCCGGCTTGTCTTGAAGGAGCCGGGTGAACTGCGGCTCGGCACTGTCCAGCTCGCCCTTACTCAGGTAGATCTGCGCTAAAGCGAGGCGGACAGAGCGATTTTTTTCATCGGTGCGGAGAATTTCTTCAAGCTTTCCCGGGCGCCATCTAAATCACCTGTTGTCTGGCGGGTCTTACCTAAAAGCAACACCAGCTCGTTGCGCATAGCGACTGGTTCTGTAGGATCGGTTACAGAGAGGGCGCGCTGTGCTTCTTCTTCCACTCGGTCTGGGCGATTTAGTTTCTCCCAGGTATGGATCAGTGTTAGCCGCGGAGCAAGAGAGCGGGGGGCAAGGTTGATGGCGCGACGCAGTGCGCGAAGCCCTTCCTCCGTGTTGCCTTCGTTTAGAATAGTTTCAGCCCGTTTGAGAGCCTGGTCTGCACGATCCTTTGCGGGGATATCCTCACCAGCATCCGGAGTTGTCGGGGGAGGTAATGGCTTTGGCAAGTTATCTGAGCTTGGTGTGCGGCGGCGCATCTCACGCAGAGCAGGGATACTGAGAAATCGTAGGACTAGAGTTCGAGCTGCTGTATTGAGCGCATCGGATAAACCTCCACGACGGGTCACCTGCGCAGTGCTAAGACCATCAGAGACTCGCATCGTATCGCGCCAGCGCTTGCCGGGTGCCGGAGTCTTACCTGGCTTTACCTCTATTGCCTCCACCTCTAGAGTCGGTAGCTTCTCTGTAGCATCCGGGTTTGCCGGGTCGCCAGCAGGAAGCGTAGTGGTGGTGTAGTTGACATTGAGGACGTAGGTTGCACCACAGGCTGCTGCAATCCGAATCTGCTCCGCTTCTGTGGGAGGAGCATCTGTCAGATTCACCTTCGCATCCAGTAACGCCCGAGCGATCGTAGGAGTATCTATGGTGAAAATAAGCGGCTCAATAACCCCTTCATCTAGGAACGCACGTCGCATTGCCCGTAGAGAAGCGGGAATGCGTTGTGTTTCATCGGGAGTCGCATCCGTTTTGCCCTGAGTTGTCGTTGCAGACAGCTGCCCTGATCTCGTTTCAAAAAGAAGGGCTATAGGGCGGGGCGAGTTACCCTGGGCAAATGTGCTGCCTGAAAGCAGTAGACCGACTAAAAGTGTTAGAGAAGAGCGGTACTTACCCACGAATGATCTCCAGGGCTGCCTGGCAAGACGCAATGCCGCGCCGTGCGCTTTCGCTATCATGCCCACTGCGTAGCTGTATTTGATAAGCATCGATGGCGCGGGAGTAGGAGTCGCGCGCCGCTCCTAAGTCACCCAGGCGTTGATAACAAAGCCCCAGGTTCTGGTGCAACTCAGCAGGGGCTTCGCTGGCGGCTAGAGCGGTCTGATACCGCCCGACAGCGTCGCGATAGCGCCCCGCACCCTGCAGGGTCCGAGCCTGCTGAGCGGGATCGCCTCCCTCGGATTTGTCGGCGCCTTTTTCTGGCTTATCCGACTTGTCCGAGTTGCCCGGATGGGTTTCAATCCGGATAAAGCCATCATCTGCTGGCTTGTCTTGTTTCGGTGATGGTGGACTAACAGAAATACGCTCCGCAGAGGGCTGGTTCTGAACGCCTCCCAGAGGACCACCTGTTGGCTGAGCGGGAACATTTACGGTAACAGGAGGAACAAGCTGTGGTACAGGAGGATCGGACTCCCGCTCCGGGTTAGGTAGCGAGGGTTGCCTTGGTAGCTGTCGCCGAGAAGAGTTAGGCGATTCTGCACGCCGTGGTGCCGCGGTAGGGGCAAATCCCTTGTTCTACAAAGGGATCGACCTCAGCTCCGACTGGAGCCGGGATAAACACCTGCCGTGGTACCGTGGGTTCTTTATTGAATGGGGTACTTGCAAACGCTGTACCGAGACTCTGATCTCCAACTATCATGGCGGGAGTGCCCCCACGGCGAGGCTTGAGAGTCTGGGGCTCATTAGGGCGCATAAGAAGAGACAGCCCGATACCAACCACCAGCGCGCCTGCCAGGGCCGCCCCAATACGCGGCACCCAGTAGGCAATGGGCGAAGTCGGCATCTCGTCGTCTTTTTCGGGTAGCGACACAGCCCTGCGCGTCGCTTCTCGCTGAAGATCGTTCAGTCGAGTCTTTTCTTCTATACCATCAGGAGTGAGTGCCACTACTTTCTTCATGGACTCGATGGCGCGTGTCATCTGCCCGGACTTTTCGTAGAGGTTAGCAAGCAGAGTATGTGCGGCTATAGATGTTGGAACCAGACCTGCTGCTTCTTCTGCCGTGGCGATAGCCTCTGCTACCGCACCTTTTTCTGCAAAGGCGAAGGCACGGGGAAGAAGCTCCGCTACACGGGCTTTCCGCTTCTCCGCGATTTCTGGAGATACGGGCTGTGCCTCCGGTGCCTTTGCTACAGTGTTTTCTTCTGTGGCAGGGCTTGATGCAGCAGCCGTTAGCTTACTTCCGCACGTCTTTGCAGAAGCGGCTGCTGGCGTCGTTGACGCTCTTGCAGGTCTGGCACTCCATAGCTCTTTTTAAGTCTCCGGTAGACGCGGCTGAATCATTTCCGCATCTGGTCGCACCCGATAAGGAATTCCCAAATGTTCGTATGCAAGCCGAGTCGCTACTCGCCCACGCGGGGTTCGGTTGATAAAACCCAGCATCATCAGGAACGGCTCGATAACGTCCTCTATGGTATCGCGCTCTTCGCGCAATGTCGCGGCTAGAGTCTCCACTCCGGCAGGTCCGCCATCGAATTTTTCGATGAGGGTCCGCAGAAGCCGGCGATCTTGCTCATCTAATCCGACTCCGTCTACGCCCTGAAGCTTCAATGCAGCGTCCGCAGCTTCTCCGGTGATGTTTCCATCCCCCATAACCTGCGCCCAGTCACGCGCACGCTTGAGCAGGCGGTTCGCAATTCTTGGTGTTCCCCGGCTTCGGGTGGCAATCTGCATCGACCCTTCGTAGTCTATAGGCACGTTCAGGATATCTGCTGAGCGACTTACAATCGACCCAAGATCGTCCGGGTTATAGAACTCGAATTGCTGTACTACCCCGAATCGGTCGCGGAGTGGGTTGGTGAGCAAGCCGGGGCGAGTTGTCGCTCCAATCAGCGTAAAGCGTGGCAGGTCTATCTTAATACTTCGGGCGCTCGGCCCTTGCCCGATGACCATGTCCATTTCATAGTCTTCCATGGCCGGGTAGCAGGAACTCTTCCGCCAGGCGGTTCAGGCGATGAATCTCATCGATAAAGAGAATCGTGCCTTCTTCCAGGTTCGAGAGAATAGCTACCAGGTCACCTGGTTTCTCAATAGCCGGACCACTTGTAGCTTTGAAGTTCGATCCCATCTCATTGGCAATCACACCTGCCAGGCTGGTCTTACCCAGGCCAGGAGGCCCGTGCAGCAGAATATGCTCCATAGCCTCGCCGCGCATCTTGGCAGCAGTGAGCGCAATAGTCAGGTTCTTCTTGATAGAAGGCTGCCCAATATACTCCGAGAGCTTCTTGGGGCGTAGAGAAAGCTCCCCTTCATCCTCCGGCTGGAACTTAGGGCTGACCTCACGTGGCGGGATTTTGTCGTCTCCACCTCCACCACCTGGTTGTGGAAAACCATCGTCTCCACTGCCTCCATTGCGTGATGATTTGATTGGCATTTCTACTTACCTTCTACCTCTCCCCAAGGGGAATTCGTTACTATCTCGTAAGGCGACCGAGGGCGGCGCGGAGGACCATGGGGAAGGCGGGGGCAGTTTCCGTCTTCAACATTTCGTCCAGCGCGGCATCAGCGGACTTCTGGGCTTCGATTTTGTTATAACCCAGGTTCACCAGAGCACTGACCACATCTTCCAGAAGCTGGGCATTGGTAGACTTGGTCGCCACCTTGCCGACTGCCGCCAGACCCTCTACCTTGCGCTCGAAGCCAAGCGCAAAGAGCTTTTCTTTTAGTGCCAGGATTATGAGTTTGGCGGTCTTGGCGCCTACACCTGGCACTTTTACCAGAGTGCGCTCATCTTCACTGCCTACGGTTCGGGCCAAGCCCTCACCACCAAGCGAGCTGAGCATGGCCAGTGCTGCTTTGGGGCCGACCCCAGTAACACCGAGCAGCCAGCTCAAAGACCTTCAGCTCCATCTCTTCCAGAAAACCGTACAGGCTCAGGTCGTCCTCACGGACGATGAGATGGGTGAGTAGAGTTACCTTCTCCTCAGAACCGGGCACCGGCAGGCGCTCCAGCACCGAGAGAGGAACTCCAACTCTGTAGCCGACTCCATTGACATCTAGCACTACTATTGGTGCCGCCGCCCGTGCGACGGTGCCCGTAAGTTGAGCGATCAAGACAGACCTCGCTGAAACATATGTTTGCGCTCTATTGTATCGTTACTCCCCAGAAACGTAGCAGGGCGGAAACACAACATTCCGAATTAGTCGAGTGATTGGAAATCACTCGCTAAGGGCTTCGCCGAACGTCCTGCCGGACGCAATCTGTTTGGGGCTTCAATTCGGCTTTGCCGCAACCAATCAAGCTGATACCCTATTCGTCCGCGAGGACGTTCGGGGCGACAGCCCCCTCAGCGAGTGACTTCCAGTCACTCGAAAAAATGGTCTCGTGGTATATTCTAAGTGTTCGCGTCTGCTGGGGGAGCCTGAACTGACAGGCTGAGAGGGCAAAATGCCGACCCCGGAACCTGATCCGGTTAGCACCGGCGTAGGAAAGCAGCTTCTTTCTAAAAGCCCCTGCCCCTGCGTGGTTCTTTCGACG
Source organism: Armatimonas sp. (assembly GCA_049840835.1). Lineage (GTDB taxonomy): Bacteria > Armatimonadota > Armatimonadia > Armatimonadales > Armatimonadaceae > JANLTX01. The sequence continues at coordinate 162,952 of JASGJG010000024.1, read as the reverse complement.
CACGAAAGGACACGTTCTTGATAAAACGCTCCGAGGCATTTACCCTCATTGAGCTTCTGGTGGTCATCGCGATTATTGCGATACTGGCCGCCATTCTCTTTCCTGTCTTTGCGCAGGCACGTGCCAAGGCGCGCCAAACCTCCTGTCTCTCCAATGGACGGCAGATCGGCACCGCCATACGCATGTATGTACAGGACTACGATGAAGTCTTTCCCCTTTGGCACGCATACTCCAAGAGTAATGCCACGCCGCACCTGGGAATCGAACTATTGCTACAGCCCTATGTGAAAAATGCACTGCTCTTCAAATGCCCGGATGATACGGGCGGGCCGTTTCAGGCGACCGATGTACCCGGCACCAATTCGTACTATGCCGCTTACGGCTCCAGCTACTACTTTGAGCGCCGTTGTTTCTCCCTGATCTACGGCTACTCTATCTCCAACAACGTGCCCACCACGCGCCCGACGAATGTCGTGGCGGATGCTCAGTATGAGCGGCCCGCCGAAACTGTGCTCATGCGTGATGAGATGTTCTCTTTCTTCGACCCGGCGGTAGATACCACCAATTACTTCGGGTACTCCGGCTACTACCGGCGCTGGCACCCCAATGGAGGCACCGCTATCTTCGCTGATGGTCATGCCAAAGTCATCCCAGGCGCAGGCCAGCTACGTGGTCTGTACAAAAGCCCGGATGGCGTAACGACGTACTAAGGACAGCGAAAGGGGACCCTTCCGTGAAACTTCAAAATAACAATAATGCACACCAGGCTGGTTCGGCCTCCACCCACGTGGCGGGCTTCACGCTAATCGAGCTGTTAGTCGTGATTGCCATCATTGCGATATTGGCGGCTATTCTCTTTCCTGTCTTCGCTCAGGCTCGTGAGAAAGCCCGTGAGACCGCCTGTATCAGCAACGCCCGGCAGATTGGGACTCGCCGTGCGCATGTACGTGCAGGACTACGATGAGACTTTCCCAATCTTCTATGCCTACAACACCCAGCCTCCGGCGGATGTAGATGGGCATCTGGGCATAGAGGTTGGTCTGCTACCCTATTGCCAAGAACAAGGATATCTTCCGTTGCCCCCCGAACGATCAGGGAGGCCCAGTGCCGCAGAATCAGCCTGCAGGCGTAGACTATGGTGGGTGCTCCGATGTGCCTGGCAAGGGCAAGAGCTACCGCGATTGCTATGGCTCCTCCTACCGATTCACCCGCGGCGCGTTTTCTACAATAGACGGCGTATCTCCGGCAGAACAATGTGCTCTGCAACGCAGGGAATTCCTACTGCCTGCCGACCGGGCCGATTGCAGACGCAGCTTTCGCCCCGCCGAGACTCGCCTGATGCGCGATGAAATGCTGCCCTGGTTTGGGGGAGAAGCAGATCCTGGTGGCGCGAAGTACGGCTATTATCCGGACTACTACCGCCGCTGGCACGCACGGGGCGGAGGCTTCATCTTCGCAGATGGGCATGCTAAGCTCATTGTGAGCGCGGGGCAATTCGATCAGATCTACTGCGATCCTGCCGCTACCAAGAATTTCACCGACTCCGGCTACGAGTCCGACTAGGTCCAAGAATGGGCGGCTTTTGCACCGCCCGTTAGTTTAGCCAGGCTTTTCTCGACGTTCTCCGCAAACACATACACCTCCACCTGCTCGCCAGCCTCTACGGCGACGTCAGTAGTCGGCTCGGCCGGAATTTTTTGCGGAGAAGCCAGGGCTTCCAGGTCGGCCTCAAAGTCGCTGTGCACAATAGAACGCAGCTCCACACGGGCAGATTTGATGAGCCTTCGGCCCCTCCTCGGTGGCGGAAAGATGGGACTCGGTGGGAGTGAAGATGCGAGAGGACCAAATAGCAGACAGGTTCGCCAATCAGATGCGCCCGAACCTCTGTGGGACCACGACCCTGCTGTTCGCGCTGGAACTTCACATAGGCGCTGGCCGCTGCCGCCTCTAGCTCACCCTTGCTCTGAGGCATCTACTTGATTTCCATTTCTTCTTGAGTCTGCTCGGCATTCGCCACTATCAGCAGGTCTATCGCGCGTAGCTCACGTGTGAGCCGATGAATGATGTCGCCTTTGAGCCAGGTTTGCCACCAGGAGCGGTCCGAGTGCCCCAGAATTACCTGAGTCACGCGTCGTTCACGGGAAAAGCGCACTATCTCAGCGGCTATATCCGTGCCCGGTTGTGTGACCACGGCGATACCCAGCCTATCGGCCAAGGCGAAGTCGCTCCGCAGAATTTCCTGCTCTTTGACGCTCGGCGGGCGTGACTCAATGTACAGAGCAATAATCTCCGCCTTCAGGCGCCGCGCGATCCGCCAGCCTCGCCGTAGCATCCGCAGCGATGATTGGGTGGGGGAGAGGCAGACCAGAATCGTGTCATGGGTGGCCCAGGGCTGAATAATGCGGCGCTCCCGCCGGTAGGCTTCCAGATCTTCATCGACCTCATGAGCCAACTCGCGCAGGGCGATCTCCCGGAGCGCGTTCAGGTTGCCCTCACGGAACCAGTTGCCTTTTGCTTGCTCTATCTTCTCTTTCGGATAGACATCCCCACGCTCCAAGCGGTTGATCAGAGCGCGCGGTGGTACATCTATCATCTGTACCTCGTTCGCGTCCCGCAGAATCCGGTCGGGTATGGTCTCGCGTACTCGAACTCCTGTTATCTCAAAAACAGTATCGTTCAGGCTCTCTAAGTGCTGCACATTCAGGGTAGAGCATACATCTATGCCTGCATCTAAAAGGACTTCCACATCCTGCCAGCGCTTCTCGCGCACGGAGCCAGGCACGTTGGTATGTGCCAGCTCATCTACCAGCACCCACTGCGGCTCTCTCTCTAAGATTGCCTCCGTGTCCATCTCCTCAAACGTCGCGCCGCGGTACTCCACCTTCTTTCGAGGGATAAGAGGCAAGTCTCCAATGAGTGATTGCGTGCCCTGCCGGCCATGGGTTTCCAGGTAGCCGATAACGACGTCTTGACCCCGCTCACGGCGGCGGTTCGCCTCCGAGAGCATCTCGCAGGTCTTACCGACTCCCGCTGCGAAGCCTAGAAAGATCTTGTGCCGCCCACGCTCCATGAGTCGCCCTTCAGGCCGCCACCGCATCTAGCCAGCGCCGCAGGCTACGAGTTAGCTCCTCAACTATGAGTTGCCCACCGGGCGGTACAGTCGCATTCTGCCAGAGATAGTTCGCCAGCGCCTCACCGCACAGTGCCTCCCAGAGCTGGTCGTTGGTCGCGTTCACCTGTCCCACGATACTGGTAGGAATCACCACCCGGCAAGCATGCCCGATACCGGCTACCCGCTGCACGTTGAACGTCTTTACAATGCTGCCATCCGGCATTCGTTCCACGCCGGGCAGAGAGAGTAGGCGGAACCCATTGATTCCGGTCCGCTCGAACGACTGAAGGGGCGCACCAGTGGCAACATGGGGCAGATGTGGCTCACCGGTCAGCGCGGCATCTACCGCCTCACGCAGTACCTCTACAGTGAACGGTTTACGCAGGAAGTCCGTCGCCCCTTCGCGCAGAGCTTCGGATGCCAGGTCGACAGTGCCGAATGCGGTAATCATTACTACCGGTGTGATTTTGTTGCGCTTGCGTATCTCTTTGAGAACCTCGGTCCCTTCCATGCCGGGCATACGATAGTCCAGCAGCACCAGGCTCCAGTCTGCGCCTTCCCCGAATTTCTCTAAGCCCTCAAAGCCATCAGCGGCTTGCTCCACAGTATGTCCCACATGCTCCAACGCCAGGCGCAGCATCATGCGGATATTACTTTCATCATCGATCACTAAAATCTTAGCCATTGCTATCCTCTTGAGATTGCGGCAGTGTCACGATAAACGTGCTGCCCTTTCCTTCTCCCTCACTCGCCGCACGAATCTCTCCGCCGTGAGCGGTCACAATAGAGCGCGCCAGCGAAAGCCCCAGCCCAGCGCCACCACGTGTGGCACCTGGCACCTGGGTGAATCGCTCAAAGATGCTTTCCAGATAGTTGGGCGGAATGCCCGCACCAGTATCGTGTACGGTGAGTACGACTTTGCCATCGTTCTGTTCTGCAGATACTGTGATGTGTCCACCTGTGGGGGTATGCCGAATGGCATTACCCAGCAGGTTGGTCAGCACTCGCTGGAGCTGCTCCGGTCCCCGGACAGGGACAGGTCGGTAATAGGTTCCGCTTCCAGCACCACACCTTTCACTTCCGCCTCGGCGCGCACTCCATTTAGAGTACTTTCGAAAAGGGAGGCTATGTCGATGGGCTGATGCGTCGGTCCCGCGATGCCACTTTCAAGTTTGGTGAGGTCCAGCAAGTCGCGTAGCAGACGCTCCAGGCGTTGCAGATCTTCACGCTGGGCAGCGACCACTTCGTTTTGTGCCAGGGTTAGCGGGCCTGCCGCACCCTCAGCAAGAAGCTGTGCCGAGAGCAGCAGGCTGGTGACCGGAGTACGCAGCTCATGTGAGGCCACCCCGATAAACTCAGTCTTGAGTCGGTCTACTTCTCGCAAGGCAGTGATGTCTTCTAAGATCGCTACCGCGCCCAGCGCCTGTGCCTCAGAGCGGAAAGGGCTGACTCGTACCCGAAACGTTCGCTCGGCCATACTCACCAGCGCTTCTTCTCCCTCGCTGGCCACGCTCCGCCGCTCCCGCAAGGCTACATCTATTGCCTGCGCTAAACGGGCTTCCCCTACGGGCTGACCTACTCGATTACCCAGCAGCGCCTCCGCCGCCGCGTTCATATGCAGCAAAGTCCCGCTGGCATCGGTTACCAGCACCGGATCATAGAGGCTCTCAAGAGCCAGCATCACCCAGGCGCTCCGCCCGAATTAAGCGGTTCTCTATGGCGGCCCGTGCCTCAGTTAGCTTCTGAGACATATCATTGAACGCCTCAGCCAGCGTCCCGATCTCATCGCTCCGGTGTACTGCGATGCGCTGGTTCAGCCGCCCCGCGCCGATCTCCTGGGCCTGCCGCGCCAGCGAGACCAGTGGCAGCAGGGCATCCCGAATGGTGCGCAGCACCAGCCAGAGCGCCAGTACTGAGGCCACCACTGTGATGCCGATGCCTAGCAGCGCTGACTGCCGGGCCTCGGCTTTCGCTCGTGCATCCGCCTGGCGCATGGCGCTCAGGTTCAGCTCCAGAATCGCCTGTGCGGTCGTAGAAACCTCTTTGTAGCTGCGCTTCCCTTGCTGGTACTCAGCGAATTCACTTTGAAGGCGCTCCGCAAGTTCGCGCTCGCCCGGCTCTGTGACATTGCCCCGTTCCGCGATAATTGCCTCGGAGACAGCCTTGGCGGTAGCGGCGTCTTTCCCACCCAGGCGCTCTAACTCTCCCAATTCATCTTTGGCGCGCTGCATGAGCAACACGCTCTTGACATTGGCATCCAGCACCCTGTCTATGGAGCGGCCCAGATGGAAGAACCGCGCCACCGCTCCCACAAGCAGGAGCAGCATCAGCCCGATGAGGAGAAGATGACTGTATAGGAGCTGGCGGCGCAGGTTGTTCATGGGACTATTTTAAGGTGTCTAAGGCCAGATTGAGTTTGAGCACATTCACCCCTGGATCTCCCAGGAATCCCAGGGACCGCCCTTCGGTGTTGCTCTCGATCAACTTCTGAATATCGTCTACCGATTTATTACGCGCCTTCGCGACACGCGTGGCCTGCAATTTCGCGTTCTCCGGCGAGATGTGCGGGTCCAGTCCGCTGGCCGACGACGTTACCGCATCCGCCGGAACCGGTGCATCTTTCGCTAGCCCGTTGGCCTTGCGGTAGGCATCGGCGAGGTCACTGATGCTTTTCTTTTGTTTGGCACTGGTAGGTCCGAGGTTGGTCCCGCTGGAGCTGGCACCATCGTACCCGCTGCCCGCCGCCGACGGCCGGGTCTGGAAATACTGCGGTTTGGTGAACGCCTGCCCGATAAGCGCCGACCCAACGACTTTGCCGTCTTTTGTAATCAGGCTGCCATGCGCCTGATGGGGGAAAGCGACGGCAGCGATACCCGTGATGATTCCGGGAAACAGTACCCCGGTGAGTAGTGTGAGCAGCCCTACACTTACCAGGGCCGGTCTAAATTGGTTTGTCATTGTCTTTTCTTCTACCGATTCCTGCCGTAAAGCGGCAGGAATCGGTATGCCTTATGCCAGGTGCAGCAGCACCACGATTCGGTCGATGAGCCAGATGGCTGGGAATGGGGCAAGTAGTCCGCCGAGGCCATATAGGAATAGGTTGCGCTGGAGCGTTTTGGCAGCGCTCATGGGTTTGTAGGCCACACCTCGAAGAGCCAGGGGAATCAGCGCGATGATGATAATTGCATTGAAGATCACGCTGGCCAGAACCGCAGACTGTGGGTTCGTGAGGTGCAGGATGTTCAGTGCCGCTAGCTCCGGGTAGGTGCCCAGGAACATAGCCGGGAGAATCGCGAAGTACTTGGCCACATCGTTGGCGATGGAGAACGTGGTCAGGGCGCCACGGGTCATGAGGAGTTGCTTGCCGATCTCCACGACCTCGATTAGCTTGGTAGGGTTGGAGTCAAGATCCACCATATTCGCCGCCTCTTTGGCTGCCTGGGTACCCGAGTTCATCGCGACACCTACGTCTGCCTGGGCCAGGGCGGGGGCATCGTTGGTGCCGTCACCGGTCATGGCTACCAGCTTGCCGCCTTCTTGCTCGGACTTGATCAGTGCCATCTTGTCTTCTGGCGTTGCCTGGGCCAGGAAGTCGTCCACGCCAGCTTCCTCGGCGATGGCTTTGGCGGTGAGTGGGTTGTCGCCGGTGATCATCACGGTCTTGATGCCCATGGCACGCAGGGCATCGAAACGTTCGCGCATGCCGGTTTTGACGACGTCTTTTAGATAGATAACGCCCAGGGGTTCCCCGTTCTCGGCGACGGCGAGCGGGGTGCCACCCACCGTCGCGATGCCGCGCGAGATGACTTCCAGCTCATCGGGCACACTGCCGACCAGCTTTTTCACCGAGTCGGTCGCGCCCTTTCGGACGGAGTAACCGGGCGCATCCGCGCCGCTCATACGGGTCTGTGCGGTGAACGGCACAAACTCGGCGCCTGCGGGTAGGGCTTCTTCTTTTACGCCGTATTTTTCCAGTGTCAGGGTCACGATGCTGCGGCCTTCCGGCGTTTCATCGGCCAGGCTGGAGAGATAGGCGGCGCGGGCCAGTCGCTCGATGCTGACGCCAGGAATAGGCAGCAACTCAGCGGCCTGGCGGTTGCCGTAGGTAATGGTGCCGGTCTTATCTAAGAGCAACACGTTCACGTCGCCTGCCGCTTCTACTGCCTTGCCAGACATCGCCAGCACATTGTGCTGCATCACCCTGTCCATACCCGCGATACCGATAGCCGAGAGCAGTCCGCCGATGGTAGTGGGGATTAAGCACACCAGCAGGGCGATGAGCACGGTAATGGTAGGCACCGAACCCTGACCTGCCGAGCGCACGGAGTAATGGGCGAGTGGCTGGAGCGTTACGACCGCCAGCACGAAGACGATAGTCAGGCCGGAGAGAAGAATCGAGAGCGCGATTTCGTTCGGCGTCTTCTGCCGCTGTGCGCCTTCTACTAGCGCAATCATACGGTCGATAAAGCCTTCGCCGGGGTTCACCGTAATCTTGACCAGAATCCGGTCCGAGAGCACTTTTGTGCCCCCGGTCACGGCGTCTCTATCTCCGCCGGACTCACGAATCACCGGAGCGGACTCTCCGGTAATCGCGGACTCATCCACACTCGCGATGCCTTCCACCACGATACCGTCGCCGGGAATCACATCCCCGGCTTCGCAGACCACCATATCGCCCTTGCGAAGTGCCGTAGCAGGCACCACGACTTCTCTTACCCTTTTCCCACTTGCGGGCGCTGGTGTTGGTCTTGGTCTTGCGCAGCGAGTCCGCCTGTGCCTTGCCGCGCCCCTCGGCCATAGCCTCCGCGAAGTTGGCGAACAGCACGGTGAACCAGAGCCAGAGGGCTACCTGCCCGGTAAAGAACGGGTTACCCGTGTGCGTGATCAGCTCTTTGACGAAGTAGACGGTGCTGAGCACGCTGCCCACTCCGACCACGAACATGACGGATCTTTGGCTCACTAGCTTCGGGTTGAGCTTGACGAAAGCGTCTTTGAGCGCAGGCCGAACAATACTCGGCGAGAACAGAGAGGTTTTAGTTGCAGTAGACATTGTTAGAATGCCTTTCCACCCAGCATCTGGAAGTGCTCCACAATGGGACCCAGAGCCAGCGCGGGCAGATAGGTGAGAGCGCCGACGATAATCACTACCCCAATCAGCAGGCCCACAAAGGTGCCACCATCAGTGGGGAACGTGCCGGATGTAACCGGGACGGATTTCTTGGACGCCAGGCTGCCAGCCATGGCGAGCAGCGGGATAATCATGAGGAACCGACCTACCAGCATGGCGATGCCAAGGGTGGTGTTCCAGATAGGGGTGTTGGCGGTCAGCCCCGCAAAGGCCGAACCGTTGTTACCGGTAGCCGACGTGTAGGCATACAGAATCTCGCTTAAGCCATGCGCGCCCGAGTTGTTTACGTTAGCGTACATGGCTCCCTGCGGGTTCAGGCTACTCTTCTCCGGCAGACCCAGGTTTGCACCAATGGCGGTGAAGATAAGAATCGAGGCAGCCAGTACCAGAGTAGCCAGCATAGCCATCTTGACCTCGTTTTGCTCGATCTTCTTGCCCAGGTACTCCGGGGTACGGCCTACCATGAGCCCGGCGATAAAGACCGCCAGCACCGCGAACATGAGCATGCCATAGAGGCCAGCACCCACACCGCCGAACACCACCTCACCAAGCTGGATGTTCAGCAACGGTATCAGCCCCCCAAGTGGAGTGAACGAGTCATGCATGGCGTTCACCGCCCCACAGGACGCATCTGTAGTCACCACGGCAAAGAGAGTAGAGGCCGCGATTCCGAACCGAACTTCTTTGCCCTCCATGTTGCCGCCAGGAATACCCAGCGCCTGAACAGTAGGATTGCCCGCCGCTTCTGCACTCCAGCACACGCCAACACCAACGATAAACAACGTAAACATGGCCGCGAAGAGTGCCCAGCCCTGCCGGACATTGCCGACCATACGGCCAAACGTGTAGGTGAACCCCGCCGGAATCAGGAAGATAGAGAGCATCTGCACCAGATTGACCAGGGGGTTCGGGTTCTCATACGGGTGCGCCGAGTTGGCGTTGAAGAACCCACCGCCATTCGTCCCCAGCATCTTGATGGCTTCCTGAGACGCCACCGGACCCTGCGCCAGTGTCTGCGCCACACCCTCCAGAGTCGTCACTTTCGTGAACGCATCGAAGTTCTGCGGCACGCCCTGCCACACCAGGAAAATGGCGTAGATAAAGCACCAGGGAAGCAGCACATAGAGAGTGGCACGCGTGGCATCTACCCAGAACGAGCCCAGGCTCTTCGCCTCTCGCCGCGCAAACCCTCGTATCACCGCCACCGCTACCGCCATACCCGCCGCCGCACTCATCCAGTTGTGGATCGCAAGGGCGACCATGTTGGAGAAGTAGCTCACAGTGGGTTCCGGCGCATAGCTCTGCCAGTTCGTATTACTAGTAAAGCTGGCTGATGTATTGAACGCCAGGTCCGGCGTAGTACCCGGCAACCCCTGAGGGTTGTAGGGCAGCACCCCTTGCAAACGCAGCAGCCCATACGTGAGCAGCATGCCCACGCCGCTAAACAGCAACAGGGCCAGCGCATAAGCCGTCCAGGGCTGTTCGTCGCCTTCCCGAACCCCCATCAGGCGATAGAAGAATCGCTCTATCGGGCCGAAGATTGGGGAGAGCAGCGTCTTCTCACCGCCAAACACTCGCGCCATGTACGCGCCTGCCGGTTTCGTGAGAACCAGGAGCAGAGCGCAGAACAGGGCGAGTTGAAGAAATCCCGAAACGCTCATCAGAACTTCTCCGGTTTCAATAGCGCATAGAGCAGATAGACCAGCAGGAGCGCCGCAACCCCACCAGTCAGCACATAGTCCAGAAGCATGGTCCTACCCTCAACTCACTCCGGTCAGGCGGGCACAGCCCCGGACATAGGCGATGCTGATAGCAAAGAACGCTATCGTCGCCAGTACAAACAGCACATCAGACATGGTTTACATTCACCTCAAAACAAAAAACGGAGGCCAGAGAACACATCGGAACTTGTTAACAAGCTCAACGATATGCACTCCGGCCTCCGTTTTGACTGGATGCTTTACGGGCACCCCTTCGATCGGCAACCTTCGTTGCAAGAACTATTCGATTTTCACAGTTACTCTATCGCTGTTTTTAGAAAGCGCAAGCCCCCATCCCCCAGTAATGGGGGCACCCAGATTTAGTTATGCCCTACGGGCATGTTTTTAGCCGCCAAAGGCGGTGTTGGCATTGCTAGTGAAAAACCTGCCATTAGCGGCAGCTATCGCCGCGAAGCGGCTCAAACGAAGACACTTTATCTGGTGCCCCCATTACTGGGGGATAGGGGGCATTGTGCTTGGCGGCGTATGGGCGCTTCGGGTTTATCCCTCCCGCAACCCCTTCGAATACGCCCAGATCATCTTGTTGGCCACATATCGGTCAATCGCCGGGTAGCCACGCATCTCTAGCTCCGTTTCGTGGAGCAAGTCCAGCCCATGGTCAGAGCGGAAGATTCCGGTGAAGCCGATGTCTTTCAGGGTGCGCAGGACTTCAAACAGGTCGATGTCGCCATCGGTGACGGCATGGTCCGCTTCGTGGAACTGCTTGGTGTTCGTTGTCTTGGTCACCCGCAGATGACACCACACCACCGACTCCTTGAACTCGTGCAGCATTGCGTTCACATCGTTTTCGGGGAGTGCACCGTAGCTGCCCGTGCAGAAACACAGGCCGTTGGATGGCGACGGGGCCAGGGCAAGTAGGCGGCGGATAGCAGCTGCATCGGTGAGCAGGGCGGGAAGGCCCAGGGTAGACCACGGTGGGTCGTTGGGGTGGGCCGCCAGTCGGATATTCAGCTTCTCCGCTTCGGGCACCAGGGCTTTCAGTACATAGCCCACCGCATCCCACGCGCCATCCGTGCCGAGGGTTGCGTAAGACTCTTGCAGGGCATCGAACTCTGCTTTGGAGATGGGCTTGCCCCAGCCCGGTAGGAACAAACCGTTGGAGAGATCCAGGTTTTCCCAGGCAGCGTTATCGAACGCCAGACCGCGTGCGCCATTGGGATGCTCCCAGGCAAGATGTGTGCGGCTCCAGTCCAGCGCCATGATGTTATAGGTCACCACGAGTGGGTCCTGGTCTGGAAAGACCATGCGCAGGTTATGCAGGGTCTTGATGAAGTTCTCGATATGCTCGTCTCTGCCGGGACGGGCGGTCTTCATGGCATCGGTCCAGAACACACTCTCGATAGGCCCAAGGGATAACTCATGAGCATCGAGCTGGTTCTTCAGGACTTTCAAACGCTCCACAGTCCATTCGTCGCCAGGCAATACATCGGGTAGATGGGTGACAACTAACGGGCGTGGGGTCATCTGGCGTAGCCAGGCAAGCGGTACACGGTCCTCAGGGCCGTACCAACGAAAAGCAGAAATCATTGTCTTCTATGTACGCCACCTACCTAAATTTCCCTCTATCTGCCGAAGATAACAACAGAGCATCATAGACCGATCCTTTTAGGGCCGGGCAGCAATGACAGGTTGACGAAAGAATCCGCTTTGTGGTACAAAGCGCTTTGAGGAATTCAGGCTATGTTCTGGCGGAAGCTATTTGGAACCCGAAAACGCTGGGCGATTATCGCATCGGTAGGGATGTTGTTGGCGGCTATCACCGAAGCCATCTGGCATCCGCTGGCTAGCATGCTCTGCGATGTACCAGGAGACCCCTGGGCTGTCATGGGGCTTCTGATGCTGATTGCGGCGCCATTGCTCTCCGAGTGGGCGCTGAGAGTAGAGAGTCTACCCGCCATGCGTATCGCCCGGTGTATGAACGGGGCCGCATGGGTGTTCTGGCTCATGCTTTTCATAACTATCTGGCCTGCCTATATCTTCGCAGGGATTGCACTGCCCTTTATTCCCTACCTTCTCTTTAGCTCTATGTCTGGGCGAAACTTTGGTAGTGAGTTGGGAATGGCCACGGTTATTTTCGCATTCCTGTGCCTGGTTCTGACCCCTCTGATAGCGTCCATTGTGCTGCTATGCCAGCATGTTGCACTTCGCAAAGTGCCTATGCCGGGCTTGCGGAAACCGCTGTGGTGGACCGTGTTTATCGCTGTCTGTCTCTGGGGATTTCGGCCACTTCTGCTTGGGTATCACTTAAACAGAGCGCTCCATACCGGCCCAGAATCGCGCGAGAAGTCGCTGATGATATTACGGGCTATTGGCGGGGAGTACGATCTGCGAATGCTCTCCTACAAGCGCCGCCCTACGTTCTCTGCCGTCCTGGCGCGTGGTGGTGGAATCTTTCTGATTGACCATCCCAGTGAGGACACCGATGCTGCCCGCCGTGCCTACTTCCTGCTGACGGGGCAACCCTATACAGAAGCGCCGGTGCCGCCTGCACAGATGGGATTGCTCAACAACAATGATTTTCTCAAGATAGAGGAGCAGGGCGGCGAGAAAGTTGGCTCCAAGGTAGAGGGCGTTACCCTATCCGCCTCCACGCTGGAAACGAAAGTGGAGCCCGCCACACGCACAGCGCAATTCCTCTGGACACTGACATTTGCGAACTCCAGTGCGGAAGGGCAGGAAGCTCGCGCGACCGTGCGCCTGCCAGAGAACGCCGTTATCTCTGGTGCCTGGCTCTGGATCAAAGGCGAGAAACGTCCTGCCGCGTTTGGTGGCAAGGCGCAGGTGCGCGCGGCCTATGAGGAAGTAGTCAAGGTACAGAGGCGCGACCCGCTACTGGTTACCCAGACCGACCCACGCCGCGCTTTAGTACAGTGTTTCCCTGTGCCGCCCAAAGGGGAGATGCAGATTCAACTGGAGATCACACAGTTTTTCGGAGAGAATCGCCTGGCACTGCCCGCGCTAACCGATACCAACTTCACACAGCCGAACTCACTTCGTCATCGGGTTTCTGTACAGGGAGACGGGACTGAGCGTGCCCTCGCGTTCACAGAGGAGCAGATGCTCCATCCTGCCCCGGTATCCCTTACTCCTTTCTCGCCCGGCTCCTCTCGTAAGAAGGAGGCGCCCATAGATCTCACCATTGCTATTGATACATCGAAGCAGGTGGGGAGCTGGGTGCGCGGGCATCGGGATTGGCTGGCTGCCATAGAGAAAGTTCTGCCTGCCGGGTCAAACGTGCACTACGCTGATACCCGACTGCCGCAGCCTGTGGAGACAAACTCGCTGGATGAGGCGCTAGACTGGCGATTTACAGGGGGAGTAGATGCAGTTCCTGCGCTGGCGACTCTGGTAAAGCAGTCCGCCAAGCAGCGCTCGGCGATCCTCTGGATTCATGGACCTATGCCTGCCGAGGCTACTGACCTGCATGACCTATACCTGGCGATTACGGAGAACCAGGGCGTTCGCCTATTGGGTGTGCTGACAACACCCGGACCCGATCCTGTGATGGACGGCACAGCGGCCTACAAAAACATCTGGGTAAAGGACGATAGTACGCCGGAAAGTATTGTGGCTACTGCTAGTGCCGCAGATTCCGGTCCGGCGAATATCACCCCGCTCGGTGGGCGCTGGCCCGCAGCCCATGGCTTCACCCAGACCGATTCCGATGAGCGAGCCACCAGCTTGGGTAAGCTTCACGCCTGGAGCAGGACACTCTCCGGCTGGTACGGTGGCGATAGAGCGCCTGCACTGGCTCGCTACGCTGCTAGTCGAAGGCTGGTAACCCCCATCTCAGGAGCTGTGGTGCTGGAAAACAAGGAGCAGTACGAGCGGCACGGGCTGGACCCGAACAAAGCGCCTAAAGACGACCCGAATCCGCAGGTTGCTACCATCGCCCCCGAGCCGGGGAGTCTGGCGCTGCTCCTGCTGACAATCCCTCTATTCCTGGGCATACGACGCTTTAGCAGGTGGTAACCTCACGCGATAAAGGGCCGATGCAGATACGCCCGCTTCGGCCCTCCGATTTAGAACCGCTCCACGCCCTGTATAGAAAGCTGCTTGGCCTTATGCCGCACCAGCTACCCATAAGTGTGGAGCAGTTCACGCAAGAACTGATTACCACACGCTACCAGGAAGACGAGAATTGGAGTCAGGAGGCTGAGTTTCCTCTGGTAGCGGAGCGTGCTGGGGAGCCTGTAGCATTTCTCCATGCGTCCTTTCTGGAGCAGGATGCTCGGTATCGGAACTTCAAGGCGGGCACCGGATTGATTCGGTTTCTGTTCTCCGCTCCAGAAGATTCTGAGGCTCTGCGCCTGCTCGTGCGAGCAGCAGTGGAAGAATCCCAAAGACGTGAGTGCTCAGACTTTCAGGCGCTCTCCGCCTATGGCCCGCTCTTTCATAACTGTGGAATAAACGCGCTCTCCAATGCCTGGCCCTGGGTGGGGCGGGCACTACACCAGGAAGGATTCGAGACCCTGGGCTGGCCCACACTAGCCATGTACCTTTCGCTGGACCGACCACTGCCGCCACGTCTACCCTTGCCGCCTGGTGCGGAGCTACGCTATGACTGGGTAACACGAATCGGGGAACGCGATGCTACCGAAGGTGGCTACCATGTCTTTATCGGCGAGGACCGGGCCGCAGAATCCATGTGGCACTTTGGGGGGAAATACGTACGTGGCGCAGGTAATGCCCATGTGCATCTCTTCTGGCTTGGCACGAACGACCCGCATAGAGGCAAGGGACTGGGAAAGCTCTTACTCCGCGAAACGCTGATACGCGCCCAAGAGCTAGGTGCACGCAGTAGCGATCTGCGCTGCAATACCAACAACTTCTATGCTCACTCTCTCTACCGCGCAGAAGGCTACGAGCCAAACGACCTGCTTTGGAGCTTCAAACTGCGGAAAAAAGAATAGCCAGATTCGCTATCCGTACCACTCTTTCCAGGTTTTGCGCAGCGGTACATCGTCATCGGTGGGCAGGTAGACACCAGTTACGGTTTTGGTCTCGCCCATGAGCTGCCGCTGAATCGGGGTTGCGGCCTCGTAGAGCTCGGTGTAGTCCTTCATGGGGTGGTAGTCCATGGGATAGACCCATCGGAAACCGTAGCCCAGAAACAGCGTCTTGCGGGTGATGTCCGAGTGATTTGGCCCCACCGCGTGCCAGGTGCGCTGCTCGAACACGAAGGCATCGCCCGGCTTGCCACAGATTTCCATGGCGCCATAAGGGTGCGGCTCGGTCTTGCCCTGCGCGGGCGGACCTACCAGGCGGTTACTGCCCGGCAGTACCTGCGTATTGCCTCGTCCCGGTGAACTTTGATCCGAGAGGAAGAAGGCTATCTTCAGCAAGATGCGCGGGTGCGGCTCGGCCATCTCCCAGCTGGACTGCCCGCCATCTCGGTGCCAGCCTTCACCTTTGAAATTTGCGTCCGCATCCGGCGTAGGGGGGCGCACGATCAAGTGGCTGGTAACCAGGTGAATGTCCCAACCTAGAATCCCAGCGGCTACCGGCAGGATATTGGGGTGACTCGCTAGCTCTAGAAACGCGGGGTCGGCGGGCAGGCAGTTCCGAAGTTGCCAGTGTCGCCGCTCCGAGAGCCCCTCTCTACCTACACCCTCGGAGTAGAGTCGCTCGGAGGCGCCATCTAAGCGGGCGACCAGCTCCGGTGGCACCACATCACGGAGAATCAAGAACCCGTCGCGGTCGAAGTTACTTTTTTGCTCAGCAGTGAGAAGCTGGGGTGTCATGCTCAAAAGTTCTGCGTTGTAGGTACAATTCCTCCGCTATGAAGATTCTGGTGACCGGTGCAGGGGGCAATGTAGGGCACGGTATCGTGCCGCGATTGGCGGCTGCGGGGCATACGCTGGTGCTCTCGGATGTAAACAAACTGCCGGAGGCGGAGCCATATGCCGGGCATGCGTTCGTGCAAGCTGATGTCCAGATTGGAGTCGGATTGGAGCGTGCAGCTATGGGCTGCGATGCGATTCTGCACCTACCTGCCTGGCATGGGATTCATTGGAACTCCAAGACGGAAGCAGACTTCTGGCGACTGAATGTAGATGGCACATTCTGGATGTTCCAGGCGGCACAGAGTGCGGGTATTAAGAACGTGGTTTTCCTCAGCTCTCAGGCGTGGCATGGGCACTATGATAAGTACGGCTTTACAAAGCGAGTGGGTGAGGAGCTTTGTGAGTACAACCGCCAGCGTCATGGCATTCGGTATGTAGCCATTCGTCCCGCTGATTTCACGCCGTATAGAGACTTTCTGCATTACGGCGCTCGCCTGCTCTATGGAGGAGTGGATAGGGAAGATGTGCTGGACTGTATAGAGGTAGCGCTGAGCTACACGGGCGAGAAGAGTTTCCCTGTTAATGCTGTGCGCCCGAATGTGTACACAGAGGCGCAATTGGAAGGTTGGGCGGCAGACCCACTTGGCACTTGTGAGGGCATTTTCCCCGGCAGTAGGGCGCTTCTAGAGAAGTATGGGCTGGGCATCTCTGGCAAGCCGCATCGTACCAACGCGGAGGAAATCCCTGTGGCGCTTGGCTGGGAGCCAAAGCGCCACTTTGGGACGTTTGTAGACGAGCTACGCCGCCTAGACGAGACTATGGGCGAGGAGAAAGTACGCGCGCTGGTGTGCCCGTACCATTAGCGATAGGTAGGGCTCCCTTTTTCTTGGGGAAGGACTTATCCGGGTAGGGCGGTACCTTCAGCGGCGGCAGGGGATTCTTTTCTATCTCTTTGAGCAGGTGCTGTATTGCGGCATCTAGCTGGGTGTCCTTGCCATCGAATGTGGCGCGGGGAAGGTTGTCCACCACGATATCCGGCTCGACGCCATGGCCTTCTATCAGCCACTTGCCCTCTGGCCCGAACACGCCGAACTCTGCCGCTGTAGCGATTCCCCGGTCTACCAGAGTGTTGGACGATGTCAGCCAGACCTCGCCGCCCCAGGTACGGGTGCCAATGACCTTGCCCAGCCCCAAGCGCTTGAAGCCTTCGGTGAACGCCTCACCATCGGAGCCGGTGGCCTCGTCGCAGAGCACCACGAGCTTGCCACGAAATGCGCCCTGCATGTTCCAGTAGGGAGCCCCTACAGGTGGCTTCCAGTACATCCAGGCCTTGCGTAGCAGGCGCGAGAGGAGCCAGCTATCGATGTTCCCCCCGCCATTGTGCCGGACATCGATAATGAGACCGTCGCGATCGAATACAGGATAGAACTCGCGCTGCCACTGGTTCATATCTCCCGTGCCCATGGCTCGAAGGTGAACATAGCCCAGCTTGCCCGCGCCCGCTTTCTCCACAGCCTGCCGCCGCGAGTACTCCCAGTCGGAGTAGCGCAGATCCCACTCCGTGCCCTGCGAGATAGTTGTGGCTACGACATCATGGGCTTTTGCCGGGTCACCATCGGTGAGAATCTTCAGGCGTACCTGCTTGCCGGTCTGCGCTCGCAGGAGTTGAGCCGGATCCTCTACGGAGAGAGTCGATATACCGTTAATCTCGGTGATAACATCGCCCTCTTTCGCATTCACATGTGGCTGTAGCAGTGGCCCCAGCTTCTCAGGAATGTCCGGGTCGGCGCGCCAGAGCTTGGTGATACGCCATCCGTTTTTAGTCGCATCACGCTCCCACTCACAGCCCAGTCCTGCCACACCGACAGAGTCCGTGCCTCCCCGCTGATCGCCGCCATAGACGAAGGTATGCAGCACGGATAGCTCGCCCATGAGCTGCGCCAGTACATCGGAGAGGTCGGCGCGGCAGGAGATTCGCTCCGCCAGGGGGCGATATTTCTCTCGCAGGGCTTTCCAGTCCACGCTGTGCAGTTTGGGGTCGTAGAAGTAGTCCCGGTGCAGACGCCAGGCTTCCTCGTACATCTGCTTCCATTCCTCTTTGGGGGCGAGGGAGAAACTCCAGCGATCTAGCAAAGAGATCCGGCTCTTCTGAGGGTCGGGGTTTCCCGCCGCATCGAAAACCAGGAGAGTATCACCCTGGCGGGCCAGTATCTTCTTGTTGTCGGTACTCAGCTCGAAACTTCCGACATTGCTGGCAATATTCTCCAGCTTGACATCTTCGTTGCGAATCGTTATCCCGACCAGGTTCTCATCGCTGCGCAGGAACAGTTTCTTGCCGTCTGTCTGAAGATCGTTGTAGTTCCCCGAGGGAACAGGAACAAGGCTCAGACGCTGGGCGATTCCCTGAGTGACAATCTCCGGGAGTGGCTTTTTCTCGTCCTTCTTTTCGTCTTTTTTGTCGCTATCCAGTTCGTCATCGGGAACGAACGGCGAGCGATTGCCGGGTTGGAGGGCGAGGGCAAATATCTGGGTCTGGCGCTCGAAGTACGGCTCTGGCTGTCGCGTGCCCCAGGGGGAACCAACCCTGGAGTTGAAGGCCCGGTCCGAAAGAAAATACAGAAACGTTCCATCTGGAGAGAACGCTGGAGCATAGGAATCGTAGCGATCCGTGGTCAGATCTACAGTTGTCTTGGTTTTTGTATCGTAGAGTCGGAGCGGGCTAAGCTGGTTGGCAGCAGGGATACTGAAGGCCACGTAGCGGCTATCGGGAGAAAACGTTACCCAACCTACGTTGCCATACTCGCTCTGGGCGATCACTGTAGTTGTTTTGGTCGTGGTGTCGGTCAGGTGCAGGCGGAAAAATTTGTCGGTATGCGCGATCCATCTGCCATCGGGAGATGCCGTGGTGTCCCAGCGCAGTACCTGGCCGTCTCGGGTGAGCTGCTCCCGCGCGTCACTTGTCTCACCCGTGGTGGGCAGCTTCCATAACTCCACCTCGCTGGATTCGTCGGAAAGGGCCACAAGGGACTTCCCATCGGCCAGGAAACGCGCCTCACGGTAGCGAACCCGTGGCTTTCGCGTAGCCTCAATGATTCGCCCACTCTTGCCCGTGGGGACCACATAGACCTGCCCCCGCGCTGTCAGCACCACCTGGTCGCCGCTGGGAGACAGATGCGCCGCACTTACCCAGTCCATAGGCCGGGTAATCCATTTTTCACGCATCTGATCGAAGTCCGAACTCAGCGTAATGGAAAGCTTGTGAGACACCCCCGTGGTGGCATCAGCCACGTATAGATCGGCTCCATGTTGATAGATAAGCTTCCCATTGTCCATCTGAGGACTTTGCACATCGAAACCGCTCTCGTGGGTAACCTGTTTGACATTCTTCCCATTGGTATCCATGCTCCAGACATTCATGATGCCGTCACGGTCCGTGAGGAAGTAAACACGGTCTTTCCAGACCATGGGGCTGCGGCTGGTCCCCTTGAAATCGCCGGTTAGCGGAACCGCTTCGCTGGCCTTAGCGGGGAATTTCCAGAGGTTCTGTGCTGTGCCTCCCTGGTAGCGCTTGGTCTGGCTACCCTGGAAGTCCAGGCGTGTAAAGAACAGAGTTCCGTTGCTGTCGTAGTCACCATCGCTGGCCTGCGCGAGCGGCAGTAGGGTGCGGAGCTTGGTTTTCGGATCGAGCAGCACAAGCTGCGTATCTGGCAGGGTGGAGTGTTTTCCCGTGGCGTAAAGAATCTTGCCTTCTTTTGTCCACCCGGCTACAGTGCCGCCCGCGCCAAAGGTCAGTCGGGTTGGCTCTCCACCCTGAGTGGGCATGATGTAGATCTCAGAAGGGCCTTCGTAGCTGGCAGAGAACGCTACCCATTTTCCATCTGGGGAGAGAGTCGGATTGGATTCCTCGCTCGGATGCGTGGTCAGCCGTGTTGCTCCACCGCCAGTTACCGGAACGCGCCACAGGTCGCCCTCCGCCGCAAAGACGACGGTATCACCGCGCAAGCTGGGGCTACGGAAATAGCCTCGTATTGTGCCCTGCGCAGGTGTGGTTTGCGCAGCAGTAAGTGCTGCCAGAAAAAGCGGAAAGAATGGCATGGGAAGAATATATCAGAGGCTTAGGCATTTTCAACAGAGGGCTGTTTAGGCTGTAAAATAATAGTAAGGAGATTCGTTTTAATGAGCTATGCGCCGCAGCAGTGGCAAGATAGGCCCCCTATGCAGGATCAGGGGCAGTTTGTTCGCCGCACCTATAGTTTGCTTCTTTTTGCCCTACTGGGCATTACTGGTTCCGGAGTAGCCGCTTATACCTTTCTGCCTCAGGCTGCGCTATTACCTGTGGGTATCGTGGACGCGATTCTATGGATTGCCTGTGGGTGGTTCGGCTGGCGCCGACCCATCAATCTGGTGATGCCGCTCTTTACTATTGCCACCGGACTTATGCTGGGACTGCTGGCAACTATCTACCCCGCTGCGATTTTCCTTCAGGCAGCAGTGCTTACCATTGCTGCGTTTGTAGGACTGTCTGTGTATGCTCACACCACGAAGCAAGACTTTAGCTATCTGAAAGGCTTTCTGTCTATTGCTTTCTGGGTGATCTTGGCTAGCGCCCTGCTGCTGCTCTTCTTCCCTGTGAAGCTCCTTACACTGGGGATCTCGGCGCTGGGAGTGGTGACCTTCGGGTGTTGGATTCTCTACGATACCGGGAAGATAGTGAATCGCAGTGACTCCACACTAACGCCTGGCGTGGCGGCGTTCGAGCTGCTGCTCGACATCATCGGTCTCTTCCGCTGGATTATGGACCTTCTCGACGAGTTCCGTTGACACAAACCGAAGCCCGGTCTTCTGTTCCAGAATAGAGCGTAACTCCGGCTCATCTGCCAGAGACGAATTCCAGCATATGGGGCGTCGACCGTCGGCGGTTTCTATAAAAAAGCCTGTGCTGTAGCCCAGTCTGCGAATGTCAGACAGGGCTACACGCTTGCTTCCTCTCAGGCCAACCTGAGTGAGCGTTTCCGCATCCAGAACAATCTGCGTGCATTTATAGCACCTAAACCCCCAAGCCCAGCCTGCCAGTAACAGACCTGTCAGCACCAGCATATGGGGAATGGGGAGTCGGTCCAGCTCCCCAGAAAAAGAAGATTGCAGATAGATAAGACAGCCAATCGCCCCCAGAGGAAGAGCCGCCATAATAAGCGACACACCCAGTAAATGGCGATTGGTGCGCGTGCGATAGTGAAAGACCCGCTTCCCCTCTGTCTTCTCCGTAGGAACCAGGGCATCTCGCTTACTCTGCGGCTCATTCGTATTCAGTTCAATAAAAGCGCCATGGTGGCGAACCAGTCCTAGCAGGGTAGAGGCGTTTTCCAGAGAATCCAGAAACACGTAGGTGTCATCGTTAGTCTCCATTCTCCACTGGGTGAGGGCACCGCTTATTCTGCGAAGTGCCCGTACCTCATTCCAGGGCACAAAATGGGAGCTGCCCTTGCCCTCTGAGAAGACAAAACCACTCTCACTGGCCTCATAGGATTCGTCTTTGCGCCGAACCATCTCGCGTATGGCACGTCCACCCATAATGCCGAAAGCCAGTGCGGGAACGATTCCTACCAGTGCCAGGGGCCAGCTTGCGTGAGAACCATCTTTGTTTGGAATCAGAGGCAGCGCCAATCCCATGGACAAGAAGAGGAGCGCAGGACCCATCTGTATCCAATAGCCAACCCTGCGACGTTTTTCCGTATATCGAAAGACAACCTTACCTACGGGGACTCCGGCTTTTCCACGGACCAACCAGCCTTTGGCCTGAGCCATCGTCGCACGCTCAGCGATTAAGCGCCTGAGCCGATGCCCATCGGAATAGCTACTATCAAATTGCAGAGTTCTCCCATCCCGAAGCCGCACGGTGCTGATACGAGCATGTTGCGTCGTTACGTAGAAATAGAAGTCCTCAACGTCGTCCCAGCTAGCCTGTTGCTCACGCCCTAGTCGCCGCCAGCGAAGGCCGGTATTACTCACCGTGATTCGTTCACGCCATATCCAGATAACCGGAGTAAGAAAAACAAAGGCAATTCCAACCCAGAGTAGTAGGCGCTGTTCCCATGGCCAGGTATGGCCATTGCTATCCGTGCCACCGGTCAATACACCATACGTAGTCATAGCCACGATGCCGCCAAAGATAATGCTTACAAGCCAGCGTAGCGGGGCGGAAATTCGGAATATCTCAGTGGTCATCGGTCCGCTCCCTCACGGGGTTGGGTTATGGTAATGCTGTAACCATCGCTAAAGGAAAGCCCTGTGCGCGTTTCTAGCTCGATACAAAGCTCATGGGCATCGGCAATCTCAGTACTCCAGGAAATGGGGCGCTCGCCGCTCTCTGTCTCCAGGTAGCCGTTTCCATTGGAGGTGATCAAGCGTGCTATATCATCGTAGCAGATTCGCGTCTTACGCAATAGGTGATATTGCGTCGTGCCTTCGGAATCTAAAACCACACGCAGAGTTTTGTAACGCCACAGCGCTCCGACCCACCAGAGGGTCAGGAATGCAGACATGACAAGCGGCAGCCACACAAGAGAGAGCAGGTCACTCGGTGCAGCGTACTTCAGGCTGGATTGAACCAGACCCCAGGTAATCCAGAGTGGAAACAGGTTCACTGCTAGGAGAGCGCCCAGAACGATTCGATTTACCTTGGTCTGGTAATGAAAAGTCCTTTTCCCATCGGTTTTTTCTGTGGGGATGAGTGTGTTCTTGGCAACGGAACGTGTGACTACGAGAAAACCACAGTGCATTCGCGCCAGAGAGAGAAGCGCAAGGTAGTTTTCCAGAGTGCCGAAGATAGGGAAGCGTTCCTCTTGAGTTTCTAATACCCATCTTGGAGCGATATTGCTACCGATAGATTTGAGTTGGCGAACCTCAGTCCATGGAACATAAATAGAGTCCTGGTGAGAGCCAGTAAAGGTGAAGCCATGTCCATCAGCCTCAAAATGCTCACCCAGGCGCAGAAGATGTTCCTTGTGAGCGGCGCGGAACTGAAAGCCAAATAGAATAGCAGCTATCGTTCCCAGAAAAACAAGGACCCATTTCATAACGTTGTCTTTTTCGTTGGGTAAAAAAGCAGAGCCGATACTGAGAAGAGCGAAGAAAACAACCAGAAAGACAATGGGGCCGATAGTAGTTCGGTATTGCTTTTTGGTATAGCTACAGGCTATTTTTTGTGTAATGGTTCCGATGCTGGTTTGAACCAGCCAGCCACTGGGCTTGGCCTGAGTTGCATGTTTCGCGATCCTTAGCTCCAATCGGCGTTGGCCGGAGAAGTTGCTATCGAATTTGAGCGTGCGCCCATCGGTGAATTTGACTGTCGACGTTCGAGAACCATTAGAGTCTCTTGTAACAAAGTAGTCGATAACATCGCTCCAGTCAGCAAACTGCTCTTTACCCAATCCACGCCAGCGTAGGCCATGAGCATCAGCAATAATCTGTGTACGCCACATTCCTGTGGCCAGAACACCGCAGAGTATGGCGATCAAGCCGCAAACGATTACGATACTCCAGGGAGGAAGCTCTCCCTGGTTGTCTCTGAGATTCAGAACAACACATCCTAGAGGAGAAAGAAAGAAGAGCGATATGGCTAAACAGAGCCAGAATAGGGGCCGGGAAAAGCGAAAAACCTCAGATTTCATTCTGAGGTTTCGACCCGCAGGAGAAATCCGGGTTGCATGTAATAACTAGCGGAAGATGGCGCCCCAGGTAACGTCTACACGGACAGTAGCCACAGAATCCTCGCGGACTTCGATAGGAACGAATGATAGCCCTAAGTCCGGGCGGCCCAGCCAGAGGCGGTCGCCTTCTCGTACGTAAACACGGTAGCGGCCGGGTGGGGCCTCTACCTGAAAGACACCTTTATCATCGGAAATTCCTACTGCGACAGGCTCGGTAATAAGCGCTTCCACAAATCCATTGATATCGATTTGTGGTGGGGTATCAGAGTAGGGGTGTAGCTCTAACTGGCGGCGCGCGGTGTATACCAGTCCGCGGGCAGAGCCCAGGCGAGGGCGTGAGAAAGTAGAAGGGATGACAGAGCCGTTATTGAGCGGCATCTCTCGAAAATCACCTTCCCAGACATACACGATACCGGCTACCCCGCGAGAAATGGTGAGAGGGGTGCCTGAGCCGCCACCGCAGCCAGTCAGAAGAAGAGTACTGCAAAACGCCAGGAGCCAGTATCGCCGTGACATATTCCTGCGACAATGATACCAGCAAAGAGTTTTCAGAAAATCGTGGAGCTATAGCTCCACGATTTTCTGGGCACGAACACCATAGGTCAGGCTGACACCAGATTCGTAGTAGGGGTAGTAATGGTCATAGTTGGCGGGGAGCCGTACGCTGCTTCCTGAACCGCTAACTACCCAGGCGCCGGTGAAGGCCGAGTTACCCGTGAGGTCGATGCTGCCATTCAGGGTCCAGACAACACCCCAGTCTGTTGTAGAGGAGCCACCGGTTAGACTTACCGTGTCGTCGGTAGCCGCATAGCCTTCTCCCAGAACAACCATGGTCGGTGAGGGGCGTAATCCCGCTGTTGTTTTGTAGACAGTGCCACCCACCTGGCGGAATCGGCCCTTGATAATCAGAGTGACATTATTTGTGACTTCGGTTTGACCACCAAGCTCCAGGTCACCATTGATATAGACCACATCGTTGCCATTGGTGTTGAGAATCAGCTTATCTTTGCTCTTCAGAGATATATTGCCATTGATAAACTTGGAGCCTGTGATCGTGACTGTCTGACCGGTGAACACAACAGTGGCGCTGGCGGCGCTCCCCGGAATGCTCCCATTGTTTGGCGTGACCGTTCCTCCGGCCTGAGCACGGGTGATCCAGTCGGTTTTCCAGGCAGCAATAGTCGATGAATCGGGAAAGGGAATACGGTCCGTGTAGGGCTGGTTTGGCCAGAAACCCGCTCCTGCGATGTTACCAGCGGACCAGAGAGTACCATCTACTACCGAAGAGCCACCCTGGCTCACAGATGTATTCGAAAAGACATCCGCATTATGCCGGTTCGCAGGAGTAGTCTGTACATGAGCGCTGCCTCCTATAGTAACTGGACCTTCCGACATAATGGCTGCCGTGCCCAGAGGTCTTGACTGCTTTTCCAGAACGGTTACCAGGGTTCGGCTGAAGCCTTCCACACCTCTGCCGACGGAGGTAACACGCCACTTGGTGGAACTGTCTTTGACAACACTGACGGTGCTGGTGCCAAAGACCGGTGTGGCTTCCGGTGTGCCTTCGTAAAGGGTCAGCGTAGTACCCGTCCAGTCACTGTTGGTGCCTAGCTGATTAATGGCGTACTCAACACCGGCTTCTGAGACCGCTAATCCGGAAATCTGCCCCTGAGTCCGGCGCGTCTGAGCGACCTGGTTGAGTGCCAGCCCGAAGATTGAAAGCACTCCCAGAAAAGCGATTGCCAGAATCATAAGAAGTATGGCGCTGGCAGAAGCACGGTGTTTGTGTTTCATAGGTCGTTCTTTCAGTCGCGACGATTACGCAGGAGAGCGAGACCCTGTAGAGAGATAGTGCCATTTTCGTCGGTAGGGTTACGTAACGTAAGATTGAGGCGCACCTGAGTAACTAACTGCCGAGAGGAACCACCATCGTTGTCCGGGCGGGCCGGATAGAGTATCTGGACATCGGCTCCCCGAGCAGGGCAGCTCACCGTGATGCTCTGGTTGCCAGGGTTGTAGGTGAAGGTAGTAGGCATACCGTTTACGTAGGCCTGCGCGCCGGTTACAGTTGTAGTAACTACCGCATTGGGACCTGTACCTGAAGTGGTTGTAGTAACATTAGCGGCAGCAATAGGCGCCCCCAGAGTAAAAGTCTGGTTTCCTGTATTGAGCGCGCGGAAGTTCTGGCGCGCATAGTAATCAAAGTTAGCCACTGTGACTTCGCGGGCGATTACCCAGTTAGAGCGGGGGGCACGCACAGAGCCGATGGCTGGAAGTATCGTTTCGAGAATCTGGCGGTTGTTGGCATCATAGGTAATGACAATAGTGTCGTAGACATTGTCCAGGAAAAAGCCAGGGGTATTTGGGTTATAGGCAGGAAGGCGGAAGATGGCTGTTGTCGGACCTAGGGTCATGGTTCCCTGAGTCGCCTGTATCGATTCCGCGCCCCGCAAGCGAAACAAACCTTCATCCAGAGAGATACGCGTGTTTCGGCTAAGGCGGTTGCTACGCTCATAGGCGCTCGCGGCACGACCAACGCCAATATTCAGGTTGGCTACAGAGATCAGCGTTACGGTAAAGGCAAGCGCACCTATGAGCATTTCTACAGCGCTGAATCCTCGCTGGCGCTGTTGGTTTCGTTTCACAGAGAGACTCCTCCAGGTCCGATTAAGGTGACAAGTTTCCAGGTCTTTGACCGGGCGCGCACAGCACTGGTCCAGGAGACAGTAACGGTGACTTTTTTCGATTTGCCGACACTGGCAGCAACGATCATAGAGGCATTGGCATTGTTCAGAGAGGTTAGCTGAGGCACTGCCCCAAAGACACGGGCATCGGGGTAGGTCCCTGTATCGAACTTTGCGTCCTTGATTGTCCGCATGTTCTCAATGATCTGGCGAGCCGCATTGCAAGCCGAAACGCTCTCACGAGTGCTGGTCTCAATCTGATACGAATCGATCAGCATCCGAAAAGAGCCCATCAGGATCATGGCGCTGGCGGCGACTCCAAGGAGGACATCAGGTAGAGTAAAGCCCGTGCGGCCACGGCGTCGACGCACAAGAGAGCGATTCATATAAGGAAGTATTGGAAACTTCGACTTTATAAATTATAGGGTTTTGAAGAATCGGAAACAGATTTTCTCAAAAATACTCTTTTCAGACAAAATTATTATTCGTAGCAAAAGAATTTACACTTAGTAAAAAAGTCATCTTTTTTGAAAAGCCAAGGCAAATCGGAGTTTATGGTAACCTATTTGCGTTTATTTTTCCGGTTCCGGAATGTCCTCAGGGGGCAGTTCCACAACTTTCCCATCTTTCCAGATTACGACCGATTGCCGCCGCCGCTTATGCTCCGCTAGGGCGGCTTTCACACCGACCTCTGCTGCCTTTAGCTCGATAATGAGACGGTTAAAGTCAAAGGGTTGGTCGTTGGATTTACCGGCACGTCTCATAGCTTTTTCGCATGGCCTCAAATAGTTGTGGCTGTGGTGTGGTGCCATAGGCTATCACACCGGGAGCATCCGTAGTGGTGTTATCGAGGACCACCCATTCGTCGGCGAGGGGCTGATAGCGCTCCCAGAAACCGCGCAAACCCCCTGCCCAGCGTCGGCGAACAGTCGCTTCGGGAATATCATGCCCACCGGAGCGCACTCGCTGACGTACTCGAGCCACAGCCATATCCGGGCTGGGTAGATAGAGAAAGAACAGGCGAACCGACCAGCCAGACTCACGCAGGCGCGCGATTCGCCCTGCCAGTGCTCGCCCCGATAGCGTGGTTTCTACCGCACAGTCGATTTCTCTGGCAGCCAATTTATCCAGCTCTTCTAAGAGAATGCGGCCCGCACTGACGTTGACGCCAGGTACCTGCCGACGCTCTCGGGCTATATCGTCCGCGTTCAGGTAGGGCATGCCAGGGGGAAGAAGAGCTTTTGCTATGGTTGATTTGCCGCTGCCATTCGGTCCGGCCAGTACCACCAACTGCGGCATGAATTAGCTCTTAATCTGCCCCAGCCAGCGGTTTCGATACAGTGTGGGCTTATTGCCCTTGACTCCGCGCCCACCTACTTCGGCCAGTCCGCCGGTGCGCACTAAGAGCGCTTCTGCCAGGTTCTCACAGAGGTTTCTGTCCGAATGCGCCTGCCCGGCAGCTTCCACCATGTACACCAGACGCGGGTTGCGTACGGCATTGCGTCCTTCTGGGGGCACCGGGTCACTATCCGTAGCGTTCTTCACGCGTACCGTGCAGCCGCCGCCTTTGGAAGAGCTCAGGCTCACAAAGCGCAATCCATCGCCCTCCGGAATAAGCCTGGCATCAGCGAGACCCACCTCATTCATCAGTGCGCCTTCACCCTCGATATCAATCACACCGGGCACGAAGCCACGGTCGGTCAGATCATCGGCCAAGTCGGCGGGTAGCACTGCTTCAGCGTGTACCGTCCACACGCGTGCGAATGCCACATTTCGTTTCAAATCGGTCATAGGAGTTATTTTTCTGCGGCGGCTTGAATCGCCGAGACAATCAGATTATGGTCGTGGTCGCTTAACTTGTGCACATTACCCTGAAAGGCAAGAGTCCAGTTCTCACGTGGCCAACGCTTGGGATATTCCAGTGTATCTACTAAGGGCTCTACTTCTACAAAGTCTTCAGAAGGCAGCGCTTGCTGTATTTGAATGGGAAAGCGAAACGGGTACTCTTCGCCCTCTTTGCGAGAGTCCCAGATATGCGAAGCGTCTTCAAAATAGGTACCAGCAACCCTGGCCCAGCCTCCTATGGCCTTACGCCCTACCAGATAGAAAAGGACCGTATCTCCCTCTGCAACCGTCTCCGCTTTCTTACGATGCCGACTTTTCATGCCTGCCATATCAAAACCGCGTGCTCGGGAAACTTCGAAGTTTTCTGGCGAGGAAACCAGTAGCCAGTGTGTAGCCATAACAACCAGCATTTTATCGGGTTTATCTTTAAAGTGCTCCACGGCACGGTCCCTGCAAACCGAAGATTAGGAAAGAAGAGTCTTTAATGGGTTGGAGAGGCGACAGTAAACCAGATATTTCTTACGCGCCGGTTGAGCTGCGTCGCAATTCGGAGGGCAAGCTGCCTCCGGAAACGCCTTGTCCAGAGCTAGATGCCCTGGAAAAATCACTGGGTTCGTTGGCTGTGGCCGCTACAGCGGTACTGGCAGGGTGTGGCGTATATCAGATAGATGCTCGCTCTACTATTTCACAGAGCCAGTTCGAAGAAGAGAGTGAAGTACTGGAGTCGAAGCTCCGTATGCTGCTCCTGCACACCTCACTGAGTCTGCGCCAGAAGGAGCGCCTGGAAGCGGTAAAGAAGACGATGGCCAATCTCTGGGTCATCTCTCGCGCCAGTTATCGGCTAACCGATGTGATTCTCTATTCTCAGAGCCCCGAAGAGCGGGTCTGGGCCAGCACGTATCTACAGCCTGGCGTTTCCGCAGCTATGGAATTGGGAATGCGGCTGGCAGAGGCGATTAACAAGAACGACGCAGTGCTCGCCCGTGATTGTGTTTCTTATATGAAGCGGGTGGACGATACCGTGGCACGTGCCTATCCGTCGGCAGACAGTCTGCAGAAGCGAGGACCACGCCAGCTAGCCCGCGCGGCGCTTATTTCGCTACTGGTTATCCGAGATAGTTTTGGCACGATTGCCGCATTGCGGGTTTTTGCCAATACGACCGCCTGATAAAATGGGAGGGTATGAACACCCTCCTCTGCCTCGCGCTACTCCTTCAGGCACCTCAGGCTCCTACAACACCTGCTGTGCCCACAGGCGATGCTCTGTCTCGCCAGGCGTATCTGCTTAACTCGAATAAATACGTCGCTGTTCCTACGGTGACGGTTGATTCTACCCAGGCTCCGGACCTTGAGGAGTGGGGGAAGAACGCCGCTACGCTCATGGAGCAGTGGTATCCGATAGTCTGGAACTTACTTGGCACCGAGGGCTCTACGCCCATGAAGACCATGAAGGTTACGTTCCAGAAGGAGCAGGGACCGCCCGCTTATGCCACCGGCGGAGGCATCTTCGTGAAGGCTGACTGGGTTCGTGCACACCCCGATGACTTCGGAATGATGATCCATGAGATGACCCACCTGGTGCAGAGCTACCCCGGTGACCGAAAGACGCCCGGCTGGCTGGTTGAGGGCATTGCGGACTATATTCGCTGGTGGCGCTATGAGCCCGAAGCGTGGGATGCTCACCCTAAGATTACCGAGAAGAACAACTACACGGATGCCTACCGCGTGACCGGCTACTTCCTGGCCTATGTGGTTCGCAAGTACGACCACAAGCTGATCCAGAAGATGGACAAGGCCATGAAGGAAAAGCGCTACGACGACAAGCTCTGGGAAGAATCCACCGGTAAGTCGGTCAAGGACCTCTGGGCCGAGTTCGTGGCGAACCGCACCAAGTAAAGCATAATGGTTGGAAAACGGGGCTGCCAGTGGTAGCCCCGTTTTGTTTGTTTCTGTTCTCGTGGCAAGGGTTGTGCCCTGATGCTATACTCCCCAAACGGAGACTTATGTAATGGCATCTTCTTCGGCGGCGGTTGTTCTGGCAGCGGGTAAGTCTACCCGCATGAAGTCGAAGATTCCCAAGATGCTGCACCCTGTGTGCGGCCTCCCGATTCTCTTCCATATCTTAGACGCGCTTGCGCACTCCGGCGTGGAGAAGCGCATCGTGGTTATCGGCCATGAGGGCGAGCGAGTTATGGAGGCAGTACAGAAGCGTTACCACGACTCTATCGAGTTTGTCTGGCAGCGCGAGCAAAAGGGCACGGGCCACGCGGTTCGTATGGCCGAAGAAGCGCTGAAGGGGCACGAAGGCACAACTCTGGTGCTGCCCGGCGATGCCCCGCTGCTCTCCGCAGAAACCCTCAAGAAGCTTCTAGAAGGGCATGTTGGCGGGGTAACCCTGCTTTCGGCCATGCTGGACGATCCTGCCGCTTATGGGCGTATTGTGCGAGACTCTGCAGGCGGTGTCGAGGCCATTGTGGAGTTCAAAGACGCTACAGAAGAGCAGCGTGCTATTTGCGAGATAAACGCCGCTGTCTATGCCTTTGATACCCCTGATCTGCTAAGTGCCCTCAGTGACATTACACCCGCCAATGCGCAGGGTGAGTACTATCTGACCGATGCCATTGGGATCTTCCGAAAGCGCAGCCTCCCGGTAAATGCGGTGATCTCCGAAGATCCCGATGTGACCCTGGGCGTGAACACTCGCGTGGAATTGGCGGAACTCAACGAGAAGCTGCGCCGTAAGATTCTTCGGCAGCACATGCTCAATGGCGTCACGATTCAGGACCCGGTCACTACCTACATCGATGCCACGGTAACCATTGGGCAAGACACCACCATTCTCCCCGGCACCCACTTATGGGGCGCCACGGAAATCGGGTCCGACTGCCGACTGGGTCCCAGCGTGGTGATTGAAGACAGCGTGGTCGGTGATGGCTGCAAAATCGGTCCTTTCGCTCAAGTTCGACCCGGCACCAGGCTCGGAAAAAATGTGAAAATCGGTAACTTTGTAGAGACAAAGAACGCCGTTTTAGGGGATAATGTTTCCGCGGGCCACCTGACTTATCTGGGAGATGCCAGTGTAGGGGCACGCACGAACATCGGAGCCGGAACCATTACCTGCAACTACGATGGCTGGAAGAAGCACCGCACCGTAATTGGGGCAGACTGCTTCATAGGGAGCCACTCCACTCTGGTTGCACCGATACGGGTAGAAGACGATGCAGCAACGGCTGCTGGCTCTGTGATAACCAAGGAAGTGCCCTCGGGCGCGCTGGCCTTCGGGCGGGCGCGACAGGAGTGCAAAGAAGGCTGGTGGGCGCAACGCAAGGCCCGGAAAGAGAGTGACAAATGAACGGCAATACGCTTCGAATCTTCTCTGGCTCCAGCCATCCGAAACTCGCCCGGGCAATCGCCGAACAGCTTGGCGTTCAAATCGGTCACTCCATTCTAAATCAGTTCGCTGATGGTGAGATTCGCTTTCAGGTAGAAGAGAGCGCCCGCGGCATGGATATCTTCCTGATCCAGCCCACCTGCGCCCCCGTAAACGACAACCTGATGGAGCTGCTCATCATGATAGATGCGTTCCGCCGGGCATCGGCGGCGCGTATCACCGTGGTCATGCCGTACTACGGCTATGCGCGGCAGGATAAGAAAATCAAGCCACGCGAGCCCGTGACCGCGCGCTTAGTGGCTGATCTTCTCACCGAAGCGGGCGCCAGCCGCGTTGTCTGCTTAGATCTCCATGCCAAGCAGATTCAGGGCTTTTTCCGAATGCCCGTAGACCACCTCTACGCCGGTCCGCTAATCGGGCGTCACCTGACCGAAATAGGCTTGGTCAACGGCAATACCTGCGTGGTTTCCCCCGATGAAGGCGGTGTGACCCGAGCCCGTGCTCTTGCCGAGACCTTAGACACTCCGCTCGCCATCATCGCCAAGCGCCGCCCGGCCCCCAACAAAGTCGAAATCGTGGAAATCATCGGCGACGTACAGGGTAAACGCTGCGTGATGATCGATGACATGATTGACACCGCGGGCTCTATCACGCATGGCGCCGAAGCCCTGCTCATGCGTGGCGCCGCCAGCGTAACCGCCTGCTGCACCCACGCCGTTCTCTCCAAAAACGCCATGGACCGCCTGTCTGACTCGGTCATCGATCAGGTAGTCATCACAGACTCCATCCCCTTCAAGCACGCCGCACACCCCGGCGCCAATAAAGTGACCGTGCTTTCGGTAGCCCCACTCCTCGCCGATGCCATCCAGCGCATCCACCACGATGACTCTGTAAGCGAGCTTTTCGACAGGTATTGGTAACTCCCGTTCGAGTGATTTCCAATCACTCGTAAACAAATCTCGAGAAATGCGATAAAATCCCAATACTCGCGTTGACGAGGGAAGAGTAGGCAGGGATACTCCGCCAGAGAGTCGTGGTCACCGGCTGAGAGCCACGGCAGGAGAGAAGCGCCGAACGTCGCCTTCTGAGTGAGGCGGGTTGCGCCCGTTGGCAAGCATTGCCATAATCGCGCACACGAGTGCGGACCTGTGGAAGGTCTGAACCGGGGTGGTACCGCGCGGCGGACTCCAAAAACGATCTCTGGAGCCTCGCGTCCCTGGGCAATGTCGCCCGGTGGCGTGAGGCTCTTTTGTTTGGCCTTATGCGTTTCGGGCGAAGGAGCCATGAAACTGATGGAACTGTCAACACGCTACGAGCCGCAAGAGGCCGAAAAAGCGATTTATGAGAAATGGCTAGAAGCCAACTGCTTCAAGGCCATGCCGGATGATAGAGAGCCGTACTGCATCACCATTCCGCCGCCGAACGTGACCGGGGCACTGCACATGGGCCACGCGCTGAACCACACGGTTATGGATACCCTGGGCCGCTGGAAGCGCATGAAGGGCTTCAATGTGCTGATTCTGCCCGGCACCGACCACGCGGGCATTGCCACCCAGGCCGTGGTGGAGAAGAAGGTGAAGGCCGAGGAGCGCAAGACCCGGCATGACCTGGGGCGCGACGAGTTCCTGAAGCGCGTATGGGCGTGGAAGGACGAATACGGTAGCCGAATCGTAAGTCAGATGCAGCGTATGGGCTGTGGCTACGACTGGGAGCGCCTGCGCTTCACCATGGATGAGAGCTATGTGAGCGCCATTCTCTACGTGTTCGAGGCGTTCTACAAGCGCGGCTGGATTTACTTAGGCGAGCGCATGGTGAACTGGTCCCCACCGTTCCTTTCGGCTATTTCGGATGCCGAGGTGGACAACCGTGAAGAAGACGGTTTCCTGTGGCACCTACGCTACCCGTTCACGGATGGCTCCGGCGATGTGGTGGTGGCCACCAGTCGGCCCGAAACCATGCTCGGCGATACCGCCGTGGCCGTGCATCCCACCGATGAGCGCTATACTGCTCAGCTCGGCAAGCACATCACGTTGCCACTCGTGGGCCGTGAGATTCCCTTGCTGGCAGATGACTTCGTGGACCCGGCGTTTGGGACCGGTGCGGTGAAAATCACGCCTTTTCACGACCCAAACGACTATGAGATGGGCAATCGGCACAACCTGCCACGCATTGAGGTTATCGGGCCGGATGCGAAGATGACGGAGGCCGCAGGTGCCTATGCTGGTCTGGACCGCTTCGAGGCGCGCAAGCGTATCGTGGCGGACTTAGAGGAGCAGGGGTTCTTGAGTAAAGATAGAGCCCTATCGGCATGTGGTGCCATACTGCGACCGCTCTGGTGCCGTAATCGAGCCGCGCCCCTCACGCCAGTGGTTCTGCAAGATGGCAGGCACCGAGATGGTGGATAAGGCCATTCAGGCGGCGGAAGATGGCTCGGTGAACTTCGTGCCGGAGCGCTACAAAGACATCTACCTGCGCTGGATGGGCAACATAAGGGATTGGCCGATCTCCCGGCAGCTCTGGTGGGGGCATCGCCTGCCCGTGTGGCGCAAAGCCGACTCTGACCCGAATGAGGCAAGTAGCTGGGTATGCGCCGTGACTCGCGAGAGCGCCGAGGAGCAGCTAGGCAGTACAGACATCATTCAATCCGATGATGTGCTGGACACCTGGTTTTCGTCTGCCCTCTGGCCCTTCGCCACTCTTGGGTGGCCGGGAAACAACGAGTCTCTGGACTACTACTATCCCACCAGCCTGCTCAGCACGGCACAGGAGATTCTCTATCTCTGGGTGGCGCGTATGATCATGACTGGCGAGGAGTTCATTGGTAAGAAACCGTTCGATGACGTCTACATCCACGCCACAGTGTTAGACGAGCACGGGCGCAGAATGTCTAAGACCAAGGGCAACGGTATCGACCCGGTGGAACTTATCGACCTATATGGGGCGGATGCTCTGCGCTTCTCGCTGCTCCGTGAGGCAGGTCAGCGCCAGGATATCCGCTTCAAGCCGATTCGCGACAACCGACAGGACCAGGTGGAGCAGGCGCGTAACTTCGCCAACAAAATCTGGAACGCCAGCCGGTTCGTGCTCATGAACCTGCCCAACACATTACAAGAACCCCCCATTACTGGGGGGCAGGGGGGCAATGCAGGCACGCTGGCCGACCGCTGGATTCTGTCACGGCTCTCGGCGGCAGTGGAAGCGGTAGATGCGGGGCTATCGACCTACAACATGGACGATGCCGCGCGTGCCGCTTATCACTTCTTCTGGGATGATTTCTGCGATTGGTACATAGAGGCCGCCAAGCCCACGCTGGATACGGACGCTACCCGTACCCGCGCCCTCGGTGTGTTGGAAGAAGCGCTCAAATTGTTGCATCCTCTTCTGCCACACCTCACCGAGACCATCTGGCAGGCTCTGCCAGGCAAGCGTGGCTTCCTCATGAACGCCTCGTTTCCGGTAGCAGGTAGGCGAGATGAGGCGGCGGAAGCTAGATTCGGCATGGTGCAGGAAATCGTGACCGCGATTCGCACGCTTCAGTCCACTCACAACCTCAAAAAAGGCGGCGAAGCGTTCGTGGCTCCTACGGCAGAGGCTCATCTCGTGCTGGAAGAGAACCGGTCTCTCATTGAGTTCCTGACCCGCTCCACGCTGATTCTAGATGGCACAGCGCCAGAAGATGGCTTCTTGCAGCCCACCCGTTTCGGTGATGTGCGCTTGCCGCGCCAGGAAGCTTCCGCTGAGGAAAATGCCGCGGAGAAAAAGCGTATCGAGAGCGAGTTAGTGCGCCTGGAAAAAGACCTCACCGGGCTGAACACCCGTCTGGGTGATCCCAGCTTCGCCGAGCGCGCCCCAGAGGCCGTAGTCAACAAAGCCCGCACCCAGCAAGCAGAACTGACCGAGAAAAAGCATAAGCTCACCGAGCGCCTGGCTCAACTCGGTTAGTGTAAGCTCACTTTGACAGAAGCTCGCTGGCTATTAGCCAGCGGGCTTCTCCGTATAATTGGCTTTGCGGGGAGTCTCATAGATAGAAATGAGTATGTTGGATGCGAAGGCGCTGGAAAGGCAGATTCAAAATCTGGCTTTCGAGAAAGCCGCTAGAGTGTTAGAGGAAGCACTGAATCATGCCCTGGATACCGACCCTGACTTCTTTGGACAGAAGAACTGGGATGCCGCATTTCCCGCTCTCGTTATGCTGGCCCAACGCGATCCTGCTCGTGTGGATGCCTTTTTTGAGCGCTTTGAAAAGAAATACGAGCGCAGTAATGTAGAGTGGGCACGCAAGGCATTGAATAACCGTGTCCTTCTTATTGAGCGAGAGAAACTGCTGAAGGCACTTTCCAGAGACGAGCTAGAAGCGCAGGTTGTTTTTGCCTCTCTGCTACCGGGCGGAAAGCCTGCGGCGGAAGCTGAGCAAGAAGCACTGATTCGAGCATTGGCTATCTATCAGCCGGAGCGCGCCTGCCTTCTGGCCGCAAACTGGTGGAGAGGAGGCTGGCAGTTCGATGAGACCGTGCGGCAGCTTTTCGAGGCATCCTGGCAAAAAGAACCGGAAGCGCTGCTGACTTTGCTATCTGCCTGGTATGGCTCCCAGCGCGAAAATCTGATGGTGTTATGGGTGGAGCGTGTGGCTGGTGAGCGAGGTCCTGCTGCTGCGCCTGGATTGGTTCGCATGCTGGAAGCCATGCAAAACCGGATAGAGCGCCGTGCCATCGCAGCTATTGTAGACAAATTACCTGCCTGGGAGTTGATAGAGCGGCGCTTGGTGCTTGCTGCGCTGATTCCTGTGCTACTACATACGTTTGGGGTATCTGGGAGGAGATAGGGCTGGTGGCGCTGTGCAGGCCATGACACAGCTCTGGCCTCTGGATTCCGGTCTGGAGTGGGAAGCACAGTTACACACCCTTCTGGATAGAATGGACCCCACCGACCGGCTCAGGGCCACGCGGCGACTCAAGCGCTCGAACATCATCGGCCGCGAGTTTGCCCGGTCCGCCCATGCAATGGCGATATTGGTACGTAGAGGGAAAACACTTTCCGATTATCTGAATCGCAAGTTTGTACGCCCCGATCATCGCCGAAGGTGGCGTCGATTTCTTTCTCTGGAGAGCAGAATCCTGGCATGGGAAAACGAGTCTTTTCAGAAAGAGCTTTTGCAGCGGCATGCCGCTTTTGTAAAAGAGACATCGCGTGCTCGAAAAGGGCTTATACTGGCGGCGCTGAATACAGACTCAGAAGCCCCGATTTCTGTTCGACCAGCCAAACAAAAATGAGCCTGAGAGCAATCGCATGCTGAATCCAGAGGCTTTAGAGAAACAGGCACAGGAACTGCCTGATTCCGAAACCGTTGTCTCTTTTCTTCGTGAAGCAGTACTTCAGGCAGCCGAACACGATTCCGAGTTTTCTACAGAGCATTGGCCTGGAGCTTGCCAGATTATTATCAACCTGGCACGACATGATCTCAAAGCCGCCCGAGAACTTTTAGGTGAGTTAAGCGAGCAAGAAGAAGAGCGTCGTAAGAAGGAATCGCCAGAGCAGGATATCCCCTCTTCCTACCAGCGATCTATAAGTAAGTTGCGCAGGGAATTGAAGTCCATCCTTGTCTGCGAAGCGATTCGAAAAGCATCGGTGGAAGAGATCGATGCGCAAATTACCCTATTTGCTCTGCGCAACGAACGACCGAAGGACCTGGAGTGCGATGAACTTGTTCTGGCAGTTCTAAAGCAAGATCCGGAACGCGCTTGCCGACTAGCCTGCGAGTGGCAGGCGAGTACTGGAGTTACCAACGCTCTTATTCCGATTTGCCGTCAGGCTTGTCCGGATAGGCTTCTAAAGCTAATTCTGCAAAACTATGGAGCACGGGCTAAATGGCTGGAAGACTGGATAGTGGATTTGCTGCCGAATTTAGATACCGAGGCTGCCTCATGGCTTATCCATCTTCTTCGGTTGCTGAGAGAGAATGTAAGAACTTCATTGGTCTATAGGGAAACTGATCTGCTAATACTCGAAGCAATTCCGACTTCTACCGGATACGCTTAAGAGGGAATGCCTGAGTGCTCTAGCAGATATTTTAGATCTATCACTACCTATGGTTCCCTTGTTGGTCGAAGAAGGAATACGCCCCACAGATGTGCCAACGAGCCTGATACATCTCTGGAGGGCAGATCCAACAGAGGTATGGGCAAGCAGGCTACTGAGTATTTTAAATGGTTTTCCAGCCGGGAAGCAACAAGAGGTTGCTAATGAACTTTTGCTTATTTTTTGCAAAGAGAAAGTCGACAATAGGGCCTTTATAATGGAGCTGGAAAAGATAAC
Source organism: Armatimonas sp. (assembly GCA_049840835.1). Lineage (GTDB taxonomy): Bacteria > Armatimonadota > Armatimonadia > Armatimonadales > Armatimonadaceae > JANLTX01. The sequence continues at coordinate 125,204 of JASGJG010000024.1, read as the reverse complement.
TCAAATATGATCGAACTCAATGTAGAGGCACTGCAGGGACAGGTTAGTAGCCTGAAAGATATCGAAGCGGCGGAGCTTTTAGATAAGGCATTACGTGCGGTGGCCACAGGAAATGAGTTCTATTTTGGGAATAACAGTCATCTGGTGATTCCGGTGCTGGTGATGCTGGGGCATCGGGACTTGAGCCGGGCCGATTCTGTAATTGACTTTGGCTATGGTAGGCACGAGAGCTCGTATCGGGAGTGGATTCGGGACACGGTGCATAAGGATGTGCATGCGGTTCAGCGGCGGCGTGCTCTGGAGGCAATGACCCGTGAGGAGCGAGAGGCGCAGCTGGTACTGGCGAGTCTGATGTCCAATGGGAAGCCTCAAGATGACGCAGAGCAGGTAGCACTTGTGCTGGCAAGACTGAAAGATGATCCGGCCCATGCCTGTGATTTGGCGACCCGATGGTGGGATGGAAGCTATATCTTTGACGAGCCAATGGGAGAGCTTCTAGAAGCCTGCTGGCAGAATCACCCGGATGGATTGCGCCTGCTTCTGGATCGTTGGCGCGGTAATCGGCGAGAGGAGCTGGTGCGATTCTGGGTAGAGCGCCTGTTGCCTATGCCTACCGAATGGGCACGCAATCAGCTTGTTTTGCTAATAGGAGTTATGCAGGGTGGCCATTACATCGACCGATCATTGCTCTTTCAGATAACAAAAGCGCTAGAGGAGTGGCCCGGGGAAGCGCGCGCTTCGGCACTGGAAGTCATTGCTCCGCTCTGGGAGCGCGTCTTTCCCAATCTATACCGCTCTGGTGGGATAGATGCGGTCGAGGTATTTCTGCAGCTCTGGAGCTACGATAGTAGCGAAGCAGCAAGAGCGCGGCTGGATAATTTACTGGCGACTCGTGAATCGCAGCATCGGCTTCCGGATGCCCGACGGATAAAGCGGGCACTGAAATTACAGGGGGATATAGGAGCGCACTTTGGATATACGCTCCATGCGGCGGCGATTCTGTGTCGGCGGGGCAAGAAGCTACACGATTACCTCAATCGTAAATACATTCGCCCAGACCATCGGCGGCTCTGGCGGAGCTTTCTGCGGGGAGAGAAGCTAATTCGCTCTCTACCCGATGACGTTTTGCGAGAGCGGCTCCTGAGGGAGTACGCCGTTATTGCAAAAGACACACGGCGTGCTCGGAAAGGCGCTATTTTAGCCGCGCTGGAGACGGATACCGACGAGCCGATTTGTGTGGTGCCAGCTAAGAAGAAGGCTGGTTGAGCACGTAGACTCGCTTGGCGCTGGCGGTGAGTAAGTCCCCGTTCGCGTCCAGAGCCTGCGCCTCAACCACGTACTCGCCATCCGGGACGGTAGTTGTGTCCCAGGAGACCACGAAGGGCTGGATGTTAGTGAAGCCACGAGCACGCCCGTCTACCATCAGGCGGACGAAAGATACGCGCTCGGGATTGGGTGGGGTCGCCGTGAGGGCAAGCAAGCCTTTCACAATACGCGCCTCTCCAGACCGAGCTGCTGCCAGGCGCATCTTTCGATACTCACCCAGCGCGGTTGCCGCCATCTTCTTAGATGTATCTGGGGTGAGGTAGGGGAATCGAATACGTAGTGCTGTCACACCCTGTCGGCAAGTGCGCTTGCTCCCTTGCGCCTTCCAGAAACGATTCAGATAGGTTGCCGTCAGCCCATCAGGAATAGAGCCAACTAGCGGAGGAAGCGCTTCCCAATGGCCACCGTCTATGGAGCACTCGCAGAAGGAGTCGCTGGAGAGGGGAACGTTGTCTTTGAAGAGTGGAGCGACGCCCTCTAGCAGGCGTATCTTGTAGTCGGGTCTGCCCGCCTGGTTTTTGGCGCCAACTGTGAGAACCATAGGTGCCCCGGCTTCTTCGCAGCGACTGTTGTGCCAGGCAGGGCTTATCTGGAAGCCACCTCGGCGCTCTCTACCCACACCTTCTGGCTGCTGGGCATCTACCGGGGCAGTTCCTACTGTGATAACTCCTGTGTGATTGGTATTGATACGCCCGGTACCGGTAAAGATAGTGCCATCGAAGCGACCGATTCCGGAGAGAGGGCCACAAACCGTGGCTACTTCTTCTGTGGTCTGGTCAGACCAGACAATAGTGACATTGCCACCTGTTTTATTTTCGAAGACAGCTTCCACCAGGCGTTTTTTGGGCGCCCACACGGGAATCAAGAAAATCTCGCCTTTACCACTGGGAAGAAAAGTGGGAGGCAGTGGGAGATACCGCCCGGATGAGTCTTCCATGAAAATCGGATTGCCACAGATAGGGGCCAGACCACGGAAGAGTGAGGCTCCGGCAGGAATATCTGTACCTATGCCAGACGTGCCTGCTATGACACCCCCATATCCATCTAACTTGAAGTCGCCTGTATACTCACGGGGCACAATGGAGAGGAGGCGCGGGGCGTGCAGCATACCATCATCCGCCGAGATACGCATACGAATGCCGTGCACCGCTACCGCAGCTACAGTACCCGGTGTGGCGTACTCCGCCGCGATATGACCTTCTGCAGTAGATGTTGCCGGGCGAGTAACACGCCCTATCGTCTGCCAGGTCTTCCCGTGGTCCAGGGAGACCTCTATCGGGCCACCATTCCGGTTCGCCAGGCGCAGCCGATGTAGCTCAATAAACTCCTCGGGTGGAGAGAGCAATTGTGGCTGACTGGCTACCAGAGGATCATCTGCACGAACCTTAACCCCATCGTCTTGGGCGAGTAGAGGGCTGGCGAGAGCCAGATAAGGAGGCAACAAAAGGAGGGTCCGGCGGGTCATGGCTGCATCCTTCAGTATATCGTGCATAAATTAAAGCCCTGCAGAGTATCTCTGCAGGGCTTTAAGGAGGGAATATGGCTGGTTCTATTTGCCGACCATTTTGCAGCAGGGGCAGCCGGGCGCCGGGCAGCGAAACCCGAAGTAAGCGGCTACGGATAGCCCGGTCATGGTTAGCCAGAAGAAGCCAGCCTTGGCCTTGTTGGAGGCAAGAATCATCAGTTTCATCCGTTGAATTTTCCTTTCTTGTCTGCGTAGTAGTTGCCCATGGTCTGATTGGCCTGAGCGGTTTGCGCGTAGCGCTCCAGAACTTCGTCCCATTTATCGCCGGGAATGCAGAGGTAGAGCTTGCCATCGGAGAGCTCGGTGAATGTTCGATTGCCCCTGCAGCCCAGAGAGATAGCGGCGGCATCACTCGCTATAGCGAGAGGGAGTACAGCGCAGGCAGGGCGACCCAGAGAGGGCATTAAGGCCGTGCTTACGCCAGACTGAACCGCGGCTTCATAGAGCAGCATCGCCTGTGCAGGCTGCAAGGCTACCAGTACGACACTGGGTGTGAAGGGAGCGCTATCTACAGGGCCGTAGGCCACGGCAGCAGGCGTCTCTGGCAGCACCGGGATTCCGGGCACTTCCTCCATGGCGATATAGCCGGATTCCACCATGAAGCCGACCGTATCCATTAGCTCGCTCGCTCGGTCCATCGGTAGCTCGATGCGGTGGGTATGAGCGCCCACAGCGCAGTTGTAGTGGCTCTCCGGGGTAGTGTAGAAGGTCTTCCCACTCCAGGCCTCTTTCCAGAACGAGCAGCCCGCGGGCATCGCAGGGCCATCCCAGGGAGCGATATTGTCTGGAACCGAGTCTAAGAAGGCAATTGCGATTGCCGGTGAGTCCGAGCCTAAGAGCGCCTGCGTATCTGCCATAGATGATTATCCTTTTTTGCTGGTGATTTCTGCTATCCGGGAAAGGTCCAGATTAGGTGCCGTGACATTGGCGGGAATATAGTCCCGGTCGATCAGCTCCCTGAGGGGCGTCTTCTTTTTCAGGAAGCCGAGGTCCATACCCATATCCATGATCTTCTGAAGCTCCTCATCCGTGGGGTTGAGGTTGCGGTAGGTTACACGATCTGGCTTTTGGGTGAGGATATAGGTCAGCAATTTTTCCTTCTGTCGGAAGTAAGGAGCCACCAGCTTGCCCGCTTCCTTACGGTGCTGCTCGGTCCATTCTCCGGAAGCAATAATTCCGCGCACCAGGTCTTTGACGACTTCTGGCTTCTCTTTAATCAGGTCTTCGTGCACTACCAGGCAGCAAGAAATGTAGTTTGGCCAGATGTCTTTGGCATAGTAGAGCACACGTCCCTCACCGTCTATCTCTGCCTTGGCACAGAAGGGCTCGGCGACGATGAAGCCGTCGATAGACTTCGCAGCCAGAGCCGCGTTCATATCTGGCGGCGGCAGCACAACTGTCTTGATCTCGCCAGGCTTCAGCCCCTGATCGCGCAGCATCTTGGTCAGAAAGAAGTTTTCGTTGCTGAACGGGCTGGGAATCGCGATTGTCTTGCCACGCATATCCTGCAGGGTTTTAGCCGGGTTCTCTTTGCGGATAACCAGCTGGGAACCATCTCTATGCCCCAGACAGGCGATTCGCACGGGCGCGCCCTGCTCCCGCATCTTCATCGCTAGCGGCACCGTGATAAAGCCCGCCAGCAGCTTCTTGGTCTTGAGTGCCTCTATAATCGGGGGGAACTCGGTGAACCTGAGTGCATCAAAGCGAGTGCCGGTGGTACTTGTATTCGACGCATAGTCAGTCACCGGGCAGGTAAGGTGGCAGGTCACGGGGAGAAACGCCACATTCAGGGATTCTTGCTGGCCTGTCTGTGGTCCCACATGCTGGGTTTCTTCTGTGTGGTCACGTGGTCTATTGACCGACTTGTACCGCATGTAGGCGATGCCTGCGAAGGCCAGCACTATAGCGGCGATAACAGCGGGAGTTTTCCAGCGGTTGTTATCCATTGTTTTACCTTTCGTAGCTCCAGCGCACCGAGGGGATTCGGGTGAGCTGCGCCAGCAGGCGGTCCGTGAGGACCCCGAACGCACCGATGATTACCATACCTACTACCACTAAATCAGGGCGTAGCGCATTGCGAGCATCCCAGATTAAGAAGCCCAGGCCATCTCGCCCGGCGATAAGCTCAGCGGCTACCACGACTACCCAGGCCAGCCCGGCGGTCACGCGCAGAGCGGTGAGAATCTGCGGCAATATAGCCGGAATAATCACCTGAGTCAGTAGCTCCATGCCCTTCATGCTGTAATCGCGGGCAACCTTGAAATAGACCTCAGGGATATGGGCCACCGCCACCATGGTTGTCAGAATGATAGGGGGGAAGGACGCCATAAAAATTAGAAAGACAGCGGGCGCATCTCCTATACCGAACCAGAGAATCGCAAACGGTATCCAGGCGAGCGGAGAGAGGTTACGCAGGAAATTGACGGCGGGTAACAGCGCATAGCGTGCATGGAGGCGTAGGCCCAGCAGCAGGCCCAGTGGAATGCCCAATCCTGTAGCCAGTAAGAACCCGGAACTTACCCGAAAGAGCGAGGCGATGATGTCATCGAAAAGCCGCCCGCGCTTCCCTTCCTCCATGAAGCCATCGAAGACCTGGGAAGGCGTAGGAAAGGCAGACTCTGGATAAACCTTTTTTAGCGCCAGAACCCACCAGACTATCATTGCCAGTAGGAGTACCAGCAATGGCAGCACGATTTGTTTAACAAGGACCTTCTCTGGCCTTGAGTTCATGAATGAGAATATATCGTTCTTACTCTTCAGAAAGGATGCTGTGCAGTTAAGGGCAGGGTTTTTCTAGAGCACACTTAGCTTGAGCGCGCAAGCGATCTCGCTAGTTGGCTGGGTCGGTAGGGTGACCTGCAAACCCTCGGGGGTATGGGTAAAAGCGAGCGTACCGGAGTGGCCCAACAGCTCTACCTTTTCTACCGGGTAATCCGCCAGCGAACACAGTAGAAGTGTGCCGTTCTCGGGCCAACCGAGCGCAAAAGCATAAACCGTAGAACCGTCTTTGGTCTGGGTGTAGCGGATATCGGCGGCAGAGAACCCGAAGTCTTCCTTGAAGTGCCCTGCTTCGGTTTCGGTGACTCCTTCGCCGTAGACCTTCCAGGGGCGCGTGGCGTAGATTCCCTCGCCGTGAATGGCTATCCAGTGGGCGACATCGGCTAGCAGGGTTTCGACGTCCGGGTCTAAGGATCCATCCGGGCGCTGAATTACATTAAGCAGCATGTTACCGTTCTTGCTCACCACATCGATCAGGGTTTGAATCACCCAGCGAGCAGAGCGGTACATGGTCCCGGTATCGTTGGCTTTCCAGTTCTGGTTGTAGAACCAGTCCCCAATAGCCGTATCGGTCTGCCAGGGGGCGGGCTTAATCTCGGAGAGGCCGCCGCGCTCCACATCCTGCACGCCGATTCCCTCTATATAATCCCCATGACCGGGGCTGGAGGTCCAGTCTTTCAAGTTATAGACTGCTTCCAGCTTGCCACCGTGCAGGGCCATGTTGGTGTTATAGAAGTGCGCCAGCATCTCGCACCCAATAGGGCCAAAGGGCAGGGCACCATCTGTGTAGAGTAGGTCCGGGTTGTACTGGTCGATTAAATCCGTAATGCGGGCTAGCCAGTGTGTAGCCCAGCGTTCATTGGTGCTGTACCAGGCAGTATCGCCGGGCTCGGCAGGAAAGTGATAGAGCGACTCATTGGCCGGGTCGGCGCCATCGTAAGGCACGGCTTCTTTCGGGCCAGTTTTGTCGCTGGCATGGCTGCGTTGCCACCAGGTAAAGCTCGCGCCCAGGTGCTCCGAGACTCCGAACTTCAGGCCCTGTTTCTGGGCGGCACGCTGCCACTCACCCAGAACGTCTCGCTGCGGACCCATCTGTACTGCGTTCCAGGCATTGTGCTTCGAGTTCCAGAGGTCGAAGTTGTCATGATGGACCCCCATGCTCACAAAGTAGCGTGCTCCAGTGGCTTTGTAGAGCGCCATGAGCCGCTCCGGGTCGAACTTCTCGGCTTTCCAGAGTGGAATGATGTCTTTGTAGCCGAACTCGGATGGATGCCCGAAGGTCTTGACATGATGCTCGTATTGCTCATGCCCCTGGTAGTACATGTGGCGCGCGTACCAGTCTCCCACCATAGGAACCGCCTGTGGTCCCCAGTGCGCCCATATGCCGAACTTGGCATCCCGAAACCACTCCGGGCATTCGTATCTCGTCAGTGAGTCGTAGGTTGGCACAAACGGGTCCATGCTTCTGGTTTCGCCAGAGCACAGGACAAAGCCTGCTCCTTGACAGATTTATATATTTGATATAATGTATATACATGAATGTGCAAATATTTCATGCCCTGGCAGACCCGACCCGCCTGCGCATTGTGGAAACGATGAAATCGGGGGAGTGTGCTGTCAATAGCATCGTCGAGCGCATGGATATCCACCAATCCGGGGTTTCTCGCCATCTGAGCATCCTGGCGGAGGCTGGCATTGTACAGATGCGCCCCGAGGGGCAAAAGCGCTTCTACTCCCTTCGCAAGGAAGCCTTCGACCAGCTAGATGCCTGGGTAGCGGCGTATCGCCTCCACTGGGAGGCTCGGCTGGATCGTTTCGGCGCGGCGCTGGAACAGCATCAGGAAACCCCCAAGATCGACTCCGAGGAGAATTTACAATGACGACATTACCAACAAACGCTCGGGCGCAGTTCACTATTGAGCGCCGCTATAAGGCGTCGCTTCAGGATGCCTGGGTGCTCTGGACGACTCCGCAAGGAATTGAATCCTGGTGGGGGCCGGAAGGGTTTCGCGTGAACGTTACCTCGCTTGACCTGCGGCCCGATGGCGACCTGGTGTACGTGATGACCGCCGTGGGTTCGGAGCAGGTAGCCTTCATGGAGAAAGCTGGCATGCCGCTCTCTACCGAATGCAAGGTTACCTACACCGAGGTTATGCCAATCAGTCGCCTCGCTTACAAAACACTCGTCGATTTTGTACCCGGTGTCACCTCCTACGAAGTCGCCACAGTCGTCGAGTTCCAGGAGTCGGACGACGGCGTAAAGCTTGTCCTTACGTTTGATGCCATGCACGACGATGTTTGGACAGAGCAAGCCCGCGCGGGTAACGAGAGCCAGCTCCGCAAGCTCGACACCCTGCTTGTTCCCCTGAATTAACTGGAAGTAAAGGAATCAACATGCCGGAAACAAAAAACGCTGCTTATACCATTCTTGATGTCGTGGATGGAATGGAAGGCGCACGAGAGTACCTGAAGAAACATATTGTCACGATGCAGGAGGAGTACTGGGACGCAACCCCATTTCCCCACTGCAACACGGCCCGCCAGATCTTCGCGCACCTGATTGCCACCAACCGTGGCGTACTCGGAATGCTGGAGGGAGAGCCCTTTGAACTCCAGAGGCATGGGGAGCGCCATGAAGAGGCCGGGCAGGAAATCGCCTCGAAATCCCCCACGGAAATACTCGCTCTCTATGATGCAAGCGGGGAAGCCATAGGGACCTTTCTCCGCACACACCACGGCGAGGACGCTCTGGATGCCCCGCTTACTCTCTGGGGTTCCGAAGGCAGATTGGCAAATCAACTGGCCGGTTTGAGCCAGGAAACCGCCTATCACACCGGCCAGCTCTCTCTGATTCGCCAGGCCATTGAGCCAAACTGGGATTATTTCAAAGACGTATTCGGGGTCACTGGATTCTGATATCGACTACGGTTACACGCTGCTGAGTCCACACTTAGGGTACGGACTCAGCAGTTAAAGCGACTCTCTCGCAAAGATGTCATATGAGGAAGTAATAAAGTTCCTGTATTTTCCTGCATTAGTTAAGTAATTTTAAATTGCTCACCATTTGACTTTCATATTTTATAGAATATGGTATTTCCCTCCCTCTTCTGAGTGTTCACCATACATAAAAGTACAATCTATTGTATTTTTATTGATAACTTTAATTTTAACATTATCTGCTCCTGATCCTCTGGTAATCTGACGTACCCAAATCACCCCTGGGAATATTTTGAATTCTTGTTGTAGTACGACGTCCCATGGGTCTGTAGGAGTAGTTCCAACATGATATACCTTTACTTTCGCCCGATCTACTATGGTTTCATGAAGGAAATCAATTCCGATGTTCCTATTCTCAGTAAAGAACTGATAGTTATATAAGAGATACAATAAACTAAACGAAGCCAACAAAAAGGCAGGTGGAGCCAGGAGCCAACCTCCTGTTTTACGAACATTGCGACTAGGATTTGTGAGGCAACATATAAAAGCGATTAATGGTAACCAGAAGGCAATCATCATTGATATCCCGTGGATTCTTGGGTTGGAGAACTGTATACCTCCATAAAGATTATCGACAAGCATAACGATGACTTTGAGAGAGAAAATAATCCCAATTATTACAAGTGCTAAGGTCGGTTTATTCAAAGTATTTGTCTCTTCTTCGGCTCCCAGCCTGACCTGGCATACTCCACTAACATCAGTGGTCATTATATCAATTTGTACTCTGTGTGGCAAAGTGATTTGTAGATTTTGTAATGCTGGTTACAAAAAAGCGCCGGGCGGAATCCGCCCGGCGCAGTAATTCTTCTTATTTTGTCGCTACAGAAGAGGGGGTTCCGGCGACTGGCGCCAGGGCCATAATCGCCCAGCAAGTCGCATCGTAGGAGATGAACTGGGACTGGCCGTGGGGGAAGCCCACATCCATGTAGTTGTTCACCGGGACAGCGCGTTTGTTCACGAACCACGAGCCATCCTCATCCTGCGTGCGGAGCAGGTACTTCACACCACGCTGGTAGACCGGGTCATTGACCGGCATACCGCCGCCGATATTCAGCGCATAGAGTGCCTGACCCGTGGCATAGGCATCGCTGCGTGAGTAGGCACGACCCTCAGACGTTGCCTGTGGGAACTGTGCCCAGCCGCCATCGGGGCGCTGCGCACTCCGAAGCTGTGCTGCGGCAGTGGCTATCTCTTGCTGAGAAGCACCTGACCAACGCAGGCCGAGCAGTCGATAGATACGGTCTTCGTTACTGACAGCCGGAGTGTTGAGCAGCCAGGTCTTTGCCTTACTGATACAGGCATCTCGCTCAATCGAGATGGTCTCTGGAGCATAGCCCGCCAGCATCTGTACGGACAATGCCGTAGTCATGAACGGGCTGGACTGGCTCGGTGCCCGGTGCACATAGAAGCTCCAGGAACCATTGGCATCTTGTTGCCGCGCCAGAACTGTTGCCATGGCATCTGTTACTTCGGTCTTCGCCGCACCATGTGCGGTCATTCCGAAGAATGTAGTGCCGACCATGGGAGCGTATTCCTTGATGTCTACCGTCGGCAGAACCTTGTACATCTCCGGGTGCGGCAATAGTCCCTTTAGTTGGGGCAGAGCCGCCTGGAAGTCGTGGGTTACCAGCGCCTTCTGCTCCGTGGCCAGGTCCTGTGCAATGGCGAAGCGGAACTTATTCGCTGTGCCTGTGGCCGCAAGGCCCACCCCTTGATGGTGACAAGAAGCGCAGGCGATTACCTTGGAAAAGTTCCGGGTGGAGTTCTCTACCAGCGGCAGGCTGCGCTCCACAGCATGGCGGGCCTGAGGCGCGAGCGACCCAGCCAGAGGGGCTGTACGCTTCTTACTCAGTTCCGCCACAGTCAGACCGAAATGATCTTTCCCGGTGGTTGTGGCGCCAGACTGTTTCAGCATGTTCAGCACTGCCGGGTCGCCGCTGTAGCGGGCCGCCAGCAAGTAAGGAGTATCGTTTTTCTTGTCTTTTGCGTTGACCTTTGCCCCACGGATCAGGAGCAGGCGAACCACATCAGCATGCCCGTTCTGCGCGGCGTAATGCAGCGCTGTTCGGCCATCGTTGTCTGCCCTGGTGGGCTGTGCTCCCTTTGCTAAGAGAAACCGAACGGCTTCTAAGCGGCCACGGCGGCTGGCATAGGTCAGGGCTGTATTGCCCGCATTGTCTGCGGCGTCTATAGGCTGTTTCAGCGCCAGGAGCTGGGCCATGTTGGTCAACTGTCCCTGTTCGGCGGCGACCATGAGTGCGGTGATTCTATCCACCCGGTTCTTCGAGGGAGTGGCGCCCTTCTTGATCAGGTAGCCTACCAGGGCCGGATTCTTGCCCATCTGGGCCATCTCGATCAGCGAGCCGAACATGCCATCTATCTTGACATTGGCCCCGTGGTTTATCAGAGTGTCACAGGCAGCCTGATTGCCCATAGAGGCAGCCCAGATTAGCGGCGTGAAGCCCAGCCAGTTGGGGGCTTCCGGTTTCGCGCCCTTGTCTAAAAGCGCGTTCAGGCGAGGGATATCGTTGCTGCTAATGGCCTGGAACACATCCGGACCCAGCGGGTCGCCCGGCGGCGGGGCCGGAGCCTGTGCCTGAGCAAGGGCAGGCACCAGGGCCAGTGCTGCTCCCAGCAAGGATACATAGTATTTTGGCGTTCTCATTTCAGGTTCTCTCCATAGAGCTTGAGCCAGGTAGCAAAGTCCTGGAGCTCTGGGTTCAGGGTGCGAGCCACGCTAAGATCGCGGGCTGCGCAGTAGGTGTCATTGAAGTCGTGCTTGAACTGGAACATGTTGCCCAGATCGTCTGCGCCGGGAAAGCCGAGACTGCGATACACAGCGGGGGGAATCGCGTTGTAGCGGACCTCTTCCCCAATGGCCTCGCTCATGCCGATGGCCATCTGCGCTCCGGTGAGATGCTCACCGGCTACGCCCACGGTCTTGCCGATCCACTCGGAGCCGCCTTTAAAGAGACCATAGGCACACTTGCCAATGTCTTCTGCGGCGATTCCAGGAAGTGGCTTCTCTCCCATGGGCAGGGTCAGAGTCATCCGCCCGTCGGCGGCGCGCTGCGGTCCCATGCCGAAGTAGAGAAAGTTCTCCCAGTAAAACGAGGTCAGCAGGTAAGTGGTCGGAACGCCCTTCTCGACAAAGAACGCATCGGCTTCCCCCTTGGCATCTAAGTGGGGGACCTTGTAGCTCCCTTGCAAGGTAGGCATGCGAGGATCCTTCAGGGGAACCCACTTTCGTGTGTCTTCCAGGGTGGACCAGATAACGTGCTCCACACCTGTGGAGGCAGCTGCCGTGGCGAGCTTAAGGGCCTGGTCGCACTCTCGCCGGGGGCAGAAGTGCTCCCAGAAGAACGTGACACAGAACGCGCCGTGGGCTCCCTGGAAAGCACGCTCCAGGCTTTCTAAATCGTCCACATCGGCCTGCACGACCTCGGCGCCAAGCGCGGATAGGGCACGCGCTTTATCGGATGTAATATTGCGGGTCAGCGCTCGAACATCGAACTGTCGGTCCGGATCGCTGAGAATGGCACGGACCAGGCCGCCGCCTTGCGCCCCGGTAGCTCCGGTGACCGCAATAAGGGGCTTGCTCATAGTTTGTTTCCTTTCGTGTTACTTCCCGGTGTGGGATGTGATGGCGAAAGAATAACTAGCCAGTGTGTACGAATCGTGTACACGGCTGTACACAGTTCGTACACAACGCCCCGTTAGGATGCCGACTGTCACGCCGACAGAAAGGCATTCCGATGAACACGAACCCGATACCACTACTCGCATTGACCCTGGTGCTCGAGCGCCGCGCCAACCCTGGCGCAGACTGGGAAGAAAACGCCTGCCCTGAAGCCTCCCACGGCAAAGCCTGCGGCGAAACCAGCAACTAAGCCTTCCACCAAGCCCGCAGTGAAGCCTACTCCCGCACAGAGTGGTCCGATTGTGCTCGGCACTGAGCAGCTGCCCGGAGACTTCGGCAAGCTGGGGCAGACCTACACCATAGGCAAGTATCAGCCCATAAACATCACGCTCAAGAGCGCGGCCTACACCATTGAACCGTTCGTGGCGGGCCAGAATACCTGGGTCCCGAAGGCGGATGAGAAGATTCTGCTGCTGCACTTCACGGCGCACAATCCCAACCCATCCGAGTTTCCGCTGAGCTGGAGCAGCCTGAAACTCACCGCCGTAGACCAGACGGACACGAACCGGAAATCTATCGATGCCATGGTGCGCCAGGGAGCCACCGAGCCGCTCAATGTCTCGCTCAAGCCCGCCCAGAAGATAGATGTCACCATGGCTATCGTGGTGCCCGCCAGCGGCGTAGTACCCAAGCTGATTGTGCAGCGTGACCAGGACTCCGCCGTGGTGCGCTACGACCTGCACGAAAAAGTCGCCAAACTACCCGCCTACATGGCGGACGAAGCGGATCCGACCGGTGCCTCGGTTCGGAAACAGGTTCCCGCACAACCCGGCACTTTCTATCCGCTCGGTGTGTACGACACCCGTTTAGACTCAGTAGGCACTGTAGACGGCAAGCTGCTCAACCGGGAACCGGGTGAGGACAAGGAGTGGTTCACGGCTATCTTCACCATTAAGAACCGCACAGCGTCTAAGCAGCGCTATGTGTGGAGCGACTTCGTGCCGGAGCTGAAAGACAGTGAGGGCGAGAAGCCCCGCTGGACCCAGGCCATTCTCAAAGCCACCCGCGATGAGCAGACCTACGGCGAACTGGAGCCAGGCGAGGAAGCGAAAATCCGCTTCTTCTTCGCGCTGCCCAAGGGAGTTTCGGGCAAGACCCTGACTCTTGCCGAGGCCCGGCTCGTCCATCCCACCGTCGCTCGCCCCTTTGTGTTCGACCTTACCAGTGCGCCGCACACCAACTAACCAGAAAAGGAAATCAAAACAATGAAACAGACTTTTAAGCATCTTGGTGAGAACATCTCAGGCACCTGCCTGATAGGCTCCGCAGAAACTCTGGGCGCGTTCTCGTTCTTCCATATTGAGACCCAACTGGGCGCGAACGTGCCACCCCATGTGCATCAGAACGAAGACGAGGTCCTATACATCTTAGAGGGCACCTATCGGCTCCAGCTGGGCAGTCGCCTGTTTACGGCGGCAAAGGGGGAGGTGATCTACCTGCCCCGCACCGTAGTGCACTCGTTCGAATGCACCAGCGAAGCCGGGGGAACCCTGCTGGTGCTGACCCTACCCGGTGGATTCGAAGCGTTCTTTACGCAGCTAGACGCCTTTGGGGCGCTGCCCATGCCTCCGACTCAGGAAGATATCGAGCGCTTCGCGGCGATGTTAGGGCGCTATGGAATGACACCGAGCGCTCCGCCCCCGAAGGTACGGTGGTAGAGCCTGCTCCTGCAGTTCCTTACCCACCCGTCGACCTGGGAGATCACCGAGGCTACGTAAAGATAGCCGCTCACGAGACGGATGGGGCGCTTCTACTGACTGAGGTAGAGGCCGATTTCGGTGGGGGAGTGCCACCCCATATCCATACCCGCGAAGAGGAGACTTTCTACATTCTAGAGGGCACCTTCACCTTCGGAGTGGGAGAGGCAACGATTATCGTCGGGCCGGGTGAGTGTGTCTATGGGCCGCGCAATGTGGAGCACAGCTGGCGCTGTGAATCTACAGAGGGAGGTCGCATGCTCATCTACTTCACCCCCGGAGACAACTTCCAGGCATTTGGTATGGCCATGGGCGAGCAAGGCATGGTCCCTTCCGCTCCCAAAGACCCCGCCGCTTTTATCGCCTTGGCCGAGCGATTCGGCATCACGATGCTCGTGTAAGAGCAAACGAAAAGGAGAAAAGACAATGAAACGATATCAGGGAATCGCCGTTGTGGCGCTGTTTTCTCTAGTAGTAGTTCCTGTGGCGCTGACCGCGCCACAGGAACTGCCGACCACCTCGCTGACTGAGGCTGCGGTGAAGAAGCTGAGCCAGAAGCTGGCAGATGCTATTTCCAAGAACAACGTAAAGCTCACCCGTACTCTGCTGAATCAGGGCGCGGATCCGAACACCCTGGTCGCTAAGTACGGCGGTGGCTTGCTGCATGTGGCTGCTGCCAATGGGAAAACTGAGCTGGTGCGAGCGCTGCTGGATAAAGGCGCAAACGCGGCCATGCGGAACTCCACGTTTGAGACACCCGCCGATCTGGCTCGCAAAGCGGGACATACAGCTCTGGCGGAGCTGCTCAAGAAAGCGGAGGACGGTGACTATATTCCGCTGCCGCAGACGCCGCCCACACCGCCTGCGCCGAGATTCACGGTCCCTGCCGGGGTGAAGAAGGCTGGGAAGGCGGCTCAAGACAAAGTCGAGGCCGCCCGCAAGAAACTCAAAGACTACAACTATGTGAAGGAGAACTTTGGTCGCTTCTAAGCGACCAGGAGGACATCGCAATGCAATCACCCCTCTTCTTCGGTCTTGCCCTCGCCCTGCTGGCAGCGCCTGTCGGGCGAGTGGTGAGCAACTACGACGACTGCATGGAAGGCCGAACTCCGGTTAAGCCGAAGTTCACCGCCATCGCCCCTAAGCGTGGTGCGCTCCGTGGCTATGTGAAAGATGCCCAGGGACGCCCAGTTGTGGGCGCAAAGATCATGGCATCCAGCTCCGCTTTCGGTGGATTCCGAACCAGCGCCACGGGCACCACGAATGCCCAGGGCTACTACGAAGTCGCCGTGCCAAAAGGTATCGCGCGGGTCTGGTGCGCCGGAGTCGTGGTCTCTCAGGATGGTTTGAGAATGGCCCTGCCGCTGCACCCGGCGGATAACACCCTGGAGGATTTCGATACTACGAAAGGCGCTGTCGAGAACTTCGTGCTGCGCTCCTGGGGAGTCGCTAACGAAAACGGTGACCCGTCGTACTCTCGGAACTACTATGGTGGCGCCTTCTGGCTGAGCTACCCAACGCGAGAACCGGACGACCAGAATGCTCCGAAAGACTGGCTGGTTCTCGGCTCCACCATCGAGCTAACCCTCACGCCGGACGGTCCGCTGATGGATGGCTCCAAAGGTGAACCGTTGACCTTTAAGGCAAAAGTGGGCTCTGTAGGACATTTCGAGGCGAACGATATCCCGATTGGTCGCTACTCGGTTAAAGCCACTCTGGCTATGCCAGATGGGAAGCCACAGGCTCTGCGCCTGAGAGACAACTCGCGGACCAATCGCCCCGGTGGTCTGGAGCCCAAAGAATCCAATGGGCAAGCTACCCTTCGTTTCCGGTCGGAAAGCACCGACCCGGTTATGCTCCGTGTACCCGGTGGGGGCATGGAGCGCCTGAGCCTGCTGATCGACGCAGAAAAGACAAACTCATGAAAACCCTAGCAAAACTGAAATTGGCCGGGGCGCTGAGCCTGCTTGCGCTCCTGGCGCCCGGCAAAGCACACGCCTTTGGTGGGGAAGATCCCATCAATGGATTGCCCTGGCACCATCAAGACATCACCGAGCATGCTTCCTACAAGGACACCGAGTACGAAGTCGGCTTCACCACAGAGGCAGGGCAGAGCATTGCCTGGCATGCGGACTATGTAGACTCCTATCTCTACAACCCGCTTTGGTGGGCGCCGGGAGGCGTGCCCCGCCTGAAGGCATCGCTGTCCAGCGCACCCGAGCTGACCAAGATGCACTTCGATGACCTGTTCTCGGCAGATCAGGTGCGCTACATGTGGCGCCGGTATACATCCGGCACCATAGCCGGATTGCTCTGGGCTAAGGAGCAGGGCGATGTGAATGCCGCGCAGAACATCGTGGGTACCGGGCTACACGCCATTCAGGACTTCTACTCCCACTCGAACTGGATAGACGCGCCCGCCCGCCGCACCAAGACCTTCTTTGAGGTGCCGCTGGCCGAGCGCCAGAACCTGACCCTGTTCACGGGCAGCTATGAGCAGGAATCGCACCTGGGCATCAAGGACCACGGTAAGTACGCTCCGGCAGCTTCGATCATGCTCCAGCCCGGAGTCAAAGAGCTACTGGACCTGGCCTCCTCTGGCTTCTCGCCACTCAGCAATACCTCGCTGATACAGACCTACAAGAAGGTCAAAGATGGTGTGCCGGTGCAGCCGTACATTCCTGGCACGGATGCCAAGGTACAGCTTCCGACTAATATCTTGTATCTGGCCCCCGCAGGAATCGCAGTGGATAACACCTGGCTGGCCGAGATCGCCGTTAAGGAGCGTGGGCTGACCGACATCACCGGCGCAGAGCTGTTCAAGACCGCCAAGGGACTGGCAACCAAACAGACAGCGCAGTGGCTCAAGCGCATTGAGACCGCTATGAACAAGGCGGGTGCCGGTGACTTCTGGAAGGAAGTAAAGAAACAGGGCTTTTCTAAAGAAGAGCGGCAAAAGGCCTACGAGAAGTTCAACCAGTTCCCGTATACGTTCATGAGCACCGGGGAGTATCCGCCCAAGCCGACCACCGGGCAGGAGTACTACCTGCGAGTGCAGCTCAAGACCAGCGGCACGGCCTTTGCCGGAACTAATGCTGACATCAAGCTCAGGGCGGATGGCAAGGAGTACCTGCTGGACTACATGCCCGGCTCGGCTCCGATTCTGGCGCACGATGACTTCGAGATGGGGGATGACGAGGTCTATACCGTCGGGCCGTTCTCGCAGCTCCCAACCGAGGTCACGCTGATCAACAAGGCGCCTGGCATTGGAGACATGCTGAAAGCGATTGCGAACTCGTTCAAAGCGTCTGTGGAGAAGATCCGCGATACGGCGCTGAGCCTGATTGCCGGGCATGCGGACCATATCGCTACTCGCAAGCAGATCTGGATGCCGGAAGATCTGGCGGCGGTGACCACGGCGCCTAAGACCTTCACGATGGAGCTGGATGGTAAAGACGAAGGCTATTACCGGGTCCATGGCTACATCAAGAAACTCAGTGAGCGAGCCAGTGATGATACTTCCGAGTACGAAGTTCGCCTGGAGACACTGGAGTGCGTGAAGGAGAGCAAGTGGGACCGTGGCTCGAACTCCGATGAACCTTTCGTAATGATGGTGCTATCATCGCTGCCTGGTGAGGTTCAGGCAAACTGCACGCCCGTGTTCTCCGACGTGGACAAAGGAGAGACAAGAGCGCTAAATGGCCGCTTTGTGGCTCGGGTTCCGAACCGCTACGGCGTGCTGAATCTGCCAGTTTGTGTGATGGAGAGCGACGATGAGAGTAAAGGCGACCGCCAGAAGCTCTTCGATGCGTTCCGGGGGCAGGTGACCGAGGAGACCGCCGATGAGCAGAAGAGCTTCCTGACAACGCTCGCCGAGGCGCAGGCTGCCGACTGGAAGCTGGAACGAATTCGGGTTTATGCCTGGACCCGCAATGCGCGAATCAAGGTCGGACAGGTCTGCGACAAGACTCCGAACCAGTGGATCGATGGTGGGAAGAGCCAAAGCTTCCCGCTGGATGCCAGTGGACTGAAAGACTCCGGCATCGAGACCGACTCACTGGTGGCGCCGCTCTCAGACTCACCGAATCAGAACGAGCCGGAACCGCAGCCGCAGCCCATGCCCGATCCCAACCGACCGCTGACGGATGCGGAGCGAGCCGCGCTGCTCAACCCGTTCATCGGGGACTGGATTACCAATATCGGCACGACTCTGACTATCGCTGATGCCATGCGCGACCCTGGCTATCCCATGCTGGTGCGTGGCTCTGCGGTCAAGACCGCGAACAAGCTGCAGGCCGAGGAATTCTATCTGGGTGCGGAACCCGGTCCCACACTCTTCGGGCAATGGTCCACGGTGAAAGGCAGTTCCGCCACGGACTCGAACCGCTTTGGGCGGGTGTACCTGACCCTGGCCCCGGATGGAAACAGCTTCGACGGCAAGGTAGTTCTGATGTCCGGCAACGAGTTTGTCTATAAAGGCACTCGGGTAAAGCCGAATACAGGAGGGCCGACACCAAGTGGCGATCCCGGCACAGGTAATGGAAATGGGAACGGGGGGACTGTGCCACCTCCGACTGGCGACGCAGGCGGGTTCCAGACAATGAAGCTCTTCTCAGCCAAGCTAGAGGAATTCCGGCGCGGCAGCGGCGAGACCCTGGAGGCAATCGTGACCTTCCGCAACGTGAGCCCGCACAAGATCGGAATCGCTGCCGGTGTCTTCACCGCGACTATCTTAGACGATGACACGCTCCCACTCCGGAGTGATGGTAACCTCTACCGGGCCTCCGGCGTGGTAGGCGAGAAACCAGTGCCCCTGCCTGGCACGGTCTGGCTGGATGAACTGGGCGACTCAGCTAAAGTCCGCATTGTGTTCAAGCCGCAGCTTCGAATCACGAAACCTGCCAAGCTCACCCTGCGGGAGTACAGCAATAACCCCATCGTCTTCACGCTGCCTGAGCTCAAGTAGCAGAGGCAGAGAGACTCATGGCCAGCGCAATAGCCTGATCTGGAGGGAGGGCAGTGCCCTCCCTCCAGGCATTTTCGAACTCTTCTTCACCCAGGGAGTTTCGTGCCTGAGCCAGTTGCTTTTCGTGCTCTGCCTGTACAGTGGGAATCTGAGTGAATCCTAACTCGGAGAGCTGAGTGGCTGCCGCACCTAGAAGCCGCGCCCCCCGCTCCGCTTCGCTCAGTTGCAGGGCGCAGTAGCCACAGTTCTGCAGCAGAGAGGCAATATAGCTCCTCCGGCCAAACTCCTGGCTCCGTTGAAGCGCCTCCTGGAACATCTCCAGTGCTCGCTCAACCTCATTTTGCTCCAGATACAGGCTGCCCAGATTGATAAGTGAGCTCGTGATACCGGGAATATGGTTGAGCTCGCGGCGCACTCGCAGAGCTTCTTCATAGTAGCGCCGAGCCACGATATAGTCTCCGGAGCGCTGGCGGTTACGTCCCAAATTGTTGAGGTTTATCGCCATCCAGGTGACATTGCCTACTTCCCGGTTGATGGCCAGTGCCTGTCGGTAGTAGGTGGTGGACTGTACTTCATCACCATGGTCCATGCAGAGATTCCCTAGATTGTTCAGAATTCCTGCTACCCCGCGCGGGTTGCCAATCTCCTGCCGGATTCGAAGCGTTTCTTCCCAGCATTCCTGTGCCTGCTCGTACCTGCCGTGCTCCCGGTGGATATTGGCAAGATCGTTTAAGGCATGCCCGATACTCATCTTGTCGTCTATCTCGCGCGCCAGTCGCAGACCCTCTTCCAGGTCCGGTAAGGCGAGTGGGTAGTCGTTCTGCGCAGAAGCCATAGAGCCACGAATGATCAGAGTCTGCGCCCGCAAGAGCGCAGGGACATTCTCTGCTTGCGAAAGAAGCTCGGTGAGATATTTGCGCGCTTCGGTGTAGTAGCCATGTGAGGCCCAGAACCGCCAGAGCAGATAACAAATCTCCAGCCCAATGCCGATACGCTCCGATTCTTGAGCGCATCGCTCCATTGCCGCACGCAGATTGTCATAGTCCGGCTCCAGGCGCTTCACACGCTGGCCCTGATCCAGACTGGTCTTTGGATTCTCTGCATCGCGCAAAAACTCCAGATAGAACTTCTGATGCCTATGGAAAAGCAGAATGCGGGTTTCGTCCGTCAGTCTTTCCTGCGCGTATTCTCGTAGAGTTTCGAGTAGTCGATATCGCATTACCTCGCCTGCCTCTTCTACGACGACTAGGGAGCACTCCCTGAGATGGGCTAAGTAATCTAAGGCTAGTGGTTCCTGGCACACGGCCTCTGCAGCTTCAAGTGTCCATCCTCCTCGGAATACAGATAGACTGGCGAAGAACTGCTGTAGGGCCGGGTCGAGCATTTTGTAGCTCCAGTCGATAGCGGCTCTTAGAGTCTGGTGCCTTTCTGCGGCATCTCGCTTTCGGCTAACCAGAAAGTCCAGTCTCTGGTCTAAGCGCTCTAATATCTGAGCAGGAGTCAGCATCTGGGCTCGTGAGGCCGCTAATTCCAAGGCCAAGGGAATGCCTTCCAGGCGCTTACATATTGCGGAGATAGCGGCCTCGTTACCCTCGTTCGGACGGAAGTCAGGGCGAATCGTCTGCACACGGTTCACAAATAGCGCCGTGCCATCTGGCTCAGGCAAAGGAGCAAGCGGATATTCGCGTTCGCCCTCACAGAGCAGTAATACACGTGAAGTAACCAGAAGACGAAGTTCTGGCAGGCGCGCCAGTAACTCGCTAACCAACCGGGAGACGGACTCTACTACATGCTCGGCATTATCCAGTACCAGTAAGCGTCGACCGGAGAGCGCACTAACTAGCTGCTCTATTGGAGTATTACTGGGGGCATGGCCGAAGGCACGAAGAATGGCATCTGGTAGGGGCTGTGTGGGGCGTACATCGGCCAGCGGAACAAAGTGAACTCCCTGAGGGAATTCGTCCCGAACACTCCGGGCGACTTCGATTGCAAGTCGAGTCTTCCCCGTGCCCCCTGTACCCGTCAGAGTGAGCAGGTGCGTGTTATGTAAAAGCTCCTGCCCGATATGCTCGCGCTCAATTTCACGACCAAAGAATCGACTGAGCGGCACGGGCAAAGGCGCCACAGGAACCGGAGGGGATGGTGTCGGGGCAACCTTCGGCTCTGGCGCGGCTTCTAGCTTCGGAGGTGCTGGAGTCGTTTCTCGCAGAAGGCGGCGAACCTCCTCCGAAGGTTCCAGACCAAGCTGTATGTCTAGAAGGCGGGCAAATTCGTCATAGTGTTTCTGTGCCTGTGCCGCCTCGCCCGAGCGTAGCAAAAGTCGAATTACTGTGCCATGAAGCTCATCACGAAGCGGATCCAGAGCCAGGGCTCTTCGAGCGACTTGCAGGGCATCATCGCGTTTGTCTTCCGCTTCCAGTAGCTGCGTTAGTTGATGGGCCGCCGTGATGTAGAGTTCGCTAAGCCGGTCGCGCTCCGTCTGTGCCCACGAGTCGTAGCAACTGGGGATAAAAGGGCCGGAATACAAAGTCAGTGCCTGCTGGTACTGCCCTATATCCTGGGTCTTTTTCGCCTGCACCAGCTCAGTTTTGAATGTATCTACATCGGTGGTGAAAAGCGCCGTATTTAGCTGAACATGTGTGTAGCCCTGCGTGACAATCAGTTCCTCACCGAACTGGCGGCGCAGACTGGTAAGAGCGGTTCTGAGATTAGTACGCCCTACCTCCAGATCGGCTTCCGGCCATAGCAGGTCACAGAGTTCCTCACGAGTGTGCTGCCTGCTGGTATGAGTCGCCAGATAAGCTAGCAGAAATCCAAACTTCTGGGAGCGGAAGTGCTCTACGGATTCTGTACCGCGCTCCGCGCGAATTCCTCCGAGAAAGTAAAGACTCCAGATAGCAGCATCAGCCATTACCCTCCATTGTAACCGGAAAGCCGCTTGCGGATATTGCTTATCGCTTCCTGGTCCAGAGGAGGCAGCGGGGAGCTAATGCGAGCACGCAGGGTGTCTGCCTCTTCCAGCCAGCGCGTAGCCTCGGCATAGTTTTCCTGCTGGGTGTAGAGCAAAGCAAGCTGCTCCTGGCACTCCGCCACACGGCGGTGGTCATGCGCCCCTGCGAAAGTTTCCAGCGCACGGTGGAGTGCCTCCTCCGCTTGCACCGTATCTCCCTGATACCGAGAGAGCCTCCCCAGATTTTGCTGACACTGAGCTGCCGCCCGTATCTGATTGCGCTCCAGGAAAAACGAGTGCGCTTCCTCAACAAGAGCCCGTGCCGCTTCGTACTCGCCCTGCTCACAGAGCATCAGGCCGCGCTGGTTTTTCAGGCTGTTCTCCAGCTCCAGCGCGTTATCGTCTAAGCCATCTAGAATCGCCTGCAGTTGCTGGCTTTTCTCGGTCGCAAGGCTCCACTGCCGATTAAGCACTTCGATAACAATGACATTGTAGAGAGACTCCGCGTACTTAGTTGTCCACTGTGAGTCTCCCTTAAGGGCCAGGCTGGTCTCTAAATGCTCCCGTGCCAGGTCATATTCACCCAGGCGCGTGAGCGTGATGCCCAGCCCATTGTAGGCTATAGCAACGGCGTAGGTATTCGCCCGCTGCTCCCAGACATGCAGCACCCGTTCTTGAATCGTTCGTGCTTCCTGGTAGCGCCCTTCTACATTGGCTAGAAGCGCCAGACCATAGAGCGCGTTCATGCTCAGAAACTCATCGTCGCTGCTTGTGGCTAACTCCTGCTCTTTTTCGTAGAGCTGGCGTGCCCGAGGAAAGCGATCTCCCATGAAGGCCAGCCCTGCGGCTTCATCCAGCACGTTCAAACGTAGCTGCAGGGAGAGTTCCACACCGTGCGTATCTGCGGCCTCAAGAAGCTGCTCTATTGCCCGGTCGTACTCTTCATAAAGTCCCTGGGACAGCCAGAAACGATGAACCAGGTGCAGCAGATCCAGTGCATCCGGAATCGCAGTGGGAGTACAAATGGCGTAACGAACGATGGCGCGAAGATTGTCCAAATCCGGCTGGAGCATGGCTATTGTTGTCGCCTGCGCATTGGTATAGAACGAAGACTGTAGCGATTTACCAAGTTCGTAGAAATAGCTCAGATGAAGCGCTTCTGTATCGGGCGTCAATCCCTGCGCCCTGAGCGCTTCCTGTCCGTACTCGCGGAGCGTTTCTAACATGCGGTATCGCATGGTCGCGCCAGACTCTTCGGGAAAGATAAGCGAGCACTCTCGGAGATAGGTCAAGTAATCCAGGGCTAGCGGCTCCTGACAGATTGCCTCTGCGGCTTCCAACGACCAGCCACCACGGAATACAGATAACTTTGCAAAGAACTGCTGGAGAGCGGGGTCCAGCATCTTATAACTCCAGTCAATGGCCGCTCTTAAGGTCTGGTGGCGCTCTGCTGCATCCCGCTTACGATTCACTAAGAAGTCTAAGCGCTGGTCCAAACGCTCCAGTATTTGGCCGGGAGACAGAATGCGGGCATGCGATGCTGCGAGCTCCAGCGCCAGAGGAATACCCTCCAGGCGAGTGCAGACGCGAGCTATGGCATTGGAGTTTGTCTCCGTAAGTTGAAAATCAGGACGCAGGGCCTGTACGCGATTGGCAAAGAGGGCGACACTGGCCTTCTCCGGCAGAGAGGTCAGGGCAACCTCACTCTCACCCTCACAGAGCAAGAGCACACGCGATGTAATCAGAATCTTGAGCTCCGGCAGGCGAGCAAGTAGCTCGGCAGCAAGGCGAGCAATGCAATCTACCAGGTGCTCCGTGTTATCGAAAATCAGCAGTCGTTGCCCGGATAGAGTTTCCAGAAGCTGTTCCTGGGGCATAGGACCGGGTTTTTCGCCCAGAGCTCGCAAGACAACCTCTACCAGCGGAACACCCTCACGGATATCTACTAAGGAGACAAAATGAACCCCGGCTGGGAATAGTTCTGCCAGATTTCGAGCGGCTTCAATGACCAGCCGGGTTTTGCCTACTCCAGCAGGTCCTGTGAGAGTGAGCAAACGAGCACCATTAGAAAAACTCTGCTGAATGTAGCCTAGCTCCTGATCGCGTCCGAAGAAGCGAGTCAGAGTTGTGGGAAGCTGCACCAGAGGTGCAACAGGTAGGGAGGCCTGTTCTATAGCCGGCTCCGGCGCCTTGGGAGATGCCAGGGTCACCGGTTTTGTTTCTTTGAGTAACCTTTGTACTTCTGGAGATGGCTCCAGGCCAAGTTGCTCTTCTAATTGCTGGGCAAAATCTTCGTAGTGTTTCTGTGCCATAGCTGCCTCACCAGAGCAAAGAAGCAGCCGAATCACCTCGCCATGGAGTTCGTCTCTAAGAGGCGCAACCGAAAGCGCCTGACGGGCTATTTGGAGCGCCTCATCCAGATTGTTGCCTGCTTCTAATAACTGAGAAAGTTCGTGGGCCGCATTCAAATACTGCTCCGTAAGCCTGTCTCGCTCGGTGAGCGCCCAGGAATCATAGCAGTTTGGCAGAAAGGGCCCTTGGTAGAGCCTGAGGGCTTCCTGATAAAGGACACTGCTCTGAGCATTCTTTGCCTGCTTTAGTTTGTCTTCGAACAGCTTGACATCAGCGGTGAATAGGCTTTGATTGAGCTGTACATGGGTATATCCCTGGGTGAGAATAAGCTCGTCCTGAAATGTCTTTCTGAGGTTTGCGAGTGCCGTTCTGAGGTTTGTACGTGCTGCTTCTAAGTCTGCTTCTGGCCATAGCAGGTCACAGAGCTCTTCGCGTGTGTGCTGCCTGCTTGGATGAATGGCTAAGTATGCCAGTAGAAACGCGAACTTTTGGGAGCGAAAGTGATCAATAACCTTGCTGCCTCGGCGAGCACGAACGCCTCCGAAAAAACTAAAATGCCAGATGGAATCTTCCCCCACGATACTCTTTTTACCGTGAGAGAGGAAGTTACCTTCATATCAGGTGTGACCAGCGTTTTAGTCCACCCTCCTGAAGCTAGAGCTTCGAGGAGGGCAGCGAGCGCTCGGATTCGACGGAATCTTCCGTTTGCAAAAGAGTCAGCACGGTTTGCGTGCGCAGGACAGTGCCAAGAACACTGACCAGAGTCAGGAGGAATAGAGCGAGTAAGAGTTGCATAGATAGGTTCCTTTCAACTTGCAGGATATCCCGACGCTGTGTACAGGGTGTGAATTAAATTCAAGATTTTCGTGAACAGGCAAAAATTTATACGGAAAGGGCCAACTCCACTGCTTTATCGAAAGAAAGGGCCATACCCTCGCTCCAGGCTTTCTGGAAATCAGAGTCACTCAGAATACGGCGCGCCTGCGTAGCCGCCTTCTCCAGGCGTTTTTGCGAGACGGGAGTCAGCTTGAAATCGATCTGTGAGACAAGATTTTCCGAGGCGGCGAAAAGCTGCGTAGCCAGCACGGTCTTTTCCTTATGGAGGGCGAGAATGCCACACTTTTGCAGGCATTCACTGATATAGCTTCGCCGACCGACGGCGACGCTCTGCTGTAGAGATTCCTGAAGGGCTTGCTCGGCACGCTCTTCATCGCCCAGCTCCAGATAGACCATGCCCAGGCTCAGCAGGGAACTGGCGATTCCCTGGCGATCATTCACACTCCGGCGCAGAGCAAGCGCTTCTTCGAAGTAGCGCCGCGCGATGGAATTATTGCCGACTTGCTGGGAGTTACCGCCCAGGTTGTTCAGGTTCACTGCCATCCAGAGCGCGTTGCCGGACTCCCGGTTGATAGCGAGCGCTTCTCGAAAGTAGCGGCTAGATGTTGGCTCATCGCCTAGGGAGTAGTAGACATTGCCCAGATTGTTCAGAAGTCCAGCGGTGCCCCGTTTGTCTCCTATCGCCTGTCGAATCTGTAGGGCCTCCTCTAAGTAATCACGTGCCGCTGCCTGTTCCCCCTGTTCCCGCGCAATAATAGATAGGTTGTTCAGTGCCAGCGCGATTCCTGACTGGTGTTCTTCCTGGCGGCAAATCGCCAGCCCCTCCTCTAGCGCAGGGCGAGCTTCCGCATAGTCGTTCTGTGCAGTGGCAAAGACTCCCTGCACAATTCGAGCTTCCCCATAAATGCGCGGGGGAATGTCTTTCCCCACAGAGAGTAGCCCACTGATTCGTGCGCGGCCTTCTGTGTAGTAGCCCTGTGCCCACCAGAACTTCCACAGTAAATAGCAAAGCTCTAGCCCGATAGACGCCCGCTCTGGCTCTTCGGCACAACGCTCCATTGCGGCGCGGAAGTTGTCATGATCCGCTTCCAGTCGTTGAAACCAATTTCTTTGCTCACCACCACCAAGATTGGGCTCTGCAGTCCGAGCCAGATTTAAGTAGAGTTCCTGATGCTTGTGGGTAAGCTCCCTCTTCGTTAGGTTTTGCAGTTGCTCATAGGCGTATTCTCTGAGTGTTTCTAGCAGTCGATATCGCATTACCTCGCCTGCCTCTTCGACAACGACTAGGGAGCACTCCCTGAGATGGGCTAAGTAATCTAAGGCTAGCGGTTCCTGGCACACGGCTTCTGCAGCTTCGAGTGTCCATCCTCCTCGGAACACGGACAGACTGGCGAAGAACTGCTGGAGTGCCGGGTCGAGCATTTTGTAGCTCCAGTCGATAGCGGCTCTTAGAGTCTGGTGCCTCTCTGCGGCATCTCGCTTTCGGCTAACCAGAAAGTCCAGTCTCTGGTCTAAGCGCTCTAATATCTGAGCAGGAGTCAGCATTTGCGCTCTTGAAGCCGCCAATTCCAACGCCAAGGGAATGCCTTCCAAACGAGTACAAATCTGGATAATAGCGGCTCTATTGGTATCGGTTAGCTGAAAATCGGGTCGGAGTGCCTGTATCCGATTGACAAAGAGCTCGACACTGGTGGATTCAGGAAGAGTGTTGATAGGGAATTCCTGCTCGCCCTCGCACAGCAATAGCACTCGTGATGTAGCTAGAATCTTCAGATCCTGTGTACGTGCAAGTAACTCACCGACTAGCTGAGCTGCGGATGCTACCAGGTGCTCCAGATTGTCCAGTACCAGAAGGCGTCGGCCCGAAAGGGCGCTCGTTAGCTGCTCTATAGGGGCGCTGCCAGGAGCCTGACCGAGAGCGCGCAGAATCACATCGGGTAGGAATTGACTCGCTCGCACGTCCGCCAGAGGCACAAAGTGCACACCCTGCGGAAAGTCCGCTTCTATACTACGCCCAACTTCGATGGCAAGCCGGGTCTTGCCAGAGCCGCCTGGGCCAGTAATGGAAAGTAGGCGGGTTTCTGGCTCACGGAGCAAATCGGCAAGCTGCTTTATCTCACTTTCTCGCCCAAAGAACCGGGTGAGGGGAGTAGGCAGCGTTGCCTGCGAGCTACTAGATGGGGAAGGGCTTGGTGCAGGGGCGACTGAAGCAGGTTCAGGGACTACCCTTGGCTTTACTTCCGCCGGTTTCGTTTCCTTGAGCAGTCTCTGTACTTCTGGTGATGGCTCCAGGCCAAGCTGTTCCTCTAAGAGCTTTGCGAACTCCTCGTAGTGTTTCTGTGCTAAGGCCGCTTCTCCAGAGCGTAAGAGTAACCGAATCACTTCCCCGTGAAGTTCATCCCTCAAAGAGTCAATGGATAGGGCCTGTCTGGCCACCTGGAGTGCCTCATCCAGATTACTCTCAGATTCTAATAGCTGAGCCAGCTGATGAGAGCCATTTAGGTAAAGTTCTGTCAGTCTATCCCGCTCGGTCAATGCCCAGGAATCATAGCAGTTTGGCAGGAATGGCCCTGTGTAGAGCCTGAGGGCTTCCTGGTAAAGGACACTGCTCTGAGCATTCTTTGCCTGTTTTAGTTTGTCTTCAAATTGCCTGACATCCGTAGTAAAGAGAGCCAGATTTAGTTGTACGTGTGTGTATCCCTGGGTGAGAATAAGCTCGTCCTGAAATGTCTTTCTGAGGTTAGCGAGTGCTGTTCTGAGATTAGTGCGTGCGGCTTCTAAGTCCGCTTCTGGCCATAACAGGTCGCATAACTCCTCGCGAGTATGCTGGCGATTCGGATGAATGGCTAGATACGCCAGTAGAAACGCGAACTTCTGGGAGCGAAAGTGATCAATAACCTCGCTGCCTCGGCGAGCACGAACGCCTCCAAAAAAAGTAAAATGCCATACCGATGATAAAGGCTCCTCCATGTAGACTCATTTTAGCCACAGGGAGAAGCCTTACCTGCCCATGCAATTTTTACGGGCGCTTGAACGGGCTCATAGCTTGCGCTGATGGTCCCATATAGAGCTGGCGCTTACCGTTGACGGTGCGCCATTCCCAGTAGTAGGTCTTGGTTTTGCGCTCTGCTGCAGTCATATCTCGGTCGATGACACGGCTGCCTGTGAAGCCTTTGTAGTGGCCCTTAGTGGGGGTCAGCACAAAAGTGTCTTTACCAAAGGTGATCTTACCCTCCTCCGTAGTAGAGGATTCAGTAACCAGGTTGTAGGTGCGTTGATGGACGAAGAAGAACATCTTATAGCGACCGTTTGGTAAGAAACTGAACTTGACCGACATTCCACTGGGCTCGGTGAGAGTGCCCTTGATCTTGTCAATATGGGTCACAGAGCTAATGGTGGTCCAGTTCCATTCGCCCTGAAGGGCATTGGGGTCACCGAAGGAAGCTGCAGGTGCACTCGGCTTGGGCTCCTGCTGCGGAAGTACCTCTTTCGAGGGTTCGTCGACTGGCTCCGTGGGCTTCGGCACTGTGAGGCCACCTGCCGGGATACTGCCTAGATAGCCCACCAGCTCGTCGTTTTTCATCTGCTCGGCAAGCTCACGTGCAGTTTGACCGCCCTTACTGCGGATAGACGGGTTAGCCCCATGCTCCAGCAACCAGATAGCGGCTTCGGTCTTTCCGACTGCGATGGCTCCATGGAGGGAAGTATTACCCTTAGAAGTCAGCCCGTCTACCTTAGCTCCCTTCTTTACCAGAAGCTCCATTAGAGTCGTGTCTCCCGTGAGAGAGGCAGCGTAGAGAGGAGTGAATCCGTTGTCGTCTCCCTGGTTGGGGTTTGCACCGGCATCAAGCAAGGCTTCGACCTTTTCGGCTTTGGCGGCGAGGCCACCCTGAGCGACTACGGAGAGGAGCAGAGGGCGTCCATCCGGCGTCTTACCGTTCGGGTTGGCGCCTTTCTGAAGCTGTGCTCGCAGAGCGTCGGCGGTGTCCTGCTGAATAGCCTCTTGGATAAAGGTAGCGCCAGGCGAAGCTGGGGTGAGGGTAGATGCGGAGTCTACAGGTGTGCCAGGCTTCTCGGTGTTGTCCGGGCGGTAGATACCCCAGACCAGCATGACCATTTTGTTGGGCGTCTCTATCCACATACCGAGCAGGTCGTTCTTCTTGTCCTTGCGAACGGCGGCAACCGGGGTAATCTTGCCCGGCTCGGCCTGGAAGGAGGTTCGGGTCACGTAGTTGTAGCCCGCCTCTTTCAGGCTGCCTGCTAGCTTGCTCATGGGGTTGGCCGCTCCGGACCACACCAGTACCTCCACGGAGTCAATCTTGCCATGATTGGTCTGGGCTGTAGCCATAAGTGCCTGTCGGAGCGCTTCAATATCATCCTGCGCGGTAGAGCGATAGGCGCCTTCCGGCAGGCGCATAGAGATGAGTTTGGAGCGTGAAGCAGCCTCCGCGCCATCATCGGCGTGAGAGAGCCGGGGGAGTGCCATAGGCGCCGATAGCGCGGGCACTGCCCCCAGGCTCAAAGTTGCGGCGAGACCGAATAGGAGTGTGAGTCTCATAGGTTGTTGGTTCCTTTCGACTCGCAGAATATCCAGGCTCTGTGTACAAGGTGTGAATCAAAAAAGAGTTTTCGTGAACATCACAAATATCTATTTCAGTGTCACTGTGACTTCCACTGTCATACTTTTGAAACGGCCATCCATAGTGGAGAATGCCTCGCCTGCTCCGTCGGCAGGGCCGCTGGAGTTGGAGATACCGTCCCAGATTTCCGTGTCGGTCAATGAGTCCTCCGGGTAATTACCGTTGATGATGCCTGCTGGTTTGGGGGGAAGATAGTTCGTTAGCGGTTCGGTCCATGTGTGTCCATAGTGGGTGCCCCAGTAATAGGTATCGTTGAAGCCGTAGCAGTTAACAGCGTATTCCGTGGCGTCTTTGACCCGTGGAACGACCACATTACAACTCGTGTAATGTCGTGAGTTCACTCCCGAGGTATAGAGGATTTGCTCGGTCTGATAGCGACCATACACAAGAGTTTTCTTTTCATTGATAGTTACCGTGGCCACGCTCTCGCCAGCAAACTTGCGGGAGCCATCCTGCCCAACGATGTAGCCCTTTACAGTAACCTGAATCGCCGCCTGATCGGAGGGAGTTGTCTGCAGGTCTACTTGGCCACTGGTGTTTTCGAACGAAGTCCCAACATGTCCCTCGGAGTCTGACAGAGTTCCGAACGCAGTATTCGTGCTCCAGGCATATACGATATTTTCAGTGACGCCTTCTATAGACGCATGGAACGAGACACGGGCGCCCTTGGCTATATCCGAGTGGGTTGGGCTCAGTTTCAGCGTCGGCTTGAATAGAGTGGCGCTCCAGCGGTCGGCAGCGTTAGCGCTGCCTCAGTCATGAAGCACGGCAGCAAGGTCACCGGCTCCTACAATAACTCCGGCGACATTGAGGGCGCTCAAGACAAGGCGGAGCATGATCTTCAGCGAGAGGGCTGCCTGCTCTTTAGTGACCTGCTCCGCTGCCGCTCTGTAGAGGGGCTGGAGCGCTACCCAGATCCGTTGACCGACGACCTCACTCTCTGAGGCGATTTGCAACAGGGTAGAGGCGGCTTCTATCATCTCGCCTTTCCCGCCTTGACCAGCAAGGCTCGGACGCTATCCAGCTCTATAGCTTCAAAGGCCTGTATCGCTGCCTGAATCGCCGCTTCATTTTTGACAATGTCACGAAGACCCCAGAGCTCCAGAAACAGACCGAAGATAATGTCTGCAAGCCAGGATGCTACGTTCAGGCTCAATCGCGTGGAGCGCCATAACTCTACCTCGTTGCTGTATTTGGCATCGCTGAAGAAGGCAGGCTCCTGCAGCGTGAAGGCCGAACCCAGGACTACCACTTCAAAAAGTGTTTTACTGGCGCTGCTCGGAGTCAGCGTGACAGGTGGAGTAGAAACCGGCACAAAGGCAGTCGAACCAGAATTCACAAGGGCGGTGATGGTAGAAAAGATGCCAAGCGCTCCAGTAGAGGAAAGAGGAAGCGCCTCACCAACAGGACGGGCTGTGTCGTAGTACGAAGGCAGATTGTCTGCCTCCTGAGTGCCGACTTGGTAGATACGCACCTGACAACGCCTTCGGTAGTGGTTTGTGGCAAAGAGGCTCTGCGTCGCTGTTCCCTGGAGTACTTCGACACCACTCTGCTCGCCTGAGGGCTCTAAAAGAAGCAACGCGGGTACTTCCTCCGCACGCCCGTGCGGCTTGGCTGAGGTTGGTGCTGCGGCGCGGGTACCGCTGAGAATCCGGTCATAGGAGGTCTTCAGTGCGGTGCCCAGAACTGTATCCCCATCTTCCAGAGCAAAGGGGTTGGCCGTGGTTCGTTGGGCTACTACCTCTGCCAATTTTGCGGTTTCCGTATCCGTGCGCAGCAGGTCAACAAGATTCCCTTTGCGGTCTTCTGGAAGTCGGAAACCACCGAGCACCATGTAGAGCAAGGCTACTGCGGTGGAGGCAGAGTCAATGACATTATCGGTGCGACTGGGATCAATGAATCCGAGCAGAGAAGCGCGGCTAGAAGAATGCTGAAGCCAGGCCAGGGTGAGATTCCCGGTGATTGTGGGAACTGCGAACTGAGCTGTGGAAATAAGTGGTTTACCTCCCAGACCAGTCTGAACAGACAGTTCCGAGAGGGGCAGAGGGAAGCCGGAAGGTAGAGCAACAGTTCCGCGGGTGTCTGATACTGTACCCCCGTTGCCACTCCCACCGCCACAGCCAGTAAGCACTCCTAGAGTCAGTCCGCTCAGGGACATCAGAGAGGCAAGAGCAAGAAATCGGCGTCGGTCTAATCTGTCCATAGGGTTCTCCGTGTTAGAGAACTCTACAAAGCTACCGTCATGAAATCGTCAGGAACCGGGGTCCAAGGCCAGAAAGACTGCTTCTCGGAGAGTGAGAGCGCCGCCTCGACCACGAAGCAAATGCGCCTGTGCCTCACCGAGTTGGGTTACACAAAGACCGAAGACTCGCTCGGCATAGTCTCTATCGTCTGGGGTGAGCAACGAGAAATGGGTAGCCCAGAAGCGCTCCGTGAACCCTAAGATCTGTACAGAAGCGCCTGGCTGGTCCAGGTGCGCGAGGACTTCGGTGATGTTCCACAGCCCCAGCCCCAGTGCCGAGCGATAGCTGCGCTGCCATGCCTGCCGAATACAGTCTAGAAACGATGCTTTCGCCTCTTCCAGAGTTTCTGCCGAGCAAGCAAAACTCCGGTGCTGTTAGCCACATCTATCTCCATCATCGTGTCTCCCAGTTGCTGGCAGATACGGCGGCAGTGTCCGTAATGCTCCAAGGCACTCGGCATATCGCCTGCTTCCAGTGCAGCATTGGCCCGGTTCAGGCGTACATAGTTGGCGTGCAGGCTATCACCCAGAGCTTCATAGAGCGCCTCCGCCTGTCGATAGAACGTCTCGGCTTGGGTTGGATTTTTGTCGTGCCGCAGGGCAAGGATGCCACTCACATTGAGCAGGTTCGCTTCTGTTTCGCGAACTTCAGCCTGCCGCGCCAGGGTCAGAGCATGCTCCAGTTTCCTGGAACCCTCTGCATACTCGCTGTAGCGTAGCCATTCCAGAGGCACTTGCACTCCTATAGCCGCTGCTTCCAAAGCGGCGTTTTCAGTGGCAAGGGTAAGGGCTTCTTCAATATAAGCGCGGGCTTCGTCGCGTCCGCCGGTCAGGGTCATCAGTAGGGCAGCCGCTTCTATCAGACCGGCACAGCGCTGGGTGGTAGAGGCTCCAGGTAGGGCCAGTATCTGGCGGAGTAGAGTTACATTGTCTTCTGTGCCGCCACGCAGGCTCCAAAGTAAGCGCATGGGTTTAAGCAGAGCGAGGGCACGCTCGGCATCGCTGGTCTCCACAGCAAAGAGCAGGGCAGCCTGTATGTTCTCCTGTTCCTGCGGAAGCAGATGCCACTGGCTACCCTGGGCGGCACTCCACGCTTGAAAGAACTGCCCATGACTGTGCTGCAGTTCGGTAAGGCGTGGGGCTGGCAGACGCTCGAACATAAAGCTGCGAATCATCTCCAGAAGGCGGAAACGCATGGCGCCATTGGGTGTCTCTTCTGCCACCACCAGCGAGTTTGCCACCAGCTCCTCTAAGAGCCGCTGTGCTTCTGGTTCCTCGCATACCGTCGCAGCGGCCCTGGCGCTCCAGCCTCCCCGAAATACTGAGAGTGAAGCAAGAAAGCGTTGCAGGGTAGGGGAGAGCAGGCGCCAGCTCCACTCCACCGTGGCATGGACGAGCTATGCCGCTCATCTTTATGGCGTCGCGCTCCTGAGTGAGCCAGGGAAGAAAAATAAGTGGTCAGCTGCTCCCGAAGCTCAGATAGCGAGAAACCACGGAGTCGTGAGGCTGCCAGCTCGATAGCCAGGGGAACTCCTTCTAAGAGTTGCTCTATAGCGAGCAGGTCTGCTTGATTGCTATCGGTGACTGTGAGATCTGGGCGTATAGCGCGAGCACGATCCAAGAAAAGCGCCAGTGCTGGGCTTTCTGGCTCTGTGATAGTGGCTAGAGGTAGGGGAGAGAGCGCCATCTCCTGCTCGCCAGGAATACCCAGGGCACGCCGCGATGTTACCAGGCAGCTTAGAAGCGGCAGATGGGATAGAAGTTCCGCTACCCAGAGAGCGCCGCCTGCTTCTCAGTAGATGCTCCAGATTATCCAGCACCAGCAGCGTTTTCTGCTCAGAGAGAGTTTCGCGAAGGTCCGTATTACTCTGCAATCCCAGGGCACCCCGCAGGCGTTCCGTTAACCCGCCGGAGTCGAAGCACTCTGCGAACGAGACAAAAGCACAGCGCTCAAACGCACTTGCCAGCAAGCGGGCAGTTTCTGTGGCCAGTCGGGTTTTTCCGATACCGCCAGGGCCGGTCAGGGTAACTAAGCGCTGTTCGTGCAGTAGCCTGGTGAGTTGCGCTTTTTCGGACTCGCGCCCAAAGAACACTGTGAGATAGGTGGGAAGCAGGGGTGGGGATATAGGAATGGTAGTTGGCTCGGGCAGGGATTCCGAAAGAGCTTCCAGGCGCTCGCGCTCGGTGAGTATCCAGTCCTCGTAGAACCCTGGCAGTAGCTCGCCTCTATAGAGCGCTCGTGCCGACTGCCAGTGTTTCTGGCGAATCGCGCGCTCCAGCTCCCATACATCGCAGGTGCAGACATTCGGGTTCAGGCGAAGCGCGTGTCGGTCGGCAAGAATCAGTGATTCGGAAGAACCCGATGGCTCTAGCTGGCGGCGCAAGGCGAAGAGTGTAGTACGGAGTCGATGTCGCCCTATTTCTAGTTCAACATCAGGCCAGAGGAGCTCGATAAGCTGCTCACGGGGGTGAATGCGCTCGGGAAAGAGAACCAGGCGTGCCAGCAAGGCTACCACCCGACTGCTTTCGAACCGAGTGGTTTCCCGTGTGTCATAAGTGACCCGGATCTCGCCCAGGAGTGTGACCCGCCAGCCCATGTACTTCCAGTGTACGCCCCTTGACAGAATTCGTACATAGTTGTATATTTAGAGAAATATCTAAATGTCTAATTCTTTGCCAAATGCCTATATCTTCAAGGCGCTCGCGGACCCCACGCGCCGCGAGATCTTACGCCTGTTAGATGAGGGGGAGTGTACCGCCGGGGAACTGAGCGATCACTTTCCTATCTCAGCGGCTTCTATGAGTTATCACTTCAATCTGCTGCGACAGGCGGACCTGATTGCCGCTCGCCGTGATGGTCAACAGATTCTCTATTCACTCAACACCACCGTGTTTCAAGATGTGGTCCGCCTGCTGATGGACCTCGCTCCTAGAGCGGCAAAGGCAAAGGAGGAAAAGCAATGATTAAGAACAATGCGACACGTGCGCTGGCCTGGCTCGCACTCAGCGGAGCGATTACGGCAATCTCGCTCTACCCATGGCTTCCAGACATGCTCCCGGTGCACTGGGGACTGGATGGCCGCCCCGATGGTTGGGGACATAAGAGCTGGGCTGCGTTTGTGGGGCCACTCGGAATCAGCGCATTGTTGCTTGGCATACGGGTCCGCCCCATGCAGCAGGTGTTTCCTGAGATCTTTCTGGCATTGGGGCTGCTCTTTACCCATTTTCACTACATGAGCCTGCTGGGGGGGATGCACCCGGAGTGGGACCTCTCGCGGCCATTGGTAGCCGGACTTCTGCTCTGCTTTGCCTGGATGGGAAATGTATTGGGTAAGGTGCGCCCCAATCGCTGGGTCGGCATCCGCACACCCTGGACCTTTGCGGATGAAGGTGTCTGGATTCGCACACACCGCCATGCCGCTCGGCTTATGGTGGGCGCTGGAATTATCGGGGCGATACTCTTGCTCTTTGGCCTTCCCCCGGCCTATGCGTTTGTGCTGCTGCTCGTGGCGGCGCTGGAGCCTGTGGTCTATTCCTACCTTTTGTATAAGAGGCTGAAGTAATGCCTGTCGTACGGTTTTCCGGTGTGAATGGCGTCTCACTGATAGGAGAGCTGGAGCTACCGCAAAAGAGCACGAAGCGCATGGCAGGGCTAGTGCTGGTAGCAGGAAGCGGTCCGACCGATAGGAACGGCAACCAGCTACCCGCTCTGCGCACCGATCTGCTGGCGCAGCTTGCTGCTGCACTGGCGAAACAGGGAATCGCTACCCTGCGCTACGATAAACGCGGCATCGGGGAGAGCGGCAAGCCGAAGAAATCTGAGTCGGTATCCGCCTTTTTCGACTGGCCGAACTTTGTTGCCGATGTAGAGGCTGCGGCAACGTTCCTGAAGGCGCAGCCGCAAATCGACCCGAAGCGAGTAGGGCTGCTGGGGCATAGTGAGGGGGGAATGCTCTGCCTGGAGGCGGCTGCTAAGGTAAAACCTGCCGCGCTAGTGCTCGCTTCCACGCCGGGACGCTCCATTGAAGCCGTGTTGACCGATCAGCTGGCCGCTATATTGAAAGCGCAAAAAGCGACTCCCGAGCAAACCGCGTTCTTTCTGTCCGATAACATCCGTATCGCGCGGGCTATTAAAAGGAGCGGGGTGGTGCCGCCGGATGTCCCCGCCGGGCTGGCGGCTCTCTACCCGGCGTATCTGGGACCATTTCTGAAAGGAATGCTCTCCTGTGAGCCGGTGGAGCTGGCAAAGGCGATTAGCTGTCCTACTCTTGTGCTGCAAGGCGAGCGAGATCTTCAGGTCAACCCGACTCTAGATGCACGGCCTCTGGCAGCTGCTCTGGGTAAGCGGGGACAACTTTCCCTGATTGCCGGAGCGAGTCACAACCTCAAACCAACGAAAAACCTCACCGACCCGGCGTTTACCGGGCCGGTGGCGCCAGCGGCTTTAGAGGCTTTGACCCGTTGGGCGGCCCAGCGGATCGGGTAGGCGGGCATAGAGGTTGCCGCTTGCTCGCAGGGCGGGGCATAGAGTGGCCGTCATTCGGTCGAATATTCCGCCCTGCGGTCGATTCTTGTCGGTGAGCGTGCGGCGATACGCCAGGGAGGCGGCAATATCCGCATCGGTCATGCCGACAGCGCGGGCAGCTGCTTTATCCTCCTCCGAGTCTTCCTGCGCACGCCAGCGGGTTAGTTGAGAACTCCAGGCATCGCTCTTCCAGTTGCTATCCTTGCCGCCTTCCGCCTGGTAGGCTTTGACCAGCTTTTCTCCCGTATCGGCGACCGCAAGCTGTGCCAGGCCCAGCGCCGCCGCAGGGCAACCAGTGTACGCCCATTTTCCGCCGTCTTTTCCGTCTTAAACCGCTTCTCCGCGGCAAGGCGAGCGCGCCCTACTTCGGTCAGCCGAGCCAGGGCGTCGGAGAGCGCATCTCGTGCGGCGGTCAGGGCAGGGGAATTTTTGCCTTCCGCCACGCGCTTCGGGCGGGGCAGAGGAGTGATTCCCAGTCCTTCATCCTCCAGGCTACAGAACGTTTCTGACACCGGAACAAGCTCCAGGGAGCAGCCGGGGCCGTTTACGTGACCGCCATCTTCTCCATTCATCGCCCGGTCGATGGCGCCTGCCATATCGAACTGCCAGTTCAGCAGCTTATCGACCATGAAGAAAGGGAGATCCAGTCCTTCGGTGAACTGGCCGCCGTATTCCTGGAGGGCGTCGGTCGCCTTACGGGCTTTCTCAATAGACGAGGGATCTTTCGATTTGCGGCTCTGGCCCAGGCGCTGGCTGCCGGGGCGGCCCATGCCCGCGCCACCGCCACCACCCCCCCCGAAGCCGCTGCCGAACAGTCCACAGACGCTACGCTGATAGTCGGCCAGAGCGACTTTGTACTTCGATTTCGCCAGTGCGCTGAGAGCGGCACGCGCGAGCACGCCACGAAGCGCTTCGGTTTCCGGAGTTTCCGCCGTAGCCGCGAAGAGTTTCTGGAGCGTGGTGGCATCGGTAGGCACAGTGGCTGCACCAGGGACGGTATGAGACATGCCATCCGGGGTGATAATCTGGTTTCCTTTGAACTCAAAGACCTCTGGGTAATAGAGTTGCCGGGTTGTCTTGGAGTAGCCGCTGGGCAGAATGCGTAAGAAGAAGCCATCCGGGTGCCAGCTCCAGCGACCCCACGGCACTTTCTCCGCGTCGGTCGCTTCGGGCAGGTCACCCACGCGCATGGCGATGGTTTCCATCTCGTTATAGAGCGCGCTGACCTTCTCGCCCGGCTGATTCACGCTATCTACCAGCGCATCGGCATTTCCACTGACATCCTTGAAAGCGCTGGCCAGTCGCTCTCGCATACGGTTCTCCGCCTCTAAGGCATCTTTCACCAAGGGAGGCAGGTTGCCATAGACCTTGCCACGAAGCTGGGTGGGCACGACGGCCAGTACATCGTTTTCCAGAGCACCTTGCTGCCTATCGTCCAGAAGCAGTTTCGCGGTTTTCTGAATGTTCTGGGGGCACTCCGAGAGCTTCGATTCGGCAATAATCGCCCAGAGGAGAAGCTGCACCTGGTACTGGGGCAGGTCCGGGAAATCCTCAGAGCGGCGCAGAATCTGCTCGATAATAGCCGCCTTCGGGCCTTTCAGAGGAGCGTAGAGGTAACCATGCACCGTAGTTACCTTTATTGCGACTGGGCGGGTTGGACCCGGCTTTCAGGCAAAAACTCTCCGCAACCAGCTCGAACAGACCGGGGAGTACCAGGTAGTCCCCGTTTTCATCGCGAGGAATCAGGGTCAGGGGAGTAACATCTTTTGGCTCCCAATCGTCGAAACCAGGTACGGCCTCGAAGACATCGGCTAGATTTGTGGTGAGCGGCGGTGTGCGCTTGATGAACTGCTCTCCATTGATCTCCGGCAGTTTGAGGCCGGGAATCTTAGGAGGTTTGGGTAGCTTGAGACCCTGCGCTTCCGCCGAGCCACTGATCAGTCCGAGAAGAGAGAGAGCGAAAAACCGACGTCTATCCATGGTTCTATGGTATCCCTTTGCGCTGGATTACAAACATGGTATTGCTCCGGGGTGTACAAACCGTGAACAGAAAGTAAAGCCTCCCTGGGGAGGCTTTACTTTATAAGAGATAGACGCTTGAAGAGGTCTGTGGCGGTCTTTCGCATGGTGACAAAGGCGAAGCGAGCATTGTCTAGCGAGGGGATGGCTTTGGGGAAGGCCAGGCTCTGTTCCACAAGAAGCGGACCTTCTAATCGAAGGTAGCGATAGGTGCGGAAGGCGCTGCCATGGTCCGCTCGATAGTTGGTCCAGGCCATGATGGCGCCATGCGATTCACAGCGAAAGAGCAGCTCGTTCTGCGTCTTTACGCCGCTATTCAGCGCCTTCACTTTAGAGTTGGCTAGAGCGGGAGTCTGTTTGGGAGTGATTTTTATGGTGAGCTGAGCGCCGTCGTTGGCGCGCACCCAGTTCTCCTGCACGGCTGCCGTATCTGCTTTTACCGATTTCAGGATGAAGCCAGAAACGGTATGAGTTTTTATGGCCGCTTTAATAGCGTCTGTTGTTTGCGCCTTCGCCCCTCCGGCCCCTATTAACACGAATGCCAGTAACCACGGCACTCTCTGCATTCTGCATCCTTTCATAGCTCTGTTTTACAGGAAACAACCGCAGTGGGGTAGCCCTCACTGCGGTTGTTTTTGGGTATGGACCTTTAGTGTCCGGGTCGTCTTCCCATGGATGGGCCGCCCGTAACCGTTGGTGGACCGGAAACTTGCCCAGGCATAGCGCCCTGCGGCCCTGTGGGGTAGAACGCACCCCCATTGGGGCCCTTCTGGCCATTGGGACCAACCTGGCCGTCCACGCTTGGTTTTCCACCGGGGCCACCGAGGCCAGGTGATGGCTGGTAGGCCGGAGCACTGAAGCTACGGAAGGCCATGAAGCCGATGACGCCCAGTGCGACAACGACGAGACCAATGGCTACGGCAGGACTGACTGCTTTCTTCTCTTCCATAGTTTTAGTAGTTGTTGTTTGGATCCGGGTTTGGGTTACCCTCGGTGCCGCCAGGGCAGGTGGCATCGATTCCCGTGTGGCGCGGGAGCAGGTCATGCCAGTTACCCGTGAAGCGCACGGCGGAGTCCGGCGAGCGCCATGGCCGGCCAGCGGTAACCGGGCAGAATCGCATAGCGATTGTTCTTGGGGTCACCCTTGTGAGACTTGGCATGCCCATCGATGTAGACCACGTTGGACATCATGTTGTGGCGGTACGCCCATTCATTGGAACCGTCGCTGACTGAGCACCACTGCCAGTTCGGCCAGTTCTGGCAGTTATCACGCTCGAAGAGCTGAACAGTGATCGAGGGGAACGCGATCTCAGCCATGCTGACCGGGAAGATGCGGTTCGGACCCCACTCCCAACCCAGGTGGGAGGGCATGGTGTAGGAGCGCCGGATTCCATTCGGAACAAAGGGAGCGGTGGCTTTGGCGGAGAACGCATCACTCGGGCACTGAATGATCTGGAAGTTCTTCATGTAAGGCTGAACAAGCCGGTCCCAGGTCATGTTCTCGCCAGGATAGTTGTACGGGGGACAGATGCACTCATCATAGTCTTGGGCGTACATGATAAGCCCGGTACCAAGCTGTTTCAGGTTACTGAGGCAGGACACACTCCGTGCCTTTTCGCGTGCCTGCGCGAACACAGGGAAGAGGATGGCTGCCAGGATGGCAATGATGGCAATAACGACAAGAAGCTCTATCAGGGTGAAGCCTCGCCCTGCCCAACGACCTCGTTGCATTAGGTATTTCTCCTTTGGATGAAAACTGCTATAGCGATGCAGTCGCAATAGTATACCAATGGATTAGTGAGTATTGATTTCAATACTGTTGAAGACAGGTTAAATATTTTAGCAAAACGATTTTTGCAGTTTTTAGTCTATTTACCTAACCGTTTGGGGGACGAAAAGGGCAGATCCACTGTGAGATTATTCACTGTGCGGACACATTAACAGTAGAAGCGCCGTCTCACTTCATCGTATGAAGAAACGAATCTCACTGGTAGCACTGGCGGCATTAGGGCTTACTTCGGTAGCGCCTGTTTCCGCGCAGAGCATAGATCTAGAAAAACTAGGAAAAGAAGCGCTAAAAGGGATAGTGGTTGGCGCCGCGGTAAAAGCCACTGCCGGACAGATCAACGACTTACTCAACTCGGCAGCGGGTAAGCACGGGGGCAAGATTGGTCAGATCACTAAAGTAGTGCCTATTGTCTCGGTAGGGGAGCGTGGCTATGCGGGGGCGGCACAGATTGCCGGTCCGAAAGACTATGTACGCCAGGTGCAGGCTGTAGTTCAGCTGGAGAGCACTAAGAAAATTGGTAGCAATCTATGGCGAGTGAAGGCGCTGGTGCCTTCTAACTCCATCAACCCCGGCAAGATAAAGCGCGTGGATAAAGTAGGTCTGAGCGCGCTGATAGATGTCGCCCTGGATGGTAAGCCGTCTACAGGGAGCGCCATGCGCGGTCTTACGGGCGTGGATGTACTGAAAGGCGCGGCACTGGGGGCGCTAGTAAACGCCAACCGGAAGTCTCTGGATACGTTCGCGCGCGAAGTGACTCTGGCACGCGATGCTGCACCGACCCGAGTAGCTGTTTCCGGAAGCATTGGTAGCAAGGCGTTTATTGGGGCAGCGCAGGTAGCAGGCAGCTCGCTGGTGCTGCCCAAGGTACAGGCGGTCTGGCAATGGGATACCACGCTGGACCGGGGCCGAATCCGAGTGCGCTATTTGATTCCTTCGAACAGCCTTAACCCGCTCAAGACTACCCGATTAGATGGAGTGGGAATCACCGCGCTGTTGGAAACCAGCGTGCAGTCTGTGGCCTCCGACAAAAACTCGCGTCCGACTGGGCGAGGCGAAAATGGTCGCGCTGCTCGTGACCGAGAAGGCCGCGAGCGCGATGATGACCGCCGCGATGGGCGTGGGATACCACCAGGACTTGCCAAGAAGGGTGGGATTCCCCCAGGATTGGCAAAGAAAGGCGGACTACCGCCCGGTCAGGCGAAAAAACACGACCGCGATTAGGTAAGCAAGCCCCGGCTTTTTAAGCCGGGGCTGTTTTTCGCTCCGGGAACTTTAATAGGGCTAAGTTTCGATTTGGAACTTCGGTGGTACACTTTTAACGGATGCGGCGACTAGCCACGCTATTTCTGGCCCTACTCTGGATGGTGGGGTGGACACTCTCGGCAGAGCACTCGTGGTCTCATGATGCCCTGTCTGGTCATGGCGATACTGTCTGCGCTCTGTGTCTTTCGAGCAGCGGGCCTAATCTGCCCGCGCCTCTCTTTGACCCTGCTACGCTCTCGCCTATCTCACAGGCGTTTGTAGCCCCTGCTTTCATTGCCCCGCGCTCTACAGCGCCTGCTCCCAGCATATTGCTCGGAAGCCCCCCCCGCGCTCCTCCTGCTTCCTGAAAACCGTATAGTTTCGTCATTATCGGGTCGCAGTTTGTGACCTGCTTTTTCGCTTTTCAGGAATTTTTCAATGAAATTATGCCTCGCCTTGTTGGCGCTGGGCCTGTCTGGCCTCGCGCTGCCGTCTGCACACGCCCAGGAGCCGCCTCCACCTCCGCCGCCCCCACCGGATGATGTGGTCACCACGCCTGCGAAGCCAACACAGACCCCGCCGCCCACAACTACGACAACTGGCAACAACCACTATCTCCTGCTTCCAGATATCTCGTTTATCGGAACCCAGACCGGGCTATTCACCCGAGATAAGAGCCAGCCGGACCGCAATAAATTCCTCTTTCGCGAGGGGGAAGTGGCTGTTCAGAGTTTCGTCTACCCCGGTATCAAACAGGACGCGTTTATCGTCTTCGCCAATGACGAAGTCACGGTAGAGGAAGCCTATCTCACTGCGCAGCAGCTCAAGGTTCTGGGCAAGTACCCAGTAGCCCTCACGCTGGGGCGGCGCAAGGCGCCGTTTGGGCGCACGAACCAGCTGCACCCGCACTCCTGGCAGGCCGTAGACAATCCGGCGGTGCTCCGCAATCTGGTAGACCCAGAGAGCCTGACCGGGGATGGCGCCTATGTGTCTTACCTCTTTCCCACCAAGTTCTTCCTACAGCTAGATGCCGGGTACTTCGGGGCAGCAAACCCCACGACAACCACGGACACCGTGCCTGAGGGCGGTGCGGCTTTCGCCGATACGTTCTCTACATTTCGACTCTGGGCTGGTCAGCATGTGGGCGGGGGCGAGCTAGAGCTGGGCGGCTCGCTGGCAAAGGGCCGGGGAACTGCCTACCCACTTAATGAAAGCACCTTCTCGCCAGACACCACGCTGACTGGGGCCGATCTCTCCTGGCGCAAGGGAGCCAGCGATCAGACCCGGCTACTTCTGCGCGCCGAGTACATCAACCACGAGCAGAAGGCTGACGGGATTCAGCACAACGCGAACGGCTACTACGTGCTAGCCGATAAGCGGTTCAACCCGCTGGACTCCCTGGGCCTCCGCTACGACGACAGCGCGTACGCCTTTTCACCAGGCCGCGAGAAATCCGTATCGGTGATCGCTACCCATCGGCTGACCGAGCAGACCTACATGCGCTTCCAGGTTGGTCATGGCGACCGGCCGACCCAGAAAGGCTTCACCGATTTCCGCTTCCAGATAGTCTGGGGAGTCGGCCCGCACACCCACAACCTCGAGTAGAGAGAAATTCCTATGAAAAACGTACTTTTTGCTACTGCGGCGCTCCTGCTCGCCGCTCTACCGTCTATGGCTGCCGGAATCGATGTCGTGACCACCACGCCTGAGCTAGCCAGCACTGGCCCATGAAATCGGCGGAAACCTGGTGAGCGTGCAGTCACTCGCTCGCCCGGAGGCCAACTACCACCAGATAGATGCCAAACCGTCTGATGTCGTCAAGGTCGCTCGCGCCGAAGTTTTCGTGCGCTGCGGCATGGACCTGGATATGTGGGCGGATAGCCTGATTGCCTCCGCACGCAACCCCAAAGTCAGCCCCGGTGGTCCGGGCTATGTGGATGCCTCGGCCCGCATGCGCAAGCAGCAGGTACCTGCTGGCGGCATCAATGGTGCCTCCGGTGATGTGCACCCCATGGGTAACCCACACTACTGGTACGACCCGAAAAATGGGGTAGTAGCGGCCTACGAAATTCTGCTGGCGCTTCGCAAGGTAGACCCGGCTCATGCCTCTACCTACGATGCCAACTACAACCACTTCTCAGCGGAGATCAATACCAAACTGGCGGGCTGGGAGCAGAAATTAGCTCCCTACAAAGGACATCCCTTTGTGGCCTATCACGAAGAGTGGGTGTACTTCGCCCAGCGCTTCGGGTTGAAGGAGTTTGGGTTCTTAGAGCCAAAGCCGGGTATCGCGCCTTCCGGTGGGCATGTGACCGCGCTGGGTCAGCAGATGAAGGCAGGGGGCTGCAAGGCCATTATCCTGGGCTCTATCTACTCCCGCCGCTACGCCGATCTCATCGCTAAGACCACCGGCGCACAGGTTTCCGTGGTGCCTTACTCCGTGGGCGGCATGGGGACGCATACCTACATTGAGTACATCGACGCGATTGTAGACGGGTTCAAGAAGGCGCTCGACTAACATGACCGGTGATGCATCGCTCGTGACGTTCGACAGTGCCACGCTTGGCTACGGGCGGCGCATCGTGCTGTCGGGGCTGACGTTCACACTGAATGCCGGGGGCTACCTCGGCATCGTCGGCCCCAACGGCGCCGGGAAAACCACGCTGCTCAAAGCGCTTCTCGGGCTGCTCAAGCCGCTCTCCGGCAGCATTGTCCATCATCGGAAGCTCACCTTCGGCTATGTGCCGCAGGCGCAGACCACCGATGAGCTGTTTCCCATGACATCTCTGGATATCGTGCTCATGGGCCGCTATCGCCAGCTGGGGCTTTTCAAAGGCCCCGGCCCGGCGGACCGGGCTGCTGCTGAGGAAGCGCTGGCCCATGTCGGTATTCCGGATAAAACCCACCAGCTCTTTCGGGAGCTTTCCGGCGGCCAGAAACAGCGAGTCCTACTCGCTCGCGCTCTGGTAGCCCGCCCCGATGTGCTTGTTCTAGACGAGCCCACCAGCGCCATGGATATCGCCGCCGAGCACGCCACCATGGAGCTGATCGACGATC
The DNA here is from genome assembly GCA_049840835.1 of Armatimonas sp. GTDB lineage: Bacteria > Armatimonadota > Armatimonadia > Armatimonadales > Armatimonadaceae > JANLTX01. The sequence continues at coordinate 80,562 of JASGJG010000024.1, read as the reverse complement.
TGCACCAGGAGTTGGGCATGCTGGTGGTGCTAGTTTCCCATCAGCTCAATGCCGTGGCGAACCATGCCCGCACGGTCGCAATTCTGGGGGGAAGTCACTTCGAGATTGGCCCCGTAGAGGAGATTGTCAGCGCCAAAGTGCTGGAGAGTCTCTTCGGTCGCCCGTTTCGTGTGGCCGATGTCGAAGGCCGGAGGATGGTGCTATGAGACAGATATTTTTGCCATCTCCCTTGGAGCGCGCTTCGCGCTTCCGTCCCTCTTCCCGTCAGACCCTTCGTCCCTCAGGGGGAAGAGGGATAACTCACCTCAACTGCCCAAAAGGTCGCCTCCCTCTGGCAGAGCGCTTAGTAGCTGAAATCAGTGGCGTGCTTCGCCAGAGGAAGGCTAATGAATTGCCGATGGGCGCTGATTTCCCCTCTTCCAGCGAGGAACGAACGAGATTGGGAAGAGGGGCGAGGCCCACAGAGTGGGCACTCAGGGGAGATGGCAAAACTCAGGGGAGATGGCTTTTAGCCATCCTCGCCCTCTTTTTTGCCATGGCGGTCCCGCAAGCGGTCTTCGCGCAAGGGCCGCCTCCGCCGCCACCGGAGATGGCGGCACCGGAAGAGACACCTGCTCCAGCGCAGACGCATGCAGAGATTCATGAGGAGCATGCCAACGAAGTCCTTCCCGCGAATATTGCGCACGCTACCCCGGTCGAAGTCTTTCGGCTGGACTTTATGCACCGCGCCTTGTTTGCCGGGCTTGCGGTAGGGATTGTCTGCGCTTATCTGGGCATCTTCGTAGTGTTGCGGCGCGTGGTCTTCGTAGGCATGGCGCTCTCCGCGTTTTCGTCTGCCGGGGTCGCGTTCTCCCTCATGCGAGACTTGCCACCTATGCTCGGCTCCGTGGGGGCGATGCTGGCAGGTACCGGGATTCTCTCGGTGCGCTGGGCACCACGCAAGGTTCGGCAGGATACAGTTATCGGTATCGGGTATGTGGTTGCTACGGCATCCGCTATTCTGTTGATTGCGAAGGCGCCAAAGGGCGAAACGCACCTGCTGGATCTCCTGGCGGGCAACATTATTACAGTGACCGATGCCGAGGCACTGGCCACCGTGCTGGCGCTGGGCGCGGTGCTGCTCTTTCACCGGCTCTTTGCCAAGGAACTGCTCTTTGTCAGCTTCGATCCAGATACCGCCGAGGCATCCGGGTACAAGACTCGTGTGTGGGAGGCGCTGCTTACCCTATCGATTGGAATCGCTATCGCGTTCGCCATTCGTGCCGAGGGAACACTTATGACCTTTGCCTCCCTGGTCATGCCTGCAGTCACCGCGCTATTGTTGACCCGACGTATGAACTCCGTTTTCATCGTCGCTATGCTTATCGGAGCGCTACCCGTGCCTATAGGGCTGTACCTCAGCTTTATCTGGGACTTGCCACCGGGCGCAACCGTGGTTGGAATCGGTTTTCTCTTTCTTATCGTTGCGGGGCTTTTCTCCCGAAGACGATAGCCAAAGTGTTAGAAACATTCCAGAAACCTGCCTCGAAAGGGGCAGGTTTTTTAAGTGTTTTGACAGTAGATTAAAAGCGCGGTATTCTTGGTGACAGTGCCTCCTTGAGGCACTACCATGAAACGAGGAGAGAGGACGCGCCCGGGGCAACGGCGGCCCGAGCTGGCAGCGTCCTTTTGCTATGCCGCTGTCGGAAATTGCGCCACGCGCGCCTCAGACCGCCGTCGTTCCCGCCGCTGGGTGGGGGACGCGCCTTCGGCCACTTTCAGACACACTACCTAAAGAGCTACTTCCTTTAGGGCGGCGCGTGGTTTTAGAGCATATTCTGGTCGAACTGGCCACCGCTGGTCTTTCCCGGGTTGTCTTTGTTGTCTCTCCCGCCAAAGAGTCTCTCATTCGTAGCCGATTCGGCAGTAAATCTGAGGGGCTCTGTATTGAGTATGCGCTCCAGGCCGAGATGCGTGGTCTGGGCGATGCTGTACTACAAACTGCCCCGCTTCTCTCTGGAGAGAGCGGGTTTTTCGTGGCTCTGGGCGATGCCGTTTTTATAGAGGCAGAACCTGGCGCTATCGCTCGCCGTTTGCTCATCGGAAGCGAACCCATTGCCATAGCTGTTCAGAAGGTTGCCCCAGAGAAACTCTCTCGCTATGGGGTTGTGAAACCATTAAAGGTGGCAGAGGCCACCCGTTTTTCCATAAACGGCATCGTGGAGAAACCCACACTAGAAGAAGCCCCCAGTAACTTTGCCGTAGCCGCTCGATATCGGCTGCCAGCAGAGATCTTTGATACGTTGAGGACTATAGCGCCAGAGGCTGGCGGCGAAATCTATCTTACAGGCGCAATCGCCGCATTATTAGCCGCTGGCATACCCGGAGTAGCCGTTCCCTTGCAGCCCGGTGAGGCTCGCCACGATATCGGGAACTTTGAAACCTACTGGCGGGCGTTTGTGACTTTCGCCCTGGCTGACCCGGAACACGGGGACAGCCTGAGGCGCTTTCTTGAGGAAGTGAATCCGTGAAAGGCATTATCATCGCCGGTGGTGCGGGAACGCGTCTGCGCCCGCTCACCTATACTCGCCCCAAACCGCTCATCCCGGTGGTCAATAAACCATTCCTGGAGTACCAGGTAGAACTGCTGAAGCGCCACGGTATCGATGAGATTATCTTCTGCACCAACTACATGGCCGACCAGATAGCCGCGCATTTTGGCGATGGCTCTCGGTTCGGTGTCTCCATGCAGTTCGTGAACGAAGAACAGCCGCTCGGTACGGCAGGCGCCATCAAGAACGCTCAGTCCGTGGCGGGCCGCGATACGTTCGTTGTCCTCAACGGCGATATTCTGACCGACTTCGATATCACGGAGATTATCGCGCTACACCAGCAGAAGAACGCGATGGTAACTCTGGCCCTGAAAGAAGTACCCTCGCCGTCGCCCTATGGCGTTATTGATACCGATGACCAGGGGCGGGTGCTGGAGTTCCGTGAGCCGAGTGAAGCACAGAAGAAAGCACTGGCTGCCAATCCGAATATTGAGCAGACGGGTGTGGACTACATCAATGCCGGTATCTATGTGATGCAGCCGGAAGCGCTGGATCATATTCCTACTGGACGATCTGTTTCTATTGAACGCGAAACCTACCCGCAGCTTCTGCAGGCCGGGCAGCCTATCTATGCCTTTGTAGGCGATGGCTACTGGCTGGACATCGGTCGCCCAGAGCAGTATCGACAAGCTACCGAGGCGATTCTCTCACGGGATATTGCCGTAGATGTTCAGGGCGAGTGGACCGCCATGGGCTACTGGGAAGACGAAGGCGCGGAGGTCGATCCTACCGCCCATATCGCACCCACGGTACATATCGGCCGCTGTGCCCGTATCGGGTCCGGCACGTCTATTACGGGTAAGTCTGTCATCGGTCCTAAGTGCCGTATCGGTCCCAATGCGACCCTGGTGGACTGTATTGTAGAGGCGAACTGTATTGTGGCCGATGGCGTGAAGCTGACGGGCGTGATCTTAGACGATGGCTGCCATGTGGAGCCTGAGGTTACTATAGACATGCCCGGCGTTTTCGCCGCTCGCTCTGTCATTGCCCGCGGTACCCGGCTGGTTAAGAATCCCGGTGCCTGAACAGGGTACAATTCCGCCAATGATTAAGGTTCCTATGGCCGACCTTGCAGCGCAGCATGCGGCCCTCCGAAGTGAATTAGATGCGGCGATTACGGGGGTAATGGACTCAGGTGGGTTCATACTAGGGCCAACTGTAGAGAACTTCGAGCGGAGTCTTGCCGAGAGCTGTGGCGCAAAGCACGCCTTTGGTGTTGGAAACGGTACCGATGCCCTGCTGATTGGCCTGAAAGCCCTGGGAGTCGGACCGGGCGATGAGGTAATCACTCCGCCGTTTACGTTCGTAGCTACTGTAGAGACTGTCGCTCTGTTGGGCGCGACTCCGGTTTTTGCTGATATCGACCCGGATTCGTTTAACCTCTGCCCAGAAAAGGTCAAGGAGAAGATTACTTCCAAGACCAAGGCTATCGTGCCAGTGCATCTGTTCGGCCAGCTTGCCGAGATGGAAGCGCTGCAGCAAATAGCCGATGAGCATGGTGTTACGCTGCTGGCTGATGGGGCACAAGCAATCGGCTCCACTCGCTCTGGCAAGCCGCTAGGGGCCTTTGCCGATGTCACCACGCTGAGCTTCTACCCCACCAAGAATCTGGGAGCTGCGGGCGATGGTGGAGCTATTCTGACTAACAGCGATGAGCTGGCAGAGCGTATCCGGCTCTTCCGGTTCCACGGCTCGGGGGGCGGCTACCTCTATAAAGAAATTGGCGTCTGCTCGCGCTTAGATGCGATCCAGGCAGCGATTCTTGCCGTGAAGCTACCACGTCTCTCCGGTTGGAGTGCGGAGCGCCGGGATAATGCCTGCTTCTTCCGCGGGGAGCTAGATGGGATCGAGGGCATTGTTCTGCCTGTCTGTCGCCCGGAAAACGTGCATGTATACCACCAGTTCACTCTGAGGGTGCTGAATGGTAAGCGTGATGCCCTGAAAGCGTTCCTGGCGGAGCGTGGGGTCTCTACCGGAGTGTTCTATCCCCAAGCACTGCACCTGGCTCCTGCCTACGCCTACCTGGGGGCAAAAGAGGGAGATTATCCAGAGTCCGAGCGCGCCTGCGCTGAGGTCCTCTCCATACCCATCGTCCCTGAACTCAGCCGCGCTCAGCTCGGCCATGTTGCTACCTCCATTCGGGAGTTCTTTGCGTGAAAGCTATGATTTTGGGCGCGGGCGTCGGCTCGCGTCTCGACCCTCTCACTCGTTCGCTGCCCAAACCCGCCGTTCCGCTGGTAGGAAAGCCCGTAATCGGTCATCTTTGTGACCTGCTACGCCGTAATGGTTTCGATGAAATCGTTATCAACGTGCAGTATCTGGCCGATAAACTTGTGGAAACCGTGGGTAATGGGGATAAGTATGGTGTTAAAATTACGTATGCGCACGAAGACAAGCTCTGGGGTGATGCCGGAGGTCTGAAACGCGTAGAGGACTTCTTCGCCGGGGAGAAGCAGATTCTTGTTATCGGTGGCGATGACCTGACGGATATGGATATCGCTAAAGTAGTGGCGGTGCATCATGAGAAGGGCGCCACGGCTACTATCGGAGTTACGCCGGTAGAAGAGACCCGTGAGTTCGGTGTGGCGGTTATGGACTCCGAGGGGATTATCTCCTCCTTTCAGGAGAAACCTGCGCCAGAAGAAGCCAAGAGCAACTTGGCCAATACGGGCATCTATGTCTTCCATCCGAAAGTGCTGGACTTCATTCCACCCGCCACGTTCTATGGGCTGGGCAAAGATGTACTACCAGGCCTACTGACCGCCGGAGAGCGCCTTGTAGGGGTGCCCAGCGGCGCCTACTGGAAAGACGTGGGCAGCCTGCCGGTATACCGCCAGTCTCAGCGGGATATTCTAGATGGCGTGGTCTATGCCGAGCTGCCCGTGGGGGCCGTGCGTGAGGGCAATGTAGTAGTCTGCCAGGGCGCACAGGTAGCAGGTGTGGCTGAAGGCTACACGATTGTGGGTGAGGGTGCTATTATCGAGCCTGGGGCCAGGGTGGTGGACTCTATCCTCTGGGATGGGGCCATCGTTCGGGCGGGCAGCTACTTAGAAAACTGCATCGTAGGGTCCGGGGTAAGCGTGGCTTGTAGCCATGGCGCGTTTGGGGGAATCTTCGTCGAAAAAAATCGTCCACAGTCCTGAATTTCTTTGTAATTTCTCTGTTACAATCTGCGCGGAGAGGTTCGGTCTATGGGAGACGAAGAGTTCATCTGTCCTTATCCGTGGAAGTGGAATGAAATCCACGACCGCTTAACACGCGCCTGGCAAGAGAAGTGCGCCGAGATGCTGGCGAATCAGCCACCGCCCGAAGAGGTGCCGGAAGAAGAGGAAGCGCCTGTTGTCGCCTCAGCGACTTCGGATTTCGATCTGGATTTCGAGGAAGAGGAGCGTGCCTGGGACGCCGCGGTTGCACATAAGGAGGAAGCACCACCCCCGCCAATTCCCGAGCCACCGCATCTGCTGGCCCCAACATCCACGGATGCCATGCGGCATACGCGCTGGCAAGAAACGACCCAGTGGGCCGATGAGTATGGATTCTCGCATCTGATTGGTCAGATTGCTGAGAGCGATAAATACTACGCTCCTTAGTAGAGAAGTAGAGATAAGGACTGTCAGAGAAATGCCCCTTGAAAGGGGCATTTCTTTTGGATAACCATCTCCCCTGAGTGCTCACTTCGTGAGCCTCGCCCCTCTTCCCGTTTTCGCTCCTCCGTCGCTGGAAGAGGGGAAATCAGCGCTGGTCAGGGTTACAAGGGCCTCCCGGTGGCGAAGCGCTTTGCCAAAGTTTCTGGCTCTTTGTTGCACTTGAGGTGAGTTATCCCTCTTCCCCCTGAGGAACGAAGGGGCTTCTGGGAAGAGGGACGAACGAGCAAAGCGAGATTCAAGGGAGATGGCTTTCGGGCAGAGGGCTCTCCTAATACAAAATTCATCTTTCGGTATAATGGAAGCATCTAAATCATTCGAAAGGGGATGGCTTCGATGAAAACAGCACTCCACGCGACGCTTTTGATGGCGCCACTGATGCTTACGGCTACAGTGGCGCGGGCACAGAACCCACCTACGGCGACGCAAACCACAGGGGCGACCAAGAGCCTGACCTATGTTCTTAACAACATCAAGAAAGATACTGGGGCTTCGGTGCTTTCTTCGTCGGTGCTGGCTACTGCACAGCTAAAACCGCCTGCGGGCACAGTTACGGCGGAGAATCTGGAAGATACTCTGGATGCTGTGGTAAAGAGCCTGCCTGCAGGGACTATCTGGGCCAAACTCTGGCTGGCACCGCTTCCTGGTGGACGACAGTTCAAAGGAGATGACCTGGTGAGCTATGCCGTGGCGCAGAGCCGTCTGTATCCGGGTGTAGGGGCATCTCAGCCAGGAATGGTAGAGATTCTGGGGCAGAAGCTGCCCGCCGACAAAGCGGCGAGTGTGGTGCAGGTCCTGGGGCTGAAACCAGTCTATATCCTCTGCAATCCCAGCAAGGTGCCGGATGCCATGGATTTCGACAGTCTGAGCGATGACCAGAAGAAGAATCTGGTGGACAAGCAGGTACAGAAGATTCTCTCCATGCCGCAGGAGCAACAGGTACAGGCTTTCGGGCAGATGTTCCAGCAAACCGGTATGGTTATGGGGAATCTCCTGAAGAGCATGACTCCGCAGCAGCGCCAGGGGTTCATGCAGAACATTGGCCAGTTAATGGGCACGATGATGCGTGATCTCAATGGACCGGGTGGTGCCGGTGGGCCGTTTGGCCGTCCGCCTCGGCCATAGGCTGCTATTGTTGGGGGCGCAAGAGTTAGAGACTCGCTTGCGCCCTGTTTGCTTTTGCGGTATACTCGGCGATTGTGCGTAAATCGGCGGCGGAGGTGCATGCCATCCGCGCTGCCGGTGAGGTCGTCGCTGAGGTTCTTGCCTCTATAGGTGAGATTCTCAGGCCGGGGATGGCAACAGCAGAACTCGATGAGCTTGCGGCAAGTATCGCAAGTTCCCGAGGGACTACCCCGGCATTTCAGGGCTACCGTGGATTTCCAGCGCGCCTGTGTGTTTCGGTGAACGATACCGTCGTTCATGGAATACCAGGTGAGCGGATGCTGCGCGACGGAGATCTGGTCTCCGTGGATTTCGCCTGTTTCAAAGAGGGCTTCTGTGCCGATGGCGCGGAGACTTTTTTTGTCGGTGAGGCAAGCGCGCAAGCACGGCGGCTGGTCTCTGTTACACGTGAGGCGCTCTGGGCAGGCATCGGCCAGGCTAGAGCGGGCGGGCGTGTCGGAGATATTGGCGCAGCAGTTCAGCGCCATGTGGAAGCAGCGGGATACTCCGTGGTGAGGACGCTGGTAGGACATGGTGTGGGGCGCGAGTTGCATGAACCGCCCCAGGTGCCCAACTTCGGTGCGCCGGGGACAGGAATGCGGCTAGAGCCGGGGATGGTACTGGCGATTGAGCCAATGGTCAATCTCGGTGGCGCGGCTGTGAAGATTCTGGAAGACGGCTGGAGTGTGGTGACGACAGATGGAAGTCTCTCGGCCCACATAGAGCACACGGTGGCGATTACGACCAGGGGGGCGGAGGTGCTGACGCAGCTCTGCCGAAGGTGAGTGGCGAAAGAAGCGTATGGCAGGAAGACCAGGTGGTGGATATCGACCCGGCGGGCGTCCCGGTGGTGGACGACCCGGCGGTGGACGCTCGGGTGGCGGTCGTTCGGGTGGCGGTGGGGGTAGAAGACCCGCGCCGCAGCAGTCGAACGATGAGCCAGAGAAGGAACAAGGTATTGAGGTTCAAGGCGTCATTGCCGAGAACCTGCCCAATGCTATGTTTCGTGTAAAACTTGAGAGCGGCCATGAGGTCCTGGCGCATATCTCGGGGAAAATTCGAATGCACTACATTCGAATTCTGCCGGGAGACCGTGTCCTGGTAGAGCTTTCTCCGTACGATCTCGCTCGTGGGCGCATTCTTTACCGCTACCGGTAAGAAAAGTAAGGCGGAAAACGATGAAAGTTCGAGCATCGGTCAAAAAAATCTGTGACAAGTGCAAGGTGATCAAGCGCGAAGGTGTCGTGCGAGTCATCTGCAAGAACCCCAAGCATAAGCAGCGACAGGGTTAGGAGTAAGGAAACAGTGGCACGTATTGCAGGCGTGGATCTGCCGCGCGACAAGGCAATCGAATACGCCCTGCCCGATATCTTCGGGCTGGGCCTTTCTGGTGGGCGCAAGGTTCTGGAGCAAGCGGGGATAGACCCCACGACCAAGGTTGCTAATCTGACCGAGGCCGAAGTATCGAAGCTGCGCGAGATCATTGAGCGCGACTGGCGCGTAGAGGGTGACCTGCGCCGCAGCATCCAGATGAATATCCGGCGTCTGCAGGAGATTCAGTGCTACCGGGGGCTTCGCCACCGTCGCGGTCTGCCCGTACGCGGTCAGCGCACCAGCACGAATGCCCGCACCCGTAAGGGACCGCGACGCACGGTTGGCGCAAAGAAGAAGGCGAAGAAGTAATCCATGGCACGAAAATCCACGACCGCTACCGGTCGGGGCGGCAAGCCCAAGGTCAGCAAGAACGTTTCCGTGGGTGTGGCCCACATTCAGAGCACGTTCAACAACACGATTATCACGCTCACCGACACGAAGGGCGACGCTCTTTCCTGGGCATCTGCCGGATCGGTGAACTTCAAGGGCACCAAGAAGGGGACTCCCTTCGCCGCGCAGCTCGCCGCTGAGGCCGCCGCGCGTCGTGCTCAGGAGCATGGCCTCAAGCGGGTCGATGTTCATGTGAAGGGTCCGGGTTCGGGCCGTGAGACCGCTATCCGCGCACTGGCGCAGGTCGGGCTGGAGATCAGCGTCATCAAGGACGTAACTCCGCTGCCGCACAATGGCTGCCGACCGCCTAAACGCCGCCGCGTCTGAGACGTTTTTTCAGCACAACCTAAAATCCGACTCGTAAACCGAATCCATATGATTCGGGAGGAAGAGAAAGTATGTCGAAATCCAAAAACTCCGTCAGTGGGGATGCCCGCTGCCGCCAGTGCCGCCGTGCCGGCGAGAAGTTATTTCTCAAGGGCCAGCGCTGCTACACCAAAAAATGCGCCATAGAGCGCCGCAACTATGTTCCGGGTCAGCACGGCAATAATGCCCGCCCGGCCAAGATTACCGACTACGGCAAGCAGCTGCGGGAAAAGCAGAAGATGCGCCAGGTCTACCGTGTACTGGAAGGTCCATTCCGCGCTTATATAGCCGAGGCCTCCCGCCGTCGTGGCGTTACCGGTGAGAACCTGCTCCAGCTTCTGGAACTGCGCTTAGATAACGTAGTCTTTCGCCTGGGATTCGCGTCTAGCCGCGCTCAGGCCCGCCAGCTGGTGAACCATGGCCACTTCCTGGTCAATGGCAAGCCGGTTGACATTCCCTCGTACCAGGTGCGCCCCGGTCAGACGATTACGGTGGTAGAAGGCTCCCGCCGTGTGTCTACCATTCAGGATGCGCTTGCTGGCCGAGGCAACAAGACTCCCGACTGGCTCTCACTCGATGCCAATCAGTTCACGGGTAGCGTGATTGCCGCGCCACGTCGTGATCAGGTGGATACCACGGTCAACGAGTCCACCATCATCGAGTTCTACTCCCGCTAAGGCTAAGGAGATTTACGAATGGCAGTTATGGAAGCGGTGGTTCCGCGTATCGAGACTCTGGAGCAGAACGCCACGTACGGCAAGTTCGTGGTGGAACCGCTCGAGCCGGGCTATGGCGACACATTGGGCAACTCCCTGCGTCGTGTATTGCTAGGCTCTATCGAAGGGGCAGCGATCACGTCGGTCCGCATCGAAGGGGTTCAGCATGAGTTTCAGGTCATTCCTGGTCTCAAAGAGGACGCCACCGAGCTGTTTTTAAACCTTAAGGGGCTTGCGGTCAAGATTCTGGACGAAGGCGACGAGAGCGACGATCTGTCGCACGTGGCACGCCTGCTCCGAATCGAGGCGCATGGCGCAGGCCGCATCACGGGTGCAGACGTTATCTGCCCCGCCGATGTGGAAGTCGCCAACCCTGAGGTCTACCTGGCCACTATCTCCGAAGAAACAGGCAGCCTCTACTTAGAGCTGCGTGTGGAGCGGGGCCGTGGGTACGTGCTTCCGGAAAAGGCGGGTAATCGCTCCGATATCATCGGTGAGATTCCTGTACCGGCAGCATATGGCCCCATCAAGAAGGTTAACTATTACGTCGATCCGCATCGTGTCGGTAACCGAAACGACTTCGAGCGACTGGTAATCGAGATCTGGACCAACGGTACTCTGAAGCCGAGCGAGGCTCTCTCGCAGGCGGCGCAGATGCTTACCGAGTACTTCCAGCGCTTCGTGCAGCTCGATGCCACCGCTGTTCGCTCGTTCCTGCCTGCAGGTGGTGGTTACACCATGCCTGCTGGGGTTCCTGATGCCCGCATCGAAGAGCTGGACTTCTCGGTCCGCACCTACAACTGCCTCAAGAAGGCCAACGTACTTACCGTTGGCGAGCTGACGCAGATCTCCGAGGTGGACCTGATGAACATCCGCAACTTCGGACGCAAGTCCCTGACCGAGGTCAAAGAGAAGCTCGGTACTCTGGGTCTGGCGTTGAAGGACGATGGCACAGTCTACGAAGGCGGCGACGACGACGAGGACGAGGAAGAGTAGGAAGTTTAGACAATGCGACATCGTATCGGTGGACGCCAGTTCGGCCTGGCGTCGGATGCGCGCCGCGCTCTGTTAAAGGGCCTGCTGCGCTCCATGATTATCTACAAGCGGATCGAGACGACCGAGACCCGTGCCAAGGACCTTCAGCCTCTGATCGAGAAGCTGGTGACTCGCGCTAAGAACGACGACACGGTGCACTCGCGCCGCATCGTCCGTGCGCAGGTCGGTGGCCGCAGCGCTGATGACGAAGATATCGTCAAGGAGCTGTTCACCGTGATCGCGCCCCAGTTCAAGGGCCGCGCCGGTGGCTACACCCGCATGGCCAAGAAGGGCATCCGCCGTGGCGACGGTGCACCCGTCGTCATCCTGGAGTTCGTCAACGACTGAGCGCCGTTATCGCCTGACCGTTGAGTACGATGGAACCGACTTTGCCGGTTTTCAGATTCAGGGGAAAGGCGAGCGGACAGTACAGGGAGCGCTCGAAGAGGCTGTAAGCCGCTTAGCGCGCACACCGACCAGAATTCACGGCGCGGGTAGAACCGACGCCGGGGTACATGCAAGCGGGCAGGTAGTGCATCTAGATGCCGCCTGGTCACTGCCTATAGAGAGATTGGCAGACGTTCTAAACGCGAATCTGCCACCAGATGTCTCTATACGAACAGCAAGTGAGGTAGCGAGCGGGTTTCATTCCCGGTTCGATGCCACGAGCCGAACCTATCGGTATGCGATTCTGAATCGCCCGACCCGGTCGGCCCTTATGGGGCGCTTTGCACTCCATGAGCGAGGCTTGCTGAATAGTGAGCAGATGCAGGCAGCAGCCACTACTCTGCTCGGCACGCATGACTTTGCCGCGTTCGGGCAGCCGGATGAGGCGGGGCGCAGTACCGTGCGCTTCATAGAGCGGATTCATATCCGCAAGTGGAAAGAAGCCGTGCTAATCACGGTGCGCGGGAATGCGTTCTTACGCTCGCAAGTGCGAGCCATGGTCGGAACCCTGCTACAGGTGGGGCGAGGCAAACTGGGACCGGACGATGTCCGGCAGATTTTAGAGAGTCGGAGCCGGGCGCAATGTCCGGGGCTGGCTCCGGCGAAGGGACTCTGTCTGGTCCGGGTGGACTACGACGGAACTCGGATCGAGGCCACAGGGCAACTGGGGCAGAGGATAGAAGAAAATGAAGACCTATTCGGCAAAGCCGAGTGAGATCGAGCGGAACTGGGTCGTGCTAGACGCGACTGGCCAGTCCGTGGGGCGCCTGTGCGTGGAGGCCGCGAAGATTCTGCGTGGCAAGCACAAGCCGACCTTTACGCCGCACATGGACTGTGGCGATCATGTCGTTATCATCAATGCAGCCCGTGCTATTTACAAGGGCAACAACAAGGCCGATGAGATGATCTATCGGCACACCCTCTATCCGGGTGGTATCAAGCAGGTACCCAAAGGCGAGCTTTTAGAGAAGCGCCCTGAGTACGCTATCTACCGCACCGTGAAGGGCATGCTTCCGCACAACAAGCTGGGCGCGAAGATTCTCACCAAGCTCCGCATCTCCGCGGGCGAAGAGGCTCTTGCCAAGCATGAGGCTCAGCTCAAGGGAGCGGCAAAGGACTAATCTATGGCTGACACTCGTTACTACGGAACTGGCAAGCGTAAGAACGCTATCGCCAAAGTCTGGCTGAGCCAGGGCGACGGCTCTATCTCGGTCAACGGCAAGAGCCTGCTGGAGTACTTCTGCCGCCGCACGCTGGAAGCTCTTATTCTCCAGCCGTTCGAGGCCACCAGCAGCGCCGGTCGTTACTCAGTTGTCGCCAAGACCCTGGGTGGGGGGATCTCCGGCCAGGCTGGCGCTCTCCGCCACGGTATCTCCAAGGCCCTGGTAGAAGCCGACCCGGAACTCCGCACGGTTCTTCGCCGTGGTGGTTACCTTACCCGTGACCCCCGCGTGAAAGAGCGCAAGAAGTACGGTCTGAAGCGCGCTCGCCGCGGTTTCCAGTTCTCCAAGCGCTAAGCGGAAGCTTTGCACCACCCTTTCCCACCTGCTTCGGGGTGGGAAAGGGTTTTATTTTTTTGTGCCCCGCTAATTTATACGGGTTGCGTTTAGCCTCGATTTGTCCGATAATACTCCCTGATGACTCTACGTGGTTTTCTCGTGGCACTCAGTGGGGTCTGCCTCGCGTCGGTAACAACCGATGCCATGGCGCAGTCCCGAACACTTCCATCGCTCTCCTCGCGCTCCGCGGGGCGCTCTATCTCGCGTGCGGCAAAAGCGGCTACACCCAAGGTAATCAAAACCCGTGTGGGCAAGGTGATAGCCAGCAAAGCCGAGATTCGTGCGGGTAAGAGCCGTAAGTCCGATCTGCTCTACTCCATTCCCGAAGGCACCAACCTCGCCATTGTGGAAGAAGCCGAGGACCACTACGGTGTCCTCATGGTCAATCAGACCCTGGGCTGGATTAAAAAGAGCGCGGTAGAAATCGTGGAAGGCTACCAGACGGAGGTTACAGTTGCGGGTACACCAGCTACCAAGCAGCCTGCCGCCAAGTCGGAAGAGCCGCAGCTAGATTATGCGGGCGTGCCTGCGAATATTCAAAACATGATTCGCCATGCCTTTGGCTGGTCCGGCACCCGCTATGTGTATGGTGGTGAGACCCGCAATGGTATCGACTGCTCCGCCTTTGTGCGAGACTGCTACCGTCAGCTCGGTATCGAGCTACCCCGTGTGGCCGCAGACCAGGCGCAGGTAGGGCAGGAAGTCGACTGGTCCGACCTGAAACCCGGAGACCGCCTCTACTTCGATATGAAGCGCGAAGGCCGTATCGGTCACTGTGGTCTGTACATCGGCAATGGCTACTTCATCCATGCCAGCAGCAACCAGGGCAAGGTTGGGGTAGATTCGCTGTTCAAATCGAACTACTATAAAGGATTGGTTGGCGCCCGCCGCCGCTAATCCGCAAAGCGAAAGAAGCTGCGCCTGCGAAGATTACTTCGCAGGCGCTTTGTTTTGTCTGGTACAACGAAGAAATATGAGTGAGGACACCCCTCTCTGGCGCCGTCGCGATGTGCTGACTGCCGCCGGAATTTCCCTGAGTGCGCTGCTGATGGAAACCGCTGAGGCGCAAACCCCGCCGCTACCAGGGCTGATTGTTCGAGAGAAGCGCCCCGAGAACCTGGAATTTCCCTTTGGTTCCCTGAGCTCCCTGGTGACCCCGAATGACCGCTTCTATGTACGAAGCCACTTCGCGGTGCCACAGATGGATAGAAATTCCTGGCGCCTGGTGGTTGAGGGAGCCGTAAAAGAGCGCCTGGAGCTGACCTACGAGGAGCTCGTGAAAATGACTCCCCGCACCCTGCCCGCTACGCTGGAGTGCGCAGGCAACAGCCGGGTCTTTCTCTCTCCTACGGCCAATGGAGTGCAGTGGCAGCTAGGTGCGGTTAGCAACGCAGAATGGACCGGCGTGCCCCTGCAGGCGGTTCTCCAGCGTGCGGGCGTGCTGCCCGGCGCCGTAGAAGTGATTCTAGAGGGGGCAGATACCGGAGAGATTAAGAACCCGCCCAAACCCGCAGGAATGATTCACTATTCCCGCAGCCTGCCCCTGGAGCGAGCAAATCGCCCGGAGGTCTTACTGGCGTATCGTATGAACGGGCAGGAGCTACCTCTTTCTCACGGCTTCCCGGTACGTGCTATCGTTCCAGGTTGGTACGGTATGGCTTCGGTAAAGTGGCTCACACGGCTGATTGTCGTAGACAAACCCTACCATGGACATTTCCAGACCATAGACTATGCCATCTGGGAAACCACTCACGGTGTAAAAAGCCGCATTCCTGTTACAGAGATACAGGTCAAGGCAGAGATAGCCCGCCCAGAGATGCAGGAATCCATTGCGGCAGGCAGCACCTATAGAATTAGCGGTGCCGCCTGGACTGGAGACTCAGAGATTGCTAAAGTCGAGGTAAGCACAGATGAAGGCAAGACCTGGGAAGTTGCTCGCCTCTTAGGAGCCTCCGCTCGATATGCCTGGCGACTCTGGGAGTATAGCTGGAAGGTACCCACACAATCTGGTCGCTATACCCTCATGGCCCGAGCAACGGATGCTAAGGGCAATACTCAGCCTATGGAGCGCCAGCCAGACCGCGAAAACTACATGATCAACCATGTACTGCCTATAGAGGTGAATGTACGGTAGGGTTTTGGCCTCGCTTCAGCACTTGCTCCTGCCCCTCAGTAATAGGGGGCCTCGGTGCTTCTGTCGGCAGGCTATTCGGCAAGGGAGATAACGCCGCGTAGCGGCTTAAAGGGGGTTATCTGCCTAGGAACCCCCTATTACTGGGGGCGAGTGTATCGGGGCGCAGTATGGCTGAAGGAGAGGTCATCCGAAGGATAAACGCGTCTGCTTTCCAGGAGCGATACAATAGAAGGCTATGAGTGAAGTGAGTGGTGAAAAGGCGACCTGGCGAACCAAGGTCGGACTGGCGGAAATGCTCAAGGGTGGCGTCATTATGGACGTGGTTACCCCCGAGCAGGCGATAATCGCGCAGGAAGCGGGCGCACAGGCAGTGATGGCTCTGGAGCGTGTTCCGGCAGATATCCGTAAAGATGGCGGCGTGGCTCGAATGAGCGACCCCCAGATGATCAAAGGCATCATGGATGCTGTGACCATTCCGGTTATGGCGAAATGCCGTATCGGGCATCTGGCAGAGGCGCGTATCTTAGAGGCCATGGGCGTGGACTTTATTGATGAGTCCGAGGTCTTAACGCCCGCCGATGAGCAGTTCCATGTGTACAAGCATGGCTTCAAAGTCCCCTTTGTCTGCGGCTGCAAAGACCTGGGCGAAGCGCTACGTCGTATCGGTGAGGGTGCGGCCATGATTCGCACCAAGGGTGAGGCGGGAACCGGCAACATTGTTGAGGCCGTGCGCCATATGCGCACCGTGATGGCAGGCATCCGCAAGATTCAGAACATGGACGAAGCCGAACTGATGACCGAGGCCAAGAACCTGCAGGCACCGTTCGAACTCGTTCAGGAAATCGCCCGCACCGGTAAGCTGCCTGTGCCGAACTTTTCGGCGGGTGGCGTGGCTACCCCCGCAGATGCTGCCCTCATGATGCATCTGGGGGCTGAGGCGGTGTTTGTAGGCTCCGGTATCTTCAAGTCTGGCGACCCCGCAGAGCGCGCCAAGCGCATTGTAGATGCCGTGACCCACTACCAGGACTTCGATAAGCTGGTAGAGATCTCTACCAATCTCGGTGAGCCCATGGTCGGTATCGATGTTCGCACTCTGCCCGATGTAGAGCGCTTCGATAAGCGCGGCTGGTGAGAGTCGGTGTCTTAGCGCTCCAGGGAGACTTTGCCGCCCATGCGAAGGCCCTGGAGCGTGTTGGTACAGAGAGCGTAGAAGTTCGTACCGCTGAGCAGCTTGCAAGATGCGATGCCCTGATTATCCCCGGTGGTGAGAGTACTGTCATCGGTAAGCTGATGGTACGCTATGGGCTGTTTGAGGCCATTCAGAGCTTTACCGGGCCTATCTGGGGTACCTGCGCAGGGCTGATTCTGTTGGGCAAGACGATTACACAGGGCGAAGAGCGCGGCGGGCAGCCGACACTCGGTCTCATGGATATCTCCGTGGCGCGTAATGCGTTCGGGCGGCAGATAGACAGCTTCGAGGCGGATATAGATAGCACGCTTGGTCCGATTCATGGGGTTTTCATACGCGCTCCGTATATTGTAGAAGCGGGTGACGGTGTAGAGGAGCTGGCTTCCTACAATGGCAAGCTGGTTCTGGCGCGGCAGGGGCGGTTTCTAGCGAGCGCTTTCCACCCGGAGCTGACCGACGATACAACCCTGCTGAAGTATTTTCTGAGCTTTAAAGACCAGCAATGAGAAGGGATGGCAGCGATGGTAAGCCACGGTGGACCATGGTCTGGGAACGCCCGGCGCCTTCGCTGCTAGCCTTTTCCCTTTCTCCGAATGGTCAGACCATCGCCTGGCTGAGTGAGAAAGGGCAGGTACGCCGTTTCCATAGCGAGACCGGCGACCAGCTCTGGCGGACTCCTCCTATCTCTGGCATGGACTCGCTGGCCGCCGCACCGGGTGGGCAGGTGCTGGTCTGGAAGCGCCTGGCGCCGCAGCGCGCCGAGATCATGATTCTAGATGCCGTTAGCGGTATCAGCAATGCACGGATACAGCCGATCTCCGGACCTATCTGGGCCGTGGTCGTGGCGCTCGATGGCAAGTCATATGTGGTAGGCGCCGGAGACCGCTCCATTACTCGCTGGGCGCTCGGTGGGGCTGCCTCGCCGCCCAAAACAGTGCATGTGGAAGGGTATCCAGAGACTCTGGCCCTGGCGCAAGATGGAAGTTTTGCCTGTGGTACATGGCTACCGTCTGGTATCAGTACCAGTAAAGGCTGGCGGCATCGGGAAACCGATCCTGCCCGCTGGTTCGATGTCACTCTTTCCGCCGATGGAAACACCCTGGTGGCGCTCTCACGGCACGGCGCCCGCCGCCGTGCCAGTGCTTCCGACCCCAAGCTTATGGTGTGGGATCGCCCAACAGGTCGATTGCTCTGGGAGCAGAAAATCGAAGGGACCGAGCCCCGCTTACTGGTGAGTGAAGATGGGGGAGTTATCGCGCTGAGCTTTGTAGCAACGACGCACTACACTACAGGAGACTTATCCGAGCGTCGGCTCTCGCTCTTTGCTCGCAATGGGAGCCACCTGGCTCCGGACCGTGGAGGCTCGTACTTAGCACCGGAGCTGGTAGCGCTCTCTGCCAGCGGAAACCGTATCACGGTGCTGGATATGGATCGCTCCCTCTGTACTCTGGACCGTGCAGGGCGCACCGTGGCGCGCCTACCACTGCCTCTGGACCCGGACACCAATCAGCCCCACCCGATTCGTTCTACCCAATCTAGCGCGGATGGACAGACATTACTCCTGCACCGTGGCGATGGCAACCTGGCGCTCTACCGGGCTACGGCAGAGTGACAGTCGCTACGACCGGGCGGTGATCCGAGTAGGGCCATGCCCGCGTGTTCGCCTCTACCGCTCGGGAGCCACCCGCCGTAAAGATGTAGTCGATACGCAGTAGTGGGCGGTTTGCCGGGTAGCTCCAGCCGAAACCTTTGCCGGACTCCGCGAAGGCATCATCTAAGTCTCGCGTGAGCCGAGCGTATTCCACGCCGCGCGGCGGAGTATTGAAGTCCCCACAGATTATCTTGGGGCCAGGGAACTCGTTCAAGAACTGCCGCAGGCCTTGAAGCTGTATCCGGCGCACCTCACCGGTCTGGGTGAGATAAGTCGGAATGCCGCGCCGGTTCTTGGTAAGAGTCTGCGCATACATCGCTGTCGCCAGATGCGTAGTGACAATCGTGATCGGGCGGCCTTTCAGGTGGGTCTGAACCCCCAGAGCCAGTCGAAAGCTGCCCGGCACCGGGTAAGGCTGAATCTCCTGGCGCTCGATACTCCCGCCACGAATTCCGATAGCCACATCACCGGAGTTCGTGAAGGTCCACTCGGGGAGTAGTTGCTGCAGGGCAGGCACGGGGTTGGGCAGGTTCAGCCAGGGCTTGGCTTCTTGCAGGCAGATAACCTCTGGATTCTCTTTTCGAATCGCTCCGGCTATCTTCTCTACCCCACCTGTGGCGCTATGGATGTTGTAGGTCAGCACCTTGATAGTGGTTTCATTGGTGCT
This sequence comes from Armatimonas sp., assembly GCA_049840835.1. GTDB lineage: Bacteria > Armatimonadota > Armatimonadia > Armatimonadales > Armatimonadaceae > JANLTX01. The sequence continues at coordinate 61,635 of JASGJG010000024.1, read as the reverse complement.
AGCCCAGCGTGGCACTAGCGGCCACCGTGCGCCTTCTAGTAGCGCCCAGAGCAGGCCCGCCGCAACCAGCCAGCGCAGGGCCGGAATAGAGCGACTTATCAGCGCAAAGGGCAGCAATAGCAGGCCAGGAATCAGAAAGACAACCTGTGGGGGGTAGGTAAGCAGAATAGTGAGCCACCAGCGCTCTCCAATAACCCACCCGGCCAGACCAATAATCAAAAAGCCAATAAAGTACGCCCGGCAGAGCTTAAGGAGCCAGCGCGTACCCTTCCGGCCACCGGTACTCGAGGGTCGGGACATCGAAGCAGAGTTCGAAGGTGACTGTTTTGCCATCAAAAAAGCTCCACTCTTGCTGGGGCAGGCGCACCAGCCGACTCTCCCAGGATTTCACCTGTCGCCCGATATTTACCGCCTGGCCTTCTGCGTTGATAATAAAGGCAGGGGGACGCAGAAATACACCCGCCTCGGAGAGGCCCGGAAACGGGCTGTTCTCACTCAACATTGGCTTGCCGCGCGTATCAAGAATGACTTTCAGCGGCGAGTCAGACTCTTCTACATCTATCTGGACAGTTCCATGGGTATCGTCATAGACCTCTACCTGACAGAGAAGGACAGGAGTTCCCGAGAGCCCACTCGCTTTTTCCAGAAGCGCTGGTACATCGCACTCCGTCTGGAGTCCGTACAGCCCTACTGTGTCGCTGTTTTTGGCACGGGCATAGAGGCGATAGGCGAGAATATGTCCATGTCGCCCGATCTTCAGCGGGTTGGCATCGGCCCGAACGGCTGAGAATTCTGAAATAGCCACATTGTAGAATGCCCAGCCTGCAGCGGTCAGCGGCTCGATACCCTCGGGGAGCAGTGCTCGCGCTTCGGACTCCGGGGTGCGAAAAACGAGATGGAAGGTCCATAGAAGCGTGCCACGCATAGCTGGTACGCATCGTATCATGACCCTTGACTAGAGGGCGGCTTCGGTAACTATTTGCAGTTTTTCTCTACCCGTGCGAGCCGCTTCCGCCGGGTCCATAGCCCAGTAGTCCGGGTGGAACAGCTCCAGCGAGAGATACCCCGAAAAACCTATCTCCACCAGAGTCCGTAGCAGCGGAATCAGGGGGGCTACACCGTCGCCAGGCCAGATTCTATCCCCATCAACAATCTTCTCACGCGGGATATCCGGCCAGTCGTTGATATGGAACAGCGGGAGCTTTTCCCCTTGCAGGAATCGCAGGCCCTCTAAGGGCGAGCCGCCTTTATACAGGTGGTAGCTGTCTAACAATAAGCAGGCATTAGGGTGACCACTTTGTGCCGCCACGAAAAGCCCCTCCGCTAGAGTATTGAGATTGGCGGAGAACCCCCAGACTTCGCAGAGTGGGGTTACGCCCGCGCGTTCCCCGATATCGCACAGAGCTGCATAGCGCTCAGCGGCGGCGCTTAAATCCAGCGGAGGAGAACCGGCCTCATGCGCTCCAAACGGTGGTGCGGCGATTCGGATACCACCCAACCGTTTCAGTCGCTCCATATCCGCTCGTGCTCGCTCCAGCCCGGCATGGCGCCGAGCGTCATCGTCTACCACCCACTCGAAGAACCCGATAGCGCTTTCTACAGTCAGCCCCAGGTCATGGATCTTCTCGCGTAGAACACTCAGGTCGCCGCCACCGGCTTCATAAGCTTCCAACTCGTCTATCCATGGCTCTATGGCATCATAGCCCGCTGCTGCCGCAATCTCGACCACCTGGTCCAGCGGGAGCTTCTGCCCACGAATCGTGGAGGAATTCAGGCAGAACTTCCACTGCCTACGACCTTCAGCGATCGTAGGCAAACCGGGCATCGGGAGTGTAGCGGGTTCTTCGAGATTTAGAGGCATATCTGTTCCTAAGGAGATTTTGGGGTTAGTAGCCCGACCAGTGCCGTCATGTGGCGTGCTCTGGCGAGATCAAGCGGGGTTTGCCCTGCTCGACTATGGATATCACGGTGCGCACCTGCGGTCAGAAGGCGCTCTACACAGGCATAGCTACCCATCTCGACTGCGCTGTGTAGTGGGGAAAGACCGCCTTCTTCACGGACAGTATTGGGATCGGCACGGGCGTCCAACAGAATTCGGACATTATCCCAGCGTCCGGCGAGAATGGCTGTATGCAGTGCTGTTTCGCCGGACTTGCTGACTGTGTTGACCTTGCTTCCTGCTTTGAGCAGATAGCTCAGAACGGGTGGTCCGCTATACTCTGCGGCTACATGGAGCGGAGTGCTGAAGTCCGGTGCGTTGCCATTCGGGTCCGCTCCTGCCTTCAGCAGCATCGTCATTGCAGCCATAGCCTGAGAGTAATCATCTTCTGCGTTTCTGGTCTGGCGAAGCAGCAGCTTCAGTGGGTCGAGCTTCGTAATATCTTCATCGTCTTCGTCGAACAAACTGGACGGCATACCGAGGGCCGCGAGTCCCAGAACGGGGTATGAGCCACGCTTCGGATCGGCTCCATAGCTCAGAAGCAGCTCGATGAGCACGGGAGAGCGTGTCATGGCCGCCATACCGAGCGGAGTCATCCCTTCCTTATTGGCGAGGTTCGGATTCGCCTTACGTTTCAGAAGCTCCCTGCAGAGTGACACCGATAGGCTACCCATAGAAAGTAAGAGAGGTGAGTAGCCTTCGTTATCAGTAGCATTTACCTCCGATCCAGCGTTGAGAAGGAGCTGAATCGTTGGGGCTACCCGGTTTGGCGAGACCAGTGCCAACTCTTGCTTCAAGTCTTGCATACGATCCCCGGTGGAGGGCGGCCCATGCAGAGCGCGGAGCAGGGGAGTGCATCCCTTTACATCACGCGCCTTTACACTTGCTCCGGCCCGCAGTAGCGCCTGTACCTGGGCTGTATCCTGCTTCTCCGCGGACTGTAGCAGAAGCGTATTGAGCCGGATCTGTCGTTGCGCGGGAGTTTCCGGGGCAGATTTAGTGACGGGAGGCTTTCTCACCGGGTTGCGCCCGCCTTTCGGAGCAGCGCTATGATACCGGTCTTTTTTTCTTGTTTGGCAAAGGAGAGTGCAGTGCGACCCTCCGCGTCTTTCAAATGGACATTGGGCTTGTATTTTAGAAGAAAGCGCATCATCTTCTCTGTGCCCAGCATAGCTGTGGACATCAGAGCAGTCATTCCAGATTCATCGGACTGATCAATCTTAGCGCCTGCTTTGATAAGCTTTTCGACAGCGGCAGTATTGTCCAGCACCACAAGATGCACGAGCGGCGCGCCGAGATTGGGATCCGCTCCTGACTTCAGCAAGAACTCCTGAATTTCCAGATGACCGTGCAGAATCGCTGCCTGAAGCGGCTGACCTTTCTGTAAGACACTGCCTGCATTGACATTGGCTTTTGCGGCCACGAGCAGTTTGACCGTTTCCAGGCTGCCGGACTTCGCAGCTACCGAAAGAGGGGTGTCTACACTTTGCCCGTCGATCATCATTCCCTGCTCCACTTTGGCCCCACGCTGAAGTAGTAGCCGCACAAGCGCCGAATTACCCGCCCCAGCTGCCTTATACAGGGGAGCTGCGATGCTGTCTGGTTTATTGATATCCGCTCCTGCCTGAATCAGCAGCTGTGCAATCTCCATCTCGTCTCGCGTGCAGGCCAGTGCCAGTGGTGGACTATCATCCAGAAGAGTGTTGGGATTAAAGCCTGCTTTCAGTAGCTGTCTCACCGTATCGGCGTCGCCACTCATAATGGCACGCCTCATCTCGGTTTCGCGGGAGATGCGCTGCTGACCGCCCAGAGATTGTAGCCACTTGGCAATCTCTTCTTTGTCTTCATCTCGGGCAATCTGTAATGGCGTTCTGCCCATACTGTCCCGTATGTTCAGATTGGCGCCGTGTTGAACCAGCAGTTTGCCAATAGCGATAGCCTCTGACTCAGGCAAGTTGTTTGTCTCGATAAGCTTGGCCAGCAGTGAGCGGGATGTTGCATCCGTCTCATTCGAATCAGATCCGCGTTCTAGAAGAAGCTGGATGTTGTCTCTCTTGCGAGCACTGATGGCTTGAGAGAGAGGGGATTGGTTGTCGGAGTCCTTTGGTCGAAGCTCGCTGATCGCGCCATGCTCTAAGAGGTATTCCAGTGTCTTTGGGAGGGCTGTAGCGGCCAAAAAGGCCAGTGGGCTCCCAGAGATCATGTCAGATTGGATCGCATGTACATCCGCTCCGCGCTCTACCAGCAGCCGAACCACGGCATCTATCTGATCCGGGGTGGCCTCGCTTTGACCGATGTAATGAAGCGCGTTCGGGCTATCCTCTTCGCGGCGTTGATTGGCGTTAGCACCTTTGTCTAGCAGAAGGCGGACCAGCTCTACATCGCCGCTGAGCGCCGCCGCATGAAGAGGGAACTCGGGCGGAGTGCGGACCGTGATCGGTATCAGATCTCCATCGGGCAAATAGGCTCGCCCGCTTACCGGCGCGCCCTTTTCCAGCAGGCGGTCCACCAGGGGGCGATCTTTATGAAGTAGAGCCAGGGCTAGCGCGGAAGCATCCGGGACAACACCGTTATTAAGATGGTTCTCCACAGCAGCACGGTCAGGAGACTTCTGGCTGAGCGCCGTTCGCAGCTCCAGTTCTGGAGAGTAGCCACCGGCGCGCCGCAGCATGGCCATGGCGCGGTCTTCATTGATATCGCGAAGGTATACCATAAGGCCACGACCATCTGGCGCTTTTCCATTGGGGTTGGCGCCGTGGGTGAGCAGCATGGAAGCAGCTTTCTCACTCTCACGGCTCTCGGTGAATGCGTAGAACAGGGGAACGCCACCATGACCATCAGGACGATTGGGGTCGACTCCCTGCTCTAGAAGTTTCTTGACCCCAGCGAGGTCATCTTTGCGAATAAGCTTGATGAGAGACGGTGGCGCGGGCTTCGCCCCCGCGGCTTTGAGAGCCTGGATAATACTCTCTTTCTGCGAAGCGGGAGCGTCTTCGGCGATATCCAGGACTGACTGCTCATCAGGTGAGAGAATATCCACGCGTGCCTTCAGCGCCAGCAGCGTCTTTACCGCCTCGGTACTGGTTTCGGCAGCAATATGCAGAGGATTGTAGCCTTTCAGGCCACGGCGATCTACGTCTGTTTCATACTGAGCAATAAAACGAATCATGGCGGCCTTGCCAGAGAGGGTTGCTTCTATCAGCAAAGGCTCACTGCCGGGGACCTGTTTTAGCTTCACGCCATGGTCTAGAAGCCACTGAAGCATCGGTACGCTACCGCTGGCTACTCCCAGAGCGTCCAGGTCAGGATCGTCCAGAGTAGCGCCGCGCGCTACCAGAAGCTCAACGATTGGAATAGAGCCGTTGGAGACTGCTGCTACCAGGGCATTGATCTTATCGGAGGACGTATGCTTCCAGTCCGCTCCCTTCTCCAGCATCAGACGGACCAGTTCGACATCACCCCAGGAAGCTGCTACGACGATAGGGCGGCGATCAAGCTTGCTTCCATCGCCTTCGTTGAGCGCCGCGCCCTTCTCGACCAAAAGCCGTGCAATCGCACTGGTCCTTTTATCGCCCAGTGCAGAATCGAGTGGGCGTGCTATCTGCTTACCGGAGGAGGCTTTCGGATTGACCTGAGCGCCATGCTCCAGCAGAGCCTTTACCAGCGTAATGTCGCCCAGCTCTGCCGCTATCCCCAGCGCATTTGGCTTGACTTTGAAATCACTCTCTGTCTTAACAGAGTTCGGGTTCGCTCCGCGCCGTATCAGGTTCAAGGCACGGGCAATGTTTTCGTCTTCTAGCGCCTGAATTAGCTCGGCATCCGAAGGACGTTTTTGCGGAGCAGACCCGGCGACCGACTTTACAATCGCCGGGTGTTGTGCCCAAGTAGGTAAGACTGTCGCTGCGGCAAGAATGACTATAAGAGGAAGCCGCGCGAACATGGCGCCTCTTACAGGCTCCAGCCGCCGTGATAGGGCCGGAACTTCAGCGCGTTGGCTTCGGCGGCGTTCGCACCCGTGAAGGTTTCCTTCTTCGGGTCCCACTGTAGCTCCTTGAAGCCCAGGCGGATAGAAAGGTTACCCAGGTGGCAGACACTGGCCGAGCGATGACCGATCTCCACATCGCAGATAGGTCTCTGGCGGCTGCGGATACAGTCGATGAAGTTGCGCTGATGATTATCCGACACGTAGAGCTTCGTAGCGTTTGCGGGCAGAGGGTCGGTGAGCAGCTTGGGGTCGCTGGCGTCGATACGGCTGCGGCTCACAAAGATCCACTGACCGTTCTCGCCGTAGAAATGCACACCGTTCTCGCCCTCATTCGTGGCGATTAGCTCCACGCCATCGGCGTAGGTGTAGGTGACCTTGAACTCCAGAGCACACTCGAAGCTGCGGCGGGTAGGATCGGGGTCGGGCATCTTGCCCTGGCTCTTAATCTTTACCGGTCCGCTACCATCTCGACCCATACCCCACTGGGCAATGTCTAAGTGGTGCGCGCCCCAGTCGGTCATCATGCCGCCGGAGTAACTGTACCAGTGGCGGAAGCTGCCATGAGTACGCTCCTCTAAATAGGGCACCGGCTCCGATGGGCCGAGCCACATATCGAATAGGAAGTCGTGCGGCTTTTCGACGACATCGAACGGGCCACCCTTTGTGCCGCCGGGCAGGTGGGCTACTACCTGCTTGAGCTTACCCAGACGCCCATTGCGCACCAGCTCGCATGCGGTGCGGAACCGCTGGTCGGAGCGCTGCTGGGAACCCGTCTGCCAGACCGTGCCCATCTTGCGGGCGGTCTTTACCAGCTCGATGCCCTCGCCGATCATGAGGGTCATCGGCTTTTCGCAGTAGATATCCTTGCCTGCCTTCATGGCGTGGCTGGCGACAATGGAATGCCAGTGGTCCGGGGTGCCGATGACTACAGCGTCGATGTCCGGGCGGGCGATCAGGTAGCGGAAGTCAGTGTACTTGTCAGGCAGGGTACCATTCGGACCTTTGAGCGCATTGGCCGCTTCGTCTAAATGCAGCAGGTCCAGATCGCAGACCGCCACCACTTCCACGCCAGGCTGGTGAGAGATGCCAATGGTGTCGCCGAGTCCCTGGCGAAACCCGCCACGCGAGCCACCCGCACCGATAAGTCCCACACGAATCTTATCGTTCGGCCCGATAGTGCGACGGGAAGAAGTTTGGGGAGTGGCGCTCTCCGCCATTGCAGGAATTGCGGCAAGGCTTGCGCCCGCCGCCAGAAGCTGTCGTCGGTTCATATCCCCCGGTTTCACCATGGGCACGGGGTTTCCCTCCCTACCTAAAAACTGAGTTTATGCGAATCGGTAAAGTGAAGAGAATATACCGATAATGTGAAGAAAAGCACCGGTAAAGTGAAGAAGATTCCCTCACAAAGTGCCTATAGGACATAGTACATAGGTTGGGGTGGAGTCGCTTAATGGCTCCTCACCCCCATGCATATAAAGAAAGAGAGTGGGACGCCGCGCTGACTGCCCGAGGGATTGAAATCCCTCGCTGCATAACCAACTTCGCTGGCATCCTCACGGACGGGGAACTGGTTACCAGGGCATCCCTCTTCGTCCGGCAGGACGCGCCGAAGGCGATACACAGCGAGGGATTTCAATCCCTCGTATGCGTTGGGAATTTCCATCCTTCGGATTTCTATGCCTGCTATACTGACAGGCATATATGAACCGGGATAGACTTCTCTCCGCGCTACGGCAGCACGCGCCGTTCAACACCGATGAACATTCGCACTTAGTTCGCTTAGAGGGGTTCTTAGACGGCGCGCCGGAACCGTTTTCGCGGCAGAATCTAGCCCTTGGAAGCGATGGGCATATCACCGGGTCGGCGGCCCTGTTGAATGCCACAGGGGATGCTATGGCGCTTATATGGCATGAGAAGCTCTCGCGCTGGCTGCAACCCGGCGGGCACTGCGAACCTGAGATGGATGGCACGGTGACTGCTACCGCGCGGCGTGAGCTATTAGAGGAAACCGGGCTGCCCGAGTCGGCCATAGAGCTGAAAGTCGGTGTGCCCTTCGATGTCGATGTGCACTATATCCCTGCACGCCCGGATGGTTCCGAGCCAGGGCACTATCACTACGATGTGCGTTTCCTGTTCCAACTCACTGAGCCGGTAGAGTTCCCCAACGGCGTGAAGGCGAAATGGGTGTCGCTCAGCGAGGCTGCCTCGCTAGACGATGACTCCGTGGCCCGGCTGGCGAAGAAGGCGCAGGATATAATCGCAGCTTAACAATGGCGTTATTGCGTGAGATAGGGCAGTGGCTCAGTCATGCTCCCTGGGTACCAGAGGGTGAGTTGCTTCTGCTAGCGGCTCTGCTGGGCGGACTGGTGGGGTTCCAGCGCGAGTACGAAGGCCGCCCCGCTGGAATGCGCACGCATATTCTGGTCTGTGTGGGCGCCTGCCTCATGGCTATGATTCGCTTCAGCAGCGGTGATCCGGGCCGAATCTCCGCGCAGGTTGTCACCGGGGTCGGCTTCTTAGGTGCCGGAGTGATATTGCGCCGTGGCATGGCGATTCGCGGATTGACCACGGCAGCTACCGTATGGGTTGTGGCGGGTATCGGCTTGGCTGTGGGAGCGGGCGGTAAGAACGCGGCGCTGGCGGCCATGGCGACTGTGATTGCGCTGGTAACCCTGACCGTGGTGAAAAAGCTAGAGGAGAAAGTACGCTCCCCCCTACGCGAAGCCTCTCTGAATCTGGCAGTGCCGCATGGAAAAGGCGCCGTTTCTCAGGCGCTTAATGCGATTACCGAGGCGGGCGCGCTGGTAATCGGGTTCGAGTCAGATGATTCCACCCTGAATCCGGGCACGCGAACACTTATGGTTCGTATCCGCCTGGGGCAGAACACCACCAAGGAGGACGTGATGACATCACTGGCAGACGCCCTCCCCAATGTTCCCGTGGAGTGGGAGCAGTAGCCTACCCGTAGGTTGGGTGCTGCGGCCAGCCTTCCGGGGAGTCCTCAAAGTCCTCCTGGCGACCATAGGGAGTCACATCCAGCAGGGCATACGTGTGCACCAGGTTCTCTACCCCGCGCGCATACGTGGAGTAGGTGTGGTACACATCGTCGCCCAGCCGAAAGAACACGCTCAGCCCGGAAGCCTCACCCGTGTCTTTCGTGACCTTGAAATCGTAGTTGAAGTCACTGCCGAAGGATGAGTGCCACGCTACCGCCCAGCCATGCTGTTTCTTCCAGGCATCCAGTTTCTCATAGGGCGCCCGCGAGACCAGCGTGAAGGCCGTGTCGCGCTTGTCCAGCAGAGACATATCGGCAATGGCATCCACAAACCCGGTACACCCTGGGCAGCCTTCCTTCCAGTCCGGACCGTACATAAAGTGGTAGACAATGAGCTGCTTTTGGCCCTCGAACAGGTCTTGCAGCGTGCGCTCACCGTCTGGCCCGTGGAACGTGTAGTTCTTGTCCAGCTTGACCATAGGGAGTCTGCGGCGCTCAGCGGCAATTCGGTCGCCCTGACGCGTGTGCTCTTTCTCCTTGAGCAGAAGCGCCTCACGCGCCGCTTCCCACTCTTCCCGAGAGGCGATAGGGGGATGAGGAATCGTATCTTCAGCCATGTTCTTTATCCGTACGTTGGTTTCTGCGGCCAGCCCGCGGGAGAGTCTTCAAAGTCTTCCTGCCGCCCATAGGGGGTGAGGTCTAAGAGACTGATGGCATCGGTAACACCCTCGCCACCTCGCGCATAGACCGAATAGGTATGGTACACATCGTCGCCGATACGGAAGAAGATACTCGTGCCGGGCAGCTCGCCTGCCAGGTCGCTATCCCCGCCCCGGTCCGCAATTAGCTGCTCCTTGCTTTTATAGTTGTACTCAATTGGGGCAATATTTTCGTCTAAGGTCACATGGAAATCGTAGTTGAAGTCCGTGCCATAGGAAGAGATCCAGGGTAAGTCCCAGCCTCGCTCGGCTTTGTAGGCTTCCAACTTCTCCAGCGGGGTGCGGGAGACAAGCACCAGACCCGTATCGCGCTCGGCCAGGGTAGAAAGGTCGCCCAGTGCATCGATATAGCCCGTGCAGCCCATACACCCTTTCGTCCAATCCGGCCCGAACATGAAGTGATACACAATCAGCTGGCGGCGACCATCGAAGAGATCCAGCAGAGTCTTCTTACCGTCTGGGGTATCGAATGTATACGTCTTCTCTACCTTCACCATGGGTAGGCGGCGGCGCTGGGCGTTGATTTGGTCGCGCTCTTTGGTGAGTGCCTTTTCCCGCGCCAGAAGCTTGACACGGGCGCTACGCCACTCATCGGCGGAGGCAATCGGAGGGTGGGGAATATTGTTTTCTGTCATAGGGTATACCTTGCACCTATACTATGCGGGGGCGGTAGCAGCAGGAACATGAATTTGAAAAAAATTATCGTGGTGGGTGGCGGACCAGCAGGCATCGCAGCCGCACTCAGTGCCGCCCGCGCAGGTGGTGATGTCACGCTAATCGAGCGCCTGGGATTCTGTGGTGGCTCCGCTACCGCCATGCAAGTGCCTGCCTTCGGACCCTTCTCCGACCGCACCCGCTCCATCGTAGGGGGCATCGCCTGGGAAGTGCTCATGGCCCATCAAAAGGCGCTTGGGCGTCCTCTGGCCGACCCGGAGAGCTACTACACCCCACAGGATCAGGGGCGCATGGACTGGGTGCCGATAGACGTGGAGCTACTCAAGCGCCTCTACGATGAGCTTCTGGAAACTGCCGGAGTCACCGTGCTCTTCCATACCTTCGTCCCCGAGGTCCAAAAAGAAGGCAACCGTGTTACCTCCATTACCCTGGCCAATAAATCCGGGTTAACTACCCTGAATGGCGCCGTGTTTATCGATGCCACCGGAGACGCTGACCTTGCTGCCCGCGCTGGCTGCCCGTTTGAACTGGGCGACGAGAGTGGTCTCACACAGGGTATGACTCTCTGCTTCACTATTACCGGCGGCTCACGCACCCAGTACCTGAACTACGTGTACTCCACGGGCGATGGCTACCTCAAAAACCTGGTGGCGAAAGCGAAAGCCGACGGTGCCTGGGATCTGCCCGATGCCTCTCTGGTCGGCATGAGCTTCAAAGACGAAATCACTGCCGGGTGCAACCTGGGCCACGTGTGGGGCTTCGATGCCACAGATGCCACCAGCGTTAGCCACGCCGAACGCGAAGGCAGGCAGGTAGCCGCCAAACTCGTGAACTTTCTTCGCGCCTACGTTCCCGGCCAGGAAAGCATCACTCTGGTTTCCACTGGCCCTCATATTGGAGTCCGTGAGAGCCGACGTATTATCGGCGACTACACTCTCACTCTGGACGACTATCTGGCCTGTCACTCGTTCCCCGATGAAATCGCCCGCTGCGCCTACTTCATCGACCTCCACGCCGCGACTACCGAAGAAGCTGCCCGTGCCAAAGCCGTAACCGATGGCGGAAAGACCTCCGCCTCACTCCCACCAGGCCAGAGCCACGGCATCCCGTATCGCTGCCTCATTCCCCAAGGCGTAGAGAACCTGCTGGTGGCCGGGCGTTCCCTCTCCGCCGAACGCGCTGTTCAGGGCGCTGCCCGCATAATGCCCTACTGCTTCGCTATGGGCGAAGCCGCCGGGCTGGCGGCAGTGCTGGTGTTGGAAGCTGGGGGAGCTGTGCGAGGGATTGATACGAGTGAGCTAAGAGAAAGGTTGCGGGGGGTAGGGGCGTATTTGCCTACCTCTCCCCCTAACCCCCTCCCCTGAAGGGAAGGGGGAACTTACAGGGCAAGCGCCTTCGAGAATCCCTGGCCCAGCAGAACCCCTTGGTGATTCTTGTTCCCCCTCCCTCTTTAGGGGAGGGGGTTAGGGGGAGAGGTTTTATTCCGGCGTCACATAGGCGGCAGTAATGCCGCCGTCCACCAGGAACGTCGCGCCTGTGGTGAACGAGGCTTCATCCGAGGCCAGGAAGAGTGCGGCGTTTGCGATCTCGATAGCCTCGCCGAAGCGACCCATGGGGATGTGAACTAGGCGGCGCTGGCGCTTCTCTTCTGTGTTCAGGTACTTCATTAGAAGCTCCGTGCGTAGCGGGCCGGGGCAGAGCGCATTCACCCGGATACCCTCGCGGGCGTGAATCGTGGCTAGCTCACGGGTCATGGAGAGCACTGCACCCTTGCTGGCCGTGTAGGCAAGCTGCGGCGTGGCCGCACCCAATACGGCTACAAAGGAGGCCGTGTTGATAATGCTCCCACCCCCGGCGCGGCGAATAGCGGGAATGCCGTACTTGCAGCCCAGGAAAACGCCTTTTACGTTGACATCGAAGGTCAGGTCCCACACGCTCTCCTCGGTGGTCTCTGCGTTGTCGTCATCGGCGTGGGAGATTCCTGCGTTGTTGAAGAGGATATGGAGTGCCCCGAACGTCTCTTCGGCCAGTGCCACCATAGCAGCAGAGTCAGCGGCTTTGGAGACATCGGCTTTCGTCGCTACTGCCTCGCCTCCAGCCTCGGTGACCAGCTTCACGGTCTCCTCAGCCGCAGCAAGGTTCAGGTCCACGGCAACAATCTTGGCGCCTTCCTGTGCGAACCGAAGGGCAGCCTGTCGCCCGATACCCGACCCCGCGCCTGTAATCAGCGCTACTTTACTTGCTAAACGCATGTCTATTCCTTGTCCCTGTCTCTCCAGGTTGTTTCCAGCTCTCTCAGCCGGTTGAATTTGTAGTCCCAGCTCTTGCGCCCCAGCCAGCCCGGCGCCGATGGGTACATAGTGTGTGAGCCCATCCACCAGATATGCCGCGGCCAGCACCATGGCAGGCAGCAGACTCTTCTCTCGGTCGCTGAGCGGGCGAACCGACTCATAGCCCTCTAGAAAACCGGTCCACATGGCCGGGTCCTGGCTGCCCGCCGACCAGAGAAAAATCCCTATGTCATAAGCGCGCCAGCTATAGCCACACAGATCGAAATCGAAGTCGGTCAGCTGCCCATCTTCGGCGAAGTGATGATTCCCCCCATGGAAATCTCCCCCGATAATACCCCACTCATCATTGGGGTCAGGGCCATGCGCGAGCACATCAGCTCGCAGCTCCGCTGCCAGAGCGGTCACATAGTCCAGCTCTTCCGGGGTGGGGGTCTGGTACTTTTCGTACCAGTTGCGCATTTGCTGAAGCGGCTTCTCGGTCAGGCGTGGTAGGTCGAATCGAATACGCTCATAGGAGGGCTGGAAGTCGTTAGATGCCAGATGGATCCGCGCCACGCTCTCCCCGTACGGCTTGCTCTGCTCCACGTTCACACCACCGACACCCGGCGCGAACTGGAACAGCGCCCAGCGGCGCAGGCCTTCGGGGGCATTCATAGTCCCCAGGAAACCGCTATCCGTGCGGCGCACGGGAGGCGCTACGGGCATGCCCTTCTGAAACAGAAAGTCCAGCCACTCCAGCTCGAACTGATAGTCTGATTCCTGCTCCAGCCAGTGCTTGCCGCGTGGCCATACCCGCAGCACGTATTTCTCTGGAGTCGCCCCAGCAACGGTAATCAAGTAGTTATCGTTGTCGTTCAGGCTGATAATGCGGCAGCTGGCGGCGCCACCCAGAGAGTAGCTCGCATCTACCAGAGGACAAAGTCCTTCTGGATCTATCAGAGAAGACAGTACCGGAACCATGGTAGGAGCTAGATCCTCTCGAAGAAGCGCTTCTTTTCCCAGTCGGTAATCACTTCATCGAACTTGCGCTGCTCGGTGCGCCAGAAGTGACTGTAGTGCTCCACTATTTCCTGGCCGAAAGCGCGCGCCGGGAAGTCGCTTTCTTCAAATGCCGCAATCGCCTCGCGCAGGTACGCCGGTACACGGGGAAGCTCCTGCGCCTCGTAGACATCGCCTTCAAAAATAGGGGGCGGAGCAATCTTCTGCTCCACACCATCTAGGCCAGCAGCAAGAAGGGAGGCATAGACCAGGTAGGGGTTCGCATCCGCGCCCGGAATCCTGCACTCAATTCGCTTGGACTTACCTTCGCCGACGACACGGAAGCCCGCCGTGCGGTTGTCCTTACACCAGGCGATACTGGTCGGCGCGAACGACCCTGCCTGATAGCGCTTGTAGCTGGCGACATTCGGGGCCAGAAACGCTGTAATCGCACGGGCATGATGCATCATGCCGCCCAGGAAATGATTGAAAAGGTCCTCATCTGCGAAGGCGCTGGTGCCATCCGCTTTCCACAGCGAGAGATGCACATGCATGCTGGAGCCCGCCAGGGTTTCGTCCCACTTGGCCATGAACGTCACGGCCTTACCCTGCTGCCAGGCGATTTCCTTGGCCGCATGCTTATAGAGGGCATTCCGATCTGCCTGCTCCAACGCCTCGCAAAAGAGCAGGTTGATCTCTTGTTGCCCCGGACCCCACTCGCCTTTGCTGGACTCTACCGATATCTCGCTGGCATCCAGGGCACGCCGAATGGCGCCTACTAGAGCTTCTTCTTTGGTGCCTTGAAACACATGGTAGTCCTCGATATAGTTGCCTGCAGTTTTCGGGGCAGCATAGTGCTTCTGGCGCAGAGATTCGTAGCTCTCATCGAACACATAGAGCTCTATCTCTGAGCCACCCTTAGCTGTGAATCCACGCTCCGCCAGTTTGGCAAGCTGGTCTTGCAGCATTGTGCGCGGCGCAATATGCGCGTGAGCGTCGCAGATAACTATTGCGGTCTTCTCCAGCCATGCCGCTCTACGCAGAGTCTTGAGGTCGGGAACCACATGCAGGTCGCCATAGCCACGCTCCCAGTTGGTGAACGAGTAGCCCGGCACGGGGTCCATCTCCATGTCACAGGCGAGGAGGTAGTCACAGACATGCATCCCATCGTCGATGACATGCTCTAAGAAGTAGTGCCCGGTGAGGCGCTTGCCCAGCAGGCGGCCATAAAGGTCGGGTATTACGGCGAGCACGGTGTCTATCTCGCCGCCCGCAATCGCTTGTTTCAGTTCCGCGCGTGTCATGAGTTCCTCAAACTTTGATTTTTGAGGCATTTTAATGCCTCCGCGTTTTTCCACCCATTTGTCCGCGGGTTGAAAACCCACGTCTAGATGACGAGCAAGCTCGCCGGGCGTCCTCTGGACGCAAAGAACCGGAAAGCGCTTCTCCATTGTCCCGTCCGGAGGACGGCCAGCCGAAGGCTATCTAGACGTGGGTTTTCAACCCGCGGATTCAATTTGCACTATTCCGCCCAGTAGACGCTTTTTACTTCGCTATAGGCATCCAAGGCCTGTGGGCCAAGCTCGCGACCAATACCGCTCTGCCCGAAGCCACCGAAGGGTAGCTCTAAGTGTACGCTACTGGAGGCGTTTACGGAGAGTGCTCCTGTGCGAATCTGGCGGGCCACGCGCATGGCACGGGCGGCATCTCCGGTCCAGAGTGAGCCGGAAAGGCCATAGGCGGTGCCGTTTGCCAGTGCAATGGCTTCTGCTTCTGTTTCAAAGGGCAGAATGGCAACTACTGGCCCGAAGACTTCCTGCTGGGCCAGCTCCGAATCCGCCGAGATACCCGCGAATACCGTGGGGGGATAGAAGTATCCCGGTCCATTTAGCTTCTCGCCGCCGATGAGAGGAGCGACTCCGGCCCGCGAGACGAAGCCATGAACCCGCTCTCGATGCGCTTCGGCGACTAACGGCCCCAGCTCGGTAGATGCATCGAAGGGATCGCCGACGACCAGCTTTTTGGAGTTTTCTACAAATCGCTCCACGAACTCAGCGTAGATAGATTTTTCGACTAAGTAGCGGCTGCGGGCGCAGCAGTCCTGCCCGGTGTTATCGAACACGCTCATCACCGAACCGGCAGCTTTCTCTAAGTCCGCATCCGCGAACACCACGCTGGCGGACTTACCGCCCAGCTCCAGAGAGATGCGCTTTATGGTCTGTGCCGCAGAGGCCATAATCGCTTTGCCCGTAGTGGTGGAGCCGGTGAACGAAATCTTTCGCACCAAGGGATGTGCTACCAGCGCCGCGCCTGCTTCTGCACCTGTGCCGGTGACTACGTTTATGACTCCTTCGGGCAGAATGTCTTTCGCCAGTTCCGCTAAGCGAAGCGCCGTGAGCGGGGTCCACTCGGCGGGCTTGATAACCGCTGTGTTACCCATGGCCAATGCTGGGGCGAGCTTCCAGAGGGTGATGACCAGCGGAAAGTTCCACGGCACGATCAGTCCGCACACACCCAGCGGCTCGCGCAGGGTCAATCCAAGGCCCTCTGAGAGGCCCACGGTCTCGCCTCGGGCTGTTGATGTCAATCCGGCGTAGTAGTCCAGGACCCGAGCTGCATAGCCAACCTCGCCACGAGCGGAGCCAATCGGCTTACCCGTATTCGTGCACTCCAACTGAGCCAGCTCTTCGGAATGCTCACGCATGGCGGCGGCCAGCTTTTGTAAGAGGGCGGTGCGGTCACGTGGAGCCAGACTGCCCCACTCGCCCGTAAAGGCGCGATGTGCTTTCTGCACAGCAGCATCGACAGTAGGGGCATCGCTCGCTGGGACGTCAGTGAGGCGTGCACCCGTGGCCGGGTTGATAATTTGAAGATGTTCGCTCATTTTGAGGGTACTGCGTTCCACTTCGGGATCATAGCCAGAGCCGCTATCGCGACCCCTATAGCCAGCGCCCAGAACAGTGGGTTCCAGTCCGCAGGTGTATCACCCACCAGACCGGGAAGCAACCCCCCAAGAATCTGCCCGAAGGAGCCGAAGCCATTGATAACGCCCGCAGCAGTAGCAGCTCCCTTTCGGGTGCCAAAATCCACGGCAGCGGTGCCTGTTACCAGGGAGTCAGCAGCATACAGAAATGCACCCAGGACGGCTAGAACGCAGCCAATGGTAACTTTGCTAGCCGGGAGCGAGCCGAACCCACCCACGCAGATGGCGACCACGGCCAGGCTCACCACGCAGACCGGCACGCGTCGCGCCCCAAGAAACTTATCGGAGATCCACCCCCGGCGCAGCGCTCCGATAGGGCCGCCCACCTCGAACGTCGTACTCAACAGGGCGGACTCGGCCACGCCTGTTCCCAGACGCTCATGGATATAGAGCGGGCCCCAGAGAAGAAAGAGATACCGAATCGGCTTTACCGCGAAGTAGACTCCACTGAGAAGCTGCACCATCGGGTTCTTGAGCACCGCCTGGACATCGGCCCAGGACGACTGCTCCGGTGGGGTAGGGGGAGCGTCTTTAGCAGTGTCAACAGCTGCCGCTCCTTCTTCGCCCACACTGTCTATCGGGGGTAATCCCACATCCTCCGGGCGGTCGCGCTGGAGGACGATGAATAGCACCCAGATACCGAATAGGGTCAGGGCAGGGACCCAGAAGGCAGCGGGCCAGCCGAATTTCTCGGCGGCTTTACCGGCCAGTGCTGTGGCTATTACTCCGCCCAGGGAGTAGTTGGTACACCACAGACCCATAATCAGCCCGCGCTCTTTTGTACCAAAGAACTGACTCAGGTTTCGAGCCAGCGGACCCCAGCCCGTGGACTGCACCAGTCCTTGAATGGTCATGAGCACACCGAAAATCAGCACGGTGTGCGAAAAGCCCATCGCCAGACCCGCCAGAATGGAGACGAACATGCCCGCCAGAATGACGCGCCGGGTGCCAAGTCTGTCCCCCAGAACGCCGAAGCCCATCATGCCGAAGGCGTAGGCAATGTTATAGGCCGTGTCTATGAAAGCGAGTTGAGGTTTGGAGATGCCAAGCTGCTCTTTCAGAACAGACTTGACCACTGAGAAACTTTTGCGAGTGAGATAGAAGCCAGCGTAAGCCAGCCAGGTAATCGTGAAGATACGTATCCGCCAGTGCCGCCATGTGGTCATTAGCGTAAAAGAGGACTCCTCTTGAAGTTGAGTGGGAAAGAAATAGCAAAGGCGGGCCTTGCTGTACAGCAAGGCCCGCCTTTAGGGAGACTAGTCTCCCGTTTTTGCTTTTTTGGCTGTGTTTGGATCTGTGGCTGCTGCCGGAGGCGTGTCTGCCCCAGGCATCTTCTTAGCCTGAGTGGTCTCTGCCTCCAGAGGCGGAGTATCCGCCTTCGGAGTGCAACCGGCTACCAGGCTCAAACAGAACAGAGCGCAGACTCCTAGAAGAAGCTTTCTCATATGTGTTCTCTCCGAGCTTAGTTAGCGAAGAAGCAGTTGGAGCCAGAACCAGCGCCAGCCGGGCAGACCGGGTAGTTGGCGAAGATCCAGTCGCTCACCTGGCCGCAGGGCAGGTCAGGAACGTTGGTTCCATCCGGGGAGATGGTGTTGGACTTGGCAACCACGAAGTTCGGGTCCGCGCAGTAGGCTTTGCGAGCGACGAGCAGCATTCGCGGGAAGCATGAACTTGTTGTTGAACGCTCCAGACATCCAACCTGCTCGCATCTTGATGGCCTTGGCATGACCGTCCATGAAGCCGAAGCTGTGGACACCCATGTGGCGAAGCTGTGCATTGCTGGTACCTGCCCAGTCATCACCGGCAAAGCCGATACCGATGGTAGCGCGAGGAGTATCCCAGGTGTCGCCGTAAGCAAACATCTCAGCAGGAGAGTCGATACCCGCCAGGGAGATACCACCCAGTTGGGAGGTTGTAGTACAGGTAGCGCCAGCCGGAGGAGTGATAGCCACCTGTGCTCCAAGTAGACCACCCCCACGCCAACCGATGGGACCCCAGTTGTAACCATAACCCGAGTAACCCTTGGGCATGGCGTAGATAGCGCTGGTACAGGCTCCACCCTGATTGTAGGCGACCATATGAGAGGCGTTTGCACGAATGGCATCAGGGCAGTACAGGACGCCGGTATTCTTGATGTAGGGCATAAGCTCTACCCACCATTCCCAACCTCCGCCTCGTCCGGAGGGAGTAGTCTCATCGTAGTCCTGCACGTACATCATCATGGACGTGCCGATCTGTTTGACATTGGAAAGGCAGGATGTAGCACGAGCTTTGGCACGGGCTTGAGCAAAGACGGGAAAGAGAATGGCGGCGAGAATCGCAATGATGGCGATAACAACTAACAATTCGATCAGCGTAAAGGCTGAGCGGTTTCGACGAACATGTGACATGATCCACCTCCGAGGCAGTAAGCGCTTGCGGCGCGTTGCTAACTACAGGGCCATCTTTGGCCCTTGGTTAAGGCAGAATAACCCGGCTTCTTAATAGTGTCAAGGGGAAAAACAAAAAAGACCAGGTCATTTTTTAACCTGGTCTTAATATTTGCAAGCGGTTTCTATTAGGACCCGGATCCAGGGGCTCTCCCTGTTAATTCTTATCGCTTCCCGAGGAGTTACCCCCTAGTTAGTGAAGAAGCAGTTAGAGCCACCGCTCACTGGGCAGGCCGGGTAGTTAGCATAGATCCAGTCGGTTATCTGGCCGCAGGGTAGCGCGGGAACATTGGTTCCATCCGAGGCGTAGGGATTGAGAGCAATCAGCGCGTTGGGGTCGGCGCAGTAGGCCTTTCGGGCTACAGAAGCGTTGGCGGGCAAGATGAACTTATTGTTGAAAGCGCCTGCCATGTAGCCTGCTCGGACTTTGATCGCCTTGGCATGGCCATCCATGAAACCGAAGTTATGAAAACCCTGATGGCGAAGCGCCGAGTTGCTGGTGCCGGTCCAGCTATCCGCTGCAAAGGCAATCCCAATAGTCTGCCGGGGAGTATCCCAGGTATCGCCATAAGCGAACATCTCAGCAGGGGTGTCGATTCCGGCAAGGGAGATACCCGGTATGTAAGTGGTCGTGGTACAGGCTGCCCCCGCCGGAGGAGTGACGGGGGATTGGGGGCCTAACAGGCCGCCACCTCTCCAGCCGATAGGCCCCCAGTTGTAGCCATAACTGGGATAACCACGCTTCATGGTGTAGGTCACACTGGTGCAGGCTCCACCCTGAGGATAAGCAGGCTGGTCAGAGCGGTGATCCGGGCAGTAGAGCAGATCCAGGGACTTGATGTATGGCATGAGCTCTACCCACCACTCCCAGCCGCCACCGCGACCCGAGGGTGTCGTCTCATCGTAGTCCTGCACGTACATCATCATGGACGTGCCGATCTGTTTGACATTGGACATACAGGCAGTCGCTCTCGCTTTCGCTCTCGCCTGAGCGAAGACCGGGAACAGAATGGCCGCCAGGATCGCGATAATGGCAATGACCACCAGAAGCTCGATCAATGTAAAGGCTCGCTGTCGGAGGGAAGTAGGGGAGAAATAGTGCATCGCTTTTTGCCTCTCTGAAGTCATCCTGGATACCGGGAAGCCATCTCTTTCCCGGCAGGACAATAAGACTGTAGCGTGGCAGCGTTACATCTATCGTTACAAAAAGCGCATTTTTTTGCTGCGAAATCAAAAAAAGCGCTCTGCCTTCTGGCAGAGCGCTTTTTGAATCTAAGCTAGAGAGAGCAGGCTAGACGACACCCCAACCCTTGAGATTCTCCATACTGATCTTTATGGACTCCAGAGGCGTAAGCGGTGATTTGCAGCTATCCTGCTCGACGATGTAATATTTGACTCCGGCAGCTTCTGCGGCGGGCAGCAGCGAGCCGACATAGTCAATCGTTCCCGTACCAACCGGCGCGAAGCTGCCTTCGTCGTCCATGTCTTTCAAGTGAACCAGCGGTACCCGATTCGTGTACTTTGCTAGATACTCAGCGGGGTCGAAGCCGCCTTTCTTGACCCAGAACGTATCCATCTCCACGGCTACTTTGTCACCACCGGCAGTAAAGAGAGCATCGAAGCCATTGACACCGTTTTCGGACTTCTCAAACTCAAAGGCGTGGTTGTGATAGCCCAGAGTCAGTCCGGCTTCGGTGAAGGCAGGGGAGGCTTCAGCCAGAAGCTGGCCCACCTGCTGGAACCCAGCGAACGAGTCCACATACGGTGAGCCGATCCAGGGCACGATCACATACTCGAAGCCGAACAGTTTTGCATCGTCGATTACCTGGTTGGGGTTATCGCGGATCTGGTCGATACCCGTGTGGGCGCTGTAGGCGCGCAGACCGTTATCGTCTAAGAGCTGCTTGTACTCCGCAGCAGTTTTCCCGGCATAGCCTGCCAGCTCTACTCCGGCATAACCGGTCTTCGCCACCGTGGCGAGGGTAGAAGCTAAATCAGCCTGGGCATCATCGCGGACCGTATACATTTGAAGCAGTACGGGAATTTTCTTGGGCATGGCAGTAGTCTACCGCAACCTGATTGCCGCGTCGGGTGTCTCTGGAGCGGAATGCGGAAAAAATGGATCGTGCCGACACTGGTGCTTGTGCTTGTGGGGGGCGGCGCCTGGTTCTGGAACAAGCAGCGGGTTGGCAAAGGGCCGGAGAAGATCGGGCGCACAGTGATTGCGAGCACTGGAGTACTGGCACTCTCCGTGAGTGAGACAGGCACTCTGGAGCCCGTGACAAAAGTAGATGTGAAGTCACGCGTGGCGGGGCGAATCCAGAAAATCTTTGTCAAGCCAGGAATAACGATTCGGGTGGGAGCGCCGATTGCGGTTATCGACCCGACAGAAGCCGCGCGTGAAGTGGCTGGAATCCAGGCGCAGGTAAGTGCATCTCGTGCCGGGCTGTCTCAGGCTATCGAGAACCAGGGGCTCACCGCTCGCCAGAACAATCTTGCGATTCGCCGCGCGGAAGTCGCACTGAAAAACGCGATTCTAGCAAGGCAAGAGTCGGAGGGTAACCTCACGAACTCGCGCATTGCACTGCGTGAGGCTGAGGCATCACAAACGCAAGCCCGCCGACAGCTTGCCCAGACCTCCGCGCCCACGCGTACTCAAGAAATTGCTCAGGCCGAGCAGCAGCTACGACGCGCCCAGGCGTCTCTCACAGACGCCGAGCGACTGGCTACACGCCGCCAGAACCTGACCGACAAAGGGTTTCTGTCTCAGCAAGAAGCGGACAGCGCCAAAACCCAGGCTGCGCTGGCCCAGGCAGATGTGGAAAGCGCCAAACAGAGGCTGAATCTTCTGAAAGAAGGCCCGCGGGCAGAAGACATTGCCACGGTTCGTGCCGGGGTAGAACTGGCCAATATCCGGCTGGAGCAAGCCAAGAACACGGTCCGTAATGCGCAGCTACGGCTGGATCAGAGCACCACCAGTGTAGAAAACGCTCGGGTGGAGCTGGCTACCCAGCGCACCAACGCAACCCAGGCGCAACTTCGGCAGCGAGATGTAGAGCGCGCCCGCGCAGATCTGAGCCAGCTAGAGAATCGATTAGCCCAGCAGTCGGTGCAGCTCACTGAAACCCGTATCGTCGCTCCCATAGCCGGAGAAGTGACGGGCAAGTACTTAGAAGAAGGCGAGCTGGTTGCTTCTGCCACCGGTGGGTTCGCGCAGGGCGCCGCTATTGTCACCATTGCTGACCTTACCCGCATGCAGGTAAAGGTCAACATCAACGAGGTCGATGTCACCCGGCTGCGCGTAGGTCTGCCCGTGGATATCGCTGTGGATGGGGTAGAGGGTAAGACCTTCGCCGGGCATGTCGATACCATTGCTCCCGCTTCCGCAAGTCAGGCACCGGGCCAGAGCGCACAGAGCGGTTCCGCTGCCGGAGTTGTCCGCTTCGAAGTCAAGATTGCTGTCGATACCCCGGATAAACGCCTGCGCCCCGGCATGACGGCTGCCGCGAAGATTATCGTTACGAAAAAAGAGAAAGTATTGACTCTGCCCGCAGAGGCTCTGCGCCCCGGCGACAAGGTAAAAGTGGTCGTAGGTGAGGGTGACAAAGCCAAAACCGAGGAGCGAAAAGTCACCCTCGGCCTGAAAAACGACTCTATGGTGGAGATTACCTCCGGCCTGAAAGACGGCGACAAGGTGGAAGTGCCCAAGGTAGAAGCCTCCGATCGCCGCAAAGTAGAGATGGGACCGGATAACTAATCAGGGGTAGCCCGCGACCCGAATGGGCCGCGGGTTTCGTTTTCCGCGGGTTAAAAACCCACGTCTAGATGGCCTTCGGCCGGGCGTCCTCTGGACGCAAAAAGGGGTATAGATGGTGGAAGAAGCGAGCATTCGGCGGCGTAGTAAGGTCGTTATCTATTTGCATTTTGTATGGGCAGTGAAACAGCATGTAGACAATATTCCACCAGAGTTAGAGCGACCTGTACACCGAATCATTTCTTCGGAAGTGGAGCACCTGAAAGGGAAAGTAGTTGC
The DNA here is from genome assembly GCA_049840835.1 of Armatimonas sp. GTDB lineage: Bacteria > Armatimonadota > Armatimonadia > Armatimonadales > Armatimonadaceae > JANLTX01. The sequence goes on along the minus strand of JASGJG010000024.1, from coordinate 38,608 downwards.
AATCGGCGGGATGTCGGACCACATCCATTTGTTGGTACAGATGCCAGGTTCTACCAATCCGTCATTGCTAATAAAGCAGGTCAAAGGAGTAACCTCAGCCTTTATCAACGATAATCGCCGAGAGTTCACCGAGCATTTCAGGTGGCAAGATGGATATGGTTGCTTCAGTATCGGCACCGATGAAGAGAGCCTTACTCGCGTAACTTCCTATATCCATCACCAGAAAGAGCATCACACCAACAACACCCTTATCTCCCAATGGGAGCAAACCGGGGAGGAGATTGAAATCTCCTCCTCTCTGCGTCCAGAGGACGCCCGGCCGAAGGCCATCTAGACGTGGGTTTTTAACCCGTGGTCTCAATTGGCTATGAAGTACTGTCTTCCGCGAACACTTCCACTTCGATATCAAGACGCTCCGTTGGCAGGCCCCAGAAGATACCTTTGTTCGGGCTGACATCGGCATAGTCTCGCCCCCGATGTACTTTTATGTACGACTTACCTGCTACCAGATTGTTCGTGGGGTCGAAACCGCGCCAGAGCCAGCGGGTTTGCGATGATGACCCGTACGCATTGGGTACCAGGCACTCTATCCAGGCGTGCATACGGTCGTTGCTGGTCAGGCCATGCCCCGTGTACAGGTAGCCGCTTACATACCGCGAAGGGATTCCTGCCCGCCGTGCCAGCGCCAGGAACAGATGCGCGGTATCCTGGCAGACTCCCCGGCGCAGGGTGAGCACTTCTCTCAGCGTAGTGTCTACGTTCGTATCGCCAGGAGCGTAGGGAAACTCTCTATGCAGTAGCCCGGTAAGAGCAACCAGAAAGTGCGAGGTGGTAGGGCCATCGGCGTTCTTACGCGCTTCTGCTATCAGGGCATCCAACTCGTCGGCCAGGCTCGGATCATCATGCGGAACACGCGCTGTAGGTAGGAGCCACTCATAGTTCGCCGAGCGCATGGTGCTGTCGTAGCGGTTATCGTCTTCAACAGCCAGGTTCATGCGCAGAAAGGGATCGCTCAGGCAGGTTCGTACACGGGCATGTGTCTCTATCTCTAAGATAGCGTGCGGGTCACGAACGCCAAAATGATGGACCCGCCCCCACGGAAGATCGTAATGAAAGAGCTTTGCCTGGGGGGATGTCGCAAGCGTGAAGCTCAGCAAGTGCTGATCTTCATCGTGCATCAGGGGCTGCATGCGGACTTCGTTCAGAGAGTCACTGGCTTCTCCCTGGTAGACATAGCGGGTCAAGTGTCGGATGGTCAGATACATGGGTCAGTAGGTCAGGTAAGTGCGGGTCACGAGCAGTCCCAGCGCATCAATGTCTTCCAGCACGCTCCGAAGGCATTCATGCAGGCCATCGGAGACAATTTCGCTAGCGTTGGCGCCACGAAGTTGCTCCACAAGCTGGGCTGCCGCATACTCCGGCGGGGTCCGGCGGCCTAATCCTCGCACTCGCCGCAGGCAGCTTTCTACCCGCTCTATGCCGTGAATCACAGAGGCGGGAAAGTCCGGGTTGAGTACCAGAAACGCCACCACATTCGCTGGCGTGATGCCGTCTCTATGTGTCTTGCGGTACATCTCGAAGGCACTTACCGATTTCAGAGTAGCTACCCAGCCGTGTGTATCCAGCGGGCCACCGACACCCAGAGGATCATAGGCAAAGCGCTGCCGCTGTGTTCCCTGGGACTGAGTCTGTTCGATAGCGGGCAGAATATCATGGTATTTCACATCCAGCAGGCGCGCGGTCTGACTGGAGCGCTCTAGAAATCGCCCGATATCCAGGAAATCGCGCGGCTCGCCCATAAGCTGCGTGCGGTTCAGAATTCCCTGGAATAGGTGCGACGCGTTTTTGACCTCTCGAAAGAACGGACCGGGAGACTCAGTTATCAGCCGGTCCACATCCCACTCTTTCAGGCGCAAATGGAAAATGTTCAGCGCTTCCCAGAGTTCAGAAGCAAGCTGGTCTCGTATCGTCCGCGCATTCTCGCGTGCCGCCCCCCAGGTTCGCACTATAGAGTCTCGGTTCTGCTCATCGAACGCGAAGAAGTGCAGGGCGTTCCGGTCCGTCTCGTCTCCCCAGCGGCGGTGGAAGTCCTCGGCGCCCTCAGCGACTTCCAGCATAGGCGCCCAGGGCGTGACCTCGCGGCCAGACTCCAGGGCAAAGTGGTACTGAATATCCACCATGCGCGCCGTGGCCTCGGCACGCTCCACATAGCGCCCGATCCAGTAGCAGGCATCTGCCTCCCGGCTAAGCATCGGCAGACTCTCCTAAGACCCAGGTGTCCTTGCTACCACCGCCCTGCGATGAGTTCACCACATAGCTGCCTTCCTTGAGCGCAACTCGGGTCAGTCCGCCCGGCACTATCGTAATCTCACCATCTGGGGCGCAGAGAGCAAAGGGACGCAGGTCTACATGTCGGCCCTGGCATTGTCCGTCTAAGAACGTTGGACAGCGTGAGAGCGAGATAAGCGGCTGGGCAATATAGTTGCGCGGATTCGCCTTGATTTTTTCGGCGAACTCTTCCCGCTCGCTGACACTCGCCTGCGGCCCCATGAGCATGCCATAGCCCCCGGATTCGTTGGCGGCTTTCACTACTAGCTTGTCTAAGTTGGCTAATATATGCGAGAGATGGGCCGGTTCACTGCCTAGATACGTCTCGATATTGGGCAGGATCGGTTCCTCACCCAGGTAGTAGCGAATCATCTCCGGTACATACACATACACGGCTTTGTCATCGGCTACCCCTGTGCCGATAGAGTTCGCCAGCGCGATATTCCCCGCCCGATACGCATTCACCAAGCCGGGGCAGCCCAGGCAGGAATCGGGACGAAACGTGAGTGGATCTAGAAAGTCATCGTCCACGCGGCGATAGAGCACATCTACACGCTTCTCACCGCGTGTGGTCTTCATGTAGATATGGTTGTCGCGCGCCACCAAGTCTCGCCCCTCCACCAGCTCGATACCCAGCTGTTGAGCCAGATACGAGTGCTCGAAGTAGGCGGAGTTGTAGCTGCCGGGCGTAAGAATCGCTACTGTCGGTTCGTTTCTATGCGAGAGCGCCCGCAGGTTCTTAATAAGCTGCGTGGTGTAGTGATGCACCGGGCGCACGTTCAGCCCGGCGAACAACTGCGGAGCGACACGGGTGAGCGTATTCCGATTCTCTAAAACATAGCTCACACCGCTGGGAGTGCGCACATTGTCTTCCAGGACCGAGAACGTTCCATCTACATCCCGAATCAGGTCTGAGCCCGCGATATGGACATAGATGCCGCCGGGCGGGTCCGCGCCCACAAACTCTGGGCGATAGTGCTGTGCACCAACGACTAACTCACGCGGCACCTTCTGGTCTTTGAAAATCTTCTGGTCGTGATAGACGTCTTGCAGAAAGGCATTCAGCGCCTGAAGCCGCTGCACCAGACCTTTTTCTATATGGTCCCACTCACTATGGGGAATCACCCGAGGGATCAAATCAAAAGGGAAGGTCTTCTCTGTATTTCCGGCATCGGAATAGACCGTGAAGGTAACACCGCTCTGAACGAAAGAAAGGTCCGCCAAGGTTTGTCTGCGGGCGAACTCCTCTGGCCCCAGCGCATTGAGCCGCTGAATCAGCTTGCGGCAGTGGGGTAACCCCTTATCACTGCTCCCAAATAACTCATCATAAAATCCCCCGGTGTCGTAGCCCTCAAGCAGCTTCATCTGGCTCACTTTCCTGGCCGCCTCACTGAGGCCACCCGGCTTCCACGCCAGGGATTGCGCCGATTATAGGTGCCCTGAATGCAAATCGCAAGCGAAAAGACATCGCCTTTGAAATATTTCAGAAATAATTTCGTGATGTTAAAAAATAATAGTCCCCCCATATTCCGGAAAATCTCCGTGGTACCATCTACGTCGATATGGCACTCTGGGGAGGACGATTCGAGGGCGAGACCGACGCACTGGTCTGGAAGTTTAATCAGTCGCTGGGATTTGACCGGCGGCTCTGGCGCGAGGATATTCGTGGCTCTGTGGCGCACGCGCGCATGCTCAGCTGGGTAGGCATTCTAGAGTCCGACGAATCCGAAGCCCTGGTAGGGGCACTCCAGGCACTGGAGTCCGAGTTGGAGTCCGGCGAGACAAAGCTTCCAGAAGACGCCGAAGATATCCACTCTGCTGTAGAGCAGCTTCTGCGAGAAAAACTGGGACCACTGGCAGGTAAACTCCATACGGCACGCTCCCGCAACGATCAGATAGCCACCGATATTCGCCTCTGGCTTCGCTCCGCCATAGACGATCTACGAGATGCCCTTTACTCCCTGCGCGTTCAGCTTCTAGACCTGGCGGAAGAGAACTTAGAAGTTGTGCTGCCGGGTCGAACTCACCACCAGCACGCTCAGCCGATTCTGTTGGGGCACCATTTACTAGCCTATTTCTGGATGCTCTCGCGCGATGATGAGCGGCTTTCCGAATGCCGAGGCCGCACGAACCGACTGCCGCTGGGGGCTGGGGCACTGGCTGGCACACCGTTTCCCATTGACCGCGAGTTCGTAATGCGCGATCTGCACTTCGATGCGCTCTGTGAGAACTCTTTAGATGCCGTGGCGGACCGAGACTTTGCTGTGGAGTTCTGCGCCAATGCCAGCCTGCTCATGCTACATCTCTCCCGATTCGCGGAGGAGCTAGTGCTCTGGAGCGCCCCAGAGTTCGGGTTTGTCTCGCTCTCCGATGCCGTGACTACTGGCAGCTCGATCATGCCGCAGAAGAAAAACCCCGATGTGGCTGAGCTGATTCGTGGCAAGACCGGGCGTGTGTATGGCGACCTCACCACGCTGCTCACGCTGATGAAGGGGCTGGTACTGGCCTACAACAAAGACATGCAAGAGGACAAAGAGCCGCTCTTTGATGCCTACGACACAGTCTTTGCCTGCGTGACCCTCATGGCCCGAATGCTGAAAGACGCCACATTCAACGAAGAGCGCATGGGCGCATCTCTACACGGCGATTTCTCCACCGCCACCGACCTCGCGGATGCCCTGGCGACCGATGGTGTACCGTTCCGTGAAGCCCATGAGGTAGTCGGGCGCGTGGTGCGTAGTTGCATTGAGAAAGGCATAGGGCTGGAAGAGCTAACCCTCGCCGACCTCCACGCCTACGATGAGCGCTTCACCGACCGTGCCCTGCACGCTGTTCTCCCGCTGGCCTCTGCCAACGCCCGCCTAAGCCGGGGTGGGACAGCCTCTCCAGCGGTGCGAGAGCAACTCAGCCGCGCTCGCGAAGTACTAGGGCGGAGCGGGTAGAAGGCAGCTCCCAGCGCCATACAATGCCTTCGTTCGGGGCGGTCGCGGTTCCCACATACTGGAACCCTACCTTCTCCAGCACCCGGCAGGAGGCATTACGCTCCGGTAGCGTGTGCGCCCGCACGGCGACTATCCCTGACGGAGCCTCGCTTGCCAGTCGCACCAGCGCCATTGCCATCGCGGTGGCGATTCCCTGACCTTCTTCTTCGGGAAAGGTGAAGTATGCAAGTTCGACCGTGCCGGTTGCGTCGGGACCACCGTTGAACCCACAGGTACCTACCACACGCCGCTGGGGAACATCTAGTGCAAGGTAACCAACCCATGGTGCCTGTTGCCCGTTTTCCGCTAACAAACGCGCAGTAAGTGCTGCGATTTCAACAACTGTCGCCTCATGTGGTGCGAGCAGCCACCCGTGTTCGTCAGCAAACGCCACCGGGTTTGCTGCCAGGCTTTCCGCCGCCTCACGGTCAAGGAGAAACAAAGTAATCTCAACCATATAGACGAAGTATACGTGAACCCCACAGGCTCCATGTCCCCATGGACGTTAATGTCCATGGCTCAGCGCTTCGCCACAATGTCCTTCGGACTTATTAGCCTTCTGATGTAGGTTTGTTATGTCGCGGAGCGACTTCATGGCGAAGCCCTGAGACCCAGAGGTTCATCTCTGGGGCTGGGGTCGCGATACAATGCCCAGGACCTATGAGTGGCAAGATTCTTCTTTCTCTTCCTGTAGGGGAGCGTGTCGGTATCGCGTTCTCCGGTGGCCTGGATACCTCGGCGGCAATCGCCTGGATGCGCCACCACGGCGCTGTGCCGTACTGCTATACCGCTAACCTCGGCCAGCCCGATGAACCGGACTATGATGCGATTACCGCCCGCGCCATGGAGTACGGCGCAGAGCAAGCCCGCCTGGTAGACTGTCGCCCGCTGTTGGTAGCCGAGGGCCTGGTAGCGCTCATGTGCGGCGCGTTTCATATCTCGTCAGCGGGGAAAACCTACTTCAACACCACGCCCATCGGCCGCGCGGTCACCGGTACTGTACTGGTACAGGCCATGCGCGAAGATGGGGTCGATATCTGGGGCGACGGTAGCACCTACAAGGGCAACGATATCGAGCGGTTCTATCGCTACGGGCTTATGGCAAACCCGAAGCTGCGTATCTACAAGCCCTGGCTAGACCAGCAGTTTGTGAACGAGCTGGGCGGTAGGAAGGAAATGAGCGAGTTCCTGACCAGCAAGAACCTGCCGTACAAAGCCAGCGCCGAGAAAGCCTACTCCACCGACTCTAACCTCTGGGGCGCGACCCATGAGGCCAAGGACCTGGAGTTCTTAAACAACGGTATCAATATCGTGCAGCCGATTATGGGCGTGAAGTTCTGGGATTCTAGTGTGGAGATCGCTGCCGAAACCGTGACCGTACGGTTTGAGGAAGGTCTACCCGTGGCGCTGAACGGCAAGACGTTCAGTAATCAGGTAGCGCTGGTCGAAGAGGCCAATATTATTGGCGGGCGACATGGTCTGGGCATGAGTGACCAGATTGAAAACCGCATCATCGAGGCCAAGAGCCGGGGAATCTACGAAGCGCCCGGCATGGCTCTCCTGCATGTCGCCTATGAGCGCCTCATAGCGGGTATCCATAACGAAGGCACGATAGACAACTACCGCACCCTGGGCCGCAAGCTGGGCCGTTTGCTCTACGAAGGCCGCTGGTTCGACCCCCAGTCCCTCATGCTCCGCGATACGCTGCAAAAATGGGTGGGCCGAGCAGTTACCGGCGAGGTAACCATAGAACTACGCCGTGGCGACGACTACACGATTCTAGACACAGCCGGTCCGGGCCTGACCTACCACCCGGAACGCCTGAGCATGGAGCGCGTGGAAGATGAAGCGTTCAGCCCACTAGATAGAATAGGGCAGCTTCAGATGCGCAATCTGGATATCGAGGACTCCCGCCAGAAAATCGACCTCTACCGTAATCTGGGGACTCTGCCTCCTGGTAGCGGGCTTGGCGGCCTTTTAGAGAGCGGCGAAGACAGCTAATCGAACTGAGACTAGTTTAGTGGGCCGGGCAATTAGCCCGGCCCTTGCTTTTTATGCTCAAGCATTCTGTGGATTATGACGCAGCTTGTGAATCTGGCGGTGCGCTATAATTAGCCAGGATTTCTTTCCGGATACAGAGGAGCTTTTTCGTGATTCGTGTAGCAGTGGCGGGCGCACAGGGGCGCATGGGCAGTGAGGCAGTGAAGGCCGTGACAGAGGCCGAGGGCATGGAGGTTGTGGCGCAGATTGAGGTCGGCGATGACCTTGCTACCAAACTGAAAGAGAGCCAGGCACAGGTACTGGTAGATTTCACTGTTCCTTCTTCTGCTATGGGTAATATCCGCACGGCACTGGAGTGTGGCACAGTGCCGGTGGTAGGCACTACCGGGATTACGCCTGCTAACTTAGACGAACTGACCGCGCTCTGCGAAAAGACCGGCACGGCCTGCTTTATTGCGCCAAACTTCGCTATCGGAGCGGTACTCATGATGCAGTTCGCGGCGCAGGCAGCGAAGCACCTGCCTGATGTGGAGATTATCGAACTGCACCACGAAAAGAAGGTAGATGCGCCCAGTGGTACAGCGGTGAAGACCGCGCAGATGATTGCCGCCGCGCGTGCCGGGAATCCCGCTCCGAAGCCGGAGAATGCTTTCGAGAGCCATACGGGAGCGACCGGGGGAACGGTGGACGGTATCCAGGTCCACTCCATTCGCCTGCCCGGCTATGTAGCCAGCCAGGAGGTTATCTTCGGGGCGCCTGGTCAGCGACTGACTCTTCGCCATGACTCCAGTGACCGTGCCAGCTTTATGCCGGGAGTAGTGCTCGCTGTGCGGCATGCACCGACCCTGACCGGGCTGGTCTACGGGTTGGAGCACCTGCTCTAACATCTCCATGCGCAACCGCCTCTTCAAGAAGCGCATCGCGCAGAAAATCTACTTAGGCGTCGCCTTGCCACTGGCTGTTCTGCTGGTGGCAGGGGCGCTCGTGCCTACCTTTGTCTGGGTCTCTCTCCAGCGCTATCAGGATGAGTACAATGTTCGCCTCCAGCAAGTAGATGCGACCGAGCGGCTACGACAGGCCTGTGTGGAAACCGAAGCCGCCGCACTCAATCTGGCGCGCTACAACAACGACCAGACCTTTCGCGATGACCTTCAGGGGGCTCGTGGCGATGTACGAAACATAAGCCTGGTACTGATCTCCCTGCTAGATGCCTCTCCTGACGACAAGACCCATAAGGCGATGAACCGGGTAGAGCAGTCCTATCGGGTGTACTACCGGCAGGTGAATCTAGGAAACCGCCGCGCCAATTTCGGTAGCGTGCGTGCCCGATTGGAGGAGCTTAGTGTTACCGTCGCCCGGCGAGAGAAGGAGTTCCGGCCAGAGTGGCAGCGTGCCGAGCTAGCACGGCAGGCGACCGCTGTTGTCGTTCCCGCACTCGCCGTCATTCTTTCGCTGCTACTGGGGCGGGCAATCGCCCTCGGTATTACCCGTCCGCTGGAGCGACTGACTCAGGCAGCGGAAACCCTGGCGCAGGGTGGGGACCCGGACTCCCTCTCCGAAGAAAAGCTCCCCAACGATGAACTGGGGGACCTTCAGCGAACGTTTATGGAAATGGCTCGCTCTATCCGGCAACGTGAGACGGTGCTGGTCACTCAGAACGAAGAACTGGGCGATGCTCGGCGGCGAATCGAGGCCGTGCTCGACGCTACGAACGATGGTATCGCCCTGCTCAGCCGCGATGGGATGATTGCGCTGGTGAATCGCCGCTTCGCTTACTTCTTCGGATTGGAGCCGGAGCACCTGATGGGGCAGACTTTCGAACAGATGCGCCCTCATATCCTCTCGCGTTTCAGTAACCGGGAGAGTGTGCGCGAAAAGCTGCGTGCGATTTTGAAAGATCCGGATCTGGTCAGTGATGACACGCTCGATCTCCTGCATCCCAGTATCCGCACGGTCCGCCTCTTCACGGCTCCGGTACGGGAAGCAGAGGGGAATGAGTTACTGGGGCGTATTGTAGTCCTGCGCGATGCCACCCGTGAGACTCAGGTGGACCGTATGAAGTCCGAGTTCGTGTCTACTGTGAGCCACGAGCTGCGTACGCCGCTCACAGCCATTCAAGGGTATGTGGATCTGATTCTAGAGGGTAAGCCCGGACCGCTTACCGCCACTCAGCGCGAGTTTCTGAACATGATGCAGAGCAGCAGTCAACGCCTGACTGCTCTGATTACGGATATCTTAGACATCTCGCGTATTGAAGCGGGCAAGATAGAGATCCGTGAAGACGATGTGACCTACACCCCGCTGGTGGAGCTAATCGTCAAGATGCTCCAGGGTGAGGCACAGGCGCGTGGCGTGAGCCTGACCTCCGAGATCGCTCCTGGCCCATATCCCCCTGTACGCGGCGATACCGAGCGGCTTCAGCAGGTGCTTACCAACCTGATCTCCAACGGTATCAAATACACGCCTTCGGGTGGCAGTATCAAGGTGACTGTCCGCCTGCAGGATAGCTACGTGGCAACCTGTGTGGCCGATACCGGCATCGGAATCCCTATGGAAGATAGGGAGCGAGTCTTTGAGAAGTTCTACCGAGCCGATAACTCCACTACGCGCTCAGCCGGGGGAACGGGGCTGGGACTCTCCATCAGCAAGGCGATTGTAGAGCGGCTGGGCGGCTCTATATGGGTGGAGAGCGAGCCAGGTAAAGGGAGTCGGTTCTGGTTCACGTTGCCGGTGAGTGTGCCTGATGAACCAACAGAAACCCTGCGCCCCGCGCCGGAACCCGGAGGCAAACCCAGCCAGCTTTACTTAATCGCCAGCGGCGACACAGGAGCGCTGCATCGCATGGCGCATGCCTTGCGCCCTCAAGGGATTATCGCCTCCGCTGCGGCAACTCCGACCGAGGCCCATCGGCGAGTGCGTGGGCTTCGCCCAGATGTACTGCTCTTAGACCCGCTCTCCCAGAACTTCGATGCCCGCGCTTTTATCGCCGGGCTCCGGGCCGACTCTTCCATCTCTCGGCAGCCCCCGGTCTTTCTCTACGTGCTGCGCTACGATATCGCTGCCGCCGAGCTGCGGGACCCCCTGGTCGTCACTCCTTTTCCTGCCAATGATGCCATGCGATTGGGGTTTGAAGCCACGCTTCTGGCCGCCCTGAAAGATGGGATGCAGCCTGCTACCGGGCGCTCGCCCCTGGTAGTCGCTCTCGGAGACGAAGAGTTTGGGGAGACACTGCGAGGGCTGGGCAGGCAGGGGGCACACGTGATTCTCACCCCGAATACAGAAGAGGCAGAAACTCGGCTCGGACCCCTTACCCCTTCCCTCTTAGTGGTAGATGCTCGCCCACAGGGAGTTCCTTTATCCGAGGTAGGGTTGCTGCTGCGCCGCCTCCACAACCGAGGACGTGAGGGGCGCTTACCGATTCTACTGATGGTAGATTCCAGCGATGTCCTGCTCACCCCAGATGTACGCCCGCTGCTTCCCCTGGGAGCCAGCCCACTTCCTGTAGAGCGCCTGGTACGCACCATTCGGGAGAGTGGGGTATCCTTTGAGTCAAATGGCCTTTCTTGACTATCACTACTTCTCCAACGCCCTGCAGAAGCAGACTGCGGCCTACGTCCTCCTACCCGAAGTGGGAACGCCACCATACCCCACGCTCTATCTTCTACATGGCCTGAGCGACGACCACACTATCTGGCTGCGCCGCACCAGTATCGAGCGCTACGCGGCAAGCCTGCCTCTAATTGTGGTCATGCCCGATGGCGGGCGCGGGTTCTACACAGATGCCGCCGAGGGCTACGCTTATGACACCGCCATAGCCCCAGAACTAGTGGATAGAGTCGAGCGCACCCTGCCTGCCAAATCTGGCCGCGAAAACCGGGTTGTAGCCGGGCTTTCCATGGGCGGCTATGGTGCCTTCGCTCTCGCTCTGCGCCACCCCGATAAATTCTGTGCCGCACATAGCTTTTCTGGCGCACTCACCTGGGGGAACACCACCGAGTACCGCACTGGTCCGTACTCCCAGGAGATGCAGCGTATCTTGGGGCCGGATCATATCGGCAGTGACCGAGACCTGCTGGCTCTGGTAGAGAAAGTAAACAAGGCGGGTAACTTGCCCGCTCTGCGCTTTGACTGCGGCGTAGATGACTTTCTCTTTGAGAACAACCGGCGCTTCAAAGCCCACTTAGACAAACTCGGCGTACCCCATGAATATGAGGAGTTCCCCGGCGAGCATAACTGGGACTACTGGGATATCCATATTCAGGAAGGCCTGCGCTTCTTAGCCAGAGAGCTAGGCATCAAACAATAAGTAAAAAAGCCAGGCGATTTCTCGCCGGGCTTTTTTGTTGCTCGTAACTCCGAGGAGTTACTTCTTGGGGTTGAGCGCATTGTCGATGATGACAAGGCACTCTTCCAGGTGAAGTTTGGTAGCCGGATTGGCTGCCTTGCTCACGTTTCCCTTGATGTTCGCCTGAATCTCCTTGACAGCGCCGCGCACCTGGGCGCGAGTCTCGCCGGAGACCTGGACAGGCAGGAACTGGCGGGCCAGTGCTGCCGGAATACCGGCGGGAAGCTGCGGGGCGGGCTGGGGAGTGGTATCCAGCTTTGCGGCCAGCAGGTTCAGGTATGCCTTCTGCAGGTTGCGGCGATAGAGATCCACGCTCACCTTCGGGCTAGCCAGCTCGGTGAAGACGCCCTTGCGCAGATCGCCTAAAAGCTCGCTAAACGTGTAGGTGCCCGTGCCCAACTTCGCCTCAGCCTCGGTCATGCGGCGTACGCGGTTTTCCTGCAGCAGGCTGTTCAGCACACGGGTCTGATCAGACTGAATCGCCTCTGGTTTGCCAGAGGACTGAATCTTGCCCAGGACCCAATCCGGATAGAACTCCAGAGCAGGCTTCAGCACCGCATCGGTCAGGAGAGCCACAGCGCGCTGCTGCTTCTCTTTGGGGACCGGCACATAGTTCGCCTTGCCGCCCTTGCCCGCGTGGTACTCGGTCTCGATAATGCCACCCACGATTGTGAGCACATGCCCGATCTCACGGCTGCGCTGGCTCAGCACTTCCTGGTAGGTTTCACCTAGCAGGGTGTAGTCATCACCAGGCCTGGTGGTGGCGCTTTCCAGGTAGCCCATAACCCGATGCAGGTTGAGCAGACCCAGGCGGGTCGCCTCTACACCATCGTCGCCAAGGTCCTCGGACTGACGACCTGGATCTTCGCCGCTGGGATTACCGAAGCGCAGCATGGGGTTGGCAATCTGCTGCTCCGCCAGTCGGTTCAGAGTCGGCTTTTCGGCCTCTGGAGTTGCAGCAGACGGAATCGGCTTGTAGCCCCACTCCACAGCGAAGTAGTCATACATGCTGACCTTGGGTACCAGACTCACCTTGTCGCTGGGCTGCGCCACATAGTTATTACGCGCGTAGTCCATGATAGATGGGGCGGTACCGTACTTCGCCGTCCACGCGGGATCGCGCAGAAGCTTGATCGGTACGCTGGAGCTAGACTTCATGTTGTGCGGGAAGCCAAGCGTGTGCCCGATCTCGTGCGCAACCACGTAGCTGATGAGCTTGCCCATAAGGTCCTGGGGCAGGGGAAGCTTGTGAGCACGAGGATCACTCGGGCCAGCCTGCACGAAGTACCAGTTCTGTGCCAGGTTCATAACCTCGTGGAACAGCTTCGGGCCACCATTGAGAATCTCGCCCGTGCGGGGATCCACAATGGAGGGGCCGTACGCGTTGCCCACGCCAGATGGCAGCCAGCGAATTACCGTGTAGCGGATATCACCCAGCTCGAAATCGGGGTCTTCCTCACGGCTGGGAATATCGCGGCAGACAATGGCGTTCTTGAAGCCCGCCTTCTCAAAAGCTGGATTCCAGGCCTCGACACCGCTCTTGATGTACTTCTTCCACTGCTCTGGAATTTCCGGTCCGAGGTAGTAGGTAATCGGCTTGATCGGCTCAGAAACCGCCGCACTGGGATCTCTCTTCTCCAGGCGCCAGCGGTTGATGTAAACAATCTCTTTCACCCGGTTATCCCGGCTACCCAGCTCATTGAATCCGGTGGCGAACCAGCCTACACGGGAATCGAAGAGGCGGGGCTTCATCGGCTTCTCAGGAAGTAGAACAATGGAGTGCGTGATTTGCTGAGTGTTCGAGGTGCCACCGCCGCCTAGCGGACTGGGGGCTGCGCCGCTGGTTCCGGTAATGACCGCCGTGACGTTGGTTTTGTAGCTGACCAGTTTGTCGATAAAGGAGCGGGTCTGGTCGAAGCGTACACCACTCATCTCTCCGAAGAGCACCGGACGGGCATCGATAACCATAGAGTCATCCTTGCCATAGGCCAGGATGTCGTAGATCGCCAGAATCGGTTCGATTCGGCCTTTTTCCAGGGAGCGGGTAACATCCCCGTAAGGATCGTCGGCGCGCCAGTCATAGCTGATGGCACGGAGCAGAAGCTTATCACCACGCTTTTCTAAGCGAATGGTACGGTCCTGAATCTCGGTCTGGCCAAAACCATAGAAACTCTGGCTGCGCTCTAAATCTGTATTCCAGAGAATATCCTTGCCCAGAACGTTCTTGGGAATTTCCCAGTACCATTTATCATCGATCTGATGGGTGGTGAAAAGGCCTTCATCCGACTTGGCATCCTTGGTAATAACCTCGGCATACGGGCGAGGCTTACCAGGCTGTGCGACAGGGGGGCGGACGCGCCACCAGGAGGGCCTCCGGGAGTACCCGCAGGCGGACCACCGGGCGGTGGTGTCTGGGGAACCGGGGGCTGCTGGGCCATGGCGACACCTGGCAGAAGCAGGGTAAGCGCAAGCGCTAACTTATTCAAAGTAACATCTCCTCAAATAGTGCAGGACGATTCGGCGCAGGAATTCCGCGACGATGCGGCCTATTGTACTGTATGAGTCAAGACAATGGCCGCGCGCCACGCCGCAACGAGCAGCCGGAAGTCACCCTGCGTCGTTTACTGGATACATTGCGGGATACTCGTCGCCGTGTGGGGCGGTTAGACGACCGCCGAACCCGTGACGAGCTGACGAATCTACTGGATGAAGCCGAGGATATGGCGAAGGCTCTGGAACTCCCACTGCGCCGCGCTTCAGACTCCACTTCCGCTCGTGATAGAGAAGCCGACCGGATGAGATGGCGAATGTCATGGACCCACCCGCCTTCCGTCGGCTTGTAGACACCACTCGGCGCTACAACTTCGACTCCGAGCGCACCGCCAACTTAAAAACGGCTGCCCGAATCCGCGAACTTCACCTGTGACCAGGTCCGTGAAGCTGCTACGTCTGTTCGAGTGGGACTCCGAGCGCCGCCGCGCCTTAGTGGCTCTCTACCCCCGTATTGTCGACAAACGCAACATCACCATCCTGGCAGATACCTTTAAATGGTCCGCTGAGTGGCGCAGCGTCTGCCGCGAACTGGGTATCAGTGGATAGCCTCCCCCCGAATCAAAAGCTGGCAGCACCAGGAAAATGGCCCATCGTTGGAGAGAAGGCTCCACGCGAGGATGATTCCCCATGGCAGCTTCGGATTGCTACCGGGGCAGTAGAGCAAGAGCGTAACCCTATCCCTCAGCGACTTGGCCGCGCTCGGCACCATAAAGCGTGAGATAGAGATTCACTGTGTTACACGGTGGTCCAAGTTCGGTACTGCTTTCACTGGAACTCCGCTGCCGCTGATACTGGCGCATGCCGTACCCACCGAAGAGGCTCGCTTTGTCTGGATGCAGGCACGCTCCGAACGCAGCCATGGTTCATCTCTACCCCTCACCGATGTCATCGACCTCTGCCCGCTCTTAGCGACTCATGTAGATCTCTGGCGAGCCGCTCACCACCGAACATGGCGGCCCCCTAAGAGTAGTCTGCCCCGGCAGATACTTCTATAAATCTGTGAAGTGGATAGAAACCATAGAACTGCTACCAGAAGATAGACTCGGCTTCTGGGAAGACTATCAGCGGGCTACCACAACAACGCGGACCCCTGGAAAGAAGAGCGCTATGTCGCTCCCACAGTCGCGCCGAAAGTATTAGAGCGCGCATTCAGCCAAAGAGACTTCACCAATCTAGACCTGCGCGGTGCCGATCTGCGTGGCCATGACCTAACAGGTCTAAAGGCTGCTCCGGAGCCCTACTACGTGATGTCCACTTCGAAGGTGCAAACCTCACTCGTGCCGACTTCACCGGCGCGAATCTCTTCAAACGCTCATCTCTACAATACAAATTGCACGGATGCTCAATTTACCGGAGCCGATTGCGAAGGTGCAGCTTTCGAGGGGGCTAAATTAGAAGGCGCCGATTTTACGGGAGCGTCTCTGTTCGGGACTACGTTTGATGCCTAGCGCTGTCTGACTTCCGGCCCGAATAACCACCCGATTGACCTCCACCCTGAATGCGCTTTGCTCCTTCGCCCTCCTCCGGCTGCGCGAAGGAGGGAAATCACCTCCACAGCCTCTGCTTAGCCCTTACCTGAGGCAAGACACAGCGAAGAGTTCAGAAAGAGGTCTCCGATAGGCGCTTTGCCCAAGACCAGCGCTAAGTTTTGCACCTGAGGTGGTTTTCCCCCTTCGCCCGAACGAAGTGAGGAAAGGCCGGAGGGGGACGAAAGGCCGACAGGCCGCTTCAAGGGGGAGGTACATCGGGAGGTCGAAAGGCTCGAGAACAACAGTAAAGAGACAGGGGAGAAGTACTTCTCCTACCTCTTTCTACGCTTGCGCTTCATACTGCTGACGATAGTATCTGCGCCGGTGTGAAGCACTGTGCCGATAAGCAGCCCGATAATTCCCATATCCAGGTGCCGACGCTCATGCTCATACAGACCCTGAAAGGTTTTGAGTGGGGAGTCTGAAGGGGCGTATATGTCCTATTTGAGCTGTGGCCACGACCCAGGAAATCAAGTGGGAGAGACCCCACACGAGCACCAGAAAGTAGACAACTCTCAACAGTGCCTCCTAAGAGAGAGTGAGAAAGAATAGAGCGGTGGGGGACCAGTTTTTGATGGGCCACCAGAGAAACCGCAATGGCCCCCAGCGGCGATAGATAGAGGAATCTAAATCCAGGTCTGGCGAGAGCATGAGGCCAGAAAATAGGATAGAGCCTACCAGTGTGGCGCAGACTGTGTAGTCACGCGATTCCTGAGTGAGTAACCACCACGCAGGCGCAGCCACTACGGCGCCTACGACGGTAATCATGTCATGAGTTTTGCCGTCGGGCAACGAATTACGAGGCCTCCGGGTCGTTCTTCACGGCTTTTGTTCCCTGCGACCAGCGGCGTAGTGCTTCATCGTCCAGCTTTTCCGTCGTATTCACTACCGCACGGGTTTCCTGCTGAACGCGGTTCTTTACCAGTCGCTCGATACAACCATCGATAGCATCCTCGGACAGCGGCTCGGAGAACTCACCCATCAGATAGACGGTGGCAAAGTCAGCCAATGTCTCATTCCGGAGCTGGTTCACAGCCTGGCTGGGCATGATATGCCCCACCAGCAGCGGTTGTAGCTCCTCAAGCAGCTCCACTGCTCTGGGGTTAGAGAGGAGCTCACGTGCACTTGCAGATTCCATGCGCCTGGCCGTGAATACGCTCCATTCATCAGAAAGTAACGCTCGCAGCAGAGTTTCCTCAGCTACTGCCACCGCACTTCGTGTGACCTTGCCAGCCTCTGGTGGGGGAGTCGGTAGCTGTGGGGCGTAGCGGTTCTTCCAGTTGCCCTGGGAGCCATTGCGATTCCCATAGCTACCGTTGCCATTGCCGTTTCCCTGGTACGAGGAATTGCCAGAGTTACCATTATAGGGGCGCCGCTGCTGTTGTTGGTTCTGTGGCCGGGGTGCGGCCTGTCCGTCAAAAAAATTATCGGCGTCTCTGGGGCCAAAGGGTTGATGTCGCCGAATCTCCTCGCGGATCGACTCCTCCGCGCGGCTTCCGCCAGACACGTAGCTGGGATGGTTTGGAGATAGCTTGCGGATCAGGCGATCCCGCTCTAAGGAGGAGGGAATACCTGCCAGAATCGGAATCGCGGCGCGCAGGTACTCGATACGCCCGCTCTCTTCTTTCAGATCAAAGCGTGGCTGCATAGCCTGAAGCTGGAACTCGGGCACAGTCAGCGCGGAGTCAAACGCACGGCGAAACGCGGGGGCATCGCCCCGGCTCAGCATGGAGTCCGGGTCATCGCCGGGGGGGAGTACCAGAACTTTTAGCGTAAACTCCTGCCCGGCAGAGCGGAAGAGATCGGCGGCTCGCAGAGCGGCTCGCTCTCCGGCGGCATCTGCATCGAAGCAGAGGATCACGGTCTTGGTATAGCGGCGCAGAACTTCTACATGGCGCTCCGTCAGGCTGGTACCCAGAGTCGCTACCACGTTCTCAATTCCTGCCTGGTGGCATGCCACGGCATCCATGTAGCCTTCTACTACCAGCACGCGGTCGTCGGCTTGTATGGCTTTGCGGGCACGGTTCAGGGCGTACAGAATCGAGCTTTTCGAGAACACCGGCGTTTCCGGCGAGTTCAGGTACTTGGGCGCCCCTTCGATATTCTCTATCAAACGTCCCCCGAACGCAACGATGCGCTCCTGAGCGTCTACAATCGGGAACATCAATCGGGCTCGGAACTTATCGGTATAGCCATCGCCCCGGCTATTAGGGCGTATGAGGCCGGCCTTCTCGGCATCGTCGGCCCGGATACCGTTGCGCTGGAGATAGTTTGCCAGCTGGCTCCAGTCATCGGGCGCCCAGCCAACCTGGAACGCTTCTATGGTCTCATGGGTTAGCTTCCGACGGTTACAATAATCGCGTGGCCCGGAGTCGCGGCGCAGGCACTCGGCAAAGAACCGGGCGGCAATGGCATTGGCGTTGTAGAGCCGATCCTTCTCGTTGCTGAGTCGGGCAGACGCTTCTTTGTCCATACCCCGCCGAACGAGTGTTACCCCGGCACGAGTGGCTAGCTTCTCGACCGCTTCAGGGAACGTAAGCCCCTCGGCTTTCATGAGAAACTTGAAGATATCTCCACCCTCACCACACCCGCCAAAGCAGTGCCAGCGCCCCGAAATCGGGTCTACATTAAAGCTGGGGGTCTTCTCCTGGTGAAACGGGCACAGACCTTTGTACTTCCCTCCCGTCTTCTTCAGGGGCGTGTAGGCGGAGATCAGCTCGACGATGTCGATGCGCCGCCGAATCTCTTCTTTTTCGCCGTCTTCCACAGACATATTCTATCCCAAGGATAGGCAGTCTCGTGTAGTTTTGTCGGGTAAGATGGCGGCATGGTTCGGCGCAAAGAGGCGACTACACTGGCGGTAACTCCGCAAGCACTCTGGCCTTTTCTCTCCGATACAGAGCGCCTCAACCGAGACCTGAATCTGCCCCCGGTCAAGGTACAGCTTTTGCCAGGTGGACTGCTTCATGGGGAAGTGCGGTTCGGGCCACTGACTATTCGCTATACCGAAGAGCCCTACTGCTGGGTAGAGGGCAGGCACTGGCAACTACGGCGTTTGTTGGAAAACGGCCCCGTGCGCTCTTACGCCGTAGGGATAGTTCTCGAACCCGAAGGAGAGGGGAGTACCAGACTCTCTGCCTGGTGTGAGACCGAGCCGCGCCCCGGTACCGGTGGAGTGCTGGCTCGGCGTATCGCAAAATCCAGCGTGGATGGGCTTTTGCGTATTGCCGGAATCTATGCCAGTCATATTCAGGGACATACTCCCACACCGCACCCGCGCCGCAGTCCGGTGCACTGGATGGGGAAGACTGTCTCCGAGCGCTTAAGCGCCTTTCTGGAAAGCGCTCCTGAAGACGAGGTCGCGCTCTTTCGGCCCTATAGTCTTGCGGAGCGATTCTCTGAGCCACGCCGCGATGTACTGCATGCGTGCCTGAGTGCGGTACGGGCAGGCAGCCTGGAGCTTTCCTGGCGATTGCTCTGCCCGGCATGCCGGGGCACTGGTGAACCCGGTCCGCGCTTGAACGAGCTGGTCGAAGGAGAGGCACACTGCCCTTCTTGTGATATTCGCTACCGCCCGGCGTTCGATAGAGACGTGGAGGTCTGTTTTTCGCATGCGCACCGTAAGAGCGAGCTGGGTTCAGCTCTATTCTGTAGAGGCGGCCCGCGCCGGTCTGCGCATGTGGCACTACAGTGGTTCGTGCCTGCTGGAGAAACCAGGCGTGTGCCGGTGGAACTTCCTGCCGGGCGATACCTGCTGCGCTCGCCCCATGCCAAAGAAGTACTACCGATTGTCCTTCAGGGCCAGGGTGGGAGTGTGCTCTCTCGTGAGGGAGAAGTGCTGACCAGCGATGGACTTTTGCCGCTGGGTAACACTCGGGCGGCAGTGCTGGCCACTGAGGGAGAGTGGACCTTCAGCAGCCCACCAAGCGGCGACACACTGTTCTGCCTGGAGAGCCTGCGCTGGCGTGAGGATGCGGCTACCGCTGCTGAGGTCACGGCGTTGAGCGAGTTTCGCAAGCACTTCGGGTCGGAAGTGCTCTCGCCGGGTGTGGAAGTGGCTGTGCGCCAGGTGGGGTTTCTCTTCACCGATCTGAAAGGCTCCACGGCGCTCTATGCCGAGCAGGGAGATGCCCCCAGCTACGCCACCATTCGGCAGCATTTCACTCTCTTAGAAACCCTGATAGAGCGCGAAGGCGGGGGAATTATCAAGACTATTGGCGATGCTGTCATGGCCGTCTTTCCCAGTCTGCCCCAGGCACTCAGCGCGGCCCTGGCCATTCAGCGCGAGGAGACACAGGGATTGGTCATCAAGTGTGGCATCCACGCGGGACCAGCGCTGGCGATAGAGGCGAATAAACATCTGGACTACTTCGGGCAAACGGTGAACGTGGCGGCGCGTATCCAGTCTGAAAGCGAGGGCGGCGATGTCGTCCTGGCCGAGAAGTTCCTGACCGATACCGAGATTCAGTGCAAACTGGAAGGGCTTTCCTGCACACCCTTTTCCACAGAGCTGAAGGGGGTAGGAGCTGTCCGCCTGGTTCGGGTTAGCGTCGCTTGCAGCCTTGCTTCGTGAGGCGGGTGCGAATCGTGAACCGCTTCTTGCGGAGCGCACGAAACGCGGGGCGCGGCAGGGAGTAAAGCTGCGCCAGGGTGTTGATGTCGCGTTGCGTGAGAGTAGAGCGCAGGCGCACGATACTGGCCATGAGGTCCTGTGCATTCGGGCTATGGGTGGGCATATCAGGAGAGCGCCCTACCAGACCGAAGACATGCCCGAACTCATGCGCAGCGGCCAATCTCAGTAGCACTATGGGAAGGTTGGCGCGTAGAGTCATCTGGGCGCCGGTCAGGACACCATTCCCCACGCTGGGATCGTCGCCTGCGACTTCAAAGGTCACCTGACTCTCGCCTAAGCCGGAGTCTCCTAGCACGGTCTTGGCGAACGTGATACGCACATCGGCGATATCCGGCGAAGACACCAGGCGCAAGGTGAGCTTATCGCCCAGCGCAGGCGCCCAGAGTTTCGCGCCTTCCAGCACTATCGCCGCCGTTTTCTTATCGGCCAGAATGTGCACCAGCAGCTCCCGCTTGGTTTCCGCCCAACGTTGGTTGGGATACTTGCCAAAAAGGGCATCGAAGTAGCCTGGCTGAAAGTCCGAGGTAGGTACAGGAGAACCCATCGCACTCCATTTTACCCACCCCCAGACATAGTGAAACCTTACAGGGTTGCCAGGGATTCGTCGGCAGCTTGCGCGATTTCTTCGTAGTGTGTTGGTGTGAGCGCGGCAGACGTAAACGCGGCCTCGTACTGGCTCGGCGGCAGGTACACTCCGCGCTCCAGCATGGCGTGGAAGAACCGGCCAAACTTAGCTGCATCGGCACGCTTGGCGCTGGTGTAATCCGTGACCGGCTGGTCGGTGAAGAACAGAGTCAGCATGGAGCCGAGCTGGTTTACTTGAGCCGCTATTCCATGGCGCGCTGTGCTCTCTCTGAGTCGTTCCGCCAGTAGAGCCGTCTGTTCTTCTAAGTACGCATACGGCGGCTCCGCTTCTATACGGGCCAGCATCGCCTGACCTGCCGCTACCGCCACCGGATTCCCCGAGAGAGTTCCCGCCTGATAGACCGGCCCGACAGGGGCGACGACATCCATAATGTCCGTGCGGCCCCCGTAGGCTGCCAACGGAAGTCCACCGCCCACAATCTTGCCCAGTGCCGTGAGATCCGGCGTGATGCCGAAGCGCTCCTGAGCACCACCGCGCGCCAGGCGGAACCCGGTCATGACCTCATCGAACAGCAAGAGTACGCCGTGGGCATCGCACAGGGAGCGCAGGCCGGAAAGGTAACCGTCTTTTGGTGCCACACAGCCCATGTTGCCCGCGACAGGTTCCAGAGCAATAGCGGCGATTTCCTGGCCCTCAGCCTCTAAAAGCGCTTGCACACTATCCAAGTCATTGTAGGGAAGGGTAAGCGTATTGGCGGTTTGCTCCAGAGGAACGCCCGCTGAATCGGGTAGTCCCAGCGTGGCAATGCCGGAGCCCGCTTTTGCTAATAGGGCATCGCTGTGCCCGTGGTAGCAACCCTCGAACTTGACTATTTTCTTGCGCCCGGTGAATCCGCGTGCCACCCTCAGGAAACTCATGGCTGCCTCAGTGCCCGAAGAGACCAGTCGAACTTTCTCCAGCGATGGCACTAAGCGACAGAGAGTCTCGGCGAAGCGGACCTCGCCCTCATGGCACGCTCCGAAGCTCAGCCCGTTCTGCGCGGCGGCACACACGGCCCGAACTATGGCGGGATCGGCGTGCCCGAACAGAAGCGGTCCCCAGGAGTTGACTAAGTCCAGGTACCGCTTACCATCGGCATCGATTAGGTAGGGGCCTTCGCCCCGCTCGATGAAGAGGGGGCTACCACCCACAGAGCGAAACGCGCGCACCGGCGAGTTCACCCCGCCGGGAATCACCTGCTGCGCTTGCGCGAAGAGAGTCTCACTGCGGCTCATTGGGCGTCGGCATCCGGCTTGCGCTTGGAGAAGTCCTCGTAGTCCCGCAGGGTCACGGGAATGATTATCTTTTTGTCGATAATCTTCTGCTTCAGGTCCTCTATCTCTTTGAGCGTACCGGCGGGAATCTCGTTCTTGGTATGCTTCATCTCCGAGAGGCCGATACCATCTTCTTTCAGGCCCCAGACCACCTCGCCACGCTCGAATTCATCGTTGTTAACTTTGTTGGCAGCATCCAGAACGGCTCTATCCACACGCTTCACCATGGAGGTCAACACACGGCCCGGCGCCACATCGTCCTGGTCCTGGTCTACGCCAATGGCATAGTAACCCTTGCCTTTGGCGGCCACGGCTTTAATCACTCCTATACCCGTGCCACCGGCAGCATGATAGACGATATCCGCCCGCCCGTTCATCTGGGAGATAGCGATTTCCTGACCCTTGGCAGGATCGTTGAACTTACCCGCATAGCCCACCAGCACGCTCACATTGGGGTTCGCGGTTTCCGCACCTGCCTGAAATCCGAACTGGAACTTCTCTATCAACGGCATCTGCATTCCGCCCACGAAGCCCAGCACCCCAGTCTTGCTCATCTTGGCGGCCAGTGCGCCCACTAAGAAGCTGCCTTCCTCCTCGCGGAATCGGTAGCTAACTACATTGGGCAAGCCAAGGTCATCCCCATCTATCAGCACAAAGCGGACTGTGGGGCTCTTTTCCGCAACCTCACGCACCGCATCTTTCATCATGGTGCCAACAGCGAAGACCACATCGTAGTTGTCTTTGGCAAAGCGGGTGAGATTGGGCACATAGTCCGCGCTCTGGCGCGACTCCACGTACTTCACCTGAGCCCCCAGGTCCTTTTCCGCCTTCTGGAGTCCGGCCCAGGCAGAGGCATTGAACGAGCGGTCATCGATTCCCCCAACATCGGTGACCAATCCGGCCTTAAGCGGGCGCTTCTTTCCCGGATTCTGCCCTGGCACAATCGTCGTTCCATTGGCTGTGCCGGTTCCTGCAGGGGTCTCGGGATTTTTCGTGTTGTTGGGGCAGCCCATCAGCAGCGGCAGTGCTGCCAGCGCTCCCAGGGCCAGAAACTCGTAACGCTTCATACTCCCACAGGATACCGCATGACTTCTGGATTTCTAGCGCGAAATTTCGACAAGAAGCGAGTGAAGTTAGAGGAGGAATAAAGACTCCAACTCAGGTAAAAATATCTTGGGAGGTGTAGCATGTTTCTGCGTTACTTTGATATGGGCTCGGTAGTGGTCTTAAAAAATACAGACCTGAGTATTTCCGGCATTCTGAAGGGGCTTTCCGAAGCGCTAAACTGCAATGTGTTTGTGGATGGACTGGTAGATGAAGTATTTCCCCGTGCCGGAGCTTATCGTGCCAGTGATCTGCTGGATGCGCTGAGCAAACTCTGGAAATGCTCCTGGGGCTTCGAAGAGGGCAATGTCTATATCATCCGAGATTTTACGAAAGAGAATCAGTTTCCCGATATTTCTCTCGGGGAGATGAAAGAGTTTGCTAGAGCGGTCTCCAGTAGGTTAACACAGAAGTACAGTTTTGATCCTGCAGTCACTACGCCGAAGTATTTAGAAGAATTGATACGTGATGTGAAAGCATCCGTAAGTCCCAAAGAGTGTGCGAGACTGGAAAGCTCTTCGGGCTTGAGACTCGGTCTCTTGCAGCCAGCCCTACAAGATCGCGTGATGGCTATTATGTACGCAGGGGAGATCGGGTCTGCGAAGAATTACTGGAGCAGGCTGAGCACACTCCTGCAAAACTTAGATGCCGCGGAGTTCCGCATTACTGGGCCTGCCAGCGCGCAGATTCAAGGTGCCGGAGACAACCGACCGCTTTCGCTGTCTCTCAAACCATCGGAGAATAGCGCCGCTGTGGAAGCGCTCTATCAGCGGCTGGCAAAGCAGTCTGCTGCCCGAGCAGGGAGCTATGCCACAACGGAACAGCTCAAGGCTCCCGATAGGATTCATGGCCATTTTGTTGCCGGAGCGGCAGTAGTGAATCCGGTTCAATTCTATAAAGGCCTGGCGAAACTCAACCAGTGGCAGTGTAGTGTGGGTAAAGATAACACTATTGCTCTGGAGCCGAAAAAGTATAGCGAGACGGATGATGTGCTTGATTTGCTCCCCGAAGAGTATCGACGCTATATTGCCGCCGGGGTCAATAAACTCAATGCCCTCTACATTCCTCCAAGATTCGAACTAATGGCCACGACAGGGCGATTCTCTACTGAGGGAGAGCTGCTTGCTGGAGTGCTGAAAAAGGTGCTCGCTGGCAGAATGGAGATACGGCTAAGCAGGGCGACAGACCTGGAAAAGTACCTTCTGGCGCGTATAGCGCTGAATAGCATAGTGCAAATGAGTCTGGGGAGAGCCCTGATTGTGGATACCTTCCCGGATGGTTATCTGGCAGATTCTAAAAATGCCTATCTACGGTTCACAGGAGGGAACAATTATGGTATCAGCTACTCTGGAGGGAGTCTGATAGCCAGCGCTCAGATCCCGGCTACAAGGCGGCTTTTCGGCAGTCGGTAGGTCCTGACGTAACCGGTGTAAAATGCACCTCATCTAGATGCGATACGCCTTTCAGACAATTATCTACGGGCTGCGAATCGGGCCGGAAGACGGTTACTTAGAAACGGTTCTTCAGCAGATCAGCGATGCGGGCTTCACCGGGGTGGAGTTTGCCCAGTCGTTTGAGAATATCCACACCAGCGAGAACCGGCCTGTAGCGGATTTAGAAGAGCTGCTGGATATCGCCGCTCGGTACAACCTGGTGGTGACAGGGCTGGCTGGTGGGCGAGTCAGTAGCCGGGTAAAGGCGATTGAGAGTGTTGGTTCTTGGGAAGGCAGAGAGATTCCCTATGTCTATATAGACAACTGGAAGCCTGCCTATGCAAACTGTACCGAGGAAGCTTTTAAACTAGCCATACACCCGCATGTCTATAAGAACTGTGATCGCCTCTCTAAAGTAGAAGCGCTCTTAGAGAAACATAATGGGCTGGCCTGGATGCCGGATATTGCCCACCTGGCGATAGTAGGCGACGATGTAGAGAGAGCGCTCACAGCCTGGAAGGACCGCATGGTGGCTGTGCATCTAAAAGACTGGGACCCGTCGTCAGGGAGCTCGTATCACCGGTATGCACGGGGATTTGTGGGGCTGGGCGAGGGGGAGATTCGCTACCAGAAGGCGCTGGATATCCTCAAGCGGATGGACTATCCGGGCTGGGTGGTGGTAGAGCAGGACTATGCCGAGGGCCGTATTGACCAGAGTATCCGCCATGCCGCTCAGGCAGTGGGAATCCTGCCCAAGGATGCCACAGTTACGCCATCGCCGCTCCGAAAGCACTATCCCTGCCCGGATGAACTGTTCGGCGAGATTATGCGGGCGGGAATGCTGGGGCTGGCCGGGTGTTATGAAGCCTTTGCTCAGATTCTAAGTAAGTACTTTGAGGCTACTAAGGTAGAGGTCTGGTCCCATGATCCTTCTACGGAGTACCACTGTCGCCTGATTCAAGACGATGATGATGCACTTGACACCGATGACCCACTAATACGCGAGGTCGTGGACAGCTCGTCTATAGTTCGCACTGGCGGGGATATCTGCTTCCCGGTGCTGAATCGCTTCAACCGGCACCACACTCGCTTTATTATCATTGCGCGAAGCGTAAAGAAAGATTCTCCGGATGGCACCATTGGCGCCATCGCGGAAGCTCTGGCACGCGCTGCGGATATCAGCTTAGATGATGCCTGCTCCCGAGCCGTGAGCAAGATTAACTTTGCCGCCGATACCGCTAAGAGCCTGGATGGATTTTTACAGGAGCTTCTGAACAGTATCAAAGCCGCGATTCAGTGCGAGGGCGTGACGATATTTCTGACCGACCGCCTGAGAGTGAAGCTGGAAGTCAAGGCCACCACGGGCATCCGGTGGCGTGATGATATCGTCGATAACCAGAAGTTCTATCGCCACGATGAAGTGCAGTTCTCCACGGTGCAAGCCTGGCGCAGCGGGCAGCCCATTCTGCGCATACGCCCTCAGGGTGAGGATACAGAGGATGTTGCGAAATCCAGAGAGACCAGCGCTGCCGCGCACGAGGTAGACAACATTCTCTTTGTACCGCTATCGACGATAGAAGACCGCGATGAGATTGCCTGGAAGTCTATCGTGACGGGCATTATTCGGTGTCGCAATAAGCGCAAGAACCTGCTTCTCTCCGTAGACGATGCCGCGATTGTCGATGCTATCTGCCGCGCCGCCGGG
The DNA here is from genome assembly GCA_049840835.1 of Armatimonas sp. Lineage (GTDB taxonomy): Bacteria > Armatimonadota > Armatimonadia > Armatimonadales > Armatimonadaceae > JANLTX01. Next base: position 12,097 of record JASGJG010000024.1, on the reverse strand, counting down.
CCACATCTGGAGCTCTTAATTGCTTACAAGAATCGGCGTGAGGCTGTGGGCAAGATTATCCATGAGCTTTCCAGCCCCGTAAACACCATGCGCCACGCCATTCGCTCGTTCTCTAGAGATGTAGAGCAGATGCCCGCCAACCGGCTGCGGTTCGACTATGTGAAAGACATGAACATGCTGTTGGACCTCATGACCCGTGTGGTCAAGAGCGCCAACCTGTATGGCCTTTCGGAGTCCGAGCTAGAGCTACGGGTGCGAAGCTGCTGGTTCATGGCCGATGTGGTGGCGCCTCTGGTTGGGCTGACTCGGCAGGTGGTGCAAGAGCATGGCTTCGACCCCGCCAATATCTCCTATGATGATTTCGAGCATATCCCCAGGTTGTATATCGATAGCTCGCTGTTTCAGCAGGTGATGTTCAACCTGATTTCCAACTCCATAAAATATGCCTTCAAAGACCCGGCGCAGTTCCGAATTCGGATTGCCACTCGGCAGACACAGGGGTACTATGTCATCTCTGTGCAGGACAACGGGCCGGGAATCATTCCTGGCTTTGAAAAGGGAATCTTTGAGGAAGGGCAGCGTGGTCCGGATTCTATCAATAAAGTAGTCTTCGGCCTAGGGGTTGGCCTGAACGTAGTACAGCGGATTGTAGAGGCGCACGGCGGTTATGTGCGCGTAACTAGCAACTACGAGCCTACTGAGGTTTCTATCTTCCTGCCTGTCAGTCTGGGTGATCGATTGCCACGCTCGGTCAAGGGGAAAGTTCGCGTGGTTGAAGTGAAGGGAGTTCGGTAATGATCCTTGCTGTTGATGACGATCCGATGATGCGCTATCTGTGGGCGGAGATTCGTGCGGGCCTGATGCCAGTGAACCATGTGTTGAGCGTGGAGCAGGCTCTGGAGCATGCCACCAGAGAAGAGTATCTTCTGATTATCATCGATCGCATGATGCTGGGAGGGAATATCTTCCCCGAAGCATCCGAGATAGAAGTGGGCATGCTTCTCTATAAGAAAATTCGCCAGGCACGCCCGGCTGTACCCATTGCGATTCTGACGTCCTACTACGAAGGTGAGCGGGGCCGTGAGATGGAGATGGCGGACTCTCGCTTCCGTATGCTGGCAAAGAGCGATAACTCTGACGATATCATCTTCGCCCTGGATGCCCTGATGAAGTCGGTCTATGGTGACCCGCAGGATGAGGAAGAAGAGTCTGAGGAGCCCGAAGTCGCCGTAATGACGGATTGAACGTGAGATTTAGTTACGAGGGATTGAAATCCCTCGCTTTAAATCCGACTGCGTCGGCGTCCTGCCGGACGAAGAGGAAATGCCTCAATAGCTGGCTCCCCGTCCGCGAGGACGCCAGCGAAGCTGGACCCGTAGAGAGGGGTTTTAACCCCTCGTACTTTGTTATCCCCCCAATGCGTCTGCGGCGGCAAAGGCGTCGCCCCAGGCTTCTACTTTCTGTGTGAGCGCTGCCTGAACGGCGCCATACTCCTCGGAAAGCTTTATGGCATGGTCGGCGGACTCGGGTGCGGAAAGCTGCGTTTCTAGCGCGGCGAGTTTTTCTTCTAGCGCCGCAATCTCCGCTTCCAGATCCGCCACACGCTTCTGTGCCTTTGCTCGCTCTTTAGAAAGCTGGTGGGCATTTGCCGCAGTACTACCCGCCTCTGCGCCCGATTTGCCCCCCCCGCCCCCAGTAATGGGGGAGCCAGAGGAAGACCCCAAAAGCCCTTTTCCTTTAGGAGAGGGGGCGGGGGAGAGGTTCGCAGTTTCCTGTGCCTTGCGATACTTTGCGTAGTTACCATTGTGGAGGGCGACTTTGCCGTTGCCTTCCATGGCCATGGTCTTGTTGGTTACGGCATCTAACAGAGCGCGGTCGTGGCTCACAATCAATAGAGTGCCCTCGTAGTGCTCCAGAGATTCCGTGAGCGCATCGCAGGACGCAATATCTAAGTGGTTCGTGGGCTCATCTAAGATAAGCAAGTTGGCAGGGGAGAGCACCATGAGTGCCATACGCAGCTTGGCCCGCTCGCCACCGGAGAGAGCGCCCACGGGTTTGAACACATCATCGCCCGTGAACAGGAACCGGGCCAGATGGTTTCTAGCTTCAGCGATGGTCAAACCAGCCCGCTCGTAGAACTCATCTAAGACCAGCTTCTCGTTATCGAAATCGTCGATATCCTGAGTGTGGACAGCTACGGTAACGCCATGGCCACGACGAAGGAAGCCCGAGTCCAGCGACTCTTCGCCTATCAGGCACTCCAGAAACGTCGATTTCCCGACTCCATTTGGCCCCACAATGCCGATTCGCTCGTTCCTATGCAGAGTGAAGCTAACATTGTCTAAGATTTTCTTGTCGCCGTAGGCTTTGCTAGCGCGCTCCGCTACTACGACATCCAATCCGCTCCGCCCCGAGGAAGCTATCTTAGTTTTGATACCCTGCATCTCTTCTGCAGGTCGCTCAATCCGCTCCACACGGGCGAGCTGTTTTCGGCGTCCCTGGGCGTTTCGGGTGTTCTGACCGGCGATATTGCGGCGAATATACTCCTCGGTGCGGGCAATCTCCGCCTGCTGGCGCTGGTAGTCCTCTAATTGCCTGGCTCGCTGCGCAGCTCGCTTCTCCCGATATGCATTGAATCCGCCCGTGTAGTGGGTTAGGCTATGGTCCTCTACATCCCACACGGTCTTGACTACATTCTCCAAGAACCGGCGGTCATGGGAGACCAGGAGCACAGCGCCCGGAAAGCGGGTCAGAAACCCTTCCAGCCACTCTACTGCGCGAATGTCCAGGTGGTTTGTCGGTTCATCTAGAGCTAATACATCAGGTGCAGTCGCCAGCAGCTTTGCCATAGCAAGCCGGGTCTGCTCGCCGCCGGAGAGCACACCCACAGGCTTCTCCATATCGGCATCTGAGAAACCCATGGCGCTCAGCGAGGCCAACAGGGAGTCACTGGCGGTATCGCCGCCCAGGAAGTCAAAGCGATCCCGTGCTGCCCCATAGGCATCTAATAGATCTGCATCGTCTGGCGCACTTGCCAGAGCCGCCTCAGCATCTCTCAGGCTCTCTTCGGCTTCTGACACTGCCCCTAGAGCGGTCAGCGCTTCCTCACGGACTGTGCGAGTCGGGTCAGCCTGGCTGGACTGTGCCAGATAGCCGATATGAACCCCACGTGCCACCCGCACTGAGCCTCTATCTGGCGTCTCTAGCCCCAGGATACACTTGAGCAGCGTGGACTTACCGCCACCATTCTTGCCCACAATCCCGATCTTCTCACCCCGTGCCACAGCAGCAGTAATGGATTCGAGAACCGTATGGGGACCGTAGTCTTTGCCTACATTGCTAATCGTTATCAGCGACATGCCGGAAAATTGTATCGTGGCAAACGTACATATCTCCCACAGGCATAAACGCCTGTGGCTCAGGGGCTACGCCCCACAATGTCCTGCGGACCTAATTTGAGGTTGTTATGTCGCGGAGCGGCTTTGTGGCAAAGCCCTAAGACCCAGACTTTCATGTCTGGGTGTGCTGTGGCTGGCTCAAATGCCTGCAAATGGGTTACACTGCGCCAAAACAACGAGGCGTTCCTCAAGGAGAGTATTCAGATAATCATGGACTATCAGGAATTTGCAATGGTAATCGGCGTGCCAACCGGGCGCGATCACGATTGGGCGCGTACTATTCAGAGCGCACGACCGCCAGCGGGTATCTCTTGTCAGGTGCGCTCGCCCGAATTACTACTGCTTCAGGTACAGGCGGAAACGGAATGGGAGGGAATTGAGAAGGTGGAGCGCTGGCTACACTATGTGGGGCAGAATATGCTGCCGCCTGTTTCGCTCAATCTGAATCCCCAGCCGTCATCGGAAGTTTAGCCCACAAATGCGGGAGCTCGAGTGACTTCCAGTCACTCGTAAATAAATATCGAATTGATTAGTGCCCGTCCCGAGATTCGGGTACGGTGAGGGCTTCTACAGGGCTGGTACGCCAGCCGGGACCGTTTTCAGCGACGCTCTGCCAGGTAGTGCCATGATCACGGGTATAGGAGATGTCCGCGCGGGCGTACTGCACGGCATAGGCGGTGCGTGGGGTAGTGCTCGTGTTTCGTCCAGAGCCATGTACGGTGAGGCGGGAAAACGCCACGACATCACCCGGTTTCATGGGGAGTGGTACCGCGTGGAGTGGCTCGATACCGGAGTCATGCACCTTGCCTGCCGCATCTTTCACGCTGGGCAGCGTTCCCAGGTAGTGGCTGTGCGGCACGAAATACAGGCAGCCATTCTCCTCCGACATAGGTACCAGTGCCGCCCATAGATTGATGCCAGGCCCGTTGAACTTGGTGTACTGATTATCCTGGTGGTAGTGGAAGGCGCCTCCGCCAGACGGGGACTTTACTGCCGTAAAGGGCAGGTAAAGCTGAGCCTCGCCGTTCATAAGAGCGCCCGCAAATTGCCGTAGCCCTTCAGAGTTGACAAAGCTATCCAGGGCAGTCTCCGCCAGATACTCACTGGTTTGCTTTAGCGCCGTGGTGCCTAATCCGATGGTGTCCATAATGTGCATCACATCGGCGTAGATTGCCTGTGTCGTTTCTGGGGAGAGAAGGCCCTTTAGCAGCACGTACCCCTCGCCATGGTAGGCGGCAAGCTCACTGGGAGTGAGAGGGCGAAACAAAACGGGGTCGGCACTCATGCCAACCCCGTTCACTATGAGAGAGTAAAAATCCTACTTGCGGCGGCGAAGCAGTGCTACACCGGGCAGAGCTGCCAGACCGAGTAGAGCGAAAGTGCCGGGCTCGGGAATCGCGGCGCCGATGGCAAACTCAACACCACGGAAGGCATTGTTACTGGCTCCTGTGACCAGAGTTAAGAAGGCCGACGTTGCCCCATTATCCGCGACCGTGACGAATTTATTATCCCCCGAGGTTGCATAGAGACTGGCGATGCCGCCTGTAACAGTTCCTGTCAGTCCACGTAATGCGTTAGACGTAAGGCCCGTGTTCATGGTGTAAGCCAGGCTCCAGGTACCACCGCTCTGGGTCCATTTCTGGATACCACCTAAGGCGCTGGTTCGGTCATCCGCTACGTAGACCGTATTTGCGTCCGCAAACCAGAAATCGTAGGGGCTAGGACCTGAGGCTGTTGGGAAGCCAGAGAGTAAGGTTGTCGTCTGTCCGGTCGTAGTGGGAGTTCCCGTGCCTACAGCGCTAACGCCCTGGAAAAGGCCGGATGCCGAAGATACATAAAGCTGACCGTTAAATATCTCGATACGGCGCATATTGGTAAGCGTGGTCGAGATAGAGGTCGATGTTCCTGCAGTACCAAAAGTGGTGGCACGTACGCCGGTATTGCTACCCACAGCCCAGACATTTGTACCATCGGTAACCGCAGAGCGAATATTGCCTCCGCTGAAAGCGTCTGTGAAAGCGGTGGTTGTATCGACTAAGCCTGTGGACAAGTCGAGACGGCCCACAACTCGGCTAAAATTTGCCGTGGTTGTGGTGGCAATACCTGCCGTCCCAACTGCTGCGTTGTAGCCCCCGAACGTAATGTAGCGCCCATCGGGAGAGATGGTCAATCCACCTTCTGAGGTTGCGGAGCCAGACATGGTCAGGGCGAAATTGGCGCCAACCGCAGCGGTAGGAACAGCTATACTCTGAACCAGGGTGCCCCCAGGAGTGTACTCATCTAAGAAAACGGCAGTGGCATTGCCATTCAATGCCGCAGAGCTGGACACGCGGCTAAGTACAAAGTTACCGGAGGTAATAGGGGCGCCAAGAGCTGCAGAAAGCGCAGCCAGGCTGATGGCCGCTAGAAACGCAAAGCGCGATGTGCCTCGACCGATGACCATGATTGTTATTTTTCTCCCTGTGTCCTGCCTACGACCATGTGCCATGCAAAGTCGCCACTCCGGTGAGACACTCTGCTAAGACGCGAGGATTTTACCCTGGTAATCCCAGCAGGTACAAGAGTCTGAGGATTAAATCTCCATTATTTTTACGGTGCAAGCCCTTTACAACTGCCTCAGAGCAACCGACAATCCTACGGGGGTACACTAGAATATATGGCCTCCGGCACTCTGACCCTCTCCCACTCCAGCGAACTTGATTTAGACGCCACTCTTGCCAGCGGGCAAATATTCCGCTGGAATCAAGATTCCGAAGGCATCTGGAGCGGCTGGCACGGCTCTAAGTTCCTGCGGCTTCAACAAAACGACCTCACTCTCTATTGGGAAGGCCTCTCCGAAGCAGTCGTGCGTGACTTTCTGCGGCTGGACGACATAGACCTAGCAGCTCACGCCGAAACCTGGGTGAAAGTTGACCCTGCTTTCGCCGAAGCTTGGGCGCTGCAGAGCGGCGTGCGAATACTACGCCAGGATCCGCATGGGTGTTTCTTCTCGTTTCTCTGCGCTGCCAATGCCAATATCCCCCGCATTGGGCAGATGATTGCTGCTTTCGCTCCACCAGGAGGTCCGTTTCCACCCGCCACCACTATTGCACAGCTCTCCGAAGCTACATTGCGTGCCCGTGGCCTTGGCTTCCGCGCTCCACGAGTAGAGGCTGCCGCAAAAGCCCTTGGAGCCCAGCCGGAGGATACTCTGACTACTCTGCGCGGCAAGCCGTTAGAGGAGATTCAGACCGTACTAACGGCTCACAATGGTATTGGGCGCAAGATTGCCGATTGTATTGCGCTCTTTTCACTGGATGCAGATAGTGCCGTGCCCGTGGACACCCATATCTGGCAGATTTCCTGCGCACTCTATACGCCAGAGCTAAAAGGCAAGTCACTCACTCCGGCGAACTATCAGAGCGTGGTAGATGCCTTTCACGCCCGATTTGGTGAGAAAGCAGGCTGGGCGCAGCAGATTCTCTTCTATCGCCGCGCAATTGGGAAGGATTAGCACCGAAAAATAGCCGTGCGATACAATATAGAGAAATGAACCTGCGGAGCTGTTGTCGCGCCTGAAGCCACCTCGTCCGGTGACTCCCTGTTGCGTCGCCTGCTATGCTCCTTCGGTAAAGCCCCGGACTCCTGCGCCGGGTCTTTTTTATTATGCGGAATCATCATGCCCATAACGCTCTACAACACGTTCAGTCGCTCCAAAGAACTCTTCACGCCCATCACTCCCGGTAAAGTCGGCATCTACACCTGCGGACCCACTGTCTACAACTTCGCCCATATCGGTAACCTACGCACATTCCTGTTCGAGGATCTGCTTGTGCGTATGTTCCGATTCGCCGGGTTTGAGGTCAATTGGGTCATGAACATCACAGATGTAGGCCACCAGACCTCGGATGGTGATGAGGGGCGCGATAAGTTCGAAGATGCTGTCCAGCGTGAGAAATCCGACCCGTACACCATTGCCCGCAAGTACGAAGAACATTTTCTCTTAGACATGGACCGACTGGGGATTCATCGCCCGGATATTCTGCCGCGCGCCACTGAGCATGTGCAGCAGATGATTGATCTCAACCAGCGCCTGGAAGCTAAGGGCTTTACCTACCAGACATCTGAGGGGTTGTACTTCGATACCTCGAAAGTGCCGGACTATGGTAAGCTCGCCCGCACCCGGTTGGATGAGCAAAAGACGATGCGCGAGGATGTGAATGTAGACCCCAATAAGCGTAACAACGCGGACTTCATTCTCTGGTTTTCCAATAAGCCCAACCATGTGATGAAGTGGGAATCGCCGTGGGGAGTGGGGTATCCCGGCTGGCATATCGAGTGCTCCGCTATGAGCATCGCCTACTTAGGGGAGACCTTCGATATCCACTGCGGCGGCAACGACCATATCCCGGTGCATCACACCAATGAAATCGCGCAGAGTGAGTGCGCCACGGGCAAGGTCTTCGCGAACTACTGGATGCATACCGCGTTTCTGACCATGGGCGCACATGCCAAGATGAGCAAATCGTCAGGAAACTTCCTCAGCGTGCAGGCGCTGATCGATTCCGGATACGACCCCATTGCCTACCGATATTTGTGCCTTCAGGCGCATTACCGATCGGAGCTGGAGCTGGCCTGGGAATGGGAAGCGGATGGGAGCAATAAGGGGCACGCGCCATCACTGGATACTGCGGCGGCCAGCCTGAAGCGTCTGTACGAGCGCGTTGCCCGTGTAGATGAGGAGCCGCTCGCGGATGGTACTGCCTATGCCGAAGCTCGTGCCGAGGTGCTGGAATACCTGACCGATGATCTGAACGTGCCGCGCGCGGTAGGTGCGCTACACCGGTTTGGCTCTCCGAAGCTCTGGCGCGAGTTCGATGCCGTTTTGGGGTTAGACTTCGAAAAAAATGCCGTTCTGAAAGAAGAAGAGGCGGTAGAGGTACCCGAGAGCATCCTGAAACTGCTAGAAGATCGACAGGAAGCGCGTAAGAGTCGCGACTTTGCACGGGCAGACGCGATTCGGACCGAGCTTGCCTCCCAGGGCTGGGAGATAGCCGATACCCCAGAAGGGGCTAAAGTGAAACGAATCGCCGGGGCATAAGCCCCGGCGATTTGATTGTTTCCTACCACTATAAGGCAGTAACTATGCTGCCTGGAAGGTGAGAGAGCCATCTTCTGCGATACCGACGGCGAGAGTGCCGGAGATAACGCCATCAAGAAGCGCCTGGTTAACTTCATGCTCTGCGCGGCGAGCAGCGAGCGCTTCCGGCTTCATGGTGCGTGAACGCGGCTTCAGTTTGGTGAGCGCGATACGCTCTTCATGCACACCACGTGCCCAGTTTACGAGAGTAACAGCCTCGGCAGGGGTAATGGGGCGGCCTGCACCCTTCATCAATGCATTGATGAGCGCAGGCGTCTGCGCCGCATGGTTAACCGTGCGGCGGCGACGACGAACAACGGGTTTGTCCCCGGTGGCGGCGGGTGCCGCAGTGGTTGCTTTACGTGCCATAGAACCGATATTACCCCGATTTCCATAAGAAATCCACCTACAATAGAACTTTAGAAGCATTAATACAAATGAACAATCTAATTCTTGCACTCGCTGCGCTTGTGGTAATACTGTTTTTAATGCTAATGGCGGCTCTCTGGCGCTGCCGTTCGCTTGCAAACAGGCTGGATTCGCTGGATTTTCAAAATCGTTCGCTCTCTACCACCTATGGGCAGATCACGGAACAATGGTTTCCTCTCATGGAAGCCTATCCCTATGATCCACAACAGTTTCGCTTCCTTGGATCACCAATAGATGGCGTTCAATTCGAAGAAGATAGAATTGTATTTGTGGAGTTCAAAACAAATAGGGCACGGCTTTCCAAACGCCAGCAGCATCTGCGTGAGCTCATAGAAGCGGGCGAGGTCTATTGGGAAGAGTTCCGCTTCACCAGCGACGGGGGGTAACACGGTGCGAATTATTTTTGACTACCGCCCCTCGCCGGAACGTCCTCCATTAGACTGGCGCGAGCGTGTTCCGGATGGTTTCGTTATTCGTCGTATCGATGCCGACATTGCCGAGCGGTTACAATCGGCTCTTATTGCGGGAGGGATAGGGCCCTGGTTCGATCGGGTATGGGGTAGCATTCCGGATTTCCTGGAGCAGGGATTTGGTTTCGTTGCCGAATGGGAGGGAGAGAACCCTCCCTTTATCGCTGCTAACTGTCGCATGTGCCCGATGATGGGGAACGGACAGGGGAGTAAAGAGAAGATTGCTGCGATTCAAGTATCGACACGAGCTCGATTCCAGGGGCAGGGACTCGCAACACTGGTATGCGCTGCCTTCCTTGAACACTGTCTGGAGCATGGTCTCACACCAGAATACTCCTGCGAAGAAGAGAACCTGGCATCTGCGGCACTGGCGATTAAATTAGGCTTTGTTCCTGTTGGGAAAGTATAGAAGTTGGCCGCTCCCCCGCTTATTGTGATCGTTACAGGGCCCACTTGCTCCGGCAAGACAACGCTGGCTCTTGCTCTCGCCGAGCATTTCGGTCTGCCTCTGTTCCATAAAGACGGATTCAAAGAAGCGATGTTTGATATCGCTCTGCCGAATCTGGGTGAGATAGACAAAAGCCTCTCACAGCAATTGGGGCGTTTCAGTATCGCCTGCCTGGAAGTTGCGCTCACGCAGTGCGCTAAAAGCGGCACAGATGCTGTATTTGAGGCAAATTTCGATAGCCGGCTATTCTCGCCGCGCCTTTCAGAGATTCGGCAACATTACCCCATTCGGATTGTTCAGGCACATCTACGCAGTGTGGGGCTTGGGCAGACAGATACTGAGCGGGAAGCTGCAATTCTGTCTCGCTTCGCAGTCCGTGAGCAGACGGACAGGCACCCCGGTCATGGTGCCTGGAGACGGGAGCTAGGCAATGGTGAGCTGGGTTTACCCCGGGGATTTGGGAGAGAATTACTGCGGCTTCATTCGGAGGATAAGCCTCTGGCTTTAGAGCAGGGGGATGAACTTATCGAAATCGACACTACAGACTTTGCTGCTGTGGACTTCGGACCGCTATTTCAGGTGGTGAAGGATAGCCTGTCTTCGCGCATTATTTCAGAGCAAAGGAACATATAAGAGGCGGCGAAGTCTATTGGGAGGGTTCTGATTTACTCCGGAGAAAACCGAACTATGAAACGCCTCCTGCTTGCTCTTCCACTGGCGCTATTTCCGATTCTGTCTGGCTGCTTAGGCTGCATGCGCCCAGCCGAACCGCCACCCGCGCCGCCAGGGAATCCGCCCGCCATGCGGGCGCCTGCAGGCATGCCAGAGATGCCGCCCGACCCACGTGCGGGACAGGGTGGGGGGAAACACGTCACACCCCGCAGCAAATAGCCCTGCTGTAGGCAGTACCACTCTCCCAGCTAAGCCAGTCAATGGTTCTGCGCTGAACAAGTTCTTCCCGCAGGGCGTGACCTACACCCAGGAGAAGGCAGGCTTCTCTATGGCGAACCTCAAAGGCGGTGGCACTCTGGCGATTACCGACCTTGCCAGTAACCCATCTGCGCGTGACAAGTATAAATCGTCTACCGAAACCGTCGCTGGTTATCCTGCTGTGAAGCAAGGCAGCCAGGGAGTGGGGATATTGGTAGGCGACCGCTACCAGGTCATGGTACGTGGCTCCGCAAACGCCGAGGGTGCGCTCGGCTCCGCAAACCTCTCCGGACTTGCCGAACTGAAGTAGAACAGGAGAAAAACATGGATTCTATCATTAGCTATGCCGATGCCCTGCCCACCAGCGGTGTTACCATTTCCGCCCTGCGTGCGTTAGACTGGGTAGCTCCCGGCCAGTGGGAAAACGTAGTGGGCTTCGATAACATGCTGCAAGCCTATACCGGCGAGACCGATGCCGATCTGCTCCTGCAGGTTAAAGAACGTGCTGAAACGCTCTTTAATGATACGTCACAGGGCTATCAGCGCGGCCTCTGGATCTACCAGGCAGTAGATGCCACAGATAAGAAGCTGGGAATGGCTGCAGCTGGGCACATGCTGGGCGAGCGGTTCTCGCTTCTGAAGTTCATTGCGAAGCTGACTCCCAGTGAAGAGACCACTCAGACTGTGGACCTCACCGTGAAGATCGTGGCGGAACTGGCCGCGTTTTGCTACATCAATGGCCTGCCGGGAGACTCTATCGGTGACTTTGTGGCAGCATTGAACGCCTATGAAAAAGAGAACCATTCGCATGGCGGCGCTGGTCTGCTTCGATGGCATGCTGCCTCTGGGCGATGGATTCTTAGATAAGGTCAGTAGCACGCTGAACGGTCTGACCCCCACAGCGCTGGAAGGCAATCAGACCTTCCAGGCAATTCAGAGCATGATTCCTGGCGCCGATACGCTTTCCAAATTGGGCTTCATGGGTCAGACATTTGGGGCTACCTCAGGTTGGATCACGGACTTCGTAAGCAGTCACTCACTGACTCCCAATGCGATTGTAGAACGCCTGAGTCAATATGTAGACGGTGTCGAGGGCAAGTTGGACTATCTGGCAGCTTTCTTAGATATGTATACCGACTACTTCACTCACACAGGAACTCAGTCACTCTGCCGCAGCCTGATTCAGCGCGCTGTCAACGAATTTAGCCACTCTGCAAAACGACAAAAGCCTAGTGTTGTTTGGATTATTGTGTTTCCCTATTAACCTTAGCAATACGTAACTGTCCTACCAGATGCATAACAC
>JASGJG010000023.1:0-222267 GCA_049840835.1 Armatimonas sp. | reverse complement strand
AAGGTTAATAGGGAAACACGATAGAATCCGAACAGCACCTCCCAACCCCAACCCCAACCCCAACCCCAACCCCAACCCCAACCCCAACCCCAACCCCAACCCCAACCCCAACCCCAACCCCAATAATATTTATTTTTCAATAAAATTGAAATTTTAATATTAAATAATTCTATATTTATTTGATAAAAAATCAATTAAGACGAAGATACTTACTCATTCTGATTATCCCATCACTTTTCTGCCTGCCTTCTTGGCGTCCCAGCCGAGAAGTGTTCCAATCGAACTTGGGAGTAGGAGTCGTATCCAATATCTTGTTGATCTTCATATCAAGCTCTGGAGTCCATCTTTTGAGGATTCAAGACTTCCTACTGCATCGTCAATCTGTTCAGGCTTGCTTGCACCTGTGATGGCGGTAGATACATTAGGGTTTCTCAGATACCCAAGCCAACGCCAGCTGCGCAAGATTACCTCCGAGATCTTGGCTAACCGCCTGAAGCTCTCTCAATGCCTCGATAGTTTTAGTATTGTTGTGAGGAGCATAGAATAAACTTTTTATACAGATCAGCTGTCAAGCCATCCTGGACTATGGAAGTCTAAATTAGATTTCATCACCTTGAACCATCAGGAATCAGACCATCCAAGATATTTTCCTGTCAAGAACCCTCCAGCAAGCGGACTCCAAACTGTTGATCCGTATTTGTGCTATCGAAAAGGGTTTAGAACTCAACCTCAAAATCTTTCCTGACCAACATGTTATATTGAAGCTGATCAGCGATTTGGACTCGATGAAGCCCCAACCTGTCACAAATTTCGAAAGCTTCATAAATATTTTCGGCACTCCAGTTGCTTGTTGCCCAATAGAAAGCTTTGCCATCCTCAATAGCTCTATTAAACCCCGCAAATTTCTTCCATTGGAGTCTTCGGATCAGAAGGAGTAGCCGGAGGCAAAGCTAACATCAACATAATCCAAACCCTAGCCTACCCAAGGATGCGTCAAGCTCTCAACAACATGTTTCCTGTTGAGATTAGCAGTCGTATTGACATTGGTTCCAATATGGAAAAACTTAGTCGAAATCCAACATCTTGCCTATCGACCTTACTTTTCTTCAAAGCTCTTCCCAAAGCTCTCTCTGATTATCCTGACATAATAATCAAAATACCATCATTGTATCTTTCGGCAGTGTCAAAGAAGTTGATGCCGTTTTCGAGGCATTTGAAGATCAGCCCTTCATCGATCTCAGCTCGCTGCTCACTGGCGTTCACCATATTCCCGAAGCCAATAGCTGAGATTTTGAGCCCAGTGTTTCCAAGGTATCTGTATTCCATGTTTTTGGTAGAAACATTGTGAGGATATGTTATTAATGTTCCACTAAATTAAAGAGACCAAAATTTATAGTTTTCTGATCAGGAAAGATATACATGTAACTGAGGCTCAAAATAATTTGGGTTCAATCGTTATGATCGTGTTGCTTTAATAGACTGAAAGTACTTTTGCTGTTTGTTTATAGTCAAGATGTTTAAAATGTATTTTTCATTTCGTATTTTTAAGAATCTTTCAAAAACAGCTTTTTTAATGTGAGGGTTGACTGTCTGAAATTGTGGCTTTGTTTGAATTTAAGGCTCATATTCATAATAATTTTTGTTGTAATTTTAGAAGAAAATGGCTATGCTATTTTACAAATTATTTCTTTCTTATTTGTAATTATACTCTGATGTTGAGCATTTTCACTATTGCTCTTCTGCAAACGAGAATTAATACTTTTGATTTTAATCATTGAAAATTGATAGAAGCAAACTATCTTCTTGGCATAAATTCAAGATCAAATATAAAAGTTTTGCTCATCAAACAAACAAATTAAAACATAGAACTTTATCTTTCTCATATCATTTATTAAAAGTATGATAAATCTAATAATATTCTGGAACAATTTAAATTTCTAAAGTCGAACAAGTATTTTAAGGATTAATAATTATTTATGTCAGAAGAAAAGGCCAAAGAACTCGACCAAGGCAAGCTCAACGACTTGGAGAACGGGCCCATCGAGAACAGGGAGGTGCAGGGACATATTCTGCTTCATCCTCTTCGTCATCAACATCGGCGCCATGGTCTACTGCTCCATTCTACAAAGATACACGAAGGGGAACCCGAGCTTGATCTACAGGGGGACGGACGTCGATAACAACATTCTGCGGAATCGGAGCCACCGCCAACCACCCCTACCTTTACTTCTACAACCCCACCGCCATCGACACGGCCAAGAGAGTGTAACTATTCGGGTAACTCAGGGTGTTGCGGAATGCCCCAGCTACACCAGCGGCACCCTTTCTTCCCTCGGCTGCTACACCAACTCTCAGGTCACCGACTGCAACTACGACTACACCCTGAGTGAGGACGGCACCTCGGCCACTGCCAATACCGTGTCTGGCGTGACCATTACGGGTATGCCAGCACCCCAGTGTCGAGCAGGGTCTGCTTCCCGACCGTCGCCTCGATCGGCTACTTCGACGGCCAAACGTTGAACGAGTTCAGCACGGTCATGACCAACATGCTGTCGTCTGGCTACCTCTCCAACTTTATCAACGACATCAAGAATGTAATGACCATCTGATTCAGAACTGGCAGATTTTGCTGGGAGGCTTCGGCGCTGCCATCATCGTCTCTTACATCGTCATCTTCCTGATGAGGTGCTTCACGGGCTGTGTGGTGTGGCTCTGTATCTTGGGCACCATCGCCGCCATTACCGGGCTAGGCTTCATCTTGGCCTACAGTGGGGGACTGTTCGGAGCCACCAACGTGTCCGTCTTCGGAATCGCGATCCCCACCATCAATGGAGACACCCAATATTACAAGTACTATGGATACGCGTGCTGGGCTGGAGCGGGGCTGTTCTTGTTGATCACCCTCTGCTGCTGCGGCAGGATCAGGCTAGCCGTGGCCGTCTGCAAATGCGCTGGGGCATTCTTACTCGAAGTCTGCTCGGTCATGTTTGTGCCCATCATCATGGCCATTGCCACCGTGGCCCTCTGGGTGGTCTGCTGCGTCTGCATGATCTGGCTGGTCAGCGCGGCCTCGTTCATAGCAAATGGCGACGTGTTCACCTCCATCGCAGACTACAAGACTGTCCCTGGTCAGATTCTACTACTTCGTGTTCGCCACCCTCTGGTCAAATGCGCTCCTCCAAGGCGTCACTACCTTTGTGATCGCCTCGGCTTGCTGCATGTGGTACTACTCTCACGGCCCCGGCCACGATTTGCACCTCCCAGTTTTGAGGAGCTTCTGGCGGTCACTCAGGTACCACCTGGGGTCTCTTGCCTTTGGCTCTTTCCTGCTTGCCGTCGTTCAGTTTATTCAATTCGCCTTCGAAATTGTGAGGAAGCAGCTCGACAACTCAGGAGCCGGGAACAACAGAATCGTGGAGTACGTCACCACCTGCACTCGATGCTGCCTCGCCTGCCTTGAGAGGATCGTCCAATTTATCAACAAAAACGCCTACATCCTGATCGCCTTGAAGGGGGACAACTTCTGTGCCTCAGCCAAAGAGGGGTTCGAGATTGCCTGGTCCAACCCGATGAGGTTCGCTGTGGTCAACGGGATAGGCGCAGTGATCATGTTCATCGGGAAGCTCCTGATTGCTGCCGGAACCACGGGGGCTGTGTAGCCTTCCATCACATACACCACGTACGCGAAGGTGCTCTCTCCTCTCCTGTTCCTGATTGTAAGTGTGGATTAATTCAGCTCGTGTTCGTGTACTCTTACGCAATCGCAGTTGTGTTCATGACCGTCTACGACCTGGGAATGGACACCCTCTTGATGTGCTTCATTGTGGACGAGACCCTCCAGAAGGCTAAGAACGACAAGGGTAAAGCGCTCCCACGCCCCAGAGGAACTGGCCGAACTGATGGACTGATAACAATAAACATTCAATTTTTGGCTATTGCATGCATCATTGATCTCACTTATTTAATATTAGATGGATTATTAACAATATTTGACTGGCTGTTATTGATAGTTGATTGATTATTTAATGTATTTTATTAATGTGCAAACTAATTACTGAGGAATAGTTTAATTGGCATTATCTCGTCACTATTGCTGATTTGTTAAGACGGTTCAGCTGCACCCCTTCCTCAGCTTCTCCAAGTCAGACTGGATCTCTTCTGGCTTCAGCTTCCAGTAAAACCCGTACCCGTTTGGTATGCAGTCGTTCCTCTTGACAAACTTGTTGCTGTCCTTGTATGGCTTGGTCTACCTGGCTTCCTTTGGCTCCTTGGGCTATTTGAACTATTTTGGCTCTTTCGACTACTTCGAGTCTTTCGGCTCTCTAATCTGCTTGGGTTCTTTTATGGGTCATCGACCCCTTCTTGGACGCCACCTGTTTGAGCGGCTTGCACTTGGGGCAATAGTAATTCAGGTCGGTGTTCTCGAGCATCTTCGCCTTGATGAACTGGTCGCCCAGCTTCTCCTCGCAGTCGAAGTGCACCCACTTCTGGCACTTGTCGCACATGATCCAGTCGGTCCCGTCGTTCTCCTCGAAATATATCTGATAGCAGTAGTAGCAATAGTCGCCGACCTTCAGCCTCTCCATGCACGGCCCGCACAGATACTCCAAGGGGCCGCAAGGGTTGAGCACTTTCGATACATCCCTGCCCTCCTGTTCTTGCATGTCTTGTTGAAGCACTTCCTGATCTCCCTCTGCTTTTATTGCTGCTGGCTCTTGACTGGGACGATCTTGAAGGGATCGCTTGTGACCTTGTTCAGTTCGGGGCCTGACTACGATGACGAAGAGATTCATGATTCTGGCTCGATTTACCGGGGGAGGCTGTCTCGGCTCTTGAGGGACCTGCTATTATTCGATGACGATGACCTACAGCACATCAGACATGGCAATAGCGGGAGTCTATTCTGCAGCAGATGGCTTGGGTTGTTCTTCACTCATTGTGCTCTATTTTATAATGCAATTTAGCGAAACAGTAAATAAATAGCCAACTTCAACAATCCGGCCCATCAAGACAATTAAATTAACATCTAATATTAATGTTGGAGAGTCGATATAGACGACTCATATAGTAAGTGGTATGGGCAATGTTCGTCGGATATGTGTCATCAGAGGATGAAGTTAATGAACTGGGAGCAGTCCTTGTATCCCTGGTAGCCGAGGATGCCAATGAAGATGGCGAGGACGAGGTCGTTGGTGATCGAGGATGGGTCCTGGACGATCTCATCGGCGACTAAGAACACGATTCCGACGTCCTTGTGGAAGCAGTTGGAGGCCAACAGGAAGGAGATTCCAGCGGCTTCGACGGCGTCTCCCAGCTGGGGCTGTGATCCTGTTGATGGTTCCGGATGACTCTGAACTTTCCCTGGAGTTCGCCTGACCAGAGAGATCAGCTCGGCCTTGGCAGCCACGTCCTCCTTGTTCTGGGTAAGGGGGGAGTTACCAGCTTGAGTTGGGCCACCTTGGCTTCGATCTGGGGCTTGACGATGGTGAGCTCATCAGCAATGCACTTGTCGTTCAGGAAGGCCTTCTTCACCTCGTCGAGGGAGTGGGCGGTGGCGCTCATGACGAAGAGGGCAACGAGGACGGCCAAGAGGGATTTGTTCATTGCTACTATCAGTTTATAAACGAAATAAGCAGAAGCATTGATAGGGTCGGCCAGCAATGGTAATTCCTACCTGTAAGATAATTTCAGTTAGCTCAAATACACAGTATCATTTGTATGTCAGATCCCTATTTGCTTCGAGCAGTATGTAGTCCAGGCATCCGAATATCTCGCACTCGTTTCTCGCTCGCTGTTTCCCATCAGCATCCCCTGTGTGGCTTGCCTCTTAGTGAATCGACACCATAAGCCCCTTGTCTCCAACCTATTCTATTTTCGTTGGCACTTTGGCTCTTTCCCTGAACCTCTGGACGAATTTCAGCGTTTGGTAAAGGGGGCACCTGTAGTCGTTCTTCCCGGCCTCGATGAAAATGGCTGGGTATTCTTGAGACCTTATGGTCTGGTAAGGGCAGTAACTCTATATCGTGTTGAATGCTTTGAGGGACTAATTAGGGTTGCCGAACTAGCTGTAATCTGTCCCTGTGAGGGCCAAATTGATGTCGAGCAAGCTGTTCAGCACATCCAAGAACGGGAAAGACAAGATGGCAGCCTTGTAGAGATAAGGGCTGTGGTTTATGGCGTTCCAAACAGTAATGGCTCCTGCCGAGCTCCCACTCAGCACCAACAGACTGGGGTGGGTGTACTAATGGGCAAACAGGTACCCCACGCACTCCTTTAGATCCTTCCAAGCCCTGGGCTTGTTCTCGAGAATAGCGCTCCTCCACCATCTGTTGCCCAGCTAGTTTCCTCCCCTCACATGCGCATAGGCTATCACCCAATCGTTCTCCAGGGCGCTCAAGTACACATTGCCAAATTGCACTTCGTTTTCTAGTCCGTAGAAGCCGTAAACTTTTAGCAGCAGTTTAGAAGGTCCAACTCTGTCCTTTTTTTCGATGATGGAGACGGGGATCAAGTCACCCGTTTACGAGGGAGCAAACACAACGGAGGTCTTGTACTTGTTGCGGTCGAATTTGGGCCCTGTCAGCTAGAAGTTGGACAGTTTGGCCAGCTTTCTCTCGGTAATGTCGTAGGAGTACGATTAGTTGTAGATGAACGGGGTGTTCACGAAGAAAACAAACTTCTTGGTCTTGTATGCTTCGTTGAGGCCTGGGGTGATCATGCAAACCTCTTCGTCCAGGTTGATGTCGTGCGCATCTTTGGTGCTGGTGTCGATCACCCTCAGAGTCGACCTCGAGTGCTTCCTCAGATACAAAACAATATAGCCCTCGAACATATCTACCTAGGTGATCGTCACCCCCTGCTCAGGCTCATAAAAGTCTGCAAAGTCCTGCTTCTCCTCGTCGAACACTTTGATCTTGTAGTCATACGAGTCTTTGTCCGTCCACAGGTAGACTCTGCCCGATTTGTTCAGGAACCCTCTCGATTTCGACTACTTCGGCAGCATGTTCTTGATCTCAAACTCATCGCCCGCCTTTCTAACGGTGTGGATCTCATCAGTTGTTCTATTGCTGCTTCTGAGTATCAAGCAAGTGCCATCCTTCGCCTTTTGGAAGTCCAGATGATACTCCGGGTCTTTTTACTAGAATAGCAACTTCCCGTGCTCCGCTCCCAATTTCTTGTAGTACAGCTTGTGGGCTCTCTTGTCCCCTCCTTCCACAACGTAGTACAAAGACTCATCGTCGCAGAACTCCACGTTCTTCACTTGCCCCTCGAACTTCTCCTCGTACACCCTGCTGGTATCCAAGTTCTTAATGTAGAAGCGCAGGTTCTAGTTGTTATGCAAATCCAACCCGAAGCACAGGAGAGTATGCGAGGGGTTCAGCGCTGTTTTAACCAAGTCGACCGTCCTTCTATACCTTTTCACCTGGGGAATCGCCATTATGTCCAGCACCGTCTGCTTCTGCTCGTCCGTGCCCCCGATGGGCCTTCGATATATGATGTTGTATTCTCTGTCCTCGATCCAGTTGGCTTTGGTAAAGTACTAGTATTTGTCCGATAGCTCGGGTGGGGAGCTGACCCTTGGGTCTCTTCTCTGGTTGTAGGTGCTCCAGTACTTCTCCGTTGCCTCTTGCCACTTGGCAGCGTGTTTCTAGTAGTTTTTGTTCTCGGATTGCTCCAGTTTAGTGAGCGGCTTCTATTTGAGGTAGTGGAATTCGTCCACAAGTGTCCTCCCATGTATGCGAAGTTTTGCCGAGGGTTAGAGCGTTTTGCTGTAGTTGTGGATGCTGAAGCGGAACACACGGAAGAAGTTTCGGGAGATACTCAACATAAATGATAATCGAATGCAATGCCATAATATAAGCAGGCAATTAATATTGAGCAAGCCTTACATCAAAGTATTTTATGATTGTAAATCAAGCTTGTTGTTAATTATCAGTCAGCTGACATGCTTCACAATCAGCACAATGCCCAGGATTACCAGCACTGCGACCATCCCCAGGATTATCCGGCAGGCCAGCGGGCTCTTCTGGTGCTACAAAGCCTTTCCCAATTCCTCCTTGCCTTTCTTCACGTGAGTGATCGCCTCATCCAGGTTCACATCGATCCTGTCTAAAAGGGTCCCTTGTATCACTACGAACTCCCCCAGCTACTTGTATATTTCGGAGAGCTAGTTAATTGTGTCAACAAGCTTCAGGATTTCTTTGTTCCTGGTTTTCATCTATAAGTCCTACATCTCCATCTGCTGCAAGTCGTCCTCGTATATCTCTCCGCCCAGGGTTTTCTCAACAGCGAGGTCAAGGAACGATACCTTTGTTGAGCTCTCCAGCCTTTTCCTCTGCTCCACATAGGCTCTCTGCTGCCCCCTCACCTCCCTTGTCTTCTCATGGATCTACACCGCCAAAGCGGTGGCAAGGTTGTGGCAAACCTGGCGGTCTGGGGAGTCCTCATCCACGCCGTTCTTGATCTCTTTGAGCTGTTTCTAGCAGAGGGCGATCTTTTTGGTCGCTTACTGCGCTTTGTCAAAGATCTGCCTGTCCAGATAGCTCTACTCGCTCTCGCTCATTGTGTTCAGCCTTTTCGCATACAGAGACGAGATTCGCTTCTCTTGGTTAGCCCATTGTAACCTGATCTCGTCCACATTCCTCGATGAGAACTTGGCAATCTTCGTACTTGTCCACCCACTCTGGCGGTAGAGACGTCATTGTGGCCATCTCAACAATGTTCTCTTTGTTCAGCAGCTCCTTGTTGTAGCTCTCATCCAAAGGCCGAGACGCTGATTTTCTGGCGAATCTGAGTCTGATAACAAGCACCTTGGCTCTGATCTCTTCCTCAGCGTGTCCTTACATGCAACAAACAGCTCGAATCTGTTGCGGCTGATTCCTGATTTAGGGGCTCGACGCATTAAATGATTATATATTAATGACTCAATAATATATTTTGGGGAATATTATAATATCATACGAATTAAATTTATTTTTATTATTTTATAAAGAATAATAAATTAAATATGAGAATAGTAATTATAACTATATTCCTCATTAATCAAAGTTAATCAGAATCAAAACTGATGATCAATAATCAAGCCTCTTTTTTCTGCCCGAACCTTATCCCCTTGTCTATTCTAATTTTCGGAGGCTGAGGGCCGTTAAAGTACTCACTATGAATCATCCCACTCACTTGGTTCTTCTTCAACTAAACAGGCTTCTTCTTCGACTCCTTATTTAGCTCATCTGACCTATCCACCTTAGGCTTCTTTTTGAACGATCTCCCATCAAGTCCCTGATATTCATATACCTCCTGCTGCCTCATTCTCTCTCCCTTCGAGAACTGGAACGGACTCTCGTCTCCACCAGGAAGTTAGAGCTCTGGGATTTATTTATTTTTTATTATTCCTCCTAGAAACTATCCATGATCACCCTCTTCTATAGAACCAGCTCGGAAGAGGCTTTAATCAGTTTGACTACCTCGTGGTCGTCCTGCTGTGAGAAGGAGATTTTGATGGGATCTGATTAAGTTTTTGAAATGTCCTTTTATTTAATGGGAAGCTATTTGGGTTTGAAGAGGAGTGGTTCGCTGAGCTAGGGCTTGAAGCAGAGGTCCTAAAGATTGGAGGAGGCGGTGCGGCGGTGGGCACGCAGGCTTTTCTTGTAGGCGAGGCTCTTGTCCATCGATTATACAAAATAAAATAAGGAAGAATGGGATATCAATAATAAACCGGTGTTGCTTTGAAAAGAGATTGTTTAGGGCTCTCCCTCTTAAATTTGTATTTGCATTTATTGGAGCTGTTTTAAAATTAATAGTACATATTACACAATTAATCATTGGTATTTTCTCAATAACAAATCAGCATGATCCAATATTCTTCATAAGATCCCTTTGCTAAAATAAATTTACGACCGATAGTTGTCTATTAATAATACAGTTTTCCCAATCAGATATTATTAGTAATTAACTCCTCGAGTTACTTCCTATTTAATTTATTGATGCAAGAAACCAAGGACAAGCAGGGTCCCCACCGAGAACTCATCATTCGAGCCATGGCCCTCTCCCTCAAGGAGCTCCTTAGCAACGCTCCTACCGACTAAAACTTCGATCGCACTGCCTTCCACGGCAACATCCCTCCGGCAGTGAGCATTGAGGAGTACCTGAAAAGAATCGAGAAATACTCCTACTGCTCCGATTCTGTCTACATCATGACCCTGATCTACATCGATCGCCTGCAGGAACGCAACCCAGACTTCATGCTAATAGGTTCTCGATCCACAGGTAAGAGCGATTTGACTCAGGACTCTATTAGTCACATTTATGGTGGCTGCGAAGTTCTATGACGATTTCTACTTCAAGAACAACTACTATGCCAAGATAGGGGGCATTAGCAAGAGCGAAATTAACTCCCTGGAAGTATCTTTTCTCGAAATGGTCAACTACGATTCGTATTCGTAACCCCTGAGCTGTTCAGCATGTACGCCCAGAAGCTGAGGGAGTACTCGGTGGTCAACCAACCGTGATGTTTATTTAAGTCATTCTTTTGTGATTGAGTTCTGCACAAACAAAGTCTGCTCGGGTCCTACAAGGCCTGGCAGTAACCTAGCCATACATTATTTGTTTTATTTTGATAAATCGAGTTAAGGGGTTAGAAGAATAGGGATAGGATCTTTGGATAGGTTGGAATTGTGATCACAATATTAAATTTACGGTAGAATGTGATGTCATTTCAAATTAAAATAATAATGAAATATATCAGTCGGGATATACGAGAATATCAAAGAGCATACCATCATTTGCCGATATCTTCGACTTTTATCAGTAGATTATTGAGACATTCTGGAAGCTGCTCTTACTTGTACCTTGAGATGTAGTTGTTAAATAGATCGTTCTTGATATGCTATTCTAAATCCTCTTTCTTCATTGTTACCAATTATTCGCGAGTTTCCTGCAATATTCTTTTAAGAACATAAGTAATCATGATTGAGCTCTAGAAAAGCAGGAGCTAGATGATTCTAGTGAAGGCTGATTTGTATGGGATTTTGTGAAGGAAAACAGTGAGGTAGTGTTTGAAGAAGAGGTGCTGCCATTCTTTTTGGAGTGTGTTGATCTTCTCGTAGACATCAGGGATTTATACCTTAACCTCATCTTCGAGCTATTTTATTTTTGTGAAAAGTCCTGGAAACCCAGGAAAGTACATATCTCTGAGCTTCCTTTTTCTCATTATGCAAGAAAAATAGTGACCTGAATTCATCAGTAGTTCGGTTTCCACAGAGCTGTTCTCCCTTAGAGCCACAACAAGCCCAAAGGCTAAATACTCCATGCTCTTACAGAACCCCACCTCTGGATCCTATGCATAGTAATTATAGAGTAATTCGCTTGTCATTTCCAAATACGATTTCAGTTATTCGGCAGGGAATATTTCGTTAACCCTCTCTTTCAACTTGTCAATACATTCTTGAATGGTTTTGTTGTACTTTTAGTTATATGAGTGGGATTGTTTCAGCGTTGGTAAAATACTACTTTTCTCGCATAGAGTCTCCCAGTAAATAACCTTCACATTTGGTGATAGTCCTTTACAAATAGAATTGATAATGCTCATATAATTGCTAATACTGTGGGATGAGTTATTGACAGTCAGTAGAGTCTTCCAGTCAGCTGGAGAAAGAACCTTAGGCTTGAGTGATTCATTAGAAGGTTATATTTTAACTTGATGGTTGAGACATGTAGGACAGAAGCTGCTTAGGGAAGGTCACCGATCACCTCAAAGGCTCCCGAACTCTAGTTCCTGTTGAGAAGCTCTCTATCCCCTTGCTCTTACTCCTCTGAGTCGCTGCTATCTCTCATCATTTATTAATATGATGTAAGAATTTATAAACATATCATATCTCATGCTCACCTAAATTATAACTTCAAAATAAAACTCCTTTCTCAAATATAATTAATTGTAAATGTTCTTGAACCTCGCCAAAGAGAACGAAACCACCAGGCAAAGTTCAAGACCGTTTCTCGCAGTCGTTTCGCAGGACTGAAGACACCATCAAGAAAGTATTTATTCCCTTCAAGCAAGAGAGAGACAAGCTTGGCAGACTGCTTCAGTCTTCTTTAGGAACACCCAGAACATCCCAGAACCCAGAGCACACATCCAAAAAAATGAAGTAATATCTCATGAACACGATACATCTCGATAAAGACATCAAGTACCAAGGGTTTACTGTAAAAGAGGCTGGGGGTTTGAAAGCAAAAAACAAGAGTACGATTGGTAAGAAGCTTCTGGTCTGCAAAATCAAAGAGGATGTTATTCCGTTTTATGACGGCAATAAAGACTACGTTCTGAAGCGACCTAAGAGCGCCATGATCTTCAAGAGCAAAGACAATCGAAGCGTACCTCGCCCTCCGTCCGAATATAAAAGCGTAGAGAAATCTAAGAAGAACATCTACACCTTCAAGTTCAGCTATCCGAAAAGTGTAACAACCTACCAAGATGTGCCCGTCAGTGATGAGGACATTAGGAAGGTGCAAGAGATGACAACAGCAGAGAATAGGAGAAAAAGTAATAATGGGGTTATTCAGGAATAAGGGAGGAGCTACCGTTATTGATGTTCGTGGAGAATGTGAAAATATGTGCCAAGCCAGAAGATATTCATGAGAGCTGGCACAATATCACGATGACCAAGCAGGACATCATCAATAAGATGAAGAGGGTACAGTATAATTGAATCATTTTTGCTGTATTTTTATTCAGTATAATTATAATGTATAAATTAACATATCACAATAAAATTCTGTTATTAAATTTAAATAATATTTCTGATATATACTTTTGTTTGTTTATAAAATGTATTTCAGACAGATCAACAGCATTGTTTCTTACTGTCCTCTGCTTTGAACCTATCCTTCGACAAGAAGTCTGAGCTCTCTTTCTTCTTTTTGTCCTGAGTCTAGAAGTCCAGCACCTTCTATTTGATCTCCTTCGCCAAGAAGTAAAATGTCTATTTGATATTCTTATCTTATTTGGCACTGGTTTAGAAGAACGTAACTCCATAAGTATCGGCTGCCTGCTTCCCCTCTTCGATACCACACCTTCATCGACCCATACTCACCTGCCTGTCTGTACAATCAGACTTATTTCCAACCAGCACCTTTATTACGTTCTCAGACGCATGCAGCTTGATCTGCTTCAGCCAGTTCTCCAGGGAAGTGAATGAATCTCTGTCGTTGACAGCGTAGGTCATGATGATTCCCATTGCACCTTTATAGTATGTCTGGGTGATTGTCTTGAACCTCTCCTGTCCTGCCGTGTCCCAGATCTGCATCCTGATCTTCTGGCCTTCTATTTAGATGGTTTTTATCTTGAAATCAATGCCTGAACGATGGTGTGGTTACCTATGGTTGTGAGATGGGAGGTAAGGAAGTTGTTTTCGCAGAAGCGAAGCAGGATGTTGGTTTTGCCCACCCCTGAGTCTCCAATGATCAGCAGTTTCGCCAGCCAGTCGTAAGTTTCGCGTTTGGACATCTTTCTTTAATAATATCTAATATCAAAGTCACTATAATAATATGTCTGTTATGTCGTCTTAAGGTAAATAATTAGACGGCAAATATACGAATCATCACATCATCTACTGAAGAATAGTTTGTGCAGCAGATGAATATTCTTATCCAGATTCTCTTTGTTCTCCACCAGTATCCATCTCTTGAAGTTGGCAAAGTCGTACTTCCCAGACCCGTCCAGCCCGTTATTCTTGATCCATCTGGCATAGTACTAGAAATTAGTATCCATCTCTGTCCTATCGAACACCCTGTTGATCATGTGGCAGCAGAAAAGTCTGATCTTGATTTTGTTCTTTAGGTGGCTGTCGATGTTCTTGTTCTCATGAATGAGTTTGAACATGTAGGAGGTTGTGGACCTGTAGGAGACTTTGAAGTCTTAGAAAGAGTTCTAGGGGACATTCCTTGTAAACTTATCTGAGAAGTACTTGATGCTGATCTGGTTCTGGATTGGATATAGCTGACAATAGGTATCATCGAACTCTTCCAGACCGCACATCTGATGAGATTTGATGTTATGAAGCATGGACAGGTAGTCTTTGCCTTCGGAGAACTACCTCCAGTTCTGAAGCTTGAACTCCACCATCTCCTTCGGAATTTCCTTTCTCTCTAGGTACTCGATGATGTGGTTGGCATAAAATACAAAGGCCCTAAGGAGATAGTATCTGATTGCTAGCCTATCGTTGAGTCCGAGCATCTTCTTGTAGTTCTCGTAAAATTCCCTGCTGCATTCCCTAATATATATTATTTTGTTGATTTAGAAGTTGAGACATTCTATTTCCTTCTGCAGGTGTTTGTTGGAGGAGTTGATCTGGATGTCCCCTATCAGCAAAGCGCTTCTGCTGGCGTCCTCGGTTTACATGTCGTCCTCATCCTCGTCCTATTCAGGTGACTCTGGTGCTGTGAGGGGAGGGTATTGCTTCTCGTATTGTGCATAGAATTTCTGACTATCTAAGAACTCATGCTCGTAGTTTCTAAACAAAGGATGTGAAATCACCTTTTGGAAAGTAATTCTTTTCTTGTAGTCAACCACAAAGATTCTCCTAAAGAAGTCTTCAAGTTCAATACTGCATTGATTTAACCTTTATTTCTTCAAAACCACCTCCCTCACATTGAACCCAACCCCTGAGCATTTCCTCTTAATGTCGTTCAGAATATCCAATCCTTTGAAAGGGTACTCAGCAAACAGCATAAAGTATAACAATATCCCAACCGCCCAGATATCCACTGAAATGTTGTAGGGTGTGTTTTCTAGAATCTCTGGTGCCATGTACTTTTCTGTTCCACAGACAGTGTGTGCAGAGCCTGATTTGATGGGTCTAGCAAACCCGAAATCGGCGATCTTAAATATTCTGCCCTTGGCAGTGTTGGTCATCTTAATCAGTACGTTCTCTGACTTGATGTCCCGATGAATGTAGTTACTCTCGTGGATCACCTTCAGCCCCTTCAGAACATCCACTACGATGTCAATGGCCTCAGCAATAGGGAAGACCTTGTTCTTCAGCTTCGACTGGTAAGTCAGAAGATTGCCCCCATCGCAGTACTCCAGAACCATGAAGTTAATACCATTTGATTCATGTTGATGAAGAAGTACGTTAGATGACTCTCTCCTGTTTGACTGAGGTTGGGGTGCTTCAGAATCTTCATGGCCTCCATCTCTTGCTTGATGTACTTCTCGAGGAAGGGTCTTCTCCTCACATGAGACTTCGAAATGCTCTTCAAACCGTAAAGAACACCATCTGAATCAGAAGCAAGATACCCTTTTAGACCATGAACACCTCGCCAAAAGCTCCCTTTCCCAGCGACTTCTTGATCGCATAACCGTCCTTCTCAAGGAGGGTCTTTACATCCTCAAATGTTTTGGCCGCTGTCTCTGAAGTGTACATATTATTTATTATCAATGGGTGATGGGTTGGAGATTTAAACTGAGAAGGTGATTATAAAGGGGTTGGGGTTGGGGTTGGGGTTGGGGTTGGGGTTGGGGTTGGGGTTGGGGTTGGGGTTGGGGTTGGGGTTGGGTCTTATCGCGCCCCGCAAGGCGCTGACAGACATGATTCTTGGGTACTATGGAAATAACGTTTACCTGGTATTTCTTCGGTGTTTTTTCGATGGTAGGAATTTAGAGGCACTATCCCGAACTAAAATGCGGAGGATTAGTATGGCACGACGGACGGCGCAGAGCGAGATCATTCTGGGAATTGACATCGGTGGTACAGGTATCAAAGGGGCCCCAGTGGATGTCAATAAAGGTGAGCTTGTTGGCGAGCGATTCCGCTTAGAAACCCCCAACCCGCCACGCCGGAGGCTATGGTAGAGACCGTGGCTGAAGTGGCGAAGCACTTTGAATGGAACGGCCCTATCGGGTGTGGCTTTCCTGCGGTCGTGAAATACGGTACTGTCTCTACTGCAGCCAATATCGATCACGCCTGGATCGGCGTAGACGCCGCTGAGATGATCTCCAAGGCTACAGGCTGCTCCCCAGTTACTATTGGTAACGATGCTGACGTAGCGGGTCTGGCCGAAGTCACCTTCGGAGCGGGCAAGGGCAAAGATGGCCTGATCCTGATGATTACCATTGGCACCGGTATAGGCACCGCCCTTATCTGGAATGGCAACCTGCTTCCAAACACCGAGCTGGGCCATATCGAAGTGAAGGGTATGGACGCCGAAGACTATGCGTCCGAAGCAGTTCGCGAGCGTGAGGGGCTTTCCTGGGAGAAGTGGACCCGGCGTATCAATCGCTATCTGACAGCAATGGAAAACCTCTTCTGGCCCGATTTGATTATTGTCGGTGGGGGTGTGAGCAAGAAAGCAGAGCGCTTCTTCCCGCAGCTGGCACTTCGTACCCCTATTGTTCCCGCCGCTCTCTTAAACGAAGCGGGTATCGTGGGAGCCGCACTCAACGCCTCGCATATTCAGAAGCGGGGCTAACACGTGCCACTGGTCGAACGTGGATGCATGGGCGGGGTGCCAGAGTCACCCCGCGATCCTCCTTACTCCCTCTGAAATAGCGTACCGGGCGGCTATTATCTGCCGCCTTCGTTTTCAGAACTGAGGGCAATGTGGGAATTCCAGGTTCGGTTGAGATTCTTCTACTGGTAGCAGCGCTTGTGGCCATGCTGGCACGGCGACTCAGGCTGCCCTATACCGTCGGGTTACTCGGAGCGGGAGTTGGATTGGCGCTTGCTCGCGCTCCGCTGGGGCTTAAGCTAACCCAGGAGCTTATCTTTCAGGCACTACTTCCCCCTCTACTCTTTGAAGCCGCGTTCTTCATAGAGTGGGAAGCGCTCAAAAAAGACCTGAAGCCTGTACTTACCCTCGCCACTGTGGGAGTTCTGCTGGCAGCCAGCGTAGTCGCAGGGGGCATGCACTTTCTGGCTGGTTGGCCGCTTCCGGCGGCTGCCGTCTTTGGGGCGCTGATCGCCGCCACAGACCCGGTCTCGGTCATCGCCACGTTCAAAGATGCGGGAGTACATGGGCGCGTACGCCTGCTGGTAGAGGCAGAGAGCCTGATTAACGATGGCGTGGCTGCCGTGGTCTTCGGTGTGGCCTTGCTCTGGGCTACCGGCGCCGGGCTGAGCGCTGGTGGAGCCGCTCTCATGCTCCTACGCGAAGCGGGTGGTGGCGTCCTCTGTGGATTGCTGGTGGGTGGGATACTGCTGTTCCTGGCGGGCAAGACGGAAGACCATCTGATTGAAATTACCTTCACCACTATTGCCGCCTTCGGGTCGTTTTTACTGGCGCAGAAACTGCATTGCTCCGGGGTTCTCTCCACCCTGGTCTGTGGGCTGCTTATTGGCAATTACGGCTCGCTGGGCTCCCTGACCGATAAGGGGCGTGAGGCCGTTGGCTCCTTCTGGGAGTGGGCGGCCTTTGTGGCGAACTCGCTTGTGTTTCTGCTTATCGGTACCCGGCTGGCCTCTATCCCTCTGGGCCCTTCCGTCAAAATTGCGGCTATTGCCGTGCTTATCAGCCTGCTCGGGCGGGCAATAGCCGTCTATCCCCTGGCAGCGCCGTTTAAGATTCCTATAGCGGAGCAGCACGTGCTTTTCTGGGGTGGTCTGCGCGGTGCACTGGGCCTGGCGCTAGCGCTGGGTCTGCCAGACTCCATGCCTCACCGCGATGAAATCCTGGCTGTTACGTTTTTGGTAGTGGCGTTCTCTATCGTGGTACAGGGAATTACTTTCGCACCGCTGCTACGTCGGCTCGGTTTGCTCGACGCGCCGGATTGAACGTCATCAGCCCCGCCGCCAGAGGTGGAGCCGCAAGCACCGCAAATAGAAAACCCTGAGTAGCTGGCGGATTGCGAAAGAAGACTATGTTGGCTACTGTAAGTCCAGCCCCGACTATGCAGAGCCAGACTCCCCCGGCGCGCTTTCGAGTCCAGGCGCTCCAGAGAAAGCTGCCGAGCAGAGCTACTACAAACGCTGCTACCTTCACGCGGGTAGGAGTCTCTCCTGGCTCGAATAGCAGAGCCATGGTAGCAAAGTACCCCCAGAATCCCGCCCAGAGTGTGGTCAGACCACCTGCCAAAAATCGAGTGTTCATAGCTGGTCCAGGCTACGGCAAGTTACTTCTATCGCGCCCCGGTCAAAGGGCTCATTTCCTATTTGTAGAAATGGGACTTTCGGACTGCAGATAGGCGATGTTGACCAGTTTTTCTAATAGATCTACCTCTACGTAATAATACTGATTGGATGCCTCGAAACCGATACGAGAGTCCTCGGATTGCAGTGCCAAGAGTCGCCGAGCAATACGCGCTTCGTCGGTCAGCAGAGCCGTTCGTTCTCGGGATGGTCGGCCTCGTAGTTGTACAAAGCGGGCCTGATTCGCTACGCTGGCAAAATGCAATGCTGTCGCTTCGATAAGTTGGGCTTCCCGGCGCACACCGGGGTGAGTGCTCCGCTCCAACAGAGCGGCCCCTCTTAAAAATCCTTCGGCTACCTTGCGAAGTTGGGCAATAAAGACCTCGGGTGGGTACACGGAGCGCCAGCTGTCTAAATCATCGTAGCCGAAACCTACCATGGTTGCCGTGTAGCCGGTTGGTGTTTCCCAGAGCAAGTTGGCCGGGCCGGTCTGAAGCGGTGCCTGATAGACCGTGCTTATATGAAACGGAAACTCCTGATAGGCCGCACTAACGGTCTTCCAGGCAGCCACCACACCGGGAGCCTCACTGGCTCCATAGCGGCGCAGTGCTACCCGCTGAAGCGCCTGCTCTACCGTAGCCCCCTGCCCGATCTCGGCAACCGCTTCTAGATTCGGAGATGGGTACCCACCCAGAGTCCAACCGAGCATGAGGCCATCTACCCCCGCCTCACGGAGCCGGGCAGCATGGGTGGCTGAGTTCTCCACAGCGGGCACATAGGGCACAGCGGATAGCTCCCAGGAGTTCGCGGCCTGTATCTTGGCGACAGTCTTCAGGCCACGCGCTCTGGCAAGCGCCCAGTGGCGGGTAGCGCGTGGGCCAGGACCGATAGCCGAGAGGCTGTACTCTCCCACTGTTGCCGCGACTCCGCCGCGCCGAATAGGCAAATCCCACTCGCTCACGCTCATAAACAGTGTCTCGGCGGGCAGCTTTTCTATTACTGGCGTGGCTACCGAATCGGGCCATGCCCAATCCCAGGCGATCAGGCGCTGGTGTCCTCCGGCTCTGGTAATCCCCTCATAGATAGCCCCGTTGACATCTAGTATCGAGGCTGCAGCTCCACGACTGGCGCAGCGGGGGCAGTCTGCCCCTCGG
Organism: Armatimonas sp.; assembly: GCA_049840835.1. GTDB lineage: Bacteria > Armatimonadota > Armatimonadia > Armatimonadales > Armatimonadaceae > JANLTX01. The sequence continues at coordinate 202,994 of JASGJG010000023.1, read as the reverse complement.
CCATGGCTCCAACAGTGAGTGAGGTTCTCGGAGTACGTAATGGTGAAAAACCCGGCCAGCTCGGGTACAGCGCGGCACACAGCAGCAGTGGCTTCGGTGAGATACGCGCGAACTTCGGGGCGGGCCGTACAGAGCGTGGCGTGGTCGCCTTCAGTAACGCCTTTTAGCTCCGGGTGGTTTGCAAATACGGAGAGCGGCAGAGCGCGTGGCTCATTGGAGTAGAGCCAGACGCCGATACCGTGCCGCTTCGCGCGTTTTACCAGGGCATGCAGTCCGGCCAGTCGCTCAGCGGCCTGCGCACTGGCAGCAGGGTTCCAGGGGTTCGGGGCAAGCTGACTGAGTACTGCCTGTAGCCACACTCCATCTACCCCGGATGCAGCCAGGCGGGCTAGATAGCCATCCGGATACGGATCGGCGTGTTTCTCTAGAAGTGGATCGCCATAGAGCGCGAAGTAGGAGTAGCAGAATCGTGGGCTTAGCGGATTCGGTGCCTGCTTTCGCTTCTCTTTCGGCGGCTTCTCTAGCTCACGCACGAAAGTAAACAGCGGCTCCCGCTTTTCAGGGAGCGCTCCACGAATCGCCTCGGCTATCTGCGCGGCACGCTGGCGAGCAGCGGCATCGGGCGTTTTCCAGCGGACTTCCGGGCAGTGGGGCTTATGGTTGCCTAGCTTGACATAGAGAAAATCGTCTTCACGGAGCGTAAAGGCTAGCTTCTCCGGGGTCCAGTCCAAGAGAGCCAGAAGCTGCTCGTAGGGCAACAGATGCCAGTTGCGCCGAATGATGGTCAGTGCAGAGCGACGCCACTGGTCGGTAGAGATACGCTGCGGGTCGGGCAGCCCCATAGACTTCCCCAATGCCCGAATCTGCGCGGGGCTGGCCCCTACTACTTTTGCTAATCTGGCCTGTGGTACCAGGGTCCAGTTACGCCAGATTACAGCGTGCAACACATCGGGGAAATGGGGCAATGCGACCGGCGCTGGTGCATTGCCCACAGGGAGCGGCTCTTGCATTACCGCATTATGCCGAAACAGACGCTGCTAGCGCCACCGCATCTGGCCCCGCCGGAAATCGGAGCTGGCCTGTTTTATCGTTTGCAGCCCGCCAGACTCCCTCGGCTACATCAGACGCCGTGGTTACCAGGCCGGGCTGTGCAAGTGCAGCAAGAATCGGCTGGGCAAAGGGTAGATACGGCTCCGGAAGAACCTCTTCCATACGGACATCGGTGTTCTGGGTAAAGCGAGTGGACGGAGCATAGCCGGGCTCCACCAGCTTGACCTGTATATCGAAGGCTCGCAGCTCATGAGCCAGGGACTCGGTAAAGCCCTCTATTGCTGTCTTGCTGGCCGTGTAGACCGATACCAGCGGCATGGGCGCGAGGACAGCGCTGGATGTCACATTCACGATGACTCCGGATCTTTGAGCACGGAGCTGGGGAATCACTGCCTGGGTCATCGCTATCACGCCGAATGTGTTGGTCTCGAAAACATCGCGTGCTTTTGCCATGGGTATTGCCTCCAGAGCGCCGAATAGACCGATGCCTGCGTTGTTGACCAGAACATCTATGGGGCCGCTGGCTTCCAGAACCGATGTAATGCTTCTCGGCTTCGTCACATCCAGAGCCAGCACTCTGAGCCGCTCTGATGTTGGCAGGATATCTTCGCGTGGTGTCCGCATAGTGGCGATTACGTTCCAGCCCTGAGCATGAAAGTAGCGGGCTGTCTCCAGGCCGTAACCCGAAGAGCAGCCGGTGATGAGCACGGTTTTGACAGAAGTGGTGTTGGTTTCCATGGCCGTATTATCAAGGACTCTATTCGGACTATCTACTATTGATAGTCCAATTTTTATTTGTTATAGTCCAGATATGATTGACCCACTTTCCGGAATCATTACACTGCTACGGCCTCGGGCAGTGTTCTCAAAGGGCATCAGTGGTGCGGGGCGTTGGGGGGTTTGCTACTCGGCCTTCGGTCAGCCCAGCTTCTGCACCGTGCTGGAAGGATGCTGCCGTCTTGCCGTCGATGGGGCCGATGCTATTTCCCTGGAAACGGGCGATTTTGTGCTGTTACCCGCCACACCGGGCTTTACGATGTCCAGCCTGGAGTGGGCGCCACCGAAGTTTATCGATCCCCTAGCGACACTGGCTCCCACAGAAGAGGTTCGGCATGGTACGCCGGATGGTGAGCCTGATGTGCGTCTGCTGGGGGGCTACTTCACCTTTGACTCGCCCGATACCGAGCTACTGGTATCCCTGCTACCAAGACTTATCCATGTGCGCGGTGTGGAGCGGCTTTCTCTGCTGGTGAGACTAGTCAACGAAGAGGTGCGCGAGCAGAAGGCTGGGCACGACCTCATGCTCGCTCGGCTGGCAGAGCTGCTACTCATCGAAGCGCTACGCTCGATACAGGGCGAGGATGCTCCACCAGGGTTGCTACGCGGCCTGGGTGACGCCCAGCTAGCCAGAGCAATACGCCAGATGCACAGTGCTCCCGCCCGCGCGTGGACCATGGCGGAGCTTGCCAGAGAGGCTGCGCTTTCCCGCTCTGCTTTTTTTGATCGGTTTACCCGTGCCGTAGGTCGCCCGCCAATGGAGTACTTGCTCTCCTGGCGCATGGCTCTCGCCAGAGATCTTCTTCGAGACTCAGATCTGGGGTTGGCCGAGGTAGCCCAGCGTGTGGGCTATGGCTCGGCCAGCACATTCAGCACCGCTTTCAGCCGCCATGTAGGGCAGCCGCCGGGGCGCTATGCACGAGCTATATAGAGGTTCAACTGACCTCCCTATAGCGATGCTGCCGAATAGCATCCAGGTACATGTCTACCGTCTCCATAGGCAGCTCCAGGTGGTCCAGGGTCTGCTGAATCACTTCTACGCCTGCCTCGAACTCGCCATGGATTACCTGACTCGCCCCCTCGGCGCGCATGACCGGAATATCATCGCCACGGTGCACTCGGACAATCACTTTTGCCTCTGGGGCCAGAGTGCGTATGTGCCGGAGCGCCAGCAGGGTAGACGTTGCTTCCGGCAAGGCCAGAATCACCAGATCGGCGCTTTTCAGGCGGGCATGGCGTAGCACCGCTTCTTCCGTCGCATCCCCATAGAGGACCGGCGTACCGCCCTCTCGGAGCCGGGCAGCAGAGTTCGCATCGAACTCGACAACCAGGTGCGGAATGTTGTGTGTGCGGAGCGCCTCAGCCACGTAGCGGCCCACACGGCCACCACCGACCACCACCACGCGCGGCGCCGGACCGGAGTGACCATCTGCTGGTACGACCTCTACGGCACCTGCCCCACCCCGAAGCCAGGGACCGAGAATCGGCCAGTGCCGCCCAGCCCGGCTGAGCGGCGCCGCACTGGTATAGACCCAGGGCGCCAGTAGCAGCGTTATCAGTGCGGAGGCCAGGAGCACGCCGGAAACCTCCTTGGGAATCAGCTCGCGCGCCTCCCCCAGAGTCGCCAGCACGAACGAGAACTCCCCAATCTGCGCCAACCCCAGCGCCACTCGGAGTGACGTGGTTCCGGTCCACCCCAGTGCGCGTAATGGCAAGGCTGTCACCAGGGTTTTGCCAATCAGAATCACGGCGACCACAGCCAGCACCGCGCCCCAGTTCCGTGCCACAAACGCGGGGTCTAGCAACATTCCCACAGAGACGAAGAACAGCGACGAAAACACATCTCTCAGAGGGCGCACCTGCGAGAAAACTTCGTGAGCGTAGGGAGACTCGGAGAGCACCACGCCTGCCAGAAACGCCCCCAGAGGCAGGCCCAGCCCGGCGATGTCCGCCAGATACCCGGTTCCTAAGCACATACAGACGGAGGCCAGCAGAAGTAGCTCCCGGGAGCCGCTCCGGGCTATGGCATCGAGCATGCTGGGCACCACTTTTAATGCCAGCAACACGGTAGCTCCCAGAAAGGCTGCCGCTTTTAGCAAGGCAATTCCCAGGGTGGGTAGCAAGTTGCCTGTAGAGGCCAGAGCGGGCAGTAGCGTGACCATGAGCACCAGAGAGAGGTCCTGTACTACCAGAATGCCGAGCATGATTTGCCCGTGTGTGGTGCCCAGCTCGCCTCGCTCATCGAGCAATCGGAGCATCACGGCGGTGGAAGAGAGGGCCAGAGCACAGCCGACGAACAGCCCGCCGTAGAGCCCCCAACCCAGTGCCATGCCCAGCCCGATTCCGAGCAGAATGGTGCCCAGTAGTTGGACACCGCCACCAATAAGTGCGGCGCGCTTTACATGCTTCAGCTCATCCAGTGAGAACTGCACCCCTACAGCGAACATGAGCAGCGCAACCCCTAGATCAGCGATGGTGCTCACAACCGCTTTGTCTGCGGTAAAACCGGGCGTGTGTGGCCCCACTACAATTCCGGCTACCAGATAGCCGATAAGAAGCGGCATCTTGAGCGAGCGGGCTACCAGCCCCCCCACCAGAGCCGCTATAAGCCCGGTACCGGCGCTACCTAGAAACTCGACTCCAGGAGACCCCTTCATAGCGCCCACCCCCTTAGAGGAAGAAAGAGAAGTGCCAGGGCAAGAAACAGGGTAACCAGGAAGTAGCCGAGCAGCCCGTAGTAGAGCCAGTCGCCCAACCCGCCCGTATCCCGGTCGTAGAACGATAATCTTTTAGAAATTGGCATGAAAACCCCTTGATAGCGTTAGAGAGCCGCAGGGGTAAGGAACCACCCGATACGACTATAGCGACAACAAACAGGGAAAAGGGAGGGGTATAGGGGGAGCGCGTGTGCCACCTGCTTGTGCCACACAGCACTGATGAAATACATAGCGCGTTCTATGCGGCGCTCGCTCCAGGGTTTGAAACAGCAGACCGAGGCGGGTCTGACTCTGTGGAGCCGCCGCTAAGTAGATGGGCTTGAAGGAGCCTCTATCGATATCCGTCCGCACCGTCGCCATGGAGAGCGAGGTCTTTATTGTGGTTACCAGGCTTTCGTCGCCGGGTGACGATAGAGAGGAGCTATGTTGTAGCGCGGTCGGATGCTCCGCCGCATGGGTTCCAGCCCCCACCAGTACACCCGCCCAGACACACAGCAGCGCGACGATACCACGAAGGAGGTATCGCCACGAGCGAGTACGGGCGGCGGGGAGGTTCACATCTATAGTATATACCGATACGCCGCTCTCTGTTCCCGAGCCAGTAGGGGTAAAATGCGCCCATGAACTCTCCCCGTACCCGCGCCGAGGTCACGAACTACGCGGAAACGAGCACCTACGCCGATGTCATGGCGTTTCTGAATGACCTGAAACGGCCCGATATCCCGCTGACGATTTCCACCATGGCGCGCAGCACCGAAGGGCGAGATATCCCACTGGGGCTCCTGGGTAAGTCGGGGCCGGATAAGCTCATGGTCTATATTCAGGCCAATATCCATGCCGGTGAAGTAGAGGGCAAGGAAGCCGCGCTCATGCTCCTGCGAGATATCCCGAAGCGCTTTTTAGACAAACTTACGCTGGCCGTGGCGCCTATCTACAACGCAGATGGCAACGAGAAATGGGGCGATGGCAAGCGCAATCGCTCCCATCAGGATGGCCCGGCGCGTGTAGGCGTTCGCCCCAATGGCCAGGGACTGGACCTGAACCGAGACTGTATCAAGGCCGAGTCACCTGAGATGCGCGGGGTGCTGAAGAATGTCTATGAAGCCCTGAACCCGGATGTAGTCTTCGACCTGCACACCACCAATGGCACACGCCATGGCTGGCACCTCACCTACGCCCCACCGACCCACCCGAACACCCCGGAAGGCGTGCTCTCTTACTGCCGGGATGTATTGCTGCCCGAATCTCGCCGGAATCTGCGGCGCACTCGCAACTGGGAGTTCTTTGACTATGGCAATGCGGAGCGCCGTGGCAACGAGCGGGTCTGGGCAACGTTTGGGGAAGAGGGCCGCTACGTAACCAACTACGCCGGACTACGGGGAAGTCTTGCGGTGCTTTCTGAAGCCGTTAGCTTCCTTCCCTTCCAGTTCCGTGTAGAGAGCACCTATGACTTCGTGATTAGTCTTCTGGAGCTTCTAGCTCGTGATGCCGCCAAGATAAAACAAATGCGGGCGGATACGCGCCTACCTACCGAGCTGGGCGTTCGCTTCACCATGGCCAGCCGTGGCATAGAAGAAGTACCCTTAGAGAAACCCCGCCCGGAAAGCGAGATAGACCATACCAAAGCCCCGCTCTCTTCGGATATGGAAAAGGTCCGCCTGCCTATCTATGATCGCTGGACTCCCACCAAAACCGCGCGTGTGCCGAAAGCGTATGGTATTCCTGGGGAGCTTTTCTCTGTGATTGCCTTGCTACGGCGCCATGGCATCTCGTTAGAACCCGTTCGCAATCCCTGGAAAGGCCAGGCGGAGATCTTCACGCTTACGGAACTCTCCCCCGCGCCCGCGTTTCAGGGACATAAACTGCTTCGCTTAGAAGGCACCTGGGCACGTACTGAGGCCAATTTACCTACGGGAAGTTTCCTGGTTTCTACAAGCCAGCCCCTTGGCAGGTTACTGTTTCACCTGTTAGAACCGGAGGGATTAGATGGTGCCGCTGCCTGGAACTTTATGGACGACACCCTGAAACTTGGGCAGCCCTACCCCATTCTCAAGATAGTCTAAGAGCTAAAGAACACCGGGAGAGCAGTGTGACCGGTGTTCTTTAAGCCCGACTCTTATACGTAGATAGGCAACAAAAAATTCCCGATCTGGATTTAGCTAGTGCTCCTCCTTTAAATTTTTCGGCCATTACCCAACCAATACCCGCTTCTGCGCTACTCTATTGGCAGAATGAAGCAGGAGGCTTTCCAGACACTCTATCGACGCCACGGGCGTGATGTACTGGGCATTCTCCTGCGCCTGACCCATGGCAACCGCGCCGAGGCAGAAGATCTCACTCAGGAAACGTTTCTAGCAGCTCTACGAGGCTGGAAGACATTTCGAGGAGATGGGACCGCACGTGCCTGGCTGGTCGGTATCGCCGTTCGCCGCTGGCGCGATGCCGCCCGTAAGCCACAACCCACCACCACAGATAGCGAGGTCCTCTATCCCAAGATTGCCTCACCAGAGCACGTTACGCTCGCCCGGCTGGATTTAGATGCCGCCCTGAATCAGCTTCCCGAAGCCCAACGCATTGCGCTCTTACTCGTGCTGGGCCAGGGGCTGACCTACCGCGAAGCCGCCGAATCCCTGGGAGAGCCCGTGGGAACGATTAAGTGGCGTGTGCACGAAGCAACAAAGACCATGCGCGACTTACTGAGCGAAGAGGAGGCCCTATAACTATGTCTTGCCGCTCTGAAGACTTACCACTGCTTGCTACAGGCCGCCTGACTGGCCTAGCCCTGTGGCGCATGGAGCGCCATGTAAAGCAATGCTCCATCTGCCAGCAAGAGTTGCATGCCCTTCGTGATCTCTCCGATTCTTTGCGTGCTACCCTACAAGCTCCCCCCAGTGCTGACTTAGATGAGCGCGTGCTTTCCATTCGCGCCGATGCGCTCCAAAAATCGCGCGCCTCGACACAAAATCGCCCCCTTGGAGGTTCCTTTATGCGCCACCCCCTGCTTCTTAGCCCTTTGCTCGGTATCTCCTGTGCCGCCATGTTCACTATGATGCAGCCACCAGCTTATACCGCCATCGGGCGCTTATTGGTAGTTTCTCCGAACAAAGACCCTATGGCGGTTTCAACACTTGTGGAGCTAATGAAAGCCAGCGACATACGGGGACAAGTCTTCGAACGATTTAAGACATCCGTGCCCACGTTTACGATAGAAACCATCAATAACACCCCTATCATCCAGGTAACCGGCAGTGCGTCAACTCCAGAAAGCGCGGGCAATGGCGTAAATTTCCTGATGCACACAATTCAAGAGCAGGTTGAAGCAGAGAAAGTTATCGTGCAGCGCAGAAATGCGATGCCGAACTCTGGCCCAGCTACCCTGCCAAGTTTTGATGGTGAGGTTCGTATTATTGATAGTGCGACTATGCCGAACTCACCCAGCACTCCTGGCCGACCGCTCGCCCTGGCAGTCGGCCTGCTTGCCGGCATCTTTCTGGGCGGCTTATTGACCTTCTTCCGTCGCCCAAGCTAACACAAGGGATCTATCAGGCTAGTGCCTATTTCTTTACCAGGCGGGCGCCATAAAGCCCACCGGCCCACTTGCCAGGGTGGGCCTGGAGCCGAACGGTGATGGTTTTCTTACCCTGTAGCAATGCGGGCGGAAGGGCGTAGGCTTGATCGAAGAAGATCTCTGGGCGATTGTTTTCCAGAGTCTGCGTGGCGATTTTCTCGCCCTCAACCAGAATGTCAAACACCCGGTTGCCACGGTCGCTGCCCCAGTAGGTGAGAACTAGCTCCTGGGGTACATCGCCTGCAGTCTTCAATACGAAGGAGAACCAGCCGCCATCGGTGGCGTGGCGCCACTTACGTGCGTTGAAGTCGCCGGAGGTCGTATTTTCGCCCTTGAGCTGATGGTCCCGCTCAGGTTGCATCTCACCAATAGCCAGGTAGTCCGAGGTGCGTGCGGCGAGCGCTTTTGCTGCGGCTTCTTCAGCGCGGTATTTGGCTTCCTGTACCTTCCACTCTTCGGCGGTGAACAAATCGAAGTAGACCCCATAGCGCTTATCGAACATGGCATAGAACGGGGTAAAGGTGATGGCGCCGGGCTGGACTGTGCCGCGCTTGGTGGCGAAGGTCAGCGGCTTGCCCGCAGGCTTCAGAGCGCTCTCCAGCGGCTTGCCTCTGGTCAGGAAGACAGGGATTCGGGTCGGCGCAGGCGCGCTGATGGAGCCCAGCTCTCCGGCCAAAACAATCGGGCCGTAGAGTGTGGCAACTCGCTTGGGGTTATCCGGCATGGGCTCGCTTGCCAATGCGAGGGGTAAACCCACCTCTACCCTATCACCGGATTTCCAGGTCCGGCGAATGGCTACATAACCATCCGCTTCCGGGTTCAGGGTGCTGGCTCTGCCATTCACACTCACACGCAAGCCACCCTTTACCCACCAGGGCTTGCGCAGGCGCAGGGTTAACTCAGTTGGCGTATTGCAGGTAAAGAAAAATGCGCTCTGCGGCTGTTCTGGCAGGCGCGTTTCCTGACGCAGGGTGATGCCTTTCTCTTTCCACTGCACTTCAGACGCGACATAGAGATTCACCCAGAGATTAGTGTCATCATGAAAGTAGGCTCCGGCGCCATAGCGAGCGTGATTCTCCATGCCCGTGCCCACGCAGCAGGTGAAGTCATGGTCCAGGCTCTGGAATGCCTTGGCGCCGCCACTTTGCAGGGAGACAAAGTAGCACACACCGCCAGTCACCGGGCTCTGGCTGGCCAGGATATGGTTCCATTGCGCTCGCTCCAGGAAATCCCCATACTCCGCTTTTGGCTCCCAGCTAAACAGGTGATTGGTGAGTTTGAGCATGTTGTAGGTATTGCAGGTCTCGCAGGTGGCGGCGCTCAGGCGGTCGCTGAGCTTGCGCGGCGGCCCAAAATGCTCTCCCATACCATGCCCGCCCATGGCGTAGGTATGGTCATGCACCACGGAGTTCCAGAACGTGGTGGATATAGTCTTCCAGCGTGGTTCCTGAGTCACTTCGTAGAGTCGGGCAGCGCCGACAATCTTGGGAATCTGGGTGTTGCCGTGCTTGCCTGCCAGTATGCCCCCATCGCCACGACCCAGCGGGTCCATAATCGCCTTGTGGTCGAACTTGCGGGCAAAGGCCAGATATTTCTGTTCCCCAGTGCGCTGACTTAGCTCGGTTAAAGACTCATTCATACCCCCGAACTCGCAGGCCAGCATGCGCTGCCATTTCTCGTCGTCCATGTTTTTCGTGACGTTAATCGCCCAGTCCGCCAGGCGCATGGCGATAGTGAGGGCATCTGCGCTCTGGCACCACTGATTGGCGTCTAAGAGCCCGGCGAAGAGCTTGTGTAGGGTGTACCAGGGCACCCACAGGCCATTCAGGTCGAACCCCTGCGAGCGAATCTCGCCACGGGAAATCTCTCCGAAGACACGGTCGGCCTCGGGAAAGGCGGTCAGCCGTCCATCCGGGCGAGCTGACTGGCAGGCTTTCAGTTCACTGACAATGTAGCTCACGCGCTCTTTGAACTTGGAGTCGCCGGTGGCGGCGTACATCTGGGAACAGGCAGAAAGGTAGTGCCCCAGTGAGTGCCCGGCTACCCCCATGTCTTCCCAGCCATCGTAGTGCGGCGCTTTGGGTTTCAGGCCCGCATCGGTGCGGAACTTAGCGAGCAGGCGATCCGGGTTCAGGCTGAGAAGCCACTTCGCATCTCGGTCCTGTGCGGCTTTGAACGGACCAGGGAGCAATCGAACATCGGTAAGGGGAAAGGCAACGGGCATAGTGCTTTTAGTCTACCTCTCTGTTAGAAAATTGCCTGCGGCGAAATTTAAGCAAGTGGTCAAAAATATTTTTTGTTCTTCTGATTTGGGCACAAAACTGGCTTTACAGAGGGAAATCACCCAAACGGTAGGGGGATTGGGGGCTTAGAGTGTTGCCAGAACAGAAGAATTCACTTGCAATCCATTTGCATGACATAAAAAACAGTGATAGCCTGCCAAAAGACATGAAAAATTGGTGGGATATGGTCGGAGCTGCGGGCTCCACGGCAACCGGTTTTGCTAGCATGACCTGTGCCATCCATTGTGCCGCCACACCCCTACTAGCGTCCGCTCTGCCGCTGGCTATTCCCCATCTTCATCTGCCGGAACCGATCACTCAGGGGCTGATTGTCGCCTCTCTGACTCTGGCTACACTAAGCCTGCTCCATGGGTATCGTAAGCACCAAATACGCTGGCCTCTCTGGTTGCTGGCTGGTGGTGCGGCGAGTTTCGGGCTGGGAGAGCTCTTTCATAACCTGTGGCTCAGTATGAGCGGCGGGCTTTTCCTGGCTGGGGCGCACCTCTGGAACTGGAAGATTTCTCGTAAGATACACTGAATCCGGATGAACCGGCTGCCCTTCTGGAAAGCATCGAGTACGACTGGCAAGCACCTTGCACCGCTGCTGGACTTGCAGTTTTTTCTTTTTGGACGCGATATCGAGCACCCAGCAGGAAACCGCCTGCGGGCAGCAGGGTTTACTCGGCGGCGTTCCTCCGAAGAGCGTGACCATTGCTCGGTGTATCAGTGTGGAAATCTAAGTCTCTGGGGCTTCGGATTGCACTGGTGTGGTGCAGATACCGCGCTCTATCTACCCCGCAAACCCTGGGGGCCGCGCCTCTTATCCACGGACCTTTTTGTAGACATGGTCTGGTCCAAGCGCGAGATGCCAACAGGGCAATCCCCTACAATTCCGGACGATGAAGTGCAGTTGCGGCTCTTACTCCGAGAGGCTTTGAGCTGGCTGGCGGAGTACGAGGCCACTTCCTGGGAGGAGGATTCCACCTGGCGGCAGAAATGTCTGGCAGGCTGGCCGCATAAGACGACTCTTCCACAGTCACTGGCGGCAGAGTGGCAAAAGGCGGCCAGCGACCTTATGCCATGAAACGACTCTGCCTGTTTCTTACGCTGCTCTTTCTGCCTCTAATAGCTCGCGCACATCAGCTTCAGATTGAGCCTATCGGGGTGACGATTGAGGCGCAGAATGCGTTCTTACTGGCGGATTTCAAGGGGAATGTGCAGGACATTACCCAGAGCGTGGATGCTACCGAGGCCGATGAGCGCGGCGATGAGTTCACCGAACTCATTAATCAGAAGGTAGAGGCGTATTTCAATGAGCGTTTCGTGCTCTCTCAGAATGGAAAGCCGCTTAAGGGCAAGCTGGAGCTACTGACACATCAGGGGAATCTGCCTTCCGACAAGTCGCAGTTCCACATGCAGATTCGCTATCCGCGCGACCCGAAAACCACTGATGTCATAACGATCAAGAACACCACGCTGGATTATTTGCCCAATGCGCGTGTGATTGTCAGTATAGGCGGTACCGCCCGAATGATGGCGACCAACGATACCATCACTATCGACCCGAAGACTCTCTATAAGAACCTGCTCCAGAACATCAGCGAGTTCACCTGGATGGGTATGGAGCATATTTTTACGGGTTTCGACCATATTCTGTTTATTCTGGCACTACTGATTGCTTCTGTATCGTTGAGAGATTTAGTCAAGATACTGACCGGGTTCACTATTGCGCACTCCATTACGCTCTGCCTGGCGGCGCTCAATCTGTTTACGCTACCCTCCCAGTTAGTAGAAACCCTGATTCCGCTTTCGATTATCTATGTGGGTCTGGAGAATCTCTTTCTGAAAACCCACAAGCACCGCCTGTGGATTGCCAGCGCCTTCGGGCTGGTGCATGGGTTCGGTTTTGCGGACATTCTCGGAAAATACCTTCCAGCCGATTCTTCTAAGCTCTGGTGCCTGTTTAGCTTCAATTTAGGCATCGAAATCTTTCAGGTAGGTTTGTGCGCGCTGGTATTCCCGCTCCTGATGCTCCTGCGCGCGAAGACAGATAACCCGAAAAAGACCGAGGGATTGACATGGGAAATACTGTTCAAGGGCACTTCCATTGGCATCACGCTGGCGGGTAGCTGGTTCCTGCTGCGAACCATGGGTTTAGTTTGACGCCGAGAATGCTATAATGTAATCGACATGAAGTTGCAGAATGCCCAGAAAAGAGGCAGGCTCCGGCACATACTGCTGGCGCTGGCGGCATTTCTGTTCTGCTTCCACTTTGTGGTCGAACCACTTCATGCCGCCTCGCACACAGGTGCCTCCAAGGATTGTGCTCTCTGTCAGATTTTTCAGACACAGGCAACTCCTCCGGAGGTTCCGGTTGCTCTGCCTCTGGCACCTACCACCGCCTTCTACTCCCCGGTTACTCCCTGGATAGCGATTCCAGCCCCCACAGTAGCACCGGCCCCGTCCCAGTCTCGCGGCCCACCGTCCCTTTCGTAGCCCGACCTCTATAGCGCCCTCCCTTCAGGGCGGTTTTTGTCGTTCGTCTTCCCGACGAGTTTCTACGAAAGGACTACTTCCTATGCGCACGTCTCGTGCTAACCGTTTGAGCGGGTTTACGCTCATTGAGCTCTTAGTCGTTATCGCTATCATCGCGATTCTCGCCGCTATCCTCTTCCCCGTGTTCGCCCAGGCTAGAGAGAAAGCGCGCCAAACAACCTGCCTGAGCAATCAGCGGCAGATTGGCGCCGCTCTCATGATGTACATGCAGGACTGGGATGAGCAGACTTGCCACACGCATCATGATCTGGAAGCAGGTGAGACCATTGCGGACCTCTATCCGTGGTACCAGCCGCTCCAGCCCTATATCAAGAACGCGGGCGTTTTCCGATGCCCATCTATGAACGATACCCCGACTCTGTTTCCCTATCCTGTTACGCTGGCGGACTGGAAGACTTACCGCACGGACTACCTGATTAATGGGTTCTTTGCCCATGGGGCGAGTCTGGCTATGTTCTCATCGCCTGCGGAGCAGATTGTGGTTGGGGAGCGCCATTCGGGAATCGCCTTCTTCGATTATCATCCCTGGGCTTCTGCCCCCGATGAGAATTGGGAGCGAGGTTTTCTGGATGGCTCGGGCTACCGAATCGGAGATATCGAATCCGATTCCCAGGTACCGGACCCCGCGAACCTGGGGCGACATAGCCAGGGAGATAACTACCTGTTCTTAGATGGACACGCCAAGTTCTTCCGGTTTCGCAACACCCTGAACTCGGCGCTCAACCCGGATGCCGTAGGCAACTGGGGGATGCACAACCGCGACAACCTCCCGGCGAACGAGTGACTTATGAGCACCTCAATCCGAATCGTGGGCCTGGTGCTGGTCATTCTTGCCGCACTGGCCAGTCTTGTCGTCGTCGCTCTGAAATCCCGTGCGCCCCAGGGCACTGTCCCCGCCGGTACACCCCAGCAAATGAAACCGGGTGTACGGCGGGGGCACCGTAGTACTTAGCGCCCTGTAGGCGCTACCCCTATGGAGAGCTGGTCGCGGAAGTGACCAGCTCTTGCTCTACGGGCAAAAGGGCGCTGTGAGCCCGTGCTCGTGCCAGATTCCAGGACTGCCAGCTCGTGGCTCGCTTCGTTTGAACAACAGTGCTGCTTAGTTCTACAGCAATGTTGCGGCGCCCCCACCCGGCAGGCATTTTTTGCCAGGAGGATAGCGCTAGATCTGCTGTCTCAATCGTCACTTTAACCTCAGGGGCGCGGGGGTGAGTGCGATTCCGTATAGCCGCTAACCGCTCCGGGTTCAGCAGGTTCACCGTAATACCGAAGCCCAGCGCGCATACCAATCCACCCGCTACAAACCGCTGACTCCAGGAGGTCACCCAGAGCGTACCTATTAGCCAGACCAGCACGACTCCCAGCCAGGTAATAAACGTATCTACCCAGATACGCATCGCGGTTGCCCCATATACCTGCTCGTAGGCCGCCATTCGTTGCCATGCCGAGGTCAACAACACCAGGGTGAGTACCAGATTAATGGTAGCCAGCCCGGCAAAGGCCGCTTCCTGCCCCCCGATTCGCTTCACTCCGGCGCGCAATCCCTGTATCAGAGTAGCCGTCAAGGTGGCTACGATCACCAGCTCTCCAAAGCCATGGCGAGCATACTGGGAATAGGTCAGGTTTGGTATCCCCTGTACTCGGGCATGGCCACCAAAGAGGTAGCTGACTTGCAGGGTTAAAAACGCTCCGAAAACAGTAGCCACACTCCCCAGTACAATAGCCCCTTCAATAAATCCCAGTGGATTCTCTTCTGTGGGGCGCAGGGTGCGGGGTTCGTCGGGTACTCGTAGCAGCGTTCCTGCCAGCCCACCAGCAACCAGCCAGGTAGACAGTAGCATCAGAAAGAGGCGTAGCAGTCGCTCCTCTAAGTTCTTCGGTAAGAGCCCACTAAAGACATGCTCTAAAAGCTGCCCGAAGCGCGGGTCCGCAGAGACCAGCAGTGGTATCAAAATAATAAGTACGGGTGCCGCCAGTAATAGACCTCGTATCACGCTCAAGCTACGATGGCGACCTGATTCTGATGTCTTGACTCTCTGTGAGACCTCAGAAACCACAGGAGCGGCCTGCCATATAGCGGCTCCCAGCACTCGAAAAGGGCTACCCAGGATTACCTTCAGGCCGCTTTCTGCCAGAGTCCCGCCAATAAACAGAGCAGCGATCAGCCCCAGGAGTACAAAGCACGCTGCCAGATTCAGTGCTGTGAGTCCTGTATCGGCGCGAATTGCCAGCATGGAAGCAAAGAAGACGTGAGCAACCAGCAACGGCCCAAGCTGTTTCCAGCGCAGCTCACTCCCTTCCACGCCTCCCATAAGTAGCAGCGCACCGGGTAGCAGCAACAAAAACAGCGCCCAACCAAGCCCTATCGCTTGCCCATAGAGCAGTACATCTGCCCCTATCCCCAGCAGAACCGCCATTGAGAGTAGCAGTGCCGGGCGTGTTATTTTAGGTGTAGTCGTCTCCATGATCCCTCCAAAAGAGTGCTTTGTTATACAAAGTACATTACAAAGCTCCCTCTGTCAAGAAACGGAGAAAGCTATCGGAAGGTTACGGGGAGACCATTTCCCCCTGCGCCTCGTACCTCGGCTTAGCCCCCTCTTCCCAATCTCGCTTCGCTGGAAGAGGGGTAGATACTCCATTGCCTCGTAGAGAGCGCTTTGCGGCTGCATAGTCTAATAGGCGATAGATAAGCGCTGCTACCCCTCTTCCCCCCGAAGGGGTTTTTCGGGAAGAGCAACTGTCTTGAATGTCAAGTTTTTTTGGTTTTCGCTAAGCCATCTTCGACATTTGAGGAGCTGGACCTCTCCAAGTCGTGTTGGTCTTGACCATGGCATTTAGGATAACAAGTAGCTTCCTCATGCAAGCCACCAAAGCTAGCTTCTTACTCTTGCCACGAGAAAGCAGAGATTCATAGAAAGAGCGAATAGGCGGATTGTAACGACAGGCTACTAAAGCGGCCATGTACAGAGCGCGACGAACGAGCGAGCGACCTCCGCCAATGCAGCGACGACCACGAAGGGCTCCGCTGTCACGAGCAAACGGAGCCACTCCAACCAAAGAAGCGATCTCCTTGCCCGAAAGCTTGCCTAGCTCAGGAAGATAAGCAAGCAAAGTAGAAGCCACTACCTTGCCTATTCCTGGGACAGAGATAAGCTGAGACATTAGAGATTTCCAGCATTCCCTGGACTCTAAAGTCGAGTCTATTTCCTCATCTACTTGAGCTATCTGAACAAGGAGCCAATTGACATGCTCGGTAATCTGCTTCTTCAAGGGAGCTGGACTAGTGAAAAGCCGATTCTTCTCCATCTGGTACATCTCCAAAAGCTGGACTCTCCTATCCTGAAGCGCATGAAGAACAAGCTGGTCTGCGTCAGGCAATTGAGTTATAGCTGGCTTGAGTGCCTCGGCCAGATGAGCAAGAATCCTGGCATCTACCTGATCGGTTTTAGCCGATTGGCCCACAGCTTTAGCAAACTCCCTTGCTTTCCTGGGATTGATTATCGAGATTGGAATATTCTCTTTTGCCAGAGCTAGCGATACCTCTCGCTCCAGTCCTCCGGTGGCTTCTAAAACGACCAGGGCAGGTTGGAGTTTGCTGAGTAGCTTGACTAGATTCTGTATTCCTTGCTTTGTCTGTGGGAACTGGTGAGTTTTATGCTGTTTATGGATAGCCATATCCAGGTTTGTTTTGCTGACATCGACTCCAACAAAGATTTCCTGAGTTTCCATCTGCTTCTCCCCAGTGTGTTGCTTGTTCTCTTTAATCCCTTCCTTGTAAATGCGGGCTCGGCTTTGGCTTGCCCTGGCAACTGTTCGGGATTCTTTAAGAGAGTCAGGAGTGAGCTTGCTCTTCCACGGTATGACAGGCATGCCCTGCTTGCGCAGGGCAATCTGGCTACCAGAGGGGCTACGCTCTACTCCTGACTAAGCTACACAAAGTAACTTACAACAAGATACAAGGGGCGAGGTGAGGGAGGCACGACCGAGCACTCGGGGAGATGGACTACAGCTTTGGGGATTCGCCCGTGAGATAGGCTTCGAAGCGGGCTTTCTGCTCTGGCCATTCTTTGTCTATGAGAGAGAACCAGGCTGTATCGCGGTTTATACCTTTGCGGACGGCGTGCTGTCGGAATATGCCTTCGAAGGTGAATCCGAGGCGCTCGGCGGCGGCATAGCTGCGGCGGTTGGCGTTATCGCATTTCCACTCCACGCGCCGGTAGTTCAGGTCATCGAAGAGGTGGCAGAGCAGCAGAAAGCAGGCTTCGGTGTTGGCGAAGGTGCGCTGGCCTTCAGGGAGATACCAGATATTCCCCAGCTCGGCGCGGCCATGGGCCACTTCTATCTCCATGTTCCGAATCTGACCTACCGCTCGGCCATCGGAGTTTCGGCGGACGGTGAAAGGAATCTCTTTCGGTCCGGCATTTCGCATGTAGGCAGCGAAGTCTTCGACAGCCTCAAAGGGTCCAACATACATGTAGTCCCAGAGCGCACGGGCTTCCGGGGTGCTGTTTGCGGCCTCGAAAAGCTCCAGGGAATCTAGTTCCGGGTTGACAGGAGTGAGGGTGATATGTCGCCCCACAAAGTTCCGGCGTGCGGGAAAGGGCCAGGGTGGGGTTAGCGTTTCAGCCATGTCTGCAGCCTTTCCCACGAATAGGTATTGATCACATCGTCGGCTTCCAACCCAGCGCGGCGGGCCATAGCAAGCCCCCACTCAAAATCACCCAGTCCGCTGGTGGCGTGGGCATCGCAGTTGATGGAGATTTTTACGCCAGCGGCTTTCGCCTTCTTCACATGCTCGTCTTTCAGATCCATACGCTCCGGAGTAGAGTTGATTTCCAGTGCCTTGTTGTGCTTCGCAGCCGCTTCGACAATGGTGTCTATATCTATCGCGTAAGGCTCCCGTGTTCCTAAAAGCCGTCCGGTGGGATGCCCCAGAATTCGTACGTAGGGGTTTTCTAAGGCACGCACGATTCGCGCGGTCATAGCCGCCTCATCTAGCTTGTAGCGCCGATGCACACTGGCGACCACAATGTCTAGCTGCGCCAGTAAGTCGTCGTCCATGTCCAGGCCACCGTCGACTAGGATATCGACTTCCTGTCCGGTCAGAAGCTGCAGCCCGCGTGCTGCGAACTCATCGTACAGGGCATGGACTTCCTCAATCTGCTGGAGTAGTCGATCCCGATTCAGTCCATTGGCCACTCCAACTAACGGTGAGTGGTCGGTGATAGCGAGATACTCGTAGCCGCGCGCCAGGGCAGCTTCGGCCATCTCACGCACGGTGCCAGTGCCATCCGACCAGACCGTGTGCTCGTGCAGCTCCCCTCGCATATCGGAGGCTTCTATGAGTTTGGGAAGTTGCCCTGCTTTAGCGAGTTCGACAATATTAGGCCAGTGCCAAATCTCAGGAGGAATAACTGGCCAACCGAGCGCCTGAAAAACTGCCGTCTCGCTTGCGGTATTTTCCTTAGTCTCCGTGATTCCACAAGACTCCAGATCTATCGCATGATAAAGCTCTTCTGAAGAGGTAAGGCCAATTTGCGAATAACCAAGTCCATCTACTCGACTGAAGTAAAGCTTCACAAATTCCGGTAGTTCAACTGCTTCCCTTATAGATGGCTCTTTCAAAATATCGCACACCACCAATAACGAAACTTCTTGTATCTCATCACACCCAGCGCGCAACTCCCCCCCAATTTCCACATGTTCCACACCGGGGATTTTGCGAAGCTCGGCAGCTACCTGGTCGGCAATAGTTAATGCCCTGTATCTAGGGATGCGCTCGTTCAAGCGGCGCCAGGCAGCGATTTTCTCTAGAAGCTGGGCTTCTTTGGCGGCGCCGAATCCAGCTAGGGCTCGGATTTTCTCGGCGTGGGCTGCCTGCTCCACTTCCTCAACGGTCGTAACTTTCAGCCCTTCCCATAACGACTTCGCGGTCTTGGGGCCGATGCCGGGCACGCCGGCAAGCTGCACGATGCCAGACGGCACGGAGTCTTTGATACGCTCCCAGATAGCGGTGGTACCGGTGGTCAGGAAGTCGGAGGTTTTGGAGACGATAGCCGGGCCGAATCCGGACAGATCTTTGAGCGTACCCGCTTCGTGGCGCTCGGTCAGCTCATCATCTTCCAGTCCGTCGATGGTATCGGCAGCGATACGGTAGGCGCGGACCTTGAAAACCAGCTCGCCCTGAATCTCTAGAATATCGGCGATGGCTCGGAAACGCGCGGCAATGTCACGATCAGTCACACAACCATTATAGTCCGTAAAACAAACAAATGTACCACAAAGAAGCCGGGCAACGAAATGCTGCCCGGCTTCTTTTTAGAGTTGCTATTAGCGCTTTCGGAGGGAGATCACGAAGGTCGCGAAGCGCTCGCCTTTAACAGCGGTACCGACGATCTGGCCTTTGTTGTTGACATCGCGTGCCTGCACCAGAGTCCAGCCGGAATCTTTGTCGATAAAATCGTTCAGATCGGCGACCTTGCCCTCTTTCCAGACAGCGGCGTGTGCCATACCATCCTCGGCCTCAATGACTCCTACAGCCATCTTTTCGTTGTTGATGCCGAACGCCAGTCCCTGTCGTCCACCAGGCACAGGCAGGAAGCCCGTCTTCCCTTTCGACCAGCCCACCGGGAGTATCTTTCCACCGCTAGCTGCCGCTCCCACAGCGACTTCGCTACTGTTCACAGAGAAGGGAAGAGCAATCCCTGCGCCTTCGGGCTTGGGCAAAGAAGATATCTTCCCTGCTTTAAAGAAGGCGGGAACGGGCTCATCTTTCTGAATCGTGACACCAACCAGGCTTCCCTCCGCATTGCCCGATTGCGGAATGAACTCCCCGATAGATTTCCCCTCGCCGGGGCGTTTCCAGACCATGCCAGCAAAGTTGCTGCTGCTGAAATGCATGCCTGACCAGGCGACTTTTTGAAAAGCAAAGCTTTCATAATCAAGCCAACCTGCACTAAAACTCTGGGAAGAATAAAGCCGATTAAACCCATTTTCCCACTCAGAGGTTGCATCGTCTTTTCTGGGATCGAGAGCAAGACCTGCCGCTGTGCCATCTTTGCTAATGGTAGCCACAATGGTGTCTCGCTTGCCGCTGGTCAGAACACCGCTCTGCTCGCCGCGCCAGAGCACGCCACGCACAGCTTCCTCGCTCCCCGCGTTACCAGCGACGATGCCTTCTTCATTGATATCTGAGGCAGCACTTAGAGGGGCGCCCTTTGGTAGAGGGAGTAACGTCGCTTTTTTGCCGCGTACGACAAAGGCGCGAATACTCTCGTTGTCTTTCATGGCCGTGCCAGTAACTTCGCCACGGTCGTTGATAGCAACGCCTATACTGTTCCACCCTTCGTCGAGGGAGACGATGTCCAGGTTATCCGACGTAGGTGCGGGAGCCTCACTCGTCTGTCCCTGAACGACGTTACGAACAGTGTTGCGTAGAAGATAAGCAGGAAGCAGTGCGAGGCCGGTAACTGCCGTCACACTCACCCCGGTGCGGACCATATCACGAACTAATGGTTTCATACAGACACTCCATTGAGAAGATGAGATTTTTTAAGTTACGGCTCACGTTTCCGGCAGCCGAATACAAAAGTGGCGATTCGTTCGCCATTTAGAGCAGTGCCTACGATCTGTTCGTTGTTGTTGATTCCATGGGCCTGAATCAGAGTCCAGCCGGAACCTTTGTCGATCAGATCGTTCAGGTCAGTTACTTTGTTGTCCTTCCAGATAGCGGCGTGTGCCATGCCATCTTCCGCTTCAATAACGCCTACTATGGTGTTCTGGTTACTGATGCCCAGAGCGATTCCCTGGCGGTCACCGGGCACGGGTAGAAAACCGATATGACCATCTGCCCAGCCAAGCGGTTGTACCTTTCCGCCCTCACCCATAGCTCCTCCAACAACGCTCTCTTCGCTGTTGATAGCCATGGGGATACCCAGGAAGCCTTCTAGCTCTGCCAGAGGCGCTACTTTTCCCGCCTTAAAAAGCGCTGGAACCAGCTTGTCTTTTTGA
The DNA here is from genome assembly GCA_049840835.1 of Armatimonas sp. Classification (GTDB taxonomy): domain Bacteria; phylum Armatimonadota; class Armatimonadia; order Armatimonadales; family Armatimonadaceae; genus JANLTX01. The sequence continues at coordinate 182,034 of JASGJG010000023.1, read as the reverse complement.
ATGGTCACTCCCGTCAGAGTGCCCTCCGCACTACTCGCCTGAGGCGCGAACTCTCCTATGGACTTACCTTCACCAAGACTCTTCCAAAGCATACCTGAAAAATCCTTGGCGCTTGCCTGATTCCACACACCAAAATCAAATGGACTATTTGTATAGAATACTGCGTCGATTCCCAATTTATAGGAGTTCTGGCGAACCTTCTCCCGTACTATCCAGGCAGAACCGGTCCGCTCAGAACGGCTATGTTTTACTGCGATGCCCGCCACCGTATTATCTTCGCTCACTGCGATAGCAACAGTATCCCACTTGCCGCTGGTGAGCATACCTGGCTGATCTCCCTGCCAGAGCACGCCGCGGGCCTTCTCATCGCTACCCACAACTCCCACAACAGCACCGCTATCGTTGATTCCTGTTGCGGTGCTCATAGAGGCGCCTTTAGGAATAGGAAGTAGCTCTTTCTTTGTGTCGCGCTTTATGAAAGCACGGACATGGCCCTGCTTATCAAAGGCGTTCCCAATGACATCGCCATTATCATTGATAGCGATACCCATGCTGCTCCAGCCATCTTCCAGAGGGATTATTTGCAGGCCCTCAGGAGCTGAGTGCATCTTCGGGGTGGGGCGGCGCTCCGGGCTTTTGGGATGACATAGAAAATACACCGGCAGTAGAACAAGGCCGGTGACAGCAGCGACGCTCACCCCAACACGAACCATATCACGAAGTATAGGTTTCATAGGGACACCTCAATTTCTGGTATACCATAGGTATTATGGCAACGTTGCACGCCCGGTGGCCTTTTTTTTGTGTTCTGCCCGTGCTCGGGTTAATGGGCCTGAGCGCCATGGCACAGGCGCCGAAGCAGCCCTCGCAGACGGCGACGACTATGCCCGCCGTGGACCGGGAAGTGCTGCCGCTGATTCAGAAGTACTGCCTGGGCTGCCACACAGGTAAGCAAGGGGCTGGAGGCATCGCGCTGGACAGCGACAAGTCTCTGACGGCGCTTCTGAAACGACGGACCACCTGGGATCGAGTACCCGGTACGGTGCGCGACAAACGCATGCCACCAGTAGGTATGCCTCAGCCAACTCCTGCCGAGCGTGCCAAAATTGCGGACACGCTGGATGCCGCATTTACCCAGGACGATTGCAAGCTCAATGATCCAGGCCGCGTGACCATGCGGCGCCTGAACCGTGCGGAGTACAACAATACAGTTCATGACCTTCTGGGAGTCTTTGTCAAGCCCGCCGATGAGTTTCCCTCCGACGATGTCGGCTACGGGTTCGACAATATCGGAGATGTGCTCACTATCTCCCCGCTACTCATGGAGAAGTACCTTACGGCAGCAGAGAAAGTAGCCAAGGAAGCCGTTCTCGCTCCAGGGGAGACTCCGCGCCAGGCCAAGCTTACGGCGGCGCAGTTGAACGGTACGGGTGGACAGCTCGATATCGGTGATGGATTTCAGCTGGGCCGTACCGGAGATACGGCCTACGCTCCCTTTGATTTCCCGGTGGCGGGCACCTACACGGTTCGCATTCGCACTCATGGTGACCAGGAGTTCCCCGAACCGGCCAAGATGGGAATACTGTTCGACGATAAGCCGCTACAGAATCTCGATGTTCCCAATGAGATAGATAAGCCTCTGGTGGCGACTATTCCGGTAACCGTAACCACGCCGGGGCGGCATACCGTGGCGATGCGGTTCCTGAACAACAATGATCCCAAGACTCGCAAGAAGGACCGCAACCTCTATATCCACTATGTGGAGCTGCAGCTTCCCGAAGGCACACGCCGAGGTCTGCGCTATGATCTGCCGAAAGACAATACCCAAATCGCCTGGGATGCGGCAATGCGAGAGACCATGGCCCCTCTGGCAAAGCGTGCCTACCGGAGACCAGTAACTCCTGCGGAAATGGACAAGCTGGTCACGCTCAGCCGCCTGGCACGGCAGAAAAACCAGCGCGATGAGTTCCCTGCCGGGCTAAGACTTGCCCTGCGTGCCCTGCTGGTCTCGCCATCGTTCCTGTTTCGCCCGGAACCAGATGCCGTGCCCGGTGTCCCTGCCACGCGCGCACTGAACGACTACGAACTGGCCACGCGCCTGAGCTACTTCCTGTGGTCGTCTATGCCGGATAGCACACTGCTGGCGCTGGCGGATCAGGGCAAGCTGAAAGACCCGAAGGTGCTGGTAGAGCAAGCCAAGCGTATGCTCAAAGACCCACGCTCCGCCGCGCTGGCCGATAACTTCGCGGGGCAGTGGCTTCAGCTTCGGAAGATCAACGTGGTGCAACCAGCCGACCGGGCCTTCAGCGAACCGCTACGCCGTGCCATGGCTATCGAGCCTGCCCGGTTCTTCACCGGCATTGTGCAAGAAGACCGCAATGTGCTGGAGTTCTTAGATGCGGACTACACCTATGTCAATGAAGCCCTGGCGAAGCACTACGGCCTGAGCGGGGTCACCGGCGAGGACTTCCGGAAAGTCCCTCTGGCACCCGGTCAGCGTGGTGGCCTGCTGGCTATGGCGGGCGTACTTACCCTAACCAGCAACCCGGCGCGCACCAGCCCGGTCAAGCGCGGCAAGTGGGTCTTAGAGAATATCTTAGGAACGCCTCCACCACCGCCACCGCCGAACGTGCCAGAGCTAGACAAACCCGGCGAGAAAGCGACGGCTACCACGCTCCGCAAGCGCCTGGAGCTACACCGGGCCAACCCGACCTGCGCCAGCTGCCACGCGCAGATGGACGGTATCGGGCTCGCCTTAGAGAACTACGACCTGTTGGGCCGCTGGCGTGATAAAGATGCCGACCAACCTATAGATGCTTCGGGTACTCTCCCAGACGGCAACAAGTTCACTGGCCCTACCCAGCTGAAGCAGGTTCTACTCAACAAGAAAACGCTCTTCACCCGCACCTTGACCGAGCGCGCTCTGACCTACGCCCTGGGTCGTGGCGTGGAGCGCACCGACCGCTGTAACCTGGACGCCATGACTGCCTCGGTAGCCAAAAACGGCTACAAGTTCTCCGCTGTGGTCGAAGCCATTGTCACCAGCCCCCCCTTCCGGGAACGTAGGGACGAAAAATAAAAAAGCCCCCAATATTGGGGGCTTTTTTACTAACGATGCCTACTCTTTAGGCTTTTCGACGATAGCGAGTCCCAGTTCTTCTATCTGCTTGGGCTCCACAGTGCTGGGCGCTTCCATCATGGGGTCGCGACCTCCACCGAGCTTGGGGAATGCCATGACCTCGCGGATATTCTCTTCGTCGGTAAGGACCATGACTAAGCGGTCCAGACCGGGGGCCATACCGGCGTGGGGTGGGGCGCCGAAGCTGAAGGCATCGAGCATGTGGCCGAATCGCTCCCGAATCTGCTCCGGGGTCAGCCCCATCTTCTCGAAGACCTTCACCTGAATCTCTGGGATATGGATTCGGACGGCACCCGAGGCGAACTCGATACCGTTGCAGACCAGGTCGTAGCACTGAGCACGCATACCCAGTGGGTCTGTGTCGAACTTATCTAAGTCCGCTGGCTGCGGCATAGCGAAGGGATTGTGGGCGAAGGTCAGCCCGCCCGTTTCCTCGTCCTTTTCAAACACCGGGAAGTCGACGATCCAGCAGTAGGCCAACTGGTTCTTATCGATTAAATTGAGCTTCTTGCCCAGGAAGCGGCGCAGACCGTCTAAGGCTTTTGCGACAACCTCCGGCTTATCGGCTACGAAGCCTACCAGGTCACCGGGTTGCGCTTCGGTCGCTGCAATCAGAGCCGCGCGCTCCTCGGTGGTCAGGAACTTGGCTATCGTGCCACGCATCTCCTCGGGGGTGGCCTCCACCAGCACGTAGGCCAGACCGCCCGCGCCGTACTCGCGGCTAATCTTGACTAGCTCGTCCATCTGGCTGCGTGGAATGCTGGCGCCACCGGGATAGCGAATAGCCTTAATCTGTCCGCCTGTTTTCAGCGCGTTCTGGAACACAGCAAAGCCCGTGTTCTCGAAAATCGCAGCGCAGTCTACTAGCTCCAGCCCGAAGCGGATATCCGGCTTATCGGTGCCGTAGCGCGCAATAGCTTCATCGTAGGAGAACCGGGGGAACGGTTTCTGGAAGATAGTCTTGCCCGTCTCTTCCGTGAACTTCTCCACCACCTCGATAATCATGCGCTCTACCACGCCGAGGACATCGTCCTGCGTGGCAAAGGCCATCTCCAGGTCAATCTGGGTGAACTCGGGCTGGCGGTCGGCGCGTTGCGATTCATCGCGGAAGCACTTGGCGATCTGGAAGTACTTCTCCAAGCCCCCCACCATGAGAAGCTGCTTGAACTGCTGCGGCGCCTGCGGCAGTGCGTAGAACAGCCCCGGCGACAAACGAAAGGGCACTAAGTAGTCTCTTGCACCTTCCGGCGACGATTTGGTGAGAATGGGGGTCTCGATTTCATAGAACCCCTCGCGCCAGAAGTACTCCCGCACCGCACGTACCAGCTCGTGGCGCAGACGCATCTTGCGCAGCATGGTGGGGCGGCGCAGGTCTAAGTAGCGGTACTTCAGGCGGGTTTCTTCGTTGACCGTGACTTCGTCTTCAATCAGGAACGGCAAAACCTTGCTGGGGTTGAGGACATTCAGCGCCGATGCCTCTACCTCTACAGCGCCGGTAGCCAGCTTCGGATTCTCCAGCCCTTCCGGGCGGCGTGCCACACGCCCGGTGATAGAGAGACAGAACTCGTCTTTGATAGACTCAGCCAGCTTGTGAACATCTGCCGGAGTGACATCACGGCCCGGATCGACTACGATCTGAACCAGCCCGGTGCGGTCCCGCAGATCGATAAAGACCACGCCACCGTGGTCACGCACCGACTGCGCCCAACCGTTCACCGTTACCGTCTCTCCGACCTGCCCGTCGCGGAGCATTCCGCACTCCACGCTTCGCTGCCAGCTTTCTGCCACAAAAACCCTCCTCCACCGAAATTTGGCGGTAAGGGACATTATATCGTCTGGAAACTCGGGGATTTTAACCAGGTGCTTACGTGTCGTCTGGCGTTTCATCCCAGTCTGGGATGGTACGCATCCATTACCCACTCCAGTACCTTACGGCGCTCCATAATCACATCCAGCGAGAAGACTCCAGTATCGTGTCCTCTGAGACTTCCATTGCGTGCATACCAATGCGCACGATAGTGAAAGATCTAGCATGGAGAAAACCTCGTCGTAGGTTCGCAGCTTAAAGCGACTTAAAAAGGCAGTCCCACCTTCGTTCTTCTGGATGTTGGGCAACAATGAAGCCAGTACATCGCCCACAGGCTCCTCTATTGGCAACTCCTGTATTAGATTCCCTACCCACACCAGTGCCCACATCGCTTCCAGATACCAGCGAAGATTCGTCCACTCCTGTTCGGAAATCTCACTCGCTCCCCTGGCAAGAAGAGCTTGCTCCCAGTGTGAGAGAGCATCGCTCAAGCCATTTTGCTGAATCCAGCCTGCAATAATAGGAATAGGGGCACCAAAGGAAATCTGGAGCATGCCGTGCATTGCTAGAGTCCGCCGGAGCAACTTCGTCTGATTCTCTCAGTGAAGTCCTATCCAGCAATGGCAGCCAATCCAAGGTCTTTCCGCCTAAACTTTGAATAATCCGCTCGGATTCAGCTTTTACGATTTCAGGGTCTAAATTCACTTATATATCCTGTGCCTTACTAATATCAGACTCCTCTATCAACCAATTATCCGGCAACCTCCTACTCTCAGTAGCCCTCATGATGCGAAAAGCTCCCAGCATATATATGCTGGGAGCTTTTTTATTGGCTTTACTGCCCTGCTTTGGCGCGGGCGGCTTTCTCCGCCGCCGCCGCCGCAGCGGCTTTAGATGCCATGGCGTTTCCTGCTTGCTGTTGCTGGCGGGCCAGATTCTGCACTTCCGCAGGCGCATTCGCCGAGATCGGGGCGGGTGTAGGAGCAGGCTCGGGCCTCTGGCATCCACAAGGAGCAGCCAGAGCTGAGAGCACTCCAACAAGAATAGAGGCTCGCATAGCTATTCCACCTGTCCGTAGCAGGCATTGCCTGCAGTCGTGAGCCAGGAAAGGTCGGAGCCATCCCAGGAGTTACGCATACCCGGATAGTAAATATTTCGGCACCAGTTCAGCGCTCCCTTGCGAACTGCCTTAGCATGCCCGTCAGCGAAGACAAAGTTCGCCATCAGATTATGGCGGTAGCGAGGAAACCAGGCAGCGGGCCAGGCTACATCCCAGTTCGGTGGATCGGCATCGTATTGGGCTCCGGAGTTCGGGCCGGTGAACTGTGGCGGCGACTGTGCCCCGCCATGCCACCACCAGTCCGTACTCAGATCGCCCCCATTGGAGTCCGCCCCCACAATCCCTGTTTCCGTAACCAGGACATAGTTAGAGGCAGCGCTAAGAGAGGAGTTGGTAGCCGGGGTGAACGCTACTGAACCATCCTGATCGTTTACGTTCTTGTAAAAGATCATATTATGACCGGCGTACTGCTTTCGCGCCGAGCGTGGGGCAGACGGGCACTGGAAGATTCCCGAGCGCGCGATAGGCACAGCGCTACCATCGGTGCTGGCCCAGGTGACATCCTCGACGCCGTTTTTCATGTAGGGAGCAATCGCTTCTTGCCAGGTGAACGGTGCCCAGGACTGTCGATTCGGAAGCGGATATCCGAGTTGGGGGGAATGTTTCGTCGTAGTCCTGGTTGTACATCATGGTCGCAAGACCAATCTGCTTCATGTTAGAGAGGCAGCTGGTCTGCCGCGCTTTCTCTCTGGCCTGCGCGAAGACGGGGAAGAGAATCGCAGCCAGTATCGCGATGATGGCGATAACCACCAGAAGCTCGATCAGGGTAAAGCCCACCACCCGGGTGGAGGCCGCACTGGCCTGGTGACCACAGAGGCGTCCTGAGTTGTGGGAGTCAGGTGCTTTGTTCATTTCTAAGATCATCCTTATAGAGTGTGCACACAAAGTCGCGAATCGTTTCGCGTGACAGCACTGTCATGGCCTCCATCCCAGAGGCATTCTCTATTATAGCTTATATTGTAAATCAATATCAAAATACTATAAATGTATTTTTACACTAAATAGTATTAGCAATAACTTGCATTTACCCCACACCACCTTGCTACCTTAGCTATTTTGAGCATTCTCTTCTGGAAGCATCTCCTGCAGGCACCTACCAACTGTTTGGAAAAATATTCTGGATTCCGGGAACGATGTCTTTATTTCAAACGCATTTACCCCAGAAGACGCACTAAAGACAAACAAACAGTGCTAATACAAAAGAAAGTTTGGAAAATTACAATGAATCGAATCGTTAACGCTATTGCAGCAACCACTTTTGCAGCCATGTCTCTCCTTCCTTTAATGGCAAATGCACAGGGAGTTAAAGGAGTTAGCACAAAGCATATTGTTACAACGGTAGATAATGGTACAAAACGCACGGTGCGCACTGTAGGAAAAGATAGCCGCGCTGTAGGAAAGACGATAGGTAAAGATGCGGATAAGACGGAGCGAGCCACTAGCAAAGATGTTCGTAAAGCCACCAAGTCTGTAGGTAAAGATGCCGATAAAGCGGAGCGCGCTACAGGTAAGGATGTCCGCAAAGCTAGCAAGTCGGTCGGCAAGAACGCAGATAAGGCAGAGCGCTTCTTAGGCAAGACATTGGGCATCAAGTAAGTCCACAGATTTTATCCTCCGATAAAAACCAGCCTCCTGAATCTCGCAGGAGGCTGGTTTTTTGCAGACTATCGCTCCAGGGCGCAGTTTGTAGGGTTCGCAGGGTCATAGTACACAGTTATCTCACTGCCGACCGGATAGCGCTCCACGGTATTGTAGGGCTCCGATCCACCACGCTGAGTGCGCATCTTCTTATCTCCCGCGCGGATACAGTCTCCCTGATAGGTCTGATCACCAATGGTGTAGCTGTAGCGAATCACAGGGTTAACAGAAGTGGACTCACCACTGCTGTGCACTTGGACCTGGGAATAGGTAATCACACCTAAGGTACCGGGCCAGGATTGGGCAGCGGCGCGTATCGCATCCGCCTGGTTCTTTCGCTGGATAACCCAGAAGACCAATCCACCTATAAGAAGAAAGGTGAACATCACTGAGACGATAGCGATTACTATCCCGAAGATTCCCGCCCCGAGACCAATAATGCCCGGAATAAGCTCTTTAGGCATGCCCTGTTTGTCCTCCTCAAGGAAAACTATACCCAGAGGCGCCGCTATGTAAACACCACGAGGCATCCCTGCTCGATACTGCGGCGAAAGGCTTCATGCATGGTCAGCCAGACCTGCCGCTCTATCCAGAGGGGCTTTTCATGTTCCGAATCCTGGGCTATTTTGCTCGATTCCTCGTCGGAAAGTTTCCCATCGGTTAGTGTGATGCCAAGTAGCGGAGCTGCGAGATTGACCTCCGCTAGCGCTCGCTGGCTGGAGCCGAGCATCACGCCGGGTAGTACATCCTCGTAGATAATCTCCGCAAAGTCGATAGGGACATAGAACCCTTCCGAATCGGAGTGACAGATAAAGTGCGAGTCTATGTAAACACTCAACTCATCATCGATTAAAGGGTCTTTATTCGGACTCTTTCCTTCCGGCAGTGGTTTAAATCCCTGTGGATCATGCCGAGCATACGCCACGGCGCGCCGCAGATAGTGGATACTGGAATAGGAAAACGAGGTCAGTCGCGCGCGGCCTCGCCATTCGGGAAGGCTCTCTGGCTCGTGATGCTCCGGCAATCCTGCCTCAACCAGTGCTCGATTGATTCGGACAAGCTGCTTACGCATCCACTCTATGCCCTCTTCATCGGCATACTTGCTATTCAGCCAGTTTGCTAGCATTCCCACGTTTATAGAGAGTCCCATGTTCTTTTCACTCCAACCCATCCAGTATTCCCGGAAGCCTGGAGTGTCAAACCGTGCTGGTGATCTCGACATCGTGGATTGGGACGAATCGCTCGTCTCTGACGCATGAAACGCTTCGATGATGCCTCCGCCCGAATCTTAGAAGAGACGATTAAGCGAGTGAGCAGCCTGAAATCGCTACAGGCAGACGCTCAGCTTCATATAGAGATGCCCCTTCCTGATGGCGTTCAGAAAATCGAGGGAAAAGGCCGAGTCTGGTTGGAGCGCCCCAATCTCTCTCGAGTGGAGCTAACCGGCGGTGTGGGCAAGGTCTATGTATGCGACGGCCTGCGCACCTGGCGGCAGTTCCCAGGCGAGAACCAGTACATGGAAAACCCCGCCGAGCCAGACGGTAAAAACGCGGTCAATCTCCCACTACATGCCGCCTACTCGTTTTTTCGACCCGCCGATTTGTGGCCGGGACCAAAGGAGGCTGTTTATAAATACATCGGGCAGGAGCGCTTCTCTGGGGCGAACTGCGATGTCATAGAGCGCTCTCAGTTTGCCGGAAAAATGACCGAGCGCTTCTTTATCGGGCCGGATCGCCTGGTTCGGCGTGTGGTTATGGCGCTCAGTGTAGGTAAGCCACAGACCATAGACAGCCAGCTCACACGCATTCGGTTGAATCCTAGATTGGACTCCAAGCTGTTTGTCTTCCGCCCAGACCCCGGCGCCAAGCCATTCATTCTCCCCGGCAGTCGCTCCGATAAAAAGCTAGCTATCGGTGCCAACACACCGGAGCTACTACTCCCCACACCTTATGGCAAGACACTCTCCCTGGCCGGATTGAGTGCCGGGAAGCGCGCTGTGCTGGTGAACTTCTGGTACTACAACTGCGGACCGTGCCAGGAAGAGATGCCGGTGTTTGAAAAACTCTACCGGGCGCTGAAGCCACAGGGATTCGAGCTTCTTGCCGTGGACAACAATGACTCTGCGGACCTGCTCAAGAAGTATATTTCCAAAAACGACCTGACCTTCCCGATAGTAATGGGCAAGCCGGATACCTTTGATCAGTATGGAGTGAGCAGCTACCCTACCAACTATCTTGTCTCGCCAGAAGGCAAGATACTCTGGCAAGGCACCGGGTACGATCCTTCCGGCACAGGGCTGGGCCTGAAGCCTGCACTAGAAAAGCTGGGCTTTACCATACCACCCGGCATCTTCAAGTAGTCCCTAGCTCACACAGTGCGGGCGCGCTTGGCAAGGGCTTTGCGGGTAAGGGTAGACGCAATGCCGGTCTTCACGGCGTTTCGGGTGAGCAGCCGCAGAAACGCTTCCCTATCTGGCCCACGAACCACAGCGCGCTCATGGGCTTCGGCAAGAGCCACAGGGTAGCCTCGGCCTTTGCGCGCCTGGTCCAGGCACAGAGCATGGATAGTTTCCAAGTGACTTTCGGCAGCCCATAAAGGCAGCTCGATTCGGGCTAGCTCTGCCCCTACATTCAGATAGAAGAACCCTACCCAATGCTCGGCGTATTCTTTTAGAATATGGGGATAGCCATCCACACGGCCCTTGGCTGAGCACAGCGGGCTGCGCTCACCTGGCTTCAGTAACCGGGCAAACAGGCGGGCATCGGTCAGGCCGACATCGGGAGAGTTATCTACCAGACGCAGGCCGTTGACTACATCGCGCGAGCCGGGACCAGAAACATACCCCACTATAGGCACGCCAGCCTGGCGGCAGCGCTCTAGGCTAGCAAGTAGCACCTCACGGGTAGCACGCTGATGCGGGTCTGCCTGGTCCTCACGCCCACGGTCACTCAGCATCCAGGCAATCAGCGAACCATCGGTGAGAGCGATGGCGGGTAGGGCAGATTGGCGCGCCTCTTCTGCGAGCTCGGCCAGAATCTCAAACTCAGCCGCCATTCGGCGCAGTGCCAGCCGCCCGGCGCTTCCCGGCTCGGTGTCGTCATCATCGTCATCGAAGAAGACTTCCGCAATGGCATCTAGCCGGGCGCGCTCACCAGTACCATAGACAATGCGAACTCGCCCGGTGTGAATTAGCCCGATGCCCTCGAAACCATCGTGGCGGTCAGGCACAACCTGCGAGCCATCGGTAGCGACAACAATATACTTTTCCAGGGTTTCCGGAGCGGGATAGGTAGTCGCTACTGGACCGTTATCTTCCGGATGCGCCGCCAGAAATCCGGCTTTTCTCTGCCGTAGAGCCGGGTCCGTTGGCTGCGCCGCCAGAGCCAGCAGCGCATCACAGGCGGCCACACGCCGAGCCTCGCGTGCCTCCCAGCGCCCCATAGTAGTCGCTACTTGAGAGGTTAAATCGCTAAGATCGAGCACTCTTTATTCCGTCATGCCGGAGGGTACGCCAGAGGGATAAAGCTCTTTTATGGCAGCCTGAATCTTGCCGCTACGGTTCTCCGGGTTGGGGTGAGTAGAGAAAAACTCCGGCTGGCGCCCACCGCCAGCGGCGGACTTCAGCACTTCCATGACACCGAGCATGGCGCGGGGGTCGTAGCCTGCCTCGCTCATGAACTTAACACCCAGATGATCCGCTTCCAGCTCATCATTGCGCCCGAACTTCATTTGAATAAGTCCGGTGACTAGCTGGATCATCTGTGCGCTACGCATAGAATTCGGGTTGTTCGGGTCCACGCTTGCCAACACCGCGGCGCCGCTGAGTCCCTGAGCGAGCTGCTGCTTGGCCATCTGCTCCGCACCATGGCGGGCTACCACGTGCCCTACTTCATGGCCCAGAACACCCGCTAGCTCCCCTTCCGTGCGGAGCTTGCGCAACAGGCCCATGGTAATGAAGACCTGCCCGCCTGGGAGTGCGAACGCATTGATAGTCTTCGGGTCCGCGAGCGCGTGGAACGTGTATTGATACGGACTCTTCCCCGCCGACGATTTTTGCAGCACGCGCTGCCCTACTTGCTCTACCAGAGCGCGAGCCTGAGAATCCTGGCTCTCACCGCCATACTCGGCGGCCATCTGTGGAGCCGCTTGTAGCCCCAGGACGATTTCTTGCTCCGGGCGGATATCACCTACGTGCTGCTTCTCTCCGGTCACCGGGTTCGTCGTCGAACGGCTGTAGTAGCTAATCAGGCTGAAGGCGACAATCACCAATGCAATGATCAATCGCGGGCTGCTTCTCATGCTGCCATTATAACAAACCGCCCTGCTGCCGTTCCCTGTATTTTGCCGTGGGCTCTAAGACATAAGGAACCAGAGCTTCCCTGGTTGCTATTAGTTTTCAAAGCCAGAAAAAGGGAGGAAATCGTATGGCTAAAATTCTTGTTGGTACCGAAAACGGAGCACCTATCGAGCTCTACTACGAAGATCAGGGCTCAGGAAAACCCATAGTACTGATTCATGGCTGGCCTCTGAGTGGGCGCTCCTGGGAAGCGCAGATAGCCCCGCTAGTTGATGCTGGATACCGGGTGATTACCTATGATCGCCGTGGCTTCGGGTGGTCGTCGCAGCCCTGGAGCGGCTATGACTATGACACCTTTGCCGCAGACCTCCACACGCTTCTGGAAGAGCTGTCTCTGCGCGATGTTACCCTGGTTGGTTTCTCTATGGGCGGTGGAGAAGTGGTTCGCTACATCTCTACCTACGGCATCGACCGGGTGAGCAAAGCGGTCCTTGCCGCAGCGGTCCCGCCCTATCTCTATAAGTCACCTGATAACCCGGAGGGCGGGCTGGATGATGCGACAATCAAGCAGTTCCAGGACGGTGTGAAGCAAGACCGGCTCGCATTTCTCGATGAGTTCACGAAAAACTTCTTCAATCTAGGGACGCTGACCAGCCCGATCAGCGAGCCGTTTCGCGAGTACAACATCGATATCGCCGCGTTCGCCTCCGCCAAAGGTACGTTGGACTGTATCTCCGCGTTCGGTCTCACGGACTTCCGCGAAGACCTTACAAAAATGGAGCTACCGACGCTGATAATCCATGGAGACGCAGACCATATCGTTCCGTTCGAAGTCAGCGGTAAGCGCGCTCATGAGAGCATTACCGGCAGTCAGTTGGCGCTTATCTCCGGCGGGCCGCATGGGTTGAACTTCACGCACGCCGCCGAGTTCAACAAAGCGCTCCTTAATTTCTTGAGTCAGTAAGCAGTCAGCCATTGACCACAAACGGAGTGACATAGGGGCCTTTCGGGGTGACGGCTATTGTGCCGTCGCCTCCGACTCGCTCCAGGGCCTCTTCTACACTCCTGGCGACTTCCACATGGCAGGCGGCCATAGCAGCACGTGGCTCATCATCGGGTATCACCACAATAACCCGGCGCTCGCGGGTGGCGCGGGCCAGCATTTCCGGCTGCCATTGCTCCGGAATCGGCACCCAGCCTGGTGCACTCATGGCAGCCACTAATGCCTGTCGAATCTGGCAGCTCTCTAGAGTGCCCGAAAAATGATGGCTTCCCACTCCCTCGGAGAGCTGCGCCGCGATAATCACTGTCCCACCGGGCCGGGCGATTGGGTAGGCTGCCACGATGCCCTTGACCACCTGGTAGAACGTAGCATCCAACGGGTAGCCGCCACCGCTGGTAACCACAATATCCACATAATCCGGAATTGGCGGTCGCACCTGCCCCGCCACGAACTCACAGCCCGCTTTCCACGCCTCTATCCAGTGTCCGCAGAACACTCCGGTCGTCCGGCGTTTCTCGTCGATAGTGACATCACATATGAGATCGGCAGGCGCCATGCTCGCAATCGCTGTGTTCTCTTCGTGAACCGGGTTGCCCACGGTAACCCCGTTCACGGCATTGTCATGCTCTAGGAACTTCGGGGAGTGCCAGGCTTGAATGGTTGCCATGGACGCGATACCCGGCATGACTAGCTTTCGCCCACCGGAGTACCCCGCCATAAAGTGCGGCTCTATCAGCCCGATAGTGATCTTCAGGTCTGCATCCAGCCAGTGCGTATCTAAGTACACATCGATTCCAGATGGGCTGACTCCGATAAAGCGGTTCGTCTCCGGGTCTTCGCAGTAGTGATCGATGACCTGTACGCCAGAGCTCAACACCTCTTCGCCAAGCATCGCCAGTTTTTCGGCATCGGTAGACGGTCGGTGAGTCCCCGTGGCTACCAGAATCTTGACCGATGTTGCCGGAATACCACTCTCGGCCAGCACCGGCAACATGGCTTTTACAATGGCCTCATTGGGCACGGGTCGCGTGATGTCGCAGATAACCAGGCAGGCATCACTTTTCCCCTGCGCCAGCTCCCGCAGAGGCAGCGTACCAATAGGGTTCTCCAGTGCCGCCCGAATCGTGCCATCCGGGTCATCCAATGGCGGCGCGGGCATAAGCCCCAGTACATGCTTCACGCGATCCTCGGGAAGCTCTACATGCATCCCCTCGCGCCCAAAATCCAGCCGAACAGTCATAAGTATTTTTAGTTTACCTCTCCCCCTAACCCCCTCCCCTAAAGGGAAGGGGGAACTTATCTATCGAGGCCCTTCCGAAAGCCCCTCTCCTTTAGGAGAGGGGTTGGGAGAGGTATTTCCCTACCCGCGCCCACGCTCCAGTACATCTAGCATGAACAGGCCGAGGAGTGCGCGCTCTTCGTCATCACCGGCAATGTCGCCTAGCTTTTCTATATGAAAGAAACGCCCCAGAAAGCTGGGCGCTTTCTTTAACTGAAGTACGATTGTGCCATCAGTGCGAGCGACATTGTAGCTAGGATTGAAGAGATATCCGGTGAGCATACCCACTCCAGGTATTTCTCGTAGAGCCGCATCGGCTACTTTTATCCAGGGATTCGCTTCCGAAATCGTAAACTCGTGCCTGTCTGCATCGAAGATATGGTAGGTGGCTTTCCAGAGTGACTTCATGCCCTCTCGCTGAATACGCCCCAATGGCATTCCCTCTTCATCGGTAAAGTGATAGTTCGCATTGACCGCTAAGACCTTATCCGCCTTTATGGTGTAGATCTGCCGGGTTTGCGTGGCATCGGAAAAAATTTGAATATCTTGCTTGAGCTTAAACGCCTTCTGCTTTACATACATCACTACCTGCCCGGTAGCATCTGTCACCGTAGCTTCCGAAGCGAGTGCCAATATCTTGAATTTAAGTTCCAGTGGATAGTTCATGGCCGAAGTATACAGGAACTGTAACTATTGCCTGTAAGACCTGGTTAAGCCTGCTCGCCTATTCTGGCGTTCGGAGGATTTCTGAAATGCGACTCTTTTCTAAATCAAGTGTGCTCTGTGCTCTTATGCTGGCGTTTTTGCCCCTGTGCGCTCAAGCGCAGATATTGGTCACCAGCTTTGGTCCAGGGCAAGTGCTTCAATACACCAACAATGGCACTCTGGTAGGACAGTTCGCCTCGGTAAACACGGCGCACAATATCACTTTTGATGCGACAGGGAACGCCTACATCTCCGATCATTTCGATGGCACGGTGAATCGCTATAATCCAGACGGTTCCAATGGAGCGTTTTTTACCGGACCGGGAACGAATCGTGGCGCGACCGGTATGGTCTTTGATTCTCTGGGGCGCTTTTACCTCTCCGATTTCAGTGGGGGTGTGATTCGGCGCTACAATGCCGATGGGTCGGGTGGAACCATCTTTGCTTCAGGGCTATCCAGCCCAGACCACATGACCATACACAATGGTCTGCTTTACGTGGCGAACTTCGGCAATCGCGCGATCTCCAGCTTCCAGCTAGATGGTACGCCGGTCAGCTCGTTCGACACGGGTATCGATAACCCGGTCGGTCTGGACTTCGACTCCACAGGGCGCCTCTATGTAACCGGCTTCGGCAGTGGTACTATCCTGCGCTACTCTGCGGACTTGCTTAGCTCCACCACGATTATCAGTGGCCTGAACATGCCCCATGGCATCACAGTCGGTGCGGACAACAAGCTCTACATTGCCGAAAGCGGTGGCGCGGGGCGTATTCTTCAGAGCGATCTGGATGGGAGCAATTTAGCGACTTTCATCAATGTCGCCAACCCAATCGATGTCAAGTTTGGCTCGGTGATTACCACCAGCGCACCAGAGCCGGGAACGCTAACTCTTTTTGCTCTGGGTGCTATTTCTCTGGCTTTTGCCCGTGTACGAGCTGCGCGTAAAGCTCCGCTACCCGGTGGGTAGTAATGCCCTCACGCTGCTCCACAGCCAGTGGGTGGTCGGTCGGCTCTAGCTGGATATAGGGGCGTAAGCCACCATCACGCAGGTGCGCCATAGTCTTGAGGCTCACGGTATCGGGGTAGGGCGAGAGCGGGGTGTTGAGCCACCCGAAAAACGGCCCTGCCCCCGGTGTATTTCGTTGCGCGAAGCTGGCCTCGCTCTGCGATACCCAGACTCCCCAGATAAACGGGTCATCGTAGTCGTGCACTGGAATCTCGATGCAGCCGCGTACGAAGAAGTAGGTATCGTCGATCACGCACTCATCGGGGGTCAGGCGGGTGCGGGCGGCCCGCTCTTCCTCGGGAACCAGCCGATAGCTGAGCGGGGTGCTATCCGCAAAACCCGGCATACCGTAGTGGGTCTCCCCGCAGCAGCTACAGACAAACTCGAAAGATTTCATAGATTCCTAGCCGGGTATCAGGCGAATCGCGCGCAGGTTCATGACTCCCAAGCCCGGCTTCTGCACGGGAACGACAGTGAGAGTTCCGCTGGAGAGCGGGCCGAGTTTGGACTCCTCTTTCCTGGTGAACTTATCCCAGCCGCCCGTGCTGGCCAGCCGAACCTGGCTGCGCACACCGCTGGAGAACTCCAGGGCGATTACCGTGCTATCCGAGTCGGCCTCCAGGGCGTACTCTAGCTCTATCTTATAGCTTCCCTGAGGCAGCGTGAAGCTCCAGCGGACCGTGTCTTTGGGGTCGGTCCAGTACCCAATAGCATGCTTATCGACTTCATAGCGCGCCGTGCCACCTTGTACCATAGCATCTTCCGCGCGCAGGGTCAGCACACCATCTGCCGACGGAGCGGTAGGAACTGTCTCTATCGCTAGAATGCCATGGGTTTCCAGCGCGATCACGGGAATCAGGTCTTTGCTCAGCGCTTCGGGCACGGTGACTTCCACACCCTGCACGGTGGTACTGTAGGTCAGACCCGGCGGGTTGGGACCGCTGACATACGCAATTCTCCCTAGAGTGCCACGCAGACCCGGCAGCAGAATCTTGCCGCTCTCCGGGCGCTGGAAGATGTGTAGAAACAACCAGCCTTTCTTCTGAGTCACTCGCCCCCAGGGCAGGGCTTTTGGAAATGGGCTGGCCTGGGTGTCATAGATAGCAAAGCTGTTCTTTTTCAACCATTTCCCCATTATCCCCAGCCTCTCCACAATCGGCTGTGGGAACGTGCCCTCAGAGGTCGGCCCAACATTGAGCAGGTAGTTGCCGCCTTTGCTGGCGCAGTCGATTAAGTTCTGCAGAAGGGTCTCGGCGGATTTCCAGTGAGTATCGTTGACCTTGAACCCCCAGGTATCGTTCATAGTCATGCACGACTCCCAGTCCACGCCCGCGCCGAACCCGCTGGGGGGAATCTCTTGCTCCGGGGTGCCATAGTCTCCGGCAAAGTCGCCTCGGGTCATACCTTGCATTCCCTGGCGACCTTTATCTACCCGGTTATTCACAATGATGTCGGGCTGCAGAGAGCGTACGTACTTATAGAGGTCCATGCCCTGTTCGTGGGTCCAGGTGCCCTCCCACTCGCCATCGAACCAGAGGATACCTATGGGGCCGTAGTCGGTCAGTAGCTCTTTGAGCTGCGCCTTCATATAGTCTACATAGCGCGCGAAACTGGCCCCTGCAGTGGAGCGCTTATCCCAGGCACGGCGGGGCAGATAGTCTGGGTGATGCCAGTCCATAATAGAGTGGTAGAAGCACAGTCGGATTTTCTGCTTCTTGCACTCCCGGGCCAGCTCCTTAAGAACATCACGCTTGAACGGAGTATTGGTGATATCCCAGTCGGTCTGCTTGGAGTCCCACAGACAGAAGCCCTCATGATGCTTGCTGGTAATGACGATGTAGCGCATTCCAGCATCTTTGGCGGTGCGCACCCAGGCTCGGGCATCGAACTTGGTGGGGTTGAACTGTTTCTGAAGGGGTTCGTAGTCCGCCGGGGGAATCTGCATCCCGGTCTGAATCCACTCTCCGGCCCCGGAATCCGGCTTGCCTTTCCAGATACCAGCAGGGATTGCGTAGAGCCCCCAGTGGATGAACATACCAAAGCGGGCTTCTCGGAACCACGCCATCCGCTTGTCGCGTTGCGCCTTTGCTTCGCTGCTCTGCATACCTCAGTGTACCCTGTAGATGCCCGGCCCTAAAAGGGCCGGGTATGAGGGTGAAACCTACGGAGTAGGTTGAATCGTGAAGTTCTGCTCGATGGGCTTGTTGGCGTCTACGATAGTCACCGTTGCTTCCTGGGCGACGAATCCATCGCGCAGGGTGCGCAGGGTGTAGGTGCCTACAGGAACATAGAACTGGAACAGGCCATCGCTGTTGGTGGTCTGGGTCTCGAACTGAGCACCATTGCGTAACAGCACCAGCACCGTGTTACTTCCCGCCGTGTTATCCGGTCCCAAGGTGACCTTGCCAAAGATGGTGCGCGGCGGTCCCTGGGGGTTGGGGTTGGGGTCTTCTACCAGGGTCAGCGTGCCTACATCGGTCACGCCTTTATTGACCACCACACCGGTCTTTACCAGGCTCTGTGTACCGTTCACGGCGGTTAGCTCCACCGTGCCGGGCAGCACGTTTTGAATCAGGAAGAAGCCATCCGCGTTGGTGGTCACGCTATCGCTAGGGCCATCAGCGGTCAGATAGACCGAGGCATCGCGCACGGCGGCACCTGTGGAGTCTACGACCTTACCGGTGACCTGCCCGATGTTGACGATGATCTCGACATCAGCGTTGGTACCCGGCCCGATGGATGGGAAGAACGCGATGTTCTGGACCTCGCCGCCGGGCAGAGTCACTTTCGCGACATTGCTGCCCACCAGCACATTGTTCAGCTGAAATGAGCCGACCTCACGGTCAGCAGTGGCCTGATCCAGCGTGGTGGTGGTGCCAGAGCTACCGCCGATCTCTATCGTAGCACCGCTCAGCCCCTTGTCCTCCAGGAGCGAGTCACGGACGATGCCGATGACGGTCGCAAACCTGTCGTTCGTGCCGCCACCACCGCCACCGCCGCCACAACCACTTAGCAGTACCGAGAGCCCTAGTACCAGCAGGAACCATCGTCGTCTCATTAGCGAATCACCATCACCGGGCGGGTCAGCCGCGCGGTCTCTCCATTCTCTCCACGAGCGGTCAGCGTCAACAGGTACGCCCCTGCTGGTAGCGCCGCACCTGCCTCACTTCGTCCATTCCAGCGCAGATTTCCCTGCTCGTTTGCCCGAGAGCGCCCGCCTGAGAGATGGGCTACGGAGCGTCCGCCCATGGTCGTCACCTCAGCGAGAATCTCGGCGTCATTGGAAACCGAGTAGCGGATACCGATACCGCCCTGCCCGGCGCTTCGCGTTGTGGTAGACACCGCCATGATGCGCAAGGGGTTCAGGCTTGCCGCCTCTGCCGTAATCTTCAGGGTGCGGGTCTTACCGGCCTCTAAAGTCACCGAGTAACCGCTGGATTGGCTGAGCGAGATACGCTTGTCGCCATCGATCAGGGTAAGGCGGACATTGCGCGGAACACCGCTCAAACCTTCCCAGCGCAGTCGGGTAACACCGCTCTGGGGGCTCTTGAGCTGAACGGTCCAGGTGCCCTGTGCCGCGCTCTTGCGGTCCCGGAAGTCACCGATCAGTCGTCCGCCGCCGGGTAGCGCCCCATCACCGAACGAGACAGTCAGCGCTTCCATGATGTCTGGCGGGCTCTGCGAGTCACGAGCATCTACACTCCGGGTGGCGCCTTCTTTAGCTCCAAAACTACCCGTCGCCACACCACCGAAGGGCAGGTTCTGCGCCTGCTGCTGTGCGATCAACTTGACCGCCCAGATGTTGGCGCTATTTGTAGACGTTGCGCGCGAAGGCACAGCCACTTTCCGGCCTACATCTGGACCGGGCAGGAGCAGAGTGACTCCGGAAGGAGCCAGCACACGCACCCAGTAGCCGCGCCACTGGTTGCCCTGGAGTGTGGTAGCGCTACGGTAACCTGCCTGGGCATCGAAGTCGAACGCTTCGGCCAGCACCAGGTTCGCCGCTACCGCTTCTTCCCAGCTCAGCGGGTCACGGTCCTGAAGTCGAACTCGAACATTGGCGAGCGCAACATCGGTGTCAAACGGCGATCCGATGAGGTTCCAGCCATAGCGGGCGGCTATCGGGAAGTCCGTATCCGTGGACGGTGCAACTCCGGTCAGGGTTATCCTTGTGCTCGGTGTACCCGATGCAGGAGCATACTTGAACCAGAAGCCCCGGCCCGGAGCGAGCGCGGGCGCCGACGGTTGCCCCGGCGTGAGCGTGGCATAAGAGCCGCTCCCGGTATCGAAGCCCGTAATCAGAAAGTCGCTGGCGGGCAGTCCAATGGATTGCTCCACCGACGATGCCAGGGGGCGCACTGGGAAGCTCACCAGGTACGGCGCTCCATTGGTATTCGCAGCGAAGTCATGGCTGACAGTTTGAACGCCACCCGAACCCGGCGCTGGCAGAACGACCATAGCTGAGAGATCTTCTCCGACTGTTGTATCGCCAGGCGCAATGTCGCCGAGATTCTTACGATAGGTACGAACAATCCCGCCATCATCGATCACAAACAGAGTCTGGAACAGCTCGTTACCTGCCCCGCCGAACTTCACGCCGAAGGCTTTGTCGGCAATCGTGGTGCTCTGCACCCGATTGTTGCCACCGGGTAGAATCGTCGCTTGCTCTACGCGAATAGCTCCCTGAGTCGATCCCAGGCCCACGCCACGAACGTCGCCGGTGACACCTACCGGTATATAGACTCGTGCAGTTTCGCTACCAACCGAGAAATCGGCAGTGAGACGACCAATACTATTGCCGGGGCCAGTCAGGAAGGTTGCTGTAAGGAAGCCTTCCCCTGCCTCCAGCAGTGCAGAGTCCCCCTGCGGTCCGCCTGTGGGGAAACGCTGCCCGATCGCGTCCGTATAGAGCGCATAACCGCGCCCACCCAGTAGAATCTCATCGTCTTTGCCAGACGCGGTATCGTAGCTAGATCGATAGTAAACCAGGCCGAACGACAGATCGTGCCGCACTCCATCGCCTGTTGTTTCACTCTTCAGACTATAGGGAAATGTGAAGAGTTTGGTGCCAGGAGTCACCGCCGTATCGAAGACATACTGGCGTGCGAACCAATCCTCAAACGGCATCCCCTCTACGTTGGGCAAAACCGATGCGGCAATAGCCTTGAGCTGAGGCACATTCCCCGCTAGCGAGGGTGTTACTCCTGGGGAAAACTGGGCATAGTAGGCCGCATTGAAATCCTTGAAGAAGTTAGGGTTTTCAATATAGCACTTCAGCCATGCCGACCCACTCATAGACATACGTGCCCAGAGCATCTTGTAAATGCCGATTAAACCCTCGTAGGCTACGTTTTCCTGGCTGGGGGGAACGAAGCGCGGTCCCGCCAATGCAGGCTGGTTCAGCAGGTCATATCTGTAGAGGTTTGTGTAAAGAAATGTATTACTGGGGTCGAGGAATCCTAGTTGCGTATCTCGCGCAATTACCGCCGCCGCTGCGCGGATAAACCCCTGCTCCCAGGTATCGTATTGAAAGACAGCGGGACCGTGGAACGCGTGCAGGAGTCCCAGCAAGAATGCATGTGCGGTAGAGTCTACGGTTTCATAGAGCGGCAGCATAATGCGCGCGTTGCTAACATCATAGGCACCGAAGAGAACGCGCTGGGGGTCCGTGGCCTCGCCATCGTCGTAAAAGCCCATGCTGCGAACTTCGACTGTGCCGGACCAGGATGGCTGTCCATAGAGACGGACAATCTTGTTGTAAAGCCCCTCACGCTGTCCATCGCCCAGAAGCAAGGTGCGCAAAAAGTCTTCAATCACTACCGGGCTGCCGTTGTTCGCAATGACCTGCTTGCCCTGGAAGTTGCTGAACACAAAATTCAGAGTGCCGCCGCCTACCTGGCGTGTGGGTGCTTTCAGTACCAACTTGCCATCTTGCCGGACCGCTACAACGGTAGACATAGGGTAGGTCGTTCGCTTGACATTCTGTGCGCGTCCGCGAGTTGCCTGTTTCACAGAGCGGCTACTGCTCTTCCAGAGCTGTTTCAGGCGAGTCTCTACAGCAGTGTCTATCTGCGCCGGTGTCGCCGACTTACTGACATCGACTATCACTGCGGACTGCGGCCCGCTGGAAACTGTCGCAAACTTCTCGTTTACCAGGTTTCGATAGCGTGTCTGGGCGAAGGCACTCCCGGTCAGCCACAGCGCCGCCAGGGTCAACAAAAGAATACGGGGAAGCTTCATTCCTCTCCTTAGATACCAGCCTTGGCGCCGCGCTTCAAGTTTTTCTTTCTACTGCAACCTTATCTAGAAGCGGTCTCAAAACCTCTTATCGGCAAAGCTGAGCAAAGGGTGTTTGCCCGAACGTTTGATACTGGGACCACTTTAAGAATGCGTGCAGGACTGCCTTGCGGGCCTTGAAATCTCTGATTAAGCCAGCTTTTGGATTAATCTCTATATTTCCCACTTAAAAATAAAATACATCCAAGTCGAAATTATTGAATTTTAAATATTAAGAAGCATCTGTTTTACCAGATGCTTCTTGCATTTAAGAAAATCAGTGCAAATTATTGAAACCAAAATTTGACTGAGATTGACGAGCAGAACTACCTGCAGATGTAAATATGCTTGATCCCATTTGCACAGAACCATTTCCCGAACATCGATAGTAATAGAAATATGTCCCAGCAGGAAGAGCACTTCCTTGTTGGCTTGCATAGAGACTTTTTATTGTAGTAATCGGATTGCTAATTGTGATACTACCTGAGGCAGTTCGTGACAATCCAGGAGATATATTTAAATAACCACTTGTGGGATTTGAAACGGAAGTTACAGGCAAAACAAATGTACTTCCAGATTGCTTAACTAATACGATGTCTAATCGCGCAGTAACTTTTGCGGGAGTAGGTGACACAAAGTTTATAAATTGTGTTGTTTGACTGTAATTGATAGTCTGGCTAGCATATGCTTCATTAGGGAAAGCATTCACACTACTTACGGACACCGTAGATGTTTCAGTGCCAAAGTACTGAGCATGAGCAACCAAAGGCGTAGCGAGTAGGCCAATCAGGCACGATGGACCAATGAGGAAAGAGGCGATTCGCATTTAGACAATTCTCCTGTAACTACATTATCACCGTCATTCAGGCGATACACATTTATACATGCTTTATTTAAATCACGCAATATTAATTCGTTAAATAAATTCGTTATATCAATATTAAATATGTTTAAAAATTACTGCAATCAAATTAATATATAATAATCACAATTAGGATCTTATTATGTAAAAATTCAACACCCCAAAACTTTGGAGCTTCCCAATCTCGCTTTTGAGACAATGCTTCCAGTTTTTGCGGCCAGACACCGATACTCATACTCAGTATGAATACCAGAACCGACCTTCGGCTGGCCGGAGCGCTCTTTGTAGGATTCCTGGCGCTCTACCTCTTTACTCTCTG
Source organism: Armatimonas sp. (assembly GCA_049840835.1). Classification (GTDB taxonomy): domain Bacteria; phylum Armatimonadota; class Armatimonadia; order Armatimonadales; family Armatimonadaceae; genus JANLTX01. The sequence continues at coordinate 158,582 of JASGJG010000023.1, read as the reverse complement.
CCCAACCGTGTATTTCGGAGACTCTGGAGAGATTACCGGGGCTATCACATTAGGTGGAATTATTCACCCACCGGGCTACCCTCTCTTTGCGCTCTTAGGTCGAGCCGCGCTGTTTCTGGTGCCTTTCGGCGAGCCTACCTTCCGTATTGGTGTGATTGTCGCTCTCGCTGCCGCTGGCTGTGTGAGTGTGCTGTTTCTAGTGCTTCGACAGCTCTCTTTAAATACCGTCGCTGCTATCGCAGGCGCGACGACTCTGGGACTCTCTCGGTTATTCTGGACACAGTCCAACCGGGTAGAAGTCTATAGTCTGCACCTGCTTATCGGCATTTCTGCCATTCTGTTCGCGCTACGCTGGCGCGAAACAGGCAAGCTGCGCGAGCTACAGCTAGCCTGCTTAATTATAGGGCTGGGGTTAGCGCACCACCTGACTATCGTCCTCTGGATTCCGGGGCTATTGATACTGGCGGGTAAGCGAGTCTGGACCGATCCCAACCTCGGGCGCCGACTCTTGCTCTGCCTGCCACTGTTCTTTATTGGGCCATTGCTTTACCTTTGCCTACCGCTCTGGGCACGGGATGAAAGCGGTCACAACTGGGGCGACCCGAGCAATGCGGAGAATCTCTGGAATCATGTCTCCGCACGGCTCTATCGCGGCAATGTAAAACTCCCCGTTTCCAGTACCGATTTCTCGCACGCCGTAGATGGTGGCAAGACTGCTCTTCTATCCGCCCTGCCTCTGTGGCTCTGGCCTGCTGCCCTATTTGGTGGCTGGAGCCTCTGGCAACTGAATCGCGCGGCGGCGACCGGTTTAGGCCTCATAGCACTGGTAGTTAGCGTTTATTCGTTCTGCTACAGCATTCCCGACATCTCACCGTACTACCTACCGGTTTTAGTCGTTGCCAGTTGCTTGTTGGCAGCTGCGCTAAACCAGCTACCGCAGACACAGCGTAGCACCCCACTAATTACCATGGCAGCCCCCCTGGCTCTGGCACTCCTGAACTTTGGGGCTTGTAACCTGCACTCCGCCACCTTTGTACGTGAGTTTGCCCGGCAAAAACTGGAAAGCTGCTCCCCCAATGGAGTCTTGCTGACAGAGGGTGACCAGGACTGGTTCCCGGTAAGCTACGTAAGCGAGGTTCTGAAGGTCCGCCCAGATGTGTTGCCTATTGTCAGGGGCATGGTCTCCATGAACTTCACCTACACCTGGGATAATACTCGCTGGTATCTGCGCACACTCCGTGCGAAAGGAGTGACACAGGAGCTCCCTGTGATGACGACACTGTCCCTTCAGGAGCGAAGACGCCTGGCAAAAGACGGCTACCTTATCTCGCTCTTCGAAGGACCGCTTCGGGATCGCCCACTACATCTTACTTTTCTGCAAACATCCGCAGAAAGCACGCGCTCTACCATGGGTCTAGATGTCCTTCAGAAATGGATGAACACCGGCTATACTATGGCACCACAGGGCTTAGTAATCGCCTTTCACTCCAAATCCGCAGCTCCTACACCACGCCAGCTTGCCGAGACCGGCCAGGCTATCTGGGATAAGCTCCCCCTACCGAATCTCTCTGAGATAGATATGTCTCAGGAAATGGACCCTACCTATTTAAGGCAGCACTACATTACTATGCTGAGTAACCAGGGCTATCTGTGGGAGTTGGCCGGACAGCCGACCAATGCTGCTCAGATCTATCAGGCTCTGTTAGACTGGGATCCTTCTGCCCGAAGCAACCTGGAGAAACTGACTAAACTCTCCGCCAACGTTGTCAAACAGTAGAGCATAACTCACTCTCTATCCCCAGTACTGGGGATAGGGGCAGGCCGTAACCAAAATCCCAGTTGTACGTCTATTGGGCATGGCGCTCTCACGAAAACTGTTCCTTGGTTGCACCACGGTGGGATTGGGCGTTCCGCTCCTCACTCTGAGTGGCGGCCTACTCTGGACAGTTCAAACTTTTGGGGGAGATTCACAGCGGCTAGAAGAAGAGCGCGCCACCGCGCGGAGAGAAGGAGTTCCACTCACCGGGGAAGACCTGCGTAGCGATCCGATTCCGGACGAAGAGAACGCGGCTATCCTCATACGCCAGGTAATGAAGCTCTGGCCGGAAAGCAAACGCAATAGAGATGAGGCGCCATTTAAGAATGTGCTCAAGGGAACGGCTACAGAAGCGGAACGCACTGAAGCTCGTGCGGTTCTAGCCCGCCTGGCCCCTATACTGAATCTCGCTCATGAGGCAGCCAATCGGCCCAGTTGCAATTTTGAGTACGACCTCAATAAAGGAGCTGCTCTGCTGCTGCCAGAGATGGCGCCAATGCGCGCTATGGGGCGCCTACTATGCTATGAGTCTGCCCTGGAAGATTCCCCGGAAAAATCCTTTGCCACGATACAGGCAACAGCGCGCCTGGCACGACACGCCGCAAGCGCTCCGATACTTATATGCGGGCTGGTTCAGGTGGCGATCAGCACCATGGCTCACCGGCAGTTCGCCCTTACTCTGGCGCGCTTCGGTAAGCCCGCTCTGCCTCATGCTCTTACCGCACTGAGTGCCTGGGAAGAGCCGCGCCCACTCACTTATTTTTTGGGCGGAGAGTCTGTTTTCTACCACATCACCGCGCAGCAGTTCATAGACGGTAAGCTGACTTTTCAGGACCTGTCAGACAATTTAGGCGCAAGCATGGATGGCCCCATAAAACCCGTTGGTTTTCCGCCCGTGGTCGGTCCTATGGTGATGCGCGCCTGGGCGACTCGTGGGCTGGTGTACTGGCGAGGCGCCTACAAGCTGTTGCGCGAAAATGAAGGAGATGCTGCTCGCGCGCACGCCGCTTTTCTGGCCTACAGCACATACTGGGGGGATAGCTGGGATAGGGACCACGACCCCAAGAACATTCTCCTGGCTATTCTCGCGCCGGTCTATTCTCAGGCGATTGATAAGCTCTATGTGCTGCCGCTAGCCGAGCGCCGTCTGCGCGAGACCATGCTGGCACTTATAGAGGCGAACGGCAAAGATGTGCTCCTGCCACCAGATCCGTATGCCACGGATAATGCCCCTCTGAAGCTGCGTCGTGAGGGAAAAGGATTCACACTCTGGAGCATTGGGCAGGACCACGTGGATAACGGTGGCGTTCGAGACAAAGACAAACGGCTCAACGATCTGGTAGTTACTTACCCCGGCTAATCGTAGCCAGCGCAATCTCGGCGACCTCGCCTCGCGCGAACTGAAACGAGAGGTCCTGATGCGCCTCTGCAACGGCGATATCCGCTAGCACGCGTTCACAGCGGAAGTAGGCAAGCGCGAGCAGGTCTATCGGAACAGAGCCATAGCCTTCGTAGAACCAGCTAATCTCGGGTTCGCGGCACCAGTCTGGCCCACCGACGCCCCCGCCGATAAACATCAGGTCGCGCTCTCTGGGTGCGAGGCGCACTTCATCCCAGTCCACTAGAAGCACCTGTCCCTGCTCGTTTGTGACCACGTTCCAGGCGTGCAGGTCGGTATGGCAAATGCAGAGCGGCAGGTTGGCTTTAGATACGTGCTCCGCCAATCGTGTGGCTTCCGCTAAGAGTTGCTCCACTTCGCTCCGATGGGGTTCCAGTCTTGCTGGCAGAGTCGTACGCAACTGCTCCGCTACTACATCTCGTATCTCCGAACCGTAGGTTTCAGCGGGTAGAGCGAATGGAGCAGCTATCTCATGCAGACAATGCACCATACGCCCGAGTGCCTGCCACTGGCTCTGTGTGAGCGGACGCTGATAGGCTCTTGCGCACTCTACATACGGATACACAATCAGCCGGGTCTTTCGGAGAGACAGAGAAAGGGAACCATCTTTCGCAGGCAGCGGCGCAATGACCCAATCCAGCCCGGATTCGTGCAGAAACGCAGGCAATTTCAGCGCAACCTCGGAAATCGGGCGGCGTGTCTTTTTGATAAAGTACACGCCACCATCCGTTGTCTCTGCGCGGTAGGTCTCGGCCAGCGGGTCTGCGCCGCCGGGCACACGGGTCAGCGTCTGCACGTTCAGCCCGTATCCTGTTTGAAGGGCCTTAAGCACGGCGTAGAGCACGTCCGCCATGTTGACCAGTGGGCTGACCGTTTTTCAGGGTGTGCACACCGCTCACAAAGACATCGCCCAGACCTACGGGAGCGCTTCGGGGGTTCTGCACCGTGGAGGTATCGTTGATTCGTAGCGGGTCGAAGAGCACCAGGTCCGCTACATTGCCCGGTGCCAGTACGCCGCGCCCCTTCAGGCCGAATCGGCTGGCGGGCAGACTTGTGGCTTTGCGCACCGCTTCCTCTAGAGAAAGCACATGGCGCTCTCGCACATAGCGCCCCATAACCCGGGGGTAGCTGCCTGCGCCGCGCGGATGCGAGCCGTGCAGGCCACCATCTGTACAGAACATGACTCTGGGGTAGCGCATGAAGGCTTCCAGGTCACTCTCCTGCATAGCCGTTACGACCACTCCCACGCCTCCCTTGGCGGCAATCACCATATCCGAGGCCAGCTGCGGCGCCGACTTCTTTTGCTCACGCGCCAATTCATCTAGAGTCTTGCCCACCCAGGTTGGCTCGGGCGCATAGCCCGTAATCCGAATCTGCTGCGCGCCACCGATGCCCTTTATTGCTTTCTCCCACTGAGCTACATTGCTCCATTCCTGTCCCTCGAAAATCGTGACTAGGCCAGACTGCCAGTAGGTATAGGGATACAGGTCCACAGAGATATCCAGCCCACGCTTTTTTGCGGCGGCCAGCAAATCGAAGACCATGCCTGTCTTGCCCCAAACCGGAGCACTCCCTAGTTTGATATGGCTAATCTGCGCGGGAATGCGGGCACGCTCAGCGATAGAGATAAGCTCTTTAAACGATTCCAGAGCTCCATCTTCCTCGTCACGCACGTGGCTGATATAGATGCCCTTGTAGGTAGCGGCAACTTCGGCCAGAGCGACGATTTCATTCGTATCGGAGAACAGCCCAGGCTCGTATTCCAACCCAGACGATAGCCCCAATGCTCCGGCCTTCATCTCCTGCGCTACCAGAGCCCGCATGGCCTGAATCTCGGCAGGAGTGGCCTTGCGCTTGTAATCCTTGCCCAGTACACGCCCACGCACCGTGCCGTGCCCTACAAAGCTGGCGAAGTTCAGAGCGGGGCGGGCGGCAGCGAGCTTAGCGAACCATTCACCGAGTGGATAGTTATTCCCACCATCCTGCCCTACTACCGATGTGGTGATGCCCTGGCGAATCTGGGTCTCGGCATTCGAGTCCTCAAAGATGCCGCCATCCGCGTGGCTATGGGCATCAATGAATCCAGGAGTGACCACACGTCCCCCGGCGTCTATAGTTGTCTCACCGGGCTGAGGCTTCAGACTCGGCTTGACTTCCGAGATCTTGTCGTTTTGAATCCGCACATCGGCACGGCGCGCTTTTGCACCTGTGCCATCGATTACCTGTCCGCCCCGAATCAGCACGCTCATAGGTTTATTGTAGCAGGGAACATGATTAATACTGGTGAACTTTCCAGTACCATGCCACTGATAGACATGCCGCTGGAAAAGCTCTATCACTACGAGGGCCGCAATCCACGCCCTACCGACTTCGATGACTATTGGAATCAGGGTCTCGCTGAGCTAGACACCCTGGACCCGCAGGTAGAGCTGGAGCCATATCCGCTGAAGTCGCACTTTGCGGAGTGCTTTCATCTCTGGTTCACCGGGGTCGGCGGCGCCCGTATTCATGCCAAGTATGTCCGCCCGAAAAAAGTAGACACTCCTCACCCGGCTATTGTGGAGTTTCATGGCTATTCGGGGCATTCTGGAGACTGGCACGGCAAGCTGGCCTGGGCGTCTCAGGGTTTTTCTATCGCTTCTTTAGACTGCCGTGGTCAGGGCGGCCTTTCAGAAGATGTGGGTGGAGTCAAGGGCAATACCCTGCGCGGGCACATTATTCGCGGGCTGATAGATGGCCCGGATAAGCTTTACTACCGCAGTGTGTTCTTAGATACAGCGCTAATGACGCGTATTGTGATGAGCTTCGATGAAGTGGATGCGACTCGTGTCGGCGCTATGGGCGGCTCTCAGGGCGGCGGACTGACTCTAGCCTGTGCGGCATTGGAGCCGCGTATCAAGAAAGCGGCTCCGACTTTCCCATTCCTCTGTGACTACAAGCGAGTCTGGGAGATGGATCTTGCCAAAGGCGCCTATGAAGAGATTGGGCAGTTCTTCCGGCACTTCGATCCACTTCATAAGAACGAGGACTTGTGGTGGGAGCGCCTAGGCTATATCGACAATCAGCACCTGGCCCCGCGCATTCAGGCCGAGGTCCTGATGCCTATTGGCCTTATGGATACTATCTGCCCCCCCAGTACACAGATGGCGGCGTTCAACCGTATTCCAGGGCAGAAAGATCTGCTTATCTATCCGGACTTCGGCCATGAAGGTCTGCCTGGTGCTAACGACACCGTTTTCGATTTCATGAGTAATCTTTAACTAAGAAAAGGCTGTGATAGAACAGGGCCATGCCTAAAATTGCTGTTTTACCGGGAGATGGAATTGGCCCGGAAATTGTTGCACAGGCGGTGCGTGTGCTGAAAGCGGTCGCGCCCGATGTGGAAGCTACCGAAGCGCTAGTAGGTGGTGCGGCCTACGATGCTACCAGTCACCCTCTACCCCCAGATACGCTGGCGCTCTGCCATGATTCGGATGCGGTTCTTCTTGGGGCCGTTGGTGGTCCGAAATACGATGCGATTCCTGACCCGAACCTGCGGCCTGAGCGCGGCGCGCTGCTGCCTCTTCGAAAGCATTTAGGGCTTTACGCCAACCTGCGCCCCGCGATTCTGTATCCGGCGCTGGCGGGCGCCTCTAGCTTAAAAGCGGAGATAGTGGCAGGTGGGCTGGATATTCTAATCGTCCGTGAGCTGACCGGTGGCCTGTACTTCGGGGAGCCTAAAAGCAATGATGGTGAGAAGGCAATCGACACCTGCGTGTATACGAAGCCTGAGATCGAGCGGATTGCGCGAGTAGGATTCGAGGCGGCCCGCAAGCGTGGCAAGAAGCTCTGCTCGGTGGATAAGCAGAACGTCCTTCGGACATCGGTGCTCTGGCGAGATACGGTCACGGCGATGGCGTCGGAGTACCTGGATGTCGAGCTTTCGCACATGCTGGTCGATAACTGCGCCATGCAGCTCGTGCGCAACCCGGCTCAGTTCGATGTCATTGTGACCGAGAACCTGTTCGGCGATATTCTCTCCGACGAAGCCTCTATGCTAACCGGTAGCCTGGGTATGCTCCCTTCGGCATCGCTGGGGTCCGGCACTTTCGGTCTCTATGAACCCTGTCATGGCTCCGCGCCGGATATCGCGGGCAAGGGTGTTGCCAATCCGCTGGCGACGATACTCTCGCTGGCCATGCTGCTGCGTTACTCGCTGGGCCGCGAAGAGAGCGCAGCAGAGATAGAGAAAGCCGTGGAGGCAGTTCTGGGCCAGGGTCTACGTACCCCGGATATCGTGGCGCCGGGTGAGATCAGTATAGGAACTCTGGCTATGGGCGATGCCGTGCTAGAGGCGCTCTCGTGAGTATCACGGGCAACCCGAATCGGGATGCTGCCAAGCGGGCGGTGGGTGAAGCCGCCGCCCGCCTGGTTCACGACGGCATGACAGTAGGGCTGGGCACCGGCACCACGGCAGCCTTTTTCTACGAAGCGCTGGCGACCCGAATCAAGGAGGAAGGTCTGCGTATCGCGGGGGTCGCGACCTCCGGGCGAGCAGAAGATGCCGCCATTCGGCTCGGTATTCCCCTGGTGCCACTGACTCCCCGAAGCACTCCAGATATTACGATAGATGGGGCCGATGAGCTAAACGATGCGCTTCAGCTGATTAAAGGGGGCGGTGGTGCACTACTGCGGGAGAAACTGGTAGCACAGTCTTCTAAAGAGATGGTCGTGATAGCCGATTCCAGTAAGCGGGTTCCTTATTTAGGGAACTTTCCGCTACCAATCGCAGCGGTACCGTTCGCCGTGCCGATGCTGATAGACACCCTGGCGCGTGATTTCGAAGTGACCGCTTCGTGGCGTCTGAATCACCACGGGGTGCCGATGCTCAGCGATGATGGACTTGCGATTCTAGACCTGCCTTTTGGCGTTATTCGCCATCCGGCACTCATGGAGGAGCGGCTGCGCCATCTCTCGGGTGTGGTGGAAGTAGGGCTGTTCATCGGGGTCGCTACTCGTGCCCTCTTAGCCCAGGATGATGGCTCAATTCAGGTACTTTATCCCTCTGGATAGACCATTTGACGAAGCGGCGTATAATCAACCCCATGCGCCGCTCACGTTTCCTTTTCCTTTCCTTTTCCCTATCTCTAAACGCTCTTCTGCCTCTGGTTGCCCAGGCACAGGGCAACGATCCTGGCGCTCCGGAAGTCTGGGCGATTACCGGGGCGAAAATCGTGCCTGTGGGCAGTCCGACCATTGAAAAAGGCACTCTGGTTCTACGCGATGGCCGTATCGAAGCCCTGGGTGCCGACGTCAAGCCACCGGCAGATGCCAAGGTCATCGATGGCAATGGACTCACGCTCTACCCGGCACTCATAGATGCCTCTACCAAAGTCGGCATGCCCGCTGAGCTTCCCACGCCTAGCTACACGGTTCCTACGGTACGTGCCGAGAATGAGGCAGCCGCACTGTTCAAACCAGACGCTGCTGCCGCGAAGAACTGGCGTGCTGCCGGATTCGGTGTAGCGCTCACTCTGCCGCAGGCGGGCCTGTTCGGAGGCACCGGTGCGCTGGTGAGTCTGGCTGATGGCGATACACCGTCTCTACTTCTCCGGCAGAACGTTGGCATGCGCCTGGATCTGTTCTCGTTCGATAATGCAGGGAGCACTACCCCGGCTCACTCATGGGCCGCATTGCCGCCGCACGGCAGGCGCTCACGGATGCACGTTACTTTGGGGCACAGCTCAGCGCTTACGACGAGAATCCGGTCGGCAAGAGCCGCCCCATGGTGCATCGAGCGCTCCAGGCGCTTCAGCCTGTAGTTGAGCAGAAACTGCCTCTTATCGCTCGAGCCTCGAATAGCAACGAAATCTCTCGCACTCTTCGCCTGGGCAAGGAGTTCCGCCTGACTCCGGTAATCGATGGTGGTACGGAGTCCTGGGCGCAGGTAAGTGCGCTGAAAGCGGCGGGTGTCAGTGTGTTGCTATCAGCCGCCCTGCCGGAAGCCCCCAAGCGCGAGCCCGGCGAGCCCGTTCGCGACTCACTGACCGTGCTACGTAAACGTGCTCTGGCACCTACCAGCGCGGCGGCTCTTGCCAAAGCGGGAGTACCGTTTGCGCTAACGACTAGCGGACTCGCCAGCCCGGCGGACCTGAGTAAGAACGTGCGCAAGATGATTGCCGCTGGCCTTACCGAGGAGCAGGCGATTGCCGCCCTCACTCAGACCCCCGCCAAACTCTTAGGGGTGGACCGCCAGCTAGGCACTCTGGCGCCGGGCAAACTGGGGTATGTGCTTGCCATAGAGGGTGGCTCGCTCTTCGGGCCAAAAGCCAAGCCTCGCTTCCTCTTTATAGATGGTAAGCGCTTCTCGCTGAGTGGCCCCAGTGCTGCCGCTGGCGCCAAACCTTCTGTGTTGCCCCAGCTGCCCCCAGGAATCTCTAAGGAGCAGGCGCTGGCGTTTCTGAAGGCCAACCCGGAGCAGGCTGCCGGGTTCCTGCCTCCTGGCGTGACCGTGGCACAGGCGATTGCCGAGCTGGAGGGCAAGAATACGCCTCAGGACAAACCGACAACGGATAAGCCTGCGGAAGACGAAAAGATAGCCCCGCCGCCTGCTGTCACTCCCGGTCCCCTGTTTCCGGTGCCCGCTTCAGTGGGAGATGCCTATGTACTGCGCGGCGCGACTATCTGGCCGGGCGACGGTAAGCCGTTCGTGGGTGACCTCTATATTCAGGGCGGCAAGATCGCCGGTGTGGGCGCAAAGCTCTCGGTACCTGCTGGAACGAAAGAGATTAATGCTCAGGGAAAGCATATTGCGCCGGGCATTATCGACTGCCACTCGCACAGTGCGGTCGATGGCAGCGTGAACGAAGGCAGTAATATCGTCACTGCGGAGTGCCGTATCGCTGATGTCTTAGATCCGTTCGATGTCAGCATCTACCGACAGCTGGCGGGCGGTGTGACAGCGGCCAACGTGCTGCATGGCTCGGCGAACGCTATCGGTGGACAGAATGCCGTGGTGAAGTGGCGCTGGGGGGTGAGTGAGCCGACGGAACTTATCTATGTCAACGCGCCGCAGGGCGTGAAGTTCGCGCTGGGGGAGAACCCCACAGGCTCGAACTCTGGTGGGGGTGGACGTCGAGGAGCCCGGTACCCGTCGTCGCGCCTGGGTGTGGAGCGAGTGATTCGCAGTAAGTTCACGGAGGCCCGAGACTACGCCCGCAAGCGCAAGGCAGGTATCCCGGTTCGCCAGGACTTTCAGCTAGACGCCATAGTTGAGGTCTTAGAGGGCAAGCGCTTAGTCCATTGCCATTCGTACCGTGCCGATGAGATTCTTATGATGGTGCGCCTGGCTGATGAGTTCGGCTTCCGGATTGGCACCTTCCAGCATGTCTTAGAGGGCTACAAAGTCGCTAATGAACTAGCGGCACATGGTGCGGGCGGCTCCACGTTCTCCGACTGGTGGGCCTATAAGATCGAAGCCTACGATGCCATTCCGCAGAATGCGGCTCTCATGACACAGCGCGGCATTGTGAGCAGCATCAACTCCGACGATGACGAGCAGGCGCGTCGTTTGAATAATGAGGCGGCCAAGTCGATGCGCTACGGCCTGAGCGATGTGGAAGCGTTGGCGATGGTAACCATCAACCCGGCCAAGCAGCTCAAAATAGATAAGTACACCGGCAGTCTTACCGTAGGTAAAGACGCGGACTTCGCCGTGTGGAGCGACTCTCCGCTCTCGTCGCAGTCGGTCTGCGAGAAGACCTTTGTAGAAGGCGTACTACGCTTTGATAAAGAGGCGGATAAAGCGGCCCGCATCGCGAATGAGGCCGAGAAAACACGCCTTCTGACCGCTCTGGAGCCACCAAAGAAAGACGAAAAGAAACCCGGTGATCCCGTCGTGCCCGCTCCAGAGAAGTTCACTCTAGCCGAGCAGGGGGAGCTACAACAAATGCCTCGCAACGAACTACCGGCGGCACGGTCGTGTTGGTAGGTGGCACGGTGCATACAGTCTCTGGGGCCGTGATTGCCAAGGGTACAGTGGTCGTTCAAAACGGGACAATTACTGCTGTGGGCGAAGCCGGGAAAGTCAAGATTCCTGGTGGTGCTACTGTGGTGAAGTGCGATGGCAAGCATCTGTGGCCGGGCATGATAGATGGCGACGCTCTGGCGGGTCTCTATCAGAGATAGAGTCTCGTCGAGAGACTCACGACGAAAACGAGCAGGGAGACTTTGCCCCAGAGCTGCGTGCCAGCGTAGCTATCAACCCGGATGCAGAGACGATTAAAGTAGCCCGCACCGACGGTGTCCTCTCCGAGTTAGTTGCCCCCACTGGCGGAGCCATTCAGTGGGCAGGGCACTCTGCTGAACTTGAACGGTTGGACAGTAGAAGACATGGGCGGCAGGGTCGCAGCTGGGCTCTGGCTCAACTGGCCTTCCTTCGGAGGTGGTCGCCGCTTTGGGAAGGAAGAAGAGGAAGAGCATGCCCACCGCTGTGAGGAAGACATGCGTGCCGGTCGCTTCACCCAGGTACAGCCTCCTATAGGTCCTCCCGGTCCTGGGCAGGCCCGGCGGACCGGGTGGTCGCCCTGGCGCCGCCTCGCCCGACAATGCCATTGAAGAAGCGCTAAAGAGCCTGAATGAAGTTCTGGGAGCAAGCCCAGCGTTATGCTGTCGCCAAAGCCAGCACGCCCCGATATTCCGGTAAGATCCGAAGTTCGAAGCCATGTTGCCCTATCTTACTGCCAGCAAGCCGCTGTTTATTCGGGCCAATGCCGAGAAGCAGATTCGTACTGCAGTGCTCTGGGCCAAGAAAGCGGGCATGCGCATCATTATCGTCGGTGGGAAAGAGTCGGATCGCTGCGCCGAGCTGCTGGCAAAAGAGAAGGTACCGGTGATTCTGGGCAAGACCTGCTCACTCCCTGGCGATGAGGACGCTGCCTACGATGATTCCTACACCCTGCCTGCTCGCCTGGCAAAGGCAGGCGTATCGTTCTGCCTCTCCAGTGGCAACTCCAGCGCCGACCTGCGCCACCTGCCATTCCAGGCGGCTATTGCGTCAGCCTTCGGCCTGAACAAGGAAGATGCCGTGAAAGCCATGACCCTCTGGCCCGCCCAGATCCTGGGCTACAGCCTGGGCGCTCTGGAGCCTGGCAAACTGGGCAACGTACTGGTAACAGATGGTGACATTCTGGAGCAGCGTACCCGCATTCTAGCGGCCTATGTCCAGGGTAATTCCGTGGATCTGACCAACAAGCAGACCCGCCTGTATGACCACTGGAAGAGCCGCCCGAAGTAACCTCTCCCCCCGTCTCGTTCCTCGCCGACCCCTTCCCCTGAAGAGGGAGGGGATAAGAGAAAAAGCCCCTCTCCTAAAGGAGAGGGGTTGGGGAGAGGTAAATAGAAAAGCCCCCGGAATCCGGGGGCTTTTACTTTATGCGCAGAGGGGGACTCGAACCCCCACGGGATTGCTCCCACTAGCTCCTGAAACTAGCGTGTCTACCATTTCACCACCTGCGCGACTAGGGGCGAGGGTCATAGTATCGCAGGGGCTGGAACTTTGCAATAGGCGAGGGTCGTAAAGTAGTGCAAAAAGTAGCGTTTTTGGCACGATATAATGCTTTTTAGGTAGAGATAGGAATATGGGAGTCACCTTCGCGTTCTTGAGTCCGACAACGATTATCATCGTGGTAATCGTCGCCTTGCTGGTCTTTGGGCCACATAAAATGCCCGAATTGATGCGCCAGCTGGGTCAGGCTCTGCGCGAGTTCAAGAAAATGACGGGCGATGTACAGAATGTCTTCAGCCTGGATGACCATCTTTCGTACGACCGCTACGATCCCCCGTCCTATAGCTACACCCACCCGACCACGCACTACGAGCCGCTGGATCAGTACCAGCCAGAGCCGGAGGATGAGGTCAAGGCGTTGCCTGCTTTAGAGTCGGACATGGTTGACAAAGCGACCGATGTCACGGCCACAGAAACTGCCGAAGCCACGGGAGAGGCAGCGCTAGAGAAACCCAAGCGCAAGCGTGCGCCACGCACGACCACACCGCGCAAGAAAAAAGTCGAGACTCAAGTCACCGAGGCGTCCGCGCCAGAGGAGACAATCCACACCACCTCCTCGGAGCAAACCGAGGACAAGGAGTAAGAAACTATGATGACGTTTGCTTATTTCACCTCCCCCCAGGACTGGCTCATTGTCGGGCTTATCGTTCTGGTGCTCTTTGGAGGCACGAAGATCCCGCAGCTCGCCAAGGGCTTCGGTGAAGGTATTCGCGAGTTCAAGAAGGCCGTCAACACTGAGGGCAAGGACGAGAACAAAGACGAGGACAAGGCCGAGTGAACATCGTCAGTAACATCCTGACGGCGTTTCTGGTACTGCTCTCCATCCTTCTCATCGCCACTGTAATCATGCAGACCCCCAAGAGCGAGGGGTTCGGCGGCGGCGTTGCAAACACGCCCGGCGGAACCTTCCGTGGTAAAGCGGGCAACGATGAGATTCTGAGCAACTATACGCGCATGATCGCTATGGGCTGGTTCGCAATAGCGTTCATCCTGGCCGTCCTTAACCAGGCGCGATAGTAATCTGCCCTAATAACAGAATTGAGGCCGGAAATTTCCGGCCTCATCCTGTTACAGAGACTGAGATTCGGGTTTAGCGGTTATCAACAGGAACAGATAGAAGAGCGCCGCTGCCAAAAGGTAGATCCCGAACCCGAGTAACAGATTGTACATCTTCGTCGTTCCCTCTCTCTATTTCGCACCCTCTCTGGTGCGCAACACCCCTTCGCCCGGTATTTTAACCGGGCGTTATGGTATCTGTCAATAGTATGGTTATCGCTCAGAGAAATTCGGTGCCCGTCTTTGTTACCAAAGACACCAGTCTCATTCGTGAGCTGCTTGCTCCCCGGTGTGCGCCAGACGCAATTGCGGCTCAGTCGCTTGCGGAAGCCACCATCCCGGCGGGTGCGGCCACGCAACCTCATTACCACCCTATTACCGAGGAAATTTACTATATTCTTAGTGGTAGTGGGCTCATGCGGTTCCCAGATTGTGAGCACCGTGTGGTACCCGGAGATGCCATAGCCATTCCGCCTGGCACGCCTCATCAGCTCATCAATAAAGGAGAAGGCGAGCTGGTGCTGCTCTGTTGCTGCTCCCCAGCCTATTCCGATGAGGACACAGTCCTGGTAGAGCCATGGTAAGGGCTACCCTCACCCTCGCAGCCACTGTGCTGATTGTTCAGGCTGCTTCGGCGCAAGAGGTCAAGAGTGTTCAGTTAGAAGGTGTGAGTGTCTTTCCAAAAGCCGAGCTATTAACTGCCGCCCGCGGCTTTGTGGAAGGTAAGACTCTAGATGACTCAGCCCGCGAGCGATTGGCCAGAGGCATCGAAGGCATCTATCAGCAGCGTGGCTATACTCTTGCCCGTGTCTCTAGCATTGACCTGAGTGAGAGCGGTGTTCTGACGATTACTATCGCTGAGGGCAAGGTCCGAGAAGTCATACTGCGTGGGCTCAAGCGCACTCGCCCTGCCGTACTGCGAGCCGCTCTGCGGACACGGGCGGGTGATGTCTGGCGCGAAGATATTGTCTCGGAAGATAGAGACCGCCTGGCCCGCCTGGGTATCTTCGATGATATTCAAATCGCTCCACGAGCACCGGGTGTCCCCGACGACAAAGACAAAGATTCCAAGACTCCAGTCTCCGCCCCAAGCGATGAGCTAGGCGTGTTCGACATGGTGGTTCGAGTCAAGGAGCGCTCCACGGGCAATGTAGCCGCCACAGTCGGCTACAATGATGGTACTGGCTTCGTGGGCTTTCTGGACCTCAGTGAGACCAACCTGGCCGGCTCCGCACAGCAAGTCTCGCTTCAGTGGCAGCGTATCTCAGACAGCATCTTGCTCAACGATGGAACGTTTTTGGATGGGCGCGCACGGCAGGCGTTCTCCCTGGGCCTAGTTCAACCGGCTCTGAAACCGAACTCTGTTGGTATCAAGGCAAGCATCTATAACCAGAATACGGTCTTCCTGCCCTTCTTTGGAGGCGTAAGCGAGACCCTGCGCTCGTATGAAAGGCGCGCGGGTGGCCGTATTGAAGCATCTCGGGCGATTAACAAGAACCTCTCGGGCTTCTTCTCTCTGCGCAATGATCGTGTGGGATATGAAGACGACACACCCGAAGAACTTTTCCTGGGTACCTCAACCTTTGAGCGCTCTGATGCTAATATAGGCGCCTGGGGCTTCGGCCTCCAAGCCGACCGGCGTGACCAGCCAAACAACCCCACACGCGGCTTTCTGCACCGTATCTCTATAGAGAGGGCTGGTGACCTCTTCGGGGGCGATGTCTCGTTTACCCAGACCAAACTCGACCTGCGCCAGTACAATGCTCTGGGCACCTCTTCTCATAGCCCCATCCTTGCCCTGCGCCTTCTAGGAGGCAACTCCTCGGGCAGCGTTCCCTTGCCGGAGCAGTTCTTTCTAGGCGGCTTCGATTTATTGCGCGGCTATGACCTCTTCGCTATCCGTGGCGACCGTATGCTGCTCGGTAGCGCCGAAGTCCGCTTCCCCTTAGGTGATGGTATGAGCGGCGTAGCCTTCGGCGACTTCGGTAACGCCTGGCGCCCTGGTCAGAGTGTCCGCCCCGGCAACCTGAAAGGTGGAATCGGAGTAGGCTTGCGTTTCGCCTCTCCTATCGGCCCCATTCGCTTCGACATTGCCCGTGGCGATAAAGTCCGCACCTATGTGTCTTTAGGCCAGTCGTTCTAATCCTGTAAAGGAATTCGTTTCGCGCCAAGCGAATTTCAGCTCTATGTCTGAGCAGGTTCAATCGTATGAATATCGCTTCCTGACGGAACCTATTCGTATTAAAGGTCGATTATCTACTTTCCGAG
This sequence comes from Armatimonas sp., assembly GCA_049840835.1. Taxonomy (GTDB): domain Bacteria; phylum Armatimonadota; class Armatimonadia; order Armatimonadales; family Armatimonadaceae; genus JANLTX01. The sequence goes on along the minus strand of JASGJG010000023.1, from coordinate 142,499 downwards.
AAGGCAATATAACGCTAAATCAAAATGGATTCTCTATTGTTGGACGTGCTGTTTTGCCCCCAGCCCAACAATGGGGTATTGCTCTCTGCGGCTTACTTCTTTTTGGGGTAGGTTTAGTCTTAGCTGCGATTCTGGTCGATACAGTTATTCGTGTCAATAAAACCGAGTTCTATCTCTGGGATAATCTAGAAGAAGTCGTTGTAGATCATAAGCGTAATCGAGCCGGGTTGGTCTATCATGACCCAGGGAAGCCAAGAAAAATCAGTGGGCTAACTATGCAGCTATCACAAGATTCTCTAGAGCATTTTATTTCCGCGGTTAACTACTACCAACCAGGCAAGATACGCGAAGCCCGACTGGAAGGCTTTTCCCCAACTCGAATTCTTATTGCTCTAGGTATTGTCTTTGCCTTGATTGCAGCCTTTGCTGTTGTGGGAATCCTGAGCTCTCGCCACTAAAACAGCGCCAGTTGTGCCTCGGACCGAGCGAGTTTATCGAGTAGTTTTGCCTGCGGAGAAGGCAGTGGAAGTGCATGGGCTTCCTCTAAACTGAACCAATTCAAGCCTGCTGGTATCTCCGATTCCATTTCGCAATCCAGTGCCAGAAGAGTCACTTTCTTGTTCATGATGCCGTGCTTCAGGCGGGCTAGCTCCGCGCCTGCGCGAACGTCTATGCCGGCGACTTCTCGGGCAGCACGCTCAGCGGCATCGGAGTCGGATTCCCCTTCGGTAGCGGTAACACGAGGTAGCTCCCAGAGACCGCCCCAAACCCCCTCTATAGGGCGCTGAATCATGAGAACTCGGCCCTGAGGATCAAAGAGAGCGGCACAGACATCGCGTTGCTGCTCAAGGGCTTTCTTGGGAGCAAGTTCCGGAAAGCGATCCGTTTCACCATGCAGGTAGGCTTCGCAGAGGTCAGTGAGCGGGCATTTAGAGCACTGGGGCGGAAAGCCACAGATAAGTGCGCCCAGCTCCATCATGCCTTGATTAAAGGCGCGAGCCTCTCCGGGAGGAATTAGTTCGGTAGCCTTTTTCCAGAGCGCTTCTTGAACTGTTGTAGATTTGGGGTCGCCGGGAATCGCAAAGAGCCGGGTAAGTACCCGGATGACATTGGCATCTACGATGGGTGTATCGAGCCCAAGGGCGATGGAGCAGACAGCGCCTGCTGTATAGGGGCCTATGCCGGGTAGGGCCAGGACTTCGTCGTAGGTCTGCGGAAAGATGCCGCCATGCTCATCCCGGATTTTCTGCGCGGCTTTGTGCAGGTTGCGAGCACGGGCATAGTAGCCAAGGCCCTGCCAGTGCTTCAGAACATCATCCAGCGGAGCATCTGCCAGAGCGGTTGGGGTGGGAAAGTCGGCCAGCCAGCGTTCCCAGTAGGGAATCACCGTTGCCACCAGGGTCTGCTGGAGCATCGTCTCCGAGATCCAGATGGCATACGGGTCACGTGTGCGCCGCCAGGGCAGGTCACGTTTACTGGCTTCGTACCAGTCGATCAGGCGGCGAGATAGCACGTGGATGATTTAGTGGCGGAAGCCTTCGGGCAGACCTTCGGAAAGATTGCCGCCTTCTTCTATCTCCACGTACTGCACATGATCGCTGACTACCAGCACTCGCCCGAAGTTCTCCGAGACAAAGGTAAAGGTGCGCTTGCTAAGGTTGTCCTCGATCTTTTCAAGGGCCTCTTCGTAGGTGGCGGCAGAGAGACGCTGACAGAGAGTGGAGTGGTTCCTATCTCCCTGGCGCATCCAATAGTAGACAAGAAAAGTCTGCATGGGATAGCTTCCAGTGTACCGTCAGTGCGCCAGCGCCGCACGCGGTTCATCGCCGTCTTCGCTCGCCGGTGGCTCTATGAAGGTGAAGAAGAACGCGATTGCGGACCCTAGGGTCAACACGGCGGGCACGATGAAGACCATAGGCCAGTTCACGGTAGGGATCTCTCCTACTTTCGTAGTGAAGGCATCCTGAAGTTTGCCGGAGAGAACCGATCCCAGCCAGTTACCGACACCCAGCGTGACCAGTGTAAAGAGGCTCTGCGCGCTGCCCCGAATGTCTTTGGGCGCTACCCGGTCAATGTAGAAGTAGCTGGTGATAAAGACAAACGCGAACCCGATGCCGTGCAGCGAGAGCGACAGCACTACGGGCAGAAATACCTTGGTGGCGAAGATGAAGTAGCGCAGGGACCACGCCAGGGTACCCAGTACCAGAGTCCAGCGCATACCTAGCTTTTTCAGACAGATGGGCAGCAGTACGGCCAGCGCCAGAACTTCGGCCATCTGACTGGTGGACTTGTAGGGCGCAATCTGCGATTCTGGCACCCCTAGCGAGCCCAGGAACTGCCCGGAGAGTGTGTAGAAGAACTGGAACTCAGCAGAGGCTATCAGCGAGATAACCATGAACGCGGTGAAACCAGGTACCTTTCCGAACAGCGCAAAGGCTTTCTTGAAGGCGAAGGGATCCACACCCTGCCTGGCTGGCGGCACATTGGGAAGAACAAACGAACAGATAGCCCAGAGCACGGCGGCAACGGCGCTGACCGACATCTCCACGACGGGAATATTCGGGTACTTGGTCTTGGCCCAGCCTTCGATGAACGCGACGGCAATCCAACCTACAGTCCCAGCGGTACGGATAACCGAGAACGCACGCTCCCGCTCTACCTCAGTAGTGCCCTCTTCGCGGGAGAGATGGTAGAGACAGATAGAGTTTCCGATACCGATGGTGGGCGCGAAGGCGATAGACCAGAGAACAAGCCATATGGCCAACCCGCCTGTGGGCACGATGGGGAAAATCGCAGGAAGAAGGTCACCCACTATGGTCTGCTGCGACATCATGTAGGCGGCCCCAGCGCAAACAATGGCGCTGGCTCCCATATAGAGCTGGCTGGGAATGGCCCGGTCTACCAGCTGCCCACCCACAAACGGGGTGAAGATGCACATCAGCCAGAGCACCCCGAAGACTGCACCAATTAGCGAGCCACTCGCTTTAAAGATGCCTTCTGGATTTCCCAGAGTTGCACCCAATACGGGTGCCCAGGCCCCCCAGGCAGCGTACTGGAAGAACATCATTGCCCCCAGCAGAATTCGCACCGTCGTTTTGTTCATTCGGGCGATTATAACAAACTCTACCGGGGCTTGCCCATAGGAGGTGTGATATTTTCCACACTTTTAGCAAGAAACAAAGTGAGGCGTCAATGATAGGAACTTGTCAAACGTCTAAAGCATACACAACGTTTAAGGAACCCACGCCTGACAAATTCCCCGTACTCCAACGGGCTTTTTTGTGAGGGGAAATCTGCCAACGTTAAGAAGGGAGAGAAAGGTGCCGATGATATACTCAGATGAATCCTGGCAATATCACCAGGGTACCTCGCCTTCACAGCTTCTCTTCGAGGAGAGTTAGAATTACATGCGCGACGTTTTTCTCCGTAGGGGCTCGTTGACCGCCCTCACCCTCGCTCTCACTGCTCTGGTCGCTCACGCCGACGGGCGGATTAAATTCACTATTGTTGATTCAGAGACCAAGAAGCCGGTTCCAGGCGCGCTCGTGGTGCTGGATCCGGCAGAATCGGAGCTAAGCGGCGTTCAGTACACCGCGGATGCGGAAGGCAAAGTCACCACAGGTGACCTGGCTCCTGGAGTGCGTGGCTTCCGCGCCCGTGCTACGGTAGAAGGCGTTGTCTACAAAGAGCTCCGTGGGCGTGTGACTATTCTGGATAACCAGGATCTGGAGATTGATCTGGAGCTGGATAAGCAGGGAATCAAGGATGTCACCATTCGAGAAGAACTGCTGCGCTTAGATGCGAACACAACCTCGAACTATACCTTTAGAGACCGCAAGCACTTCCAGTTCTACCCCCTGGGTGTAGGTAACACCTTCAGCCTGGATAAGCAGCTTCGTATGGTGCCCGGCATGGCCGCCGATTCCCTGCACCGAGTGCATCCGCGTGGTGAGAACAATAACCTGGCGCTGAGCATTGATGGCATGCTGCTCCCGCCAACGGTCACAGGGCGCTCTATTTCCTACATTCTGCCGAACACGATAGAAACTCTGCGCACCCATGTGGGTGGCTATGCACCCTCGCAGGGCACCGCGTCGGGAGCGTTCTTAGAGACTACCCTGCGCCCGGCACTGGCCAATGGCTACGATGATACTCTGGGCGAGACCCGGGAATGGCGAGTCAATGGTATGGGTTTCCGCACCCTGGAAGGCTCTCTGTTCCTTTCTAAGCAGAATCCGAAAGATGCTGGAGGGAAGTCGCTGGGCTACTGGGTCACGCTGGGTGGGCGTAGTACCGGCAACGGTTTAGAGTCTCCGCAGGACTATGAGCAGCTCGCCAACAACAACCAGAATGAGCTGGCACTGGCAGGAAAGATCGAGCTGCGCCGAAGCTCGAAATCTAGCTCCAGTGCGTTCATTTCTCTTCACAATGGCAAGACCAGTATTTCCAACCGTACTGGTCTGGATGATTCGTACTTCAATGCAGGGCAGGGCTATGGCTATGGCGGCTTCGGCAATGAGGTGGATTATCCCACGGACCGAGCTGGTGTCTTCGCTTCTCAGCGTGCGCTAGGCAACGATGTGGAGCAGAAAGAAGGACACCTGGTTGTAGGTCTGCAGCATAGAACGGACATCGGTGGCGGTCTGCGCGGTGTGTTTTCTCTGGGAGTGACCGGCACGAACGGCAGTGTGCAGGGAAGCTGGCCCGGCGCTATCAACAATGTGAATATGCTCCCCGCCAATAGTTCGATAGAGTTTCTGCCCAATACCGAGGCTTCGTTTACTTACACTCAGCTTCAGGCCGATTTCTCGCAGTCCTACCAGAGCCCGCATGATGTTCGATTCGGGCTTCTGTACCGCAAACAGAGCGGCGATGAGGCGTATCGCTATATCCCTCAGAGTCAGGCAGCGGTAGACGCTCTACGCAACGTTAGCGACCCCCTGATAGGCGCGGCGCTGACCAATTTTGGGCCGCAGGGTACCAGCTTCCCCACCCTGGGAATCAACCGCAGCGGCGATTACTTTGCAGGGTATTTACAGGATACCTACGAGTTTGCAAATGGTTTCCGGGTAAATGCTGGTCTGCGTGCCGATGGTTACTCCCAGAGTCAGAACCTGGATCTGATCAGTCGCAGCAGCCGGACCACGTACTCCAAGATCACGCCCCGCGTGAACGCGCTGTATTCGTTCCCTGGCAAGAACCTGGTCGTGCGTGCATCGTTCGGGCAAATTGTCGGTCTACCTGGAACTGGCCAGGGCGCCATTGCGCTGACCCCGGTGAAGCCGCAGACCACCGACCAGATGGACTTCAGTGTAGAGAAGCAGCTGAACATCAACCTGTTCAAGGCAAGTATCTACGATAAGAAGATCTCAGACACCATTGCCTACGGCCAGTTTGTGACAGGTCCGCAGCAGACAGCCTTCAGCACCATGAACGCTGGACGGTCTACTAGCCGTGGCTGGGAGCTTTCCTGGGAGTACAACCCGCATGAGTTCAACCCGACTCCGGGCCAGCTTCGTGACCCCCAGGGTCTGAATGCGTTTGTACTGGTAGCGGGCAATAAGAGCCGCTTTGAGAATGGGAACACCAGTCTCGTTACGCCGCAGGACCAGGGCACCACGATTACGGCGGGTGTGGGCTACCACTTTGTGAACGACTTTGTCGGCTCGCTCAGCCTCTACCGGGGCAGCGGACTTGCTAGCTCCGCACTCCAGGGACAGCGCGATTCCATTACCGAGGTTAACTTCCGGCTCAGCTCTCCGCCCGCTTACTTTGCTCATAAGTACGGCCTGGAGCTGACCGTGGAGAACCTGTTCGACGGTAAGGGCCGCTACAATTTCAACTCCGCATTTGCCGGTACGCGCTTCCAGCAAGGACGGCGCTTCGCAGTAGGCATCTTCGGACAGTTTTAAGGATCACTATGCCAACCAACGAGAACCCTGTACTTCTGTTCGTTCGCAACGAACCCCTGATTGCGTTCGTGCTAATTCTCATGTCGCTGATCGCTGTCGCGTTTATCGGGGAGCGGCTGCTTGCCTTCCGTGATTTTGGAAACACGGGCGGCGGAGTATTCGGAGAGATTCTCAAGCGGGTACGAGAAGGCAATGATGGCGAGGCTATGCGGCTCGCTCTCAGCCAGAAAGGCCCGGTCACAGGGGTCTGCGAGGTGATTCTGAAGAACGCCAACCGACCGATTGAGGATGTAGAGCGGCTGGTGCAGGAAGCAGGCGAGGAGTATTTCCACCGCCTGGGTCGCTTCCTGCCTATTCTAGATACACTCACCACTCTCTCGCCGCTGTGGGGTCTCTTCGGAACGATCGTGGGTATGATCCAGGTATTCGTGAACTACTCGAAAGCTCGCGATGATGTGCAGAAGTCAGCCATTCTCCCCAGTGTTGGTACCGCGCTCTATGCTACGGCGGGCGGTATTCTGATCGCGCTGGTGGGCTTCGTTGCCTACAACTACTTTACGGCCCGCCGCGAGCGAGTGATCTCTGAGACTGAGATGGCGGCTACCAAGCTCATCAACGTTCTGGCAGCACGCGGAGCCTTCAAAGGATGAGATTCAGCCGACGCCGGGAGATGAAAAAGACTAAGATCGAAATCATCCCCATGATCGACACCATGTTCTTCTTATTGGTGTTCTTTATCCTGGCGTCTCTGAGCATCATTGACCTGCGCGGCCTGAACATGGAGCTGCCGCCGGCAGGACCGGCGACGCAACAGAATCAGGTCAAGGATGTGCAGCTTGTGGTGCGCATAGACGCTGCGGGCAGTATGTCGGTGAACAACGGCCCCACGCTGGCTCAGGGTGATGGGATTGGCAAGGCCATGCAGGATGAAGTGAACAAACTGCAAAAAGGCAACGTCGATTATTCCAAAGTAACTCTGGTACTTGCACCCGAAGGAAATGCTCAACAGCAGTATCTAATCAAGTGCATCGACGAGGCGCGGACCATCACCATTGAAAAGATTGCGATCCAGTAAACAATGAGCCTGTTCCCGCGCCGCGAGTTTAAGAAGACTAAGATCGAGATCATCCCCATGATCGACACCATGTTCTTCTTGCTGGTGTTCTTTATCCTGGCATCGTTGAATGTGATCGATGTTAAAGGAGCCCAGGTAGATTTACCTGATTCTAAGAATCAGGACCCCCAGGCTCCCGCATCGCTGACGGTTACGATAAAACAGAATGGCGAAGTCGGTATCAATAACAAACTGACTATCGCCGATCCCAACGAAGACATAGGGCCCAAGCTGCTGACTGTCCTTCAGGAAGAAATGAAGGCCAACGGCTCGGTTGTGTTTAGCCCGGACAATGCGGTAGTAATTATCAATGCGGACCGTCGCGCCACGGCAGCGATGATACGCCGGTGTTTCGATGATGCACGCAGATCATCGTTCCGTCGGTTCTCCATCGCCACTGAGCCACGCACCTACGCGGAGTAAACTTCTGTTATGGCAATTCGCGCACCTATTAACCCCGGCATGAGCCGGATGCCGGACGATCTGTTCGAGAAACGACTCATCTGGGGCATGGGAGCCTCGCTCGTTACCAACTTTTTGTTGGGAGCGGCGGTCAATATTGCCGTTGGGCGTATGCGCATGCCCAATGAGAACCACCTTCCTCCGCTAAAAACCATTGAGCTGAAAATCTTAGACGTGTTGCCCAAGGAACCCCTTGCGCCCGATAAGATTCCGGCCACCCCGATTCCGCTGGCGACCCCGGCACCGTTGGCAACCCCCATCCCCACGCAGGATGTTGTGCGTGCTCTGCCGACCCCGCCGCCGATTCAAGAGCTGAAGAGGCTGCTGACAGAGAATAAGCAAAATGTGCCGCCAGTTTATGTGCCAACCACGAAGCCGGTGGAACCGGCTGTAGTGCCTACCCCGGCGCCATTAACCCAGCCCACACCGATTCCGCGGGTAGCGAATCAGCCCACACCGCCGCCGCTCAAGCCGATGGTGCCGAACACCATTCAGCCGCCAGTAACTCCGGTAGATCCGAACGACACTACCCTGCCTATTCGTGAAAACACCACGAATCGAACTACTGCATCGGCACTACGCTCGCCCACGGCTACCAATCCTCTGGCGAATACCAACACACGGCGCGTTACTACCAACGGCAGCTCGTCTGCCGATGTCCGTGACCCCAGCCTGAATAATAGTGCTCTGCGCACGAATAATTCCACTCGCTCGAATCGTACTCTGACCGATCAGGGTGGTGGTATGAGTTCGACCTCCTCGGGTCGGCTTACCGATAGAGGCAGTGGTAGCGCCACTCCGGCAGACATGGCGCAGGGTGGTGCTGCAGCCACACGCCGTGCCAGCGCAGGCGCCCGTGGTGTAGGCGATACCTCTGTAGGTGGTGCGGCAGGCCGTAATAGCCGTGTTGCCACCAACACCACTGGTCAGCCGGATTTGAACGTCAATGTGAGTAACAACAGCATTGGCGGGCGCTTCGCCCGTGGTACTAAAAGCCAGGGTGGCCTTACCAATTCGTCTACGAGTATGGGACCGGGCGCCTTCGTAGAGCGTGCCCGTGGTGGCGCAGCGGGAGCCGAAGCGGATGCGGGTGGCGGTAGCGCCGCTGCACGCCGCACTGGCTCTGCGGGCAAACTGAGTGAGTCTGGTGCGGGTAGCGCGGGCGCAGGCAAACGCAGCGTATCGTCTAGCTCCGCTGCCAGTATGGAAGTGGGTGCCAGCGCCGGGCTCTCTGGAGCGCGGAGTGCACGCACCGCACGACCGGGCGCCTCCTCCACCTCTGCGAACTCCTCTATGGGTCCTGGCAGCATGGCGGAGCGCAACACCAGCGGCGCGGGTAACCCCGGCGCCGACTTCACCGGTGGTTCCGGTGCAACCGCGCGGCGCACGGGTATGTCTGGCAGCCTCGCCGAAAGCGGCGCAGGCAGTGCAGGGACACGCTCCCGAAGTGTCGCTTCCTCCAACACTTCGGGTACGTCCAGCGCGAACCCGAGTATGTCGGGCACCAGCATCGGCGGCGCACGAGCGGCGCACACGGGCGGCTCCACGGCAAGTAACTCTGCCATGGGTCCCGGCAGCATGACAGAGCGAAGCGCCTCGGGCAGCGCGGCAGATAATGCCAAGCTTCCGACCTCGGCAAATGCCGGTGGTGTGGCCACTCGCTCTCGAACCGTAGCAGACTCAGGTAGTGGCAGCGCGGGCATGCGAGCCCGATCTGTAGCCTCGAATGCTCCTTCGACCACAGAGACTCTGCTGAACAAGAGCAACCCGGACTTCGTGCAGCGCCGTGGGCCGGCCATTGGGCGCACGCAGATCGCCGATAGTTCTGTGGCTATCATGACCAGCACTCTCCGTGAGCGCGGTGGTGACCCCGGCCTGGCAGCCGTGGAGGCAGTTCCCAACCAGGTGCCGACTCGAATCGCACCGGGTCGTCAGAGTGTCCGCGAGAGCGGGCTCGGTGCGGCAGCGCCGGGCGGACGACGTAGCGGTGCGGGAATCGCTTCCAGCGCCTCTGGTATGACGGGCACACAGGTTGCCCTGAATAGCGGCGGACTGGCGGGCGGCGCTCGTTCGGCACGATCCGGTGGCGCTTTAGCCGATGGCGGCGGTGGCCTAGCTACCGGCGCTATGTCGGAGCGCGGCGGTGGCGGTGGCCTGGCAACGGAAGTTGCCGGTATCGGCGGCGGTAGCGGTGTCCGGCGCGCGGGTAGTGGCCCTGGTGGAGTCTCCGATGGCGGCCCCGGTAGCGCCGGTGTACGCGGCGGTATCGCCGGGCGCACAGGAGCATCGGGCGGAAGTGCACAGGTGGCCTTGAATGGTAGTGGCCTCTCGGGTGGCTCTGGCCGAGTAGCCCGTGGTGGCAGCGGCTCCCTGGCCGAAAACGGTGGCTCGCTGGGTACCGGCGCTATGCGTGAGCGTGGTGGTGGCGGCAGCTTCTCCGATGTAGCAACCTCCGGCTCCGGCGGCGGCGCACAGCGTGTAGCGCGTGGTGGCAGCGGTATCCGTGACTCAGGTACCGGTGGCGCGAACTCCCGTGGTGGAAGCCGAATGGGTAGGTACGATGCCAGCTCCGGCGCAACTGTCGACCTGAACTCAGGTGGCGGTGGCGGTATCAAGGGCGCCAAGGGCGTGACCGGTGGCGGCAGCTTGGCCCAGAAGCTGGGTGGAGGCGATCTCGGTTCTATGGCCGAAGGCAGCCGCCGCAGCGGTAACGTAACTGGCGATGGCAACGATGTCGGCTCTGCAGCCCGTGGCAATGCTCAGAAGTCTGGCCGAGGCGGCGATGGGGTGCGTGAAGCAGCAGTCAATGCCCGCGGAGGTTCCGGCAAGGGCGTGAAGGGTGGCGACGCGAGCGGTGGCGACGGCGGTGAGCCGGGCGTACGCGGCAACGGTAGCCTCTCCGATGGTGGACGCCGTGGCGCCTCGGGGCGTGATGGTGAGCTGGCAGACGGTGGTAACGCGGGTCGAACCCCACGCGCCAACCGGGATGCCCGCCCCACTTCGGACCCCATGCCGAAGCTGACGGATGAGATGAAGCAGCGCAAGCTGAACGCCAAGATCACTATCAGCGTAACAGTGGATAAAGATGGCTCGCACAGCGAAGACATCGTAACCGGCACCGGAGACGATGAAGTGGATGCGCTGATCATCAAAACTCTGAAGCGCTGGAAGTGGGCGCCCGCTATCTTTGATGGCTCGCCTACCACTCAGACGATAAAGTACCGCTTCACTATTAGCGTGAAGTAATAAAAAAGAAAGCCCCCGGTGAAACTCACCGGGGGCTTTTTCTTTTGGCTAGCTACTCGTGGTAGTCCTGCTCCACGGCTTCCAGAGCCAGTGCGGACTCATCTTCCTCGGCGGAACCCGCCAGCACCCGCAAGCGGTGGAGCGTGGTAGTGTCGTAGTCATCTAAGACACCCGCACGCTGATAGTGATAGATAGCGTGGGCATCTAGCTTCAGCTCTGAGTAGAAGTCGGCCATGAAACAGTGATAGGCAGCGTTTTCTGGAGAGATTTTCAGTGCCTGCCGCACGGCCAGGGCCGCATTTCGAGTCTGCCCCATGCGCGCATAGACCGCACCCAGACGCACATTGTAATACGCATCGTAAGGCGAGAAGATAGTGGCCTGCTGCATCTCACGCACAGCATCATCGAACCGACCGGCGCGAGCATAGAGATCGCCCAGCCAGAAGTGATAGAAGCCATCCTGCGGCTTGAGATGAATGGTTTCCTCTAGCTCCGAGATAGCGCCTTCTAAATCCCCGAACTGCGCCAGTGCATCGCCCAGCTTGTAGCGATAGTAGGCGTTCCCCGACGCCAGGCGCACAGCCTGCCGGAGCGCGGCAATAGCGGCATCTAAGCGCCCATAGCGCTGGTAGAGCTCACCCAGAGAGAAATAGGGCTCAGCCTTGCGGGGAGATTGCTTTATCGCGCGTTTGTACTGCCGGTACGCGTTCAGACCCTGCCCGGAGTAGGCATAGGCATCACCCAGCTCCACACGGGTATCGGTATCATCGCCCCCGGTGGCACGAGTCAGCCGGACTGCTTCGCGGTAGCGGTCCAGGGCTTCGTTTACGTTGCCCTCAGAAAGAATCTTCTCGCCCTGCCGCAGATAGTCCTGGGGCGTCTTTGGCGCTTCGTCGTCCTCGCTCAGAACCGCATACGAGTCGGTCTGTCGCTCGTCTGCCTCTGGCTCGTCGTGATCCCCTGATTCCTGAGTCGCTTCTTCTGCGATGGGTGCCAAATCGTCTTCTTCGTTCATGTATTCAGAAAGTTTTTCTGCTATCCAATAGCACCGTCACCGGACCGTCGTTCACTAATGACACCTCCATGTGCGTTCGAAATCGCCCGGTCGCCGTCGTAATCCCACGCTCCTTCAGGAGCGCGACCACCTGCTCATAGAGCCGATTCCCCTCTTCTGGAGAAGCGGCACCAATCCAGCTTGGGCGTCGCCCCCTGCGCGCATCTCCCAGCAGCGTGAACTGAGAGACCACCAGCGCCGCTCCACCGATCTCGGTGAGCGTCTTCTCGTCCTCAAAAATCCGCAGATCCGCTATCTTCCCGGCTATGTAGCTAGCGTCCTTCTCCGTATCCCCCTCGGCTACTCCGACCAGTGCCATAATTCCGGCACCGATCTCGCCCACTACCTCATTTTCTACCGTGACCGAAGCGCGTAAAACACGTTGGAGCACCGCCCGCATAGCCTGTCATTCTATCATTTTGCGCCGTGGTAGCATAGCCGCATGAACTATACTTTTGACCGGATTCGCGAGGACGCCACTGCGGCGCTACTCGCTACCGGCCTGGTCTCGGCAGAGCAGATTGCGCTGGCCGAGCCTAAGAACAAAGAGATCGCCGATCTATGCCTACCTGTCTTCCCTATTGCGAAGGAAAAAGGCATGGCCCCGCCTGCGTTCGCTACGCAGCTAGCCGAAGCCCTGCGTCTGCCTGAGAATGGCCTGATTGCCAGCGCCAGCGCCGCTGGCGGCTTTGTAAACTTCTTAGTGAATCCTGCTGCATTGGCTGCCTCTGCCCTGGCCGATATCACCCGGCTGGGCGACCAGTTCGGGCAAGATAAGTCCGTAGGCACGGGCGAAAAATTGATTCTGGAATACTCCTCTCCGAACATCGCGCGAAAGATGCACGTGGGCCATTTGCGCACCACGGTTATCGGCCACTCTTTACGACAAATCTTTGAAGCGCTCGGCTACGATGTCATAGCAGACAACCATTTAGGGGACTGGGGCACCCAGTTCGGCATGCTGCTCTCCGCTATCGACCTCTGGAAACTACAGCCCTGGGAAACGCCCGACCCGGTTCAGAACCTGGTGGATGTCTATGCGCAGTACAACAACGCCCTGGCACTCGAAGAACGCCTGAGCAGCCAGAGCGACTGGCAGCCCGCCAAAGGCAAGAAATCCGAAGAGTACACGCAAGAAGAGAAGCTGTGGAGTGCGGGAGATACTCTGGTTCGCTCTCTGAAGTGCGGCAGTACGGTTAGCTTCCGTGATATGGCCCGCATCTGGTTCCGCAAGCTGGAAGAGGGAAATGCGTGGGCACGCGAGACCTGGCAGAAGCTTATCGATATTACCATGGTGGAGTTCGATGCCACCTACAAGCGCCTGGGGGTGAGTTTTCATACCCAGCACGGTGAGAGCTACTTTGAAAACATGATGCCTCCGCTGGTAGCGAAAGCTCTGGAGCTGGGTGTGGCACGGAAAGAGGCCGATGGCGCTATCTCTGTTACCTTCGATGATGACAAGCTGCCCTCCTGCCTGTTAGTGAAGTCAGACGGCGCCACCAACTATATCACCCGAGATGCCGCGACCTGCGTGTACCGCTGGGAAGAGTATGCTCCCGCACGCAACATCTACGTAGTCGGCCAGGAGCAGAAGCTGCACTTTCAGCAGGTCTTCGAGATCGTGCGCCGCATAGGGTTCACGGATATCGCGGATCGCTCTATCCATATCTCGTTTGGCAAGGTCGCTCCCCCTGAGGGGCGCCGCTTCTCCATGCGCGAAGGCAATGTCGTTTTCTTAAACGATGTTCTAGATGAGGCCGTAGAGCGCGCTGAAGCTCGAATGCGGGAGAATGTGGCGGCAGGTAAGTCTGAGATTACCGAAGACGAAATTGTGGGAGTCTCCGAGGTTCTGGGAATCGGCGCGCTTATCTACGCCGATTTGTTTCAGGGACCAGGCCGCGATATTGTATTCGACTGGGACCGGATTCTGAAGCCAGAGGGCAACACGGCCATGTACATTCAGTACGCCCACGCCCGCTGCCGCAGCATTCTGCGAAAGGCGAGCATAACGCCGCTGGCCCCAGAGGCCGCTGGCGCTCTGCTTACACACACAGCAGAGCAGGCAGTGATAAAGCAGCTCATGCGTCTGCCACATGCTGTACGTGAGGCGGGCGATAAGTACCTGCCTGCCACGGTGGCTGACTGGACCTACAATCTAGCCAAGGAGTTCGCGAGCTTCTATGAAGAGTGTCCGGTACTGAAGGACGATGTACCCGCCGAAACCCGCGCCGCTCGATTGGCGCTGGTAGAAGCGACGGCTCAGGGTCTGAAGTGCGGCCTTGCGCTTCTGGGTATCGGCGCTCCCGAGCGAGTGTGACAATGCAAAACGCCCCGGTGCCTACAGGCACCGGGGCGTTTTTTATGGAAAGCCCTAGAGCTTTGCCAATGCCTCTTTCACGAGCTTGGGAATATCTGCGGTGGTGTCGGCAACAGGAGCACCTGCAGCGTTCAGCGCGGCGATCTTGCTATCGGCGCTGCCACTGGTGCCACTGACGATGGCACCGGCGTGGCCCATTCGCTTTCCGGGAGGGGCGCTGCGTCCGCCGATGAAGCCGACGACGGGTTTGGACATGGTCTTGATAACCTCGGCACCGGCCTCTTCATCAGAGCCGCCGATCTCACCTACCATGACCACCACTTTGGTCTCCGGGTCGTTCTCGAACTCACGCAGCACATCGGCGAAGCGCATACCCAGAACCGGGTCGCCGCCGATACCCACGGCTGTGGTCTGGCCTAAACCGGCGCGGGTGAGCGCGTCTACGATTTCATAGGTCAGGGTGCCAGAGCGGGAGACCAGCCCGACAGGACCAGGGGCAAAGATGTTCTGCGGAATGATACCGATCTTGGCCTTGTTCACCGAGAGCAGACCGGGGCAGTTCGTGCCGATTAGCTTCACACGCTTGGTGCGCTTGATGTAGTCCGAGACCGTAATCATGTCCTGCTGGGCCAAGCCATCCGTGATGCAGACGATCAGGTCTACACCAGCATCGGCCCCTTCCAGCATGGAGTCTGCGGCGAACTTGGGCGGCACTACCACGAAATGCGCATTGGCACCGGTGGCGTCTACGGCCTGAGCTACCGTATCGTAGACTGGCACGGAGTACTTACCATCTTCGCTGGTCCAGGTCTGGCCGCCCTTACCAGGGGTGACGCCTGCCACGACCTGAGTGCCATAGGCAAGCATCTGCCCGGAGTGGAACGTGCCTTCGCGCCCCGTGATTCCCGAGACGACGACCTTCGTGCTTTCGTCGATTAAGATTGCCATGCTTACTTCTGCCGCTTCAGGTAGTACGTGACAACGGTTTCTACGTACTCCTCTTCACTGTCTTCATCGAA
Source organism: Armatimonas sp. (assembly GCA_049840835.1). Lineage (GTDB taxonomy): Bacteria > Armatimonadota > Armatimonadia > Armatimonadales > Armatimonadaceae > JANLTX01. The sequence goes on along the minus strand of JASGJG010000023.1, from coordinate 127,375 downwards.
GCTCTCTTCGGCGAAAAGCTGTACGCTGACTAATTCCCAACCTTCGGCGCCCAGCTCGTTGAGCGAGTTCTGATCCTCTTCATCGTCGCCGGCCCCGTTAATGATTTTGTATTCGAATGTCATTTTCTTGTTTCCTACTTTGCCAGGGCGACGATGCGCTCGGCGGCTTCTTGCATAGTTGCGGCAGGCGTGAGGCTGGTAGTTGCCAACAGCGCCAGGCCTTCTTCTGAGTTCGTACCGGCAAGGCGTACTACCAGCGGGACTTTGATATCCATGGTGCTGGTGGCCTCGATAATGCCCTTGGCCACTTCATCGCCACGGGTGATGCCGCCGAAGATGTTGATGAGTATGCCCTTCACATCCGGATCAGAGAGCACCAGCTCCAGCGAGTTACGCACCAGCTCGGCCTTGGCGCCGCCACCGATGTCCAAGAAGTTCGCGGGGGTGCCACCGGCACGTTTCACTTCGTCCATGGTGCCCATAACCAGACCGGCACCGTTACAAATAATACCCACGTTGCCACCCAGGTAGACGTAGTTGTTGATACCGCGTCGGCGAGCATCCTTCTCGAAGTCGTTCAGCTCGTCGCTGTCTTCTACATCGCCTGCCAGATCCGTATGGCGCCAGAGCGCGTTGTCATCGATATTTATCTTGGCATCACCCGCGATAAAGGTGCCATCAGCCAGAACCACTAGCGGGTTGATTTCGGCCAGGGTCGCATCGGATTTCGCGCAGGCTTCGTAGAGCTTCTTGACGAACGGAGCGAGTTTGGACAGTTCCTCGGCGGGAATGCCACCCTTGCGGGCTAGCTCACGGATATGGAAGTCCTTCAGCCCGATCACCGGGTCCACGGGGTGCTTGCCAATCGCATCCGGGTGGGAGTGGGCTACTTCTTCAATGTCCATTCCGCCCTGCGAGGAGAGAATCAACACATTGCGCTGAGTGTCGCGGTCTACCACCACACCCAGGTAATATTCCTTAGCGATGGGCAACAGCTCTTCCACTAAGAGTGTGTGGATAAGCCAGCTCCTCTTTCGCCTGCTCAAAGTAGAGTTTCTTGCCCAGAATGGACGTTGCGAACTCCGCGCACGCATCGGCGGTCTTCGCGACTTTAACGGCTCCGGCCTTACCGCGCCCACCCGCAAGGACCTGCGCCTTTACGACCGCACCGCCACCCAGCGACTCGGCAGCCGCCTTGACCTCTTCGGGTGTCTTGCAGACAATGCCCTTCGGGGTCGGAACGCCAAAGCTCGCCAGTAGCGCTTTGGCCTGGTACTCCTGCATCTTCATGTCGGGGTATTGTACCCTACCCCACACGACGGACTGTGAACCGCACCTTCAGATTCAGGCGAGTTTGCCTGGGGAGTGCCACCATCAGACGGCGTGTATCTTTTAGCGGCTTGGGTTGCTCCTTGGAGTTCGGCACGGGCGGAATCACCGCTTCCTCCACCGTAAATCGCGCCTCCGCAGGGGCCTCTAACACAGCGTAGATAGCCTTACCGTTCCGTGTCAGTGTCGCCTGCCGACCATCGGTAGAAATCGCTACCTGCGCCTGCGTGTGCACTCGCCAGAGTACATCGGCAGGCATCGGCGCTTCCAGAGCATCGGTTATGGACAGAGACTCTCTATCCAGGGCCACAGTACGCTTATAACTAGCTGCCTTCGGCGCGTAGCCCGCTGTGAGGTCCGCCGCGGCTGAGCCGCCGTCGCGCGTGGGGGTGAATGCAATCAGCGGCGCTTTTGCCTTCGGATTCTGATTCTCGGCATCTAGCGTAATACAGTTCTGGCCCTCGGTACGCAGCCGATAGTAATTCCAGCGCTCCTTGCCGAAGTAAGCAGGCAGGTTGTAGTTATCGCCGCCCAGCTCTATAAACCAGCGCTCGCCCAGTGCCTCGAACACAAACGTACCCAAGTCCAGGTGTGAGTGGTTCGCCGCATTATCGCCCCCTTTGAAGCCCACCCAGAGCGCGTCTTTATCGCCCCAGGCAGAGCGCATCAGTGCAACATCTACTCCCTTGAACCGCTCTGCTACGGGCAGCACAGGTGCACGATTTGGTGGCGGCGCATACCAGAGCAGATCCAGAGGGTTCTCGCTCTTAGGGGCCGCCTGCTCCGCGATAAAGTCCCAGTCAGGCTGGTTGAAGCGCCGCGCCAGCCAGCGCAGAGAAGGACTGCGCTCCCTGGTCTCGCCACCATCGGCATAGTTGAACACCACACCAGTAGGACCACAGAAGTGCGTGCGGAACAACCCGGTACGTTCAAAGCCCTGCGCCTTACTGATATCGAAGTCTGTGCCCAGTGCCGAAGTCAGTGCGGCACACAGAAACGCAGTGTATTGCAGCGTGTAGGCCCAGTAGCCTGGTCCCTCTGCCCACCCACCATCCGGCGCAAACGAGGCCATGGCATTGGGGAGAGATTTCCTCGCGTTGGTGAGTATCTCTGCAGCAAGCGCAGGTTCTTCGTCAGCAATAACCAGTGCCCCCAGAATCATGCCACCATTGCAGACCTGATTCCAGTTGTGCTTAGCCGTCGGCCACTTTGTGCCCTTCCCCTTGCCCGCATAGGCCAGGAGCCCCTGCTTCAGCCCTTTCTCTACAATCGCTTCACGAATCAGCTTACGCTCACTCTCGCTGAGCGCGGCCTGTAGCCAGTCATAACCGATAGCGAAGGCTGCGGTCATCTCCGCTACATCCAAAAAGTGAGAAGGATTCCAGTCTGGAAAGGCAGCGGCAGCGAATAGCTCTTTCTTGGCGCGCTCCACCCAGTGGGTGTCACCATCTAACAGATACAGGAAACCCAGGCGGCTTACCCGATCCAGAGCGCGACGACTCTGGGTCAGAAGCCGGGGACCGATAAGCACATACTCCACCGTGTCTGGGAAGGTAAGTAGTCCTTCTCCGGCTTTCTTCAGCGCCTCATAGTGAACTTTTGCCCCTGGCTCTCTGGCGATAAGCCCTTTTACACGTGCAAGGTCTTCCTCCCGTGCCAGCAGGCGCGGGTGGCCTTTCCTCAGCGTCGAGAGCAAGGTTTCCTGCCGCATCTTCGCAAGCCTCCTAAATCAGTGTATCGGCTACCTGCGCCAGATCGAAATCGTTTTTAGTCAGCCCCCCGGAGTCATGAGTGGTCAGCGCAAGAGTGACTTTGTTCCAGCGAATATCGATATCCGGGTGATGATCGGCTTTCTCCGCCGCAAAGGCGACTCTCAAGGTAAAGGCAATCGCTTCGGGGAAACCGTCAAATTGAAACGTTTTACGCAACATTTCGTCTTCGATAGCCCAACCATTCAGGGCTTTTACTCCCTCAGTAATCTCTGATTCTGTCAGCTTCGGCATTCTCATACGGGTAGCTCCTCCAGCGTAATCCAGCGCCGTTCCTCCCAGCTTTTCAGGCCCGCCTCGGCAAGCTGTACCCCTTTGGCGCCTTCGCGCAGGTCGAACTTCCATGGGGTATCAGCTACTACGTGCCTCAGGAACGATTCCCATTGCACTTTGAAACCGTTGTCTAAAACCTGATTGGTCGGAACGGTCATCCAGTTCTCCGAGAAGTCTATGGGGGAATCGATATCCGGGTTCCATACGGGGCGTGGAGTCGCGCCGTAGGGCTGAATCGTGCAGCCACGCAGCCCTGCCACCGCGCTGCCCTTGGTGCCATCTACCTGGAGCGTGAGCAGGTCATCACGGCGCACACGCACGGTCCAGCTAGAGTTGAACTGCGCCACCACGCCGCTTTTTAGCTGAAACGTAGCATAGGCAGAATCATCCGCGGTACAGGCGTAAGGATTGCCATTTTCATCGATACGCTCCTTCACATGGGTCGCGCCCAGGCAGCTAACGGCTTCGACCTCGCCAAACAGATTGTCCAGCACATAGCGCCAGTGGCAGAGCATGTCTACGATAATCCCGCCACCGTCTTCCTTACGATAGTTCCAGCTCGGGCGCTGAGGGGCAATGGCATCGTGCCCGGTATAGACCCAGTAGCCGAACTCGCCGCGCACAGAGAGAATCTCCCCGAAGAATCCGGTATCTATAAGATTCTTGAGTTTGACCAGACCAGGCAGAAAGAGCTTGTCCTGCACCACACCCTGCTTGACTCCAGCGTCTTTCGCCGCCTGATAGAGCGCATAGGCTTCCTCAGTGGTCGTGCCGCTGGGTTTCTCGCAGTAGATATGCTTGCCCGCAGAGATGGCCTTCAGCACCGCGGGCGCACGAAGCTGGGTTAGCTGTGCATCAAAGTAGATAGGGTAGTTGGAATCAGAGAGGGTGCTGTCTAAATCGGTGGAGTAGGCCACGCCCCCGGCACGGGCCGCCAGTTCTTTGAGTTTGGCTTCATTGCGGCCCACCAGTATCAGCTCCGGCATCAGCTTTTCGCCATTGGGCAGAGCCACACCGCCCTGCTGTCGAATCGCCACTAGCGAGCGCATGAGGTGCTGGTTCGTGCCCATGCGCCCCGTTACGCCGTTTAAGATAACCCCAATGTTCATGGTCAGAAGTGTACCGTAAACTACATTTTGTGAACTCCACGTTTCGTATCGCATTCGGTTGCTATGAGTTGGTCTTAGATAGAAAATCCCTTACCTATTCTCTGACAGAGACAACGACACAGACCTCCTGGGCAGATGGTCTTTCCGTGGGTTGGATAGAGCTTACGGAGCGTGAAACGGGGCAGCAGATACGCCATGAGTTCGGTGACTGCAAGATCATCAGTGTCTCTGAAAAGATGAGTGGCACGGGCAAGCGGCTTCTGCTGGGGCTGGATACGCCAGAGGGCATGCCGATAGATGTGTACTTCACCTGTGCCGAAAAAGAGATTCAGCTTACGGTAGAAGCCAGCCGCGATACGAAGACCCACACGCTACATCGAATCGGCCTGCTGCCGGGACTTTGTCGTGGCGTAGACCGCTACGTACTACCTATTGATGAAGGGGCGCTGATTTCTCCTAAAGATGTTCTAATAGAGCCACAGGCTCTCCCGCTCTGGCAATCGAACGGGCTTTCCATGGCATTCTTCGGTGGCCTCAAATCAGGCTCGGCTCTAGCACTACTTACCGACTCGGCCTATGCCATGGCTGTGTTTTCTCAGACATCCTGCGATTGGGTATATGAGCGTGATCCAGAGCGGCGCAGGCTGGAAATTCGCCTTGTACTGATTCCGCATGGGGATCATATTTCCATTGCTCGTGCTTATCGTGACAAGTTAGTTTCTGAGCGTGCTCATGTCACTCTGCGCAAGAAACTCAGAGAGAGGCCCTACTTACAAGATATTATCTCTAAGCCATACAAATTCACTGCAGAGCTAGATCTACTTCTAGAGAACTCGTACAAGAGCGCCTTCAGCAAATGGGATGCTATGGAATCCATATCGGAACAGTTCAAAGCAATGGACGGAATCAGGCATGTACGGCATAGAGGAGACTGGTTGTCTCCTTTTACAGATTCCTGGTTTTTCCTTCCAATCTCGTTCCGCTATCAAGAAATCCCTTTGAACTCCGTCGTACATAGAGATTCCGTGATTCCTGTTAAATCTCTCTTTCCTGAGCCAGAATCTGTTTCTTTTAAGATTCGATTTCTAAAAGCATTGCTCTGTCTATCTCGCCCTAAAAATAGTGAGTATGCTTCTTTTGCGGATGGCTACCAGAACTGGCAGAAAGAGTGCGTAGAAAAAGAGCACGTTCTAATGGAACTGTATTCCGCAACATTCGCTGCGTTTCTGAACACACATCGCTTTCTCAGTGATGACCTTCAGGTTCAGGAGGCTATCTACACGGATAAGACCCGTGTCGTAGTGAATTTCAGTAAATCCGAGGGATACGCTTGCGAGGAGTTTGAGCTTCCGCCGCTGGGCTTTATTGCATCTCACTCACAGATAAAGGTGTATGATGCGCTTCGGGTTGGCGAGGAGCAATTCTCTACTAGAGAGCTTCGAATAGTGCGCTCAGGGACTGCTTAGTCCCTGAGCAATAGGCACTGTTTCCGTGTTAGCGGCTTTTGAGTAGCTGTACTGCCGCGAGAATGGTGGCGACCGATTTCATGTCTTGAATGCGGCCATCTAAGATAGCGGCGGTGGCATCGTCCAGGGTCATGGTCACGGTTTCTACGAACTCGTCGGCATCAGCATGGGCATCCGCGGTGGGGGTGAGGTCTTCAGCCAGGTAGCCCCAGATCTTTTCGGTGCAGTAACCCGGCGCGACCCAGGCTTCAAAGAGTTGGGTGAGTTTACCAGGGGTAAAGCCAATCTCTTCAGCTAGCTCGCGGGCGGCAGCGGTTGCCGGGTCCTCGACTCCGTCGATACCACCAGCGACGACTTCTAAGAGTGGCCCCCCCGTGGGTAGACGGAACTGACGAACCAGAAGAGCTTCCCCAGCCTCATTCAGCGCCAACACGGCCACGGCTCCAGAGTGCTCTACAACCTCGCGCCGCCCCTCTTTGCCATTGGGTAGGGTGACGGTGTCTATGCGCAGGTTTACTACACGCCCGTCGTAGACGCGCTGAGTTGCGGTAACAGTCTCGGTAAAGTCTTTCATTTGTCCTCGGGTTTGTAGGTGGGGCTAGTGAGCCAATCTGGAAGGGTAAGCGTTGGTGATTGGCGGGTAAGTTCCCCGGAGAGCAGGCGCTCGGGTAGTTCTGTGCTGGCTTTTTCCAGGAGCGCGTCTAAATCCGCGTCTTCGTCTAACACGCTGTACTCGGAGAGCAGGCGCACTCCGGCATCGTCTACCAGCAGAGTTACCCACGGGAAATCGTCTTCCCCGGTCGCATCCCACAGGGTGGCGTTGTAGCCTCCCTTGCTAAACGCCAGGCTGCAGTCCACGCTCTCAATATCCAGCATGAGCGATGGGGGCAAAAGTGTAAGCCAATCCAGCTCTTTTGGCAGTTCCGGGTCGTCTTCCAGCTCTCCACAGGCTGCGGCCAACGCATGCTCCAACCATGCATGACGGGCGGCTAGCGCGGCGAACTCGGGGTCATCAGGCGTATAGAGCGGCATTAGCGTTCATTGTACAGCAAGGAACAAATCTGCCTTTTGCCGAATGTTTAGAGCATGGCTGAAACGCTCAAGGCTGTCTCCCTTATCCGTGATATTCCTGACTTTCCCAAGCCAGGCATCCTCTTCAAAGACATCACGCCTGTCTTGGCCGATGGTGACGCGCTCTCCGAAGTTATTGGGGCGCTCACACGGGCAGCAGGGCGTATGAGCCCGGATGCGATTGCGGGTATCGAGTCACGCGGGTTTCTCTTCGGTGCGCCGATAGCCCATGCTATGAACCTGGGTCTGGTGCCGATTCGCAAACTAGGCAAGCTTCCAGCCAAGACGATTCAAGTGGAATATGCGCTCGAATACGGCACGGCCACTGTAGAAATGCACGAAGACGCGATTACCCCTGGGCAGCGGGTAGTGATCGTTGATGATCTCCTGGCAACCGGGGGGACCGCTCTTGCCGCCGCGCACTTGATAGAGAAGCTGGGCGGCACAGTGGCAGGCTTTGTGTTCCTGGTAGAGCTATCGTTCCTGAGTGGGCACGAGCGCCTGGCAGGCTACTCCTACGAGGCTCTGATTACCTACTGATGAGCGTTACGGTTCGTGAGGTTTGCGCGGCGCTAGATGCTATTGCCCCGCCTGTGGGAGCGCTCCCCGGTGATCCGAATGGGTTGCTACTGGGTGATATGGACGCGCCTGTTTCCACTCTGCTCGTGGCATTAGACTGCACGGCGGAGGTTGCGGCGGCGGCATGGAAAGAGAAAGAGGGCATGGTGATAGCGCATCATCCCTTGCTCTACCATCCCCTCCGAACTATTCGCGCCTCAGACCCGTTTCCCGCGCCAGTTATCGCATTTTGCTTAGAGAAGAACATCCCTTTTGCCTGTGCACACACAAGCTGGGATGTGGCACAGGGCGGGGTGAATGATGTGCTGGCGGGGCTGCTGGGACTGACGGATATACATCCTCTGGCGGCTAACGGACTGGGGCGTGTGGGGCGCTTGCCTGCACCGATTACAGTCGATGCTCTGCTGGGCGCTCTGCGCGTGGCGCTGAACTTCGACGCTCTGCGAACCTTTGCGCCGCTAACCCAGATAGTGGAAGTAGTGGCAGTAGGCGGCGGCGCGTGCGCGGAGCTGGTGCCGGATGCGATTGCTGCCGGAGCGCAGGCTCTGGTGACCTCAGATGTACGGCACCATGAGTTTATCGATGCCCAGCACCGAGGTTTCGCGCTGATTGATGCCGGGCATAGAGCAACGGAGCAACCCGGTGCTGTGGAGCTAACGGCTCGGCTGGCGAAGGCGCTTCCAGATATTTCGGTGCGGGCGTGGAAGTAACCGGCGCCACCCCGGTCTACGGGGTCTGGGGCTACCCGGTGAAACACTCGGCATCTCCTGCGATGCACAATGCTGCCTTTGCCGCACTGGAAATCCCCGGTGTCTATGTGCCTTTCGAGGTGGAGCCGGAAAAAGTCGGCGAGGCTGTGGCGGGAGTACGAGCCCTGAAGATTCAGGGCGTGAATGTTACAGTTCCGCTAAAAGAGAAAGTCGGAGCGCACTTAGATGGCCTGACCGAGCGCGCCGCACGCCTGGAAGCCGTGAACACGCTTTACTGGGAAAACGGCAGGCTGTTAGGTGACTCTACCGATGGCCCTGGTTTCCTGTCTGCATTAAGCACCGACGGCTTTAGAGTAACTGATCAGACTCAGGCGCTGATACTTGGCGCCGGGGGTAGCGCGCGTGCCGTTGTAGAGGCCCTTGTCAGCGTGGGGGCCAATGTGGTGGTGCTGAACCGTACACGTGAGCGGGCAGCCGAAGTAGCGAACCGCTTCGGGGCGCACCATGCTCCCTGGGGTGAGGCAACGCTGCGGTTACTGTTACCCGACGCAGATCTGCTGGTAAACACTACCAGTGTGGGGCGAGCGGGTAGCGAAGAAACTCAGCTTCCGGTGCCTAAAGAAGCATTGCACCCGAATCTCTTTGTGAGTGATCTGAATTACAACCCTGCCGAAACACCTCTGCTGGCCCGTGCCCGCGAGCGTGGCTGCCGGGTACAGAACGGCGTAGAGATGTTGGTACAGCAAGGTGCACTCAGCTTCACTCGCTGGACTGGTATCGAGCCACCTCTGGATGTTATGCGCAACGCAGTCCTCAAAAGGCTTGGGTCATAGCCATTTATGAATACGCTCTCCAGCAAACTGACCCGAATAGCACTTAGTAATGATGCTCAGAGTTTGGTTCGTTTGATGACAGATCAGGTTGTTTTTTCGTCACGGCTTCACCAGCGTGGCTCAGATATTGAGTTGGTAAAAAAGTGGCTTTGAGCCCCTCCAACTTCCTACCTGCTCAAGACTCGTTTTACTGGGTTGAGCAAACACATACCTTTTCAAAGGATAAAGACTTCAAGGCTCTTTTAAGCTGCAACAGCTACTTTTTGTCCCACGTGAGAGACAGCGTCACTGCCCACCCAAACAATCCCTATTCCACTACAAATATAAGCAGTATTATGCCGAAACCACCTGGCCCATTTATCATGGGAAAGACGGCGTCAAATTTTTACTGGCTAATTCTGTTGAACGGGTCAAATAGGATTTCTCAATTAGCACTTGTGGCTACGTAAGCTAATCCGTTGTCTGGCTTTGGCATGTAGCCACCAGTAGCTAGCTCTGGCAAAGCGACGCTGGCGCCAGAGAATCTTACTCAGTAGCTGAGCCATAGGGCTGTTGTACGGTTGAGCCTGTAGCACTTCGCGACAGGCAATCTCTGCGATTTCCAGCTCTCCACTGCGCCATGCTGCCTCGGCAATGTCGCGGCGATTTCGTAGTGAGAATGGCTCTTCGCGGCACTGCTGCTGGAGCAACTGCAGAGCATGGTCAGGCCGCCCGGATTCCATAATCATAAGCGCCCTTGCGGAGCGCAGCGATGGGTTTTCGGGCTCCCACTCCAATGCTGAGCACAGATGCAGCTCCGCACCAGAGTAGTCGCCTCTTAGATAGGCCAATCCCGCTCGAAGTACCTGGCGCTCTGCTTCATTGTAGAAAATGCCCCTATCCAGAAGCTCTTTTATGAGGGCTAGCGCTTCGTGGTGAAACCCATAGCTCTCCATACGAAACGCGACAGTGAAGGGCGCAGTACGAAACTCCGGGGCAAGCTCGGCGGCAATGACAAAGGCATCCATGGCCTCGCTGGGCTGAAGCCCATAGGCGAGGCTGACTCCCAGATTGAGCCAGGCTTCCACATTTCCGGGGTCTTTCTCCACCACTTCCATGTAGCAGCGGGCAGCCTTGAGAAAATGGCTCAGCCTGAAGAACTGCCTCCCCTGGGTCATGAGCACCTGACAGATTAACTCGGAGCCGCTAGTCGTAGGGATAGCTCCCCAGGAGTTTCCTTCCTCTTTGCCTATCATTCATCCCTCACAATCAAGCGGGCAGGGTAGTTCGACCCGGAGAGAGGCACTGTCTCTATGCGTACCTTGCGGCGGGAGTTTGCAGGCAGGGCGAACTTGCGCAGGGTTACCTCACGCTGGTGGTCGGTTTGTGGAATCAGCACCGGCTCGTCATCGATAAAAAACGCGCCTGCGGCCAGCCCTGCAGCAGCATCGAACACAAAGCGCCCACTTTTCTCCTGTGCCGTGGGGTTGATAAGTTCGACCTCCACCTCATAGGTGAGCCCGTAGTCGCCGTGCAGGCGGCGCTCACGCTCAGTCAGGCTGGCAGGTGCGTTCTTACCGAGGTCTAAGAACCGCCAGGGACCGCCTATGGTGAACGTTTCCTGTCGCCGAATCGGGGTGCCAGGATAGGTATCTGCTGAGGGTTCGCCTTCAGTTTCCGAAACGCTGGACTCCAGCGGGCTTAGAATTTCTTTGGGTGCGCCATCGGCAGGTAAGGTGCGGATTCGAACCTGGAGTGCCTGCCCGGAGAGCTGCTGAAGCTCACATAATCCGGAGATAGTGAGGCCCGGGCGTAGCGTTTCTTGCGATAGCACTAAGCGTGTGTGTGGCGGAATCTCGGTGCGTACCTGTGCCCCGGAGCGCTGAGCCTGTAGAAAGTCTCGCCCGGCACAGAACCCGCCCCATACGGTATCTCGCACCGGTCCGGCCTGGCTCCAGAGTAATCCTACCAAGGCGTTTTCGTTGCCGGTGTTGATCAGCTCTACCTGAAACGCCACACCCTCTTTCAGTGCGCTCTGATGGTGATAGAGCAATCGGACTGGCTGATCGCCCTGAGGCAATGCTGCTGCAAAGAGCGGACCGGGCCGCTCGATTCGCTCGGGCCAGTTGGAGTAGAACAAAACTGAGGGTGATTTCTGCACCACGGGCTGTGCCATGCGCAGCAACACCGGTACTTTTGTCTCAATCGGTAGCATGCGGGGGCCACTAGCGCGAATGCCTATGGAGACAATCTGGTTGGCGGATAGTATGCCGCCCTGCGGCAGCTCCGGCTCACTTACCTGAAGCTGGGCGCCTTCTAAGAGAGAGACTGCACTCAGAACATGGTTCAATACCAGCCGCCGCAATAGCGCCTGCGAAGGAATCGCACTGGCTACGTCTATAGGCGCGGCGGCCTGAAGTTCGGCGGCATAGGGCAGAACCTGAACATCCAGGGTTACCTGTGCTCCCTCACGCTGGATAGTTAGCCGCGCCGAGCCCAGCCGGGTGCCACGCACCGTTAGCTGTTCCTTACCGGGGCTACCAATGACTTGCAGGTCGCAGCCACTGCCCGCCTCTCCCTCGGCACGAACCTGAACGGCACCCTGCGCGACTCCGCCAATACGAATCGTCCTGGTTTCGTTTACGGGCAGAGTGAGAGTTCGAGCAGAGAGAATCAGCCCCGGTTTACGCAGAGCGGCCTCTAGCTGATTCGCCCAGCGCCGTGCCAGCGGGAGGGGGTCGCTACCCTCGGCATCCGCACGGGTGACTGTGGTTAAAGGGCGCCCGGCTAGAAATAGCATCGCTTCGTTCTTGCTGGCGGCGCGCACCTGAACTCCTGAACCGTTCTGGCGCAGCGCCGCCTGCAAGCGACCCGCGAAGACCGCGGCACGCTCAGCGGGGGCAAGCCCGCCAGCGAACGTGCGAAATCCAGCAACAGGTTCTCGGTTGATCAGAACCAGTTGAGACCGAATTTCGATACGCGGGAACCATTCTGCGCGGGCCGGTCCAGGGGAGAGCGTCAATAAGGCTAGAAAAGCAGGTAAAACCAGCCTCATGCACATCTCCCCTGTGGCGAGACAGAACCACTCGTCACCAGGCGGAACTTCATCGTCCCGCACGCCGTGTCGGGAAGGAAAAGTTCGACCGGTGGTGCAGATAGCCCCTCCCAGCATGCGCTCGTGAAAGCCGCTCGGCACTGAGCTATCCTTAATAGCAGTTCCATCTCACCCAACGTTGTACAGGTGGGGGTCTTAACGTTCTCTAAAGGTCAGCAGGCAAGCTCTAAAGATTCGCTCAAGTTTATTTTTTAGAGGGCATTCGTTCTTGTCAGAAGTGCCTGGAGTGCTACAATGCCCTACCCCTACAGGGCGCGGTCAGGCTCCCAATACAGGGGAATCTCGATGCGTTTTACCGACGATTCTATAGACGCCGATTCTCGGCTAAGCTCCCGACTCGCCCGTGCTCGGAGAGATCGTCGGCTTATTCTGGGGTTGGTTCTTGCCCTCTTTGTGGGGCTGATTTTCTATCTGGTGATGACCTTGAGCAGCTCTTATACGTTACGCGCCCGACAAGCGGGTGAGCGCAATGAGAGCACCGCCCGCCTCTGTGCACAGCTTCTCGATGAACAATCCGATAGCGCCTTCAGCGTTCTGCGTAGTCTGGTTCAGCGCCCCGACCTATCGGAGAGCATTCGCCGCAACGACAAAGCGACGGTCGCGAAAACACTACGCAACGCCGTTGAGTTGGTTCCTGACCTGCTGGGAGTCGGTGTCTATAGCACGCAGGGTAGCCTGATAGAGCAGTTCCCTGCCAGAGTAAAACTCCCTACAGACATTACCCAGAAGAGCTGGTACCGGCAGGTCATGCAGGCTCGCCCCTCGCAACAACCCGCGGTGAATGATGTGGTGCGACTGCCGGATGCAGATAATACTGAGGCGTTCACGATAGCGATTCCGGTTCGCTCCGGACAGGATGCACCCGCAGGATTCTTGCTGGCCTACTTCCGCCTGGGGAACTTTTATGACTGGTTAAAGTCGGTCCGCCTTATGGGCGGAGCGATTCTGATTTTAGACAGCCAGGGCCATGTGGCCGCCACCAGTGATAACAGCTATCGGGGGCAGGTACAGACAGACTACGCTCCCTTCGCAGCAGCTCGGCAAGGCAAACATGGCTCGGCGGATACTGTGCTCTCGTTAGTGAACTCCCAGAACCCGACCCTCTCTCAGAATCAGAAGATGATGGTGGGGTATGCCTATGCTGCTCTGCCGGGCTGGGTGGTCTTTGTAGTGCAGCCAACCGAGGCGGCTCAGGCTCCCTTTGAGTATCTATTACGTCGCCTTGCCGTGATCGGGGTTCCTCTTTTACTTGCCGTGCCACTGGTCGGCTGGACTCTGCTCAAGCTGTATGAACGCCTACAAAGGCTGGCGACGGCACTGGGGCAGCGTAATGAGCTTCTGCGGCAACTGAATCAGGCCAAGTCGGACTTGCTGGCCAACGTCTCCCATGACCTGAAGACCCCTATTGCCAGCATGCAGCTCTCTGTCTCGGGCATCTTAGAGTCCGAGGAACCTGTACCGCCAGATGCTGTGCAGGTGCAGGAGTGCCTGACTCTGGTGAGCCAGGAGCTGGACACGCTGGCCGCACGGGTGCGTAATCTCTTGGACATGTCTCGGCTGGAATCCGAAGCAGCACCGATACTGCGGGAACCGTGCGATCTCACGGATATTGTCATCAGCGCCATGGAACGAGTGCGCCCGCTTCTGGAAGAGCGAGCGATTCAAGCCGACTTTCCCCGCACCCCCCTGCTGGTCATGGGTGATCCTTCACAGCTAGAAACGGTAGTCTTGAATTTGCTAGAGAACGCACTGAAATACTCCCCCGAAGGCACGCCGCTTCAGCTTATGGGAGAGCTTAAGGAGCATACCGTAACAGTGGCAGTCTCCAACCAGGGGGAGGGAGTGCCCGCAGGCCAGGAGAGCCGTATCTTTGAGAAGTTTTATCGGCCCGGCACGTCTATGACTCCGGGTGGTACAGGGCTGGGGCTTGCGATCTGCAAGACGATTGTGGAAGCGCACGGGGGTGAGATTCACGCCTCGAACCTGCCGGAGGGTGGCGCCCGGCTCTGGTTCCGGCTGCCCCACTGCGAGGTAGATTTCTGATGGCGGAAGAAGGACGAGTTCTCTTAGTAGAGGATGACCCCACCATTCAGAAGCTGCTGAAGTCTCAGCTAACGCTGCGCGGGTGGGAGATAGACGTCGTCCGCAGTGGAAAAGAAGCGCTCCAGCTAATCGCCGATACCGCACCGGATCTAGTGCTTCTGGACATTGGCATTGAAGAGATAGATGGTTTAGAAGTCTGCCGCCAGGTTCGCGAGTGGTCTACCGTGCCGATTATTCTGGTCACTGCGGCAGACACCCCGCAGGTGAAAGTAGCCGCGCTGGAACTGGGCGCCGATGACTATCTGACCAAGCCCTTCCATACCGGAGAGTTGGTCGCCCGGATGCGCGCCGTACTGCGTCGTGCCCGCTTCCAGATGCCGCAGGCTCCCCCACTGATTGAAGTAGGCCCATTTTCCATAGACCTTATCCGGCGAGAAGTGCGCAGGAATGGTGAGGAGATTCGGCTCACCAAGATCGAGTTCGAGCTGCTTCGCGAGCTGGTCACCCACCTGGACCATGTACTCACCTACTCCCACCTACTACGCGCCGTGTGGGGCGAGGGCTACGACGAGGTCCATGTGGTGCATGTGCATGTCTCACACCTTCGCCGCAAGCTGGAGCCGGATATCGCCGGCGATAGATACTTAATGACTATTTCTGGAGTAGGCTACCGTTTTCGGACCGAGTAGCTTAATGCTGCTTGGGGAAACTGACCATGGTGACTGTGGAGAGCATGGGGTAGGCGATGCGCAGGCGGTAGAGGTCGAAGTCAGCTATATTCCAGCTCATACGCGCCATGCCGTAAGCTAGCATTTCGGCATAGCGAGGAATCTCGGGCACGGTGGGCGCAACAGACGCGGGGCCGAGGGGCTGGATGGTCTGCGCCAGCGGCAGGGCAAAGTCGCTCAAAAGCTGGCCGGGAGTGGTATCCGCTACGACCTCCGCTTTGGGAAACACCGGGCCGTAGAGAGTGCGGTCTACCAGAAGGTCCAGAACTAGCAGTTTACTGGGAGTGGTTTCGCCGGTGGCCAGCCGTATCTCCGTGTCGTTCTCTTCCGGAGCGCGACCGCCCCAGTGCCGAAGGGAGTTGGCGAACACACAGCGTGAGGCGGCGGTCCTGCCGAGCTGCGGCAGGCGGACTGAGTAGCGCTGACAGCCTTCGTCCATGGCGGTGGCTTCAATCTGAACGCACTCATCTACAAAGAGGCCCTGCACTTCTGTGGACGGATGGGCCAGATCGAAGAGAGGGATTATTCCCTGCTCGTCCTCAGGGCGGCGAGTCATCCGGTCATCTTGCGACGACCAGGCGATTCCAATCGGCCAGCTTGCCGAATCCCGAAGAAGCTCCAATCCGATATAGCCTTTGTAGTTCACAAAGCCCAGAATCTCAGGGTCGCTTGTTTCACGTCCCAGTATGCCTACACAGAGCTCCACTTGAGCAGAAGCGCCCCACAGGGCAGCATTCGCCTCGAAAGCCACCCGGCGTGTTTCAAAGAGGGCATCCGTGGAATCGGCGGGCGCCAGAGTAGCGAGCATCTGCTCGAAGCGCTTTCGGCTCCCACAATGTCGCCGTACCACTTCGTCCAGCTCGGCCAGCGCTTCCTCTGTAGCGACAATATACGTATCGTCTACACCGGCTTCTCGGGCGGCCTGGAGAAACTTCTGAAGTGCCTGCGTGCCGGGCAGCGACCGGGAGAGTGTGGAGGGCTCGGTCTTGAAGACAAACGTGGTAATCCGCCATGCCAGCACCCGGTCTATTGTTAGCGCCCGCTCCAGAGCGACGGCCCGGTGAGGAGCGCCTGGCAAACTGAGAATGATGCGCTCCAGTGCGCTCCGCAATCGCTCCAGTGCATGTCCGGCGTCTTGCCGAAATCTGTCTTGAACACTGTTCACTGGTGGCTATTTTACCAAAATTATTTCCAGAAAAGTTTCTTGAAAAATTTCTAGAAATTTTTTGAAATCATGGTATTGTCTTAAACAATTCTTTTCACAAGGAGTCCCCACTCATGATTCGAGCCTCCGCGCACGCGCGCTCCACGGCTTTTAGCCGCTCGGCATTCACTCTGATTGAGCTTCTGGTGGTTATCGCCATCATCGCGATATTGGCCGCTATCCTCTTCCCCGTCTTTGCCCAGGCACGCGCCAAGGCACGCCAGACCTCCTGCCTCTCCAATCTGAAACAGATCGGACTGGCGACCATGATGTATCTGCAGGACTACGACAACACGTTCTTTCCGTTTCAGTCCAGCTCCACGAATCCCCAGATTTTCTACTTCTGGCACGGGGGCTACGACTACTCCACAGCAACCTATAAGCGTGAGCTGAGCCCTATCTATCCCTATATGAAGAACGCACAGATTCAGGACTGCCTGGATGGCACCACGCTTCTGCCCCCTGCCGCTGCCTACGCCAAGTTCCCGGCCTATGCCGTGAATCAGCGCCTCTCTCAGAGTCTTGGCTCCGCCGTGCCGGAAGCCTCGGTTCAGGAAGTTGCGTCTACCATTGTTATGGTTGATGGCGCCGCACGCCGCGCCAGTGACAATGCGCTTCTGAAGACCGACCAGATCTCGGCGCCATGGTATTTCACTGCCTCTGGCACGCAGCTAGATGGTGGCGGCACGGCAGGTTACTCGGTTCGTGCGCACGGTCGCCATGCCCAGGCGGTCAACACGCTCTGGTGCGATGGTCATGCCAGCGTACTTCGCCCCAAGTTCCGACCCGCTTCTACGCTTAGCGATGCCCGCAAGGCGCTGAAGCTGGGCGAGCTCGTCCCGCCGGATGTGACTCTTCCCACCACCATCACGGCGGGCGACCCGCTCATTCCGCGCTACAACTACTACTTCGCGCTAGATAAGAGCACGGGGCAATAAACCATGCTGTTAACCTCACTTTTATGCCTCTCTCTTGTGGCTCCACCTGCTCCCTCGGCGGCACTGACCTATGACCCTACATTCAAAGTGGGGTATCGCCCCGGCATGATTGTCCTGAAGGCGGAAAAGCCGGAAGGACTGAAGAAAGAGCCCGCATATCGGACCACGCCGCTCTACGGTGTCATCTCTATAGGCAACGGTCCGAAGGCCGCGCATATCGTGGCTATCGACGAGCCAGAGAACGAGCCGTGGCGCCTATATATAGACCGCAATGCCAACGGTGACCTGACCGATGACGGCGGTGATGCCTGGACCGAGAAGAAGCTGATAGATGAGCTTCGCACCCAGACCAAGCGCCAGTACGCGCAGGCGGATCGGGTTTCCCTCCGTGCCTCCTACGGCACGGTGGAGAAAGAGACTTCGTCGGCTTCCTTCACTGTTTCGTTCTATCGGTATGCGGGTCAGCCGACGCTGTCTTACTACCACCCCGGCGCCCATGTCGGCTCACTGAAGCTCGGCGAAACAGCCTATAAGGTAGCCATTACCGACGATTCCCAGAGCGGGCAGTTCCAGCGCCCCTTTGAGGTTCGTCAGCCTGCCGTCAATCTCTTCCTGAACGACGATACGACGAAGCGAATCGAACTGCGTGCTCCGTTTGAGCTGAACGGTAAGGTTTACGAGGCAAAAATCGCTCCTGGTGCCACCCGCCTGGTCCTGGCTCCCAGCGATAAACCCGCCTACAAGCCACCGACCCCGGCCACTCGTCAGCGCCCACCGCTCCTGGCAGTCGGCACAGAGGCTCCAGATTTTACCGCCGAGACTTTGGATGGGAAAACCATCAAGCTGTCCGACCTCAAGGGCAAGGTAGTGATAGTAGACTTCTGGGCTACCTGGTGCGGTCCGTGCATGATGTCAATGCCTCACCTGGAATCCCTCTGGAAAAAGATAGCCGGGCGCGACGATGTCACCGTTCTCCCGGTCTGCGTGTGGGATAAACGCTCCGCGTTTCAGAGTTGGGTGCCGAACAACCGCAGCAAGTACACCTTGCCGTTCGTGTTCGACCCTGCTGGTGAAGATGGCGCGACCTCTATAGCCAAAAAGCTCTACAATGTCAGCGGAATCCCCACTACCTATGTGATCGGTAAAGATGGCAAGGTGCTGACTTCCTTCAGCGGCTTCCGCGAGAACGACACTCGTATCGAAGAAACCCTGGAGGCAGCAGGTGTAAAGCTGTAGCTAGCAATTCTAAAAACAAAGCAAGCTCTGTGGAGCCTGCTTTGTTTTTAGAGGGAGCCTGGGAATTCACCGTCGATTTCTTGCCACCATCCTCTTTAAACAGCCAAAATGACAACACTGCTCCCATATCTATTTTGAGCCAAAGTCATACTAGAGTAAGAGCTACAAGTAGCCAAAAATATTCAGCACAAAAAATAAAATTCTTTCCTAATTACGATTTTCATAAATAGTAAATTTGGCAATCTAGCCAAATTTTCAAAATTTGAAAGGCGCATATGCAATCAGACAATATCTCGGACAAAGATACAGATTTTGATGAAAAGAGCACAATTTTACCTCAATCATATGAACTACCAGACCATCTTAGAGATCGAGTTAATGAGCATGCTATTAATTTAAATAATGCTATTACAGATTCAAATGGCAAAATAATCACGGCAGCAGGCAGAGGTGTCGGCATGAGATTTGTCGCCACTTATTTTCCTGAAGCTGAAACGAATCTTAGAATTGCAACAGGTTACTTTTCTCTTTCCGGTTACGATTTAGGAAGAGATTTTATTAGTGCAAATACGAAGATTCAAGTTTTAGTCGGCCAAGCACAAAAGGATGCTAGAGTAGCAGTAGCAAGTGAGATGGCATCTGAACTAATCGAAATAATGCGCGAACTCGGCACAACCCCAGTAGCGCTTGTCGATGCTGTTGCTGAGTTAATTTCCCGAATAAAGGCAGAAAAGTTTATTTTTCGTAGCGCACACGAAATGAAACAAGAAGAAAGTGGAGGTAGTAGAGAAAGACGACGATTCCATTGCAAATTTTATATAGCCGATGATGCTGTCATTTGGATGGGTTCAGCAAACTTTAGTCGCAACGGACTTTCTCTATTTGGAAACGAAGAACAATTAGTAGCATCGCGTGACCCAGAGCAAATTGAATATTATTGTAAATTTTACGATGAGCAACTAGCTTTAGCCCACGATTTACTTGCAGATTTACAAAAAATGTTAGAGCAATGGCTTAACATGCATGATCCATTTGATGCATACCTAAAAGCATTACTTTGTTCTTATTCTTCTGAACGATACCCTATCGACAAACCTGCACATGAACCCACTTATTTTCAAGAAGGGGTTATTGCCCGTGCAGTTGATCAGGTAAAACGATATGACGGTGCTCTCCTTCTTGTTGCAACAGGTCTAGGCAAAACAGTTATTGGAGCAGAAATAGCCAGAAGGCTTCTGGCGGATTATAGTGGTACAAGCATCCATAAGCTAGTCGTAATAGCCCCACGTATTACGGAAGCAAACTGGTGCAACGAATTGAAAGGACGTGGCTATCCTCCAAGCCGATTCTTTGATAATAGCATATTGTTCAGGGCTCCCCAAGAGGATGAGACTCGACAAGTCTACGAGCTAGAGACTTTTATCCAAGATTGTAATGACAACACAATATTTTTAATTGATGAAGCTCATAGATATCGCAATTTAATCATTAATTCTGCTCATCCAAATCGACGATCCCGAAAGCTAGCACATATACTAGAACATAACTCTGTATTAAAAGACCGTGTTGATAAAATAGCTAAACGGGGAGGCAAGATCATCTTACTAACAGCAACTCCCTATGGAACCCAGAAGCAAAATATTAATAGCCTTCTCCGTATGCTTCCTCCAACATCACCATCTACGAAAAAAATAGCAACGAATCTCTTTGATCAAGAAGCCACCTCAGGATTTGCACACTGGAATACAACCCAAGTCAATAAAACATCAAAGCAAAAAGTGGTAACTATTTTAGGAATGCTACATGTTTTACAGATGGCGCGAGATAGAGGTAATATTGAATCAGATGGTCGTTTATATATTGAGATGCCCGATGGGATAAAGTACTTTCCCCGTCAGATACGTTTTTATCGCCTTACTTACCCGATGTTTTTACAGGATCATTTGGAGCGAGCTTATGATGCTAAGATATTTGATGCCCAGCTCATGCCCTACAAGAGATGGAGTGAGGAAAAAAATGATGCAGAATCGGGAGTAGCAAATAGCTGGCTAAATAATACTCTCAGAGCATGGCTTAGCTCGCCACGTGAATTAAGACGTGTCCTTCAGGTATGCCATGATCTTCTTGACCCAACGCCGGATAATAAGGATGGCAGCACATTGGTTCTAGATCCAACTTGGATAGAACAGGAACTCGCGCCTACAGAAGAAGTTCTTAGCCCTAAACGCTATCGTGTTAAATTCACAACACCTCATGTAAAACGTCGACGTATGATTCAGCCAATTTTAGATGATCTAGAATCAACAGACCTCAAACTAAATATACTGATAGAGCATGTAAAGACACATCGTGAAAAAGATGCCAAGATAATTATTTTTGTAAAGCGTCATGCTACAGCAGTGTATATCCACGAGAAACTCAGCAACGATTTTGATAAAGTCGGATGTACGGTTGAATGCTCCTCAGAAAAAGGAGAATATAAACTCAAAACTGATAATGTACGGAAGAAGCTTATTCGCCTATTTGCACCTATCGCAAATACTCCTATAGGTCGACGGCTTCCTTCAGCAAGTGCATGTTTGGACATACTAATCTGTACTGATGCAGATGGAGTTGGTCAGAATATGCAAGACGCAACAGTAGTTATAAATTATGATCTTCCACTAACTGCTGATGAGTTATTTCAGAGAGCAGGTCGCGTTTTACGCCCAACAATTGATCGTGATAGAGATGTATATATTTATACGTTAGTACCGGGCGTTAATGGATCTCATCGCAATGCAGCACTTCATATTGGAAGTATTGTTGCTACTCTTTCTGAGCGACAGAATCAGGCAAACGACGTCATGCATGGTGGAACAATACTACCCACGAAAGACGAAGAAAGTCCTGTAGTCATGCAGCTAGCCTATGCAACAGATTTGGATAAAATTCCAGGCCACTACCAATCGGTTGAGGACAATTTACAACATGAAGCAAGCAATGCATTAAGGCATTCTTCTAATTTCGAAATGTATAAAAGCCAAGCAAAGTTATTAGAATTTATAAACATCTTGAGCGCAAAAATAGTCAATAATCCAGCAATACGTCACCCACATATCTGTGTATTTATCAAAAGCAAACAAGGAATTGATCATGTCTTATTCAATCTATATACGGATCAGATTGTGCCATATAGCCGTGAAGATTTACTTGACTTACTCGAATGCCCCCCAGATTTCAAGAAAGATACTATTAGTGCGAAGCAAGTAGAAGCTGCCGGGCTTAAAGCCTTCAGTGTATGGTTTGATCAACAGCCGGAAGAAGGTAGATTATCGAGAGATGACTATGAAAGGGTTTGTGTAGTACACCTTCGCCTTGAAAGTTCTTCTGAGACAATTAAAGATTTAGAAGGGATTTTTGTGGACCCCGATGCTTCTGAGAAGAAAAAATCTAAAACTTAGAGATTCCCTTTAATGCTCCAATATTGACATTCGCTATCTTTCCTCGGACAGTAGTCATATACGGAGGTAGCGGCAACCTAATCGTCGAAATGGGCGAGCATGCGTTGTCGATTTCTTGCCACCCTGCTCTGCCTCGGGCTGCCGCTGCTGGCCGCCCATGCCCAGAACAACTATCCCCTTACGCCAGACTCCGAGAAACAGGCCGGTGTGCCGCAGGGGCGGATGGAGAGCAGTAAGTTCACCAGCACCAAGTGGTTTCCCGGCACCATGCGCGATATGCGTATCTATGTACCGGCGCAGTATGACCCGAAAAAACCCGCCTGCGTGCTGGTAATGCAAGATGGGGGCGGCTACCGGATTGAAACGGTGCTAGACAACCTGATCGCCAAAGGCGAAGTGCCGGTCACTATCGGTATCTTTCTTACCCCAGGCGTAGTGCCTCCGAAAAGCGACAAAGCCCTGCCGCGCTACAATCGCAGCTATGAGTACGACTCACCCACCGATACCTATGTGAAGTTCCTCTTAGATGAGGTTCTGCCCGAGGTCAGCAAGAAGTACAACCTGAGCACCAACCCGAACGACCGGGCGATTGCTGGAGGCTCCAGTGGCGGCATCGCAGCGTTCACCGCGGGGTTCTTTCGGCCCGATGCATTTCGGCGCGTGATCAGCTTTATCGGGAGCTACACAGACCTGCGCGGGGCTACCAACTATGGGGCGCTGGTGCGCAAGTTCGAGCCGAAGCCGATTCGAGTGTTTATGCAGGATGGTAAGAACGACCAGGATATCTACTCCGGCAGCTGGCCTATCGGCAACACGGACTTAGAGGCGGGCTTGAAGTTCGCCCGCTATGATTACCAGATGGTCTGGGGTGAGGGGCACCACGATGGTGTCCAAGGCACCGCGATACTGCCGGATGCCCTGCGCTTTATCTGGAAGGGCTGGCCTGCGCCGATAGAGCTGCCCAAAGAAACCCCGCAACCGGTAATGAACTGGATCGTGCCGGGGCAAGGCTGGCAGAAGGCAAGCGATAACCCATTTGCGCCCCTGCCCAAAGGCAAGCGTGATGTGATGGGGCCATACTCCACAGATGACAAGGGCCGCGTGTGGCTGCAGCCTACTAAGGGCAAGGCGAAAGTTGTGGCTAATTTTGACGATGCCAGCGGAATCACTCTGACCCCGGATCAGAGCCTGCTCATGGTCTCCAGCCGTACCGGGCGCTATGTGCGCTCGTATCAGGTGCAGACCGATGGCACCCTGGATTTTGCGCAGGATTACCATGAGGTCTATACGCCCTGGGGGCAGACCAAGAGCCTGGCAGGAGGCATGGCCTGTGACACGGATGGCTGGTTGTATCTTGCCAGTGCGTTCGCCGTGCAGGTACTGGACCAGGCCGGGCGCGTAAACGGAATGCTAGTCAACCCGCCCGGCGGCGCGACGGTATCTGTGCGCTTTGGCGGCGAAGGCCGTAAAATGCTGTATGCGCTCTGCGCCGACGGTAGCGTGTGGGTACGCCCCATGCGCGCTACAGGTGCCGACCCGCTACAGCCCAACAAGCCCCCCCAGCCAAGACTATGAGCCAGTTCGTTGTACGTCCCATAGAAACCGATGATGACCGCGAAGGTCAGCTCGCCCTGCGCTATCGGGTGCTGCGTGAGCCATTGGGTCTGCCCAAGAGCGCCGCTACCTTTGCCGGAGATGATGCCCCCGATGTACTGCATCTGATAGCTATCATAGAGGCAGGAGAGGTCATCGGCTGCGCCACGGTACTACCCGATGGTACCGATGCCCTTCAGCTCCGCGGTATGGCAGTCGATGAAAACTGGCAGGGGCATGGCGTGGGCCGGGCGATTCTAGACGCGGTCTATGCCGACGCCCGCACCCGTAAGCGCTCCCTATGGTGCAACGCCCGTATCTCCGCCGAGGACTTCTATGCCCGCTGTGGCTGGGTTCCAGAAGGTGATGTCTTCGATGTCCCCGGCGTTGGCCCCCATGTGGTTATGCACTGGCTGGGTAAGTAGTTCTCTCGGTCCTACATCCAGTAAGACTCACGAATATGGCTGGGGCGGAAATCCAGCCGCTCCTTGCCCAGATAGTGCAGTGTGGCGCGCTCCAGTAACGAGAACTCCTCCGGGTTCTCCCGGTTGAAGTTCATAGGGTCTTTCAGCACCACGGGCGGGTTACTCATGAACCGGGGAACTTTCAGCACATTTTGCGAGGATGCGTGGAGCATAAAGGGGTGCATGATAACGAAATCCCCCGCCTCACCAGTTAGCTCCTCGAACCGCCCGCATTCTTTTATCAGTGCTTTGAAGTCGAAATCGGATGGCACAACTCCCTCGGGCCGCTCGGCCAGATAGCGTGCTATTACCCGCACGGAGTCCGGGGCAATGAATGTCGCGCCGCCCTGATGCCGCATATCTGACCAGCACACCACAGTCAACAGAGCCTGCTCCCGGCTGTCTAAGAAGTGGCGAAAATAGCTGCCGTCTTTGTGCCAGCCACGGGTCTCTGCTGAAGGTGGTTCCCAGGCACGATCTGCCCCAAATCGGAAGTTTGCCACGAACGCATCCGACCAGATGAACGAGTCTATGCTGGAAAAATGCGCGGACTCGATGTACATAATCCGCTTTTCTAAGCGCTCTTCCCCGCCAACGACATCCAGCAGAGCCTCCCAGGCACGCGGTGCAACCTCGCGTATGGGTAGCTGGTGGGCGTGGTCCATCCAGACAATGTCTTTTGTCCAGGTAGTCGGGTCACCCGGTGCGTAGCCAAGCCGCTCGTAGGCATGGTCGATCCAGTCTTGAGCAATGGTGGGGTCTACACACCCCTTGACAACAAAGTACCCGTTGTCCAGAAAACTCTGTACTTGCTCGTCGTTAAGCACACGGAACGCCATTGTGGTCCCTCCAGAGAGTATTGTGTATAGGAGCTAAAAACACGCCCGGTAGGAATCGAACCTACGACCCTCCGCTTAGAAGGCGGATGCTCTATTCCGCTGAGCTACGGGCGCATTCGTTATGGATTATATCGCAGGAGAGTGGCCCGCCGTATAATCAAGCTGTGCAGTTAGTGCAGAGAACAGGTAGAGAAGGATTGCTCTGGGGATTGACCCTGTTGGCAGCGCTCTCTACTGCGTTCGGAATCGTTCGACCTGCCTGGGGCGCTGCCGGGGCAGTTCTTCTGATTGCACTTATCGGCGTTGTCCTGGTGGTTCAGAAGCCGGAGCGCGGGCTGGTGTTTTGCCTGCTGGCCTCGCCCTGGTACATGGCGTTTCGGGGGTTCGTGATTCTTCAGCTCCCAACCGCCCTATTCGGCGTGCGCTTCTGGGCGGAACTGGTCTTAGGCGCCTCTGCCGCCGGGCTACTTCTGCGGGGCGCGCTACACCCCGAAACTCGCTTAAAGTTCCGGTCCGATGATGGCCCGGCGCTGCTCTACTTAGTGATGTGCGGTTATGGCATGGTGCTCACCCTGCTCACACGGAACCCACTCTACGGCGTCTATGGTTTCCACTTCGTGATTTTCCCAGCATTGTTCTATCTTCTGGTGCGCTGGTTGCGTCCGGATATAGACCGTTGCTGGGGGCTGGTGCGTACGTTTCTGGGTGGCTGGTGGGTATTTGCTCTGGTGTCGTTCTGGGCGCTTGTGGCTGGGCCTGAGATAGTGATGCGCTGGAACCATGCGGTGCGCCAGCAGCTCTATGACCTTGCCGTAACACGAGGGACGGTGGCGACCGACCCGACAATGTTCTGGCGGCTCTACCCTCGTATGCAATCGCTTCTGTTCGAAGAGAACGTATGGGGTGCGCTCTGCGCCATGGTGTCTCTAATTGCGCTGGGCATGCTTGTGGTACGCCGGAAACCCTGGACCTGGGGACTGCTCTTCGCTGTTTCCACCCTGGGCCTCTTTCTCTCGGTAGCGCGGGGAGCGCTCGTAGGCTGGGTTGTAGGAATAGTAGTGCTATTGCTCGGGCGCCAGCGCTTTTCTGCTCGCCTCTGGGGGGTACTCTGCGTACTTGCTGTGCTTGGCGGTGGAGCGCTGCTCTATCTCTCCGAGAATCCACGTATTACCTATTTCCTCCAGATGGCCGACCGAGCAGCGACCGGAGTCTCACGCGGAGATTTTGATGAACGCACCCACCAGTGGGAGCTGGGCTGGGATATTCTGCGGCGCAACCCATCGGGCACCGGGCTGGGTACGGTGGGCTATAGCGCCTCTAGCACCGGGCAGAGCCAATCTATCGTGGCTGATGGCAACTACATCAGCCTGGGAGCAGAACTGGGCTGGCCAGGGCTTTTCCTATTCGCCCTGACTCTACTTTCCCTGATCTGGGTGCTGGTTCGGCATCAGCGTGCCATTGTAGACGCCCGCCTGCGGGGTTTGGGGCTGGGGCTACTGGCCACCCTCTGCGGCATGATGGTGCATGCCGTCACGGCGAATGTGTTCGAGTACCAGTACACATTTCCTATGTTCTGGACCCTTATGGCGATCTATGTCACCTGGTGCGAAAGAGACCATGCGCCGGGCTGAGTGGTGGCTCGCGGCACTTGGGTTTCTACTTTCTGCTCTCTGGGCCTTTCGCGTGCCTGTCCCTCTAGGCGCAAATAGCGTTCGATATCAGAACTATTTCCCAGATGAAGCGAACCATATTGCCGTAGTTCGCTATATCGCTACGCAGAAATCGCTGCCGCCGTACAACTTTGAGTTCTACGAATCCGCACATCCGCCGCTCTACCACATAGGAGCCTCAGTAGTCTGGGGCCTGGCCAGGCCATTACTCGGAGAATCAGGAGCAGTACGCACTCTCCGGTTAATCACCGCGCTGCTGGGTGGCTGGCTGGTACTGCTAATCTTCCATGGCATACGACGCGCCTCTACCTACCGCGTCGCACTCCTGGCAGCTGCACTGGCTGCTCTGCTACCCGGACGAGCATTTCTCTTTGGAAGCGTAACTAACGAAGCCCTGGCAACTCTAGCTGGGGCCGGTGTTTTCGCAGCGCTTGCCCACCGAAAACGGCTCTCACTCTTTTTGTGGAGCCTGATTGCTGCAGGTACCAAGCTGACCGGCCTTACCTGGGTGGCAGGCGCTGTAGTGCTGGGAATCCCTATGGGTGGAACGGTTCTGTTAGGTGCTCTCGTCGCCTTGAGCCCCTGGGCACTGCGTAATATGCTGCTCTACCGAGACCCCTTGCTGATTCGGCTCTCAGAAGCTATCTGGTCTCAGGAGATTCCCGGTCTGCAAGGCTGGCAGGCAAAAGGCGGCGGAGCGCCCGGCTACTTCTGGCTGGTGGCCCGGCGCGGCTTCGAATCCTTCATTGGGGTCTTTGACGGCATGGGGCGCTTCTTGCCAGGTATCGCCTATCTGGGCACTCTTAGTTTGCCTATCTACGCGCTTACGCGTCGCCTGAGACTGAGGCGAGTTCGGCGCAGGCAACTTGCGATGGCTGGAGCCTTAGCCTTCGCTGGGGGACTATTTATCTTTTTTTCTTACAACCTCCGGCACTTCAGTCCACAAGGGCGGTTTCTTTATGGGGCACTGGCGCCGCTGCTCTGGTGGCTTGCGGAAAGCTGCCCGGCACGCCTCCGACTTCTGCCACCTCTATGGCTAGGTTTCTGGAGCCTGTGGGCGCTGTGGACAATGTGAAAAAGTCCTGTATGGCTAGCCATACAGGACTTTTTCGTGTGGAAAGAAGAGTAAGGATTAGCCCTCGAAGAGAGTGGCTTCTCCCTGACCGGTAATCTGCTCACGAGTCAGAGGAATCTTCACCTGAATCATACGAACCGGCTTGGTATCGATACCCTTGTGCTCAATCCACGGATAGGGCTCGGTGGTCTCTACCAGATACTTCTTATCGGCAAGCCCCTCACCGTTCCAGCCGATGCGGTCCTGAATGAAGTCAGGAGCCGTACGGGGATTGAACCAGATAATCAGCTCGAACTTATCTTTGACGAAGCCATACATCTGCTGATCCTGGCCCATATCAATCTTGCGACTGTACTTACCAGGAGCCGTTAGATCTTTCTGCGCTACAAGCACTTCCTGCTTTGTCAGGTCGCCCTTTTTGAGACCATCTGTCGTCAACAACTTGTAGTATTTATCTATATCCGCATCGGAGTAGATGCCCTCACCACGGATTGGATACGCCAGGTTCACCAGTATACGCTTGGCCAGAGGCGTCAGCATGTTGGAAGCCATAGCCTTCTCTACAGGAACGCCCCCCAGAGTGGCGGATTCTTCCGGTGTAAACCCGTAGATACCCGCATCCGTCATACGCTGCTCAGCTGCGTTCTGACCTTTTTTGAGGACAACGTAAGGCTCGCCGCGCCGTACCTGCCGTCCACCACGGATGGAGGCCTGCTCCTGCATGATGGTGACACTTGGGTCTACCTGGAGATCGAAGCTGGTCGGCAGCACCATTTTGTAGCCTTCATCCTGGAGACGAATCTCTACACGAGCACCGTCTCGCGGACCCGCCTGCAGAAGCCCCTTGCCGATCTTGACTACGTTGATGTTATCTTTATCCCAGGTTCCTGAGTCAAAGTAGGGTTTCCCCATAGTCCCAATCAGATTAAAGGTCCCGGAGACTTCCAGCACACGGGGTGATAGGCGCTTGACCTTTACGCTAAATCCGGCATCTACCGGAGGCTGCGTGTTGGTTTTACGTGTTTCCTGTCGAACCCGTACCATGCTGAGGTTGTGTGATGCGTTTTTGACTCCCTGGCTATCTGCGGAGAAAGCATCCTTGCTGGCGGCAGCCATCTTCTTATGGCGCTCTATGGCATCTTCCCAGGCCTTGATAGCGCCTTCGATGTCGCCTGCGCGCTCCAGAGAGTGCGCCAGAGCGTGCATGACCTGCGTGGTATCTGCCTTGGGGTCATGCGCCAGAGCGGCACGATAGGCGGCAGCAGCTTCGGCAAAGTCCTTGACTTTATCGAAATTGTTCCAGCCCTTCTCCTTGTAGATGTCATAGACATCCGGATTGTTGGCAATTCCTTCGTTCAACAGCGCCAGACCGGGCACCAGGTAGCGGCGGTCGCTACGCTGATCGGTGTCGGTAAAGTTGTACATCAGGTGCCAGCCACCCGTGGCGTAGACATCCAGCCAGTTCGGGTCCAGCCAGGTAATCATACGAATCAGCGGAAGAATCGCATCGTAGTTTCCCTGGTGGAAGAACGAGTCCGCGCGCACCCAGAGCAGCCCTGCGATTACCTGTCGGAACCCGGTGAATGCTCCTAAGATGAACTCACCCGGAAGTTGCCCACCCTTGGTGCCCGTGATGACACTCTTCATGTTGGCGGGCTCGATGGCAGGCTGACTGCGAAGCGGGTCGATCAGAGTCTGAAGGACCACAACACCGGCAATCAGGGGGACTAGAGCGAGAGCGAGCTTAGGGTTGTTACGAAAAGCCTCTTTCCACATCTCACACCTCCCGGCGGTCGAAGATCAATACAGAGAGAATCAGGAGCACAGCGGCGTAGACAACGGCGTAGATGACGTTCTGGGTCAGGAATGCTGCCTCAGACTTCACCACTACGTCAGGCTGCAACAGCGGGTTGGTGAACTGAAAGTTGCCGAAGTTCGGCACCAGATAGTGCACCACGGTGAAGAAGCCCTTCACAAACGCATTGCCGCCCGTTTTCGCCAAGTCCTGCGTGAAACTGGAGAGGTTCCCGATCATGAACAGAGCCAAGGTCAGGAAGAAGTTCACCAGCGGAGACAGGAAGCAACTGAAGAAGATAGCCAGCGAGCACAGCAGCACCAGCTGCATGTAGATCATCAGGATACCTTTGAGCATCACAAGGGGGCTTGGTGCTCCCACAACGCCAATCTGTTTGACCGCAAGGGCGATCACAAAGGCAATGCCCATGAGCCCGATATTCAGCCCAATCGTGCCCAGCGCACCGAAGTACTTGCCCAACAGGAACTCATAGCGACGGACAGGTTTAGCCAGAATGGTGTAGATAGTGCGGCGCTCTATCTCCTGCGGAATCAGGTTGATAGAGAGAATCACGGTAATGAAGATGCCTGCCAGAGAGACGATACCGAGGCCCATACCCTTGACCAGCGTCAGCTCCTGACGGGCAGCGAACTGCTGGAAGGCGAAGGTCAGCACGATCATGGCGAAGCCGACCATTAAAAAGGCGTTGAGGATTTTCTTGCGCATCGCTTCACTAATCGTGCTGCGTGCGATTACATTGATGGCGTTCATTCTTTGTCCATCATCTCCTTGTACTTGTTGGCCGAAACACGCTTGAGGTTGGCGGGACCGTCTTCTGTAGTGACGGTCGCCGTAACGCTGCCCGTGCTGGCATCGATGCGCTCACCGACGATCTCTACGAACAGATCTTCCAGAGATCGGCGCTTGGGGATTACCGAAACCACGGTGCCACCCGCACCCTGGATCACTCCCAGAACATTGCCTACTTCTGCGGCGGAAACAATAGATACGGCGCGGTCGCCTGCCTCAGTAGTTCCGGGCACTTTCTCTCCCATAGCTTTCGCTGCAGCCGCACCCGTGGCCGTAATCTCCACGCGCTCTCCTGCCAGGAGCTCATCCACACTGCCCATGACCTGAAGCTTACCCTTGTGGATAATGCTCACACGGTGGCAGACCATCTCGACGTCTTCCAACTGGTGCGACGACAGGAACATGGTCTTGCCACGCTGCTTAAGCTCCAGCATCAGGTCGCGAATGTCACGGCGGGCAATCGCGTCCAGGCCAGAGGTTGGCTCGTCGTAGAAGAGAATTGTGGGGTCGTTGATCAGGCTCTGCGCGATACCTACGCGCTGACGCATACCCTTGGAGAACTCCGCAACACGCTTATTGCGATCGTTCTTTCCGCCCAACCCTACGAAATCCACCAGCTCATCTGCTTTTTTGCGGGCTTCATCGCCGCTCATGCCGAAAAGCTGCGCATAGAAAGTTACGATTTCGGGGGCGGTCAGGTGCTCATAGAAATAAGGTGACTCCGGCAGGTAAGCAATTTTATGCTTTATCTCGTTGTCACCCGCAGGCTTGCCGAG
The DNA here is from genome assembly GCA_049840835.1 of Armatimonas sp. Classification (GTDB taxonomy): domain Bacteria; phylum Armatimonadota; class Armatimonadia; order Armatimonadales; family Armatimonadaceae; genus JANLTX01. The sequence continues at coordinate 96,528 of JASGJG010000023.1, read as the reverse complement.
CACAGAGGCATCGCCTTCCGTCGGATAGATAAGACCCAATAGGATCTTAATCGTCGTTGTTTTCCCTGCACCGTTCGCCCCGAGAAAGCCGAAGATTTCTCCCTGGTCTACGGTAAGCGTCAGGTTGTCAACGGCGTTGACGACCTCCCGCTTTAGGGGGACCGGATATTGTTTGGTCAGGTTTTTGATATCGATGGCGGCGATTGCCGAGTCCATGGAGGACGCTCCCCTGGGCGCATGGAAGACGCTTCCTTGCGCCGCAGTCTCATGTAAGGATTAATTTCGATGCATTGAGGGCCTGCTCCAGGATGTCTGGATGCAGCAGCAGGACCGAGTTGTTAGTACCGGCCTGATGCAGAATTTGTTCCCGCCCTATTCAGAGGGAAAGGCCGTGCCAGTATAGTCCGCCCGTTTGGAGGCTGTCAACCTGGCATCACAGTCAATCTATTCTATCGCCCTTCAAAAAAATATTAAAAAATTCTAAAAATTTGGATTTTTTACGTTATGATGAACCATTCCTTAACGATCACTCCTTCCTTACGAGAGTGTATTTCAGCTCTGGGTATACCCAGCCCGAACGGTCAGCCTGCCGCCCCGCCGCTTCCTCCAGACTCGGTGGCGGAGGTGCTGTCCCACAGCGAGAGGTAGCACTACTTCTCGCAATCCAAAAAGGTAATCAAACATTCCGCCCTCGGTCTCCGGGGGCGGCTTTTTGAGGCTGGTACAATTACCCCGATGCACCCCGACACCAAACGCCTTCTGGATACATTCCTGACTCTGGTTCACTTCAACACCCCGTCACGTAGCGAAAAATCCGTCATGGATTGGGTAAAGGGCTACCTGGAGAACATCGGCTTTACTGTGGAGTTCGACGATGCTGGTGAGAAGCTGGGCGGTAACGCTGGCAACCTCATCGCCTTCAAACTCGGCACGGTAAAAGAAGCGCCCGGCGTTTTTTTCTCCTCGCACTTAGACACTGTGGAAGCTACCCCCGGTCTGGAAGTAGAGATAGACGGTGATGTGATTAGCGCCAAGTCCGACACAATCCTGGGTGCAGACGATAAGTGTGGGGTAGCACCGATTCTAGAGGCTATGACCCTACTTCACGAGTCTGGGGAAGCGCACGGCGATGTCCAGCTTCTGCTGACGATCTGTGAAGAGATCGGACTGCAGGGCGCCAAGCAGCTTGACCCCAGCCGCATTAAAGCTAAATTCGGATTCGTGCTGGATGCCGGGCCGCCTGTGGGCAACCTCACCTGCGCCTCACCGGGACAGAACTCGCTGAAAGTTTCGATTACCGGCAAACCTGCCCACGCTGGCGTCGCGCCTGAGTTAGGCATCTCGGCCATTCAGGCGGCAGCCAATGCTATTTCTAAGATGACTCTGGGGCGTATTGATTCCGAGACCACGGCGAATATCGGCATCATTCAAGGGGGTACGGGCCGAAACATCGTTCCTGCCGAAGTCACACTAATTGGCGAAGCGCGCTCCCGTGATGCGGAGAAGCTCGCCAGGCAGACTGCACACATGGTGGAGACGTTCGAGCGAGAGGCTGCCGCTCTGGGTGCGAAGGCAGACGTTGCTGTAACTTCGGAGTACGCCAGCTATCGCCTTTCCGAAAGCGATACTGTGGTCCAGATGGCCGCAGCAGCCGCTAAAGCCGTGGGTTTGCCTGTAGAACTGAAAGAATCCGGCGGTGGCAGTGATGCCAATATCTTCAATGGGCATGGCGTTCCCACGGTAGTGCTGGCAACAGGCATGGAAGAAATCCATACCCACAAAGAGTTCTGTCGGCTCTCTGACATGGAGAAAGATACGCGCTGGGTTCTGGAGATTGTTCGGCAGGCGGCCCGCGTATGAGCCGAAGGCTCATCATTGTTACTCACAACATAGTTCGCGGTGATGGCCAGGGGCGAGTCGCCCTTGGCATTGCCGAGCGAGCCCTCCGTGAAGGCTGGAAGTTGGACCTGCTCTCTGACAGGGTCGATGAAGATCTGCTAAAGCGCGGCGCACGGCAGATTTCTATCCCCTTCAGCCCGCTGGCCCGAAAAGCTATTCTAATCAAGGTTATCGAAGCTCGGCGCTTCGCGGATAACTATCTGAAACAGCATGCTGCTGACTATGATGTGATTCTGGGCTATGGTCACACCCTGACCGTGCCGCACCACCTGAACAATGCCCAGTTTTGTCATGGCGCCTGGGCAGACTATGTGGCCCACAGTGGCATGGCGGAAGCCAGTGCGAAAAGCCCTTACCAGCGTCTCTACACAGCTTATAACCGCTGGGGCGAGAAGAAATCCTTCTCGCAGGCGAAGCACATCATCTGCTGCGGCTTCGGTGTCAAGCATGAGCTTATGGGTATCGGCGTTCCGGAAGAGAAGCTAGAAGTGATCTTCAATGGCGCTGACCCGGCGGAGTTCACACCGGAGCCACTGCCGCGCGGTCCGCTCGGCCTGCCCGAAGGTGTGGTTATGGGAGTCTTCGCCGGAGATATTCGTAGCGCCCGCAAGAACTTAGAGTCCGTACTCAAAGCGCTGGTCAATGTGCCCGATTGTCATCTGGCCGTCGTAGGTTCGTCTGAAGAAAGCCCCTACCCGGCCCAGGTGAAACAGATGGGCATTGGAGATAGGGTGCACTTTCTAGGCTTCCGCCGTGATGTGGCTAACATCTTCCGGGCGTCCGATTTCTTCGTGTTTCCCTCGCGCTATGAGCCCTTCGGTATGGTCGCGCTAGAGGCGGCCTTCTGTGGACTGCCGCTGATTCTGCCAGAGTGCGTGGGAGCGGTAGAGGCGGTCCGGGATGCCACGATTGTGATAGACACCCCGGAAAACATTCCTGCGCTCACCGATGCCATGAACCGCTTGACCCGTGAGCCGGAGCTACGCCGCACCCTGGGCCAAAAGGGTCTGGAAGCTCGGGAGCGCTGCAACTGGGATACGCTCACTGACCGCTGGATGCAGCTTCTCAACGAAGCAGCCGCTTCTTAATAGACCCCCAGCAAGAGCATAGTGGCGAAGTCCATGCCTTCCCAGGCCAGAGTTTGCTCGGATGGCTCCGTGAGGATGCCTGCCTCTTTCAGCCGCACCAGCACCGGGTCAATCTCTTCTCCAAGTGCTGCGCATAACTCATCCTGAGTAGCATGGCGGGATTCACCGGCATAGTAACGTCGGGCGAACTCCTGGAGAACCTTCAGCGCCAGCGGGTCGGCAACAGCCTGCAAGTAAGTAGCCTTTCGCTTCAGTTCGTCGTCTGTAATATCCGTCAGGCTGTCCCGCGTGACGTAGTTCACACCCCAGCGCGAGGACTTTCTATCGGCACAGACTTCCAGAGTGATGGTGCCCACACCGATACCGTTCGCATTGCCACGGGCGATTAGCTCCGTGCGGAAATCTTGTTCGTGCTGCTTGAAGAAAGTCTCTAAAGGGTTCTCTTCGTGCACGGTCTTAAGCTGATTCACTTCCTGGCGCAGGGAGGCAAGCTCCTCCATAATCTTCTTTTCGTTCATGGTAGTTTTCTCTTTCTTTTCCGGAAACAGATCGGGGAAGTCTTTCTGTAGCGATTTGCGGGCACGATGAAGCCGTGCCTTGAGGGTAGTTACAGAGAGTTCCAGGCGCGCGGCAAGCTCTTCGTAGGAGAGTTCCTCACGAAGCTGGAGGGTGAGAGGCGCCCTGAGGGTTTCTGGCAGGCTTTCCAGTGCCTTCCAGAGTTGGGTTTCTTGCTCACGGGCGAGGACTTGCGCCTCCGGGCTGTTGTAGCCGGGTAAAGGCAGTTCCACTTGCCGCTGCCGATGGGCATCGATAGTAAGGCGGCGAGTGATGGTGTAGAGATAGGTAGTGAAGGTTGCTGAGCCGCTTCGATAGTTTCCCCGAGCAACCCAAAGCTTCAGTAGGGCTTCCTGAGCGACTTCTTCGGCGAGAGCTTCACTGCCTACAAAACGACGGGCATAGCGAATCAGCCCGGTGCGATGCCGCCCCACAAGCTGATCAAAGGCACCTGTATCGCCGGTAGCGGCCTGGTGCATCAGTGTCTCGTCCGTCATTTCGAGGGATTACACGAATGCCGGGCGGAAAAGTTGCGCAGGGGTAGAAATAAATTTAAGGCTGCAAGCGCCGATGCTTGCAGCCTCTGTAGTTACTGGCCTCAGTCGGCGGGGCGGTCGCCCGCTTCGTCAAAGACTTTGCCGTTTTCGAAGAAGGGTCCACGTACTTCGGTGCCCACGGTTCCCCAGACCTTCACAGTCATGTCACCGTTCACACGGAGCTGGCAGGAAAGGCGGTGAGTCGCAATCAGTTCTGGATCTTCCAGTGCCCCTTCTTCTTCCTCCGACATCGGGGGAACATCGCCCTCGATTACCTGCACGCGGCAGGTGGTGCAGGCAGGTACGCCACCGCAGCGGTGGAGAATCGGGATACCGGCATCTTCGATGGCTAAAACAAGCTTCTTGCCAGCAGGAACATCGTAGGTTCCGTGGCCTTCGACGGTGAGATTAGGCATAGGGCCAGTATACACCACACTCATAGCAGGAACTCTAAGAGATCCTGCCCTGTAGCCGCGCGTACAACGCGCTGATATACCCTATCTCCGCCAGCGCCATTGGTGAAGATAACCATGGCGCGCCGCCGCACAGAGTCTCCCACGCAGAAGGTGCGGAACTGTCGACCGTTATTCCCACTGTGGAAGAATAGCTGCCCTGTGGATTGTGGCTCCAGTGCCCAACCAAGCCCCCAGTAGAGCGCATTGGCTTTTGCCATTATCTGGCGGCTCAGCATTGCCCTTCGGCTCGTCTCTGTTATCTCCCAGGAAGCGCGCCGGGGCCGGTCTAGCATCAGGGCTACAAAGCGACCATATTCGGACGCAGTCGTGCTCAATCCGCCGGCTACATTGGGGAAAATACGGTCTGGCAGTCTGAGATGCTCCAGAGAGGCACTCGCGATATCTTCCGGTAAAGGACGTTCCGCCACTAGCATACGCGCTTCAGGCAGGGCTTTGAGCACATCGTCATACGTCCATTCCGAAAGGGACTTACCCCACCGTGCCGCAATAGTCAGGAATCGGTCTCCCATTTCTCGCTTGTAATGTACACCCGGCTTTTCGTCTCGGTGGCCGTACACAGACAGACGTGCCAGTTCGGCGTTCCAGGTAAAGGCGCTCCCTTTCATCTCTGCTGGCTCGAAAAGCCGGGAGCGCATAACTGAGTCTATGCCTTTCCCCTCAATCTGCTCGACCACGAGCTGTAGCCAGAAAAAACCTTCTCCAGAATAACCATAGCGGCTTCCTGGCTTGAACGCTAGGGTTAGTTTCTCGGCAGGGTTATTGCGCCAGTTGGGCAACCCAGTGGAGTGGCGCAGTACATCACGGGTTGTAATGCGATCTATATCCGGATGGTCGGACAGATAACCGGGTCGCCGATACTGTACCAAGGGCCGGTCTAGATCGATAAGCTTCTCATCGGCCAGTTTCAGGACCACATAGGCAAAGACAGGCTTACTCAGCGATGCCGCTTCAAATACCGAATCGTCCCGCATTGGTGTTCGGGTATCGGTATTGGTAACTCCCAGGCTCTTTGTCCAGACAACCTCTCCGTCCTCTACCACTGCTATCGCCAGACCAGGAAGTGAGGCTACTTCCATTAACCGGGGCAGCTCGGCAAGAAAGGCTTTCGAGGGAATCCAGGAACTTTTCCTAGGCAGTCTCTTACTTTTCAACAAATTTGATCTCCACTTTTCGAACACGGAGATTGCGAACACGCCCATTGTCTATCAGAAAGCCAGTGTAGCCCCCGCCAGTGCCACGCGTATAGCGCAGGTTATTGAAGGGATAGGGCAGTGCAAACGTATCGGGAAAGGTTTGTACCATCTCCATTTCCCCACGGGGATGGCGCAGAAATAGCTTTCCGTTACGAAGGCTCACTGTGTAGAGCACATTGAGCTCATCACTATAAAACGTCCCTACAAAGTCTGTCAGAGGAGCCGTGGTATTCAACAAACGAGGCTCGACCGGAAGGTTCTTTGGCTCAGATGTCACGAGTGCCGGTTCGGGCTGGAGCTTTTCTGCCAGATAGAGGTCAGCCGCTTTCCAGGCAAGACTATCTGCATCTACATCAGATGTATTCGCAAGAATGACTACGGAGAGATGCTCATCAGGAAAACGAATGTAGCGGCTGCGATAGCCTGCAATCGAGCCGCTATGCTTGATCACTTTGAGTCCGCGATACTCTTCGATAAGAATTCCTGAGCCACGGCTTGTCTCCTTACCGCTATTCAGCATTCCTTTCTTGAGCATGGCGGCTTGAACCTCTTTTCCACCTACCGTGCCTTCGTCGAAATTCTTATCCCAGAGGGCCATGTCTTCCACACTGGTAACCACACCGGTCGGCCCTAGAGTCGAATCCGCAAAGGTGAAATCTTGATATCCCCCCTGCGAGCCCGGCTGATACGAATACGCTCGGTTTCGGATGACATCGCTGTAGTCTTTGGGGAGAAGCGTATGGTTCATTCCCAGTGGTTTGAATATCCGCTCCTGCGCGAACTCGCTGAAGGACTTGCCCGAAACACGCTTCACAATCACACCTAGCAAGGTGTAGCTGGTATTGCAGTAGAGGTCCTCTTGCCCTGGTGTGAAGTTCAGTTCTTTCTGTTGCGAAATCAGATGCAACACATCTTGCTCTGTTACTGCGTCTTCGAACCGCCAGCCTCCTAACCACATCAAGTGCGGCTGATCGCGCAGGCCACTGGTGTGGTAGATCAGGTGGTTTATCGTGATTGTCTTCCCAAAGTCCGGAAGCTCTGGAATGTACTTACGCACATCGTCGTTCAGAGATAGTTTGCCATCCTGAACCAATAGGTGAATTGCAAACGCTGTGAATTGCTTGGAAACCGAAGCAAGATGGAAAAGCGTTTTTGGGGTATTAGGAATGCCATACTCCAGGTTCGCCCTGCCATATCCCCGCGAATAGACAATCTTTCCGTTTTGAATAATCCCTACCGCACCACCGGGGGTATCCGAGTGATTCCATCGCGCAAAAAGCTGATCCACTTTTCTCGTGATTCCGGGTTGTTGTCTTGTCTGGGCACCTGCCTTGCCAGCAACAGAGAGGAACACGAGTGTTAGAGCAGGCAGCAGAATCTTCACTCTGGTTCGCCTTCCTCGCCCTCTAGCTGACGCTTTATCTTTTCTATGTCGAAGCCACAGCGCCTGGCCTCTTCCCGAAAGAGTAGTTCCAATAAGGCCATTTTGTTTAGCCCCTTGTACTCCGCCAATTCCTCCCAGAGCTTTGCCCCAAGAGCGCTCATGGCCACGCTGGTTTTCGCTTTTGGTGTTTTTGCCATTGTTCCTCCAGAGAAATTTATACCGTAAAAAACGGTATAAAACATCAAATTATTAAATTTATAAAATAAAAATACCAAATTTTGTCTTTTTCATTTTTCGGCAATACCCGCGAATACCCCTGGAATCAGGGGCGCCAGTGAGGGCAAGACAGGTATACTTCATTAGCCCATGCGCTACCTTGAGCCCCGTGATTTCCGCCTAGATGACTTCCTGCGTAAACCCCTGCCCGCCGGGCGCTGGGGCGAGGAAGGCTTCCTTCGTCTCTCGATTCAGTCGGAGGGTATCCCCGTTGCCGCCGCCGAAGGGGTCTGGCGACCATCGCACACCAGTCTGTTCGGATTGGGTGAGGGAGAGCTGCAGGTCACCGAAGATCGCTTTACGACGATAGAGGATGTACTGATCAGTGTGGTTTCCCTACGCAACGCCGGGCCACATGCCTTAGATATAGCGATCAAATTCGGCTGGGAGACAGCACTGGCTGTGCGTATAGCCCCGCCTGGAGACGATCTAATCCAGCGTGTGGAATCCGGCGGTAGGATTCAGTTTGTCTTTGCCGCCGCAGAGAGCCGCTCCAGTGCCGAGAGTTGGTCTGAGGAGCGCAACCCGGTTCGCAAGCAAGTAGAGGCGCTGGAAGGCTGGCTAAAGACCTATGCTCCACGGCTGGACAGCCCAGATCTCGCCCACATGCAGGCCTTCTATGAAGGCTGGTACGCCCGCTGGCTGCAGCAAGACACCTCAGGTCGGAGCGATGACACCCTGGAAACTCTTCTGAATCCTACTCTCACGGCGGCAGGAGAGCTGACTCTGCGCCCTGCACTGAATAATCTGCCACGGTTCTGTATTGCCGACTGGCCTATCGGTCAAAGTCGTATCACGGTCGTCTGGGACGATCCCGAAGTGCCCGGTGATGCCTACGATGACGGCTTGAAAGGTCTGGTGGTCTGGAAAGACGGAAAGCGTGCCCATCAGCAGGATAATCTTGCTCCCCTGACGCTTGCGGTATCATAAAAGCCCCATGACAACGCTTATCGGCCAGAGTGAAGCGGAGCTTACACAGGCTCTTTCCGGGCTGGGCGCACCTTCTTACCGGGGAAAACAGCTTGCCTCGGCCCTCTATCGCCGTTTTGTTCGCAGTTTAGAGGATGCTCCCGAGCTTCCCAAGAGCCTTCGTGAGACGCTGAGTGCGGAATATACTGTCGCTCCTGGCACTGTCCGTACCACCCAGAGCGCGCCAGATGGCACCAGTAAATATCTGATTACCCTGCCCGATGAAGAAGTAGTAGAGGCAGTCTTCTTGCCCTACTCGGGCCGCACCAGTGTCTGTATCTCCTCGCAGGTAGGCTGCCCTATGGCCTGCTCCTTCTGTGCCACCGGCACCGAGGGTCTGGCCCGCAATCTGACCGCTGGGGAGATTTTAGACCAGGTGCTCCTGCTACAGAACCTCCACCCGGACAACCGTATCAGCCATGTGGTCTATATGGGCATGGGAGAGCCGCTGCTCAATCTGCCTAATGTGCTGAAGTCTTTAGAACTGCTGCATGATGAGGTAGGGCTCTCCTACCGGAATCTCACAGTTTCGACAGTAGGTGTAGTGCCGCAGATGGCGAAGCTGGCGGAAGCGGATATTCCTATCACGCTCGCTGTCTCACTTCATGCCGCTACCGATGAGCTGCGCTCCGAGCTGGTGCCCTTGAACGAGAAGTACCCGGTGGCCGTGCTCATGGACGCCTGCAAGAGCTACACCGATAAGACCAAACGCCGTATCACTTTCGAGTATGTGCTTATGGCCGGGGTCAACGATACCGATGAGCAGGCGCATACCCTGGGCAAACTCCTAAAGAAACAGCCGCTCTGTGCCCTGAACACGATTCCCTATAACTCTACGGATGTTGCCGCGCGTTACAAGCGCCCCACTCCAGAGGCCACGCGGCGATTCCGGGAGATTGTAGGCAGCTACGGCGTTACGGTTACGCAGAGAGCAGAAAAAGGCCATCGGATTGCGGCGGCCTGCGGGCAGCTCAAGCGGAGCACTCTGAAACCGGGACGAACCATGCGGCCCCTGCCCATGGCGGCAGAAAAGAATGCCGCGTGAGTGCGCCGACCGACGAGGCAATTACCGACACACCTGCCCTTCCCGAAGATGCTGCCGGGTGGCGCGCACTCCTGGTACAGATTCCTTCCGCACGACTCCTAAAAGACGTTCGAGCAGCCACAAACCTCTCGCGCGCTATCCTTCAGGGCTTTCGTGTAGGCCCTGAGGTCGTCAAGAACCCGGTCGTTATTGGGCGCATTGTCGAGGCTGCCCTGCACCACCCGGAGTTCGGGCGTGTGCTGGCCACCGAAGCCGCTCTTCTCAGTGCCACCACCGATGCCGAAACTAAGTTGATCGCGCTTACTCAAATAGAAAAACAAGAGAAACCAGCCCCTGCTCCCGAACCAAAGGAGAAAGACGATAGCAAGCTCAAAGATAAGCTCAAAGAGCTACGTAGCGCGATTCAGGCCAAAGAGGGCCAGATAGCGGAGCTACAGAGTCACCTTAACACCCTCACCCGAGAGCGAGATAGTGCTCGCACCGAAGCGGAGACAGAAAAAAAAGCCCGCCAGAATGCCGAAGCAGTAGCGGAGCGGGAGCGCCGCCAGCGCGAGCGGGAGAGCCGCCGACAAGAAAAAACAGACAAGCCTGTAGAGCGCCCTGCTGCCGATAAGCCTCGCGTAGGTTCGCACCAGGAACCGATGCCTCCCACGACTACAGTTCCAACGGCGTTTGAAGAAGCGATGCGCCGCCTGTTGAATCGAGGGCGCTACGATGCCGTGACAGAGATTTGCCGCGAGCTACTGGCCACGCCAAATGGCAGCGCCCAGGAACGTGGGCTGGCTCACGGTCTCGCAGCATTGGCGCTGTATGGGCAAGGTAATCACACCGAGGCAGAAGAGCAAGATCGTATTTCGATTAGCACCTGCCTGGATGCCGGGCTGATTGCTCCCGCCGCCGAAGCCTTCGGGCGGCTGCTTGCCCAGGGAACATCAGCCGTACTTCGCGCACCGGAAACAGCGCTTCTGACCCGCCTGCTGGCTCTGGCGCAAAAGCTGGGTCATACCAATGAGGTGCAAATAGTCTTTGGGCGACTGCGGGTCACGGCTCCCTCGGGTTACGCCCGGCTACGGCGTGCGCTCACAGATGGCAAGAAACACACAGCACTTCTGGACTCGCTAAACTCGGCAGCCGCTGCAAGCCCGACTGTTGGTGCCGATGAAACCGTGGCACTCCCGGTAGCAGGCAAGACAGCAGCAACCGTTACCGCGCGGCTTCTAGCGCAGGCCGTGGATCGAGGTGATGAGAACTTCATCACCTGCGCCCGCGATGGTATCTCCACCCTGCGCGAGACCAATACAGCACTGGCAGATGCGCTCTTAGAGGCTGTCGCTTCTCTGCACCCACTGGCTATCACCCCTTTGACCAATGACCTGCCACGCGCAGTCATAGTCGATGCCTCCAATGTCGCTCGCTTCAACCCGGACCCGCTGGCGGAGTATCTAGCCAGCCCACCACCGCCCTCGGTAGCCAATCTACTGGCCCTGCGCGATCAATTACTCAAACGTGGCTTCTTCCCGGTACTGTTAATTGCCGATGCGAACTTGCGCTACCATGTGGATAACCGGGCCGCGTATATGGCCCTCCTAGAACGAGGCATGGTGCAGGAGGTACCTGGGGGTACCAGCGCCGATGTTTCTCTGCTCGCTGCCGCTCGTGGTCATGCCGCCCCTCTGGTTACTAACGACCAGATGACCTCCTGGGGAGACGCCGCGCGGCGGGTGGAACGTATCGCCTTTGACATCGGCCCAGGTGGACGTGTCACTCTTCTTCCGGTTTAGGGGAACCCAATCGCTTGGGTATGCGTCCTTTTAAATGTATGCTCTTGCATACCCGGTCATCGAACCGGCAGGATCAATGACTTAGCAAAGGGAAACTTGTTATCGGGGAGGATTAACCTCCCCGAACTACTTTAGGGGCTTTTACCAGGGCGTATAATAGTATTTATGGTTTACCCATCCGCCCCGCAGGATAGCATTGTCGATGAGTTTCACGGTACTACTATTCCTGACCCCTATCGATGGCTAGAAGATGCCAGCTCCCAGGAAACCCGAAGCTGGGTAGACGCCCAGAATACGATTACCCAGGCCTTCCTGAGCGACTGCCCTACCCGAGAAGAACTGAAAGATCGCCTGACCCAACTCTGGAACTACGAGCGCTACTCGGTTCCTTTTCAAGAAGGCGGTCACTTCTTCTATTTCAAGAACGATGGTCTCCAGAATCAGTCGGTCCTCTATGTCGATGACCGAGTGCTCTTAGACCCCAATACCCTGTCCAAAGATGGCACCGTCGCCCTGGGTTCTCTTGCGGTCTCGGACGAAGGAAAGTACCTGGCCTATGCGCTCTCCACTGCTGGGTCGGACTGGCAGACCTGGCACGTAAAAAATATCGAGACCGGAGAAGACCTGGAAGATATCCTCTACTGGTCCAAGTTTTCCGGGGCAAGCTGGGCAAAAGATTCCAGCGGATTCTACTACTCCCGCTACGATCCGCCTGTAAAGGGGGAAGTCTTTCAGCAGGTCAATAAGTTCCAGAAGCTCTGCTTCCATAAACTGGGCACCGACCAGAGCGCCGATGAGATTATCTACGAGCGCCCTGATGAGCCAGACTGGGGCTTCTCTGGCCGTGTGAGCGAAGACGGTACCTGGCTGGTGATTCATTCCTGGGTCGGCACCCATCCTCGTAATCGGGTCTTCCTGAAGAACCTGACTGCGGGTACCCCTGTGCAACCGTTCCTGACGAACTTCGATGCCAGCTATTCGGTACTCGGCAACGATGGCACGCAGTTCTATATTCAGACCGATAAGAATGCGCCGAAGAGCCGGGTTATCTCGGTAGACGCGAACTATCCGGACCCGGCGGCCTGGAAAACCCTGATCCCCGAAGCCACCGAGACTCTGGAAGGTGTCTCGCTGGTAGGGGAGCGAATTCTCTGCACCTACCTGCGTGATGCGACTACTTTAGAGAAGGTCTTTTCTCTGAGCGGCGAATTCCAGAGCGAAGTGCCCCTGCCGGGTATCGGCAGTGCCTATGGGTTCGGCGGTAAGCGCCGCCTGACGGAGACCTACTTCAGTTTCACCAGCTTTACAACGCCGACTCAGATCTGGCGCTACGATATTCCCACAGGGCAGGTCAGCCTCTGGCGGGAGCCTACTCTAACTCTGGACCTCTCGGAGCTAGTCGTAGAGCAGGTCTTTGTTACCAGTAAAGATGGTACCCGAGTCCCGCTATTTCTGACTCACCGGAAAGATGCCCCGCAGGATGGTAGCAATCGGGTCTATCTCTATGGCTATGGCGGGTTCAATGTCTCGCTGACGCCCTATTTCTCTGTCTCGTCTGCGCTCTGGTTGGAGCGCGGCGGTGTACTGGCAGTGGCCTGTCTAAGGGGCGGCGGCGAGTACGGCGAGGCCTGGCACGAGGCGGGTACGAAGCTGCAGAAGCAGAACGTCTTCAATGACTTCATCTCCTGCGCGGAGTGGTTGATTGAGAATAACTGGACTCGCTCGGAGCGCCTGGCGATAGCCGGGGGCAGCAACGGTGGCCTGTTAGTCGGCGCCTGCATGACCCAGCGACCGGATCTCTACGGCGCGTGCCTGCCCGCCGTAGGCGTGATGGACATGCTGCGGTTCTCCAAATTCACCATTGGCTGGGCCTGGGAGAGCGACTATGGCAGCGTGAAAAATGAGAGTGAGTTCAAAGCGCTACTGGCCTACTCGCCGTATCACAACCTGAAGCATGGCACGCAGTATCCGGCGACTCTGGTCACCACCAGTGACCATGATGACCGGGTGGTTCCGGCACACAGCTACAAGTTCGCTGCGCGCCTGCAAGCTTGCCAGGTAATCGGGGGACCGCCGACGCTGATTCGAGTGGAGACCGATGCCGGGCATGGCGCTGGCAAGCCGATCTCCAAGTCAATCGAAGAGCAGGCGGATATCTATGCGTTCTTGGAGCGTGTTCTGAAATAGCCTGCCGCAATCGGCAGGAGCAACAGGCAGAGCGCCGCACTTCCGGGTTCCGGAGTTACCTCAGCACGGGTCACTGTGCTGCCCGGTAGCTCCGGGGCACGGGCATCTAGATTGGGAGATAGCGTGGGTGTGGTGCTGCCGCCGCCCCCGGAGTGACTGGCCGCTCGCTGCGATACCAAAAACCCCTGCCGCTATACCAACTCCCATAGGAACCGCTGGGCGCTTTTTCTTTTTCTTCTTTTTGCTTTTCTTCTGGTTTGCATCCGGGAAGTTTTCGGCACTAATCAGCCCGCCGTTCTTCACCATTTGCTCAACCGAGATAACCTTTACTTTCTCCAGTGGAATCACGGTGTAACCTACAGGTTCACCTGTTTTGGCAGGCGATGTGGGCTCACCCGGATCGCGGGGAGCAACCGGGCTTGCGGGATCATCGGCAAATGCCATCAGCGGCAGAGCCAGGGCTATCAGTAAAGGCAGCGCACGTTTCATCTTAAGTAGAATTATCGGCATTCCCTACCGGTCAATTCAGGGTGATACGATACTCAGCGTGACTCCCCGCGCGCTTCTTTTCGACCTCGATGGCACTCTCACAGATTCTATTGGCCTGATTGTACATTGCTACCAGGCCACTGTTCGTAAGTTCCTGGGTATCGAGCTGACTTATGAAGATGTGGTGCCGGTTATCGGGCGCTCACTCTTAGAGCTGTATCAGGAGCTATCTCCAGAACACTGGGAGTCTATGGTCGCGTTTTACCGGGAGACCTATGCCGCTCTTGCCGATGAGTGGGTCACTATCTATCCTGGCATCTCCGAGATGATGGCAGCTCTAACACTCCCTGTAGGTGTGGTTACTAGCAAGGGCGCCGACTCGGCAGTGCCCGTGCTAACCCGCTTCGGACTTATAGAAGGGCTGGCGACTCTGGTTACGTTCGAAGACACCACGCGCCATAAACCTGAGCCTGCGCCTCTGCTTTTCGCAGCCGAACGCCTGTGCCTTTCCCCGACAGACTGCTGGTACATCGGTGACTCCACACACGATATGAAAGCGGCTCGCGCCGCCGGTATGCGCGCTATCGGCGCGCTCTGGGGCCCGAGCTCTCGAGAAGAACTGGCTCCATTGGCAGACGATTTGTTAGAAAACCCGGCGATGCTGGGTAAAATGCTCCTATGAAACGCCTGCAGCAAGGACGCTACGAGCTACGCTCTCCCCACGACCCGAATGGCACGGGCAAGTTCTATCAGGGCCGCGAGATAGCCCAGGTTATGGGCCACGAAGCCGCGGACTGGTTGGACCGCCCCGAGCGCGAGGCGGAAGAAGCCCCTTCGCTACTCATTAAGTCACTTGGGCTCAAGCCCGGCATGGTCGTGGCTGACATCGGCGCAGGCAGCGGCTACCTCACGTTCCCTATGGCGAAACGAGTTGGCCCGAAGGGGAAAGTCTTCGCGGTGGATATTCAGCCGGAGATGCTGACCATAATCCAAAATAAAGCACGAGCGCAGGGTGTGAGAAATGTTTCCGTAGTGTTGGGCGATGTCGCCGATCCCAAACTCCCGGAAGGCTCCTGTGATCTGCAGCTCTTAGTCGATGTGTACCATGAGCTAGACCAGCCTTATGAGATGGCACTGGCAATGAAGAAAGCGATGAAGCCAGATGGTCGCCTGGTACTAGTGGAGTATCGCAAAGAAGACCCCAGAGTGCCTATCAAAGAGGTGCACAAAATGAGCGAGGCACAGGTGCGTAAAGAACTCGCTATTGTGGGCCTGAAACTAGAGAAGAATATCAAGGTTCTCCCCTGGCAGCACATTCTGATTTTCCGGAAATAGCCCGGTGTAAGCCCCCATGGCGATAAACACCTGGTATCGCTGCATCTCTCCGGAAAATCTTACTCAACTAATGCAGGCATCACGTCTCCATCCGGAAGCTCCAGCAGAATATCTAGATTCTGGATTCAACGATGATAGTAATGAGATGAAACGCCCTGAGCCGCGGCTATGGACAGAGCGTAACTGGTTAGGACTTCACTCACTATTAACGTTCGGTGAGTGGGCACAATACCCATTGCTTGGCACATCCATCTCTGGTGGCACTCCTATCGGTGGTGACTATTGCTATTATGGCCCGGTGCGTTACTTCACTGAGGAAGAGGTGAGAAATATCGCGTCTGCATTGGAAAAGGTAGAGGAAGCAACCCTCAGAAGTAGCTTCGATCCGGATGCTCTCAATGCTGCAGGAGTTCCTCCTGCACATGCCTGGCACCCAGAAGATTTCCCTCACTTATGGAAGACCTTTCAAGATATCCAGACTTTCTTTCGTGTCGCCCAGTCTCAAGGTTATGCTTTGTTGGTCTATCTTGGTTAACACCTACTTCCGGTTAGGGGTAAAGAAACAACCGGTTGAAGAAAATCGTTTTGTGTACCCGGCTTTTTGCGCGTTGACGGTGGGGGAAATCGCAAGGTAGAATCCAACATGCGGCGAGGCATGGTTGCGCTGGGGTTTTCGCTTGCGACAGCGGTTTTAGCTATCGCGGGCTCACACGTGCGTGGCGCGGACGATGGAAAACGAATTTCATCGCATCCCCTATTTCTGCGCGATGTTGCTCCCATTCTGGATAAAAAGGGCTGCTCTACAGCAGGCTGCCACGGTAAGTTCGGAGGGCGCGGTGGTTTCCAGCTTTCCCTTCTTACTTTGACCCCGATGGATGACTACGACCCCATCGTTCGTGGGGCACGTGGGCGGCGTGTAAACACCACAGAGCCAGAAAAGAGCCTGCTGCTATTGAAGGCTACCGGGGTCATGGGTCATGCGGGCGGTGAGCGCTTTGCCGTTGGCTCCCCAGAGTGGAAAATCATGCGTGACTGGATTGCTGCCGGGGCGCCGTATTCCTACGAAAACGACCCGAAGCTGGCCCGGCTCACGGTCACGCCGAATCAGTTCACACTGAGCAAGGTCGGTCAGAAGTTGCCGCTTAAAGTTGTCGCGACTTTTACTGATGGCATCTCTCGTGATGTGACCGCGCAGGCAAACTACGATACCAACGATCCCGCAGTATTCAGTGTAGATGGAAGCGGGATAGTCACCGGGAAGCGCTGGGGCGGAACATCTATCGTGGTGCGCTACCTGGGCGATGTTCAGGCGGTGAACCTTTCGCTGCCCCGTGACAGTAAAGCGCCTTTCCCCAAACTCACCTCAGCGAACTTCATCGACGACTACGTTTATAAGAACCTGAAACGTATGAACGTCGTGCCGTCGCGGAAAACGACGGATGCGGAGTTCCTGCGCCGGGTAGCACTGGACCTCTGCGGAAAGCTGCCTGCTCCCGAGGAGATAGAAGCCTTCGCGGCAGACAAAGCCCCCGATAAGCGGGCGAAGCTCATCGACCAGCTTTTAGACTCGCCGGACTATGTGGCCATGCGCACCCTACGATTGGGTGATCTGCTGCGTATCCATCCCAACCACTTCGGCAACAACATCTACGGAGACCGTGAGACTGTCCTCTTCACCGAGTGGGTAAAAGATGCTGTGACGAAGAACATGCCCCACGACCAGTTCGTGAAGGGTCTGCTCATGGCGCGCGGCTCCACCTTCCGTGACGGTCCGGCTAACTTCTGGCGGGTAGACAATACCCCAGAAGACCGTATGGAGACTGTGGCGCAGGCCTTCCTGGGTCAGCGCATGGCCTGTGCACGTTGCCATAAGCACCCGTTCGACCGCTGGACGACGGATGACTACTGGAACTTCACCGCGTTTATGGGCAAGGTTGGCGTTGGCGGTGGACGCTTAGATGGTGAGAACACCATCTTTGAGAACCCGGATGGTCGGGTTATCAACCAGAGTGTTACCGGGCGGCACCGTGGCAAAGAAGCCCCACCTACCCTTTTAGGTGCAGACGGGCCGAGTCAGGCAAGCAAAGAGCGGTCTTTCAATGAGTTCGTGGAGTGGACCACTTCTCGCAACAATCCGTTCTTTGCCAAAGCGACCGTGAACCGGCTCTGGGGCAACTACATGGGGCGTGGCGTGGTGCACCCGGTGGATGACATGCGGGCAACCACTCCGGCATCGGTGCCGGGTCTTCTGGAGGCCATGGCGAAAGACCTCACTGAGCACAATTTCGATATAAAGCGGGCCACCCGCCTGATTCTGAACTCCAATACGTATCAGGCGTCTAGCGAAGTCAATGAAACGAACGCGCTGGATACGCAGTTCTTCTCGCACTTCTACCCGCGCCCTATGCTGGGCCAAGTGCTTTTAGACTCCATCAATCAGGCCACCGGAACCAGCGAGCGGTTCGGGGACTACCCGGCAGATGAGAAAGCCTCGCATCTCTATCTGCCTGTAGGTAGCTACTTCATGGATACGTTTGGGCGCTCCCATAGGGAGTTCCTGACAAACCTGGAGCCGAAGATTGAGCCGACTCTGGTACAGACCCTGCATGTGCTGAACTCACCGTACATTGATAATAAAGTACGCTACGGCCAGACCCTTCAGCCTTTAATCAATGATAAGAACGCGACGAACGAGAAGATCATTCGCACGCTCTACCTGAAAACCTTTGGACGGAATCCAACCGATAAAGAGAAAGCGGCAGCTCTGGCGGCGTTCACGGCACCGAATGCCAAGCGTGATGAAGTGGCGCAAGACTTGCTCTGGGCACTCATCTCCGCCCGCGAGTTCTACTTCGTAAGCTAGCGCAAAGCAATCTTCTGCCTCTAGCAGCAAGTGATGCTCAATCACTTGAAACTTTCTAGTAGTGGGAAAATCGAATCGACGGGGAACGGTAACTAACATGGATCGAAACGCCTGTGAGGAATACAACCAATTCACGCGGCGCGGGTTTTTAAAAACCGGCGTTCAGGCGGGAATGCTGACTGCGCTCGGAATGGGTCTGACCGAGCTATTTGCGATGCAGGAGGCCTACGCCGCACCTGCGCCGCCGAATGCAGACCCTGGTACGGCTAGCTCGGTGGTCCTTATCTGGCAGGGTGGTGGCCCCAGCCATATCGATACCTTCGACCCCAAGCCAGATGCTCCCGCTGAGATTCGTGGTCTGTTCAAGCCCATTAACACTAGCGCCAAAGGCATTCAGATTGCCGAGCCCCTGCCCCTGCTGGCGCAGCAGATGGACAAGATGACCCTGATTCGCTCCATGACCACCAACGAAGGAGCGCACGAGCGTGGCACGCACTACATGATGACCGGGTTCGAGCCACTGCCCGGCTTCGGTGTGCCCAGCTATGGCTCCGTGGCAGCCAAGATGCTTCCGGGTCGCTCAGCGCTTCCCCCCTATATCGCGGTTCCTTCCCCGGTGATGTACGGCGGCGCGGGGTTCTTAGGCGCGGCTTTAGACCCGTTCGCACCCGGTGGCGACCCGAACAACGATGGGTTCCGGGTACAGGACCTGGATCTGCCCGGCGGTATCTCGGTAGAGCGCATGCAGCGCCGTCGTGGGCTGCGTGAGGCGGTAGACTCCGCGTTCACCAAGTTCGAAAAAGGCAGTGACCGTGCCCGCACGGTGAATAGCTTCTATCAGCGTGCGTATGCGCTTCTCAGCTCATCGGAAGCGCGCGCGGCCTTTGAAGTCACTCGGGAAAAGCCAGAAGTGCGCGAAGCGTACGGGCGCAATGGGTTCGGGCAGTCTCTGCTGCTGGCCCGACGACTTGTAGAGGGTGGCGTGCGGTTCGTGACCGTGCAGCACGGCGGATGGGACACCCATAACAATGGGTTCGATGCCCTGCGCTACGGTACCCTGCCCGCTTTCGATAAGGGCCTTGCCGCGTTTATCAACGACCTGAGCCAGCGTGGACTTCTGAAGAAGACTCTGGTAGTGGTTATGGGTGAGTTTGGGCGAACACCTATCATCAACCGCGATGGTGGACGTGACCATCATCCGCGCTGCTTCTCGGTGCTCATGGCCGGTGGCGGCATGAAGGGTGGTATGGTCGTGGGCTCCTCGGACTCTAAGGGCTTCGAGCCTGCAGAGCGCCCAGTACGCCCCGAAGACCTCTCGGCAACCATCTACCAGGCGCTGGGTATCGACTACACCCAATCCATCTCGTCGCCCGAAGGTGTTCGTGTCACCCTCTCGCGTGGTGGTCGCCATCTGTCCGACGCCATGGTGTAAGCCTTGGGGAATATCGTCGCCATTCACATTGCGCCAACTGCAGGGGCGGCTCCCGTCCCCGTGGATATCGCTGTGCTACGTAAGGGAGCAGGTATCGATGGAGACCGCTACAGCAAGAACATCGGTACCTACTCCCACTGGCCCAGTGACCACGAGCTGACTCTCATAGAGCAAGCTGTAGTAAACGACCTGGGCCTGAAGCCGGGGGAGTCTCGGCGTAACATCACAGTGGATGGTATTGCGCTGAATCCGCTGGTAGGACAGCGATTTCGCCTCGGGCGTGTTCTCTGTGAAGGCACACGGCTCTGTGAGCCCTGCGCCTACTTAGAGCGGCATCTGGAGCGGCCCGGTATCGTTCGGCAATTGATTGGGCGTGGCGGTCTGCGCGCCCTGGTATTAGAAAACGGAGAGATTCGAGTCGGGGATGCGATCACACTGGAATAGCCTGCCCCTGTGGGTTTTGCTCCTGGGGGTCAGCGGCTATGTGGTCGCTGCACCGCCAAAGAAACCTGCTACTAAAACTCCCCCGGCGAAGCCGCCGACGGGGACCAAACCTACCCCTGCGCCCCCGCCCAAACCTGCCGTTCCTTCCCCGGCCTGGGCTGTGGCCTTCTCGCCGAATGGTCAAACCCTGGCCGTAGGCAGCTACAAGAAAGTTCTGTTCTTCAAACTGGACTCTGGTGAGAAAATCGCCGAGTGGTCCGTGGCTGATGATGCCGTGCGCGCCCTGGCCTACTCTCCGGATGGCAAGTGGCTGGCAGTCGGTGCAGGCGTGCCGGGTGGCAAGGGTGTAGTCAAGCTCTGTGATGCCGCAAACGGCAATGTACTGCGCACACTGCAAGCCCATGAAGACACCGTGGAGTCTGTGGCTTTCGATGGCAATAAACTTCTCTCCGCCGCCGATGATGAGCGCATTATTGTTACAGATGCCACGACTGGTCAGAAGGTACAGGCGCTCACCGAGCATGTAGGGCGCTGTCTCTCGGTTACCGTGCCGAAGAACATCAATGATGCTCAGGGTGGTGCTCTGTTCGCCTCTGGTGGGGCAGACAAGATGCTCAAGATCTGGGATGCGAACCTGCGCCGAGTGGTTGTGAACTTCGACCAGTGCGGCAGTCCGGTCTGGGCCGTATGTGCGACCCCGAACCCTGGCCAATTCGTGGCGGGCGCGGGCGATGGCAGCGTGCGCATTTTTCAGGTCAATACAGTTACCGACCAGAAATCAGCCCCACCACCTGGTGAGCCAACCCCACGCACTGGCTACCAGGCACGCGATATGCGCCGCCATGAAGGGCCTGTTTACGCTGTGGCGGCGGACAGTCAGCGTATCTATTCTGGCGGGGAAGATGGTAAAGTCATCGTCTGGAACTATGGCGGCGGCGTAGAGCGCGAACTGACCGAAGCCAAAGGGGATATCTGGGCGCTCAGCGTCTCTCCGGAT
The DNA here is from genome assembly GCA_049840835.1 of Armatimonas sp. GTDB lineage: Bacteria > Armatimonadota > Armatimonadia > Armatimonadales > Armatimonadaceae > JANLTX01. The sequence goes on along the minus strand of JASGJG010000023.1, from coordinate 75,579 downwards.
GGTAAGTGGTTGGCAGCCGCATCGCGAGACGGTAAAGCGCGTGTCTATATGGTGGAGCGCGGCATTCTCTTTTGGGAGCTGCCTTTTACCCCACCACCCGGCGGCTATATTGCTTCATCTCTTCAGCGTGGCAAAGGCACCGGGCTTTCCGGTTCTTACTTCACCAATAAAGACGTCACGGGTGACCCGGCGTTTTCGCGTGTAGACGCGGCTATGGACCTCACGTTCACGGCAGCTCCCGTGGATTACATGATGCCAACGAACTGGTCGGCGCGCTGGGAAGGCTTTATCGAGGCTCCGGCAACCGGTCCCTATCAGTTTGTCACCAAGTCTGACGATGGCATTCGGCTCTGGGTAAACGGCATCAAACTCGTGGATTCGTGGGTATCACGCGGCCCCACAGAAGACCCTCCGGTTCGCCAGATCTACCTGAAGGAGGGTGAGCGCGTGCCGATAAAAATCGAGTTTTTCCAGGATACCGGTGGCGCGGAAGTCCATCTCTCCTGGTTCTATCCCGGTCAGGTCAAGCAGATTGTCCCGACCCAGTTCCTCTATCCCAAAACAACGGTGAAGCCGAAATGAATCTGAATCTCCAGGACGGTGAACGTCCGGCTATAGGCACTTCGTGCCGTCTCGCTTCGCTCGGAACACAGGCTCAACCCTCTCCTGCATGGAGACGGCGGAACGCCCATAGCCGGACGTTCACCGTCCTGGGAATTATGGGCATAGCCGTCTTCGCTGGCATTAGTAAAACAGCCATGGCACAGACGCCGCAGATTGCGGGCATGTTCCCGGCGGGAACCAGAGCCGGAAAAACGGTAGAAGTCGTGCTGCGTGGCGGTAACCTACAGGGCGCCAAGAAGCTGCTGGTGACAGGTGATATGGGTGTCTCTGCGGAAGTGCAGCCCGGTGGCGCACCACCCGATGAAGCGCTACGTCCGCTGGTGCAGCAGAAATGTACCTCCTGCCACGAGCTGCGCACGCCGGATAACCGCACCATGACCGCCGAGCAGTGGGCCTCTACCGTAGATCGCATGATTACCCAGCGTAGCGCTCAGCTCTCCGCAGACGATAAAGACAAGGTCACCAAATATCTCCAGGCCAAGGCCCGAGCGGGCGTGATTACGGCGAAAGTCTCCGTGGCTGATAACGCGCTACCCGGTCCGCGTGAGCTTCGCCTAGTCACAGACGCCGGAGTCTCTACCGCGTTTACCTTTGATGTAGGAGATCTGCCGGAGGTTGTAGCCGCCGAGCCGAACTCCAAGCTCTCTGAGGCGCAGAAGATTCAGCTTCCGGTAACCGTGAATGGCACACTGGCAAGCTCTGCCGAGCGAGACTACTTCGCGTTCACCGCCAAGAAAGACACTGTTTACACGTTCGACCTCAAGGCCTTCCGGCTCTCAGAGTTAGCAGCCAGCGTTCTTTAACCCGGTGCTCTATCTCTACGATAGCAAGGGTAAGGAGATAGCAAAGAACCTGGGAGCCAGCGACCTGGACCCCATCCTCACTTGGACCGCTCCTGCAGATGGGGACTACACTTTGCTGGTGCGTGATCTCCTCTGGAAAGGCAACCCGGCGTCTATCTATCGCCTGCGCGCCTATCAGGGAACGCCTACTGCCCCAGAAACGGCAGCCGCTGTCACTGGTCCGGACTTCGCCTTTACTGCCCTGCCATCTACCGTGAATCTAGCGCCAGGAGGAATCGCCGCCGTGGTGGTGCGCGCTACGAAGCGCGAGAAGCTCAGCACCGGCATTACAGTTACGGTTTCTGACCTGCCGCCAGGAGTCACTGCCGAGCCTTGCGCCATTCCGCCGGATGACGATAAGGCGCTCCTGATTCTGCACGCCAGCGATGACGCCCAGCCTAACGGTGGAACGTTCACGATTACGGGTAAGGCTCTCGGTGAGGGTAAGTCTGTTACTCGCCTGGCAACCCCACTGGAAAGCTATGTAGGCCCGTCGAACGGACAGCGCCAGCGCCCTCGTAGCGCTGAGAGTGTGGGGATTCGAGTAGGTAGCGACCCATTCAAGCTAGAGGCAGATATCTCCCAGCTTCCTATGGGCAACGATATGCGCCGTGATGTCACAGTGCGCATCAAACGCCAGGGAGACTTCAAGGGCGGTATCGTCATCTTCCCCCACCAGCTCCCCGGATTCATGTACCCCACAGCGGGTGCACTCTATGTGCCGCCGGAGAAGAATGAGTGCACGTTTACTATCGTGGGCAATGGAAACGCGGACCACATCTCACGGCGCGCCAAAGACCTGCCCCCCATGCGCTTCAGCTTCGTGGGTATTGTGGCTGGCTTGAATGAGCAGCCTTATCTTTCCACGCAACCCATAACTGTGGTTCCCAAATGAAACTCGCCCTTGCCGTATCGTTAGCTGTCATTACTACAGCAGCGGCAAGGGCTGACTTCATTCTCTCTCCTGGTGAGGCCAAACGGCAGATGACCACACGCGCCAGTATCGTGCGTGGGGCGCTGGCACGCAAAGACCTGAAAACCCTGGCGCGTATGGTGCACCCAGTTAAAGGGCTGCGCTTTCCTGGTGACAACGGCGAGTCTGGCCCTACTTTCAAGCAATCCCAGGTGCCGGGGCTATTCACCGATGCGAAAAAGTACGACTGGGGCAAAGATGGTGAGAGCAATACCCCGGCACGCCAGACCTTTAAAGAGCGCTACAAGCGTATCTATGGCCGCGACTACCAGCACCCAGCAGAGACAAACTACAACACTCTAAAGCGTCGCCCACTGAACTATGTGACTGACTTAGATAAGCAGTTTCCTGGAGCAGTCTGTGTGGAGTTCTATGTATCCGGCACCGAGAAATACGGCGGTGTGGACTGGTCATCGCTCTGGCTGGTCTTTGAGCGCTATGGAGACGGATGGCGGCTAACCGCCATCCGAAACGACTATCAGGGCGTCTGAGCACTGCCTAGCCTATAAAATAGGACAACACCCAGGCCAGGCCATAGCTGATCCAGAACATCGTAGCCCCTACCGTTCCTACCCAGGCACCAATACGAGACTGACCGGCAACCGCCAGAGCTCCCGCAACAACGGCGACAGGCAGGATGCAGACTAGGCAGAAACTGTAGAGCAGCATAATGCAGGAAGGAAGGGGCATGTATCGGGAAAAGATAAATGCCAGAACTCCCAGCGCGCCCCAGGCCCAGGTATATACACTGCGCGGGGGAACCGCCACGCTCTCATCTGCAGCACGTACAGCTTTAGAGAGTAGAGGTAAGAGTAGTAATCCAGCGCCACCGTACAGCACAGAAATAAACGCCAGTGCAGGTTCCAGGATGAAAAGAGGCGCCAGCGCTACTACGAACCCAAGAACAATCTCCCGCCAGGTAGCCTGCAGCTTTCGTGCGGCAGAGGCACCACCAAAATAGGCCGCAACTGACATCCATAAAAGAAATGACTCACTAACGAACTCACGACTCACTGCCATCCACAAGAGCGTATTCATTACCGCCATCGGTATGGCCGCCCGAACAACTACCTCGGTTCGCTGCATAGAAGCCTCCTGTACAGATGCACTCTACCATGAAAACCCTGTGCAGGAATGCGGGACTTTCGCCTTAAATTTTAGTCGCATCCGGAAAACCCGAAACCTTTTAGTGTTTTAAATACACTAATACTACAAATGGAAACTCAACTACTCATCATCGACCCGCAGGTCGATTTCTGCGACCCCGCCGGGGCGCTTTTCGTACAGGGAGCGAACGCCGATATGGAGCGCCTGGCAGACTTCGTTTTTGCCCATGGCGTTGGTCTTGCCAGCATCCATGTAACTCTAGATACGCACCATAAACGCGATATCGCCCACCCGCTCTGGTGGCGCGACTCTGCCGGGGCTCATCCCGCTCCCTTCACCATTATCTCCGTAGATGATGTCGAATCTGGCCGCTGGTTACCCGCAGATTCGGAACAAGCGGATCGTAGCCGCGCCTATGTGCACGCTCTGGCCGCAAACGGGCGCTATCCTCTCTGTATCTGGCCGGAGCACTGCTTAATCGGTAGCGCCGGGCACGCTGTCTATCCAATATTATTCGATTCCCTGGGTGATTGGGAGCGTGACTCTGGTAAAAGCATAGAGTTCTGGCGTAAAGGGGAAAACCCGCTCACTGAGCACTACAGTGTTCTGCGCGCCGATGTACCCGATCCAGCAGACCCGGCAACCCTGCCCAACATCCCTTTGATAGATGCCCTGCGCGGCGCCGACCGTATACTGGTGGCGGGTGAGGCGGGCAGCCACTGCGTGGCCAGTACCCTGCGTGACTTAGACACGCTGGCACCGGAATTAACTGGGCGCCTGGTGCTCTTGACCGACACGGTCAGCCCAGTTACGGGATTCGAGGCGCTTCAAGAGAGCTTCCTACACGACCTCACGGTGAAGGGGATGATGCTCTCTACCACGAAAGAAGCTGGGCTATGATTATCGATTCGCTGCTGGATACAGACCTCTATAAGTTCACTATGATGCAGGTGGTCTGGAAGAAATTCGCCGAGCTCCCTGTGGTGTATGCGTTTAAGTGCCGGGCGAAAAATGCCGACCTGCGCCCCTATGCGGCAGAGATTCGACAGGAGATAGACGCCCTGGCCTCTCTGCGGCTCACCGATGACGAGTTGCATTATCTGGAGAGCATTCGCTATATCTCCCCGGATTTCGTGGGTTTTCTACGGGAGTTCCGCTTAAATCCCCAGGATGTCACCGTCGCTGTGGGGGATGAGCTGACCATTCGCATTCAGGGAAGCTGGCTGAATACCATTCTTTTCGAAGTGCCAGTACTGGCTATTGTCAATGAGGTCTATGCTCGCCACACCTACCCCACTACCGAGGAACTGTTGGCAGAAGGACGGCGACGGCTTCATGCAAAGATCGCTGCTATCGATGCCGCGCCTACCTTGCCCCGTATCATGGAGTTCGGCACTCGGCGACGCTACAGCCGGATATGGCAAGAAGAAGTAGTAGGAGCGCTCAAAGACAGGCTCATTGGTACCAGCAACGTAGCTCTCGCCAAAAAATTCGGCCTGCGAGTCTTTGGCACTATGGCCCATGAGTTTCTGCAAGCCGGACAGGCGCTGGTTCACCCCTTGGACTCGCAGCGCTACATGCTGGAGACCTGGATGCAGGTCTACCGGGGCGACCTGGGTATCGCCCTCTCCGACATCTTCGGCATGGATGCGTTCCTGAATGATTTCGATATGCTGTTCTCCAAGGCCTACGATGGCTGCCGTCATGACTCCGGCGACCCGTTTGAGTGGGGCGAGGAGCTGCTGGCACACTATGAACGCCTGGGTATCGATGCGCGTACTAAGACCGCTGTTTTCTCCGATGGGCTGGATATCGAGAAGGCGCTGGCGCTCGCGGAGCGGTTCGATGGGCGCATTCGCACTATGTTCGGCATCGGCACAAGCCTGACCAACGATCTGGGAGTACCCTCCTTGCCTATAGTGCTAAAAATGGTGCAGGCGAATGGTCGCCCCGTTATAAAATTATCGGATACGCCAGGAAAGACTATGTCTGAGAATCAGGCCTACGAAAATTACCTGCGAAGTAGCCTACAGCAAATTTCCCGGCCAGCCGAAAATCAAGACCCGAAGGGTCATGCCGAAAGCCCCCCAAACACAACGAGAGACGTTTGACAAAGGGCGTGCCTTGCCCATGAGCGCACGCACACTTCGCCACGTCTTGGATGGTTCCGAAGGAATCCTCTGGAATATCGACTTCGGGGTGGAAGGCACCCAGCAGTACTGGAAGACGGTTTTCTTTAATATAGAGACCGCCCAGCGCCTGCTGCGCTTAGAAGTCAAGAACCCCGATGACTACGCGGCTCTCTGGGAAGAGAGTCGTCTGCCGGTAGACCGCGAAGTCGTTCGTGAGCGCTACCTCCAGGCTATCCGCGACCGCGAAACCACCTTCTCGGTACAGTATCGCAGCCGTGATCGTCACGGCGGTATTCACTGGATGCGCGACCATGTTCGCGTACAGAAGACCGGAGAGCGTGCCTGGCGTTTCCTCATCGTCACTACAGACGTGACTCAAGAGCGCCGCGCCTCCGACGTCGTTTCGCGCACGCTCCGGGTTCTTACCCACACTCTGGAGTCCAGCCATCTTATTCTCTGGTCTGCGGACATCACTCTAAGTGACGAGCCACGCTGGAACCTCTGCCTCTATAACTTCGCGGCGGCACAGAAGCAGGTTCCATTCGATGCCAACACTCCGGATGCCTATGTTCGCGCCTGGCAAGAAGCGCTGGGTGAAGAGCAGAAAGCCGCGCTGGAAATCCGCTGGCACGAGGCGCTGGCGAACCGGGAAACGTACTACAACCGCAATATCTATCTTACGGATGCCCAGGGTACCTGCTGGCACCTGAGAGAAGATATCCGGATTGAGTACCACGATGATGAGACCGCTCAGGTCATTATTGTCTCCCAGCCCGAGATTACAACAGAGACTCCGGTCAGTGACTCCAATGAACTGAACTCGGTTCTGGCGAAAGCGCGCTGCGGTATCTGGTACGCAGATTTAGAGCAGACAGGTCGGCGGCTCCATGGCAATGTTCACCTGACCGAGTTCGGCACAGGCCTGCTGAGCGGCGTCGCTGATGCCACATCGTTTGCCACTATCTGGCAGCACTCTATTTCTCGCCGTGACCGACTTGATCTCTACCGGCTGGTTAGCCAGGCACTGGACAATGAAGACGACCACGTAACCCTGGAGCTGCCCCTACGCCTGACTACAGGTGGCTATCGCTACCTGTGCGCCGATGCTACTCTGGTACCGCTGAGTGAAGGACGCTTTAGCCTGGTAGCCATTGTCACGGATATCACTGCACAGCGGCGGAATCTGGTCGAGCTTCGGGCAGCACAGGAGCGCTACCTTTCTCTGGTAGAGCACCTGTCTGTCGGGGTGTACCGGGTCGATGTAGAGGGGCGTTTCACCATGGCAAACGCTGCCCTGTTGACCATGCTGGGCTGTAGCGACCTCGCCGATCTGAGTGCGGAATCGCTCTGGGACAACGAAGAGCGCTCTACCTTCTGGACACAGCTTTTAGCCGATGACATGATCCTCGGTCATGAAGGCAGCTGGCGGATGGCGAACGGTCATCCCCTCTTAGTCCGCGAGAACGCTATGGCGATCCGCGACGAGCATACCGGGGAGCTGCTCGGTTTCGAGGGAACCGCCGAAAACGTTACGGAGCGCCAGAAAGCTTTTGAGCAGCTTCGGCGGCAGGCCATGCTAGACCCGCTGACCAACCTGCCGAATCGCTCCATGGCGCTATTAGAATTGGAGAGACTGGTCAGTTCCGCATCAGAGCGCCATAGCAAGATTGGTGTCCTGTATGTGGATGTAGACCGGTTCAAAGAGATCAACGAACTTCATGGGCATGGCACCGGAGACAAGGTTCTAGTGCAGCTTGCTCGCAGGCTTCAGCGTGCCACCCGCCCCAGCGATACCATCGCTCGCACTGGTGGCGACGAGTTCTTGATTCTTACTCCCGATATCCTGAATGTGGATGAGGCCAGCCGCATTGCGACTCGTATGCGCCGCGTGGTTCAAGAGCCGACGGTTATCGATGGGCAGAGCTTCCAGCTAGACTCCAGCATCGGCACTGTGCTCTATCCCCAGGATGGCGAGGATGCCGAGACTCTGCTGCGCCATGCCGATATCGCTATGTATCAGGCCAAGAGCCAGGGCGGCGGCGTACGCAGTTTCACCACCTCCATGCACGATGAGATGCGGGAGCGAGTTACCCTGGAAACGGACCTGAAGCGGGCGGTCAACGAAAACGAGTTTGTGCTCTACTACCAGCCCCAGTTAGATGTCCGCACCTCTAAGATAACAGGTGTAGAGGCGCTGATACGCTGGCAGCACCCGGAGCGTGGTTTACTCCCCCCCTCACAGTTTATTCCTCTGGCAGAAGAAAGCGGGCTTATTATCCCACTCGGCGAGTGGGTCCTTAAAGAAGCCTGCCGCCAGGGCGCTCAGTGGCGACGCGATGGTCTGAATGTTCGTGTGGCTATCAATGTCTCGCCACGCCAGTTTGCTCAGCGCGAGCTGCCTCGCATTGTGGCGCGTACGCTGGATGAGTATGGATTCCCCCGGACTACTTAGATATCGAACTGACCGAATCCACCCTGCTGGAGCAGGAACGCGTGGTCGAAACCTCTATTGCCGCTCTACGCTGTTTAGGCGTCGGCATGCAGATAGACGATTTCGGCACCGGGTACTCGTCGCTGGCGCTTCTACGGCGCTACCGCATGGAAGCCCTCAAGATAGATCAAGGCTTTATCCGTGGGATTCGCGAAAGCCCGGAAGATGCCGCCATTGTGCGCTCGGTTATTGAGCTGGCGCATACCCTGGGCATGATGGTGATTGCCGAAGGCGTGGAAACAGACTGGCACTATGCCTGCTTGCGCGATATTGGGTGTGACTTTGTACAGGGCTACCACTTCAGCCCCCCGGTACAGGCGGATCAGATTCCGCTCCTGGTCGCGCAGTACGGGGTTAAGTAATGTCTTTTACGCGACCGCAGCCTCTCATCAACCGTCCGCTCGGCCCTGCCGCAAACGCGAATAACCCTACTACGCTGAAAGCGCTCCCAGCCGTAGCGCAGGCTGCCCTTCCCCCCGTTGCACCTGCGCTACCTGTAGTCCCTACTCTTCCAGCCAGTGCCTATGTCGCGTTCTGGGAAGCAACACGTAGCGGCGAAGCCTGGGAGTTCACACTGCACAGCCCCCTGGCCTCCCAGGAATACGACGATACTCCCCTGAGTCGCTGGCTAGAAGGCCGCGAGGGCGGGCAGGCAACACTGGAATCGGTACTGAATCAGTGGAGCCGCACTACAGAGAGCCGGTGGGAGCAGGAAACACGCTGGGAAGGCCGCTGGCTCCACGAAGAAATCTATCGCCGCGGGGAGCGCTTCCTCTTTGTCACCCGAGACATAAGCGCCCAGGAACAGGCCCGGCAGCATATAGGACAATTTCTCACGACCACCAGTGGCACGCTCTGGCAGGCGGAGGGTGGCGATCTTGCCCGACTCCTGCCTGTAAATCTGGCTGCCGCCGAAGCCCTGTTTACCCTGAATGCCACCACGCTTGAGGGGTATGGAGCCGCCTGGCGCGAGGCGATTCACCCGGACGACCGGGAGCGCACCGAGGAGCGCCGCCATGAAGCCCAGACTTCTCACCGCGTTCACCTGCACCACGAGTTCCGCTTGATCGATAAAAGCGGTACTCTGCGCTGGATTCAAGAGGAGCTGTTTTTCGAGCCAGATGGCCGAATCACAGCGCTCTGCCTGGATGTCACCGACCGTCATCGTACTGATGAGTCGCTCCGACATGTCATGGTAGCGAGCCGCTGTCTGGTCTGGCACGCCAATGTCTCTCTGCGAGCGTCCGCGCGGCGCTGGCACTTGCACATGAGCCCGCCCGACCTCACTCTGGAGTGTTTCCAGGTTCCTCATACGCCGGGAGAGACCTATGCCCAGAGCTGGCAACGTGCCATAGAGCCTGCGGATCTGGAGAGAATAGAGGCCACACGCACCGAGGCGATTCAAAAAGAGCAGCCGAACTTTACGGTGACCTATCAGATTAAAGACCGCCGTGGGATTCTGCGTACGATTCAAGAGGAAGTGCGCCTACTGCGTAGCGGTGCAGATACGTTTTCTGCCATTGGCGTAGTGACAGATCAAACGGTGCAATATCGGGCGCTGGCCGAGCTACGCGCCTCGCGCGAGGAGTACCGCGCGCTCTTCGAGCACGTACCTATCGGTATCTATCGGCTCTCAGCTGAGGGACAGTTCGTTATGGCGAACCCAGCTCTGCTTATCATGCTCGGTTTCGAGGCAGACACCGAGCCTCAGGCATTGGAGCAAAGCCTGAGCGCCGTGGATAGAAGCGATTTCCTAAGCAGACTGATTCGCACAGGGGCCGCCCGTGGCTGGGAGAGTGCCTGGCAGCGGCGCGATGGTAGCGCTATCGTGGTGCGCGAAAACGCCAAAGCAGTCTACGGCCCAGATGGCACCCTACTCTGCTTCGAAGGAACAGTAGAAGACATTACCGAGCGACGGCGTGCTGCAGAGCGTATGGAGTGGCAGGCCACTCACGATGCCCTGACGGGTCTTCCGAACCGTACCCACTTCCTGGAAGCGCTTCAGGAGGCCCTGGCAGCAGCCCAACAAAAAGACCGCCATGTGGGTGTGCTCTTTGTTGACTTAGACAAGTTCAAGCAGATAAACGACCTGCTGGGCCACGGTGTCGGTGACAAGCTGCTAACCATGGTGGCGGAGCGCCTGAAGAGTGTAGTCCGTGGCTCCGATCTGGTGGCGCGTATGGGTGGCGATGAGTTTACTCTGCTTCTGCCGGAATTGAAAGATCTTCAGGCAGCGCATCGGCTGACTGCGAGCTTGCGGGATGCCATGGCGAAACCGTTCCGAGTAGACGGGCGCACGTTCGAGGTGACTACCAGCGTGGGGGCTGTTCTCTATCCTCAGGATGGCGAGGATGCCGAGACTCTGCTACGCCATGCCGATATCGCCATGTACCGCTCCAAAGGAGTTGGCGGCAATGAAGTCTCGTTCTTCGCCGCTTCTATGCATGATGAGATGCAGGAGCGAGTTACTCTAGAATCCGACTTGCGCCATGCGATTGCCGAGAACCAGTTCGTGCTGCACTACCAGCCACAGATCAGTATCGGCAGCCACCGTGTGGTCGGTGTAGAAGCCTTGGTACGCTGGCATCACCCACAGCGCGGCTTACTGCCTCCAGCACAGTTCATTCCTATGGCAGAGGAGACCGGGCTGATCGTTCCACTGGGCGAGTGGGTTGTGAAAGAAGCCTGCCGCCAGGGAGCCCAATGGCTCTCTGTAGGCGTACCGCTCCGAATGTCGGTCAACATGTCTCCCAAACAGCTCTTGCAGTCGGACTACGCCGCCCTGCTAGATGCCACGCTAAAAGACACCATGTTCGACCCACGCCTGCTGGAAATCGAGCTGACCGAGTCTGCGATTTTAGAGAGCGGCAGCAAGGCAGAGTCTGCCATGCAGGCCATTAAAGAGCTAGGCGTTGGTTTGCAGATAGATGACTTCGGCACAGGCTACTCATCGCTAGCCCTGCTAAGACGCTATCCCATGGATGTACTGAAGATAGATCGTGGTTTCGTGAGCGGTATCACTACCAGCGATGAAGACGCAGCGATTGTGCGCTCTGTGCTGGAACTGGCGCATACCCTGGGCATGATGGTGATTGCCGAGGGTGTTGAGACTCCCGCCCAGCTCACCATGCTGGAGGAACTGGGCTGCGACATAGTGCAAGGCTATCTCACGGGTGGCCCTGTTCCTGCGGACACACTGCTCAACTCTATTGCACAGATTGGCGGCGTCGCTGTTCCCAGCCGCCGCGCGGCTTAGGCAAACTTAGCGGTAAAATACCAGTGTGAACCTTCCCCTGATCTCTGGGACGGAGCTATAATGCAGTGAAGCACATCGGGCGAGTCGGGCTTACTATACTGGGCACGCTCACTCTGTGTGGCGCCACCACCATTGGTATCCGCAGGGCACTCCACCTGCCGACTTTGCCTGCCTTCTTACGACCTGCGCATCCGCTCCCGACCGGGCAGTGCACCTGGTACGCCTTCGGGCGCGCTGCGGAGGCGGGCTGGAACATCCGCTTCGATGTCAATAGTGGACGACATGCCCGGCTCTGGTGGAAGAAAGTCACCAATGCCCAGAAATCTCAGACTCCCACACCTGGCGCTGTTCTTGTGCTAGATGCCTGGCCCGGCAATGAGTACGGCCATGTGGCCTATGTGGAAAGTGTGGAAAATGGGAACTCGTTTACAATCACCCACGCTAACTTTAGTGTTGGCAATCCCGTCGGCACTCGGGAAGGGGTTGTCATCTACCGTGCCAGTGCTCATGTAACTTCCGACGGCATTTCCCTGGAAGGCCGCCCACCTCTCCCTCTTGTTGGATTCCTGGAAAAGACATGACTGATTTAGCCGCGTTCATTTCCGAATCACCGCTGGCGGATACACACGAGCATTTACAAACCGAGGCCGAGTTTCTCGCCTCTGGTCCCGATGTGCTGGGTGACCTCTTCGACCACTATGTCACTGCGGACCTCGCCGTAGCCGGAGCGAGCTCGGAGGCTTTGAAGCGGCTCCATGATCGTTCCGACCTGGATCTGGCCGGGCGCTTCCTTGGAATCCGCGACGCCTGGGAGCTGGTAAAGCACACTGGCTATGGCGAAGGCGTTCGGCTTACGGCAAAGCGTGTGTATGGTCTGGATGAGATCGTGCCTGAAGCGCTGGCAGTGGCTCAGAAAATCGCGGAAAGCCAGCGGCAGCCTGGTGAGAGGAAACGCCTGTTAAAAGACGTAGCGAACCTCTCTTATGTACAGATAGACGATTTTCGCTACGAGTGTGAGGGCGATGAGTTCTTTCAGTACGATATCAATGTCATGAGCTTGGTACAGGGAAATATCCCTGACGACCTGGGGCCAATCTTAAATGTTACCCACCATATTCGTTCCGTGTTCGACAAATGGGCACCAAAAGCAATCGCTGTAAAAACGCAGCATGCCTATGCCCGTACCCTGCGCTGGAAAAAACAAAGTGACTCTGACATTGCCAACGTTCTGTCTAAAGGAAAATCCTATACTCCAGAAGACAAACTGGCTATCGGAGACTGGGCTTTTGCAAGATGCATCGAAGCGGCGATAGAGCATAACCTGCCCATTAAAATCCATACAGGCTACTATGCCGGGCACAGTAATATGGGTCTGGAAAAAATATCAGCGGCTCTACTCTGCGACTTGCTCAGAGAGTATCCAAAGGCAACTTTCATTCTCATGCATACGTCTTATCCGTATACGGAAGAGGTGATTGCGCTGGCCAAGCACTACCCCAACGTTTTCCTGGATTTGTGCTGGGCGTGGAGTATCAACCCGTATACTACCAGTGACTTTGTGAGGCGTGTAACCCACTCGGTTCCGGCTAACAAGCTACTGGCATTTGGCGGGGATTCGTTCTGGCCGAACGCTGCGGTAAGCTATGCCTTCCAGGCGCGCACCTGGCTCACTCGGGCGTTGCAGGCCGAGGTAGACGATCAATTTATGACCGAGAAAGAGGCCATAATCCTGGCAAAACGCTGGATGGGGGGCAACCAGGAAGCCCTGTTCGATTTTGCCAAACTCCGATCATAAACGATAGAGAAGCGAGAACACTATGAATAATACAGAAATTATCAAAGAGTTAGAGCGAGCCCTCAGCCACGAAACATTGGTCAGTGTCACCCGAGAATTCGATGGACGCTCCTGGCGCGGATTCATTGTCGGTCTGGAAGAGGAATGGGTTCTGATGCACATGTTGAGCGGTGCCACCATGAAACTCAATGGTTATACCGCCCTGCGTGTGAGCGACATCAGCAAGATAGTAGAAGACCAGAGCTTTGCCACAACCGCCCTTCGCATGATGGGTGAGCGCCCGAGGCCTCAGCACGATCTGCTTTTGCTGGACCTGCCCGGCCTGCTCTCCTCAGCCTCGCCCGTATTCCCCCTGATGGCCATCTTCCGAGAGAAGCTGCCCAATGGAGGATGCTACATCGGGAAGGTACGCGAGATGAAGCCCAAGAAGGTCGAGATCACTGCGGTGAACCGCGGCGGTGAGTGGATGGAAGCACCGTACAAATTCCGCTATAAAGACATCACCCGCCTTGACCTGGGAGACGGTTATCTCGACGCTCTCTGGCTGGTCGCGCGCCACACCCGGCGCGAGGCTAAGTGAAACGAAAACAGGCTCATGCCCTGTTAGAAGCCGCACAGGCGAATGGTGCCCTGATTCGCCTGACGCGCTCTTTCGATACCGAGGAAATCCTTGGCTATGTGGTGGGACTCAGCGAAGACTGGGTACTGCTTCATACCATTGTGGAATGCCGTTTCGATGGGTGGACGGCTCTGCGCATTGGGGATATAACGCAGTCGGTCGAGGATAACCCTACTTCTTTCGTCCAGCGCCTCCATAAACGCCGGGGCCAGAGAGCGCAATCCCTACCCACTCTCAAGCTAAGCAGTGTTTCTTCTCTACTTAGCTCAGCGCACCGGATAGCCCCTCTGGTACAGATAGAACTGGAGACGCTCTGGCCAGACACCAGCTATATAGGGCGAGTAAAACGCGTGGGTAAGCGCCAGATACGCCTTAATATAGCCAACTCTCAGGCAATCTGGGAGGCATCGGCGGGCTCCTATCCTCTCCGTAAAATAACGAAGATCTGCCTGAAGAACGACTACTGCCTAGGACTCTGGGAGATGCTTTCGGAACGCCATGATTGATACGCTACGATTCGATGATAATGGCCTGATACCCGCCGTGGTTCAGGATGTGGACAGCAAAGAAGTCCTGATGATGGGCTTCATGAACCGAGACGCCGTTCTAAAAACTCAGAGCGAGGGCCGGGTTTGTTTCTGGAGCCGCTCCCGCCAGAAGTTCTGGATCAAGGGTGAGACCAGCGGTATGTTCCTCAAGACCCGCTCTATTCGGGTGAACTGCGAGATGAACTCGCTTCTGGTGTTGGCCGAACCGAGCGGTCCCACCTGTCACACTGGCCATGAATCCTGCTACTACCGAGAAACTCAAGAAAATGGCGAGTGGCTGGAAATCGCCCCAGTTATCACTGACCCGAACGTGCTTTACAGCAAAAAATAGCGTTTCTTCGGGCATCGTGAACACATCCCTGATTTTGGGGAACAATAGACACAGAGGTCTGAATTATGTGCTGCATCATGCCCCGTGTGGAGCGGGTCTCTAATACGAACTTATTCGCCCGGCTGACCGAGCAAGGGCAGCTCCTGGTCTACCAGATGACCTATCTGGCAAGCGAGCCCGTGGCTATGATTCTGCCGATTCCGATTGCGCTAGCGGCTAAGGACGATGCGGTTCGGTTCATCGACCTCAAAGGCTATCCGGAGTTCTTCGGCCATCTGAACGAGGCGTTCCCAGTTCCGCGAGCCCAGCATTATAGAGGCGCTATTCCTGCCTCCGTTTCCTCCCGTGCGCAACCTATGCTGCGCGTGGAAAGTGTGGGGGATTTCGAGGCTAGCTTTGTACCGTCTCCTGCGGATTTCAAGCGCTTAGATCCCAGGTTCAAGCTACCAAAAGAAACCTTTGAAAAGCTGCCGGAGTACAATGACTACGGATTTGTGGTGTTCCAGTTTAAGGAAAAAGGTGGCACACCCCACCCCATGGCGTTCGAGTTTCCCACCCGACTGGTGAACACGCTCTTTTATCCCACCGTACATATCCATGATGGAGAGATTCACGAGAAAGAAAGCTTTGACCACACCCTCTATCTTCAGAACGGCGGGAGCCACGGCGATGCCTCAGCAGGAGATGCGGGGCGCTACGTGGATGTAGCACGCGCTCAAGGGATTGTGCTCGGCGAGGCGCCGCTACGCCGAGTGAAGCTGGCGGGAATGCTCCCTAACACAGACACTCTGCTAGACACGAACCAGAACTTGAAACGCTCTGGCTGGATCGGGGCTGGAATCGGCGCGGCACTTTTAGGTGGTTACTTCTTCCAGAAGCGCCGCGAGCGCTTATAAGCTCAGTTTCGGAAACAGACGCTGGGCATTCGCCGTGGTCAGTGCATCTAGTTCCGTGACAGATGTTCCACGAGTGCGTGCTACGGCTTCAGCCACATGCGGTAACCAGGCGGGCTCATTGGGAAACTTCCCGCGAAAAGGTTCCGGAGCCAGCCAGGGGCAATCGGTCTCTAAAACCAGAAGCTCTGGGGGGCAAGCCGCGATAATCTCACGCAGCGCCTCGTTTTTCTTAAAGGTCACCGGGCCATCTACCCCGATATACCAGCCATGACTCCAGGCACGCTTCGCCTGCTCTAGATTTCCACCAAAGCAGTGAAGCACCACATTCAATCCGCCCGCTTCCGCCTCTAAGACTTCCAGGGCTTCATCGTAGGCATCTCGGCAATGAATGACGACGGGCAGATTCTTCTCTTTGGCGAGAGTAAGCTGCGCCGAGAACGCAGCATACTGGGCATCGCGTGGGGAGAGATCACGGTAGAAGTCCAGTCCGATCTCGCCAAGCGCCACCACACGCGGATGCTCTAAATACGTGCTGAGCTTCTTTTCGCTGTCAGCATTCCAGTGTTCCGCATCGTGTGGGTGAATTCCGACCGTAGCATAGAGTCGGGTATCTGTTTCGGCCAGGGCTACAGCTCGCTCAGATGAAGCCAGGTCATATCCAACTACGATGCACGCCTTGACCCCGGCATTTTCGGCACGGCTCAGTGCCTCCCGCCAGACGCTAGACAGCGCTTTAGAGTTGAAGTGAATGTGTGTGTCTATCATGTTGTGTTCTCCTTACTTATTATTTCGCCGGGGCTTAAGCCCCGGCGTATTTATTTACCGATTCCGACAGGAACAGGAATTCGGTTCAGCAGGTCAGCAACTACCTCGGTATCGCCTACCCCACGAGCACGCGACTCCGGTGTGAGAACCAGTCGGTGGGCCAGTACAGACGAAGCCAGCTTCTTTACATCATCGGGGAGTACGAAACTGCGTCCCTGAACGGCGGCATACGCTTGCGCCGCATGGATTAGTCCCAGGGAACCACGGGGGCTGGCCCCGACCTCGATCTGTGGGTGCTTGCGAGTCTCACTGACCAGTTCCACGATGTAGCGCTGCACGCGCGGGTCTACATGCACACTGCGGGCGATTTCTTGCAGGCTGAGCAGCTCCTCTAAAGTCAGCGTGGCGGTTAGAGCATCCAGCGGGCGACTATGGAGCTGAAGGTCAAGAATCGCCACTTCGTCTTCCAGCGCCGGGTAGCCCAGGCGCAGGCGCATGAGGAAGCGGTCTAGCTGCGCCTCGGGCAGCTGATAGGTACCTGCATGCTCCAGGTCGTTCTGGGTGGCAATTACAAAGAAGGGGCGCGGCAGAGAGTGGGTTACGCCATCCGAAGTAACCTGCAGCTCTTCCATACACTCCAGGAGCGCGGCCTGCGTCTTGGGAGTAGCCCGGTTGATTTCGTCGGCCAGTACTACGTTCCCGAAGACTGGGCCAGGGCGGAACTCGAACTCCTGATTCTTCTGGTTGAAGATAGAAGTGCCTGTGATATCGGCGGGCAGCAGGTCAGGTGTGAACTGAATCCGGCGGAACACACAGCCCAGCGAGAGTGCCAACGTTTTCGCAAGAGTGGTCTTTCCTACACCGGGAATATCTTCAATAAGCAGGTGCCCATTACAGAGCAACGCCACTACCGCTGTCTCAATTGCTCCTCGTTTTCCGACGATGACCGTCTCCGCCTGGTCAATCATTTTGCGGATACGTGCCGCTGCCTCCGTCATGTCCATAGCAGTCAGTGTAGCGTCGCTATTGCCTTTGTGTCAATAATATTACTTGCGCGTGATGGTGTCATAGGCGTCGTGAATAGTGGTCTCGATAGTGTCCCAGTCCAGCGGCTCTACATCTAATCGAACGCCTACCCAGCCACGGTGCCCCACATAGGGCGGGCGAAAAAATCGCTCAGGATCAGAATCTATCAGTGCTACCTGTGCGTCTTCTGGCGCGGCACACCAGAAGGCTAGCTTGTCGTCGTGATGCCGGTCTGCATACATCACCACGGTTTTCTTTTCTTTGTAGAACCAGGTGGGCTCTCCATGGCTCAGGCGCTTGCTCATGTTTGGCAACGCCATACAAAGCGCGCGAACCCGCTCTAAAATCTCTGACTCTGTCATTTCCAGGCGGATTCGCCGGATTCCACACGCCAATCGTTGCCGAAGATGCCTGCTCCGACTACGCCATCCACTCCGCCCTGGAAGACATTGGGGGTGAACACAGTCCAGTCCGGGTAGGCAACGCCCGCTGAGAAATAGCTCAGGCGCTCTACAGCACGAAGCCCGGCAAGCCCGGTGCCGCCGACCACACCGACCAGTGCGGTCTTAGAGTCCGGGCGGGGGCGTACCAGCAGGCAGGCAAGATCCTCGCCGGTTTTGGTGACTGCGCCGACGGTTACCCTGCCACGGTGTAGCTGAACGGGGCTGTTTTTGAGTAGTGGCTCCCAGAGTGCATTGGAATCGGCATTACCATAGAGAATCACCGAGCGATCTTTTAGAGCCTTCAGCGGAGTGGTATCCGGAAGTAAGTCGGGTGCGCCGTTGCCGCGATATAGAAATCCCTCGGCATCGTAGCGGGCTTTGTTGTAACTCCAGGCGTTCTCATCTGGCGTGCCTTTGGTGCTGTAGATCAGCACGAAGCGCCGGTTGAAGGCTTGCTTGAATGGCCCGGAGCGCATCGAGTTCTTCTCGGCGGCAGAGACTCCGCTATTCGCAGCCTGCCAGCGCCCAGAAACGAAGGCTAAGCGGGCTGGGTGGGCACCACTGAGAGTCACTTTCTGCCCATCTAACTCCGCTTCTTTCAGGCCGGGAATATCCAAGGAAAGCCGCGCGATGTTCTCCGTGGTTCCGGTAACGGCACTTCCTTTCCAGGTCAGCTCCGCTTTCGAGAGGGCGAGCGGCCTAGTCTGCTGCTCGATAGTCAACCAGCGGCGAGTAGCACTCACAGCAGGGTTGGCGGTCACGAACCGAAGCGCTCCTTCCCCGGTTGGAATTCGAGATGAGCGAACCAGAGAAAAGATGCCGGGGTAGTCCACGCAGGCGGCGCCTGGTGCCGGGTCATCGTCCCACCAGTGACCAGCACCAGGTTGCTCGTGCCACTGTACAGCAGGGTGCTTCAGTGCTGTGAGTTCCTGCCGCATACGACGGGCTTCGGTTACCGGTACGTTGTCGTCTGCATCGCCATGAAGAATGAATACCGGCGTGTTCAAGAGATTGGTCAGGAAACTCAGGGTATCCGAAGGCAGGTTCGCCCGAGTGAAGAGGGCGTTTACCGGGTCAGTAGTGACGGGCGGAGGCGCACCCACATAGGTAGTGAAGCTAATCCAGCCCGCACTGGGTGAGGCGGAAGCGAAGGTATCCGGCAGGAGCGAGGCAAGCTGCCAGGTGCCATGGCCGCCCATGGAGTGCCCGGTCAAAGAAACACGAGCCGGGTCATAGGGGAATAGCTTCTTTGCCTGAGCTAATACCTCCAGCGCGTCTAATCGGCCCCAGTCTTCCCAGTCGAACCCATAGGGGCGGCGGTTGGTCGGGGCAGCCAGACTGACATCCTCGTGCGGACCGTAGGCATCCGCCTGACCCTGTGCTTCCACACTGGCTCCATGCAGACTGAGCACCAGCGCGTTCTTCTTGTCGGGCTTCTGCGCCGGGTAAGCGGCCCAGTACTGTACCGAACCGTCTATGTCGGAAAGAAACGTCAGGCGGCGAGTCTCGTTGGCCTTGCGGGTGCGCAGAGAAACGTTCACGGTATCTAGCACGCTCCCCTTCGCATCTTTCAGTGTTACGGATGTCACGCCGGCGGGAATGCTAAACGCAGCCTTGCGGGTGGTCAGCGGGTTGAGTGTGGGCAGTTTTGTGGTCTGTATGCCAGCCGTGAGCGTAAGACCGGAGAGCGGGGCATCGGTGAGATTCAGCACGGGAATCGAGGCTAAGTGGCTGCCCTTCTCCCCTTCCAGAAAATCCGGCAGAGTGGTATCTGCGGGGTTTAGCTGCGCCATTTTCTGCGCTTTGGTGAGAGTCGCGGCCAGGCTACCGCGCCCGGCGTAGAACAGAAACGTGTTTCTACCCGGCTTGAGCAACACAGGCAGGGGAAAATAGCCGTAGGAATACACATCTCCAGGGCGCAGGTCACCGTTTATATAGACAAACGAGTTGCCGCGCGCATTGAGCAGATAGACACCGCCGGGCGCGGGGATATCTACTGTAGCGAAGACATAAGCGCCGCGTAGTCGGTTGAACACACCATCGGCTCCAGCCTGAATCGTGGCCCAGCCTCCCTCGCCATCTTTGGGCTCGACGAACTTCCCACGAGCGCGCGCTTCCTGCACGGGGTCACGATCAAATGGAATACGCCCCCCGCGTACAGTGCCTTGCAGGGCCAGTCCTTCACGAATCACGATCTCTACCGGCGCAGGATTTTGCGCCACGATGGCGGGCAAGAAAACGGCATAGTCCGATTATACGCCGCGATACAATCCGCATCATGAGCGAGCAAAACCCTCTGGTGGGAATCATTATGGGCTCTATCTCCGACTGGGAGACTATGCGCCACGCCCACGAGATTTTAGAGAAGTTCCAGGTGCCGCACGAGTGCAAAATTGTCAGTGCCCACCGCACCCCGGACCTGCTGAAAGAGTATTCGTCGGGAGCGGAAGCGCGTGGCCTGGAAGTCATTATTGCAGGCGCGGGCGGCGCAGCGCATCTGCCCGGTATGGCGGCGGCGTTTTCTGTTCTACCCGTGCTGGGTGTGCCGGTGGAATCTCACGCGCTGAAGGGGCAGGACTCGCTTCTCTCTATTGTTCAGATGCCCGGCGGCATTCCTGTGGGTACCCTGGCTATTGGGAAAGCGGGAGCGACCAACGCAGCCCTTCTAGCCGTTTCTATCCTCGCGAACTCCCGCCCGGAGCTACGCACGAAGCTACATGAGTTCCGCTTTACTCAGACACAAACAGTGTTGGATATGGAGCTGCCACTCTAGACAATAGGAGTAACCACCATGCCTCGCCCTCAATTCCAGCCTTTTGCGCTAACCATTGCGTGCACTGACTTAGCGCGCTCTGTCGCGTTCTACGAAGGCGTTCTGGGGGCGAAGCGCCTGCCGAGTGACAATGGTGTGGACGGCCACTATCAGCTCGGCAGCCTGCGCATCGCGCTACTCCCCAATGCCGCTCAACCCAGCCCGGCTACGTTCCCGGACGATGCCATGTCTATTCTCTGGCTGGAAACGGAGGACCTGGAAGAAGCCGGGAAGTATTTTGTCCGCCAGGGCGTCATTGTCATAGACGCCCCGGCGGTATTGTCCGTATATTGAGATAGCTGACCCAGATGGCTTGCTTATCGAAGTCTGGAAAAAAGAAGCGTAAACGCTCAGGGTACCGATACGCTTCCGATAGTAAGCGTGCGGTTTCCATGAAGCAGACGATAGCTATCTACATCTTTGAAGCCGAGCGGTCCGGCAGCCCATTTGTCTAAGAGGCGCCCTGAGTCGGCCTTGTTAGCCGCCGCCGTAGATTCCTCTATGGTGTATCCGGCGCGCCACCAGGCCATAAAGGTAGGAAAACTGGCCATACTATCTGCATGGACCGCCCTTGCCCCAACGATGACTTTAAAGCCTGCTTTTGACCAGCCGCTTGCATGGCTGCTACCATAACAAGCCGTTTCCCACACAAGGCGTAGATGTCTGCGCGAGGAGTCAGGCATTTACCGAGTTTGTTATCGGTACCGTCCCTGATGCTTTTACCAATGTCCTCTACCGAAACAGCTTTGTCTTCAAAAACAAGTTGACCGGGAAGTCCATGCTGATGTAGCACCATATCCACGGCATCGTGGTCACGCGCCAGACTATAGAGGGTGCTCAGAAACTTTTCTACCGTGCCATCTCGCCCCTCTAACACTACTATCTTGCCATAGACACCGCTCAAGCCCTCTCGCGCCGAGCTGGCTCCGCTGGACTCCAGAAACTGATAAAGCGCTCCGTACTTCGGGTCTCCATGTTTCTTGAGCCCGGCGGAGACAACCAGTAGAGCACGCTTTGCCTTAACCACGGGGCCATTTACGTTCGTGGCTCGAGGAGATGGATTGGGCAAAGGCGGCACTTTTGGCGCTGGCGGCAAGGGTGCGTTGCCAGGCAAAGACGGAGGACGAGGCGGGGCAGGTGGTTTGGGAAACTGGGCCTGTGCTCCCATAGCACAAAAAAGCGCGAGTAAGGTAATAAACCAACGAGACATAGGTTACTCTCTCCTGACTGGTATGCTTCCCAGCCCTGCAGTATCTGAAACCTGCGGCTATAATTTGGATAGATGGCTACTCTTCTTCCAGGCGCGACGATTGGGATTCTAGGCAGCGGGCAGCTGGGCCGCATGACCGCCCAGGCAGCGATTCGAATGGGCTATCGAGTTGCTACGCTCTCTCCCGATCCTATCCCCACTCCCTGCGCCCAGGCAGGTGCACAGGAATTCACGGCCAGCTACGACGATTTAAACGCCGTGGCGGAGTTCGCCCGGTCCGTAGATGTAGTTACGTTTGAATTTGAGAACGTGAACGCGGCAGCCACGGAAGCCTGCGCCCAATACGCTCCGGTACGCCCCGGTGGTCATGTGCTCCACACCACGCAGAACCGACTGCGGGAAAAGAGATTCCTGCAGAACAATGGCTTTCCGACAGCGGCATTCAAAGCTGTGGAGAGCGAGGAAGACTGCGATAGTTTCTCTTACCCGGCCATTCTTAAAACCGCTGGCTTTGGCTATGATGGCAAAGGCCAGAAGAAGGTCAACGATGCCGGAGAGGCGCGAGCCGCTTTTATTGATCTAGGGAGCCAGCCCTGTATCTTAGAGGCTTTCATAGATTTTGTTTTTGAAGCTTCTGTGGTAGCGGCGCGCGGTGTAGATGGTAGCTTTGCCGCATACCCCTTAGTGCTTAATGAGCACACCAACCATATCTTAGATGTCACTATCGCCCCTGCGCGTGTAGAGCCAGCCCTGGCAAAGGAAGCGCAGGAGGCCACGCGCGGCATCTTTGAGGAGCTTGATGTAGTGGGCGTTCTTGCTGTGGAGTTATTCGTGACTCCAACCGGTCATATCTTAGTAAACGAGCTAGCCCCGCGCCCCCATAACTCCGGGCACTGGACTATAGAAGGAGCGATTACCAGCCAGTTCGAGCAGCAGGTGCGTGCGGTGTGCGGGCTGCCGCTTGGCGCCACAGGACTACGGGCTGGTGGCGTTGCTATGGCGAATCTACTGGGTGACCTCTGGCCCTGCCACTGGGCGAAGGCCCTGGCTATTCCGGGAGTCGCTCTCCATCTCTATGGCAAAGCGGAACCAAGACCGGGCCGCAAGATGGGGCATTTGACCGCTATTGCCGATACTCCGGAGGCCGCAGAAAACCAGGTGCGTGCCGCGCGCGCCGCACTTCATACCTAGCGCCCGATAGAGGGGTGAACCCGCTTCGCTTCTTCTACAGACACCGGGGCACGCGCTGCCTCAGTAACATCCACAAAGGTAAACCCTTTGTTCAGAGTAGAGTAGTACGAATGATCTGGCAGGGGCGGCAGCTTCTCATTCAGCGTCGCGTTCAATAGCCGCCGAAACGTCGTTAGCGGGGTGGGGTGATTTGGGAGTATCCCGAAGCGAGATTTCAGCTCGTCGGGTACACATACGGCCAGCAGGTTGCCGAAGGCTTCGGGCATATAGGTATGTTCTGCTCCGCTCCAATCGGTATAGCGCCGCGAACCATGGTCGCCCATGAGCAAAATCGCTACCGGGCGCGGGGAGTTCTTACGCAGAGAATCTATCGCATTTAATACCTGCGGCCCTACCCATTGCACCTGATCCGAATACGCCTGCCCGTACTCTTCGCCTTTTCCTCGGTAACCGGTGGCATCACCTATGGAGTAGGGAATCGGCGGGGTACGCTCCTCCCCATTAGGCCCAAAAACAAAAGGCGGATGCGGCAGCAGTATATGGCAGAGCACCAGATAGGGGTCCGAGCTTGGTGGTGGCTCACCCAGGCGCTTCAGTGTGTTTCGGAGCCGCTGCCTGTGGTTGGCATACTCCACGGCTTCCCCACGCGGCAATATGGCTAACGGAGTAATATCCAGTAAAAGGTTCTCTAGAGAACCAATCGGAGAAGAAGCCTCCCCCATATCGATTATCGTTTCCTGGAGCAGTCCCTCTGTGAGTGGGCCACTGGAAAGATAAGCTATACTCCGGTAGTTGTGGGCCGCTACAAATTCGCGTAGAGGAGCTTTACCCACCATTTCTGTTAGTGCGGAAACAGCATCATCGCTCTTCTCGGCTGGCCAGTAGTCCATGCGCAGCAATGAGCCAAGCGCCAGTGCTGTCTGAACATAGTTCGCCTGGCTATGCGCCGCTACCTGAAACCCACGGCTTTTCAAGCCTTCTAGAAACTCGGTGTTGTCACACTGGTGCAGGTTACGCAACACATCGGTACGGGCATACCCATCCAGCACAACAACATAGATATCCGGCCTGTTATCATTTGCCGGGCGGGGCTTTACTTGGGGCACGGGCGAAGGAGCTGGAGTCGGACGTGCCGCCTTACCCAATCCTTGCCAGGGGAGCGCCAGCACCACTAATACGGCTGCCATGGCCGCCAGCCCACTGGTAATCGCCGGTAGCCAGCGCTTGACCAAACTGAGCGCCACTAGCACAACGAGAGCGAGTATTATCCAGAGTGGCAGTCCCCACTTATCTGGATACAGAAGCGCATCTGGTGATGCCAGCACGGCAAAGACAGCAAACTTATCTCGAATAAACGAGTAGTTCCAGAACATCAGCCAGAAAGCACTGGCAAGAAGTGCGGTGCGGTGCCATGGCTCTGTTCTCCGATACAGCAGCGCTCTCAGGATTCCAGAAACCAGCAGTGCCGCCAGAGCAACGACACACAGAGGGCGAAAAATCTCAGGAAAAGGGACTTCGGCGCGGTTGGATTTCCAGACAGATAAAACTGGGGAAAGAGCCAGTCCTAAAGGTATCAGTATAGCGGTAGCGAGCTCTTTTCCATTCTTCACGAGCGCCGCTCCAGCAGATAGAGAGTCCGCTGGGAGCCCTCTATGCGGGCATTGGCTAAGAAGGTGAAATAGGGCTCGAATGCTGCCTGGAATCCTTCTTCGTGATACGCAGGAAAAATATCGCGGCGGCTGGCCAACAGGCGCTGAACCTGTGAGTCTGGCTTTGGTACAAACTCTAGTATTAGCCAGCGACAGGAATCGGCAAAGAAGGCAGCCAGCCGATCCATGGGAATGTTATGCCCAATAGCCAGATGGTGAATCAGAGCCAGAGCCAGTCCTAAATCTGCTGGCCCGCGCTTTAACAGAGAGTCCCGCTCGGTATGGGCAAAGCCTCGGGCAGGCGATGGATCGGTTAAATCCATGACCAGTGGCAGTAGATTGGTCTCTTTACGCTGCTGCACTTCTGACCAGGCATGCTCTATAGCAGCGGGGTCCAGGTCCAGAGCTAGAGTAAATAGGCCACGTTGCGCCGCCAGTCGGGAAAAGCGCGCATCGTTTGCCCCGAAGTCCCAGCAGGTCTTCGGCTTACTGCCTACTCTGTCTATCAGCTCAGCGACAACCCGCTCCTTGGCGGCCATAGCCCCGGAGGAGTAGTTGGTGGCATCGTAGTAATCCCCCCAGACCGTTTTCTCTACAGGCAAGGTCAGACCGGCCACGGTGGCATCCAGGTTATCTATCAGCCCACGCATACCGTTTTCGCTGACCTGAGGGGTCGCTTTATTTGTATTCGTGTAGCCACTTCCACTACGCCCTTGCTGTTTGGCGTGCAGATGGATATGCGCCGCCAATCCGGGTTTCAGGCGAGTTTGCCAGGAGAGCATACTGCTGGCAAAGTGAAGAGGAATACCATCTATGTGAAGACTGGTGAGGCGCTGGGCTCCATGCCCATGCGCGGCCATGAGCGCCAGCGGCGCCAGGAAATGCTCACAGAACTGACGGTACCCGGCCCACGGTTCTCCCTCATTACGCTTCCGAAGGGAGGGTAGATCGATGAGTACCGGCTTGCCCTTATGCATCGGGACATTGAATGCACTGGCATCTATCAGAGTTGCGCCAAAATCCAGCGCTTTGCGCTGGATGGCGAGAGTCTGCCGAGCCGCTGCCTTGAGCTGCGAAAAACACCACTCATAGGGATAGCTCATGAAGTCCAGCGGCTCGGGTGTGAGAATCAGGCTTCCATCTTCCCGCTTTTCCGGTGCGGAATGCGGTAGGAGCCATCCCTCAGCGAGCAGCGCCTCATAGAGCGGCTTCAGAGAATCGTATTCACTGGCTAGTTCAGGTGAGAGGTAGCGTTGGAGCTTACCCTGGTTATAAAAGACAAAACCATCCGGATCACGAAAAGATGCGGTATGCCCCTTCGTTGTCACTGAAGAGTTTTTTCAGGCGCTTCCATAGGCTGTGTTCGGCGCATACGTGCGAACATACCGGCCCAGAAGGACCGGAAAGCAACAAGCGCTCCAAAAAATCCTGCGAGAACAACCTGCAGCATATAGCTTCCCGCTCCGGGATCGAGGTAGGCATGCGCGTCACCGCTAAAAACAAAGACAGCGAGGATGCCCAGCGCCCAGAGCGACAGGTGTTCGAAAGTGGTTCCTTTTGCGTTCACGAAAAAATCGTATCGCCTGAATCTAAATAAATAATGAATGTGTTATTGAAAATGATATGAAAAATTATACTATCTTAATATAGTTCAGGCCCCGGCCCGATAGAGCCGGGGCCTGAATCCTAGTCGCCGTCGGTGACAGCGCCTTTGCTGGCGGTGCCAACCAGAGTGCGGTACTTGGCCAGAACGCCACGGGGATAGCGCGGCGCGGGCGGAGTCCATCCGGCACGACGAGTTTCGAGCGTGGCATCGTCCACATTCAGAGTCAGGGAGAGTGTAGTGGCATCTATAGTGATAGAATCTCCCTCTTCCACCAGCCCTATTGTTCCTCCAACAGCAGCTTCCGGAGCCACGTGCCCTACTACCAGGCCATAGGTGCCTCCAGAGAACCGACCATCGGTAATCAGCCCCACGGAGTCTCCCAGGCCACGCCCGATAATGGCGCTGGTAGGTGCCAGCATCTCCCGCATGCCGGGGCCACCTTTGGGGCCTTCGTAGCGGATGACCAGAATGTCACCGGGGTTGATCTTGCCAGCCAGAATCGCCTGGAGGCTGTCTTCTTCGCTCTCGAACACGCGGGCAGGCCCTGTAATCTTGGGCAACTTTACGCCCGTAATCTTGGCTACACAGCCTTCCGTCGCCAGATTCCCGCGCAGAATCGCCAGATGCCCCTGCTCATAGAGCGGCCTGTCTATCGGCATCACAATCTCTTGATCGGCAGGCGGAGTGTCCGGCGTGTTCTCTAGAACCTCGGCTATGGTCTGCCCGGTAATCGTGATGCAGTCTCCGTGCAGCAGCCCGGCCTTGAGCAGCATCTTCATCACCAGCGGGATTCCCCCCACATGATGAAAGTCATACGCCAGGTACTTGCCGCTGGGCTTTAAGTCGCAGAGTACGGGAACCTTCTTGCGGATTTCCTCGAAGTCATCAATCGTTAGCGGCACCTCGGCGGCATGAGCAATCGCCAGCAGGTGCAGCACGGCGTTGGTCGAGCCACCCGTAGCCATGACCACAGCAATGGCGTTTTCAAAGGCCTTGCGAGTCATGATGTCACGCGGCAGCCGCTGGGCACGAATCGCGTCCATTAGCACCTGCCCGGAATCGGCAGCGCTTTCGGCCTTCTCCAGATCTTCCGCTGCCATAGTGGAGCTACCCGGCAGGCTCATGCCCATAGCCTCAATGGCCGAGCTCATGGTATTGGCGGTGTACATACCGCCGCAGGAACCGGCCCCTGGAATCGAATGGCACTCGATATCGTGAAGTTCCTGGTGGTCTATCTTGTTGGCGGCGCGTGCACCGACCGCTTCGAAGACACTGACGATATTCAGGTCACGACCTTTGAACTTACCCGCTTTGATGGTGCCACCATAGACAAAGATGGCGGGAATGTTCATACGCGCGATGCCGATCATGGCGCCGGGCATGTTCTTATCGCAGCCACCAATGGCGATGACACCATCCATGGACTGCGCCATGGTAGCGGTTTCGATAGAGTCCGCAATGACTTCGCGACTTACCAGGCTATATTTCATGCCCTCGGTGCCCATGGAGATACCATCACTTACGGTAATGAAACCGAAGGTCTGAGGCATGCCCCCCACCTCGCGAATCGCTGCCTCAGCGCGCTCGGCCAGCGGGCGGATTCCCATGTTGCAGGGGGTAATGGTACTGTGGGCGCTCGCGATACCCACAATCGGCTTTTCAAAGTCAGCGTCGGTGAAACCCACGGCACGAAGCATGGAGCGGTTCGGTGCTCTCTCATCGCCCTGGGTAATAGTTTTGCTACGGAGATTCACACTGGCATTCTATCGCGATGCCCAAACAACTATACCCATAGCCATATCGTTGGAGCAAGAAAAACTGCCTGCCGAAGATCGTCTTTGGGTAGAAATCGGCGTGACTTTCCGTTGCCTTGAAAAATTGGTCTGCGCTCCGATCCTGGATCAATCTCTAGCACTGAGCCATTAGAGAAGCGAATTTCTGCACGATGCTTTTCAACAAAAATAGAAAGCACGGTACTCCCTAAGAGATGAGGCTTTAACTCATTGACTCCCTCTCGTATCCATGCTGTGGGACGATTGTACTCTTCAGCATAAGAGTCTATTACTATCCTGCCATCAACCAGTATCCAACTAGCTGCTCCCCATATAGAAATCACTAGCCACTCTTCTCCAAATCGCAACCCGAAAAACCCAGGACCTCCCATTCCATAGGTTCCTACTATTGTGCTGATTTCTTCTATGCGGCAACCAAGAATTTTGCTCTCATCAAGTGGCTCAGGCTCAAAAGGAATCAGCACGCCGCTTGGGCCTAGTTTTCTTTCTTCAGGTGGAATAGGCCGTTCGGGATCTGGAATCTGAAATTTGTAGATAACACTGCTCTGGCCATATAAGAGTTTTCGTAGCCATCTGGGCAGTTTCATTCCTCAACTTTATCCTGCCCTGATACCATAGCCGCTATGAGGCGGGTCTTTGTCGTCAAGGTGGGAACCAGTACGCTGACAGCAGGAGGGAAAGCTCTCTCCAAGCGGCGTATGTTGGAGCTTGCCCGACAGATCAGCGTGCTGGTAGAGGCAGGCGAACAGATAGCGCTGGTTTCCAGCGGTGCAATCGCTGCCGGGCGCGAAGCCCTGGGATTTCCGAAGCTGGAGAAGACAGTGGCTGCCAAACAGCTTCTCTCTGCCGTGGGGCAGGCACGCCTGATGCAAACCTGGGCCGAGGTCTTTGCTCTGTTCGACAAAGTAGTGGCGCAGGTGCTCCTGACCCGTGGAGAGCTTTCGCGGCGGGCCGGGTATCTGAACGCACGAGACACGCTTCAGGCGCTTCTAAAACAAGGCATAGTGCCAGTTATCAATGAGAACGATGCTCTGGCGACCGAGGAAATCCGGGTTGGGGACAACGATAACCTGAGCGCTCTGGTAGCCAATCTCTTAGATGCTGACACGCTGGTGCTGCTCACAGATATTGAGGGGCTTTTCGATGCCGATCCCCGCAGCAACCCAAACGCAAAGTTGCTCTCCGAGGTCAAGGCATTGGATGACTCTATCTTTGCGCTCGCTGGAGGCACAGGGACAGCGCAGGGCACGGGAGGCATGCGGACCAAACTGGAGGCGGCGCGACTGGCAGGGCAGTCTGGCACCACAACAGTCATTGCCTGTGGAGAGCAGGAGCGGGTTTTAGAGCGGCTGGCCGCCGGAGAGTCCGTGGGTACACGAATTCACCCGCTGGCGAACCGCCGGGAGAGTCGGGCGCGCTGGCTGTTAGCCGAGCCACCTGTGGGTATTTTAGTCGTCGATTCAGGGGCGGCAACTCGTTTGAAAACCGGTCGAGCGAGCCTGCTCCCTATTGGGATTTTACGCGTGGGCGGTGAGTTTCTGCGCGGCGATGTGGTGCGAGTAGTACGCGAGAGTGAAGAGCCCGTGGCCGTAGGGGTGGCAGCCTACGATGCCGAGGCGCTGAAAAAGATCTGCGGGAAGCCTTCGAAAGAGATAGCTACTCTTCTCGGAGATTCTCTAGGAGACGAAGCGATCCATCGAGATGATTTAGCTTTGTTGTAGCGGACTCGGCGGCATCTGTTCGGTTGCCAACCCAGGTACTGCCCTGTTCCGGGTCCGTTTCATTGCTGGCCCATCTTCCGGAGAACCGCTGCCCGTCTTTATCTAAGAGAAAGTAGGCATAGCCGTAGCTGGTGCCATTTTCTACCCACTTCAGGCGCAGGGTGGTGGAGTTGGTCAGAGTGCCGTCTATCACGCCATTGTTCGAGGTGTAGGTACCAGTCACACGAGTGCCCCGTACGGTAAGGACCATGTGCCCGAATGTGGTTTCCCACTCTCCATCGAAGCTAGCGTAGCCCATGCGGGAGAGAAGATAGACTGGTTTCAGGTCCAGCGCTTCTATAACTTTCCTGGCTTCAGCGGGTGGATAGCGTTTTCCCAGCAGCTCTATCTTGCCATCGGTAGCCTCGGGCGCACCAATTTTCGCGAACAGCTTTAGAGATCCGCCCACATAGGCGGCCACATCGTCTCCTGTCCAGCGGCGCTCTCGCTCGGGGGCGGGTAGCCAGAGTTTGGCCCAGCGCACACCGGGTGGCAGCGCCTCGGTGAGCTGATCCAGATATTCCTCTAGCGTCTCGTCATTACTGGCACGACTCCAACCACCGGGCGGCGCTACCAGGATGCGTGCGACCGTCTTATCGCCGACCACAAGGCGCTTAGAACTGTCGCTCAGCTTACGTAAGAGCTCGGGCAGGGGGAGCTTACGCGGCTCATCAGTCTGCTGCAACGCCAGCAGTGGCATACCCAGAAGAAATGACAGACGTGTCATCGGGAGCGTCCTCCGCATCGATTTTACCTGAGTACGCGGTACAATGTCTCGTGAGCATAGACGACGATTCTCCTAAAGAGGAGTGTGGCGTATTCGGTGTCTGGGCACCCGACGAAGAGGTCGCAAGGCTGGCGTTCTTCGGGCTATTTGCTTTACAGCACCGTGGGCAAGAATCTGCAGGCATTGCTGTTTCCGATGGAGAGCGTATCGCTTCCCATAAGGAAATGGGCCTGGTAACACAGGTTTTCGATGAAGATAGCCTCCTTCGCCTCACCGGCTATATTGCTATCGGGCACACTCGCTACTCTACTACCGGCAGCTCGATTATCCAGAATGCTCAGCCTATTCATTGCTGCTTGAGCACGGGCGAAGAAGTGGCTGTGGCGCACAATGGTAATCTAATCAATGTCGCCGAATTGCGCGATGAGCTTCAGTCTGAGGGTATCTTCTTCGAAAGCACCAATGACTCCGAGGTCATCGCTCAGCTTATCGCTCGGAATCTTAAGGAGCTTGGCCCCGCAGGAGCTGTACGCGCCGCCATGGGGCGCATCGAAGGCGCTTACTCCCTGGCTATTCTCACCAAAAACGAGCTTATCGCCGCACGTGACCCGCACGGTGTTCGCCCGCTCTGCCTCGGGCGCCTGGGCGATGGTAAGTGGGCTATTGCCTCCGAAACTTGCGCACTGAACACCGTCGGTGCCGCGTTTGTTCGCGAAGTGGAGCCGGGTGAGATCGTCGTTATCGATGCTCAGGGCTGGCGACGTGAGCCCGGTCTGGGCATGAAGCGCCAGGCGCTCTGTATGCTAGAGACTATCTACTTCGCGCGCCCGGACTCTGTGATGTATGGCCGCAGCCTACATGCCGCTCGCTGGCGTATGGGTCGCGAGCTGGCTCGCGAGCACCCTGTGCCCGAAGCCGATATCGTTATCGGTGTGCCTGACTCTGGAACCCCTGCTGCGCTTGGCTTTGCGGAAGAAAGCGGGATTCCTTTTGGTGAGGGTCTGATAAAGAATCGCTATATCCAGCGCACGTTTATTCAACCGGACCAGCGCATGCGTGAGCTCGGGGTCAAGATGAAACTGACCCCGATTCGCGAAGCCCTGGAGGGCAGCCGTGTGGTCATGGTGGATGACTCCATCGTGCGCGGCACCACCACCGGCAAAGTCGTTCGGCTCTTGTTAGACGCCGGGGCGAAAGAAGTTCATGTGCGCATCTCCGCCCCCCCGGTGATGTTCCCCTGCTTCTATGGAATCGACATGGCGACCCAGGACCAATTGGTCGCCGCCAAGCTCCAGATCGAAGAGATTCGGCAGTTAATCGGGGCAGATAGCCTAGGTTATCTCTCTACCGAAGGTCTGGCCCATGCGCTGGAAGTGCCCAATGACAACTTCTGCCTGGCCTGCTTCACCGGAGACTACCCCATAGAAATCCCGCCACATGTCAAGGTCAGCAAGTTCGCGTTTGAGCTACCCATAGCCCGCAAATAGCCCCTGCTTGACAGGCAGATACCGCAGAGGTAGAATTTGTGAAAGCGTTCACAAAGTCATGAGCATCGTACATCGGTATCTGCAGCAAGGCCCTTTTTCGGATATTTACGACAGGGTCATGGAGGGAAAGCGGCTTAGCTTTTCCGATGGTCTTCGGCTCTGGCAGTCCGACGATCTCAACGCTATTGGGGCACTTGCCAATATTGTCCGCGAGGCGAAGAACGGTAACAAGACCTACTACGTCCGCAATCAGCATATCAACTATACGAACGCCTGTAATAAAGGCTGTAAGTTCTGTAGCTTCTACGCCCAGAAGGGTGGCCCGGCGCTACACCGCATGGAGCTCAGTGAGGTGCGTGAGCGATTGGAGCGTACCCGCCATATTCCGGTCACTGAGATTCACATGGTGGCGGGAATCGATAAGAAGCTTCCCTATTCGTACTACCTGGAGCTTTTAGACACCGTAAAAGCCACCCGCCCCAGATGCCCATATCAAAGCCTTTACCATGGTGGAGCTACTGCATATTCAGACTCTAGCTAAGAAACCCATGGCCGAAATGCTTTTAGAACTGAAAGAGCATGGCCTGGCCTCTCTGCCTGGCGGCGGCGCGGAGATTCTGACCGACCGCGTGCATGACCTTATTTTTGAGCGTAAAGAGACTGCTGCCGAGTGGCTGGAGACCGCCAAGACAGCGCACCGAGTGGGCCTGCATACCAATGCCACCATGCTCTACGGGCATATTGAGACTCTGGAAGAGCGAGTCATCCACCTCATGAAACTGCGTGAGGCGCAAGATGAGACCGGCGGCTTCCTTACGTTTATCCCCCTGGCATTCTCTTCTAAGGGCACCAAACTTAGCCATATTCCTAGCACCACGGGTATGTTGGACTTAAAGGCCGTTGCTATAGGGCGATTGATGTTGGATAACTTCCCGCATATTAAAGGCTTCTGGATGATGGTGACGCCGCCGATTGCCCAGGCCGCTCAGTGGTACGGTGCCGACGATATCGACGGCACCATAGTCGAATACACCATCACGCACGAGATAAACGAGAAGAGCGACCAGCAGAATCTCTCTCAGCAGAAATTAGTGGAGATGATTGTAGAAGCGGGTCGTGACCCGGTGGAGCGTGACCCGCTCTATCGTACTATCGAGCGTGATGACTCGAATAAGCTCCCAGAGCGCCCACGAATCGCCCTGCCTGTGGTAAAGTAGCCCCACTTTCGTAAACAGCGTTCGCAAGTTGGGAGTAAACGAATGGGATTGCGGTTGGCTTTTCTGGTGCTTCTGAGTTTCGTGGTTCGTGGCGCTCATGCAAATTGGCAGGCTCAAGAGGTTGCGCGAATCCAGCAACATCTCCTTGGCGCAGAAGCGCTCTGCCGCTCTCGCAATTTCTCCCAGCTCACCCCAACTCAGCGGCAGGCACGCGCCACGCATCTCAAGCGATTAGCCGCCTATCGTGAGCGCGGTGTCTTCCCTAAAAACGAAGCTGTGGCCACAGGGCGTGTGCCTGTTTTCCGGGACCGCTATGGAACGCTCTGCGCCATGGGCTATCTCATCGAAAAGTCCGGGCGACATGATCTGGTTGATAAGGTGGCACGGACCCGCAATCTAGCGACGATTCACCAGTTAGCCGACGATCCTGCACTGGTGCGCTGGTTATCTGACAATGGTATCTCTTTAGAGGAAGCCGCCCGGATTCAGCCAACATATTCCTACTTTGCTAGTAAAGAGGATAAAACAACACGTAAGTTAGCGTATCTGGGTAGTGCTACTAGCCTTGCGGCTCCGAGCTCTCGTACTGCTGGCTATTTCAGCCTTGGGCTGGGCACGGTCTCTATTCTGCGGTCTCTGGATACCCTGAATCGTAAAAAAGATAACGCATACGACGATTACGAGCATGTGCGTAGTTATGCCACTAAAACCGCTCTCTATGGGTTGGTCTCGGTATATCTGGGACAACGTGCTATTGAGCGAAACAATAAGCGTAGCGCCATAGTTACCCTGACTCCCACACCCAATGGCGGAGCGACTCTGCTCTGGCTGAAACCGCTTTAAGAAGACCCCAAATATGGATGAGGACGAGCTACAGGGCGGACAGAGGCAGCTAGACCAGCCTACCCCGCCAGCGCCTACTGTTTCCAGCAGGCAGATGGCGGGCACTATACTCCTGGGACTGGCTCTGGCCAATGCTATTGGTGGCGCTCTCATGTGGCTTGCACAGTGGATAGCTGCTCAGCGTAATCCGGATTTACAGATATTTGTAGGATCGGCGTTTCTAGTTGTCCCACTGGTTATGGGGTTTCTCAGCACGTTTGTCTGGAGAAAACTCCCCCTGAAACTCGGCAACCTGATGCTGCTCTCTCTGGCAAATACAGCATTAGGGCTCTGCCTGGCCGTCGTCTTCTTCCACGAAGGCGCTGTGTGCCTGCTCATGGCCGCGCCGCTTGTATGGGCGTTTCTGCTGCTCGGCACTCTACTAGGCTGGCGGGTGATGCAGCCACGAACACCGAAGGCATTGCGAGTCAGTGCTGTCCCACTGTTGGTAGGCACACTTGCCTTAGATGCCCTCTCCAGCCATGGTTATGAGCGCATGGTAGAAACGCGCCGTACTATCCCTGCTCCGCCTGCTGCTGTCTGGAAGCATGTGGTGGCATTCGAGAAGATAGAAAAACCCTCGGAGTTCTGGCTCTGTAAGTTCGGGTTGCCTGCACCGGAGGTAGTGACTGTCTCCGGCACCCGCAGAGATTGCGTTTTCACTGGGAATCTAGTCTTCGAAGAGAAAATTGTGGAGCGTGTGGATAACCACAGGCTAACCTTCGATATCCTCCGCCAGCCAGACCACCCGGAGCTTCTCGGGCACGCGCGAGTACGCCGTGGACAGATGGAGCTGATCGCGAACCCGGACGGCACGACTACCCTGGTAGGACGAAGCTGGTATGCGCTTTATGTCCACCCCGCCTGGTACTTCGACCGCTGGGCGCAGGCTATAGGGCATGGAGTCCACGAGCGAGTGTTCGACCATATCACCGCTCTAAGCCGCTCATGAAACTGCTGGGATTTCTCTCGCAGTGGCTACGCCCGGTGCGTTATCTGATCCCCTTGCCTCAGCTCTTAGACATGTTCTTCTGGCTGCATACGTTTGTCTTCCACCAGCGGGTCTTTCGGGTGTTAGAAGCTCTGATAGCCGAAGCTAATAGCTGGAGCTATGTGCACTGGAGCCTGCATCGGTTCGGGGGTATTGAATGGCGCGTGAATGGCCAGGAGATAGGGCACCTGCATGGAAACGGGATTTTAGATATCCGGCTCCCCAACTTTGAAGCTGCAAAAGCCGCTCAGAGAGACAATCTGGCGCTGGAACACCATACCTACCCCGGCTCGGCGTGGGTCAGTCTGCCTCTCCAGAGACACACCCAATTGCCCACGGCGCTTGCCCTTTTACAACAGGCAGCAGAGAATTTTTTGGCGGACCGTAACCATACAGAGCCACCATGCGTTATGATTCTCTGAGGAGTCCTGCCCAAGATGCTTCGCCGTACCGCATTCGCGCTGCTGAGCGCCCTATCGCTGCTCGCAGGAGCCGCACAGGCTTCTGAGCCGCGCTTAGAAGTGACCCCCTTTTTAGGCAGTGTCGCTAGCTCCGCCTGGCAGCCATTTACGATTACGGTTACTAACCCCGCTAATGCTCCTGCTATTTCTGGGGAAGTCCGGCTACACCTTAGCGATCAAAGGCGTGGCTACGACAACCTGGGAAACTGGAGCCGCCCTGTTCAGCTATCCCCTGGTAGCTCCACGCAAGTGACTATTACAGCCAACGTTCCTTATGGAACGCTGCCTATTGCGGAAGTCACTCTAGTACAGGGAACCGGACAGGCCAGCAGCACAGTTGCTTCGGAAAAATTCGAGGGTCTCCGTATCCGACCGGGCAATGCAATTACTGTTTTGAATCTGAGCCGTAATGCGGAGGCCCTGAGCCAGATAGACAACCTGGAAACAGCGTTTGTGGTACACGGCGGAGCCATTATTGCTAACAGTGCACCTATGGGCAGTGGATATGGTGAGCGCGTCGCCAAGTCATCTGCCAGATTCCGTAGCCGTGTGCAGGTGAGCCCGCTTGCTCCAGAAGAGCTTCCTACGGATGCGCTGGGGTTAGACAGTGTTACGGCGGTCTATACCGATAGAACGACTA
Organism: Armatimonas sp.; assembly: GCA_049840835.1. Classification (GTDB taxonomy): domain Bacteria; phylum Armatimonadota; class Armatimonadia; order Armatimonadales; family Armatimonadaceae; genus JANLTX01. Next base: position 39,305 of record JASGJG010000023.1, on the reverse strand, counting down.
CCCTTACCCCAGAGCAGCAGCGGGTTATCGAGAACTATGTGGGGTCTGGTGGCTTGGTTGTCACTGAGGCAACAGATAAAGATAGTATTGCTTCTCAGGGTTTGGGGGTACGCGCTTCTCTACGCCCGAACAGCGTGGCGGGCTGGCGCAACGCTCTACACCAGCGAGCGATGCAGTCTAGCGTTTTAAGCGGAATTGGCTACGGAGTCGGGTCCGACTACTATGGACTCGGTCAGGTAGTTGTGGTCGGTGATGGCACAGCCCCCCTGCCCTTTGATAGCCTGCTTCTGTTCCTGGGCGCCTATATAGTTATTCTGGTGCCTGTGCAGTACGCCGTGCTCAAGCGCCTGGGTAAACGAGAGTGGGCCTGGGGAGTGACTCCAGCACTGGCCGTGCTCTTTGCACTGGCAGCCTACGGATTTGGTCAGCGTGGCCGCAGCCGAGAGAGCTTCTTGAACGTCGCCAGTGTTGTTGAGCTGAACGCCGGAAGCGCTACTGGTCGGGCTCTCAGCAGTGTTGGCCTGTTCTCTCCCAGTCACAGCAACTATGATCTGGGGGTAAAGTCCAGTGGCGCTCTCCGCCTCAGCGATACAGAAAGCTTTGGAGGCAGCGCTGAGAGTCTGGTCGATGGCGTTCCTACCCTGCGCAATCTGTCGGTACCCATGTGGTCTATCCGGCGCACCAGCGCCCTCGCAGAAGTCACTCTGGGCAAGGGGCTGGAGATAAAACGCGCTGGAGACAAAGTTACTCTGACCAATAACACCGGTCAGACAATCCGAGCGCTTCGTATCGGTGGCTACACCACCCTAAACCAGCTAGAGCCGGGCCAGACAGAGACTGTTTCCGCGCCTGATTGGCGAAATGCTGGCTATCCGCTCAATCTCTATACAACCGATGCCGCCACGCAGCGTATGACCCAGCGACTCTGGAGTCTGGTTGTCTCCAGAGATACCAATGCGACGATAACCGGCTGGCTGGATACCTCCCCGCTAACGATCCAGCTCAATGGGAAATCGGTCACCGCAAAGCATCAGGCGACTATGCTAGTGGTCCACGTTCCCTAGGCTAACAAACAACAAAAAGCCCGCTCGGTAGAGCGGGCTTTTTTGTTACTGACTCTCTTACGAGATGTGGGGCGCTACCTTGGCGGCCAGAATCTGCTTGGGCATGAACCCGGCGAACTGGTCGGCAAGCTTACCATCCTTGAAGAGCAGAAGCGCAGGAATGCTGGTAATGCCGTAGTTGGCTGCCAGATCCGGGTCCGCATCTACATCAACCTTCACAATCTTCAGTTTGCCCTCAAGGTCACCCGCCAGAGCGTCTAGCTCAGGCGCAATACGCTTACAGGGCGGGCACCATTCGGCCCAGAAATCCACCAGCACCGGCGTCTCGGACTTCAGTACATTGCTATCAAACTCGGCGCCGGTAACGGCTGCTGCTTTACTCATCTCTCGAATCCTCGTTTCTATGCCCGGCAATCCCGAGCGTCTGACATCCTATTTACAATTAAAGCCGGTTCTTGGTTCCAGGTTACTACCCTAACACAAGAAGCTCTTTGGTAGACCGCGTAAGCACCTCACAGCCACTTTCGGTAACGACCACATCGTCTTCGATACGCACTCCACCGAGTCCCTCCAGGTAGATACCCGGCTCTACAGTGGCAACGATACCAGGGCGCAGTACCACAGTGGCCAGCGGAGAGAACGTGGGCAGCGGTACATCATGCACCAGGCGGCCCAGCCCATGCCCGGTACCATGGCCCATCTCGCCAAAACCGGCATCACGGATAATGCCACGTACGACAGCGTCTACATCGCGGCCTGCTACACCCGGCTTAATGGCATCCAGACCTGCCTGCTGCGCTTTCTGCACCGTGGCGTAGATCTCGCGCATACGCTCGGTCGGCTCCCCGCCGATGGCAAAGGTTCGGGTAATGTCGGAGTGGTAGCCATCTAGCTCGCAGCCATAGTCACAAAGTACGAATTCGGGGCCACCTGAGCTGCCCAGCACACGCTCTCCGGCTCGGCCATGGATAAAGGCGCCGTTTTCGCCGCTTCCGATGATGCAGTCAAAGCCCAGCCGGGTAGCTCCACGTGTGCGGCAGAAGACTTCAATCTCCCAGGCGATTTCCTTCTCTGTGCGGCCAGGTCGAATAAACTCGCACAGGTGATCAAAGCAGGCATCTGCCAGCGCTACTGCCGCCTTAATCTTCTCAATCTCACCTGGCTCCTTGACCTCGCGTACACTCTCTACAACACCAGAGCGCCCGGTCAGGGCTACTTTGCCCTCTACTGCTAGCTCCAGGGTTCGGTAGCCATTATAGGTTAAATGCCCCCCCTCGAATCCCGCACGGGCAATACCATTTTCAACCAGCCATTTTCCTGCGGCGGCAGAGAGCGCTGTGCCCTGCGGAAGAATCACGCGGGTAAAGCCAGGGACCTCTCGGCTGGCCTGCAGCTCATAGCGTCCATCGGTAAAGAACACTGCTTCGGTCTCGGTTAGCACTACCAGACCATTCGAGCCAGAGAATCCGGTTAGATACCGCACATTATCGAGATTGGAGATCACGAACGCGGGTACGGCAGGGGCTGTCTCCTGACCATCGCTGTTCAGCTCCGGCTGAGCCATGCGCGAGCGAGCGCCTAAAACACGCTGAGGAAAATGCATCATAGAGTTACTCACGTCCCTGTTGTACCACCGCACGGGCCGCATCTAGTCCTAGTAGGTAGGAAGCCGGGCCGAAACCGGAGATCTGCCCCACGCAGGCAGGGACTACGACCGAGCTGCGACGAAACTCATCGCGAGCGTGTACGTTGGTCAGGTGGACTTCTACGGCAGGTAGCCGCACGGCGCGCAGGGCATCGGCAATCGCATACGAGTAGTGCGTATAGGCACCAGGGTTGATAACGATAGCATCGGCCCAGTCCAGTGCGCCATGAATTGCATCGATAATCACTCCTTCGTGATTGCTCTGCTCGATACGGGTTTCCATATGGTGCTGGCGCGCATACTCTTTAATTAACCGGTTGATTTCATCAAAAGTAGTGGAGCCATAGATGCCCGGCTCGCGGACTCCCAGTAAGTTCAGGTTGGGGCCGTGAAGCACAAGAATACGAATAGGACCTGAGGGCGTTAGTTGCATAGGATGTTCTCTTCCTTGAGGACAGGTACAATGGCGAACATTGCCGCCATTGTACCGCGTGTGTCGTCTTTTTCGGGCTTATCCGGCCCACTCTTCGCGGAGGAGCTCCGCATGCCAGACATCTTGCCAGGCTCCATGCCGCCACAGCTCCTTCCGGGCAATTCCCATGGTCTTGTAGCCCGCTTTCTCCAAGGCTCTGCGGCTGGCAATATTTGAGCCAATCACTTCGGTCTTAAGTTTTTCCAGCCCTAATTCCTCAAAGGCATAGCGTGTGCGGAGCGCCACGACCTCGGAACCGTACCCCTTGGCCCACTCGGTCTTATCGCCGATAAGATTCCCGGTCACACCATTGCGGTTGCGCCAGTCTATCTGGTGTACTCCCGTGGAGCCGATATGCTTGTCCCCCACGAAGATGCCCCAGAGATAGTCGTTCGGGCTCTTGCTGACTCTTTCATACCAGTCATGCTCCATCTCCACAGTAGGGGCGTTGGTAATTCCCAGCCATCGAATCACTTCCTGGTCGGCCATCCACGGCACAAAGTTCTCTACATGTGCTTTTGTCATGGGAGCCAGGCGCACCCGCTCCCCTTCAATAATCGGTCCGAACACGGCTCTAAAAACCCTCCTCTCAGGTATTGCAGGCTCTATCGTGGCGGGAGTCAGAAATGGTAAAGAGAAAATTAGGACAGTCCTAATCGTATCGCTGCTTCTACCGGGGTGTCTAGGCTTGGTGAACGATCCAGTTGAATCGGCTCTCGGAGCAAAAGCCCTGGTTGGGCCAGGAAACGCGGGTTTGCACCGTGGTGACGGCTACCAGCATGCACCAGGAACGGATGACAGAGATAGACATCACCGGGCTCACCCGTTGCCAGAGCAATGGGCCGCTCCTGCACAGCAATTGGCAAGGGTACTTGGTCAAAAGACAGACCGACCTCGCCCGCTGGCGCAAGCACTCTGGGAATATCCAGGTGAGAACCAACTCGGATTCGGGTAGGGGCATCGCTTTCGGTGACTTCAGAAAACAGGAACAGCATCAAGAGAGCACGCCCTTTGGAGTGTATATTCGCGTGCCAGCGCCCCTCGTGCTCGAAACTGGTATCTATGTGCCAGCCATCGTCGTCAGGGGCTGTATCTACCGGGAAGCGAATGACAACCGTACCAGCCAGATGGGGATGTGCAATCCAGCGGCCCGGCCCTACAAGCTGGTCGAAAGCGCTGTAGAGCCGTGGTGTGTTCGCCGCCTGGCGAAATGGCTCGGCTGTCTGTGAACCCAGCCGAATAACCGGCTGATTCCAGTCCTCAGGGTCTTCCGGACTGAGACCCGTTTGCTCCCAGAGAAGCTGGCGGCACTGTTCGGCCAGCTCACGCGGAAACGCCTGCCGCAGCCGCACGTAGCCATTCTGAATGAACCCCTGGATATCGCCTTCGGTTAGAGCCACACTACTCTCCCTAATAAAAAATAGAGACAGTCAGTTGACTGTCTCTATTTTTCGTGAAAAGCCAGACTAGGCAGTGCGACGGCGGCGACGCGCGATGCCTACTCCAATCAGAGGCAGCCCGGCGGCCATTATCTGATAGATGCCACCGATCTCTGGGGTCAGCGGGGTGCCGCTGGGCGGAAGCACATCGAATCCGGGCTCCGTGGTGGAGCTACCATACTGGAATCGGGCAGAGCCAAACTGGCTGGCCGCTACCTGACCGCTGAACGTAAACACACCAGTATTCTTGATAAAGGGATTCTGGTTGCCTGCAATGCCTGTCGCACCAAATCCATTCACCAGGCCCCAGTCTACGCCCTGCGGGCTACCGCTTCCCGAGAAGGGAGAGGAGGCACCGAAGAGGCCACCCAGGCCAGAGGCAGCAACGCCCTGATTGAAGATTCCAAAACCGAGGTTATTGTTATAGCCCCAGTGCTGGGCAACAACGCCAGAAGCGGCCGTGTTGTCGTCATTGAGGAGACTGGAACCCGGTCCGGCAACTGCGTCTACCTTGCCATAGGCTCCGGTAAACGAATCCTGCCAGAGGATACCGGTCAGAACATGCATGTTCTGGCTGGCCGCATCCCCAGTACTCTGAAGGATGATGGACCAGGTGTTGTTGTTGTTGTTAACGACTTGAGCGTTGGAGGAGTAAGTATGCCCACCTACGTTTTGACTAGTAGACCAGCTTATTACAGGAGGTGCTGCAACCGCCGCTCCGGCCAACGATAGGAAGGACAACACTCCACCCAGCATGAAAAGCGCACGAGGTCGTGTTAGACCCCGAAAATTCATACGATGCATCGGTTTCCTTTCATTAGATGTGTTTCCTTCCCAGGCAATTAACATATTACCGTACCTGGCAGGAAATGTGCAGAAAAACAATCTTTAGTGTTAGAAATAACATATTTACCAGCAAACTATCGTTCACCCCCTCTTAGGGGCTAGATGATACGATAGCACCATGCCGCACCGGATGCATCAGGACATGGAGCAGGTACTCTTCTCCACGGAGCAGATTCAAAAACGCGTTGCCGAATTGGGCTCTCAGATAGCCGCCGATTACGAAGGGCGTGAACCCCACCTTTTAACTATTGCTAAGGGCTCTATCCCCTTTCTGTCCGACCTTATGCGCGCTATAGACGAGCCGCTCTCCGTGGATTTAATCGGGGTCGCCAGCTATTCCGGAACACAGAGTTCCGGTGAGGTTCGCCTGACCAAAGACCTGGATGATCCTATCGAAGGACGTCATGTGCTCGTGGTGGAAGACATCATCGATACCGGGCTGACTCTCTCCTATGTGCTGCGCAACCTGCGCCAGCGTGCTCCTGCCAGCCTGAAGGTAGTAACGTTCCTGGACAAGCCTGCCCGCCGTGGCGCTTCGGTAGAGGCGGACTACGTGGGATTCTCTATTCCGGACCTGTTTGTGATTGGTTACGGATTGGATTGGAACCAGCGATACCGCAATCTGCCATATATAGGAGTATTAAAGCGCGATGTCTATGCAGGGCCTGCGTAACTTTTTTATGGGCTCGCGCGTCGGAGTAAATAACTAATGAACCACGTGGAGACAGAGATGGCAGACGAAAACGAGACGGCAGCTACGGAGCCGACCGAAGAGACGCCTAAGACCGAGGCGGAAGAGACCTTGGATGAGCAGGTTGAGGCGCTCAAGGAAGAGGTCGGTGAGGCTGCAAAGGCCGCCGCTAATGCGGTAGAGCGCATTTTCGATGTTGGCTTCGGCGCGGGCGCGATTGCCTTTGAGAAACTGGACGCTAATCTACGGCGCCTCTGGGACGATGCCCCCGGCCTTATGGATGAGCTGGAGCAAAAGGGTCGCCCGATCCGCGAAAAGCTGACGGATGCCATAAAGGGCAAGCTTCCCACCCCGGCTACCGAGACTGGCTCCGGCACTGCAACCTCCGGCGAAGATGAGATTACCACCCTGGAAAATCGGGTGAAAGAGCTGGAGCAGCAGGTCGGTGATGAAAATGGCGTAGGCGGCGAGGTTAAAGAGCCCTCGCGTGCGGACATGCTGGAGCTAGATGAAGACAAGCCGAAGAACAAACGCTCCAAAAAGGCGGAGACTGACGGCGAGCCTAAAGTAGAAGAAGAGCCTAAGTCAGACGAGGCTCCCGCCGCTGAGTAAGCGCGTCATTCTGGCTTCTGCTTCGCCTCGCCGTCGGCAGCTTCTAAAACTGTTAGGCGTGCGTTTTAGCGTGGTAGTGAGCCAGTTCGATGAAGATAGCCTGAAATATCTTACCGATCCTGCAGAGTACGTGCAGCGCGCTGCCGAAGGAAAGGCCTTAGAGGTCGCTCGGCGGCGCGCTGGCGTCATTTTAGGGGTCGATACGGATGTAGTAGGCCCACAGGGGCAGGTATTGGGCAAGCCAAAAGACGCTGAAGATGCCCATAAAATGCTTTCCCTACTCTCCGATCACACCCACTCCGTGCTCACGGCTATCTCTTTGGTAGAGTCTGAAGGAAAAACGGGTGGTATAGTACACCAGGAGACGCACCTGATTCAGACTCAGGTGACGTTTGCAGCACTCACCGACGAGGCTATCGGTGCTTACGTAGCTACGGGAGACTCTCTCGATAAAGCTGGCAGTTATGGGTTCCAGGGTCCTGCCCTGGCGTTCATAGCACGTATAGATGGCGACCCATCCAGCGTTATCGGGCTACCTCTAGCACCTGTTGCGGATCTGCTACGCTCACGGGGAGTGCCGCTCTGGAACTCCTTACCCAGATAGTAGTAGAGCCGAGATGAGTAGATACCTGGAGATTCCGGTCAGCGGGCCGCTGGAACGGATCGCGGAGCGGGCACACCTTGCCTTTAGATCCATTGGTCGCGTTCAGCAATATACTCCCACCTCACATATCACCGGAACTATACGCTGCAATGGCGTGAATGTAGACTTCCGGGTAAGCTGGAAAGAAGCGAACGAGAGCTTTCTTCTGGACCTGAAAGCGGATACAGCCGAGAGATTGTACGCCGTAGCCGACAGAGCCCTCTATGAATTCGCACGCGCTTACAAAGCCGTTATTGAGGAAGAGCGCGAGCTAGCGGCGCAAGCCGAAGAGGGCCAAGATCCCTGGTACCGCAGGCTCTGGCCCCTGAAGAGAGGATAGTGGATGGACGAAGCCCCCCCGCCAACAGAGAACGATGTCTTGCTGTCTCGCTTTGTAGAGTCTTACTCCAGCGCCCAGGAGCGCGGAGCGCGCTACTGGAAGCAATGGATGCGCATGCTGGGCGAGCTTCCTCGCCAGGTTATCGAGGGAATGGCGCAGGACTTAGCGACCTCCGAAGGTATCTCCCTGGCACAAGCGCAGAGCCGCCTTGCTGCCGAAAAAATCGCCAACGATATGGGCGAAGCCTGGGTGCGGGATTGGCTGAGCGATTACGAAGCCAAATCAAAAGAGCGCGAACGACTGGCACAGAAACCGCTCCAGCCCCTCACACTCAAAAGTAAGAAGAAGTAACGTCCCGCTGCGCTTATGCGCGGCGGCGACGCGCCAACCCAACCACACCAACCAGCCCCAATCCGATCAGCGCCAGGCTGCCGGGCTCAGGAACCAGAGCGGTGGTACCATTAAGGGTCAGGTTGTCAAACTGCGATGCTGTATTCGCGTTGGCGCCATGCACATAGACACGAAATGTAATCGGGCTTATTCGCCCCTGCAGAGCAGACACGCTGGAGAGTGAGAAGCTATAAGGGGAGAGTGTACTACCCTGATTCGCTACTGTTCCCAGGTCCGCAGTGTAGTTATCTACGCTGGAGCGAAGAACAGCACTGGTATTGTTCGGGAATCCTGCGGAAAATGAGAAGCTGCTGATGCTTACCGCATAGTTCGTATTTGGAGTCAGAGTAAACTCAAAAAACGATTTTGCTGCAACCGCACCGGTCATATTATTATTTCCGCCAGTTGCACCGGAAGCAGGAGCGGCTTGAAGAAGGTTGGTTACAGCCCCAAAGCTTTGCAGACTATTGTTTGCAATCGAGCTAGCCGTGACGTTAGACCCGACTGTTGTCGGCGTGAGAACATTACCCGTGAAACTCCACTGGGCCAGCTGAGCATGCGCTCCTGTACTCACAAGCCCCAGGGCTGTTCCGGCAAGTAAAACTCGGGTAAAAAAAGTCATGTTTGCTCTCTAAAGATTTGGGCGGACCAAGTCATAATACCAGGTAAACCACCAGATGCAAACCACCCGCATTATCTACATCTATCAATAAATTGCAAAGTATCTAAAATCTACGAAAAGATTGCAAAAATATAATTTCAAATTGTTATTTGTTTCCAAAAAAAGTCAGCCAGCAAGTGAATACTTGCTGGCTGACTTTTTTTGGCTGAAATGAGGCTAATTACGCGCGCTCGGCTGCCCGAGTGGCTGTAGCTAGATCCACATTGACTCCCGGTCCCATAGTAGAGGACACAGTAATCTTCTTGATGTAGCGGCCCTTCGCCGAAGACGGCTTCGCCTTTACCAGAGCGCTGAGCAGTGCCTGGAGGTTCTCGCCAATCTGCTCATCCGTGAAGCTAGCCTTACCGATAGGAGCGTGGATGATACCACCCTTGTCTACACGGTAGGCCAGGCGGGTCGCCTTCTTAATGGCGTTTACCACGGTGGCAACATCGGTGGTCACGGTGCCAGACTTGGGGTTAGGCATGCGCGGACCGAGCGTACGACCCAGGCGACCTACGGCGGGCATCATGTCCGGAGTGGCCACAAGCACGTCGAAGTCACGCCAGCCGCCCTGAATCTTGGCGATCAGCTCATCGGCTCCGACTTCGTCGGCACCGGCGTCTTCTGCGGCCTTGGCGAAATCGCCCTTGGCGAATACGGCGACCTTCTGGGTCTTACCGGTGCCGTGAGGCAGGTCGGTGGTACCACGTACGTTCTGGTCGCCCTGGCGGGGGTCTACACCCAGCGCAACAGCAACATCGATAGTGGCATCGAACTTGGTGGAAGAGGTTTCTTTGACGAGCTTGAGGGCCTCTTCGGTCTCATAACTCTTCAGGCGGTCGATCTTGGCCTTCTCCGCGACGAAGCGCTTGGATGGCTTGACGAGGCCCTTGCTGCGGCGTTCCTGTCTGGTCATCTATTTACTCCCCAATGTTCACGCCCATGGAGCGGGCGGTCCCGGCGATGACATTCATCGCACCTTCGATGTCCTGTGCATTCAGATCGGCCATTTTCTCTTCGGCGATCTCGCGCAGCTGCTGCTTGCTGAGAGTGCCGACCTTGACCTTGTTGGGCTGACCAGAGCCAGACGGAATACCCAGCTTCTTCTTGATCAAGTCAGAAGCAGGCGGTGTCTTGAGGACAAACGTGAAGGAGCGATCATCGTAGATGGTGATGACCACAGGAACGATGGAGCCGAGCTTATCCGCAGTCTGCGCATTGTAGCCCTTGATGAACTCCATCATATTGATGCCGTAACCACCGAGCGCAGGCCCGATGGGCGGCGCGGGCGTTGCTTTACCCGCGTTGATCGCCAGCTTGACGACCCCAACGACTTTCTTTGCCATTACTTATCTCCGTAGTGTTAGCGGCAGACGGTTTGAGCCTCCTGCCTCCTACTTAACCGGCGCAGAGCGCCGACTAAATCTTTTCGACCTGATTGAAGTCCAGCTCGACCGGCGTGTCTCGCCCGAACAGCGAGATCATGACCCGGAGCTTTTCCTTCTGGTCGTTCACTTCTTCTATCTTGCCAGTGAAATCAGCAAATGGTCCCGAGTTGACCCGGATAACCTGCCCCTTTTCCCAGATGCGACGTGGGCGTGCCCCAGCGTTGTTCGGGTCCAGCGCGTTCAGGATATCCTTAACCTCGGAGTCCATAAGCGGAACCGGCTTGTTCCCCGACGATACGAAGCCAGTCACCCCCGTGGTGCTCTTGACTAGGTACCAGGTCTCATCATCCAGCACCATGTCAATCAGAACATAGCCTGGGAAGACCTTGCGCTTGTATTCGGTCTTCTTCCCGTTTCGGTTACGGGTTTCGGTATCGGTCGGTACCAGAATACGATAGACCTTGCCTTTAAGGCCCATCGTCTCGGCGCGCTTCTCAATCGTCAGCTTGACTTTGTTCTCGTGCCCGGAATATGTATGAACGGCATACCAGTGCCTCTGCATGTGCGTCTTCGCTCCCCTTAACCCTTATTGAAGATACGGCTGGTAATTAAACCCAGAATGCTATCCAGAGCCCCGCAGTACAGCGCGACGATGGTAATCAGAAGAAGCACGATCTGCGTAAGGCGAATTAATTCCGCCCTGGTCGGCCAGACCGCTTTCTTTAGTTCCTCGCGAACGCCTTTAAGATAGTCTACAAAGCCCTTCCAACTGATGTTGGGCCTCTTGGATGCCATCTCTTCAGCGGCGCGCATTGGGTTGGTTGCCATCGACATAGTCTCCTCGCCACCGGTGTGGCGCGACAAAAAAGCAGGGGTCAATGCCCCTGCGATAGAAAATCCTATCACAGTGCAAGGTGCCTGTCAAGGCACCCTACCTGTGTTTACGCTGGTTTTATGCGCCCTGTTCCCGCCTAAAGCGCCGGACGGCGGGTATGCCAATCCGTGGCTTGCTCATAGGCATGCGCCACACGCAGCAGAGTCGCTTCCGAGAGCGCTGGCCCCAGATACTGCACTCCGATAGGCAGCCCCTGCTCATCAAACCCACAGCACTGAGACAATCCCGGTATCCCTGCCAGGTTCGCTGGAATCGTACAGATATCCGCCAGCTTCATAGCAAGAGGGTCATCGCTCTTCTCGCCAATGGCAAATGCCGTGGTCGGCGAGGTCGGCGTTATCAGCACATCGAAGCTCTCAAATGCTGTCTGGAAGTCCTGCAGAATCTTGGTGCGCACCTGCATGGCTTTCAGATAGAACGCATCGTAGTACCCTGCCGAAAGGGCATAGGTACCAATCAGAATGCGCTGCTTGACCTCCGGCCCGAAGCCTTCCTCCCGAGTCTGCTCGAACAGCTCATTGTGCCCGCCCATCTTCTGCGAGCGATGCCCATAGCGCACACCATCGTAGCGAGCCAGATTACTGGAAGCCTCCGCAGGAGCCACTATATAGTACGCCGCCAGCCCATAGTCCGTATGCGGCAGAGTAGCCTCGCCCACAACCGCGCCCAGCTTCTCTAGCGTGGCAACAACCCCATCAATGGCTGCTCGAACCGCTGGCTCCAACCCAGACCCGAAGTACTCCCTGGGCACGCCCACCCGCAGACCTTTGATATCGCCAGTCAGCGACGCCGTGTAATCTGGTACGGTATCAGTGAGCGCCGTGGAATCCATTGGATCTGCCCCAGAGATCGCCTGCAATCCCAGCGCCAGGTCTTCTACAGTCCGCGCGAACGGCCCGATCTGGTCCAGCGACGACGCATAGGCCACCAGTCCATAGCGACTCACACGGCCATAGGTCGGTTTTAGCCCAAGCACCCCACAGAGCGCGGCGGGCTGCCGAATAGAGCCACCTGTATCCGACCCAAGTGCTAGCGGCGCAAAATCGGCAGCCACAGCCGCCGCACTACCACCGGAAGACCCACCCGGCACCCGGCTGGTATCCCAGGGGTTATGAGTAGGAAAGTAGGCCGAGTTTTCACAGCTAGAGCCCATAGCAAACTCATCTAAGTTCGCTTTACCTACAAAGACCGCTCCAGCCTGCTCTAGCTTCGTGACTACCGTAGCATCGTAGGGTGGCACAAAGCCCTGCAGAATCTTGCTGGCGCAGGTGGTTTCAATACCACGCGTGGTCAGGTTATCTTTCAGCACCACAGGCACACCCGCCAGCGCCCCGACCTCTTCGCCTGCGGCAATTCGTGCGTCTATCGCGTCTGCCTGCTCCCGCGCCTTCTCCGGAGTGACTTTCAGAAACGCCTGAATCTTCGGCTCAATGGCCTCAATACGCGCCAGAAACGCCTCGGCGACCTCGCGGGCGGTAACCTGTTTACTCTTTACAGCAGCGGCAATGGCTGCGGCGCTCTGTTCGGTCCAGTTGGTGCTCATGCGCCACCTCCATCGCCGGGAAGCACTTGCGGCACAATAAACCCACCCAACTGCTCGTCTACATGCTCACTCAATTGCAGCACTTCCTCACGGGGTAACGAAGGCTTCACCACATCGTCGCGCAACAGCGCGGTCACAGGTACCGCATGGCTGGTAGGCGGCACTCCTGCCGTATCTAGCTGTGTCAGGCTGTCAAACTGGGCTAGAAGGTCGTTTAAATGGCGAGTCATGCGCTCCGCTTCGGCATCGTCGAGGCTCAGGCGGGCAAGCGCACCAACCTGTAACACATCGTGGGGGGTCAGAGACATGGCCTGAATTATATCGTGATCAATGGCTTGAGCTTGGCGAAGGTCTTCTCCCCGATACCCTTCACTTCCTTAAGATCCTCTAGCGTCTGGAACTGCCCGACTTCTTGCCGATAGCTAAGAATCCGCCCGGCAATAGCCGGTCCTACCCCTGGTAGACGCTGAAGCTCCGATTCATCTGCGGTGTTTATGTTCACCGTGCCCTCATCCGGGCTGTGTATCTTGCCCGGCTTCGCCTCACCCGCAGAGCCCTTTTTCGATTCTCCGGGAGCAGGCGCTTCGCTACCGCTATTGTCACCCCTACTGCTGCTACTGGCCGCGCTCATGCCTATTACTCTGCCCTCAGAGGGACGTGCGAGTACCTGCACAGGCGCGGGCGGAATCCTAGTGACAATTTCTCTTCGACCGGTTGAACGAGCGATATGTGGTGCCGGTGTAGCCGGGGCCGCCTTCACAGGTACATTGAGCCGATCTGCATCACGCAGCTTGTCTGCCAGATTCAGGGCTTCTTGTGCGGCATCTGCCCGGAAGCCTCCAGCCTTTTCCACAGCCTCATAGAGACGTTGCCCATTTCTGAACTTGTATATCCCTGGCTTCTTTACCGCTCCCGTGACATGGACGACTAGCTCTTGCAGAGGAGTGGCGCTCGGCGAAGGGGCTGGAGTAGCCTGCTCTGGGGTCAGCGGAATTGCCCCACCAGCCTGAGATAGTTGCATAGTGGGCGCCAGCGGCGGTGGGCTGAGTCGGTTACACCCCCAGCTCCCCAGCACAATACCTACAAGTATCACTACAGAACCAGTGAGCCCATATTGCTCCCGGCGCGTCAGCTTCTCTAAAGGATTCTTCACCACATCCTCCTGAACATCATCACCCTCTACTCTTAATAACGGGTGAGAAACGCGATTCTGACAAAATCTGCGGCATTATTGCAAAATTTATTGCATCCTGCCATCCCTTCCAGAATATAGAGATGGCAGTTTATTCTTTAAAAATCAGCCCTTTTCCCGTGAAACGAAGCTGTGACCATCCCATACATAGTTGGTTTCGGAGCTAGTGCCCCCATGTCCCTCTTCATCGGGCCGCTCTGAATAGCTCTCACTTACGGTTAACAGTCCACGTTTATCTCTATCGAAGCTCACCGTGGTCGCGGCTATGCTGCTGGAGCTATCATCAAAGCTCTGGGTGCAGAGCAGCTTTCCGAAATCGTCTGTGAATACATAGAGTCGCACTAAATCCGAGTCTCGCGCCTCTAATACCAACCCCTCATGCCGTTTTTCATCCAGCCACATCGCCCCCAATGTGGAGCGAGATGTACCTGCCAGATCATCCTTCAGCCAGTGCAGCGCCAGGCGCTTTCCCTTGCTATCCAGTACCTCGAACCAGTAGCGCATGCCGGTCTGGCCCCAGCGCAACATGTAGCGACGCCCGCCGTAAATTGCTGCAGCAAAGCGGGTCTGCGCTCCCATACTTGATTTTGACTTAGGGAAGATTCGAGGCTCGCTACATATAGTTACATCAGGCTCGTTCTTCTGTTTCGCCTCTACAAAGCGAATCCCATTCCAGGCATAGGTCGTCTTGCGCTCATAGGCCTCACTGAGTGTACAGAGCCCAGCAAAGCCATCGGGGAACGCCAGGAAATAAGGGGCAGGGTAGTTCTCTCCGGGCGGTAGCTGTTCCCAGCGCAGAAGTGGCGCAGTGGTTCTCCCCAGCGCGAGCCAGCCCGCCTGGAGCTTACGGGGCGGCACCCTCAAGGAGAAGGGTGTATCCATCAGCCGCTGAAGGATTCGTCCCTGGGAGGTGATGATATCCAGGCAGTCCTCTCCACTCTCCTGCACGGAGAAGCGCAAGTAGACAGTGCCATGCGGTGCCGGGTAGTCTGCCCTCAGGGTCCAGAGCACCTTATGCAGTATCAGTACCGGGGTATGCTTCATGGCATCGGGAATTGTTTTCGCAAGGGTCAGCGTCGGGCTACTCATGTATAGTCCACGGTACAGGGTCGGCGTTACGACATCGTAACGCCAGAGGACTTACTGCTGGAGTGCGACGATAGTAGCGCCTGCGCCACCTTCGTTTTCTGGGGCCAGGGCGTAGGACTGCACCCGTGCATCATCTTTCAGGTTTTCCCAGATGGCTCTGCGAAGAGCGCCCGTACCCTTGCCATGCACCAGACGAACCTGCGAGACACCTGCGGTCAGGGCATCGTCTAAGTACTTATCCAACCGGGGCAGCGCAGCATCCGTGCGCAGCCCGATGAGTGATAGCTCGGAGGCCATGGTAGTGGCTTTGTCCAACCCGATAGACTTGCCCGCTCTTTTGGGAGCCGGCTTCGGAAGCTCCGGCGCAATCTCCGCGCCATTCAATGTACGCAGCGCCGAAAACGGAACGGTGATTCGGAGCGCCCCCACCTGCACCTGGGCTTCCCGACTCTCCGCATCGGCCAGAATCTCGCCTACGGCTCCACCCAGACTGACAACCTTCACACGCTCGCCCTTTTTGAGTTTTACGGGCACTGAGCCACTGAGGTCCGCTGGGAGTGGGTCTTTCTCGTACCCGATACCGCCGATCATTTCGTCGGCGGCGTCTTTCATCTTCTTACGCGCCGACTGAGTCTTGCGCCCCTCTTTACCCACACGCCGCAGTTCCCCGATGATGTTGTCCATCTTCTCGGTCTTCTTGCGGATAATGTCTTGCGCTTCGGCAGTAGCGCGGGATTTGGCCTCGCGGCGCAGGGTCTCTAAATCACGCAAGCGGGCTTCGTACTGATTTTTCAGCTCGGCCATCTCACGGGCCAGGCGCTCGGCGCGGCGGCGCTCATCATCGGCCACGCGGCGCGCCTCTTCCAGTTTCACCATGACTTGCGCGCTGTCCATGGCGTCCTGCCCAAGACCGCCTCGGGCGGCCTCTAAGACCCGCTTCGGCAGACCCAGGCGCCCGGCAATATGCAGCGCATTGGAGCTACCCGGCACACCCTGCAGTAGTCGATACGTGGGGCGTAGGGTCTCTAAATCGAACTCTACGGCGGAGTTTTCGACACCTTCGCGGGAATAGGCAAACTCTTTCAGCTCTCCATAGTGCGTGGTGGCGATAATGCGGGCATCGTGGGCCAGCAGGTCAGAGAGAATTGCGCGAGCCAGCGCCGCGCCTTCCGCAGGGTCGGTGCCAGACCCTACTTCATCTAAGAGCACCAGAGCACGCCGCCCTACGGACTTGAGTATCCGGACGATATTCCGTATATGCGCGGAGAATGTAGAGAGGCTCTGGGCAATAGACTGCTCATCACCGATATCCGCAAAGACCTGCTCCACATGGGCCAGTTCGCTGCCGGAGCCTGCCGGAATCCACAGCCCGGACTGCGCCATAAGGGTGAGCAGCCCCACGGTCTTTAGCGTGACGGTCTTACCACCCGTGTTCGGCCCGGTAATTAGCAGCGCCTTGATCGTTTCACCGAAAGTCACTGTAATCGGTACGCAGTCATCCGGGTTAATGAGCGGATGGCGGGCATCGCGCAGCTTGATGATGCCCTTCTGATTGCGCACCGGGGCCACGGCCTTCATGTCATAGGCCAACTTAGCTTTCGCGCTCGCCAGATCCATGCCTGCGGCTACTTCCACACTGGAATAGACTTTGGTATCGTTGCGAGCTAAGTGAGCGGTGAGTCTTGCGAGAACTTTCTCAATCTCCCGCATCTCGACCGCCTCAAGCTGCCGTAGCTCGTTGTTGGCCTGCACCACCACGGTAGGCTCAATAAAAAGAGTCGCCCCGGAAGACGACTGGTCATGAACAATACCCCCGATAGCACGCTTGAACTCGGCTTTCACGGGGAGACAACGGCGGCCATCACGTAGGACCACCGTGGTCTCCATGAGCATGCCACGCGTGGTCGAAGACGACAAAATAGCTGTCAATTTCTCATCGATGCGTTTGAGCTGCACCCGAATCTGACTGCGCACCGAAGCCAATGCTGGAGAAGCTGAGTCCAGCACATCTCCAGACCGGGACAACGACATCTCGATATCGGAGAGGAACTGAGGAAATTCCGAGATAGCTTTGGCTCTATCCGCCAGTAGCGGCGCTTTCTCGGCGTGGCGCAGCAGGAAGTTCTTCAGCCGCACACAGCCATCTAAGGTAGAGGCTGTATCTAACAGCTCATGGGGGGTAAGATTCTGCCCGATTCCGGCGCGGACTAGGTAGGGGCGAATGTCATGGATGCCCCCTAGAGGAAACGCACCGTGGTCATCTAAAATCCGCACGGCCTCCGCCGTTTCCTGCTGACGCTCCGTGACGAACGCGAACAATGGCGTAGGTAAGAGCTCTCTTGCCCGCTCCGCTCCCAGCGAGCACGCCGTTCGCTCTGCCAGCTTCTCGCTGATCTGTGCGAACTCCAGCACCCGCAGGCTATGTTCGTCGAAATCCATACCGCCCTCAGTATAGCGCTTCGGGGGCTTTCGTTAAAGACCTGGCCTGTAATTCCCGGCCCTAAAAGGACCGGTCTCAAGAGAAGCGCCCCTCCGGGGTGTGGCATTACAGATAGCTTCTATTCTGATTGCCGGGCCGGAGGTCCGCTTATACGCAGACCGGCCCTTTCAGGGTCGGGCTTCTAAGGCAGGCTTCGAACGGGCACTCCAGCCTGGGCGAGCTCCGTTTTCAGCCCACCCACGGTCCACTCCCCATAGTGCAGCATGGAGGCCAGGAGCACGGCATCTGCCCTACCCTCTTCGGAGAGTGCTTCTACCAGATGCTGCGGGGTGCCCGCGCCGCCGGAGGCGATCACTGGAATCGGCACGCACTCGGCCACAGCACGGGTGAGGGGGAGGTCGTAGCCATTCTTTGTGCCATCGGCATCCATAGAGGTCAGCAGAATCTCGCCCGCTCCTCGGTTGGCGACTTCCTCCGCCCAGGCAAGTGCGTCTACCCCGGTGGGAGTACGCCCGCCATGCACATGGACTTCCCACCCCGAGGGCGTATTGCCGGTCTTCTTGGGGTCGATAGCCACCACGATGCACTGACTGCCGAATCGCTCCGAGGCTTCGGTAATCAGTTCGGGGTTCTTCAGCGCCGCCGAGTTGATGCTGACCTTATCTGCCCCGGTCGCCACCATGCGCCGTACATCATCTACACTGGAAATGCCGCCGCCAACGGTAAACGGAATAAAAACTTCCTCCGCCACTCGGGCCGCCAGATCGAAGATAAGGCTGCGTTTCTCGGCGCTGGCGGTAATGTCTAAGAACACCAGCTCATCCGCGCCCTGAGCATCATAGACTCGGGCCAGCTCAATCGGATCGCCTGCGTCGCGCAGCCCCACAAAGTTGACGCCTTTGACTACGCGACCTTCTTTAATATCCAGGCAGGGAATAATGCGGCGAGTGAGCATAGATTCTCATCATACCGCCATGCCTCGAATCGGCGGTGGAGCCACATAAAGAGGATTCAGAGTTGCCGGGTCATCGCACCAGCCGTCTACACCCGCCAGCTTCCCTATTACGCTGGCATGGGGAAAGACCTGAGCACGTCGCCATTCCGTGGAATCAGGTACCAGCGTAATCTGCTCGCTCACAAAGACAAGCGTGCTACCGGGCTGATCTTTCTGGAACTCCTGCCCCCAAGCAGGGAGCGTAGCCGTAGGTACGACCTGAGGCGCGCCGCATACAATCCCCCCCTGATCGTAGGCCGCTGCAATCACCTCTCCAGCGCGGGAAAGCACAAAGGGCACTATAATCAGCCCTGCTCCTACGCCATAGCTCTCAGCTAATACCTCTAAACTGGAAACCCCACTGAACGGTTTCTGCAGAACTTCGGCCCAGGTTTTCGCCATGGTTACACCCACACGCACACCCGTGAAACTCCCTGGCCCCATGCCCACCGCAAAGCCTTCAATCTCACTCAGTGATGTGCCCGCATCTTTCACCACAAAATCAACAATGCCAGGAATTCGCTCGGTCAACTTTCGCTGATGCGCGAAGTTGTACTCGGAAAGCAACTTGCCTTCGTTTGTAACAGCAACGGAGCAGATATCCCCAGAGGTATCCAATGCGAGAATTAGCATACCTCCTCCTTTGACCTCCCCCTTGGAGCGCGCTTCGCGCTTCCGTCCCCCTCCGGCTTATCCTCACTTCGTTCGGGCGAAGGGGGAAAATCACCACAGGTGCTAATCTTAGCGCCGGTCTTTGGCAAAGCGCCTAACTCCGAATGTCTGTAACCCTCTCCCCGCCGCGCAGCGGCATTACAAGCAGCTTCGCTGCCGAAGTCAGGGAGGGGGTGCTGAGCCTGCGAGGAGGGGGAGAGCAGTGTATTGCCACAGGCAAGCTTTAAGCAGAAGCACTTGTGGTGATTTTTCCCCTTCGCGTAGCCGGAGGGGACGGAAGCGCGAAGCGCGCTCCAAGGGGGAGGTAAAACGGGGAGGTCAATTTTCTACCTCAATCTCACGACTCTCCGGCCCCGTATCCCGCAGCCAGACTGTGATGCGATTCTCAGGAAGCAAATCTTCGATTCGCTCGGGCCACTCCAGAATGGTGAGCCAATCATCGGAGTTCAGATACTCGCCCAGTCCAGCGTCCAGAAACTCTCTATCGTCGCCAAGCCGGTAGCAGTCGATATGGGCTATGGGCATTTGCCCGCCTTCGTATTCGTGTACCAGTGTGAAGGTGGGGGAACTTACTGGCGCGCGTGAGCCGAGGGCTTTGACTAAGTAGCGAGTAAAGGTAGTTTTTCCAGCGCCTAAATCGCCCCGTAGACAGAGAACATCGCCGGGCTTCAGGCGTGTGGCAAGTTCTGCCGCCACGGTTGCTGTCTCTTCTTCGCTCGTTACACTATGGTGTCCCACGAGCCTGATTGTACTATGCCCGCCCCTGGCCCTTGCGGATAATCGCCCAGCAGGCCCATAAAAGCGTTATCCCAATAGCGACCTGGAATAGGCCGGAAGCGAACTCTCCTAATAGCATCGCTTTGGCACCAAAGAGAGTGAATACTCCCCCTACCGCTGCCAGTGCCACTCCAGCCCCCACAGTAAATGCCCCGGTGCTGGCCTGTCCGAATAAGCTGAGGAAATCGTTGTTGCCTCCCTGTTTACGCCAGTAGGTGTCGGCCTGAGAAACTACTTTCAGGCGCTCTACTAATCTCGCTGTCTGTGGACTCTGTGGGTAACTGAGACGAAGCCGGGTAACCGAATCAGTGGCTTCATTGGCACGCCCCACACTCAACAGGGAGTCTGCCTCGGCGACCAGAGCATCATGCTCTGCGCCGAAGAAAGCGCCTATTTCTTCCGAAATCGCCGCGCCATCCACCGTCCTCACTTCCATGCGGGTGATTGTCGGTGGAAGAGAAAAAACCCAACATGCAGACAGTCCCAAATTCAGCCACTGACATGCTACAATGGGCCGGAATGTCTGAAGATTTGCGGCGTACGCCGCTCTACGACGCCCATGTTGCCGCCAATGCGCGCATGGTCCCATTTGCTGGCTGGGAGATGCCAGTTCAGTACTCTGGTGTGGTGGCGGAAGTCAAGGCAACCCGTGAAGGAGTAGGCCTCTTTGATGTTTCGCATATGGGTCGTGCTTACGTGGTCGGCGCTGATGCCGCCGCGTTTTTCGACCATGTGACTGTCAACGATGTCTCCAAACTCGGTGACTCTCAGGGGCAGTACAGCCTGCTGTGCAACGAAGCCGGGGGGATTATCGACGACATCATTGTCTATCGGATTAAAGACACCGAGTTCCTGGTGATCTTTAACGCTGGCAATCGAGACAAAGACCTTGCCTGGTTCCGCAGCCAGATAGAGGAATTCGATGCCACGCTCACGGACCGCTCCGATGAAACCTGCCTGCTGGCCGTGCAGGGTCCGAAGGCAATCGAATTGCTGGGAGAATCGGTCGCCGCGCTAGCCCGGTTCTCATTGGGTGAGACCACGCTGTTTGGAATCCCGGTCACGGCGTGCCGTACGGGCTATACGGGCGAAGATGGTGCGGAGCTTATCTGTGCAGCCGAAGATGCCCCGAAGCTCTGGGATGCGCTGGTAGGTGCAGGAGCCGTACTTTGTGGCCTGGGCGCCCGCGATGCCCTGCGGGTGGAAGCCTGCCTGCCGCTCTACGGTCACGAGATGGACGATTCTGTAAATCCCTACGCCGCCCGCCTGGGCTGGGTGACTAAACTGGATAAGGGCGCGGACTTCCTAGGCAAGCCCGCTCTGGTAGCGCTGAAAGCCTCTGAGCCGAATCGCCTGGTGGGTGTCACGCTGGAAGGGCGTGGTATCCCCCGCGAGGAGTATCTGGTCTATGCGCCAGATGCCGCCGAACCTTGCGGCAAGATAACCTCGGGCACGTTCTCGCCGACCCTGCAAAAGGGAGTGGCTATGGCCCGTGTTCCTGCGGCACTTGCCAAGACCGGCACACCGCTTCAGGTAGAGATTCGCGGCCAGCGCCATGCGGCTGTCGTAACGGCAATGCCGTTTTACAAAAACGTCTGATTTTGAGAGAAGAACTATGAGCAACATTCCCGTTGGGCTGAAGTACAGCAAGTCGCATGAGTGGGTCCAGGTAGAGGGCGACATCGCCACCATTGGTATCACCGACCACGCTCAAGAAGAGCTAGGTGATGTGGTCTATGTGGAGCTACCCGAGCCGGGCCGCGTGCTGGCGTTCGACGATGTGTTCGGCACAGTCGAGTCGGTCAAGGCCGTGAGCGACCTCTACTCCCCTCTCTCTGGTGAGGTAGTTGAGGCCAACTCCGAACTCTCGGGCAACGAAGCTAGTATCAACGATGCGCCGTATGAAGGCGGCTGGCTGATCAAGGTCCGTGTAAAGGACGCCTCTGAGTTGGATACTCTCCTCACCGCCGAGGGTTACAAGTCGGAAATCGGAGAGTAGGACGCATTGAATAGTTATATACCGTCGTCTGAGGCGGCTCAGAAGAAGATGCTTGCGGCGATTGGGGTCGAGAGCATCTCCGACCTCTTTGCTCACCTGCCGCAGGCCGTGCGGGATGCCGCTGACTTCTCGGAAGTGCTACCCGCGCTAGATGACATCTCGCTCCGCAAGCACCTGCTGGCACTCTCCGGCAAGAACGTGACCATGGACTCCCACGCCTGTTTCTTAGGCGCGGGTATCTACGACCACTTCCTGCCGCCGATTGTGAGCAGTATCTGCGCCCGCAGTGAGTTCTACACGGCCTACACACCCTACCAGCCTGAGGCCAGCCAGGGTGTGCTGCAGAGCATCTATGAGTTCCAGAGCCTGATCTGCCAGCTCTTCGGCATGGATGTCTCCAACGCGTCCATGTACGACGGTGCGACGGCACTGGCTGAAGCGGTCATCATGGCCTGCGACCTCAAGAAGCGCAAGAAGGTCGCCCTGCCGTCTACCCTGCACCCCAGCTGCCGCCAGGTTATCGAAACCTACAGCCTGCCGCTGGGTATCGAGTTGGTCACGGTGGATGCCGACGCCAGTACCGGTCAGCTTCCTGTGAGCATCCCCGAAGGCGTGGCCTGCTTAGTCGTCCAGTCTCCGAACTTCCACGGCGTCATCGAAGACCTCAAAGCCCTCGCCGATGCCGCCCATGAAGCCGATGCGCTGTTAGTAGCAACAGTGAATCCCATCGCACTGGGTCTGTTAGAAACGCCGGGTGCCTGTGGCGTGGATATCTGTGTGGCCGAAGGGCAGAGCCTGGGTGTCTTCCCGGCGCTCGGTGGTCCCCTGCTGGGTGTATTCACCTGCCGCAAGGAGTTCCTGCGCCGTATACCGGGGCGTATTGTGGGTGTGACTACCGACACCGAAGGCACCCGCGCCTTCGTGATGACCCTGCGCGCCCGTGAGCAGGACATTCGGCGTGATACGGCCACCAGTAACATCTGTACCAACCAGGCACTGTTCGCTCTGGCCGCCACGGTCTACATGGCGGCCTATGGCAAGACCGGCATGGCGAAGGTAGCGAACCTGAACCTGCAGAAAGCGCACTATGCTGCCGAGCAGATTGCGCAGATTCCTGGCTACTCCCTGGCGTACACCGGCCCGTTCTTCAATGAGTTCGTGGTGAAAACGCCCTCCGACCCGGTAGCCCTGAACAAGACGCTGCTGGAAGCCGAAATCCTGGGCGGACTTCCGCTCCCTGAGCTGGGCAACGCCATGCTCCTCTGTGTCACCGAACAGCGCAGCAAAGAAGAGATTGATGCGCTCATAAGCGTACTGGCAGGAGCGCACTAATAACCATGAGCAAGATTTTAGAGCCAACAATCTTCGAGATTTCTCAGCCGGGGCGCGTGGGTGTACAGCTTCCTGCCTGCGATGTGCCGGAGAAGCCAGCCAGTGAGCTGCTGCCGGGCGTGGCCCTGCGGAGCGAGCTGCCCATGCCTGAGCTGGCGGAGCCGGATGTGGTGCGGCACTTTGTGCGTATTTCGAACCTGAACTACAACGTAGACAAAGGGTTCTATCCGCTGGGGTCGTGCACCATGAAGTACAACCCCAAGGTCAATGACCAGGCGGTAGGACTGCCCGGCTTCGCAAGAGTGCATCCGTTCCAGCCCGAAGACACGCTGCAGGGAGCGCTGGAAGTGCTCTACAACATGCAGAGCGACTTGGCGAATATTTTAGGCATGGATGCGGTCAGCCTCCAACCCGCGGCGGGCGCCCATGGCGAGCTACTCGGCCTGATGCTGATTCGTGCCTATCATGTGCACAATGGCGACGGCGAGACCCGTAAGAAGGTGCTGGTGCCTACCGCCGCCCACGGCACCAACCCCGCCAGCGCTGCCCGCTGCGGCTACTCGGTGGTGGATGTGAATACGGATGAGCGCGGTCTTACCGACATGGCGCATCTGAAAGAGCAGGCTAGAGAAAAATGCGGGGCAGGTGGCGGGCTTCATGCTCACCAACCCGAACACCGTGGGGCTGTTCGAGGAGGATATCCTTGAAATCTCCAGGTTGGTGCACGATGCCGGTGGCCTGATGTACTGCGATGGCGCGAACATGAACGCGCTGGTGGGCACCGCCCGCCCTGGAGACATGGGCTTCGATGTGATGCACGTGAACCTCCACAAGACCTTCTCCGTGCCCCATGGTGGTGGTGGCCCGGGCTCCGGTCCGGTGGGCGTGAACAAGATTCTGGAACCGTTCCTGCCCGTGCCGCTTGCCGTGAAGAACTCTGATGGCACCTATAGCCTGGAATACGACCGACCGCTCTCCGTGGGCAAGGTCGGCCCGTACACCGGCGCGTTCCTGGCCGTGGTGCGCGCCTATGCCTATATCCGGCACTTCGGGCGCGAGATGCTGCACGAAATCAGTGAGAACGCTGTGCTGCACGCCAACTATGTGCGCGTGAAGCTCGGCGAGACCTTCCCGGTGATGTACGACAAGGTCACCATGCACGAGGCGATCTTCACCCTGGGCGAGTTCAAGAAGACGACTGGTGTGAAGGCATTCGATGTCTGCAAGCGCATTATCGACTTCGGGTTCCATCCGCCGACAATGTACTTCCCGCTGATCGTGCCCGAGTGCCTCATGATCGAGCCGACGGAAACGGAAAGCATGGAGACGATAGACAGCTTCATCGTCGCGCTGGAGCAGATTGCGGAGGAGGCGAAGACCAATCCCGAAATCATCCAGACCGCACCACACACTGCCCCGGTCAAGCGGATTGATGAGGTTCAGGCTGCCCGAAACCTCGACTTGCGCTGGCCCGGTAAGTAGCCGCCCCACGAACCACACGGTTCGCATCTTTTTGCAAACGCTGGAGATCTTTCTCCGGCGTTTGCTTGTTTAAAGCAACTCCCAACCGATTGAGCCAGTTTCGGGAAAGCGCATGCTCATGGAGCCGTTTGGCAGACCACATCTCTGCTATCCCACATACCATCACAAGTCCCCGCGCGCTCGTGGCATCCCCCAGGTTCTCCGCTACCGAGGCTCGTTTTAACTCTTCCGGGAGGTCCTCACGGTGCAAAAAGTCTATGGGGCGATACTCCCCCCGGCGATAGCTGGCTATCAGTTCCGTTATTGGCAGAGTCTCGGGCACACGCCTGTGGTTGTAGTAATTCCAGCCTTTTGCGGGTAGCTGTGGCTCGGAGGCGGGCTTGAGCTTATGTTTCTTAACCGCCCACTCAGGAACCAAGCCCCAGTCATGAAGCTGCTGCAGTTTTTCCTTACCCCCTGCAGGCACTGCCTCCAGCTCTTTGCGTAGCTCGGCCTCGACTTCGTTCTCGGCTAGCTCTCCAGCAAGAGAGACATGCAAGCGAGCGGCTTCAGCGATAATTGGTCTCTGATGCTGTGCCAGCAGGCGCACGACTTCGGTAGGCGTATCGGAACGGCGAAGGGTGCGTAGCAAGCGCTCCACGGGAGATTGTTGGGCAATATCCGGGCACTCCAGCATCAGGAGTGGCAGGGCAGGGTTCTCTGATAGTGCTTTTGCCTGAAATCCCAGACAGGCGGGAGCGAGTTTGGCGGGCAGGTTCGGGTTACGGGCTATCGCATCCATCACCCGATTGCCTTCCTGGGATACTTGACCGGTTCCGGCCCCCATAGACATCCACAGACGCTCTAACGTATTGGCGGGCGTGGTAGGGTCACTGGCGAGGGTGAGAGAGGCGGCGTAGTCTATCTCCATGCTAAAGATACTACGCTAAGATGCTCCCATGCGGAAGTGAAAGGCATCCGGTATCCTAGAATTATGCTGATTCAGTTTACGGTCGGGAACTTTCTCTCTTTCAAGGAAAAGACCACTTTCAGCATGCTTGCCTCACCGGAGGAACCAGGGCACGAAGACCGAGTTGTCAAAATCAATGAGGACATCAGCGTACTTCGCATCGCCGCTATTTATGGAGCCAATGCATCGGGGAAGTCCAACTTACTAGCAGCAATCCATAGTGCAAAAGCACTTATTAACAATGGAATAGGCATAAATAATCCAATTCCTTATATGCCTTTTTCCTTATCAAAATCTCAGGACAAAGACACCTTCATTGAATTTATCATATCAGTAAAATCTAATATTTACACTTATGGGTTCACATATAACACAGATAACATTACTTCCGAATGGCTTACCAACACTAATACAAATGATAATTTCTTTTGTCGAAAATCGGATGAAGAACAGGACACAATAGACTTCAATGATAATAAAATTAACGAACTTGGAGGAGATGCAGAATTCCTGAATTTCATCAAAAAAGGAACCAGGAAGAATCAACTATTTCTAATCGAACTTGCAAGTAAAAACATTCAAAAAGCACTTGATGTATGGTCATGGTTCCAAGTAAATTTAATAATCCCTGATGCCCTTTATCCAGAATCAAAAGGTATATTAATGTATAGAATCAACGATGAAAACATACAGAGTCTTTCCAGATTAGTAATGAATGCTGACACAGGAATATCCGAAATCAGAATATCTCCAGAAGCAGTGAATATGACACGAGAATACGAATCTATGCAATCATTTATGTCTTCTAATTCTGATTTTGTTTTTTCAATAATTGAAAACGGTCCAAGAAAAAGATTAAAATTTAATTCAGAAACAAAAAAAATTGAGGAAATTAAATTTCAATTCCAACATTTGAACGAATGGTTTGATGAACACCAAGAATCACTCGGGACAATCAGATTAATAGAAATGTGGGAGAATTTAATGAGCTTCACCGAAATGCCCAGAACAGTTCTTATAGACGAAATAGAACTTAGCATGCATCCCGGATTAGTACGATTCCTGGCAGAGTTCTGGATGCAAAATACAACTAACGAAAATCAATTAATCTTTACCACACATAATGACAATCTTTTAGAAGATGACTTACTACGACGTGATGAAGTCTGGATGGTGACAAAGAATAAGACCGGTGCTTCTGAACTAGCCTCTTTGGTGGAGTATAAAATCCAACCTGGCACGGATATGCAAAAGGCCTATCTGCGTGGCTGGTTTAATGGAGTTCCCAGGCTAGGTCCGAGGAACTTCTATCACACCATACGAGAGAACACGGCTTCTGATGCTCCTGCCTCGTAGCGCAAATAGGCGCACTCCAAACTCGCTGATGATTGTTCTAGCAGTTGAAGGGGAGCATACAGAAAGTCAGTATTTCAAACCTCTACGCAACGGAACCTTAGATATAGAGATTCTTGCAACTGAGGGAAATGATTCGGCACCACAGCATATTGAATCCCGGATGGATGCCTTTCTTGCCACCAATAAGGGACTTGAGAGTGGCGACTTTTGGTTGGTCATGGATGTAGATCGGTGGCACCAATTAGGTGAAGTCTGCCAGCGCGCTCAGGACAAGGGCTATAAAACAGCGGTCAGCAACCCCTGCTTTGAACTCTGGCTGTGGCTTCATCTTGCTAACGCGAGTACTACCATGAATACTTGCTCCAAGCTGGAGACAGCTTTAAGGAGCTATCTCGGCAGTTACAACAAATCCAATCTCCAGATAGACCAGTTTCATCCCCATATAGAAAATGCGATGAAACGTGCGAGAGGTCTTTCAGGAAACCAGACACATCCCATCCCTAGCTTTCCTGGGACGCATATTCCTTTGCTTATGGAACGTATTCTAGGAAGCCCTGTAACATAGTAGTATGACCCGAACTCGATACTTTGTAGCTGCTATGGACTGCCCTACGGAGGAGCAGATTATCCGTAATGGATTGAAGGGCTTTGCCGGTATCGAAAAGCTTGACTTCAACCTTATGGATCGAGTTCTCACGGTCACTCATGGATTGGAAGATCCCACCCCTATCAAAACTACCCTGGATGGCCTCGGCATGGCGGCGCAGCCACTGGCAGAGGGGGAAGCGGTCGAAGGAGCGCGTATTCCGACAAGTCGCTGGGTCCTTCTGGGAGTCTCGGGCGCTCTGGCGATTGCAGCGGAAGGACTGGCCTGGTGGCTGGAAGCGCGGACTAAGATACACGCGGATGCGGCTCCCATGGTCATTGCACTGGCGGCAGTGTCACTGTTGCTCTCCGGCACGCAAATAGCGCGTAAGGGCTGGACTGCGCTTCGCACTCTGACACTCAACATCAATTTCCTGATGTCAGCGGCTATTATTGGAGCCATTGTTACGGCGCAGTGGCCCGAAGCTGCCATGGCGTCGTTCTTATTTGCTCTATCGGAAACGATTGAAGCGCTCTCTTTGGAGCGAGCACGAACTGCCATCTCAACACTTATTTCTGCGACCCCGGTATCGGGCCTGGTGGAACAGCCCGATGGCAGCCTTACGGAGCGACTGGTGGCCGAGGTGCCACTGGGTGCCCGTATGCGGGTGCGCCCCGGTGAGAAAGTGCCTCTGGATGGCAAACTGGCCTCCGGGGATGCTGTGCTGGACGAAGCGGCCATAACCGGAGAAAGCCTGCCAGTCACTAAATTGGTGGGTGAGTCCGTCTACGCCGGCTCGGTAAATGCCACCGGGAGCTTTGTCTTCACGGTTACAGCCACCAGTGGTGACACGAACCTGGATCGGATTGTAGAGGCGGTTAAGGCAGCTCAGGCGGAGCGGGCGCCGGTACAGAGGTTCATCGATCGCTTTGCCCGGGTCTATACCCCCACTGTTGTTATTGCGGCGGTGCTCTGGTGCCTGGTGGAGATTCTTCGGGGAGATCCCTGGCGTGAGGCGCTCCACGAATCTCTGGTACTGCTGGTAATCGCCTGTCCCTGCGCCCTGGTTATCTCCACTCCCGTCACGCTGGTTTCGGGCCTGGCCACAGCGGCCCGGAAAGGTATTCTGGTTAAGGGTGGCGCGTTCTTTGAAGCCGGTCGGCGCTTGAAGGTGATTGCCTGGGATAAAACGGGCACGCTCACCGAAGGCAAGCCCCGAGTCACCGATGTGGTGCCGCTAGTAGCAGACGCTCCGCAGGAGCTTCTACACTTGGCAGCGAGCCTGAACGCGCCGAGCGAGCACCCGGTAGCAGCCGCGATAGTGGCGCACTGCCGCGCTACGCACGATTGCGCTCTGATGCCTGTCGAAGAGTTCCAGGCATTGATTGGTCGTGGAGTTGCCGGGCGTGTGGAAGGTAGACGGCACTTTGTTGGCAGCCATCGGCTGGTGCATGAAAACTCTATCTGTAACGCTCAGGTCGAAGACACTCTGGCAGGATTGGAGGCAGCGGGCAAGAGTACTGCGATTCTGACCAGCGAGACCCTTCCGCTGGCAGTTCTGGGTGTGGCGGATAGCCCTCGCTCGGAAAGCGCCGAGGCAATCTCCGCGCTACAGTCACAGGGGATTCAGTGTGTTCTCCTCACGGGTGATGGTAGGGCGGCTGCCCAAGCCATTGGGCGTACAGTAGGTATATCGGAGGTACGTGCAGAGCTGCTTCCTGAAGAAAAGCAGAAGGCGATTGAGGAGCTGATTCGCACTCATGAGATGGTGGGCATGGTAGGCGATGGTATCAATGATGCCCCGGCGCTGGCCAAGGCGACGGTAGGTATCGCTATGGGTGAGGGTAGCGCCGCCGCGCTGGAAGTGGCCGACGTAGCCCTTCTTCGGAATGATCCGCAGCTGGTCCCCGAGTTCATTCGCTTGAGCAAGCGGGTGGGGCGGACACTGACGCAGAACATTACCATTGCGCTCAGTATCAAGGCGGTGTTCTTCACGCTGGCTCTGCTGGGCAAGGCCACCCTCTGGATGGCGGTCTTCGCGGACCTGGGAGCGAGTATGATTGTTATCGCTAACGGGCTACGCCTACTCGCGGGCACGAAGCAGGATGCGGTATCCTGCTCACATGGCCAAACAGTATGCGGCTGCGCCGCCCCTCACGATTGATCTGTCGAAGAAGTACACCGCGACCATCGTCACGTCCGCGGGTACCATGACGGCGGAGCTTTTCGCCGATGATGCCCCTCTGACCGTGAATAACTTCGTCTTCCTGGCGAAGGACGGTTACTACGCCGATGTGATCTTCCACCGGGTCATCGCCGGGTTCATGATTCAGGGTGGCGACCCCACCGGCACCGGTCGTGGTGGACCGGGCTATCGCTTCGCGGACGAGCCGGTAAAGCGCCCCTACACCCGTGGCACGCTGGCAATGGCGAACGCAGGACCGAACACCAACGGCAGCCAGTTCTTCGTCATGCACGCGGACTACCCACTGCCTCCGCAGTACACCGTCTTCGGCAAGCTGACCTCGGGTGAAGAAGTGATTGACACCATTGCAAACGCCCCCAAAGGCCCGCAGGATCGCCCCAACAACCCGGTGACCATTCAGTCCATCACCATCACCGAAGCGTAAGCTTCGATTTTATTGGTAACGGGCGTTGTTCGGAGAGCAGCGCCCCCTGCCATCATCGAACCAGTCTCGCAATAGTTCGGCGGGACCCGCCTTGCCCTCTCCGATATATTTCGCGCGGCGACGCTTATACTCCCCTAGAATCAGCCGCGCAGACTCCTGAAAGGCGATATCTTCTAGCTTTGGCTTCGCGCCTTTGGGCACGGCGTAGACAAACTTCCCGGAATAGGTAGGCACCGCGAAGTAATCGCACAGCCGCCCATGCTTCTTATCGCAGAAGAAATTCACCGCATGCTCCGGATAACCGTAGAGATGCCCAAGCCCCCGATTGGCTGCCTCCGGTTTCGCGCGTTCCAAAAGCATTGCCACAGAAAGCGGTGGCGTGTTGGGGTTAATTCCCAGTGGCGCAAAGCAGGTCTTATACTTCGCGATAGTGCGGGATACAGAAGGGGCAGACCAGGCAGCAATGTCTACATAGCTCACCTGCCCCCACTTACGGGAGAGCGGCCAGAGCCCAATCTGCACATCGCCGCAGGAGAGCGAGGGTAACACCAGGCGGGTCGCCGCCGTGCGCTCAGCCTCTGTTTCTTGCTCCTCTACCTTGATTGTCTCCAACCCGGCGGAGAGCGGCTTCAGTCCACCAACCAGCGTATAGAGGGCTTCAGAATCCAGCAGGCGCAGCAAAAGGTCCTCCGCACGCACGCGCAGAGCCTCCGGTAAGCGTTCTACCGCGAACGCTTCGGCACGAGGGACATCGAAGCGCATCCGCGCCCCTATTCACCATTCAAAACAAAAACCCTCCTGCGAGAGCCGCAGGAGGGTTTTAAGATTTGTTTAAGCTCAGGAGGGCAGGGGCTTGTGACCCGCCAGGATCGCCTTGAACTTACGGGAGGTCAGCATGCGAGCCGCCACCTGAATCTTCTTGGTGCCGCCGCCGGGCAGAGGCACGGTAACGGTCTGCAGGTTCACCTGGAACTTGCGGGTCGTCTTCGGAGCGCGGCGCTCCCACTGACCACCGTGGTTATAGCGAACATTACGTCCACTCATCGCGGTCTTGCCACTGATGGCACAAGCCTTAGGCATTATTTGCTCTCCTTGTAGGTGAGGTGCTTGCGCACCACCGGGTCGTACTTCTTGAGCTCAATGCGGCTCGGGTCATTACGCTTGTTCTTGACCGTAGTATAGGTGTGACCGCTCTCGGGGGAGCGGAGCGTGATTATAATGCGGTTCTCGCCGCTCTTCTTCGCCATGGTAGCCTCTCGCTTAAAATCGCGAGTGTTAGGTTATCATGAGTCAGGCAAGTTGGCAAGAAAAAAGCCCGGCTACAGCGCCAGGCTTTTGAGAAAGGTCTCTAGACCTACCCCTTCTTGAGGAGCGGAAGGCCGGTGGCATCGCTTTCTACCACGACGTAGCCATCGGGCAGAGCATCCAGCGCGCCTTCTTTGACGGTCTTGGAGAAGAAGTAGAGAGTACGGGTACCGCTCTTGGTCGGTTTGGTCTGCGCGTGCAGATAGTAAGTGGAACCCGATTTTTTCGAGACAACGCTGTAGGCCATGAAAGTCCTCCTGAGTGTATATCGGCGGTAATCAGAAGCTGCCGCCGCCCGGATACTAACATCCGGGTGGTTTTCCCGGAAGCGATTCTACCACAAACTTAAGCGCGCCAACGTTCTATGGTAGAACAATTAGCATGGAGCGCTCCTGGACCGCCCGCCTGAAAGCGGTAGCCCCCCGTGTCGATTCCCTTCTCAGTGGTCTTGAGGAAGCCCAGCTTCACGCCAATGCCACCCCAACCGCTTGGTCTCTAGGCCAGTGCCTGGAGCATCTGACCCTCGCCGCTGAGAAGATAGCCGAGCAGCTAGAGGCCGCTCTCGCAGGGCATACAAGTGAACTCGGTTCTCTGGAAGCCTGGAAACCAGGCTTCTTCGAGCGCAAGTTTATCGCGATGTGTGGTCCCGATGCAGGCGGCAAGACCCCGGTTCCCAAGATATTCGAGCCTTCTGGCACCTGGAACATAGAAACCACCCGCACCCGCTTAAAAGACGCCCACGCCCGCCTACTCGCCGCAGACGTCAAGGCTTCCGACACGGACCTTGTGAAAGTAAAAGCCGCCTCCGCTGCCATGCCGCTCCTTAAGCTGCGAATGGCCGCCTGGCTAGAAGCCTGCGCTGTACATGCGGATTATCACTTAAGTCAGGCAGATTCTTTAAGAAAGAAGTTGTAGTCCTCCCATGAATCCCAACCCGGCAGATACACGCTACAAGATTCGCTATTTCTGGGTATGGGCAGGCTTATTTTTCTGCATTGCGCCTTTTGTCATCTGGTTTGGCCATCTAGTACCAGACATAAAGTTTTATTTTTGGTTTTTTGGGCTGATGACGTTGATTTTTTCTTTTTATATATCTTGGGAATCCGATAAGACTCTTCTAACGGATAAGAAAGCAAGAATCAGAGCACGTGAAAGAGACCCAATCTCCTATTCAGACCCACCGGCACCAGGTCATCCCTGGACCGCTCGTGTTCGGAAGGGGGCGATTGCCTATGTGGTTGTTGTAGCCATCTCTCTGCTTGTACAGAAGCGATATGGTCACCCAACAGCTTCACAGGTCCTGTTTGATTCTCTGTTTCTACCATTGTGCTGGGTATTAGTTCCTTGGGCAGAGACTCATGCTAATATCCAGGGAGTGAGAAATTTTGTAGCGGACTCTCGGCTCACCGATGAAGAATTGGTGCCTGAGGTAGTGTCCGAAGAGGATATCGCAATTACTTCGGAAGAGGTTCACACTCTCACCCGGAGTTCGCGATAGTTCTGGCACCTTAAGTCATAATGACACTAAAGCCAAATAAGAGACATAAGTTTCCGCACTCCTATTCAACTCACCTGAAACCCTGGCTGCCTCGGGGCCGGTATACTGGGTGTTGTGCGAATCTTTTTGATTTTTCTGGTGTTCCTGCTGCTGGGCTTTGCGGCGTTCGTGCTCGGCGCCGGTGGCGTGAGCCGTGTGCGTGACGCCTTTAACGGGCCAAGTGCTTCCTCCAGTGTTAAGCCAGGAACTACGCCTGCTCCTGACACCACACCGGAGCCGAAGTTTGATAAGACAGTGTTTGCACCGCTCTCCGCGCGCTGTGCGGACACTCGTGTTCCGGTGCTCATGTTCCATGACATTGTGAAAGAGCGCGGACGCAACACGGTCTGGTTCGACTGTTCGGTAGATGAGTTCAAAGAGATTCTAAAGTTTTTAGAAAACGAGCAGGCGCAGTACATCAGCCTGGAGCAGCTCCATGACCACCTGACCCGTGGCACGGCGATTCCGCACAACGCTGTGGTGCTGACCTTCGATGATAACTACCAGGGCTTCTATGATCTGGCCTACCCGATTCTCAAAGAAAAGAAAATCCCCTCGGCGGTGTTCGTGCATACCAACTTTGTGGGTGATAAATCGGGTACGCACCCCAAGATGGACTGGGACACGATAAAGGAGCTGGAGGCAGGTGGGCTGGTCACTATCGGGTCGCACACCGAGAGTCACCCCGCCGAATTCGAGAAACTGGACTCCTACGTGCAGCGCCAGGAGATGGCGGGCTCCAAGCAGACGCTGGAATCCCAGCTAGGCCACCCGGTGCCTTACTTCGCCTACCCGGAAGGCCGTGGCGATGAAGTTACGTTCAGCTTAGCTCAAGAAGTGGGCTACACAATGGCCTTCACCGTGGCGAACGGTCCTGCTGAGGAGTCACCGGGGATTCTTCAGGTAGATCGCTACATACACACTCGCTACAAAGACGCCTGGAAGCAGTGCCGCGAGGCCGAAACTGCGGCTCCGGCAGCGATTGTGACCCAACCTCTCACCAACAAGCCGATTCACTTAGTCACGGGCGAGTTTGATGGTATCAAGCTCGCCATGATTCAGGGTGGTAAGCCATTTACTGCCCGCGCGGCTACCACCGGGCGTATGAGTGTCGGCGAGTTCTGCCGGGACTATAAAGCCCCCGCGGGAATGAACGGTACCTTCTTCGTGAATGCGGACCTACGAAGCTCAGATAACGCCATGATCGGCCCCTGCAAGGTACATGATGAAGCGGAGCTTCATGCGGATAAAGACCCTATTCGTCTGCCGCGTATCAAGAACCGCCCCTTTATCGCCTGGGATGATAAAGAACTGGCCATTGTGCCGTTCAACTCTGGCTCCATGAACGATGACGCGGCGGCCAAGGCGCTGGCCCCCAACATGACCGACTGCTTCTTAGCAGGTGCCTGGATCGTGCATGACAGCAAGGCACGCACCAAAGAGGAAATCCAACCCTTCGCTGCCCGTGACTTCAATGACCCGCGCAAGCGCGCGTTCTTCGGAATCATGGAGAATGGTGACATTGTGCTGGGCGCCAGCCGCGATGTGATTACTACCGAGATGTTGGCCAAAGGCGCGGCGGCAGCGGGCGTAAAAGAGGCAGTCCTTATGGACTCCGGGTTCTCTACCAGTATTGTGTTCGATGGCAAGATCATGGCCACGGGCCATACGGCGAAGAACCTGCCCAGCCGCCCGGTACCACATGCCGTATTGCTGACCGGGACGCTGGAGAAGCCCACCGACGCCGATGCGAAGAAACTCTATAGCAGTGCCGATGCCGCCCTAGGCAAAGGCAGCGCTCTGGATGCTCAGATGAATGCCCCTCGCCCCGGTGATGGTGGTGGACGCCGCCGACGTCGATGAGAATCGGTACACGCGGATCTAAACTGGCGCTCTGGCAGGCGAACTGGGTAAAGGAGCAGCTTCAGGAGCGGTTTCCCACAGAGCCTGTGGAAATAGTGATTATCTCCACCGAGGGAGATCGCTCTCAGCTTGCCGATACACCGCTGGCACAGTCCGCCGGGCGCGGTGTGTTTGTGAAAGATATCGAGCGGGCGCTTTTAGAGGGGGAGATAGATGCGGCGGTGCACTCCGCCAAAGACATGCCCTCTAGCGACACCGAGGGGACGGTAATCGCGGCGTACTGCGAGCGAGCCGATCCGCGTGATGCCCTGATCTCTCCTAAGTACAAGACTCTGGAAAACCTGCCGGAAGGCGCGCTTGTGGCAACAGGTTCCGCGCGGAGGGTAGCGCAGCTTGCTTATACTCGCCCGGATCTCAAGTTCACTCAGATTCGGGGAAACGTAGAAACCCGCCTGCGTAAGCTAGATGAAGGCGCGGCAGATGCGCTGGTGCTGGCCTGCGCCGGGTTGCACCGGTTGGGCTTGGGTGGGCGAATTACGGAGTCGCTAGACCCGGAGGTCTGCCTGCCGCAGGTGGGCCAGGCATGTGTAGCGGTACAGACACGGGCGGATGATGCCACGAACGGCAATCTCTTATTTGAAGCCTGTGATCATGACAATACTCGGCGCGAGGTCATCTGCGAGCGCACGTTCCTGTCAAGACTGGGAGGGGGATGCACGGCTCCAGTGGCGGCCTATGCTATCTCTTCGGACCGATTTCTCTACCTCTTCGCACTGGTAGCGAGTTTAGACGGGAAGACCCTGGTAAAGACTCGCGCCAGTGGTCACCCTTCAGATCCATTTTCGATTGCCAGGTTGGGTTACGAGGACCTTTTGAAGCGAGGTGCGGAGAGTATCCTTAGCGCCGCCGCGAACCCTGTACCGTAGTAATGGGATCGGGGGCAGTCTGCTTGAAGACATCGCCCAGGAAGCTCCAGACCACGAACGCCAGGATTCCAACGCTCAGACCGATGCCGCCATAGCGGCGAGTCCCCTTGGGGATACAGAGAGCCAGGAACGCGGTGAGCACCACGTACCACATACGTTGTGGCTGATCGGGGCCGTAGTAGTAAACCGCGTACTCCTGAACCTTGGCAATAAACTCGTGCACCTTCTCCATAGCAAACGTATTATCGGCACAAAGGGCGCTCCTCTTGAGATAGCAGGCAGTGATACACTTACCGCATCAGGACAGTTGGGAGGCTGGTCGCTGTGGAACCCTGGAGGATTCAGCTTTTTGGTAGCCTGAGAGCGCATCAGGGAGGAGAGACTCTCTCCCGGTTTCGGACACAGAAGACCGGAGCGCTGCTGGCTTATCTGGCTCTACATGGGGATAGAGCAACACCTCGTGAGGTCCTTCTCGATGTCCTTTGGCCGGAGAGTGACCTGGATGCGGCGCGAAACAGCCTCAGTGTAGCGCTCAGCTCCCTGCGTGCTCAGCTAGAAGTGCCCGCAACCACGCCAGGCGCCTCCCCACTCGGCCTAGTGCTTATCGCAGACCGAACTACAGTCAGCCTCAATCCAGCGGCCTTCTCTACCGATGTTGCTGAGTTTGAGACAACATTGCGCCAAGCTCGTGCGGACCAGAACAATACCGAGCTGCTGAGCGCCGCCATCGAACTCTACACAGGTGAGCTACTTCCTGGTTTCTATGAGGACTGGGTGCTGGGAGAGCGCGAACGGCTGGCAGGTGTCTTCCAGGAAGCCATACAGCAGTTAGCACTACGTCTGATGGAATCCGGACAGGCGCTTCTTGCGGTGGAGTACGTGCATCGTGCTCTGCGCCTTGCTCCCCAAAACGAGGATCTACAACAGTTTCTGGACCACGTCCGCACCCGAGTAGGGCCTCTTAGTAATATCGAAGGCTGGCTTCAGGTAGAGCAAGGGCGGGATAAGGTCGCGGATACGGCTTCTCTGGTAGCGGTGAGTCCCCACACCGAAGCCCCGCCGCCCAGTAATCTCCCGCTTGCTTTTACGTCGTTTGTAGGACGGACCAGCGAGCTGCAGAGCATTGCTGTGCAGCTTTCCGAAGAAAAGGTATCTCTGCTCACCCTCGCAGGACCGGCAGGCGTGGGCAAGACTCGCCTGGCGCTGGAGGTGGCGAATCAGACTGTAACCGCGGGAGTGCCCGGCGGAATCTGGTTTGTACCACTGGCGACGATAAACACTGCTTCCCAGATTCCAGAAGCACTTCGCGATGCGATGCGCCTCCCACGTAACGCGAGCGAGGAGCCGATGAAGCAGATCGCTGCCTATCTGGAGGGCAGGCACTCGCTTGTGGTGCTGGATAATCTGGAGCAGCTACTGGGGCGCGGCCCGCTGGATCCCACCGGAGCTGCTGCGGTTATCCGAACCTTGCGCCAGAGCTTACCTGAGGCGACTCTTATTCTGACCTCGCGTGAGGCGCTCGGTATTGCCGGGGAGCGCGAGTTTCCGGTGCCCATGCTGGGCGTACCTACGGAGCCGGAACGGACACCGGAGCAGCTCCTGGAGTTTGCCAGTGTGCGCCTGTTTGTCGATCGGGCGCGCAATCGTCGCCCCGATTTTCAGATAACTCCGCGCAATGCGGATGCGGTGGCAGGGATAGTTACCCGACTGGAAGGGGTGCCGCTTGCCATTGAGCTAGCCGCAGCATGGTCTGGCCTGCTCGCGCCCTCGCAGATCCGAGAACGCCTGGAGCAGCGCTTCGAGCTTCTGGTCACCCGACGCAAGGGTGTCTCCGAGCGGCACCGGAGTCTTCGGGCTGCGATTGAGTGGGGCTATGCCCTGCTCTCCCCAGATGCGCGCCGACTCCTTGCCGCACTTTCTGTGTTCCGGGGTGGCTGGAGCACGGAGGCAGCCGAGGCGCTCTGTGAAGGCGAAGAGGGTTTTCTGGCACCGGGGCGAACCCTGGAATGCCTGTCGCACCTCCGGAATGCCTCGTTTGTTGTAGCCGATGAATCCGACTCCCAGGAGCTCCGCTTCTCTCTATTGGAGATGCTACGGGAGTTCGCCGACGAGCAGCTCACGCCACAAGAACGCTCGCGTCTAGAGTACCAACATGCCCTGTACTACCTGAAGCGCGCCCTTCCCTCAGACCAGACAGTCTCTGATACCGAGACTGCGATTCGCTATGACCATGTTGATGCCGAGGCAGTAGCCCGGTACAACCGCATTGAAGCAGAGCTACCAAACTATCGTGTTGCCCTGGATCGATTCGCAGCTACCGAGCTTGGATCAAGATTCGTGAGAACTCTGAGTTTCTTCTGGAAAACCCGGGGATACCTGCAGGAGGGGCTCACCTGGATAGATCGGGTTCTAGAGCACGAGAATCCCTCTCACCCATTGCGATGGGCAGAGGTGCTCTGCGCTGGTGGAATTCTCTCAGAAGAGATAGGGAATTATGCAGCGGCTCATCGGTTTTATGAAGCAAGCGCTGCCATCTATCGGGAGTTCGAGCAAGATACTACCAGCCTGAATAACCTTGCTCTGGTTACATCGAATCGTGGGAACATTGCCTACCACCAGGGGGATTACTCTACCGCACGCCGTACCTATACGGAAGCACTGGAGGCCTTTCAGGCTCTCGATTACGTAAGAGGAATCGCCTCTACCACGGGCAATCTAGCGAATGTGGTTCAGGCGGAGGGGGATTTTCCTGAAGCCCGCCGACTTCAAGAAGAATGCCTGCGCCTTGCTGGCTCTATGGGTGATCTCAGGATGGCGGCCTACACCATTCGCAACCTGGGTAATCTTGCGGCGGCGGAAGGAAATTGGACCGAGGCCCGTATTCGCTACGAAGAGTGCCTGCCTGAGCTACGTTCTCTAGGCGACCGCCGGGCTATGGGTAGCCTCCAGAATGCGCTTGGTTTTGTGGAATTGCAAGAAGAGCGACTTCCTGAAGCAGAAGCCTTGTTTGCAGAAGCTCTCACCGTTTTAAAGGAGCTAGGAAGCCGCTCTCACATGATTTACTCCCTGGAAGGTCTGGCGGCTCATGCCGGGGCAGTAGAAAACTCCGAGCACGCTGTCCGGCTCTGGGCCGCCACTGCCACGGAGCGAGAGCTTCTAGGCATGCCATATAACCCTCAGGAAGCTCCAGAGATAACCCGGCAAATCGATGCGCTTCGGGCTGCTCTCCTACCCGCTGTGTTCGAGCAAGCCTGGGAAGAGGGAGCTACGCTCTCCCTGGAAGAGGCGGCACACCTCGCTCTGAACCCTGCCAAAAGTTAGTTTTTCTTGTAAGGCTACTGTAAGGGTGCGCTGGATAGACTCTATGTACAGCCTTCCACGGTGGAAAGGCGGAGAGGATATCAGCGATGCGACAAACCAAGTTGGAGATACCTGCAGAGGTCCTTATGTGGCAGTTCAACGGCAAAAGAGGCAACCTGAAAGCCCAGAACATCTATCGGGGCGGCGATGGCTATAACCTGTTTTGCACGGCAAATCGACGCTT
>JASGJG010000022.1:0-25942 GCA_049840835.1 Armatimonas sp. | reverse complement strand
GACCGCGCCGATGAAGCACGCCGAGAAGATCGAGAAGAAGCAGATGAAGGCGGACGAGAAGGCCATCGAGAAGGACGCCAAGGAGTCCTGACGGCGCCGACGGCGGTGGTGACGGGGGCCGACGAGCGGGATCGGGCTGGCCACCGCGGCTGCGGCTGGCCGCCGACGGCTACATCGCGTGCACGCCGGCGCGCGTCGAGCCCGAGGGCCTCGAGGCCATCGCCGACGCCGCTTGTCGGCGGCGGGCCTCGACGAGGTGCACCCGATCGCGCTCGACGTCGACAGCCGACGACTCGGCGGCCGACGCCTTCGCCACCGATCCTGCGCGGCGGCTGCCGGTCGACGTGCTGGTGAACAACGCCGGCATCACCGGCGCCTCCGCCGTCGAGGACACCTCGCTCGACACCTACCAGGTCGATGCTCGAGACCAACGTCATGGGTGTGTGTGCGCCACGCACGCAGCAGGTGCTGCCAGCGCATGCGCGTGCAGGCCCGAAGCGGCCGCATCGTGAACATCTCGTCGGCCTCCGCGATCGTCGGCCCGCCCGCCATGACGCGTACGCGCTCACCAAGTTCGCCCTCGAAGGCTTCAGCGAGAGCCTGCAGAGCGAGGTCGCACCGTTCGGCATCCGCGTCGCCGTGCTGCGTCCCGGCACCATCCTCACCCCCATCCGGGGCAAGAGCGGTGCCTTCCCTGCCGACTCCCCCTACGCCGCGTCGGTACCAGTTCCTCCTCCAGTTGTTCGGCCACACGCTGAGCAACACGGGGGTGAGCCCCGACCAGGCGGCCGCCGTGATCAGCGTGGCCGTCGCCGACGACGCACCCGTCATGCGCCATCTGGTGGGTGACGCCGACGGGTTGGCCCGCATGCGCGCCAACCACGCCGACGAGGAGATCTGCCCTCGACCTGCTCCGCGCTCGACGCCGACGCACGCCGCGAGCGCTCCCGCGACATGACGGGCGTCGACTACGGGGCCTGACCGCGCGCGCGAGCGTCATCGATCTGTGCAAGGCTGGCCGCTCGCTGGATCACGGGGGGACGACGTGATGATCAAGGCCCTGGAAGATCGCGCGCGTTGGCGTGCGCTCGCACCGATCGCAGTCGCGATGGTGGTGCTCGGCGGCTGTCGGCGATGCTGCAGACCGTCAACTACTACGAGAGCAGGGCCGGGCCGTGCCCTGGTGGTGCCACCCGACCGAGGAGTATCCCGGTGACCGACGGCCCCGCCGTCGGCAGCGTCGACTACTACTCGCCGGTAGCCACAAGGGCGCCCTCTCCATGGCCGACTGCAAGACGGTGTCCGACCAGATGGACCAGGCCAAGGCCTACGCGTCTGGCAGCGGCCCACCGCGGCCGCGGCCACCTCCGACGGCTGGCGCATGGCCACCCCCTACGTGCCGGGCAATTTGCATAGCGTTCTACATAACGCTCTCCAGTGACTGCGGCTTCCTCTGGGAAGCGCCTCGTGGTTACGAGAAGGCTTCGATAAGCTACCGGGTAGCGATATTTCAGGATTTCGAGACTTCGCGCCATGCTATACACATAGAATTGGCTCTCATAAGAGTCATCGGGCACGGCAATACTGATGTCTCCATACGTCCAGAAGTGGGCTTCTCATCCAATACTGCCCCAGGTTTCGTGTCATTGGAGGCCCGCAGCACCAGATCGAAATCTACATAGCGCTTCTTGCCAATATAGCGAAGCTGCTTGGAGTTAATGGGCACATCGAAGGTGACAATCGCGGTCTCCGAATCATAGGCTCTACCCTTCGCGCAATCTCGGTGTCTATCTGAGCCATGGTTCTGCCAGCCTGTGCGAAATCGTTCTCTGTCTTCACCCACTTCAGATCGTGCTTACTTAGTGCCACTAATCCTGGATCTTTCGGCAGAGTAAAAGTCACTGTCCTTGGGGGCGATTGGGCTCCGGCTGCAAATGCCCCGGAGGCCAACAGCGCAACACCAGACAGAAGGCTACGTCTATTCATCTCATGCATTATGATAGAAAAGTCTGTGCATCTGCGCCTTGCTACTCGTGAAGACATTCCCGCACTCAGTGCCTTGATTACTCTATCCGCGCAGGAATTGAGCGCGGGGTACTACTCGCCGCAGCAGATTACAGGCGCTATTACGTATGTGTTCGGTGTAGACACTCAGCTTATCGACGATGGTACGTACTGGGTAATGGATGAGAAGGACCAGCTTATTGGTTGCGGTGGTTGGAGCTTTCGCCAGACGCTCTATGGTGGTAACCAGATGAAGTCTGCTGTCGATCCTAAGCTTGATCCGACTATCGCCCCGGCCCGTATTCGCGCCTTTTTTGTGCACCCGGACCATGCTCGCCGGGGTATCGGCAGGCAGCTTCTGGAGCGCTGCCTTACGGAGGCGCAGGCAGCCGGGTTCCAGACTTATAGAGCTTATGGCTACACTGCCGGGTGTGCCTCTTTATGAAGCCTTCGGATTCACCCCCTGCGAATCTGTCATCAACACTCTTCCTGATGGCACAGACCTACCCTTTGTTCGTATGGCTCGCCCGCTGTAAAGCCGTTACGCTTTTGGTGCCCCTGGAATGAACCATATTGGTTTACGTTAAAACTATAACGGGTTCTGGACCAGGCCTGATACAATAAGAGTTGCATCTTCTGAGCGAAAGCTGCGGACGACGCTGAAACCCCACAAAATCTAATGTTTAATTACACCCCCAGTGCGGAGAGGAACGGTACACGGGTATGAGAAAGGTACTTCTCGTCGAGGATAGCGTTCACGACATCGAATTAGCGCTGGAGGTGTTCTCAGAAGAGTCCATCGCCGAAGAAGTCGTGGTGGTTAAGGATGGCCAGCAGGCCCTTGACTTCCTTCAATCCGCCTCAGAAGAGGATAAGACAGGGGCCGCTCCTATCTTAGTCATGCTGGATCTGAAGCTGCCCAAAGTTGGCGGTTTAGAAGTACTCCGCCGCATCAAGTCTGACCCTGGGCTCCACGACATTCCGATTGTTATGTTTACCTCCTCACGTGAGGAATCGGACCTGAAGCACAGCTACGCTCTGGGGGCGAATGCCTATGTGGTCAAGCCCATCGACTTCGAGGACTATATCCGGGCGGTGCGTTCTCTAACCGAGTTCTGGACGGAGATCAACCAGCCTCCCCCCGTAATCGTGTAAACCAAGTCCGAGTTACGCTTTTGGTGCCCTATCTATTCAGAAAAACCAACACGAGATATAGTATGGGTGTTGAGTTTTGGGAACTTTCCAGTAGAGATTCGGTTAGACGCCATCTAGGATAGCTGGCGTCTTTTTTTATCTTCCCCTCACAAAATTAGGCTTCCCAGAGTGAGAAAATCCCTTAAAGGGAACCAGAAAAGGCACGCTCGCATAGCCTTTTCAAGAATGGAAAACTTCGGTTACTATCTTAAAAATTTGCGACAGGGCCGAAATCTAACCCTGGGACAGGTGGCGCAGCGCTCTGGAATCAGCAAGGCTACTATCTCCCGCTGGGAGACCGGGGTCCATGTGCCACGCGCTTTGGAGCTAGTGGAGGTCATGGATGCCCTTCAGCTTACCGATCAGGAGCGCACCGCCTGTTTGCGCCTTTTGGAAGTGCCGCGCGCGCTGCATTTAGAGCGCCAGGGTACCTCGGACCTACGTCTCTCTTTAGGGGATGTTCTTTATGCTTTGCGGCAGCGCTCTGGAATGACCCAGGAAGAGTTGGCACGGCGCGTGGGAGTTTCGCGCTCACTGTGCCGAAAGTGGGAGATGGGAGATAGCCGCCCTTCCGATGATCAGCTTCATGCCGTCGGGTTCGCACTAGGCGTTCCAGTAGATCAGGTAGCTCTGCTAACGGCGCAAACTCTGAGCGAGGAACCGCTGGAGCGTAGCCGCGAGGCCCTACTACAACGCTACAACGAAACTGATCTCTGGAGTGTGGAGAGCAACGCAGAACTATCGCT
Source organism: Armatimonas sp. (assembly GCA_049840835.1). Taxonomy (GTDB): domain Bacteria; phylum Armatimonadota; class Armatimonadia; order Armatimonadales; family Armatimonadaceae; genus JANLTX01. Next base: position 21,998 of record JASGJG010000022.1, on the reverse strand, counting down.
GCTGTTGTTGACTCTTCTGGCGGGGTTTAAGAGCCTGCTACGCCATGGCCGTGCCGACGCTGGCGATGTGGCTTTAATCCTGGCTAGTATGGCAACGGAGGCGCGAATGCGCTATGGCGACAAAGCGCGAGAGCGCACGCTCTTTCAGCGAGCGCATCGTATGGCGCTCCTGGCTCGTATTCCTCTACAACCACGCACGGGGCGCATGGTTCGTTGCCTACTTCCCTCTCCTGCAGGCACGGCGCCAGTTTCTGAGCAAAGCGGCATTGAGAAAGCGCTGGCCTGGCGCCCTGATTCGCGAATAAAGCAGGCGAGGCATATCTCCTTTCACTCGTTGCCTGCTCCCTATCGGGGGATAACCCCACACGTGCCCTGAAGCTATCGGATACCTACTGCGCTCTGGTCGCCGATGATCCTGTGGATTACCCACGCCGCCTGCGCGATAAAGGCAATCTGCTCTATCATTGCGGTCGCCCGGCAGAGTCGGTTATCGTACTGGCATCTTTAGAACCAAAGGATAGAGTCCGTGAGGGGTTGAAGCACCTGGAGCTGTGCCGCAGCCTGCTCGCTCTAAACGCGCGGAGTGAGGCAGCGACCTCTTTAGAGAAAGGCAAGCTACTTCTGGGTGATACGGAGATCGTGCAGATGCACGAGCTTATCTCTGAGCTGGAGCTAGAACTAAGCCGCTGGGCCTCGAAATAGCTCCAGTATCAGAAAACAACTCCTCAGGCGCGCTTCTTCTTGCGCTGGTAGAGTGCCATACCACCTACAGCAAGCAGTATAGGAACCGCCTGCACACCGGCTGGCACTTCTGGAGTCAGGTTAGCAGGTCCCTGGGTAAGGTTCAGTGTTACCTGGCTGTTCCCAGCACTCCCCGCATCCCCCGTAAATCCGAAGACAAACTGGTCTGCTCCACCAGAAAGTGAGTTTAATCGCCCTCCAAAGGCAACTTGCTGCCCCAGGTTAGCGTTCAAGTAGGCAAGGCCCGCCGCATTGAAGTTCAGCCCTACTACACTGCCGTTGTCCGCGCTGCTGATATTGACCATACCAAAGAGCGTGCCGGTGCCCAGTGTGTCGAAAATGGCCTGCGCCGGTGCGCCAGAGTAAGACGGACCGAACATACCCACCGCTGTGCTAGTGCTGGTAACCTGATAGGTTTCCGAAGCATCCGGGCTGAAGTAGCCATTGCCACCCGAAGTCGCGACACTCGGATTGAAGAGATTAAGTGAGGCGCTAGTAATCATACTGTTGACCCCGGTAAGGTCGAACACGAACCAGCTACGATACTCTGCGCCAGACTGCCCAGTGAAGTAATTATTATTGCTACTGCTGTGACTCCCAACAGTAAACCAACCCTGATCGACTGCATTGAGAATCTGGGCGTTTGCCGGAATGCTCGTAATCAACGATAGAAACACACCTCCCAGAGCTACAATGCCCCATCGGGAAAGCGCCATGATATGTCCTCTCTTTCCTGCCAACACTGGCATAGATCAAACCAGGACTATTTTATTGCAAGTGTAATTTTTTAGCAAATAACTACCATAAAACCAGTATTATCTCTCTATAGAAACGTATAAAGAAATCCAATTTGGTGGATTTCACCAAATCGGATTTATAGAAAGCAGTTTACGAAGCCTTCTTTCTTCGCTGATAGAGTGCCATGCCCGCTACTGCTAGCAGTACTGGCACAGCCTGCACGCCAGCCGGGACCTCGGGAGTTACCTGCAGGTTGAGCTTGACCGGCGCGGTGGTCGGGAGCGAGTTAGTACCGGTGGGATTCGTATTGGCAAAGAAATACTGGTTGGTGATTCCGTTGAGCGTGCTGACTCGCCCACCGAACGCTACCAGGTTGCCACGATTCGCATTCAGATAAGCAAGCCCCGCAGAGTTGAAGTTCAGGGAAAGGGTCTGCCCATTGCTGGCAGAACTTGCGGTAACACTGGCAAACAGTGATCCGGTACCCAGGGTACTAAACGTGACCAGTCCACCGAGTAGCCCGAAGTTATTGCTGAGTGCACCGGGAGCGATACTGGTGGAAGTAAGCCGATAGGTTTCCGTGGCCTGCCCGGCGTAGCCATTGCCGAAATCGACTGCCGCAGTGGGATTGTAGAGGTCCAGGGTAGCACTGGTAATCATACCGCTCACTCCGGTAAGGTCGAATACAAAGAAGTTCCGATACTCGGCCAGCAAGAACTGCCCCGCAATATAGTTCTGGTTGATCGGATTAAAAGACGAAAAACCAAGCCCATTCACCCACCCGGAGCGCACCGGATCCAATGCCGTCTGCGCCTGAGCGGTCGCAATGCTGCCGCCACTGGCAACCACGATGCCGGATAGCGCAATAAGAAATCGTCGAAGATTCATTGTTTGTACCCTTTTCTGCTCCTGCTCTAACTGAGTGCTTGCAGGCACAGATTTCAATTTCCTATCTTAAAAGACAATACTCTTACAAGCAATACAATTGCTATTAAATCTTAACTGCTATTTATACCTTTTTTTCGTAAAACCAGGTATCGCCCTCTACCCTAGTCCACTTCCTGTGAGTTCTCGTGTCAGCTCACAAATCCTGTACAATAACCCCATACATCATCGCCGGGAGTTTAACGCTTGGCAGAGCAGCCTGAGCGTTTCTTCGTAACAACCGGAGCGAGGGTCCCATGGGATTTAAGAGTCTTTATCAGTTCTGGCATCCCGATATCGCCGTCGATCTCGGCACCGCCAACACCCGTGTCGCGGTTATTCGCCGTGGGTGGCAGTTCTCCTGTCCATCGTCTGGCACCACAGCTCCCGCACTGGCGCAGGGCGTGGTGGTCAATATAGAAGCTGCTGCCGAGACCCTGCGCCCGGTTCTGCATCATCTCAAGCGTCGTGGTGTATTACGGCCTCGTGCTCTCGCCTGTGCGCCCACGGATACGTCTGCCGAGGAGCGCGAGCGGGTACGCGAAGTCTGCCGACGGGCGGGAATAGAAGCCGTTGTCCTCATGCCCGAGCCTGTTGCTGCAGCCCTCGGCGATGGCGTGAACTACTCCAGTGACTGCCCTACCCTACTTATGGATATCGGCGATGGTGTCACTGATTGCGCCATCATTCGCGGCGGTCGCTTACTGGAATCGCATGCCTGTCGCACAGGCTGTGCTGATCTACGGGCTGCTGTGCAGATTGGCGTGGAGCGCTGGTGTGGCTACTTGCTTTCCGACACCGATGCCATTCAACTACTATCCGAGGTCGGTATCGAGTCCCTATCGTACCCGAATGATGGGCTACCTTCGTTGCGCTTCGTGAGCCTGCCAAAACACTCCAGCGCCGATGCAATAGATATCCCCGCAGGTGTTGTTCAAGAAGCCATTCGTCCTGTGCGCGACCAGATTCTCCAGACCATCCACACGTTGCTTACCGCTAATGCTTCTCTGCACCGAGAACTTCAGCAAAATGGTCTGCGCCTCTCCGGTGGTGGTGCGCTCATCCCTGGCTTCGATACCTCTATCGCTCAGTCCACAGGCTTCTCCGTGCGTGTGGTCCGCAACCCTCTAGATGCGGTCGTCAATGGTGCCAAGCGGGTATTGCCTATCATGGCCGAAAACGCCATGTGGCACTGATCCCCTCTGCTACCCTATACACCTTAACTCTGCCCATCACTAGGCTTCTTTTTTGGGGATAGTCCTATCCGGCTTCTCGTCCGTTATCTTTTTACACTTCTCTGCATCGTTCAATCCCGTGCGGTCTAGAAGCACTAGCAGTAATCGGAGATAGGTAGGGTTGTTGGGATTGATTACGAGAACCGTAGAAAGGTAGGCAAAGGCTTGCCTATATTCTTTCGCCTCAAAGTACCCCCAGGCGATGTAGCGAAATAACTCTGGATTCTTGTTGCCATACGACTTGGATATCTCCTGAAGAGATGCTCTATAGCAACATCGGATGCATTTTCGGGGGAATCCATAGAATTATCCTCAGATAGGATAAGGCACACTCGATAGCTCAGGTATCCTCGCAGGTACACTCCTTCATCGGAGGAAACCATGCCGCATATCGTTGGAATTTCAGGAAGCCTGCGCTCAGGCTCCTATAACACTGCCCTGCTCAAAGCCGCTGCCGAGCTGGCCTCGGAAGGCCTGACCATTACGCCCTACACCCTGCATGGCATACCACTCTACAATGGCGACGATGAAGCCGCTACGGGCATCCCTCCCACCGTGACTGCGTTAGCGGAGGCGATCGTGGCGGCAGATGGGCTGCTGATAGTCACCCCAGAGTACAACAACTCGATTCCGGGCGTACTGAAGAACGGTATCGACTGGCTCTCACGGACCGATATAGATGCGATTTTCGGCAGCAAGCCCACGGCTATTATGGGGGCATCGCCGGGTGGGTTTGGCACGCTGCTGAGCCAGACAGCGTGGCTGCCAGTGCTGAAGACGCTGGGGGTGCAGCCCTACTTCGGGGGGCGCATGTTGGTCTCACGGGCGCATACGGTCTTCTCCCCAGATGGTACGCTCATCGACGAGAAGGTGGGCGGGCAGCTTCGAGAATTCCTGCGCGGTTTCACTGTCTTTATAGGAGAGAGTACAAAATGAAACCACTACTGAGCCTTCAACCAAGCCCTGAACCGCACTGGGTGGGCGACGGTTTCCCAGTCCGCACCCTGTTCTCTTACGCCGAAGCGGAGAGTGTGACGCCGTTTCTCATGCTGGACTATGCCGCCCCTACGGAGATTTCCCCATCTGACACGCCAAAGGGTGTGGGGGCTCACCCGCACAAAGGATTCGAGACGGTGACGATTGTCTATCAGGGAGAGCTGGAACACCGAGACTCTACCGGCCACAAGGGGCAGATTGGCTCCGGCGATGTGCAATGGATGACGGCGGCTTCGGGCATCGTGCACGCGGAGTATCACTCGCCCGAGTTTGCCCGCACGGGCGGCATTATCGAGATGATGCAGCTCTGGGTGAACCTGCCCGCGAAAGATAAGATCGCACCGCCCGGCTACCAGACCCTGCTGAGCGGCCAGATTCCCACGGTGACCCTGCCCGGAGGCAGCGGCAGCGTGCGGGTGATTGCGGGCGAGCTGGACGGGGTGAAAGGCCCCGCGCGCACGTTTACACCAATCAATGTCTGGGATACGCGACTGGCGGCAGGCCACACCACGACCCTGCCTGCCCCGGACGGTCACACGACGATTCTTGCCGTTCTGAGGGGCACGGTGCTTCTGAACGGGGAGCAGACCGCTACCGAGGGCATGCGGGCGATGTTCGACCGGAATGGCGAAGGAATCACGCTCCAGGCGCAGGGCGATACAGAGGCACTGGTGCTGGTGTTGACTGGCGAGCCTATCTTAGAGCCGGTAGCCGCCTACGGTCCCTTCGTGATGAACACCGAGATGGAGATTCGGCAGGCGATGTACGACTACCGCGTCGGCAAGCTGGGCAAGCTAGAGGAGGAGTAACCTCTCCCCAACCCCTCTCCTAAAGGAGAGGGGCTTTCAGAAAAAGCCCCCTTCGCCTCAAGTTCCCCCTTCCCTTTAGGGGAGGGGGTTAGGTGAAGAGGTTCAATCGGGCCGCCGGGTCGCCCACGATCACGTAGTACCGGGCATCGTGCCAGGTCCATAGCTCCTCGGTGAACTGCTTTTTCTCCTCCGGGGTGAGGGTTGAGGCGCGGCTGCGGAGGGCGTTCAGGGAGTTCAGGTACAGAAGGGCGCGGGTGTTCATGTAGTCCAGGGCGTGCCCCACAGGGACGCCCCCGGCGAGCTGGAGCCAGACTTCGGCGAACGGCCCTACCTGCGGTTTGGCGCGCGATGACCCCAGGAACGAGTAATCCCAGGCGCGGTTCACATGCCCGATATAGGCGGTGGCTCCCGCCGCCAGGAGCTTCTGCGGCAGTAGGGCCAGTGCGGGCGGCAGTTTCAGGGCCTGAGCCTCGGCGGGCAGCAGGTCCGCCGCACCGGGAATCCCGGCACTGAAGCAGGCGAAGACGAAGAACAGCGCCCCTTGCAAGTCCAGGTCTGCGGGCAGGTCGGTGGAGGCAAGGCTATCGGTTCCCTGGAGCATGAGGGAGCCGACTTCGTCGGACTCTTTGCCGTGGCACGCGCCGAAGAAGAGACCGGGGGTGCTTCGCCCGGTCAGCCAGGTGTCTACCCGGCTTCGCGTGGCGTCGGTATCCAGCGCACGGGTGAGGGTCGGCGGCGACGTTAGCCGGTCCAGTAGCGGGACGGTCAGATTGTCGTGGCTGGAGACGGTGGCGGGGTCTTCCGGGTTCCGGGGGGCAAGGAACAGGGTGTCCAGGTTCTGCGGGGGAGTGGCCGCGTGCTCCTCGGTGGCGATCAGGCGCTCCACGTAGCGCTTTGCGTCTTCTACATCCTCAAACCAGAACCGCCCTACGGCGTACTCGGCGTCGAGCAGCACCTGAAACGCCCAGGGAATCCGCTCAGGCGAGCCGACCAGCAGGAGATAGTACGGCACCAGCGCTACTTCCATGGCACCGGGGTCCACATCATAGCGGTTCAGGAAGGAGCTGGGGGTGTCATTCGGCACATATTCCAGCCGCTTGACCGGCTTCTTTTGCTGAGTCTCCCGACGCGCGATGAGGTCGGTGAGCGCGTGCAGGTGCGCTTGTTCCTCTGTGGTAAGCGGCGCGGGCGGCACCACGATACCCCACCGCACCCGGCTGAGGTTGGCGGCGTGCTCGGTCAAACTGGGGGCTAGACCGAGATGTTCCTTCGGTTTCGGGCCGCTCTGTCGGTCGAAATAGTCTAGTAGTTCCTCAAACTCCGCCATGTAAGTACTCCAGAAGCTCGTGGGGGGTGGGACAGCGATGGGTCAGGTGCGCAAAGAAAAGCGCGGGGTCGGGCTGCACGCAGAGGGCATGGTGACGCTGCACGAGTTGGTGCAGGGCGCGGTACTCCGGGCCGCGCGCTTTTCGCAGAGCCGCCCGCTGCTCGGCGGTGAGCGCCGCTGGCAGGCAGACCGCGCCGGGCGGGGGAAGTGTTGTCCGCAAGGCCACTACCTGGTTGCGCACTACCTGGATTCGGCCCATGGGGAACGCCAGCGTGGTTTCGTCCTGCTCCAGCCGCAGCAGCGATTTCTCCATACAGGCCATGACATAGAAAAGGCACTGGTTCTCTGGCTGGTCGTAGTCGGGCCTTGCCTCGCGGCACACATAGCCGCTGGACCCGGTGGCGCGTTCGTGAAATGTCGCGGCCCACTCGATTCGCCCGCGCACCCGCCCCTCAGTCACGATTCGCTGGCGGCAGGTGCGTCGCTTGAGCTGGGTCGCCAGTCGTGGCCCGTCGATGCGCAAGAACCGCTCGGTGTCCGTATGGCTCAGAAACAGCGCCTCGGCCAGCCCGGATAGCTTTTTGGGGATGAGCGCTCCTAAGTCCACCGAGTCCCGGCGGTTCCAGGCTAGGTGCGCCAGGAGTACCTGCTGCTCCAGAGAAAGCGCCATACTACCCCTTTACTTCCTTAGTGAAGTCGATGAACGGGTACAGCTCCTCGATGCGCTTCTTCACCGATGGCAGGTAGGCATCCGACGGGCGGTCCCCATCTCCCATAAACAACTTGCTCAGGTAGTCGTAGATGCCCAGAATCACCGGCTCGTCTAAACCGTCCAGCTGCGGCACGACGAACAGGGCGAAGGCTTCGCCAAATGCCGTTCGCCCGCCGCGACGCTTCATGTAGGCCAGCACATCTCGGGCCAGCGCCGGTCCCAGTGGCCGTTGTAAGGTAATCACATTGTCTACAGCAAAGAAATCGACTGCGGACTCGTACTCCTTCTGCATGGCATCGTCCGCGCCCCCCAGGAATTTCTCGTGAATCAGGGCGCGGTAGTGCTCTGTTTTCGGCTGCGGCACATGGATAAAGGCAAAGCGGCGCATGAACGCGAAGCTCATGGCGTACAGCGAGGCTTTATCGAAGACGTTCATGGTCCCGATGATGCGCCAGCACGGGTCCACCACATAGTCGAAGTTCGGGGTTTTGCCTGGTTCTTTTTTCTTTTCGGCGTTCGCGATATCGCGCGGCAGGATGCGCACGGGCAGGCTGTCTACCTCATAAGGCAACGTCACGCGCTGGCCGGAGAGCACGGTGAATAGCTCCCCGAACGCCTTGTCTATCTCAGCGCGGTTGATTTCATCCAGCACCAGCCACTCGCCACCCTCGATAGCACGCGGGAAGATGCCGGGACGATAGCGAAGCTGCCCGGATCGCCCCGGCAGGTAGCCCCCTATGGTGTCGAACGTCGTCCAGTCCGCTGTCGCCGTCACGGTCTGGTGGCCGCTGCAATACCCCATTGCTTTCGCATAGGCGCAGAGGTCTTCGGCCAGGGTAGTCTTGCCGGTGCCGGGCGGACCACAGAGAATGATGTGCTTGCCCATCTCCAGCGCGGTCAGCGCCTGCGAAAGCACCTCCGCAGGCAGTATCAGGCCAGTCGTCACGTCGGCTGGCTCTAAGGGGTTCAACGCTTCGGCAGAGGCCCAGTTCTGAGGCCGCGCCCCACCGCCCGGCTCCTCTTGCAAGCCACGAATGCCGCCGAGTAGTGCCCGCAGCAGCCCCTCGGAGATACCCCCTACCGCCGTCGGGAGCCCTTCCAGCGCAGCCCTCACCCGCTCTTCCACCAGCCGCTCCGGGTCGGCACCAGGGACATTTTCATACGGAATCGCCTGGGTTTCCAGGGTTTCTAAAGCATCGGTGTCTTTATCCGGAAACTCGAACAACGGGCCGGAGCCGCGCAGGAACAGCACGGGGATGTTCCACTGATTCACCCCCAGCTCGCCCGCGCGTTTCTCCCAGAGTGTGCGCCGCGCCGCGTTCACCGCCCGGTCCGGCTCGCCATGGAGCAGAAGCTGGCTGTATAAGCGCTGCGAAAAATGCTGCGCGGCGGCGAACTCCAGCAGCCCCTGCATAGCGATTACGGCGGAGATTCCCCGGTCTATCAGCCGCCGGGCCACCCCGCCCACCGCGCTATCTTGAGCAGGCTGCGCCGTCAGGCACGACGCGAGGACTATCAGAGAAACTCCCTTGCCTGTGAGCGTGTCAGCCAGCTCCTCCTCGGGCACCACGCGGTCATAGAACGCCAGCCCGCCCCGCCCCTCTGGCAAGACCAGACCATGCCCCAGCACATGCAGCACATGAAACGGTTTCCCTCTATCCATCGCGGTGGTGAGAAGCCCGCCCAGAACTTCCAGGGTAATAGGTGCGCTTTCCCCGGTCTCGACTTGCAGGTCCACCGGCAGGTCAGGGTGCCGTTTCAGGCTTTCGGACACCCCGGTCAGCTCGCTCACATCGATAGGAGCCAGCCCGAAGCGCGGGTCTGCCGGGTCCGTGATGCCGTCGGGCAGGTGCAGCCGAACCAGCAACACGCGTAGCTGCTCCCCCGGCTCCAGCGTGACGGTAGTATCCGACGGCGCGAGCACCTGAAGCACCCGTGAGAGTGGCGTCTTCTCCTGCACGGCCAGCGGCTCGGCGTCGGTTTCGTCCCACACCCGCTCCCAGGGAATGGCGTGTAGCTCGGGCGTGTTGTTGTTGATACGCACTCGCACCGCCAGCCGCTCCCCAGAGTTGACCAGAGTATCGTAGGCCCGCAGCATCGTCTTCTGCGCGGGCTTCCCGGCGATTACCGCCATCGTGGCCTTGTCTTCGTTGAACAGCCCCTGGAATAGCTCCTTCGCGGACTTCGCATCAGGCACCCGCAGCGGTCCCTCGAAGAACCGCGCTGCCTCATCGTTGTCTTCTTTAAAGGTAAGCACGGTCAGGTAGGCATTGTCAGGCCCGCGTTGCAGGTGAATATCCAGCGATGCCGCCTCTACCTTATCCAGGTCTTTGGTTACCTGGTTATGGAAGGTATTCCAGTAGTGGCTCACCACCGTCGGCGCGGGTTTCTCTACGGCCTGCGCCACCGCCAGGTTTTTCCCAAACGCCGTGGGTGGCTTCTCCAAAAACGGCGATGGAGCCTCGGCTTCCTTTTCCTCCACAACCGGGGCTGGTTCCGCAGGAGTCTCCTCAGGGGCAGACCGTAGCTTTCGTCTTCGGCGTGGTGGTCTAAGTGTAGTGCCAGACTCTGTCGCTGGAATGCTCTCGGGTTGTATGATCTGTGCTGATGGCTTTTCCACAGTTCGACTCTCCAGATTGCTTCGGGGCACCATCCGTACGAATACCCCAGCCTCTTCGGCTAGCTGGTTTACCTCCTCCCAGGTCGGCATTTCAGGCTAGGTCCGCTTCCTGGTTCAGCCCCAGTAGCTCTCGTACTTCCTCTAAACTGGCATCTTCAGGTATATCCACAACCGGAGCAAAGACTTCGGGATAGCGAGGCTCTTCAAATATTTGTCTCAGAGCAGCCTGCATCTCTGATTCTTTCAAATGCTTTACACCCCATCCAGCATGGTCATATTTAGCGGCCCGGTCCCACACGGTAGAGCCTTTTAACAACCTATTAGAGGCACTCCGGGCGGCTCCACCGGTTAGAGCAAGCGGAATAATAATTATTCCACGTAGCGCTGCTTCCGCCAGTGTACGCAGGGTCCACTTGTTACCGTTGAGTACAAAGAGAGCGGAGACTCCCTCCAAGAGAAGGTCGAAATGCTCCTCCTCAGTTTGCCCATATTCTCTACGTCCGGCAGGCTTCTCTATGTCTTTTGGTCCAATCCATACCAAATAGCGACGTGAGTCCAATGCTTGATTATTGCGAGTGAGTTCGTCTAGATAAGACTGACCGACACATTGATCTACCCCAGTCCGACATCCAGTGCGCAAACCTATTCTGAGACTAGCCAGCAACCGCCCGAGCATTATGCACTCCTGTTGCAGTTCAAGGTTAATACTACCTCTCAATCCAACTACAGCCACCCAGCGTGTTGGTGAAGCATCCGTAGTTCGGCGCTTGAGTTCCTCGCCAAGCCAGGATTGCCCATTTGTCGCATTTCCCTGCGCTTCCTTTGCAGCAGCCAGTTCTGCCCCAAGCTCCCCTGTATCTCCTCCTGTACCAGGGATAGGTATACAATAGATATCCCTTCTTAGTGCTTCATGATAAATGCGATAACAGAAGCCCCGTCCACCAATCATTATTACTACAGAAACGCGAACTAACAGCTCTTCTATAAAAGTGTCGCCATCAGTAACGACCGTTTTTTGCACCGGGACATTGCGGACTGTATAGCCACGCAATTCCTTATCTGTAGCAAGAAGATGAATTCGATGACCACGATCCGGCGTACCCCTGATCGCATTGTTATAGCTCCGCAGCACTGCATGATCTACCCCCGGCTCCAGCCCACAAACAAGCTGCGCCCCCGTTCGGGCAAGCAGTTGACCTACTTCAGCCGCTGCCGCCTTTTCGGCTTTGCTCAATTCGGCGCTGCCAGTTCCGACTACCCCCACAGGTATACCCTGCAAGACTTTCCGCATCGATTCCACCGAAGGTCCCAAACCAATAAAACTTGAGGTGGCTGCGGCACTTGGGGACGCTGAGGCAGCGGCTTTCTTCTTTTCCTCCGCCCGTTGTGCTCTCTTAAGAGCTTCACGGTCGAAATCTTCATTGAACACTGGGTTACCCTTCCAGTACGGACTCAACCAGGTCCAGCACGGCCAGGCGCACGGCGCGGGTGTTGTCTATCGTCACCGGGCTGTCTCCGAACGTCAGGCCCTGTGGGGTGCCGCCTTCCAGTTCGTCTTCCGTTGATTGGGCCAGAGACTCACGGGTGTGTAGGGCGTATACCGGCTTCTCTTTCAACTTACTGTCTGCCTGGGTGAACGGGACATCCGGAGCCTTGTTCAGGAGGAAGTGCGCGATGCTATTCATGGTGGACGGATCATCATCGAAACCGCCGTGGCTGGTGGAGCCGGTGCGGTTCTCCAGCTGGCGCTGGTCCGGTAGTTTGTTCTTGTGGGGAGTGAACAGCACCTGCCCCAGCTCCGAGCGAGCGCCATCTAGCCGGAACGTGCGACGGAGTAGGTCCGAGCGCTCGTTGTCAGACAGACTACGCTCCAGGCCCAACAGCGGGGTCTCGGTCTCCGGCTCCAGGGAATAATAAATAAGGTAGAGCAGCGACTTCAGGTAGAGATGCACGCAGTTATCGTCCTTCTCTGCCCGGTCGTTCATGGTGTAGATGCGCGTGAAGTCGATACCACCACCCAGCTTCGGCCCCAGTAGACTCTCGAAGTCCGCCACGGTAATAGCAGGCGCAAGTAGATGCAGGCTCTTGAAGGTCTTGCCGCCGCTCTCCGCGATGGCTGCCAGTGCGTGTGGCAGAAAATAGGCATGGAAGATAGCGCCCGCGCTGTGCCCCGCCGCGTGCAGTTCGATAGTAGGATGGGCTTTCAGGAAAGTCGCCAGCCGCCGCACGACCTGGTCCGACCCGAAATTGGCTTGAATCGAGGCGGGGGGCCACTCTTTCATCTGTGCCCAGATAGCCGGGCCGCCCAGCTTGCGGGCTAGGAACTGCGACGCGCTATCGGCTACATCCTGCGCGGCATCCTTAATAGCATCTTTCATCTCCTCAAGTTTCTCTTTGAAGCCGAACTGCACTCCATCGGGTTGGCGCTCACCAAGCATGCTGAAGATAGTCTCAAAAGGCCCGGTTTCCCACACAAAATAGAGCGGATAGATACCGTTAGCACGCCACCACGCACTATGATGGCGCGTGATCCCCAGTGCCACGGTCTCGGAGACCAGCCCGCCATGTGCAAAGAACATCAGGCGCGGCGTAGTTTTATTCTTCTCGCACTCCTTCATATATTCTGGCAAGTGATCGTCGAATATCTCACTCAGTGAGTTAATTGCCATCTGAAAACTGCCGGTAGTAGATAGCTTTCCTTCGGTTAAGTTCACTACGTAAGGCCGTATATCGTCCCAGTTCTCCGCAGGCATCAGGCACCTCCTATACGTAGTTGGACAGATTCGAAATTACTTCCTCTATAAAACAAAATTTCTGGCCTTGCTCTACCATGATGCCAAATATAGGCTATATTGGGCAGATATTCGATAAACAACAAAGGCATCAGTAAGCTCCAGGAAGATAGTTAGCGTATGTCGGAAGAAGAGAAGCCACCAAAACCTCTAGAGGAGAATACTCCCACCGCTTCAAAGAGCCTCACAGAGGAGGATATCAAAGGGAAAATCACCCATGGTGACCTGAACTTTGAGGGCCTGACGATTCCGGCATTCCCGCCACCAAAGACGGAATGGTACCAGAAAGCCTCTGCTGGTCTGACTGATCAGAAGCTGGTGAAGGCAAGATTCCGGGGAGCGAGTTTGACGGGCGTGGATTTTGGTAGCGCCAACGTTGCCGAGGCCGATTTCCAGGACGCCGACCTCACCGATGCAGATCTCTCCGAGGTTTTAGGATTGACTCCGGCTCAGCTTGCTGGTGCCAACCTCACGCGCTGTAAGCTGCCCCAGAGCCTGACTACGTTTACGGCACTGACGAATGTGGCCGAGCTTTCTAAAAACGCCGGGACCCTGTTCTCCATTCTGCTGGTCGGCTGCGCATTCGTGCTACTGGTGGCCTTCTCCACAAAGGATGTACAGCTTATCCTGGACTCCGGTACCGCCAAACTGCCTGTCATCGATCTGCAGGTATCTCCGCGCATCTTTCTGGGCCTGGCTCCCTGGGTACTACTGGGGCAGTACGTCACCATGCATCTCTATCTGCAGCGCCTCTGGAGCCTCATCGCTACCTTGCCCGCCATTTTCCCGGATGCTCTTCCTCTAGATAAGAAAACCTACCCGTGGCTCCTGAACGATATGGTGCGCCAGCATTTCCCGGTGCTGCAGCAACAGCCCTGGCCGCTGGCGTTCTCGCAGATTCACAGTATGCGGCTGTTATCCTATTGGCTCGCCCCACTTACGGCTCTGCTGATCTACTGCCGCTGCCTCATGATGCAAGATGTCTTCTTATCCTACGTGCAGATCGCCGCGCTGGTGCTGTTCTACACCCTGGCACGGCTCTTCCAGCGGTTCGCGGCGCTCACGCTCCAGCGCCCACCCGAAACGGATAAAGAAAAGCAAAACACACTTACCGGAAATTTTCGTAACAGTAAATGGCACCGAATCAACCTGGTAGGCACTCTCCTTATCGGGGTCCCGTTAATTTGCATTGGTCCTCGTTTTCTAGGTTTCCTGACGAATAAATACAAATCCACTATTAATGTCATCAATGTCAGAGACAATACTCCTGTCCTTCTGGATGGAAAGCAACTCACCCTTTCTTTGGCCGGAGAACAAGCTCTGAGACAAGCATTTACCGCAGAGACTGGCAAGACTTATTTTCTTCTATTCTGGAGAGGGTGGATGAATGATGACATCACTCTGCGCCCCACCGGATTCGAGATGCCAGAGCCTCTCACTATAGAGATGTCAGAATATGAAATAGGAGCCTTAGCCAACAGCTATGGAGCTATTGCGGAACAACAGAAGAAAGATCGGACCGAAAAAACGGCGGCTAAATGGAGTCAACTGCGAGCTAAAGTATCGCGCGCCGACCTTTCTAATCGACGGCTCCGATTCTTACAGGCTTCTAAGGCATTCCTGGTGAATGTGAACCTCTATAAATCGGTGCTGAATGGAGCAAACCTGAGCGGTGCCCAGCTTCAGGGAGCAGACCTCCGCGAAGCCCAACTTCAGGGAACAGATATGCAACGCGCCCAACTTCAGCAGGCAGACCTGACGAAAGCGGAACTCCAGGGAGCAGACCTGAAAGCGGCGCAGCTTCAGGATGCCGTTCTTATGAATGCTCAGCTTCAGGGGGCAGACCTGCGTGGCTCTCAGCTTCAGGACGCCAACCTGTTCGATACGAATCTTCAGGGAGCAAAGCTGTCCTATACAAAACTCCAGGGAGCCAACCTCAGTGGCGCTCAACTTCAGGGAGCGACTCTTGGCGATGCCCGACTTCAAGGAGCCAGCTTCCGAGACGCGAACTTACAGTATACAAACCTCACCAGTGCCAAAATCGAGGGAGCAGACTTTAGTGATGCTATTTATTCCGCCGTGACCACACGCTGGCCGAATGGTGTCGGAAAACCACCGAAATCTTTCACAGACCCGAAGACTGGTAAATCCTACGATTATGAGCCTCAGCAGGTACCCGAAGGGGATTTGAATCCCACCGGCGACCCGAACCTCTATCGACTGGCTATAAAGTACTAGCGTCTGTGGCGCACTTCACAGCCAAACCAGCCTTTTGAGCAAAAATTGAATAGTTTTCGACGTTCTTAGTGAGCAGTGTTTCCCCCTATCCTGGGTACATCGACGGCGCGGTGGAAAGAGCCACCCCGCCGAGCGAACAAGGATAACACGACAATGAAGAACATCACGCTTTCTCTCGCAGCACTGCTCGCCCTGTCGGCTCTGAGCCCTGTGCTGGCCCAGGATGGTGGCAAGATGATGGGCGGTAAGAAGGAAAAGACGGTTATGGTCGGCGGCGCGGCCATGTACCCGTCGCGCAACATCGTTCAGAACGCGATGAGCTCCAAGGACCATACCACCCTGGTAGCAGCAGTAAAAGCAGCAGGACTGGTGGAGACTCTTCAGGGTCCGGGTCCGTTCACCGTCTTTGCGCCTACCAATGCGGCGTTTGAGAAACTTCCCAAAGGCACGGTAGAGAAGCTGCTCATGCCGAGCATGAAGGACACTCTGGTGAAGGTGCTTACCTACCATGTGGTGCCCGGTCGAATGTCGGCCATGAACCTGATGAAGAAGGTCAAGATGGGTCATGGCAAAGCGATGCTCACTACAGTAGCGGGCGGCATGCTGACCGTGACTCAGAAGGGCAAGAAGCTCATGCTCACCGATGAGAAGGGCGGCATGGCCTGGATTACCATCTCCAACGTGAACCAGTCCAACGGTATCATTCATGTGATAGACACTGTCCTCATGCCCGGCTAGGCCTGGCCGAGCCAATATACCCTCCTGTCGCCTGCCCACTTTTCATTACACTTAATTCCTTTCGGGTCAGGCGGCAGGCATAAGAGCTTTATGTAAGGTATTCCCTAACAAAGCAGCTCAAATATTTTATCTACATTTTATTAAAATGAAATAAATTTCTTCGATTCCGGAAAAAGTCAATTATGTATATATTTAATGCCATGTTCCTACTATTTCACCTCACTTCAAATCCATTTATAATTCTTTAATTTCCAGGAACCCTATCTCAAATCCCACATCTGCACAGGGAAGGGAGTTACTTCAACGTGACTGATCTAAATGAAATTCGTAGAAATCCGCTAGCGCGCCGAGACTTCCTGTTGCGCATGGGGGCCGCAGGACTGGGTGCAGCGGCGCTAGCAGTGCTACAGGGTTGTAGCGGTGGCAATAATGATGATTTTGAAGGAGCGACAGGGCTGGACCCGGTCAATTTTCCTAACGTAGCGGGGCGTAGTGCAGATGAGATTGCTCTCAACTTTGCTCTGACAGCGGAGATTCTGGAAGCGGACCTCTACCGTCAGGCCCTCAATAAGGCCTCCGGCAGAGCAGCCACCGCTCCATTAGATAGCTCCCAGCCTGCCGCTGGCACTACCGGTGGGTATAGCCTGACCGTGGACAACGGCTCTATTGACCCCACACTCTCAGCAGCCGCGTTTCTCTATTTAGTTCAATATGCCTATGTGGAAGCGGCACACCGCGACTTCCTGACAGTCACGCTGCAATCTCTGGGCGCTCCGGTCGCAACTCGCAACCCTAATGGCTACAAGGCTTCGTTTGGAGACACTCTTAGTTCTATCCTTACCGCACTCTACAACGTGGAAGAGGAAGGCGTTCGCGCCTACTTAGGTGCTGCGGGCTACTTTACCAACCCCACTCTACAGACCACGGCAGTGGCCATCTACTCTACAGAGTGTCGTCATGCAGCCGCTCTGGCCTATGTGCTTGGCAAGAATGTTGGACCTGTGCATAGCGGGCGCGACCTCCGCGTAACCGACGGTGTGGATGGAGTCTACCCCAACCCCAGCGACGAGAACTCGCTCGAATACTACCGCACGCCGCGGACGGTCCTTAGCGACCTCCAGGACTACCTCGTTAAGTAAGGACCCATCCCATGCCAACACTTACATTCAATGATATTCCCGGCGCCGGAGACATCAAGGTGCTGAACTACGCCCTGGCCTTAGAAGCGCTGGAGGCTGATCTCTACGTGCAGGCCCTTATGCGCCTGACTACGGGTGGAGTGAATAGCCAGGGAACAAATATCCCCGGTCTCGGTCTCTCTGACTCGGAGCCCGATGTGCGCTATACCACCACCTTTGGCACCGTAGAACGCCAGCACCGCGACTTCCTGAACGGCTCCCTCGCCGATGCCTCCATTATCGGAGCGGGTAGCAGTGGCATTCTGCGCACCGCGAAGTTCGACTTCGGTATACAGTCTCTCAGCCGACAGCAGGTGCTGGAGCTACTCTACACCGTAGAGAGCACCGGGGTCATGGCCTACCTGGGTGCCCTCAAGTACTTCACCACCCGGAACTACGTAGGCGTTGCAGGAGGAATTCAAGGCACCGAGGCACGGCACACGGCGGTGCTGGCCATTGTATTCAACCTGCTTGGCTTCACTCCGCGCAAGAATACTGCCCCTCTGGCCGGGCAGAGTACTTCTATTCTGGGCGTGTCCAACACCTCGGGTATCGATGGCACTCTGGAGCCGGATACGGTTCTTATGACCGTCTCCCCCTGGATCATCGTCTGAGCCAACATAGATCCTGAAAAAATAGAAACTCCCTGGAGAGAGCTCTCCAGGGAGTTTTTATTCGTTTTTGACTACCCTCCCATGGGTACAGTCAACATCCAATCGATGCCGAATTTATCGGTTACCATACCGAAGCAGGGTGACCAGAAGGTCTTACCAAGCGGCATTTGTACCTGCCCGCCATCGGATAGTCCGGCGAACGCTTTCTCTACCTCAGCCTCAGTGGGCAGAGTAAGTGCGAGTGAGAAACCGTTAGATACATCACCTTCTTTGTTACCATCTCCGGCATAGATCTCCGCTTCTCCGATGTGAAACGAGGAGTGCATCACCTTATCTTCAAAGCCTGCTGGAATCATATCCGGATTAAGTTCGGGGCTCTGGTTATAGAGCATGACCATATCTACCTGCGCTCCCAGAGCACTCTGGTAGAAATCGAGAGCTTCCTGGCAGCGTCCGCCGAAGAAGAGGTAGGGGGTGATTTGTGTTGTAGGCATATCCGTTCCTTGGATTTTAAGAATATAGAGGAAGACTTCTCCCCCTACAACAGACATACTCAAACAGGTGTTCTTTACCCGGAAAGCGGAGACAGAATCTTTTTCTCAAAATACCTGTTATTATTACCAGGTTGAATACTAGCACCCCATGAAATTTAACCTCTTTTCCCTTAGCGAGCCTCTTTTATCGCAGTTCATTTGCCGATAGTTAACCAGCGGCACGGACTACCAATCCTACGAGTAGCTCGGCCAGCAAGCGTTTTCTCTCACTACTGGTAAAGGAACCTCGTGCAATCATGACCCGAAAGGGACTATGGGCGGCTGGCGGTGCCGCGCTTGTCTTGGCGCTCGTCGCCAGCCCCCGCATCGTCTGGGCGCAAGACCTCTATGTGGCCGACTTCGGCACCACAACGCAGAGCCGGTGGGGTTATACCTGGTACGGGCAGTATCTCCCGTATCTCGCCTCAGGGAGTCGTTTCTAGCTTTGCAACCGGCCTCACCGCCACCTATGGGATTGCTTTCTCACCCACACGCGAGCTTTTTGTTTCCAGTGTCGGAATCGATGACCCGCAACATCCCGAGAACTATACTCCAGCCTCTATCTCGCGTGTCTCCAGTACCGGCACCGTCTCCAATTTTGTTCTAACCGGGGCGGCAGTCCTAAAACCGGTAGGTATGACCTTCGCGGCAAACGGTGACCTCTTTGTCGCCGACTATGGCACTGGTGATCCCGGCACAGGTAGTATCAAGCGCATTACCCCGGCCGGGTTCGTGACTACCTATGCCAGTGGCCTCACGGCCCCCAGCGATCTAGCATTCACCGCCACTGGTGATCTCTATGTCACCAACTACGGCGGTGCGACAGTAGACGGTATCTATAAAGTCGCACCCGATGGTACCTGGAGCCGCTATATCTCCACGGGTTCCGTGAGCCAGCCCTATGGCGTGGCCGTCTCCGGCAACGACCTCTATGTCTCTAATGTAGGCACTGACCGTATCACCAAGAAGACACCTACAGGTAACCCCGCCGTATTTGTCGCTACTGGCGCGTTGAACAACCCGATGGGTATGGCTTTCTCCACCACAGGTGACCTCTATGTGGCCAATCAGGGCAACAACTCTATCTCCAAGGTCTCACGCACGGGCACAGTGTCGACCTTTGTGAGTAGCACCAACTCCGGATTGAACTCGCCCGCCAGTATCGCATTTCTCATGCCCCTCTCTGCCGCTATTCCCGAACCAGGTACCCTAACCCTGCTAGGACTGGGGAGCACAGTTGTCGTGGCATGGCTCCGCAGGAATTCCTATGCCTAGGAATAGGTAAAAAGACCCAGAGACAAAGAGTCTCTGGGTAGGTAACATAGATAATTGGAATGGTTCAAAATAGTGGCAGCAGTGATGGCATTTCGCGGTCAGAAGTAACCCGCGCAGACTGGTTCAAAAGGCTCTCCCACTATGAGAAGCCAGATACACGAAAAGCCCTCTGGGAGCTAGCCAGCACCCTGCCCGCCTATTTCGCCCTCTGGTGCCTGCTCATCTTCTTAGTGGGGCGTGGCGTTCCGGCTGTGTATCTCCTTCCCCTTATGCTAGTAGCCGGGGGGGCTGCTGATACGCATCTTCATCTTCTTCCACGATTGTGCCCATGGCGCGTTCTTCCCATCACATCGGGCGAATCGGATCGTGGGCTACCTAACGGGAGTGCTGACGTTTACCGGATTCGCGGCCTGGCAGCATGCCCACTCGGTGCACCATGGCACGGCAGGTGATCTAGACCGGCGGGGTGCGGGCGATGTCTGGACAATGACGGTAGACGAGTACAAAGCGGCTCCCCGGCACACTCGCTTCTACTACTACCTGATTCGCAGCCCATGGTTCCTGATTCCCATTGGGGCACCGTTTATGTTCCTGGTGCTCAACCGCTTCCTGCACAAGAAATCTGGTAAGCGTGAGACCCGCAGCATTGTGCTCACCAACCTCACCTTGCTAGCCAGTGCAATTGTCGCGAACTACACCATCGGGCTGAAGACCTATCTTCTGGTGCAGATTCCCATAATCTCTATCGCTGCCATGATTGGGGTGTGGCTGTTCTATCTGCAGCATCAGTTCGAAGAGGTCTACTGGGAGCGCCACGCCGATTGGGACCCGATTCGCGCCGCGCTGGTGGGCAGTTCCTATCTGAAACTCCCCCCTGTGCTTATGTGGTTCACGGGGAATATCGGACTACACCATATCCACCACCTGCGGCCCCGCATTCCTAGCTACAACCTGCAGCGGTGCTACGATGATATTCCGGCTCTTCAGCAGGCTCACCCCATGAGCTTCCGGGAAAGCCTGAAAGCGTTCCGCCTGAACCTGTGGGATGAAGCGCGGCAGGAGATGGTTAGCTTCCGCTCGATTCGCCAACCCTCTCCCGCGGCTTCCCTATCCAGTAGCGACTAAGAAGGCAGGGACCAGCCCTTGCGGTAGGTCCCTCGAATCATCGGGTCCAGCTCCTTCATGCCAACAGCACGCAGGCGCTTGGCATCCCATTCAATCGCCGGGCCATCCAGCCACACCGCCAGGTTGCCCAGAAGCACCATCTCCGCCAGCGGTCCGGCATAGTCCGGGAAGTTGCTCATGGCAGGCACCCCTTCTGTTGCTGCCCGCACAAACTCCTGGAAGTGCCCCGGCGACTCGGGATACTTCACATCGCCTATCTCTACACCACCAATCAGTACTCCTTCATCGCCCGCATAGTCACCGGGGATATAGAGCTTTCCCTTGGTGCCCAGAAGCAGCGCGCCAGAGACAGCGAGCTGTCGACCATCGAAGAGAGAGGCGTTTGGTTTGCGCCCACCATCGTACCAGTGCAGAGTCAGCGGAGCGCGCTTGCCATAGGCCGCAAAATCGTAGATAACCGTGGAGCTTTTCGGGTAGCTATCCCGGTTGTGCCCACTGGTAAAAGCACGCACGCGCACGGGGTTGCGTAGATCCAGGCCCATAAACGGCATGTTCAGCGTATGGCAGCCCATATCGCCCAGTGCTCCCGTGCCGAAATCCCACCAGCCACGCCAGGAGAGCCCGTGATAGCCGGGGGCGAACGGGCGCTCAGGGGCAGGGCCAAGCCAGGTATCCCAGTGTACATTCGCAGGCACGGGCTGGGACGCGGCACGCTCGCCGCCTTGCGCCCAGATAGGCCGATCGGTCCAGATATGCAGCTCGGTTACATCGCCCAACAGTCCAGCACGCAGCCTTGCAGCGTTCTTACGCAGATTGGAGTCAGCGGTGCCCTGATTGCCCATCTGAGTCGCCACCCGCATCTTGCGCGCGGTCTCAGCCATTCGCCGGGCTTCAAAGAGGTTATGCGTAAGTGGCTTCTGGCAGAAGACATGCTTGCCCATACGCATGGCACGCAGAGAGATAATGGCGTGATTGTGGTCGGGAACACTTACTGTTACGGCATCGATCACATCGCCCATCTCGGCAAGGAGTTTCCGCCAGTCCGTGTAAGCTTTCGCATTCGGATAGCGTTTCGAGGCTCCGCTCAGCGTGTTCTCATCGATATCGCAGATAGCCACCAGCTCTCCCAGGTTCGCGGCATCTGCAGTATCCGAGTCGCCTTTACCACCTACTCCGATACAGGCAAAGCGCACCTTCTCACCCGGTTTCTTCTTGAGTGGCACGATGGAACTAGACGTTTGGGCCCAGGCATCGTCTGCCAGTAACAACGCCGCGCCTGCTCCGGCTGCGGCTCCTAAAAACGTTCGGCGGTCCTGACTCATGGAGGGTGATTGTGTAGGAAGTAGTAGGATTCCTTCCCGAAACAAAAAAGCCTGCCCAGTACACCGAGCAGACTTTTTTCT
>JASGJG010000021.1:0-252383 GCA_049840835.1 Armatimonas sp. | reverse complement strand
CGGTCGCCAACTTTCCTGCCGCATCTCGCCCCCAGGTAACCCGGCTGACAGTCGCCCTTTCGGGAAGCTCAATCTGCGCCCAGCCCTTACCCGGTTCGTTACGAGGAGTGGTCGTTACCCAGTTTGCCATCGTTCAGGTGCTCTATCTGGTGAATCGGATAGCCCGGCAATAGTGAAGAGGCCGTGGCTTCCCCCCGCAACGCCAGATTCTCTGAGCTTCCTGGTCCATAGACAGCCAGCTCATCTATACAGGGTTCCGCACCATCCGCCGTGGAGGTCCACTGTGAAGCGGAACGAACCGGGCCTCTACTGCTGAGAAAGTTTCTTCATTGGCCCAGCGAGGATATCTTCTGCCCGGTTTTCGCGAAGTTGCGTATGTCCCAGAGCGCTTTCTGATACGCCTCAGCGCGAGCAGCATTTTTTGCGGGTCCAGCTCTCTATCGCCATGATAGACCCCGGCGAAAGTAGCGCAGAGTCGGTAGTAGTCTTTCTGGGGAATAGGGTCGAACTTGTGGTCATGACAGCGTGCGCACCCAACGGTAAGCCCAAGAAAGGTCTCCCCGACGGTGGAGACGATGTCATCTAAATCACTGGCGCGCTGCTGACGAGTCAGCACTTCGTCGGGGCTGGGCACATCATCATGCACGCCCGCTACCAGAAAGCCCGTGCCTGCACTCTCCCCGATTTGCTCTCCGGCAAGCTGCGCCGCTACAAAGCGGGAATAAGGCATATCGGTATTTAGAGCCTTTACTACCCAGTCTCGATACGGCCAGGCGTTCTCACGAATCAGATTCCGCTCGTAGCCATTGCTCTCCCCGAACCGCACCACATCTAGCCAGTGCCGCGCCCACTTCTCGCCGTAAGTAGGAGAGGCGAGCAGCCTATCCACCAGTTTCTCATAGGCGTTCGGTGACTTATCGGCTAGAAACGTCGCGATTTCCTGAGGCGTGGGCGGCAACCCGGTCAGGTCCACCGTCACCCGGCGAATCAGCGTCCGCTTATCGGCTTCAGGAGACGGAACCAGTCCTTTCTCAGTGAGCGCTCCACGCACCAGCGTATCGATAGAAAACGACTTCCCAGCCACTGGAGTCGGCAACGGTTTGAGTGACCAGAGCGATGCTTGGGTAGGAATCGCCGCTTTTAATTGCGCCAGTTCCACCGCTGGCAGTTTCCCGGACGGTGGCATCTGCCCCGAATCAACGGCTCGAAGAATCCGCGATGCATTCTGCCGCAGCGAGTCCGGCGTAGAAAGATTCAGTTCTCCCGCCGGTTTCTCGCCACTGTGACAGGCCAGGCACCTCGCCTTCAGTACTGGGTTCTGAGCCAGGGCTGGTAGTGCGGTTAGGAGAAGCCCTAATGCCGCTATGCCTATGCCCTTCGGGCATGCCCCCCCGCCCCCCAGACACCCTGGAAGGGTATCCGGGGGGTTCTGCAGAAAGGTATTAGGGCACATAGACAAACTCGTTCAGATTGAGCATGGAGTGGCAGAACTCAGTCAGAGAGCGAGTTTTCAGGAATTCTTGGCTGAGTTTTAGCTCAGTTGCAGTAGGCGCGCGGGAGAGACAGAGCTGGTAGGCACGAGTTACCTGCGCCGTCGGATTGTCAGGGCGCTCCTTCTGCAGGCGCGCGGCAAAGAAGCCCGCCTGCTTCAGAATTAGCGGATCATTGAGTAAGGTCAGCGCCTGTAGTGGAGTCGTCGTGACATTGCGCTTTTCGACCGTGTAGGTGATTTCCGGGCAGTCGAAGACCTCTAACTGAGGCAGGAGCAGGGAGCGCTTTACTTTCACATACACGCTACGCCGCCAGGTCTTGGGGCTGTCTTCCCCTTCGGGCCAGTTCATGCCCTGGAACGTATCCGCACGCAGGCTGGGGTCAACAGGAGGATAGACAGGCGGTCCGCCGCGCTCCGGGTTCAGGGTTCCAGCTACAGTGAGAATTGCATCACGTACTGCTTCTCCCTCTAAGCGCTGTAGAGGCATGCGCCAGAGCTGGCGGTTTAGAGGGTCTTTGGCGATGGCATCCGGGCGAATGGCCGATGCCTGCCGGTAGGTTTTAGAGAGCAGCATGAGCCGGTGCATCTTTTTGATGCTCCAGCCGCTCTGGATAAACTGGGTGGCTAGCCAGTCCAAAAGCTCCGGGTGGGATGGCAGCTCTCCATTCACCCCGAAGTTGCTAGGCGTATTCACCAACCCTCGCCCAAAGTGGTGCATCCAGATACGGTTCACCATGACCCGCGCCGTGAGCGGGTTTTTCTCGCTGGTAATCCACTGAGCCAGCATCACGCGGCGGCGGGTGGTGGTCGCCTCAAGAGGTGCATCGCCCAGGGTGGCATCTCCACCGGGCAACGAAGCCAGGAAACCAGGTTTGATTTCTGGGCCAACTAAATAGGCATCTCCCCGACGCAGCAGATGCGCAGGTGGAACCGTACGCCCTTTATCTGTGACCGCCTGAATCTTGCCGCCGGGTCCGTCTACCTCGCGGCGCTCAGTCGGGGCGAAAACTGCCGAGAGCCGATAGTAGTCGGTCATGGCGATAGGGTCGTACTTGTGGTCATGGCAGCGGGCACACCCCACCGTCAGCCCCAGTATTACGGAGCCAGTAGTGGAAACCAGGTCGTCTAGCTCGTTCGCGCGAGTACGGGCGTTGTTCTCTACGATGTCCTGCGGTCCACACGCCAGGTACCCTGTAGCGATAAGCGCGTTCGGGTCCGACGGGCGTAGTTCATCGCCTGCTAATTGGAAGCGCAGGAACCGGTCGTAGGGCATGTCCGAGTTGAACGCATCAATAACCCAATCCCGGTACCGCCACATGAGCGGGCGGTCTTTATCGCCCTCAAACCCACCGGAGTCCGCGTAACGCGCCAGATCTAGCCAGTGTCGGCCCCAGCGCTCCCCGTAAGCTGGAGAGGCCAGTAGTTTGTCTACGAGCTTCTCGTACGCCTTCGGGTCAGAGTCTTTGACAAAAGCCTGCACATCTTCCGGCGCGGGCGGCAGCCCCCACAGGTCCGCATAGACCCGCCGAATCAGTACCCTACGGGAGGCTTCTTTGGAGGGAGTCAGACCGTTTTCCGTCAGCCCCACTGTAATGAAGCTATCGATATCGGGTTTCTCTGTATGCGGATTAAGTGGTGCCAGCGACCACCAGACTTGCTTCTGCGCTGCCCCTAGAGGCTGTTCGCCCCCCCAGGGTGCGCCACCATCCAGCCAGGTTTTGAGGACCTGGATTTCAGCGGCGGGCAGTTTCCCTCCCGGTGGCATCTGCGGCGCATGGCTCCCCGAAATGAGTTGATAAAGGCGGCTCTGCGCCGCATTAGTCCCTAGCTCGGTTCCCCGTGTGCCACCCTTCTGTGCCCCTGCTCGCGTGCGCAGGTCCAGCCCACCCAGAGTAGTGCCTACCCCATGGCAGCCCAGGCAGCTTTTTTGAAGAATCGGCTTTACCCGGCTCTCAAAAAACGCCGCATCTATCTTCTCAGGCTTCTGAGCCAGACAAGGGGATACTCCCCCAAGAAAGAGGGCTAAAACGGATAGGTAAGTGGGGATTTTCATGATCTCAGTCGGTACATTAACCGTGTTAATTCCTCAGGAGAACTCCAGTCTATACCATAGGTCTTACTCAGGAGTTGTTTCTTAATGGCCCAGAAATACTCATCCAGGTGACGCCATCGCATTCTCTTCAGGAACTCATCCTCAGCAGCATCCACATCATGCAGCATATTCTCCACAGACGTTTTGGCTTTAGCATTTACCTCCATGAGTATCTCGGTATAGTCAGGGTCGGCTTCTACGGGGTCGTAAAAACTGCAACAATACCTCTGCTCATGGAAAACAACATAGCGTTCCTGCTGCTCCTCTGGTACCCGCTCTAGCATCTTTTGGCATGCAAGGATGGCAAGCCCCGTCGCTCGATGCAGTCGAATTACCAGAGGAGCAGCAGGCCGATTCATTACTCCGTTTTCTGTTCGATGAGCGTGCCGAAGCGCTTTCCAATGGCGAGCGCCGGATCCAGGGGAACGTCGACCGCGACGCAGTTATCGGGAATCGAGATTGTAGGAGTCTGGCGCAGGGCCTTGCCCTCAAACTGGGGCAGGTAGGGGCGCAGCTCTTCCAGCATCTCGCTGGTCATATCCCGAATCTCTTTTAGTGTGCAGACGGCGGCGGTCAGTGGGTCCAGGGCCAGGGCGTGTACCAGGTGTTCTGGATCGCCGTTCAGTGCGGCATCGGCGCAGAGAGTCTGGAAGTTGATGTTGGTCTGGCACAGCGCCGCGCACTGCGGCGGCAGGTTACCAATGGCGGTGGGGGTGACACCGTTCTTATCCGCTAACGTAGGTACTTCCACGCAGCAACCCTGGGGCAGGTTAGAGATATAGCCATCATTGCGCACATTGCCCATGAACTTGAAGGGCTGGTCGGTGACGACCGCCTCCAGGATATAGGAGCAGTACTCTACCGAGCGGGCTTCTATCTGCGTGGTCTCAAACTGGAGCGGGTCGAGTTTTTCGTACTTCTCGGCCATCGTCTTGCCCCACTTATAGTAGGCGCCGCTCTCGCCGCCGAACGCGGGTTCATCGCAGTACAGCTCCAGCGCGGCCTTGCTGCTGCGGAACCACGGCACGTACTCGCTCAGGTGCCCGGTGGACTCGGTCATGAAGTAGCCGAACTGGCGGAAGACCTCGCCGCGTACTTTCTCGTTTTTGTAGTACTCAGGCTTCTCGAAGTAGTCCCGAAGCTCCGGGTAGAGATCGCGCCCCTTGTGCTCCAGCTTCAGGAACCAGTCCATGTGGTTGATACCGCCACAGAGGAAGTCAATCTCTTCCTTGGGTACATTGCAGTAGCCGGAGATCAAGTCCAGCGTGGTCTGAACGCCGTGGCAGAGCCCCACAAACGGCACATTGCTTACGCGGCCCAGTGCCAGGCAGTTCGCGGCCATGGGGTTCGCGTACTGCAGCATGAGCGCGCCGGGCTTGGCGAGCGCTTCCATGTCCTTCGCAATGTCTACTAAGACCGGAATATGCCGCTGCCCACGGAATAGGCCGCCGGGTCCCAGGGTGTCCCCGATGCACTGGTCCACACCGTACTTCAGGGGGATTTCGTAGTCAACGCCATAGGCATGGAACCCGCCCACTTGAATCATGACCACCACGAAGTCGGCATCTTTGATAGCCTCGCGGCGGTCTGTAGTTGCCCACACGGAGCCGGGCAGGTTGTTGTCCTTGAGCATCCGCTGCCCGAAGGCTTCCATGCGGCGTAGCTTGCTCTCGGTGGGACTCATCAGGGCGAACTCACTGCCCTGCAATGCCGGGGTCGCCATGATGTCCGACATCAGGGTTTTGCAGAACACCACACTGCCTGCGCCTATCATTGCAATCTTCGTTGACATAGCTTCTATTGTAGCGGAAAAATTACAAAATAATAAACGCACATAAAACGTTACGATTAATTCAGGTTCTAAATAATCAGAAAAACTAGCAATAAATAAAAATACTGATTAAGGCACAAACATCCCATACATATTTCTAAGGAGTTGGTGCTCGGGAGAACCATTATATTTTTCATTAGAAAGCTCCTCCATTATAAGCTCTTTCATTAAATTTCTGAATTCGTTAGAATTTTTGCATTTGCTTAGTCTGTCTTTTGATTTTTTTATGACATCATTAGATAATTCATTGTGTATTTGTTCCATTTGAAATTGAAGTTCATTATTAATATTATCATCTGGTATTTCTATATGTTCTGATTTGAATATTTTAGAGTCTATATATGCAAGAATATTCATCGCTGTTCTGGTGAATTTATGCCTCGGATTGAAATCTTTAATATTGGGTGTTGAAAATTCATTGCATCTTGATGATATAGGGTTGTCTTCAAAAGAAATTGGCTCAAATTTATGAGCAAATTCATTTCTGATTCTTCTTACAAGATGTAAATCTTTATGAATTCCTTCAGAGAGTAACCCTAAGGCAAAGCACATATCTATCCTGCTAGAAAAACTGCCTAAAGGTCCTGAGTTTTGCATTATAGATTCAACTAATTTCTTATTATTAATAAATCGTCTACATAAAAGATCTTCTAAGCGTGAGTCAATATAAGAAGCTGCAATAATTACACATCCTCTATCAGATTCTTCGGTCAGGGTTTTTCTGACTTCTATGGCAGCTTTCATCTGGGCAATAATATTGCTATCCATACCTTATTATATCAAATTGAATTCGATTTCCATGTTAGTTCTTATATCTCATTATAATAATTAATCATATGTAACACTTCCTATTTTTAGGAATAATAAATCCAATATATCATATACATGAATAAAACATGTATATAATGTCAATATTAATAACAATATTCGTATTTTTATTGCAATATTATAATTATAAAAATAATAATAGCGGTTAATTGGTATGTAAACTGGCAGTGAGAAAGCTGCTCGGAGCCGTCCACACTGTCAACACATTCCATTGTTGTGGAACAGTAGGGGGTGGATCGCTAGCTTGAAGAAAGACGCTTCTAGAAAAGCCCGATAAAGGCTAGCTCTGTGACTCTTGCCAGCGGGCGAAGTCTTCTTTCATCGCTTCGGTCCAGGCCCCATCGACTTCCCCAGAGCTGTACTGGCCCTCGCGGATGCGGAGCTGGCCCCACTCATCTTGCTTACGAATCAGTTCCGACTTCACCACCACTTCTTCGGCCAGATGAGCGGGAATGAAGACAACGCCTGCCACAGTGCCCAGCACGACATCGCCAGGGAGAACGGTGGCATCGCCGATGGTGATGGGGCAGTTCATGCCTTCTAGAGTGACCTCGGCGATACCGCTCGCATCCTGGCCACGGGCGAAGATGGCGATATCGGGGATTTCCTGAAGCCGCGCGATATCACGAATGCCGCCGTGAATCACCATGCCGGTCTTAGTGCGGTTGGCAATCGCGGTACCCAGGTTATCCCCGGCGAACGTGCCCTCTTTAATCTTGCCGAATAGGTCTACGACGATAGTATCGTTCTCTTCCAGCGTGTCGATTACCCAGGAGTTGTGGAGGCCCACGGCGTGGTTCTCGCGGCCCCAATCTGCCAGCGCTTCATGCAGGTCCGGTCGGGTGTGCACATAGCGAGCGGTGACGGCGCGGCCAACCAGCACGCGGTCCGGATGCACGTTCCACCAGCCACCTTCGTACTGATGGGTATAGCCATGCGACTTGCAGACGCCCCAGGCCTCTTCCACGGTCACCAGCTTCATGCGCTGGAGAATGTCGTCGGAAACGCGCGGGCGACCGTTGGCGAAGCGCTCTCCGGTGTAGGAGCGCGTAAAGTGCAAGATGTCTTCTTTGCGGTTCAGTAGCATAGTGCGGGCCTCCTTGCCAGCAATTCGTTTTTTTGTGTATTAGCTCCAGAGGCGGTCCCAGGAATACTCCTGGTCCCACTCCGGGGTCGGCTCGAAGTAGCCTGAGCCATCTAAGTTGGCCTGAACAACCTCTTCGTTCAGCGTTACACCCAGCCCTGGTCGGTCGGGAACAGTGACCATGCCATTCTGTACAATTGGCTTCTCGATACCGTCTACCAGGTTCTCCCACCAGCCTATCTCTGTGGAGTGGTGCTCCAAAACGTAGAAGTTCTCCGTGGCGGCGGCGCAGTGCACATTCGCCATGAACGAGACCGGGGTTCCGGCAAAGTGCATCGCCATGGGGATGCCGAAGTCCTGGGCTATATCGCCAATCTTCTTGGTCTCCAGAATCCCGCCCGAGGTCGCGAGGTCCGGGTGAACGATATCTACGGCGTGCTGGCGGCATAGTTCAATAAAGCCTTCTTTTAGATAGATATCCTCGCCGGTGCAGGTGGGGGTGTTCAGAGACTCCGTAATCCGCCGCCACTGCTCGGTGTACTGCCAGGGCGCCATATCTTCCATCCAGGCCAGATTGCAGTTCTCTAGCGCCTTGCCCAACCGAATCGATGATTTGATGCCGATGTGGCCGAAGTGGTCTACGGCTAAGGGAATCTCCATGCCCAGCACGCGCCGTACTTCGGTCACGTACTCTGCCAGGATAGAGATGCCTTTCTCAGTCAGTTCCACGCCCGTGAAGGGGTGAGGCGTGTGGCGTCCATCGCGGCGCAGACGCTCTTCCAGAGGGCGATCCGGCTTTGGCTCGGCAAGCCAGGTATCGTCGTAGGGGCGCGTCATGGTTCCGGGAACATCGCGCAGCAACGTCGCGCCCACATCTACTTTGAGAAACCCGTAGCCCTGTGCCACGCGCTGTTTCAGGCGCTCTCCGGTAATCGTCGGGTTCGGAGACTCGGACGTGTCGGCGTAGAGCCGCACCGTATCCCGGAACTTGCCGCCCAGGAGCTGGTACACCGGCACGCCGTAGTACTTGCCCACAATATCCCAGAGCGCCATCTCTACTGCGCAGACCCCGCCTGCCTGACGACCATGAAAGCCGAATTGCTTTATCTTGCGGAAAAGGCGGTCTACATCCAGTGGGTTCTCACCCACCAAGCGGCTCTTGAGCATGAGGGCGTAGGTCTTGCTCGCGCCGTCGCGGACTTCGCCCAGTCCATACAACCCCTCTTGATTGGTGTCGATTCGGATAATCGGGCAGGTCATGGGGGCGCGGGTAACCACCGCCACCCGTAAGTCGGTAATCTTCAGTGATGCCATACTCGCGCCCTACTTTCACCAGTGCTCGCGGACTTCCTCCCCAGAGTTCCTGGCACGATAGAATGGGGCCATGCCCGAGTATGTGATTTCGGTGGGAATGGAGTGCCATGCGGAGCTTTTAACCCGCTCCAAGATGTTCTGCGGTTGTGAGAATGCGTTCGGGGGCGAGCCCAATACCCGGACCTGCCCTATCTGTTTAGGACTACCCGGCACGCTGCCTGTGTTCAACAAGCAAGCCGTGGAGCATGTGGTTCGGACCGCCTTGGCTCTGAACTGCGAAATCTCCATGAAGACCATCTTTCACCGCAAGAACTACTTCTACCCGGACCTGCCCAAGGGCTATCAAATAAGCCAGTACGGGCAGACACCGATTGGTATCAATGGCTACCTGGAGATTGAGGGACCTGATGGCTCTCTCAAGAAAATCAAAATCACCCGTGTGCACTTAGAAGAAGACACGGGCAAGTCTATCCATATCGACGGGCTGGGCTACTCGGTCATGGACTACAACCGGGCTGGGGTGCCGCTCATGGAGATTGTCACTGAGTTCCCCCCAGATATCGAGAGCGGCGAGGAAGCAAGGCTCTACGCCGAAACCCTGCGCTATATCCTGCTCTACCTGGGCGTTTCGGACGGCAAGATGGAGCAGGGCTCGCTCCGGGCCGAACCGAATCCCTCGGTACGTCCGGTGGGTAGCGACAAGCTGGGCACCAAGACGGAGCTCAAGAATCTGAACTCGTTCCGCGCAGTACAGGCGGGCGTGGAGTACGAAGCCAAGCGACAGATTAAGGCGATTGAAGCAGGCGAAGAAGTCTTTCAGGCTACGTACGGCTGGGATGCGGAGCGTGGCGTGAGCGTGATGCAACGCAAAAAAGAAGCGGAGCAGGAGTACCGCTACTTCCCCGAGCCGGACCTGATTCCGATTGAGTTTGAAGCTAGCTATATCGAAGGGCTGCGTGCCAGCCTGCCAGAGCTACCGATTGCCAAGAAACGCCGCCTGATGGAGGCATATGGCCTGCCTGCCGCGGATGCCGCGCAATTAGTGCTGGAGCGCGAGGTGGTGGAGTTCTTTGAAGAAGCCGCCAAATCCGCAGACCCCAAAGTTGTGGCTAACTGGATGCTGGGGGACTTAGCCCGCCTGGCAAACGCTACCGGTATGGCGCTCTATGCCACTCCGATTACCCCGGTGCTGCTCTCCGGCCTGGTGAACGCGGTTACCAAGGGGACTATTACGGGCAAGATCGCCAAAGAGCTGATCGAGGATATGTTCGCCACAGGCAAGACCGTAGAAGCCTTGATTGACAGAGAAAGGCATCGAGATTGTGGATGCCTCGGCAGTGGTGGGTATGGTGGATAAAGTGATTGCCGCCAACGCAGATGCTGTCGCCCGGTACAAAGCGGGGCAAGACAAGCTTTTGGGCTTCTTTGTCGGGCAGGTAATGAAAGAAGCGAAGGGCCAGGCCCGCCCAGATGATGTGAACCGACTGGTTAAAGAGGCTCTCGATAAGCTCTAAACGGCTAACAGTTATAACTAACCGGATATTTATTAAGCTCTGTCAAAATCTTTGACAGAGCTTACTATTTTACTAATATGAATTACAAGGCAAGAGTGGCTTGTATTGGAATAATCTACTAACTTTATTTCCATATGGCAGGTTTTTCTTATAAGGATTGTCTTTAGTAAATCCGATGTAAATAACAGCCTATTACTTCACCATGTCTTGAAGTAAAGGATGTAGACGTCAAACAAGAAATCGCCAGGGGCGGAAGTTGTGCACCGTCCATAAATCTGTTTCCACTGCTTATTTATGGAGGATTGCAATGCAGGAAAATCCACTCAGATGCCGTAAACTGCAACAAAGAAAGTTCGTTTACACATGCCTTCCAGTGAAAGGTAGGTCAGCGCTTTATCGGTCTTACAGAACCAGCACGGGTTTCCGGCCAGAAAACGAAATCATGGATTTTAGCCGATTCGATACGCTGACTTTTGACTGCTACGGCACCATTATCAACTGGGAGAGCGGTCTTCTAACCGCTCTGGGGCCATTGCTGATCCGGCATGGAGTCCGATTCGATGCCGATGAACTTCTAAGACTCTTCGCACAGATAGAAGCACGTATTGAGGGAGAGGGATTCCGCCCTTATAAAGATGTGCTCACCGGAACGCTGGAGGCGATTGCGGCACACTATGATTTCGTGCCCACGGCGCAGGAGCGAGTTTCGTTTCCGGAGAGCGTGGGGTACTGGCCGCCCTTTCCGGATTCGGCGGAGGCGCTGAAGCGACTCGGGCAAAAGTACACCCTGGTAGCGCTGACCAACTGTGATGATGATTTGTTCGCGCGTACCTCCCAGCTCCTGGGGGATCCTTTCGATGCCATCTTTACCGCGCAGGAGGTCGGCAGCTACAAGCCACACCCCGCGCATTTCGTGCGGGCTATGGAGCGTTTCGGGCGAGACAACATTCTGCATGTGGCGCAGAGCCTCTACCGTGATGTCGTTCCGGCCAGAGCCTTAGGGCTTGCCACCTGTCATGTGATGCGCCCACAACGAGCCACAAAGCCGGTAGAAGCGACGGCGGACTGGATTGTGCCAGACTTAAAAACTCTGGCGGACCAGCTGCTGGGGTAATTGGAAAGAAAATTGGCGGCCGGGTGATATATTTTTAAGGGTTTATGGAAGAAAATTTGCCGCGTCTGACCGGCCCGGCGCGCCTGGAAGACATTGCGC
The DNA here is from genome assembly GCA_049840835.1 of Armatimonas sp. Taxonomy (GTDB): domain Bacteria; phylum Armatimonadota; class Armatimonadia; order Armatimonadales; family Armatimonadaceae; genus JANLTX01. Next base: position 241,015 of record JASGJG010000021.1, on the reverse strand, counting down.
AACGAGTGGGTATCTCCCGCTCCGAAGTGTCACGTGTGCTCAATGGGCGCTTACGCGCCGGACGGAGTGTGGGTAAGGCCAAACAAGAAGAGATTCGGAAGGTTGCGCGCGAGCTGAACTATCAGCCGCATCAGGGCGCGCGTAACCTGGCACGTGGCCGTACCGATGTGATTGCACTCCCGGTGGAGATTCCACCGAATGCGCCGCTGCCTCCCCACTATCAGGAGATTATCAGCGCACTCACTCTGGTCTTCCATGACCATGGGTTTCGCCTGCTGCTGGCTCAGCTCGGCGAAAACCCGGAGGCGGCTCTTACTCGCCTGGCTCAGACTCGAACCTGTGATGGCATCCTGCTGACCGACATTCGAATGGATGACCCCCGGCCCAAGCTTTTAGAGGATCTGCACTTCCCCTTTGTGATTCGGGGCTCCGCGCCCTATCCCGGCGTTCCCGCGACTGGTATCGACAACCAGGCGGTAGGCCGCATGGGGCTGGAGACTCTTGCCAAACTTGGGCATCGCCGGATTCTTTGCCAGCATATCGGCGCCGGATATGTGGCCGGGTACTGGCGACAGCGCGGTGCCCGCGAGGCGGCGGAGGCTCTGGGAATTGCAGATACTGTGCAGCATGACGACTCTCTCTACGGGGAAGAAGGGGGTTACCTTCTTGCTAAGACCGCGCTGTCTGGCCCGAACCCTCCCACGGCGCTCTTTGCCGCCGATGAGCTGGTAGGCTTCGGAATGCTGCGCGCAATCGCTGAGCTAGGCTTGCGCGTACCAGAGGATGTTTCGGTGCTAAGCTGCCTGAATACACGCATCTTGCGCCGGGTCTATCCAAGTCTATCCGTGCTCAATCTACAATTAGAGGTTGCGGCGCACGAAGCCGGGCTGCGACTGGCACGCTTATTGCGCGGCGATAGCATCCCTGGGGATCAAGTCTTCATTCAGCCTGTGCTGGATGATACGGGTTCGCTGGCTCCCCCAAGGTAGCTTTTTCTGTGTACACTCGCTTAAGTTGCATAGTGAGTGTCAATGGCTTACAATGGCCGGGATAGATACGGGGGAACCCCTATGTCCAGCCGCCTGCCGCCTCGTCGCTTGCTGCCTGCGCTCGCTGTCGTAGGAGCGGCTCTGTGCGCCCTCAGCCTCGGAGCCTGGCTGCTACCTTCGGCGCATGCTCAAGAAGCTGCCCCGAAAAAAATACTGTCCCTGAAGGACCCTATCGCCGATAATCCCACCGGGGATTCCTCAGCAAGGCCGCCTTCGCGGGGGCTCTTTGCGGCTCTGGGTATACTCGGAGGCGTCTCCCTACTATCAGTGAGTTTAGGTCCCATGTTGTTTTCTGGAGCGCGCGGACGGCGCATTGATTCCGTTCTACAGGCCAAGAAGTCGCTTCAGCTCGCGAGTCTCGCTGAGCTGCCTACCCCGGAGGTAGGTAAAGAAGCACTGGCATCGGCCTATGATCGGCTCTTTCAAGAGCTGCAAGATCACCAGTCTATCGGAGAGGGAAAGCGCCGCTCGTTTGCCATTACATCGGCCCTGGAAGAAGAAGGACGCAGTTCCATTACGGCTAACGTTGCCATGGCCGCAGCCCGCCAGGGTTACTCGGTGTTAGTGGTGGATTGCGACCTGCGTCGCCCGGTGCAGCACCTGCTCTTTGGAGATGCCGAAGCGCGGCCCGAACCCGGCCTGACCGATCTACTGGTTGGCAGCGCAGCCTCGCCCAACGATGCCCTGCGTGAGACTCCTATTACCGGAGTACGCCTGCTCTCCGTGGGTGACCTCAGCATCGATTCCCCCGCAGACATGTTCGGCTCGCGGGCTATGGAGCGCTTCGTGATCAATGTTGCGCCGCGCTTAGCTGACTTAGTGCTCTATGATGCACCACACTTGCTCTCCAATGAGCCTGGGCGCCGTATTCTTCAATATGTAGATGGCGTGCTCTATGCCATCCGGCTCGGTTCCACCGATACCACACGCGCCAAGCGGGGGCTGGAAAAGCTCGCTCAGGCAGGCGCCCGTGTTGTAGGTGGGGTTTTCGTTCCTAAAGGCTACTTCGATCTCTTAGAAAGCGTCCCGGTACCGGGTAGGCTCTCTGGGGTAGAGAAAATAGTTAAAAATACCGAAACGTTAGCAGAACGCGGGACAGTGACGCCAGTTAAGGAGTCGTCCCTGGATACTGTAAAAACGGACGAAAAACCCATGAGCAATGCAACAGAAACCACCGAGAAGTCTGCCGCCCCGGTAGCCGACGGCGGAATGGATGATCTGGAGTCGGTTCTTCAGGGATGGCGTCGGCGAGATCACACGGAGGCTTCTACGACTACCTTCGAGACACGCCCGAACGCTCCTGAAGGTCGGACTGCCAAAGATGAAATCCGAGAAGCCCTTAAGGCTACCGGTGATGCGCCTGTCATCGAGCCCGAAGAAGTAACGGAAGTCGAGACCACCACGGCTCTGGAGCCAGAGGTGGTTGAAGCGAAGACAACCGAGCCCGAGTTCGAGCCCATCACGCTGGAGCCGACAGTGGAGACCGAGCCCGAAACGGAGCAAGAGACCGTTGCTGAAGCGACAGTAGATCCTGAAGCCGAAGCTGTCGATCCTCTCGTTATCGCCACTCCCTTCGTTCCGATTGTGACCGAGCCCATCGTAGAGGCCATTGCCCCTGTTGTGGAAACCAGTGAAGTTCAGACCGAGGAGCCCAAGGAAGAGACCGCTCCTAAGAACAAGAAGACCGACAAGGTCGAAGTTCCGGTCGAGCCTACTACTGTAGAAGAGTCTGTTGAGACCCCCGTGGAAGAACCGACCGAGGTTGTGGAAGCCAAGGTTGAGGAAACCACTCCCGAGCCAACCCCTGAGGTACCCGTTGTAGAAGCAGTAGAGACTGCTGAAGCTAAGGTCGAAGCTCCTGTAGAGCCTGTGCAGGTTGAGGAGCCCGCCCCTGTTGTCGAACCCACGCCAGAGCCTGTTGCTGAGGCTGTGGAAGTAAAAGAGGAAGTTCAGACCGAGCCTGCCCCGGTGATTCCGGTAGCGGAGCCCGTTACTCCTCCCGTTGTGGCCGCCGCGCCCGTTGTCCCTGTCGCCGCGCCAGTCGCGACCGCTGCTACCCCGGTGGCAGTAAAAGATGGCTTCCAGGAGCTTGATGTGCAGATTGATATGTTCCCCACCGCGCCCGGTGAGATGACCATGCGCGCCGTTACGTCCAACGCGACTGCGGCGGGCATTCCCAATGTTGTTTTGGAGATGACCACACAGATGCATGCCATGCGTGGTATGCGCGCCATTACGCCGTCGCAGGGTGATCCGGAAGCCCCCCGGATTGCGCTGGAGACCAGCACCACCGATACCCCCGACGCCGCCAAGATGCGTATTCTTGTAGGCGAAGGAGCGGACGCTGCGTTCGAAGCGGTCCTGAAGACCGGCGAGGCGATTTCTGTACGCACCGGCGGTGGTACCAACCAGCCCGCTGTACGTATGGAGATGAACAATGATAAAAACGGCGGCACCGTCGTCCGCGCCACGGTCGAAGGTACCAAGGACCGCCAGGAAGTCGTTCTAGAGATGCGCCGTGAGGCTCTCACGGACTCCTTCAGCGATGCCAAGTGGAAGAACCGCGTGTCGATCTTCTCCGGCAAATAAGCCATTCACAGCACGAGAAAGCCTCCTCTCTACCCGCGGGTAGAGAGGAGGCTTTTGTCTTAAATAGCCGTCGAATGAATTCGCGGCTACCATCACAAAGTCTGCCTTCGCAGACTCTAGAAGCCCTGTGAGGGCTATTCGACAAGCCTCGCTTGCGAGGTGCAGGTCGAATTCGTAACGACAGCCGCGAATTCATTCGACGGCTTTTTTTGGCTTTCTATGGGACTTGTATTTTGTTAGTGTTTATATTACAATAATAGAGAGGTCAGGAGTATGAACTACACAACACAGGTTCCAGGGAAGGTCTGGACTATTTCGGATTTTCTAAGCGCGGGCGAGTGCGCGGCATTCATTCATGCCAGCGAGGAGTCTGGTTATGACGCCGCCCCTATTACCACAGCGCACGGCTTTGTGATGCGGCCCGATGTACGTAACAACACCCGCGTTATCTGGGATGATATTCCACTTGCCGAAAAACTCTGGGCAAGGCTGAGTCCATTGGTAGCAGCACGAGTTAGGCTACTGGCTGCCAAAACCCATCGGACTCAATGAGCGGTTTCGGTTCTATCGCTACGAGCCCGGCCAGCGGTTCGCGCCGCACTTCGATGGTAGCTACCGCCGTGAAAACGGCGAAGAAAGCTATGTGACTCTGCTGCTCTATTTGAACAACGAGTGTGAGGGTGGTCAGACTCGCATCGAAGTCCCGGAGGGTACCTACGAAGTGCAGCCAGAAACAGGACTGGCGCTGCTCTTTCTGCACAGACTGCTGCATGAGGGCGCACCGGTGACATCGGGCGTAAAATATGTGTTGCGGACCGACATCATGTTCGAGAGCAACTGAGGGGAATGACACCAAGCGAGCGGCTGAATCTTCTCTCCGGGCGGGTGCGCCTGGCAGACGATACCTGGGTAGAGGTAAGAAACTGGGCCAGCAGTGCGCAGCTTCCCGATAATGTGCCGCACCGCCACGCTTATCATGAAGTCTGTCTGGTGGGCGAACGGGGGCAGGGTGTCTTCCACGTAGAAGGCACCCCTTACTCCCTGGAGCCTAGCACTCTGTTCTTCGCGCGGCCCGGTGTGCTGCATCAGATAACCAATACGGAAGAGCCGGGTATGGCACTGCGCTGGGTTACCTTTACCCTGCCGCCCTCTCCCTTGGCGGGCACTTTTGCTGCCTCTGCCACGCTTATCTCTCCCGGAGCGAATGCCCTCGGCGCGCTCTGGGAGGCCTTGTTCGCCCTGGCGGACTCCGGTGACACCACAGGCGCGCGCGAGCTGATGCCTCCGCTCCTGCGCACCCTGCTCCGGCTCGGGTCGGACACCCGGCCTGCTGCAACCGCTGACAGCGGTATTGCTCCCGCTGCGGTGCGCGCTATTCATAGCCGTTTAGATAATCCGCCTACGGTAGCAGCCTTAGCAACTCGATTCGCGCTATCTGAGCGGCACTTCGCCCGGCTCTTTATTGCTCATACTGGTATCCCTCCAGCGGCCTACATCGAGCGTGCCCGGCTGGAGCGCGCCGCCGCCCTGTTGCTCCGCACTGACGATCCTATAAAACATGTCGCTGCCCTGGTGGGCTATCCGGATGTGCATGGGTTCACCCGATCGTTTACTCGCGTCGTTGGCTGCCCCCCCGCCGTGTTTCGCAAGAGCCGGGGAGCAATGGCTAACATCCCCGTAGCGGCTCCGGAAACCGAGGGCAAGCTAGTCTGGTAAGTGTCTGAAATCGACAAATCAGAGACGCTATCCGTTAAAGACAAATAGCTTTGATTCCTCTATACTTGTCGCAAGGAGACAAGTTCCATGCTCACCGACGACCAGCTGGAGTTCTACAAAGAAAACGGCTACATTCTGGTTAAAGGACTGCTGACCAAAGAAGAGGCAGCCCTATACCGACAGCGGGTTCACGACCTGGCGCACCGACTCTATGTGGAATCGAATAAAGGCCATGATGCCACCTGGGGCGCTGCCCGCGAGCATGCGGGCGGTCAGAAGACCGTGCTGCAGCACTGCCACGATGTCCAGTTCCAGGACGCTGCTCTTGCCCGACTGCTTACCGATCCACGGCTGGCTGGCGTAGCCGCACAGATAATCGGGCCGAATGTGCAGCTGCACCACACCAAGATGTTCATCAAGCCGCCGGAGAAGGGAAGCCCGTTCCCTATGCACCAGGATGCCCCTTACTTCCCACATGAAAACCATTCCATGATTGCGGCCATTATCCACTTCGATGATGCGCCTTTAGAGAAGGGCTGCGTGCGCGTGGTGCCCGGCACGCATAAATCGTTGCTACCGCACTCCAGCTCTGGTGGCTGGCACGTAGACCCCGAAAAGTACCCGGTTGCCGAGGCCACTCCCTGCCCTGCCGAAGCTGGCGATGCCCTGTTCTTCTCGTACCTGACTGTGCATGGCTCGGGGGTCAACGAGAGCCAGGAAGCACGAACGACTCTTCTGGTACAGATGCGTGACCCCATGGATCCGCCCAGCATTCGTACCCATGAGAGTCGGGGGCAGGGCATGATGCTAGCGGGTGTAGACCCTGGCTGCTGCTCCACCCAACCTATCTCCGACGACCACGCGGATAACCCGGTGCTAAAGCTGAATGGCGAAGCGGCCTGCGGCGAGATCTCCATGGGAGGAATGGGCGGTATGGCCCCCACAATGGGCGGCAAGATGTAATGCAGAAACCTCCCCGGCTACACAAAAAGTAGCTGGGGAGAGCATAGATATACGACAATGACGCCAAAAGAAACATTCGATCACGATGGTTACGTGATTTTCCAGAACGTACTGGACCCAACCCTGATAGCCGAAGCTAGCGACCATGTGGCCTGGCTGGGCAAGAAGCACCCCGAGCTGCGCCCGGAGCAGTACCACCACCACCTCATGCGCCAGGACCCTTTCTGGGTGCGCTTGGTCAGTGACCCACGCCTGGTGGATATCGCACAGCAGTTCATCGGGCCGAATGTAGCGCTCTTCGCCAGCCACTACATCTCCAAGCCTGCAGGCGATGGTCAGCCCGTGCTATGGCATCAGGATGGCGCTTACTGGCCTCTGGACCCCATGGAAGTGGTCACCCTCTGGCTGGCGGTGGATGACGCCGATGCCGAGAACGGCTGCATGCGGGTGATTCCCGGCACGCAGACTATGGACCTGAAAGAGCTGCAAAAGAACACCAAGGTGGAGAGCGTATTAGGCTCAGAGACCCCTGCCGAGTTCTTCGATGAGAGCCAGGCCGTGGATATCGCCCTGAAAGCCGGAGATGTCTCGGTACACCATCCGAATATCGTGCACGGCTCCAATGCGAATACATCTACCCGGCGGCGTTGTGGGCTGACGATTCGCTACATCCCTACAACCACACGTATCACCAATCCTGATTTCGGGGCTCTGTTTCTGCTGCGTGGAGAGCTTGTGGTGGGTATCAACGAGTACGTTCCCTACCCGAAGTTTCGTGAAGGCGAGCACTTCGATTTTGCCGGAAGCAAAGACTGGGCGTAACTTTATAGAGAGAAAGCCTGTCTTTCTTGTGAGCGCGGATGCTCTGGCATCCGCGCCTCTCTAATTGGCTGGCTCTTGAGGAAAGGTTCTCCCGCTGTGTATCGCTTCCGTCGCTCTCCTGCTCTCGTCGCTTTCGCTCTCCTTCTTGGTGGCACGCCCCGAATTGTTCAGGCGCAGAACGCCACTCCCGCGGCTCCCAAGCCAATCTCTGCGGAGGGGTATACGCGGGCGATTAAAAATACATCGGGCCAGATCTCCGGGGTGCAGACCGCGATTCGGCGCCTGGCTCCCGCCAAAGAAGGCGAGCCAACAGTGTATCTGGTAGCCGTTACCCATGTGGGAGAGAAGGGCTACTACGGCGAGCTACAGAAGCTTCTGGATAAGCAAGATCTGGTACTGTTCGAAGGTGTACGCCCCGGTAAAGAAGATGCGGCGAAAGACCTGGCAACCCGCAAAGCCGAGAGTGAAAAGGCGCAGGTGCTACAGAGACGGCTCTCCAAGCAACTGGGAGTCGTTTTCCAGCTAGACGGTATCAACTACAAACACGAGAACTTCAAGAATAGTGATCTCTCCTGGGATGACCTGTACGCCGCCGCGAAGCAGTCTGGCACAGATGCGCAGCTAGGAAACCTGCAAGCCATGCTGAAAGGCAGCGCCGGACCGGAAGCGGGAATGACCGGCACCATGATGAAGCAGTTCCTGGATATGGCCGAGCAAAATCCCGCTATAGCCCAGATGTTCCGTCAGCTTATTGTCACTGCCGTGGCCGATCCTGCTGCCCTGCAGCGTATGGCAGCCTCTGCCGGTGGAGGTGCAGCCAGCACAAAAGCCGCACCAGTAGTGATTGACCAGAAGGTGCTGATAGAAGCGCGCAACAAGGCAGTTATTGAAGACTTCAAGAAAGCCAGTCCGCAGCTTCGCTCCGGAGCATCCGTGGCATTGTTCTATGGCGCCGGACATATGAATGATCTGGAGCAGCGACTAAAGACTGAGCTGGGCTATAAGCCTGCCGAAACTCGCTGGCTGACCGCGATTTCCATGGCCGCTCCCGCAGCAGCCAAGTAACGTCCTATAATCTGGGATATGCCTTTTGAAGTGCCTCTGGTAGAGGCAAGAGTCAATGCCGGTGGGCGTGACTGGAACCTGCTGCGGGTAAAAGACCAGGATGCGCTTATCGCCCAGGTTCAGACCGAAGAAGACCTGGCTCTCTTCCCATTCGGGCTCATGCTCTGGGCATCGGCAGTCGCTCTTGCCGATGCCATTCCCTCTACACCGGGACGGCTCTTAGAGCTAGGGGCAGGGGTGGGCCTTGCCGGACTTGCAGCCCGACATAAAGGCTGGGAGGTCGTGCAGACTGACTACGATACTCGCGCCCTGGAGCTATGCGAGACCAATGCCCGGCGCAACGGCATTACGGGTATCGATGTCCGGGTGGGAGATTGGCGGGAGTGGCCGGATCTCCTGCTCAACGGGTTTGATTTAGTGATCGGGGCTGATGTGCTCTATGAGCGTACTCTGCACCCGGTACTACGCTCGCTTCTGCCCAAATTCCACTGCCCGATACTGATCTCCGACCCGCTTCGGCCACAGGCAACCGACTTTTTCCAGAGCATAGAGGCAGACGGTTGGAAAGCAGCGATGGGTATGCGGCAGGTTACCTGGGACGAAGACCCGCGCCAGATTGCCCTTTTTCAGCTCACTGCGCAGGAATAACCCCTATTTAGGAACAATACCCTCCCGATGTTCGCGCTGAATTTCTATAATGAGCTTTACGGGGATGCCCTCAAAAAAGGCCGCAAATCCGCCACTATACGCCTCGGAGACAAGAGCGACAAGTATCAGTCCGGGCAGATTGTCTGGGTGACCCTGGGCCAGCGGTTCGGGCGGCGTGTGAAGCTCTTTACCGCGATTCTGGACTCGGTAGAGGCGAAGCCCATTCGTGCCCTGAGTCCCCGTGATATTCAACGGGAAAACCCGGAGCTGCGCACCCACGATGATATTCTGGCGCTGCTCTCTCGCATCTATGACCGACCGGTTTCTTTAGACGACACGATAACTATCGTCTACTTCTCCCCTGTAGATGAGTACGGTCTGGAAGGAATGTAGCCATGGCTCTCACCCACGAACCCGATCCTCGCTTCTTAATCGCCCAGTCGGAGCGCTGGGCCGTGGTCCTGAACGCCGACCAGACTCTGCTGGGGCGCTGCTACCTGCTCCTACGACGCCCGGAAACCGATGTCACCGCGCTCACCGATGTAGAGCTTTCCGAACTCTGGGCGGTTACCCGTAAGACCAAGAGTGTGCTCAAAGCCCTCTGGGACCCGGAGCACTTCAACTATGCGTTCCTTATGAACGTGGATCCGCAGGTGCACTTCCATGTGATTCCTCGCTACGAAAAGCGTAAGGAGTTTAGCGGCGGAACCTATGTAGACAGCAGCTTTGGGGACCACTACCATGTGGGCGTAGCGCGCACGCTGGAAGACGAAGGCTATGCATCTATAGTCGCTGCCATGCGTGGCAAATTCTCCTGAGCGAGCTTCTGTGAAGCTGCTGCATCTGGCCCAGACCGGTGCCAACGCGTCGCTTTTTCGCCCGGCGTTTCGCGCGGCTCTGGAGCCATTGGGCATATTGGAATGTATCGAAAACGCTCAGGCACTTTCTACTACCGAGCGCTTAGAGAAGATTCGTAGCTGCGATGTGTTGCTCACAGCTTGGGGCAGCCTGCCGGTGCCGGAAGAGCTGGCCACAGATACGGGTCAGCTGGGCTATATCTGCCATCTCACCGGTGAGCTACGCCATACCGTACCCCTCTCTCTGATTCAGGCAGGCATTCCTGTGACCAACTGGGGAGCAGCGCCCGCGAACCGTGTTGCCGAGGGAGCCATGGCCTTGCTCCTGGCCTGCCTGAAAAACCTGCATGACCATATTCAGGCCAAGCAGGCAGGGGAGTGGGTTCCGGCTTCTGTATCCTGGTCTGGCACTCTCAGTGGAATGCGCCTGGGAGTCTATGGTTACGGCATCATCGGGCGACGCTTCTGTGAGCTGGCCGCCCCTTTCGGCCCAACGATTCTCGTCTTCGATCCCTTTGTTACCGAATGCCCCTACTCGCAGGCTGGCAGCTTGGACGACCTATTTGCCAACTCGGATGCGATTAGCCTGCATGCGGGACTGACTCCGGAAACCAAGGGCGCTATCGGCCCAGCGCAGCTTGCTCTGCTCCCAGATCACGGAATTATTGTCAATACAGCCCGTGGGGGCCTGATAGACCAGAATGCTCTCTTTGCCGAGTTGGAATTGGGGAGGCTACGTGCGGGTCTGGATGTTTTAGATGGAGATGACCGCTTGCCCATAGACCATCCGGCTCGCCACTGGCCGAATCTGATTCTTACGGCGCATCGGGTGGAGCAGAATGAGTGGCCACCTGCGGAAGATGGTTTATTGGAACTGCACCGGGTAGCGCTCGAAAACCTGCGCCGCTTTGCCAAGAAAGAGCCGCTTCAGTTTCTTATGACGGAGCAGCGCTACGAACTGAGCACATAGCGCTTCAGAAACGCCGTTACTCGCTCCGGGTGGGTAACAGGCAGCACGTGTCCACCGCCTTCCACTACCTCATCTGGGTGGACCAGCTCAATCGGGAAAACGTCGTCTTTATCTCCATGCAGGTGATAGGTACGGACATTCTGCGTGGTCAGTGAAGGCTGCCAGGTTAGTATGGCAGTTGCGGACCAGCGCTGAAACCGTGCTGCCGGGCGCCCCAGTGGGCGCCAGCGGGCTACTTCACTTGGAGGGGAACCGGCGGGCGGATTTATAGAAGCCTCTATGATCGCATCTTCACCGCGCTCGGCATAAGGGCGCAGCAAATCCCACAGAGGTGGCAGTTCTTCAGGGCCGCGCACGGTAGAGAGCAGCAAGCAGGTTTCCAGCCCCAGTAGTCCGGCAACTTCATGAGCGACCATGCCCCCAAACGAGGCGCCACCAATAGTAAAGGGCAGTTCGGATCGAAGTTGTTCGGCTACGCGCCTGGCGTATTCGGTCAGTGCCTCATCGCGCTCCGGCGTTATCCACTCGGGAGTGAGCAGGTTAGAAAACTCGGGCGGAGCGAGTCATAAAGACTCGTCCGCCCGTTCATTCCCGGCAACAGAACCAATCGCACTAGCGAATGATCCGGCCCTTGATATCCAGCAGATAGGTGGCGCACATATCGTTGCCGAAGGTCTCCTGATTGTTCAGACTCCAGACAACCTGCTTCTTACGCGTAACTTCAATCAGATCCGGGTTTTCCGGTCCGGCGTGGGTGTTGCCGAACAGAATGTTGCCATTGGGAAGCACGTTCAGCCCGGTGACCCAGCACAGGTGAATCGGCTTACCGTTGGTATCGCGTAGCTCATCACGCTCCACCGACCAGACTATCTTTTTGGTGCGGTAGTCCACTTCGAAGACACGATTGTTGTTGCCACCCGCAATCAGAATGTTACCGTTGCGAACCCGGAGTGCATTGAAAACATTGATGCCATGGCCATCATGGTTCGGAGTCGCGGGCTGACCATTGAGGTCCAGCGTGTACTCCCACACAATCTTGCCCTTGTCATCGTACTCCCGCACCATACCCAGGCCCTCATGGCATACCAGGTAGCGGTCACGAGCGATCTTGCGAACGCGGCGGGTATCTCGGTGCGAATCCGGGCGCTCCACAGTAAGCGGCACGGATTTCAGGATACGCCCGGCACGGTCCACTTCGATAATGCGCAGGTTGCCGGTTTCGGCAATCATGGTCACATCGCGTCCCACACGCTCGAATCCATGAATTTCCACGCGCCCGTTGTAAGGAGCCACAGGCTTGCTCTGCCACTCCCAGACCACCTGCTTGGCGGGGGTCATTTCTACAATGCGATCCGGAGCGGTATGCAGCAGAAAGTTGCCGTTCGGGAGCGCTGAAATGTCATGTGAGTTGTGCCCACAGGGCACCTCCCACTCCACGGTTTTTCCATCGGCAGCTAAAATGGCGACATGGCCTTTGTCCTGCCCGATAAGTCGATAGCCCTTCATAGAGTGCAGTATACGTCTATCTACGCTGAAGTCCATCTTCCCTTTCGCTATCTTCCTTCGGCCATCTCTTATCCATCTCCCCGAATGTCGCTTCGCTCCTTCGCCCCTCTTCCCATCAGCCCCTTCGTTCCTCAGGGGGAAGAGGGGTAGCAGCGCCTATCGACCTTCCGACGGGCTTCGCAGTTGCACAGCGCTCTTCAAGAATATCCAGCGTACCTACCCCTCTTCCAGCGACGAAGGAGCGAAAATGGGAAGAGGGGACTAAGCCCGAAGGGCGCAGGGGGAGATGGATTAAAAGAAATACCCTGAGTTACAATGCCCTCATGGATGAGATTCTGACGCGGGCAGCGCAGCTTTTAGGCGAGGACTCCCTAACCCTTATAGATGGTCTACGTACCGAGGGCCGTAACCGGGTAGCGCGGGCTCGGCGGGCATCGAATGGCGACGTTGTTATTATAAAAGCGTCGGTAGGGGAAGACGGCCTGCCCACGGCGGACCCGAGTGACGACGATGAATCAACCGGCTGGCGAATGCGCAATGAAGGCGCAGGGCTGGCGTTTTTGAGCCAGCTTGATATCACTCCGCCCATAGCCCCGCGCTTTCTGGCGGGCAACTTTGAGTCCGGCATCGTGGTCATGGAAGACCTGGGAGCAGAGGCCGGTGCCCTCTCCCACCGCCTGCTGGGGAGTGCCCCGGATGCTGCCAATGAAGCACTACTTTCTTATGCGCGAGCATTGGCACGTATGCACAGCGCCACACAGGGACATGAGGAGCAGTACCAAGCCGTACGTGCGAGTTGGGGCGGGCAGGGTGTACCCGAGGAGAAAGAAGGGGATACTGCGGAGAAGTTCTGTACCTTGCTAGAAAAATACGGGGTAGCAGTCAGCGATGCCCTGAAAGAAGAACAAAAAGCCCTCTCCGAGCTGCTTCGTGACCGAACCTGGTACGCCTTTACTCCGCGGGACTGCTGCCCGGACAACAACCTGATTCGCGATGATGGCACCGTGGTGTTTTTTGACCTGGAGTTTGCGGTGTATCGCCATGCCCTGCTGGATCTGGCCTATCTCACGGCTCCCTTTCCCACCTGCTGGTGCGTAGGCAGGTTGGAGATCGAGCAGGTCAATACGGCTATTGCCGCCTACCGTGCCGTATTCAATCCCGCTCCAGGCGACTTTGATAAGGCGCTTGCTGCCGCAACAGGCTTCTGGATGATGGGCACGATGGCATGGAATTGGGGAGATTGGGAGAAGGAAGACCAGACCTGGGGCGAGGCTACAATACGCCAGCGCCACTTACTACGCCTGGAAAACGGAGCACGGCTGCTCGCTCCTTACTTCCCGATTCTGGCGGAGGCTGCCACCCAGCTGCGAGAAACTCTCGCTCCCAAGTGGCCAGATCTGGAGCCGCTACCGGCGTATCGTGTGTTTCGGCAGGAAACAGCCAACGCATAGCGAACTTGCTAACATGGCAATACCAGAAACCGAAGCGATAGCACGGATGCTATGCGGGCACATGTATGGAATGGCACGCAGTGCGAGCGAGATTCCCGCGGATAAGTTCGACTGGACCTATGCGCCACCTGCTCCTACGCCCCGGATTCTAGTGACACATGCCTGGCAGTGGCTTATCTGTGACCGTCAGCACTTTGAAAATCCGGATGCCTCGCAACATCCGCGTGTGCCAGAGCCGCCAGCAGACCAGCAGGCGCTCTGTGATGCCCTGACGGAGGAAACGAAGCGCTGGGAAGCGATGATTCTTGCGCTCACACCCGAGCAGCTAGATGAAGAGAGGCACCAGTTTAACGACATGAGCTGGAACTGGAGTGTGCGGGGGATCTTGCACCATATGTACCAGAACTGCGTATACAAAAACGGGCAACTTTCTACTATTTACTTCGCGCTCGGGTTAGATGGTGACGCGCCGTACGATGCGCCGTTTCCTAACCCGATCTACGCGGAGATCTTCGGCGAAAAATCGCCTGAGTAATCAGCTACTTTCGCGCGACGATAGCGACCCACTCGGCTTCGGGCTCGGTGGAAAGCACTTCCAGGCCACGGGCTCGTAGACCTTCGCGCACGTCTTCTGCGCGACGCTCAATAATGCCACTGACCACCAGGTAGCCGCCGGGCTTTACGGCGGCGGTCAGGCCATCTGCCATGCCCAGAATCACATCCGGCAGGATATTGGCGACGACGATATCGAACGGGCCGCTGGGAGGATTCTCAGCCACCTCTACCTGAATCGTATCGGTCTGGCTGTTCAGCTCGGCGTTCTCACGCGCGATTTTCACGGCCAGCGGGTCGTTATCCGTGGCTTCCACAGAGGCTGCCCCTAGCAGTATTGCTCCCACAGCTAAGATGCCACTACCAGTGCCCACATCGGCTACGGTGTCGCCAGGCTTTACTAGTTGCTCCAGGGCGCGCAGGCACAGGCGAGTAGTGGCGTGCAGGCCAGTGCCGAAGGCCATGCCCGGATCGATCAGAATGATTAGATCGCCTTCGGCAGGGGTGTACTCTTCCCAGCTCGGGCGTACCACAAAGCGTTCCCCGATTTTCTGCGGCTTGAAGTACTGCTTCCAGGAGTCGGCCCAGTCTTCTTCCGCTACAAAGCGGATAGTAAGCTCGCGTCCTGCCTGTTCTCGGAGGTTAAGTAGAGTACCCTCTAATCGCTCATCGACCGGCAAGAAGCCAGAAACATGGGTTTCCGTGCCCATCCAACCGTGGCAACCGCCCACTTCGGTGAGTAGCGCTCCGAATGCTTCTTGCTCATCGCCCGCCGCCTCTATCTCAATCTGTGCCCAGCGCAATTTAGTCCCCCGTTACTGCTTCTTTGAGGCGCTCCCAGACACTTTTATGGCTCTCTATAGGCTTGCCGGGTTTCTCGCCACGGGCGTCGCCAAAAGCACGGAGAAGCTTTTTCTGCTCGTCGTTTAGCTTAGTGGGCACTTCTAGCTTGACCACGGCGATTAAGTCACCACGGCGGGTTTCGCGGCGGTTGACATCAGGCATACCGTGGCCCTTGAGCCGAATACGAGCATCGGGCTGGGTGCCTTCAGGGACTTTCACGGAAATAGTCTCGCCGGAGATGGTCTGGAGTGGAATCTCTTCGCCCAGGGTTGCCTGAACGACGGAGACAGGCAGGGCGATGTAGAGGTCCAGGCCATCTCGCTCGAATCGGGCGTGCTCACGGACTCGGAAGACGATGTAGAGATCACCAGGACCGCCGCCTGCCGCGCCTGCTTCGCCTTCGCCGCGCAGGGGCATCTTGTCGCGGTCATCAACACCCGCCGGAATCGGCACCTTTAGCTCGCGGGTCTTTCGGACTCTCCCACGTCCACTACAGGCTTTACAGGGGGTGGGAATGACTTGGCCGCGCCCCTGGCACTTGGGGCAGGGCGCCATGGTCTGCATCATGCCAAAAAACGTCTGCTGAGTTTGCTTTATCTGCCCGGTACCGCCACAGGGCACGCAGGTTTCCGGCTTGGTGCCCGGCTCCGCCCCGCTACCCGAACAGGTTTCGCAGGTTTCGATACGCGGAATGGTGATTGTCCGCTCTCCGCCTGTAAATGCCTCTTCCAGAGTCAGCTCCAGGTCATAGGAGAGGTCGTTGCCACGGCGTGGACCGCCACGCCGCCCGCCACCGCCCCCATTTCCAGCGGTGAAGCCGCCTCCGAAGGCCTGGTTGAACAGGTCGAAGATATCACCGAAGTCACCGCCAGCTCCGGCTCCGCCACCGGGGAAGCCGCCCATCTGGGGAGCCTCGTGGCCATAGCGGTCGTAGGCGGCGCGCTTCTGGTCATCGGACAGAATCTCGTAGGCCTCAGCGACCTCTTTGAACTTGTCCTCGGCAGATTTATCGCCGGGGTTCACATCAGGATGAAACTTGCGTGCAAGCTGGCGGTAGGCTTTCTTGACCTCATCGGGTCCGGCACCGCGCTCGACGCCTAAGATTTCGTAGTAATCTCTCTTGGTAGGCATGGATTGTCAGTAGTGGAAGTAGTGTTGAGAATAGGGTTGGGTATTGCTGTCTGGCGCTCACGCTCTTCCGGCGTCAGCTCTCCCTTCGGAGTAACGACGATAGAGTGTTCTTGCCCCGTCTGTTTATCACGTGCGCGCACCTGCACCATACCATTGGCATCGATACGAAACGTGACTTCGATTTTCGGGACGCCGCGTGGAGCAGGTGGTATCTCTTTCAGTTGGAACTTACCGAGGCTGGTATTGCGCTCGGCCCGGTCGTGTTCCCCCTGGAGTACATGGACCTCCACGGCGCCCTGACCGTCCTGCGCCGTGGTGAATACCTCGGTGCGGCTGGTTGGAATCGTGGTATTTCGCGGAATCAGGCGCGCGAACTTCCCATCGTGCGTCTCCAAGCCCAGGCTGAGCGGAGTGACATCTAAGAGTACCAGGTCTTTTACATGACCACCGAGCACCCCGGCTTGAATGGCCGCGCCCTGCGCCACCACTTCATCTGGGTTAAGGCCGAGATGCGGTTCTCGCCCCAGTAGCTCACGTACGCGCTGACGTACGGCGGGCATACGGGTAGAGCCACCTACCAGCAGGATTTTATCCAACTGCCCCGGCACCAGCTTGGCATCGGCAAGCGCTTTTACGGTCGGGTCAGTGAGTCGCTCCAACAAATCTGCTGTAAGGGCCTCGAATCGAGCGCGAGTGACCGTGCATTCGAAGTGCTGCGGCCCGGCCTCGCTCTGCGCCAGAAAGGGAAGTTGTACTGTGGTGGACTGAATCGCGCTGAGCTCTATCTTGGCCAGCTCTGCCGCTTCCCGTATGCGTTGAAGCGCAATGGGGTTATCATGCAGGTCGATACCACTTTGCTTCTGGAACTCGCCTAAGAGCCACTGTACCAGGCGCTCATCCCAATCGTCGCCACCTAAATGGGTATCCCCCCCTGTAGCTTTGACTTCGAACACCCCATCACCTAGCTCTAAGATGCTGACATCGAAGGTGCCGCCGCCCAGGTCCCAGACCAGGACCGTGTGCACGTCTTCTTTGTCTACTCCATAGGCCAGAGCAGCCGCAGTGGGTTCGTTGAGAATGCGCAGGACTTCTAAACCCGCCAGGATGCCCGCATCGCGCGTGGCCTGGCGCTGGTTATCATCGAAGTAGGCGGGGACAGTGATAACCGCGCGTGTGACCGGCTCGCCCAGATAGGCTTCGGCGTCTGCCTTGAGCCGCTGAAGAATCATGGCAGAGACCTCCGCGGGGGAGTAGTCTCTGCCATCTATAGCCACGTGCCAGGCACGGTTCCCCATGTGGCGCTTGATAGACGAGATAGTTCGCTCGGGCTGCGAGATAGCCTGGCGGCGTGCGGCATATCCAACTAGCCGCTCTCCGGTGGGAGTGAATCCGACAACGGAGGGGCAGAGCCGTGCGCCGTCGCTGAGGGGAACGACCATGGGCGCTCCCCCTTCCCAGGCGGCGACAACGGAGTTCGTTGTCCCCAGGTCGATCCCTACCAGGCGGCCCAAAAGCGACTCAGACCTCGGCGGCGTCCGCCTCGTCGTCGGCCAACAGAATCGGGTCTTCCTCTTCTTCCGTCTCTTCGTCTAGAAGCTCGGAGTCTTCGCCCTCTTCGTCCTCACCGGCCAGTACCTCATCAATAGAGCCACCACCCAATGCTTCCTTGGCGAGGCGCAGAAGTTCTGCATCATCGGGCAGGGCGAGCGGGTCGATATCGACTTCGATCTCACGAGCACCGACAACGGCCTTCTGGTCGGAGAGTGCCTCGCGTCCAGCAAGCGATTCTTCGTCGAAGCGGTACTGGATCTGGCCTTCCGCGATCTCTTCCAGAGCGATGGTCAGTGCATTGGTAGACTCAATCGGCACACGCTTGCGGCTGCCCTCTTTGAGCTGCTTGGCGCGCTTGGCAGCCAGGATAACGAGAGCGTACTTGCTCTCGACCTGTTCGTCGATCTTGTCAGTGGACGGATAAATCATGGATTTTAAGATTCCTCAGCGGGTGGGCGCAGCGCGCCATTGGCCTGCATCTCCAGAATCACCTTGACCCCAGCCATATTCACCTCGCGGTCTTCGGTGAGATATCGGACGTAGTTAAGGGTCTGTATATCGGCGTCGGAGTAAAGCCTGCGGTTGGAGTCGGTGCGTACTGGAACAACTATTCCTTCCTGGTCGAGTACGCGTAGCACCCAGCACGGTAGGTTGGCCAGGCGGGCAGCGACACTGATGACGTAGACGGGTTCGCTTTCAGGATGCGGCATTCCGACCTCGGCGCGGCGCGCGAAATTCGCGCAGCATATATTATAGGCCGACTCCGGCAAAATCGCAAATCCCCGAAATAAACCTTCGAAAAATTCGGAGGAAACCCACCATTAAAACACTCTTCCCCAGAGAGGAACGGGCAGCTTTCGCTGCCCGTTGGATTTCGTTTACCGTAGCAAGCCGTATTCGATAGAATCGACCACCGCTAGCCAGCTTGCCTCAATCAGATTCGTGCTCACTCCCACAGTCGCCCAGCGGCGGCCATGGTGGTCCGTAGATTCCACAATCGTGCGTACTTTCGCCGCCGTGCCCTCACCCATGGTCACTACACGAACCTTATAGTCGGTCAGCTCAATATTCTTAAGCTGCGGGTAGAGCGGCTCCAGGGCTTTTCGGAGCGCCAGGTCCAGCGCGTTCACCGGACCATCTCCCTCAGCCACGGCATTGATTTCCTCGTCATTGACCTTTAGCTTGATAGTGGCTTCGGTCACTGGTATCTCATCGGTAGCGCGCTTACCGATAAAGACCCGGTAGGTCACCAACTCAAAGAACGTACGATAGTCGCCCGTAGCTTTCTTGAGCAGAAGCTCGAAGCTACCCTCAGCCCCCTCGAAGGCATACCCCACTTTCTCCAGGCTCGTAACCGTATTCAGAAGCTCCTTGGCGACCGGAGACTTCTTATCCAGCTCGTAGCCCAGCTCGGCGGCTTTCTGTGCGATAGAGGCACTGCCCGCCTGCTCGGAGATAAGAATGCGGCGCTTATTGCCCACATCACTCGGCTCGATATGATCATAAGCGCGTGGCCACTTGCTGATAGCATCTGCATGCAGCCCGGCTTTATGGGTGAAGGCATTGCGCCCTACAAACGCAGCCTTTGGGCTGGGGATGAAGTTCGCGACCTCATCTACAAAGTGCGAGAGCGCGGTCAGCTCCGTTAATGGTGCCTTGCCCAGGCAATCGTAGCCCAGTTTCAGTTTGAGATTGGCGATAATTGGCACCAGGTTGGCATTGCCCGTGCGCTCCCCATAGCCATTGATCGTCCCCTGAACCTGGATGGCGCCAGCGCGAACCGCCGCCAGAGCATTGGCGGTGCCACAGTCCCCATCGTTGTGCGGATGCATGGCAATCGGAGTACTGGGGAACATAGCGACCAGAGTCGAGATGGCCTCAGCAACATTATGCGGCAGTGCACCACCGTTGGTATCACAGGGGCAAAGCCAGTCCGCGCCACCTGCAACTGCCGCAGCCATGCATTTTAGCACGTACTCTCGCTCATCTTTGAAGCCATCAAAGAAGTGCTCGGCATCGAAGATAACCTCTTTGCCGTGCTGTTTCAAATACGCCACGGACTCCTGAATCATAGCCAGGTTCTCGTCTAAGGGGATTCGCAGGGTTTCGGTCACATGCCGGGCGTGGCTTTTGCCCACGATGGTGACCACCGGGGTCTGCGCCTCTAATAGAAACCGAAGTAGTTGGCTTTCCTCTACTGTCTCGCCTGCCTTGCGGGTCATGCCGAAGGCGGCGAGTCGGGAGTGCTGGAGCGGCTCAGCCGCTAGTCGTGCAAAGAACTCGGTATCTTTGGGGACTGCGCCGGGCCAGCCGCCCTCGATATAGTCCATACCGAACGCGTCTAAACGCCGGGCGATGCGCAGCTTGTCTTCTACCGAGAAGCTAACGCCTTCCATCTGCGAGCCATCTCGCAGGGTTGTGTCGTACATAAAAACGGTCATTGAATTTTTGCCCCCTACCCCCCAGTAATGGGGGAACCGGAAGGTGGAGTCTGGATGGCGAGAAAAACAAAAAGCGCCCCTCAATCCTGAAGGACGCCTGCCAGACTATGCCAACGCGACGATGCGCTAGACCAGGCGTCCCCGAAGAGCGGAGCGCCGGGTAATCTGTTCGATACCGCCAGCTTTACCAAACCGTTTCATAGAAGTCCTCTACTCTATCATATTGTCGGTAGAGGAGCCTGGAATAACTATCCCGGCCCGAATGTCCGGCCCTGAAAGGACCGGTCTATGGCCAAGCACCCCTCCGGGGCGGCCCAGAGAACGGCGCTATTCTGTTGTCGGGCCGGGTACCCAGCCGCTGGGTGTTCCGCTTATACGCAGACCGGTCCTTTCAGGGCCGGGGCCGAAAACAAAAAGCCCTCTGCCCGAATTCGGGCAGAGGGCTTAAAGGCAGCTAGTCGCGATTACTTTCCGGCGGCGATGAACTCGCGAACGGAGTCCAGCTGACCAGCGGAGCCTAGAAGCTCGTTGCGGCTGGCGATGAACTTGGCGTACTCGGCCATAAAGATCTTGCCAGGTCCGCGCAGGTCGAAGTCCTTCGGGTTGGCGTTGAAGAACTCGCGGTGCACGCGGGTCCACACCAGGCGGCCATCGGTATCGATATTCACTTTGCAGACGCCCAGCTTGGCAGCAGGCAGGTACTGCGCGGTGTCTACACCCTTGGCGGCACCCAGATCGCCACCAGCGGCGTTGATACGGGCCACTTCATCCTGCGGCACGCTGGACGAACCGTGCATGACCAGCGGGAAACCGGGCAGCAGTTCCTGAATATTCTTCACGCGGTCGAAGTGGATACCCTGACCACCACTGAACTTGTAGGCACCGTGGCTGGTACCGATGGCACAGGCCAGCGAGTCGCAGCCAGTCTGCTTCACGAACTCCAGGGCTTCCTCCGGGTCGGTCAGGCAGGCGTTCTTTTCATCTACCTGCACATGCTCTTCCACACCACCCAGCATGCCCAGCTCGGCCTCTACAGAGATGCCCTTGGCATGTGCAGCCTCTACCACACGCTTGGTGATAGCCACGTTCTCCTCAAACGGGTCGTGGGACGCGTCGATCATGACCGAGGAGTAGAATCCGCTCTCGATGCACTCGTAGCAGGTCTTCTCATCGCCATGGTCCAGGTGCACCGCGAAGATGGCCTCGGGGAAGATTTCCTCTGCGGCGCGAATCATGGCTTCCAGCATGCGCTTATCGGTGTAGGAGCGAGCGCCCTTGGAGAGCTGGATGATGAACGGGGCCTTGCTGTCGATGCAGCCCCGGAACAGCCCCATGATCTGCTCGGAGTTGTTGATGTTGTAGGCTCCCAGGGCATACTTGCCATAGGCATGCGCGAAGAGCTGTTTTGTCGCGACGATCATAGTTTTTCGGTTTCTCTCTATAACTCAGCCGCCCGCCACGTCGCGCTTGAACTGATTTTTCCGAGTGCCAGTATATCGCATCCGACTAGAGACAGCCGATGCAAGGAAGCGCTTTCTCTGGCAACTTTTCACTGTACTTGTGCCGGAGCCCCATTTAATGTACGCCAGTGTGCCAGCGCAGCTCGGAGCGATTCGAAGGCGATTTCTTCATCGGCTATCGTCCATGGGTCACGCCACTCGTACCCGACGATCTCGCTGGCTTCTACAATCATCTCCCCCTGTGCCTCAATTAAAAAATAGAGATCAAGTACATCGTAGCTCACGCCTTTATAAGGGTACTTATTCGGCCAGCCACCGAAGAATGTCCACTCGGTGACCTCCATTTTTAGCTCCTCAAAAAGCTCGCGCTTCAATGCGGCTTCCACACTTTCCCCAGCATCCACAAAACCACCGGGAATGCCCAGTTTACCCATATGGGGGTCACGCGCACGGCGCACCAGCAATATCGTGCCATCGGGCCGAAAGAAGAGCGGGCAGGCAGAAACGGTGGGGTTCTGATAGAGGCGATAGCCGCATTGCTCGCACTGGAAATACTTGGGGCTCTCCCCACCCGATGTCTGATGACCACAGCCGGGGCAGAAAGCAATAGAGGCGCGTGCAGAGTTCATACTCCTATTTTAGCCCGCAGACGCTACAATACGCGCATGCTCACCGAAGATGAGATAGAGCAGTACCACCGCGAGGGCTACCTGCTACGCCGCAAGCTCATAGATACCGAGACAATAGCCGAAATCCGCGCGATCGCCGAGACCACGCGCTCTACAGATGGCGGTAGCTGGACTCCCCGTATCTTCGACTATGAGAGCCCGACAAAAGACGCGGATCTGCATCGGCTCTTAATCGACTCTCGCGTGGTAGAAGCAGCCACACAGCTTTTCGGTGCGCCCGCGCTTATCTACTACGGCATGCTCGCTATCGTTCCAGCACGAAGTGGGACAGGGCTACCCTGGCATCAGGACAATATGTACTCGCATATCTATGGCGGTGCGCTGAACATCTTTGTGGCACTGAGTACGATAACGCCCGAAGCCGCAAATCTCTGGATTGCGCCCGGTTCGCACAAACTGGGCACGCAGCCCAGCAAGGCAAACGAGACTACCGCAAAAGGCCACAGAGAGGCCCTGGTGGAACCAGAAAATGGATTCTGCCTGCCCACACTCCAGCCCGGCGATGCCTGCCTGTTTACCCGCGATACGCTACACCGCTCCCTCACGAACACCACAGATACGCCCCGCTATGCCTACGCGGCTCAGTTCTGCACTGCTCATGCCCGCTATACAGAAGACGGAAAACGCCCCTTCCGTGCGCTAGACCCGCAGGCGCTTCAGTCCGGGCATATGAAAAAGTAAGGACACGAGGGACAGGCCGAGGCGTCATCGGGTATGGGCGGGAACATCTGCAGTTGGATTCCCCTGATAGCCCGCTCGTAGTGCTCCAAGTGATTCTTACGCGAGCGTGGGCGCGGCGGAGCCGTCGCGACTTGATCGTTCTGTAGGTAACGCACAGCCACACCGCCCTTCAGCCCATTTTGCTCTGCGGCCTCGTTCAATAAAGAGAGTGTGCGCTCACTGGGCGCCTCTGTACCTGGCTCGGGTGGTCGGCGGAACGTATGGCGCTCTATCGTGCCTTCGTCGGTGACTGCATCCGGCGTAACAGTGAGCACCGCCCCGGATGGCAGAGTGACATTCAGCTCTCTTCGCTTCCAGCCTGCACGCCGTGGGTTCTCTTCGACAACAGCGCTTGCTGCCCTGAGATAGAGCCTGGCGTGCGGATGATTATCCGATGGCCCCAGCTCATCCCAGGTTTCTTTTAGCTCTCGCTCTTCGCGCAGTGCCGCCAGAGTCGCTCGCTTGAAGGCATCGTAAGCGCTCGGCGGCCCACCGGGCACTTTCTCTACTTTCTCGTAGAAGTAGCGCCGGGGGCATCTCAGGTAAAGCTCCACATCTCCAACAGGGAGTTTATTGCCCCCCTGCCCCCCAGT
Source organism: Armatimonas sp. (assembly GCA_049840835.1). Taxonomy (GTDB): domain Bacteria; phylum Armatimonadota; class Armatimonadia; order Armatimonadales; family Armatimonadaceae; genus JANLTX01. The sequence goes on along the minus strand of JASGJG010000021.1, from coordinate 217,399 downwards.
AATGGGGGGTTCTGGCTCCCCTGTCCCGCCGAATGGCGGAATAGACGGGGGCGGGGGGGGCACCCACTCCACCCTCTCCAAATTGGTCGCCTCGTTCAATGCCACCAGCAGAGGCGAGGGTTGGGCGGAGATTCGCCTGTACTTTTCGGCGCGGGAGAGAATCAGATGATCACGGGCGCGGGTGAGAGCGACAAAGAACAGGCGGGCTTCTTCGTCGGTGACATCGGGTTCCTCGCTCTGGGTAGTGTCGGCCAGTGGTGAGAGCAGGCCGGGCGCGGGGCGGGGCGGGAAGCGTCCCGCCGATAGATTGGGCACGAAGACGATGGGGAATTCCAGCCCCTTGGAGGCGTGAACCGTGAGTACCCGCACTGTGTTTTCGGGCACCTCATCCGGCTCACCAAGCGAGGCTCCCAGTCGCGCCAAGCGGCGCAGGTGATCTAAGAAGCCAGTCAGATGGTTCTCGCCGGGCTCCAGAAGCAGCTCGGCGCGCTCCCGGAAGCTGAGCGCAAGAGCCAGTAGCCGTTCGGCGGCACGAGCGTTCAGAGTGGCCGCCAGTCGTGGCGGTCCCCAAAGGGCAGTGGTCAGGATGGCGTAGGCATCGTCGCCGCTTAATCCAGCAGGGACTTCGGGCCAGAGGCGGGTGCCTGGACCGGTGGGATCGATGACTCGCGCGATGAGGGCCACTAATCTGCGCACGGTGGGGTCGGCGAGCAGACCACCTTCGTTACCACCCGGCGCCACAGGGACACCACGCTCGGTCAGCATTTCGCGCATTACTCGCGCCTGATTGCGGGTGCGACAGAGCACCACCTGATCGCCCCAACCGAAGCCTTCCTCCGTAAAACGGCGCACAGCAGCAGCAATGCCGTCTGCCTGTGCCATATCATCTGGCGCAACAGCGAGAGTAGCCGATGATAGTCCGGCACGCTTCGATTCCCAGGCGGCAGGGCCTTCCCCGCTGGCAATACCAAATAGCTCCACCAGCGCCGGGCGAGAGCGGTAATTAACGGCGAGTTCTTTGCGCTGCCCAGTGGGGAAGTCCTGAGCGAACTGAGTTACGTTGGCGGGAGACGCACCCCGGAACGCATAGATAGCCTGCCGCAGATCCCCTACCGCCCAGAGTCCTTCGCCTTCTCCGGTAAGTAGCTGTACCAGTCTTGCACCGGACCGATTGACATCCTGGTACTCATCGACTAGTACATGCTTCCACTGCGCCCTCTCGGCAGCGAGCAGTGCCGCATCGCCCTCCAGCATGGCGAGAGGGCGAGCGATCAGGTCGGCGAAATCCAGCGCGCCTTTGTCTTTCAGCACGGCATCGTAAGCACGCCAGAGAATGGCAACATCCGTCCATTTCGGGTCGCCTGCCGCTCGCGCTTCCAGGCCATCCGGGGTATCGCGCGCTTCTTTGAGTTTGGAGATAGCACGCAGGGCATCTGGCAGTGGATAGGCGGGGTCATGCAGATAGCGCAGAGCGTCTAGATTAACCTCAGCGACTCGGCGCTCCATAAGCGCCAGCGCTTCGACTTCGGTAAGCAATATCGGGCGCGGGGGCAATCCGGCAGCACGCCAGCGACGGCGCAGGAAGTCCAGTCCCCAGGCATGGAAGGTGGAGATAGCGAGCCGCCCCGCTTCATCGGGCAGGCTTACAGCAAGGCGCTCTCGCAGCTCATCGGCCGCTTTGCGCGAAAACGTAAGGCATAGAATGTTCTCCGGCGCTATGTTTCTCTCGGTAAGTAAGTGTAGTACACGCGCGGTGAGTGTGCGCGTCTTCCCCGTTCCCGGCCCCGCTCCTACCAGCAGCGGGCCTTTCTCTATCTCGGCGGCGATTTGCTGGGAGGGGTCGAGGATGCCCGGAATTACCTCTCCCCCGGCCCCTCCCCTAAAGGGAAGGGGAGTACCGGACAGGGCCGGATCCGCCGAAAAACCTTCTCTGGGTTCTTCCCCCCCTCCCTCTTCAGGGGAGGGGGCTGGGGGGAGAGGTAGTGGCGAAGCCGCCAACTGACTGTAAACCAGAGACTCAGGTAGAGAGAGCTTGCTGGCAATAGCCGGGGCATCTAAACCAGAAGCGAATAATGCCTGGGCTTCATCGGCGGGAAGGAGGAACTCGCGGGCGAAGACATTGGCTTCGGCTTCGCGGCGCTGGCGGGGACCGTAGCCGGTGGAGAGGCCGGAGGCGGGGTCTTCTTCTAAATCGCCTTCGTCGCAGCGGGAGTCGGCTTCGGAGTGATGTAGTTTTACGTGGCCCAGCTCGTGGGCCAGGATTAGAGCGCGCTCGGCACCTTTGGCATCAGCGCGAATCCAGATGCGCTCCGCCTCGACATCGAGAACGGCATGGGCGCCGGAGAGGAGAGCGTCACCAGGGGGGCGTGAACGAACCTTCAGGCCCTCGGCGCGAAGGGCCACTTCTACATTCGGGTGCTCCAGACGCACCGCGCGCGCTGCAATCCGAGCGCGCGCGAAGGCGGCGCTAGACACGAACTACCCCGCTAGCCAGCATTCCCGCATAGCGTCGGTGGTCTCCGGGTCGCTGCCCAGGGCATCGGCAAATGATTCCAGGACCGTTTCTGGGGTTTCGTCGGCGCGGTAGCTCGCTCCAGCTGCCAGCATCGGCGGCTGCGCCAGGTAGCTCCGTACCTCATCCGCAGAGCGGCGGAGCGTCTCGGCCAGGCGACCGATCAGTGCGGCAGGCACGCTCTCCAGCAACACCAGGCGACGGTGCAGTTTTAAGAACATGCCTTCTGGCAGCATCAGCTCCTCAGCGGCCTCTTCCATGTCCATACCCTGCGCCTTCACAGCTTGCAGCATATTGGTAAGCGCGGGGCGATGGGCGGCTAACGCCGACAGGCCCAGCTCACGCACCCGGCTGTGCTCATCTGCCGCTTTGGGGAAGTATTCATTAGCCGAGAGCAGGGCGAAGGTGCGAGCGTGTTCCGGGTGACGGGTGGCCCAGCTAGCTAGGTCACGCTCCGTATCCTGAACGAACGCCACAGCGATGGCATCCCCTTCATTATCAAATTCGGCACTCATCTGGCTTGTTCCCATTTCCGTATCTTCTCTTCCGCACGCTTTAAGTAGTTTCGAACACTCCGTCCGGTTACACCTAATAGTGTGGCCGCTGTCACCCGGTTAGGATCGTCGCTCTCTTCCGGCAATCCCTCCACTCGGGTGAGGTAGATTGCCAGGCGCTCATTCTCCGTCAGGTGTTCCAGTGCGGCGCTGAGCACCGCTCTTTCTTCCGGCCCTACACTGTTATCTTTGACTCGGCTGAGCAAACTTTCCAGTCCGCTCTCTCCCTCAGAGTCCGGGGCTTCGACTTCGCGAAGCTGGGCATCCAAGGCTGCCTGTCTTTTTTCTATAAGGTTCCAGAGTCGCCTATCTAAGCAGACCCAGAAGCGCACTTCCCAGAACTCCCCACTGGGGCCGGTATCGAACAGCGCTTCAAAGAGTGCGGAAAAAAGGTCACGGGTACAGTCATCGGCATCGTCCGGGGGTAGTCTCCACTTACCTAATTGCCGTCCGATATGTCCGCTGACTCGCGTTACCAGTAACTCCGCTATGCGCCAGGCGGTCTCTGTATCCCCTTCTACCGCGCATTCGCGGAGTAGATAGACCAGGGCTTCCTCACGCAATCGTTCCTCGCCTTCGGCAAAGAACGCCTTTCGTCGCTGTCGCTCTCCAAGGCAGCTAATATGTTTCAGCTGCGCCTCTACTTCTTTTTCTCGAACATAGACGCTGCCATCATCTTTGCGCGTCCTGGTGAGCGGCCTGAGAGTTGTTCTGTCCTTCATGAGCGGCACTGTGCGGCGTGGGAAAAACCCGGAAAGGGTCGCCGAAAAATTATATCCGACTTCCCGCAAACAACCCTTAAAGAAGCTGGATTTTGCTACATGTTTAGCCCTGTTGGGAACCCGCTCCCTACCGACAATGGTACAATTGACGGTGAGTATGGGGAGTGTTTTCCGCCGCTATCCAAATCTGAACCGGGGCCTTGTGCTCCTGGTGACTCTGGTGTTGCCACCGGCAACAGCGGCGGCAGTACTGCATGCTCTCTCCCAAGAGCGCCCTGCGCTCGTTGCTCCCCGAAATGTAGAAGCCCGGCCCACGGCTGGCATCACGGTTCAAACAGCAGAAGAAGAAACCGCTGATGAAACTCTGGAGCCTGCCGCCCCAGCTGCGGCTCTACCAACGACTACACAGCCACAGCCGCTAGTACTGGCTTCTACGCCGGTACCCGCAGGCTACCCGGTTCCTACACAGAGCATTCGCGATGCTCTGCTGATCTCTCTTTCTCCGCGTGCGCCTCCTGCCTGAGATTGCGGAATCCAACCCCCTTCTAAATGCATATAGAAGCGGGGTATTCGTCGTTTGCCACGCCATACCACTCACTTCTTATCTGGCGGGGGCAGTTGGTTTGCATTCTCTCAGGACAACAACATGAATATTCTCCAGAAGCTCTTTGATAACAATGAGCGCGATATCAAGCGGTATCGAAAGATCGTCGAAAAGGTCAACGCCCGTGAGCCCGAGTTCGAGGCCCTTAGTGATGAACAACTCAGGGACAAAACCCAGGAGTTCAAGGACCGGGTGCAGGAAGCGGTAGGCGATGAAGCCCAGTACCGCAATAAGAAAGAAGTCACTGAAGCCTACAACAAGGCGCTGGACGACATTCTGCCCGAGGCGTTCGCGGCCTGCCGCGAGGCATCCAAGCGTGCCCTGGGCATGCGACACTTCGATGTGCAGCTAATAGGTGGGATGGTGCAGCACGATGGTCGTATCTCCGAGCTGCGTACCGGCGAAGGTAAGACCCTGACGTCTACCCTGGCGACGTATCTGAACGCGCTGGCGGGTAAGGGCGTGCATGTGGTTACTGCCAACGACTACCTGGTGAAACGCGACGCGGTCTGGATGGGGCCGGTTTATCATGCGCTCGGTCTGACCGTGGGCATCCTGCAGGGTCACTCTCCGGAGACCGGTGACGGCGGCGGGACATTTATCTACGACCCCGAGTACGAAGACCCGGACCCCAGCTACCGCCATGCACGCACCACCTATGACCGCCGTGAGGCCTATGCCTGCGATGTGCTCTACGCCACGAGCTCGGAGCTGGGCTTCGACTACCTACGTGACAATATGGCCTGGACCCTGGACCGCATGGTGCAGCACCGTGGCCACTGGTTCGCCACCATTGACGAGTGCGACTCGAACTTAATCGATGAAGCCCGTACCCCGCTGATTATCTCTGGTACTGCCGAGAAGTCGTCGGACCTTTACTATGTCTTCGCCAAGTTGGTTCCTGCCTTAGAGAAGGGTGAGGCCAAGAAAGACAAGTACGATACCGAGACCGACGAAAAAGACTACACGGTCGATGAAAAGCAGCGCAACGCAACCTACACGGAAATCGGCCTGGAGAAGATAGAGCAGGCGCTCCGCAAGGCGGGCTACGATATCGAAGACATCTCCGCCATGGAGAATATCCAGTACATGCAGCACGCTTCGGCGGCGCTCAAAGCCTTTGCTGTGTTCGAGCTGGATAAAGACTACGTGGTCAAGACCAACCAGGAAGGCAAACCGGAAGTCGTTATCGTGGATGAGTCCACCGGGCGCCTGATGTTTGGGCGGCGCTGGTCGGATGGTCTGCACCAGGCTGTGGAGGCCAAAGAGGGTATCAAGATTGAAAACGAATCGGAGACCCTGGCCACCATTACCATTCAGAACTTCTTCCGCCTCTATGCCAAGCTCGCCGGCATGACCGGTACGGCCAAGACCGAGGAAGATGAGTTCCGGAAGATCTACGCCCTGGATGTGGTTCAGGTCCCCACCAACCGCCCCATGATCCGCGATGATCGCGCGGACACCATCTACAAGACTGAGGAGTCCAAGCTACGGGGTATCGCCTCGCAGACTCTGCAGCTCTGGTGCAAGGGCCAGCCAGTTCTGGTAGGTACCCGCTCTATCGAGATGAGTGAGCGTGTCTCGACTCGTTTGACCTTCCAGGCAATCGAAACCCTGGGTGCAGTACTTCTACTCCGTGCGGCACTGGAAGAGAAGCGCAAGGGGCTGGGCGATACTTACAACACCATGTCTCAGCTTCTGAACGTGAAGATAGACGATCTGAACGTGCCCAAGCTGGAGAAGCTGGCCAAGGAGCTGAACATCAGCATCAAGATGCTGGAATCAAACGTAATCGGCCAACTGGCGGCGCAGTTGGAGATTGAGAACAAAGATCGCCTGAAAGAAGCGATTGAGTATGGCATTCCGCACAATGTTCTCAATGCCAAGTACCACGAGCAGGAAGCGCGCATTATCACGGAAGCGGGCCGCAAGGGTGCTGTAACCATTGCGACCAACATGGCGGGGCGCGGTGTCGATATTCTTCTGGGTGGTACGCACTACAAGGACGAATCCAATGATCCCAAGGCGGCGGATACCAGCTACCGCCGTGGTGGGAAGCGCCCCGGTATCGCACACGTTGTCACGGGTAAAGACAAGACCGCAGACCCGGAGACTATGGGGCCTGCCGGTGCGGGCACTATCTCGCTGACCGAGGAGTCGCATGACCATGCGAAAGAGCGAGAAGAAGTCAAGGCTCTAGGCGGTTTGTTTATCTTAGGGACCGAGCGCCATGAATCCCGGCGTATCGACAACCAGCTTCGCGGTCGCTCAGGCCGCCAGGGTGACCCCGGTGCGAGCCAGTTCCACGTGTCTCTGGAAGACTTCCTGTGGCGCGTGTTCGGTGACCGCAATAGCCAGGGTGTGAACGCCATGCTCATGAAGGGCTGGGAAGAGGATCAGTCAGTCGATACTCCGTTCCTCTCGAAAATGATCGAGCGGGCGCAGAAGAAAGTCGAGCAGTACAACTTCGATGCCCGAAAGAACGTGCTGGAGTACGACGATGTGATGAATGTCCAGCGCGAGGTCATCTACCGCGAGCGCCGGAAGATCCTGGAGGGCGAGGACCTCAAGGATACTCTGCTGGACCACCTGCACAACACGGTGGACTCTATCGTGAACATGCACTGCCCGGAGGGGATTCCCGAAGAGGAATGGGACCGCAGCAAGATCTTCACCGATCTTTCCGAGCAGTTCCCCATGCCGAACTATATCAGCGAAGAAGAGGTGAATACTCTTCCGAAGGCCGAGCTTTTAGAGAAGCTTCATATCGCTGCAGATGCTGCGTATGAAGACAAAGAAAGCGAAGTCGGCCCCGACCTGATGCGGGAGATCGAGCGGCATGTGGTGCGGCAAGGGATTGATCAGGCGTGGATTCAGCACCTGAACAACATGGACTACCTGCGTGAAGGTATTGGTCTGCGCGGGTATGGCCAGGTAGACCCACTGGTTGCCTACAAGAAAGAGGCTCTGGAGCTGTTCGAGCAGATGCAGTCCGGCATTATGTCTGATGCGGCACGCAACATCTTCCTGGCACAACTTCAAGCAGACAGTCCCATGGAGCAGGATCTCTACTCCCTGCTCGGTGAGGATGGCGAGCCGATGGAAGTCGAAGGCATGGATGACATGCGGGCACAGACCTTCGAAGAAGTCAACCAGCTCATGGCGGCTGTGGCGGAAGCGGAAGCGAAGCGCCAGGCAGAGTTCGAGCAGGCGCAGGCAGTGGCCGCCAACGAAGCAGCAGAGGCAGGAGCAAACGCGCCAACCGAAGCTTCGACGGAAGCCGATTCTGGCCTGCTAGGTGGTATGAAAGTTGCTCGGCGGCGCAAAAAAGACGAGTAAATTTACCAGGGAGGGCCTGAGGTAAGGCCCTCCTTTTAGCCATGATAGAGTGTAACGATGGAATCCCCCCAGAAGCGCTCCCTGGGCCGTCTGGCGTTGGCTGTTCTCAGTACCAATGTCGCCGTGCTCGCCATGAACTTCTTGACCGGTATCATCATCTCCCGCACTCTGGGGGTTGACGGGCGGGGACGACTGGCCACTCTTCAACTCTGGCCTATGCTTATCTCCACCACACTTTCTGGTGGCTTTAATGCAGCAGCTATTCACTTCACCGCGAAGAACCTTGGGGACAAGCCGCGCTATGTGGGCGGCATCATTGTTCTGAGCTTGCTGATTGGCTTGATCACCATGGGACTGGGGATACCCATGGCACTCTATGAGCTTCCCCTGCGTCAGACCGATCTGCATATTTTGCTTGTCGCCTTCTTCACCATTCCCATCGGGGTAACCGCGGAACTGACTTCCGCCGCCGTAAATGGTATGGGAAGGCTAGATGTGGGCAACCGCAGCCGTCTGCTGCGAGTAGTGTGCATTCTGATTGTCCTGGCAGTCCTCTTCCTGTTCAAGCACATAACTCTGGCCAGTATTTTCTGGGCCGTATGGGCGCCTAGCTGGATCGCCATTCTGCTGAATCTTAAAGTCCTTCGCGATGCCGACATGCTGCACTGGGGCGATCCTAAGGCAACCCTGAAGCTCTGGTTCCCGTATGCCATGGCCGGGTTTGTGAGCTCCATGCTCCAGGTCATCTACCTGCGCTGCGATCAGCTTTTCATGACTATCTACATGGCGGATGGTCAGCGCGGCCTCTATGCCAATGCTGTAATGTTCGCCGAACTACTGCTCCAGGTCCCGAACGCTATCTCCACAGTTGTCTTTACCAATACCTCGCTTCAGGGGCAATCCAATGAAGACAAGCTGCGCGCCTGTGCTCGCTTAGTGCGTGTGGGATTCGCCGCTGTCGGTGTGTGCGGCGTTCTGGGAATCTTTCTCCTGCCGCATATTATCTACCGAGTCTATGGGCATGAGTTTGTGCCATCGGCACAGCTTTTCAACCTTCTCTTGCCCGGCTCGTTGGCTCTCGCTGTGGCTGCTCCGCTTCAGGTTTTCTATCAGGGTAAGAACCGGCCCTGGACCATTATCGGGCCGCAGCTAATCTCTATTACTGTGACCGCCATCGGGTTGTTTTTTGCGCTCCGCGCGAAAAGCCTGAATGGAATCGCTATCACTGCCTCGGCAAACTACCTCGCCTACACGCTGGGCTTGCTCTGGCACATTCGGCGCGACTATGGCATGAAAGCCATCGGTGCGCTCTTCCCGCATCCCGGTATGATACGTACCGGCTGGAACCGGCTGCGGGAGATTCTCAGAAGGAGACTTTCTTTTGTCGGATAAGCTACACCTGGGCTGTGGAGACGTTTACCTGCCGGGCTGGGTAAACCTGGACATCGGGGAATGCAAAGCGGATGTCTATCACAACCTCGACGAGCTGCCCTACCCCTTCGCCGATGACACGTTCGATACCATCATCGCGAACCACGTCATCGAGCACTTAGCCAGGGATAAGTGGCCCAAGATTGTAGACGAGTTCTACCGAATCTCTGCACCAAACGCGATCTGGGACTTCCGCTGCCCTTACGCGCTTTCCGATGACTACGCCACCGATCCCACTCATACCAATCCTCTCTCGGCGCGTAGCTTCGACTACTTCGATCCCACCCGCCCCCTGGGTCGCTTAGGGCAGATCTATGGCTTCAAAGCTAACCTGCGGGTTGTAAGCGCAGAGCTCAACCGAGAAAGTAAGACTGGGCCAGAAGTGCGCGTGCGCCTGCTGGTTGCGAAAGAAGATAAAGCCCCTGTGCGGATCCCCGAAGGGTTTGTAAATCCGCTCTATGCCGATGAGCTAACCACCCGCTATAAGCTCCGCAAGATTTTCTACAAGATTCCCGGCATGCTGAAGCTGCGCGGCAAGGTCTGAGGCTTCATGCAGGAGCGCCCGCTACATATCGGTCTGGTTCACGCAGAATATCCCCCCATGGACCACTTTGGGGGCATTATTCGCTATATCGCTGCGCTGGGTAAGGGCTACGCCGCGCTGGGCCACCGTGTAACGGTGGTCACTCGTAGCGATGAGAACCCGCGCGTAGATACCTGGGAAGGCACCACCGTCCATCGGATCCGCATTCCCGAGAGTCCGCTGTTTCGCCTGCCCAAGGGCAAGGTGCTCTTTAACAACCCGGAAGTCAGCCGCGCCTTCTCTCAGGAAGTCCATAGAATCCACGCGAAAGACCCTTTCGATGTGGTGGAGTTCAGTAACTGGGCCGGTGAGGGAGTGCATCACTCCCGCCATAAAGCGGCCCCACATGTGCTCCGAGCGGTCTCCATGCTCTGGCAGATGCCGCTGACCATTCCTGGTTACAAAGTAGGGCCTGCCGACCGCTGGCATATGCACTATGAGAACCAGGGAGTCTATGGAGCAGACCTGATTCTCACGCCGACCAAGGCCCATGCCCAGTCAGTCTACGATAAATTCAAGCTCTCGCAGATGCCTCAGGCAATCCCGCTGGGTGTAGATCTCCCTGAAAACCCGCCAGCACCAACGATTTCGACGGATGGTGGCGTTACGTTCCTCTTTCTCTCTGCCCTGAGCGCCCGCAAAGGGTTTGATGTGCTGGTAAAAGCCTTCGCGAAGGTGCATGCCAGCTCCAAAGTCCCGGTCCGGCTCTCGGTTATCGGGCATGACCCGCCCCGCGCCGATGGCGGAACCTATGGCCAGTGGTCTCTGCAGCAAATTCCCGAGAGCGCACGCGCGGCAATTACCTACCATGGAGCGCTAGCGGATAGCGAGATTACAGGGCACTATGCGTCTTGTGATGTGTTTATCTGCCCCTCGAACTATGAATCGTTTGGGCTTATCTTCTTAGAGGCCATGCGCTTCCAGAAGCCGGTCATCGGGTGTACGGTTGGCGGTGTGCCGGAGGTTGCCCCGAACGGTATCGCAGGCATATTAACTCCCCCCGGCGATGTGGAAGCTCTGGCCGAGGCCATGGATAAGCTGGCCGGTGATGCCGCCCTGCGCCAGAAATTAGGCGAGAGTGCCTACACGTATTGGCAGAACGGCTTCACGGAGCGTGCCATGTGTGAGACTTCGATAGACGCTTACCGCCGCCTGATCGCTACCCGACGATAACCTCGACGACCTCTACGGTCTCATTCTGGGGTGGCGATCCGCCCTGAGCCCACCACTTTACATACTGCGCATCACCAGCGACCGAAGCTTCTGTGCCACGGTGATCCAGAACATGCAGAGGAAAAAGTCGCTTGCGGGGCAGTTGCCGAGTGCCAACTAGCCCACGTTTGTTCAACGAGACAGTACGCTCGGACTCTATAGCAACTACCCTGGTTTCTGTTATATAAGACTGAACATGGAGCGTATTATCGCTTCGACGATGCAACTGAAGGGCTACCCGACAGGACTTCCCTTCGGCAACCAGGTCAACCTCTTCGGTGCGCTCTGTCGTCGCGCGCAACCGTGCCGTGCTAAGTACTGTTCGCTGCATGCCCTTGAGTCCGGGCGTGTATCGCACCCGAAAGACATCTACTTTGAGATTCACCGGCGCTTTGTCCATTAGTTGGGTCAACTGACGAACTCGTGCCAGGGAATCCTCGCTTCCTGCTACCGTCAATCGCCCTCTATCTTCGTCTACCTGAAGGGTTTGAATTCCCTCCGTCGCATCTATACTACGCAGACGCAGAGCGACCTCTCTGGGCGAGATATGACGCAGGCGCAGTTCCATCCTCTTCTCAATTTCCATAGCGCCTTAGAGTGCCCCAAATCCTGCTTCCTTCAACGATACACTGATGCTCGTGACATTTGATGAGGCGGTGGACTTTCTCTCCGGACGTGTGCGAGAAGGCAAGCGAGATCGAGCGGCGCTACGCGCGTTTTTAGAGCAGTTGGGCAACCCGGAGCGGAGCTTTCCCACGCTTCATGTGGCGGGCACAAACGGAAAAGGCTCCACGGTTACCTACCTGGAATCTATCTTCCGTGAGGCTGGAATCTTCACCGGAGCGTATCTATCTCCGCATGTCTTCACTATTCGGGAGCGCTGGCTCATTGGTGGCCAGCCCATCTCTGAAGAGAGCTTTATCGCCGGAGTCGAGCAGATCGCAGCGGCATCCCCCGAAGGGCTCACCGAGTTCGAGCTAAAGACCGCTCTGGCCTTCGAGCGTTTCCGGGCAGCAGGCATTGGGCCGGGAGTCATTGAAACAGGTATCGGCGGGCGAGACGATGCCACGAATCTGATTCCCGCTCCCCTGGCAGCACTCATTACCAGCATAGGCTATGACCATGAGAATGCATTGGGTCGTACTCTCACAGAGATTGCCAGCCACAAAGCGGGCATCATCAAACCCGGCACTGGTAACGCCCTGACCACAGCCACGGGCGAAGCACTGAAAGTCATAGAAGAAGCGGCACGGCAGGCAGGTGTGCCTTTTCGCGCAGTTACCGCCAGCGACCTACCAGCGGACCTTGTACCTGGTCTGCGGGGCGCCCACCAGCGCTTGAACGCGGCTATGGCCTATGTAGCCGCATCCGCAATCCCTGAAGTCTCTGAAGAGGCCCTATGGCGAGGCATCGAGCGTGCCCGTCTGCCGGGTCGCTTTCAGGTAATCGAGCGCGACGGCAAGACTCTGGTGCTCGATGTCGCCCACAACCAGGATAGCGCCGAGGCACTGGCAGCGGCTCTGCGCCAGGAGTTACCCGGTCGCCCCATTACTATGGTTGTAGGCGTCAGCCGAGGCCATGAACCGGCAGCCTTACTCTCTGTGCTCGCCCCATTGGTGCAGCATGTTATTGCTACCGAGCCCCCATTCAGGCCCAGGCCCGCAGCAGAAGTGGCGACAGCGGCACAAGCCGCTGGCCTGGAATGCGAAGTTATCCCCGAGGTTACTCAAGCCATTACTTACGCCTGGGAGAAGGCTACATCCGGCGAAGTAGTACTTGTCACAGGTTCGTTCTACACTGTTGGCGCGACTCCCGAAGCCCTGCGCTGAGAAGCGATTTTCTGTAGCTTCTGCACTGCTTTGCGTGCCTCTTCATCTCCAAAGGCTAGCAGGTCGGGAATTAGCTCTACAGCCTGCATCTTTACGATTCCCTCGAATAGCCAAGACCATATGGCTGTATCCGAATCAAATAGCGCCCGACGAATATTGGGAATTGCCCTCCGGTCTCCGTGGTGCGCAAGAGCGGATAGGGCTTCGCCACGCACACCACCATCAACATCTTTGGTTAGTTTCCAGAGTGCGGCATTGATGGCAGGGATATTGAAGGCATCGCACTGGGCGGCGTGGGCTGCCCAGTCTCGCACGTTTTCATCAGGGTTATTCAGTAGCTGAAGCATTATCTTGTGTGCAGTGGGAAGCAGGGGGCGAAGTTCCTCGGGATACACATTGAAGATAGATAGCTCCATAGCAACCCAGTAACAAATATCCGGGTCATTGGTGTGTGCCGCACGAAGCAAAGCGGGCAGTCCCTGTGGCTCCCCCTGGAACTTTAGAGCGCGTGCTGCGGCGCAACGGACGTCTTTATCGGGGTCGTTCTCCAGAATACGAATAAGATGAGGAATAGGCGTGTGGTCTATATCCCAAACGTGCGGAGGGCGAGGGTATCTTGGAATGGGCCTCTTTTGTACTTCTGCCAGTACATGGCAGGCACGTTCCCTATGTAATGGATTAGGTGAGCGCAGCCAGGAGAGGGCAGCATCACGGGCGGGTGGTCCCAGGCGGACAAACTGATTGTTCAGATCCCAGAATGAGTCTTCGGCGGCGCTGAGAAGTTGGGCAATAAGGGCTTTCATAGCCCTTTATCGCCGGGATGCGCTAGGCTACTAACTTCAGGCGGGGTTGTTTTAACTTTGCCTGAGCATTGAAAGTAATGACCAGCTTTTCAAAGGGATCGGGGAGAATAGCGGGGCTGACCAGGAAGCCCTGGAAGGAATCGCAGCCCATGTTGGCGAGAATGTCGCGCTGCTTTTCAATCTCAACACCTTCGGCGACGGTTTCTGCATCTATACCTCGGGCCAGTTCGATAAGAGCGTGTACCACAGCAGCGGAGCGTTTGTCTTCGCCCAGGCCATCTACAAAGCTCTTGTCTATTTTTAGAACGTCCAGGGGCAGAGACTTCAGATAGGCCAGAGACGAGTACCCCGTCCCGAAGTCGTCTACGGATAGCTTGACGCCGAGATTTTTTAGCTGCTTGAGGATTCCGCCCGCCTTGCCTACCTGTAGCAGGGTGCTCTCGGTAAGCTCTATATCTAAGCGATCCGGAGGCAGCATGGTGTTCTCCAATACGCCGCGTACCAACTTGACCACAGAGGGGTCGGCGAACTGCTTGGCAGAGAGATTCACCGCGACTTTCAGGTTGTAGCCGCGTGAGTCCCAGATTTTTGCCTGCTTAGTTGCCTCGTGCAGTGTCCATTCGCCAATCGCAGTAATGAGCCCGATTTCTTCCGCGAGAGGAATGAACTGCCCTGGGGAAACTCGACCCAGGTCTTCGTTTTCCCAGCGAATCAGCGCCTCGGCACCGAATATCTTGCCAGTGCGCAGGTCTATCTGCGGCTGGTAGTGTAGTGTGAACTCCCCCTTCTCCAGGGCTTTTCTCAGATGGGTCTCCAGGCGCAGGCGGTCCGTGCCGCGCTCAGTAAGGCGCGGATCGTAGAGGCGAATGCCATCCCGGCCTTCATCCTTTGCGTTGTACATGGCGGCATCCGCATTGCGCAGAAGAGTCACAATGTCCCGGCCATGCTCCGGCGCCACACTGACTCCGATACTTGCCGTAGCGAACAGCTCGCGCCCTTCCACCTCAAAGGGCTTATGCATCGCTTCCAGCAGGCGATCTGCCGCGCTCTTGATGCTCTGTACATCCGTCATATTCGGCAGCAGAATCGTGAACTCGTCGCCACCGATACGAGCAATCGTATCTTGAGGGCGCAGTATAGTTAGCAAACGCGCTGCTACCTGTTGTAAGAATCGGTCTCCGACGATATGCCCCAGGGAGTCGTTGATATGCTTGAAGCGGTCGATGTCTAAGAACAGCACACCGACCAGCATTTCTTTTAGCTGGGCTTGGTCGATGGCAACCGCAAGATGCTCTTGATATAGAGTTCGGTTGGGCAGGCCGGTCAGGGCATCGTGGCGAGACTGATGGAGAATCTTATCTTCTGCCTGCCGACGCTCCGTAATATCTCGCTGAATCGAGACCCAGTGTGTGTGGAATCCGCGCTCATCATGCACAGGCATAATGTTCAACTCTACCCAGAAGGGAGTTTTATCGCGGCGGTAGTTCAGCAGCTCTACATGGACCGCGTCGCCCGCCTGAATATGCTCACGCAGTTTCTCGACTGTCTGCGCATCGGTCTCAGGTCCCTGAAGAAGCTTGGGAGACTGTCCCAGGACTTCCTCACGCCGGTAGCCAGTCATTTTCTCAAAGCAGTCGTTCACCTGCAAGATACGCGGCGCCTGACCTACAGGCGCATCGGTGATCATGACTACATCGTTGGAGTTCTCGAACGCCTTGGAGAACAGGCGGTTCTTCGCATCCTGCTGGCGCGCCTGTCCGATTTTCTCGGCCAGCGCCTGCTCGGAGAGGCGCCGGGCTTCGTTCATACGCTCTAGCTGCTCGGCGAGCTCGGCACGAGCCAGCTCCAATTCCTGAGCGCCACGCTGCCGCTCCTTACCCTGAATATTGAGCCTCCAGCGCAAGTCCGTCGCCATACGCAGGACCCGCAGCATCGCATTGCCGCCTAGCAGAATAACAATAGCCCCGGCTCCGACTCCCCCCAGGCCATCAGGCGAAGAACCCCAGCCAGGATCTCGGAATCTTTTTCCAGCCGCGAGGAGAGGCGAGTGTAGGTGCGGATAAAGCTATCTTCCGCTGCTGCCGCGCTCTCACTGGTCAGTAGATCCAGCGCTTCCTGGCGATCTCCCTGGCGTAGCTGGCGCAGGGCGCGTTTCTCTAATCCTAGATGTGTAGAGAGCGTATCTCGGAGCTTACGCGCATCTTTATCTTCCTGAAGCAGCCGGGCTACCTCGGTTACAGAGGAATTGAGGCTATCGGACGACTGATTGAAGCGGATTGCCCAGGTGCTATTTCCGGTCTCCGCGGCCAGCCGCGCCGCCAGTGTAGAGGCTTCATCTAAGCGAGCGACACTGACCAGGCTTGCTTGCGCCGAGCGATACTGGCGTATCGGTCCACGCTCCAGCCAGAGATATCCCACCAGAGCGATGGGCAGGTAGAGGGCAGCAACAAGCGCGATTACCCCGGACGTGCGAATCAGTCCGAGGTTGGGCAGCTTATCAACAGGTGCAGTAGGTGCGGTGCGCTTGGCCACGTCAAAGGTTATCATCGGGCGACAGCCCTGGAATCTTGACTGGTAGCGAGGTATAGTAGATGGCTTTTCCCATGAATCTTGCGCATTTACTTCCCCTGCTTGCCAGCTGGCCCGCCCTTACTGCCCTTCAGCAGTCTGTGGCAGAGCGCCATCGCGCAGTTCATCTGGAAGGTGTGCCCGTCGCGGCGCGGCCCTGGGTAGTGGCTTCCCTTCCCGATCGCCCCCTGCTGGTAGTCACCTGGAGCCTGAAAGAGGCGGAGGCGCTGGTAGAAACCCTGCGCATACTGCTCCCACGCGAGCGCCAAGTAACGCTCTTGCCCGACTCTCTCTCTCTGCTTTTAGATGACGAAGACTCTGAGCGCGATGTGAGCAAGGCCGGGCGGCGCATGGAGCTCTTAGTGGGCCTGGCTCAGGGAGCGCGCCCAGATATTTTGGTGACCACAGGGGTGGCGCTCGGTCAACCATTACCACCCGCTGATGTCTTAGAGAAGCGTCATATTCAGGTTTCTGTCAACGATACTCTCTCTTTAGATACGCTTGCTACTCGCCTGGGGGCTTTTGGTTATACCCGCGAAGACCTGGCGAACCGCCCTGGGACTTTTGCGCGGCGTGGTGATATTTTAGACATCTTTCCGGCGCATTCCGAGCAGCCCTATCGGATTGATTTATTCGGCGATGATGTGGAGTCCATTCGCCCCTTCGATCCAGAGAGTCAGCTTAGCCAGGGGAAAGCGGAGAGCATAGATGTTTATCCAGCCCACGAAATAGCCTACACCCGTGAGTCTATGGCCAGCGCCTCGGCCACAGTGAAGAAGCTCCTGGCTGAGGAAGTCAAGCGCCGTGAAGCCGCAGGCGAGGATGCCGAGCGCATCGAGCGAATGCAGGACAGTGTCGGGGCGGATATTGCCCGGCTTTCTCAGGGCGCCTACTTCGCGGGAATCGAGCGCTACCTGAATCTGCTTCACCCGGATGCGGCGGCACTCACCGACTATCTGCCTGTAGATACGCTGCTGGTGTTCGATGAACCGTCTCAGGTGCGCTCCCATGCGAATCTTGCCTGGGAAGAGGCCGAGAAAAACCTCGAGTCTCGGGCGGTGCGCGGCGAGATTGTACGCACTGGCCCACTCTCTGATAGCGATAAGTCCCTGAAAGCAGCTACGGGCGCCCGCGCAACGATACTACTCTCTCTGCGAGATAGAGGGTTGCCCTGGCTCGCTCCCGATGCCCATATCCAGACCACAGGCGCGCCCGCCGAGAAGTTCATGGCCCGGCCCGGTCCGCTGGCGGAGGCGCTGGACACCTATGTCAAAAACGGGGCGCGGGTAGCCGTTATCTCCGCACAGGCTCCGCGCGTTCGGGGAATCCTGGCTGAGCGGGGCGGCACAGAAGTGCCACTGGAAACCCTGCTCCAACCGGGCGTGGCCGGGCGCGGTGTGGCGCTTATCAACGGCGTGCTGAGCGCGGGCTTCCGCCTGCCAGACATTCCTTTAGTTGTCCTGACGGATGCCGAGCTCTTCGGCGATGCGCGCGATGTTATCAAGCAGAAGAAGCTCCAGAAAAAAGAGTTTCGCGATGGTATGCGTCTCACCAGCCTGCTGGATATCAAGCCCGGCGACTATGTGGTGCACCTCTATCACGGCATTGGGCTCTACCAGGGCCTGACCCGCCGCACCGTACCCGCCGGGGTGGGTCTGCCTTCGGTGGAGCGCGAGTTCCTGATGGTGTCTTACGAGGGTAACGATAAGCTCTACGTGCCGGTAGACCAGCTGGACCGCATTCAGAAGTACATCGGCGCTGGCGAAGGCAATCCCACTGTCCATAAGCTAGGCTCGCAGGAGTGGCTGAAGGCCACTGCACGCGCTCAGCGACAGGTGAAGGAAATGGCTGGTGAGCTAATCAAGCTCTACGCGGCCCGCCAGAGCCTGCCCGGTTTCGCCTACGCCGTGGACTCGCCCTGGGTTCGGGAGATGGAAGACGCGTTCCCCTACACCGAAACGCCGGACCAGCTCAAGGCCATCGAAGATGTCAAAAAAGACCTGGCAGAGCCGCGCCCCATGGACCGGCTTATCTGTGGTGATGTGGGCTACGGTAAGACCGAAGTGGCTATGCGCGCCGCCTTCCAGGTGGCCAGCGAAGGCCGCCAGGTGGCTGTTCTCTGCCCGACTACCGTTCTCGCCGCGCAGCACTACCATAGCTTCTGTGAGCGCTTAGGGGCCTTCCCGGTTCGTGTAGACCAGCTCTCCCGGTTCCGTAGCCCCAAACAACAGGCGCAGACACTGCTAGACCTGAAGTTGGGTGGGGTAGACATAGTGGTCGGTACCCACCGGATTCTCTCCAAAGATGTGGAGTTCAAAGACCTG
Organism: Armatimonas sp.; assembly: GCA_049840835.1. Taxonomy (GTDB): domain Bacteria; phylum Armatimonadota; class Armatimonadia; order Armatimonadales; family Armatimonadaceae; genus JANLTX01. The sequence goes on along the minus strand of JASGJG010000021.1, from coordinate 198,918 downwards.
GGCTTAGTCGTAGTCGATGAAGAACAGCGCTTTGGTGTCATACATAAAGAGCGCCTGAAGCAGCTTCGGCAGACAGTAGACGTGGTGACCATGACCGCCACACCTATTCCGCGCACGCTACACATGAGTCTCTCGGGGATTCGAGATATGTCTTTGATCAATGACCCGCCCGAAGGTCGCCTGCCTATCAAGACCTACATCAAAGAGCGCGACGATCTGCTGATTAAAGAAGCAATTCAGAACGAGCTGGACCGAGGCGGGCAGATTTACTTTGTACACAACCGGGTTCAGGGCATTGAGTACATCAAGAACTCGCTGGAGAAACTGGTCCCCACAGCACGGTTCCGAGTCGGGCACGGGCAGATGGACTCGGATACTTTAGAGGAAATCATGCTGGACTTCTACCAGAAAAAGTTCGATGTACTGGTTTCCACCACTATCGTGGAGTCCGGGCTGGATATCCCAAACGTTAATACGATCATTGTGGATAATGCGGATATGTTCGGGCTGGGGCAGCTCTATCAGCTTCGAGGGCGTGTAGGCCGCAGCCGCACCCAGGGCTATGCCTATCTGCTACATAAGCGCGGTAAGACCCTGCGCACGGTAGCCGAGCAGCGCTTAGATGCTCTAAAAGAGTTCTCGGATTTGGGCAGCGGCTATAAAATCGCCATGCGCGACCTGGAGCTACGCGGCGCGGGTAACCTGCTCGGAGCGGAGCAGCACGGCATGGTGGCCGCTGTGGGATTCGACCTCTATACCCAGCTCTTAGAGCAAGCGATTCATGAGGCCAAGGGTGAGGAGCCGGACAAGGAGCTAAGTCCGCTGCCGTCGGTAGACCTGCCGGTAGCGGCAACGATTCCCGAGAAGTACGTACCGGGCGAGGCCCAGCGCATTCTGATGTACAAAAAGCTGGCCGCCGTACGCGAGTTCGACCATGTCAGCAAGCTTCAGGAAGAGTTCGAAGACCGCTTCGGCGACCCGCCGCCACCCGTGTGGAACGCACTGGCGCTGCTACGCCTGCGATTGACCTGCCAGGAGATCGGTATCGACTCTATCGCTACCGAAGCGGGCAAGGCGACAATTGCCTTCAAGCTGGGGGTAGAGCTACCCAAGCATGCTATTCGTCCGCTTACCGTGACCTATCGGGCCGCGGGCCATGTGTTCGAGCCAAAACGTGTAATTCTTCGCCTGCCATCTGCGTCTAAGATTCTGCCCACGGTAGAAGAGATGGTAGCGGCACTGAAAGACGCTATCACGAAGCCCTCTCCGCCAAGAGTGACTCCAGGTGGGGCATCGTCGCGCCGGATTCCTGGCCCCCGCGAGCCCGGCTGGCGCTAGCTATGAGTGCAGAGCAGTGGGATGCAGAGGCATCTGGGTTCGACAATGAACCCGATCACGGGCTGCGAGACCCGGTCGTTCGCTCTGCCTGGCAAGAGGTACTACGGGGATTGCTCTGGCCTCTGACCTCCGCTCGTGTGCTGGATATCGGTTGTGGTACCGGCTCATTGAGTGTGCTCGCCGCCGAGTTGGGGCATGAAGTCACCGGAGTTGACTTCTCTCCCGAGATGCTGCGTATTGGCAGAGAAAAAGCAGCATCGCAAGATCTGCCGATTCGCTTTCTAGAGGGAGATGCGGAGAACCTTCCAATCTCCGACGGGACCTTCGACGTGATTCTCTGCCGCCATGTACTCTGGGCGGTTTCCGACCCAAAAGCGACTCTGGAGCACTGGTGTCAGTACCTCACCCCGAATGGCCGTATGGTCCTGATAGAAGGCTTCTGGTTCACAGGCGCTGGCATCCCCGCCACGACCTTACTCTCCCAGATTCCCGAAGCGTTTTCCCATAGAGAACTCTATGACCTGTCTCCGCATTCGACACTCTGGGGCAAGACAGTAACTGACGAGCGCTACGCTATTCTGGCGAAGCGCTGAGAAGACATGATAGAATCCCTCTTGCCTGGCGGGATAGCTCAGTCGGTTAGAGCGAAGGATTCATAACCCTTAGGTCCGGGGTTCGAGCCCCCGTCCCGCTACTTTTCTCTTCTCCTTCCACTTCTATATAGTTGCGTCTAGTGAGGTCGATTATAGATGGCCTGCTATGATCTTTTAAGTATTATTAGGATGAGGGTACTGGGCATACAAAAATTTTCCATTGATAAATTATTAGTCCAGAAAACTAAATTAAAGTTAAAACGATAAGGAAGTTGAATAGCGTAATGATGAAGTTACATGATGGAAATACGATTTTTACAACACCCCATCACCGCCTAGGAGGCTTACGGATATATTTTACCTTGCCGAATGGGTGGATAGCTGAAGATGTCGAGCAAGATAATACCAATTTTCCGCGTGATTGGTGGATTAAGCACTGGGATCAAACAGGAATATCTTGGAACTTGTTCTGCAAAGAAAAAGGAAAATCTTCTGCAATTGAGATGGATGCCTTGCTAGAGGGGAAAAACAGAAATCGAAAGAAGTTTACGAGCCAAGTATTTAAAACCGCTTCTGGATTATACGGATTTTACGACAGGCCATCATTTATAGATTTAGATTCATATGGGAATTTTTATTTTATAGTGCATCTTCCTAGGTATGGAGGTAAGGCCATTGACATGGACTGTGGTTTTAGATATAAAAAAAGTGTCAAGCATAATATTGAAGCAGATTTTCTGAGTTTAATAAAGTCTATCCGTCTGAAGTAGCAGGAGGAATGTTAATTGAATTTTTTTGAAAAAGTAAAAGGATGCTTTTCTCTTGGCAGGCCATTCTATAACTGTACTCCGTTGCTTGTGGCGGGATAGATTGATGAAAGTGCGCTCAAGTCACTCTTCCACAATAGTCCACTATATGCGCTGCTTCAGATGACAGGGGAGATGATAGAGTCTCCTGCCTCTTTACAGGGCAGTATTGCTCTGCGTGTATGTCATGTAGGATGAAGCCCTTTTTTGACAAACTCCCTTCACGAAGGGAGTATATAGGGAGTTTTACCAAAACAGCCCTTTATCCTACATGACATACATGGAATGGGCTTTTACTTTTTGGCTTCCTGAGATTCTGGCTGTTGTAGTAAGTGGGTATGTCCGTATCGGTGTATGTGGTGTAGCATAAAGCTCCTTTTGACAAACTCCCTTCACGAGGGAGTTGTATGGGCAGTTTTACCAAAACAGCCCTTCATCCTACACCACATACATCAGGCTAAGAATGCTCTACTTTCAGGCTAAGAATGCTCTACTTCTTGGCTCCCTGGGGCAGGATGTGGCTATCAACGATGCGGAGCTGACCGTTGCGGGCGCGGAAGCGATAGACAGCCCACACGGTGGCGGAGTAGCCTTCTTCTTCCTTGGGTACCGAGGCAGTGACGGTCAGAGTGAGTTTTCCGGGTAGGAACGTGGCGTCGTTTACCTCAAAGGCTAACTGCTCTTTTACGCGAGCGTACTTCTTTCCACCCTTGGGGCGCAGATAGTCGCGGATATCGTTGCGGAGTTTCTCTAAGAGTGGTTTCTGCACGCCCGCGGTGTTAATAAGCGATAGAGCGCGCGGCTCCCATTTGCCATGGTGCGTTACCAGGGCCACGGGGTCTTTCTTGGACCAGCGAGCCGAGACACCGCCGTTGTTCTCTTTGAAGAATCCTTTGAATCCAGATAGAGGAGCCACAATGCTTTTCTTTTTGAGATCTATCAGGTAGTTCTGCGCTTTCTCGGCATCGTTTAGAACCTGATCGGCGTACTCATTGTCCCCGCCATCAGCGCGTAGGCGTGCGCTGTCTATGGTCTTGCCGGGTACCCCCCAGGCAACGGCGAAACGCCCATCGGGGGAGCGGGTCTCAGGGAACACATCGTAGGCGGCAGGGGCTGCGAGGGCCATGGAGGCTCCCAGCAATACTGCCAGCGTGAGCAATCGTCTCATACTCTCTATTATGCCGCGTCAGCCCACTTTCGATACACGAATCGTAAAGCGGTATTCCGCCAGTGGGATGGAGACACCGGCAAAGCGATCCGGGGTTACCCCCAGGAGAGCGATATAGTAGCCCGATGCCGGTGGAGGCGGGGTCTCGGTGGGGAGGAGCGGAAATTTGGTTTCCTGTGTGAATGTTCCGGCGCCGGAGACTACTTTTATACTCACTCGAACCTGGCCTGCCTGAACGCAGTCGGCGTTCACCGGGCAGCGGGAATCCTCTAGAACCGACTCTATTTGAACGGTGGTTCCCTCGCCGCGTAGCAGCACTGTTTCCCCCAGCGAAACCACCACGTCTTCGTTCAGGTTGATCGCTCGCGAGGGCAGGCTGCCTCCACCACATCCCACTAAAAAAGCTACCAGCGGCATCGCCAGAAGAAATCGTCGTTTCATCCTACTCATGACGATATAGATGGCTTATACCGTGGTATCCTTCATGGCAATGTCTACACGAAAAGCCCTGATTGTCTGGGGCGGCTGGGATGGCCACCAGCCCAAGGAAGTGGCTGAGATTTTCGACACACAGCTTCAGAAGCACGGATTCGAGACGATTGTTTCCGACACTCTGGATGCTTATCTTCAGAACGACCTGACGACGCTGGACCTGATTGTGCCGGTCTGGACCATGGGCCAGATTAGCGGTGAGCAGGAGAAAGCTCTGATCAACGCCGTCAAGGGTGGCGTGGGTATCGGCGGATGCCACGGCGGCATGTGCGATAGCTTCCGCAACAATACCGAGTACCAGTGGATGACGGGCGGTCAGTGGGTAGCGCACCCCGGCAACGATGGCACGGAATACACCGTGGAAGTCCGTGACCCAGACCACTTCATTACGCAGGGCTGCCCGCCTGTCTTCCCCATTAAATCCGAGCAGTACTACCTCCACGTGGACCCCGCGGTACGCGTGCTGGCCACCTGCCGCTTCCCCGTGGCCGATGGCCCCCATGTGAAGAACGGTGTGGTAGATATGCCTACCGTCTGGACCAAGTACTGGGGCGAAGGGCGCGTGTTCTACAACGCCCTCGGACACCACGCGGACATAGTAGCCCAGCCCGAAGTTCTCACCCTGATGACTCGCGGCCTGCTCTGGGCCGCCCACGCCGAAGACGCGATTTAAGCCCATATCCAGGGGAGATGGCACTTCAGAGGCCATCTCCCCGTGCGGCTCCTTCGTCGCCTTACGCCCCTCTTCCTAAAAGACCCCTTCGGGGGGAAGAGGGGTAGGAACTCTACAGCCTCTTAAAGAGCGCGTTGCAGCTGCAAAGCTCATTAGAAGGTCGATAGGCGCTGCTACCCCTCTTCCAGCGAAGCGAGATGGGGAAGAGGGGGCTAAGCCGAGGCACGAGGCGCAGGGGGAGATGGTTCTCTCCGGTATTACTACGTAGTAATTCCAGCTTGTTGCCGAAACGCGCGCGGACTTACGCCACAGAGTTTGCGAAAGCGTAACGAGAAGTGAATCGCGTTTTCAAACCCGACCTCGATGGCAATGGCGCTTACTGGGCGGGTGGTGAACTGCAGAAGTTGGCGTGCCCGCATCATTCGCTCGGCTTCTAAGAACTGCATAGGGGTTTGCCCCACTTCCTCTTTGAACCGATGCGCCAGCCAGGAAATAGAGAGATTGGCGGCTTCGGCGACTTCAGGCAGAGTTATGGGGCGGGCCAGATTCTCTAAGAGAAAGCGCATTGCTACCTCAATGCGGGGATCTAATCGCCGGGCTGCTGGGCTAGCCGTTTCACACCAGAGCAAGGCTTGCTCTAAGGCGTTCATGGCGAAGTCATCGCGGCGGGCTTGGGGTCCGGTGGCGTGGCGGCGCATCTCCCAGAGCGCCGCTGCGACCTGCTCCTGTTGTTCACTATTGAGGGTCAGGGTCAGCACACCTGGCTCGGCCTCGGGCCAGAGTAGCCATTCGCGCCAGTGGGGGCGCGGCTGAAAATGCACCCAGAGAATCTCCCAGCGATTCGCTCCACGCGCCGTGCCATAGTCCTGCCGAAAGCCGGGCTTGAGCATCACGATATCGCCGGGGTTCAGCAGGAGCTGACCGGCATGCCCACGCCCACTCAGAGTAAGCATTAAGAGCCAGTCTCCCCGCCCTTTTGTGCGCCAGACCCCATAGCGCCGAGTGCCGATCAGATGCCCGGTAGCAATCGGGGCGGCCTCCCACTGGGTGTCGTCTCGGGTGACTGTGTCCGTAAAATCGATTAAGTTTTCAGCAGGCATCCCTCTTGTTATCCCCTAGAAAACACGCAAAATATATATCATGGAAGATGCTCAGAAACTCGCCGAGGCGTTTGAGCGTGATGGCTATGTGGTTGCTCGTGGGCTGTTCTCCCCGGAAGAGGTCGCGGAGATTCGCGACACGTTTATGGCGCAGAACGCAGACGGGCCGGTGCCGGGTCTCTCAGAGATAAAGCGCAATGGCAGCGCGGATGACTATACTCCGGATGACCCGCTCTCGTTCTACCCCCGTATGATGCATCCGCATAAGCACTCGGATAAGCTGGTCGGCCCTATCTCCATGCGCTACATGCTGGACTCCCGCGTAAAAGATTTACTCACGGTGCTTTTAGCCGAGGAGCCGCTGGCAGGTCAGAGCATGTTCTACTTCAAGCCACCAGGTGCGCGAGGCCAGGACCTGCATCAGGATAACTACTACCTGAGAGTCGCCCCCAAGACTTGCTGCGCTGCCTGGGTCGCGGTGGACGATGTGGACCAGGAGAATGGTGGCATGGTTCTGGTACCGGGCAGCCATAGGCTTCCGGTTCTCTGTCCTACTCCTGCAGACAAGACTCTGTTCTTCACGGATCACCACTTAGATGTGCCCGAAGGCATGGAAGCGGTACCGGCAGACATGAAGGCGGGCGATGTGCTGTTTTTCAACGGCAGCGTGATTCACGGCTCCTACCCGAACAGTAGCAAGGACCGTTTCCGCCGCGCGTTTATCTGCCACTATATTCCAGCGGGTAGCGATGAGTTGAGCCGCTACTACCAGTGTATGGACTTCGATGGCAACCCCATTGCGATTCCCGACGCCACAGGCGGTGGTCCCTGCGGTGGCGGCGAGTGGATGACGGTTAAGGGTCCGCACTAAACTGCCCCCGAGTGTCCATTAGGGCACACCCTTCTGTACCCAACGTTTTTGCCCCCCTGCCCCCCAGTAATGGGGGGTTCCTGTGGGGTTTGTTACTTTTAGCTGCTACCGCAGCATCGGTGCGAATACCGAAAAGCCTACCGAAAGAGGCAGCATCGCCGCGTAGCGGCTCAAAGAAGGATACAGATTGGGAACCCCCTATTACTGGGGGGCAGGGGGGCAAACCCGCCACTCAGTGGCGGGCTTTTTGTGTCTACATCCCCGGCGGTAGCTGGGGCATGCTCGGACCACCTTCTGCTTCTTTGACCATGCCTGGGGGCAGAGCTGCTGCCGAGGTATCGTTGGTATCGTAGTCGTCCGTGCGCAGGAAGACCTGACGCATGACGTCGTCGGCGCTGGTGATACCGTTGCGGATTTTATAGAGCGCATCCTCACGAATCGGAATCATGCCTGCCTGTTGTGCGGCTTTTCGCAGGTCGGAACCACCAGCACGTTCCATAATCAGGCGCGAGAAATGCTCATCCACAGAAACAACCTCGTGCACACCTACGCGGCCTCGGTAGCCCGTGCCCTCACAACGGGGACAGCCGACCGGGTGCCAGATTTTCTCCGATGGTGAGATCTGCAGCATAGTGGCCTGTCGCTGGGTGGGTGGTCCCTGGCGGCGGCAGTTCTCACACAGGCGACGTACCAGGCGCTGAGCGACCATACCAATCAGGCCAGACGATACCAGGAACGGTGGCACCCCCATGTCGATAAGTCGGGTCACGGATGTAGGAGCATCGTTAGAGTGCAGTGTGGAGAGCACTAAGTGCCCGGTCATGGCGGCGCGGAAGGCGATTTCGGCGGTCTCGGTGTCTCGCATCTCCCCCACCAGGATAATGTCCGGGTCTTGGCGGAGAATGGCACGAAGCTGGCGGGCGAAGGTCAGGCCCACGCGCTCGTTTACCGCGCTCTGGTTGATGCCTTCCATGTTGACTTCGACCGGGTCCTCACAGGTTGTGATGTTGGTGGTCTTGTTCTTCAGAGTGTTCAGCGCGGAGTAAAGGGTAGTCGTTTTTCCGGAACCGGTAGGGCCAGTTACCAGCACTAGCCCGATCGGCTGGGTAATCAGGTCCTCGAACATCTGGCGGTTCGGCGGTGAGAAGTCCAGGACCTCCAGGGGGCGCACCGACATGGAGCGGTCCAGAAGGCGGAGCACGATTTTCTCGCCGTAGAGCATGGGTAGCGAGCTAACGCGGAGGTCGAACTTCTTCGGCCCGGCATTAATGGCGATACGGCCATCCTGTGGCAAGCGCTTTTCGTTGATGTCCATATCGGCCAGCACCTTGATACGGGCGGCGATATTGTCTTGAATGTCTTTGGGAAGCTCTTTCCAGACCTGAAGTACACCGTCTACACGCAGGCGGACTTCCAGGCAGTTACTTCTTGGTTCGATATGGATATCACTGGCATTGAGTCGGATGGCCTCTTCGGTCATCTCGTTCACAAAGCGTACTGCCGGACCTTGAGTGGCTGCCGGGTTTGGACCCGGTGACATTGGATTGTTCCCGTAAGACATACCGCTCACTACGCCGCCTAGAGGGGAAAATCCTGCCGGGCAAGGTTAGCGTAAAATGCCACCATGGCTACAATCACCGTTTTCGCCGAGGACATGTCGGATAGGGAATCCGGTCGTTATAAAGTCGGCGAGTTCGATAGCTACAATGAGGCGTTGACCTTCGCGGCACGGCGTGTAGATGCCGGGCTTGTAGAGCTGCTCAGCCCCGGTCAGAGCGCTCGCGATCTCATGGACCAGTGGACTCACTTCGGCGAGGATGTCTTCCTGGTACCCGATGAAGCCGCCAATCGCTTCTCTGCCCTAGACTTCGTGCGCCTGCGCACTCTAGCCCATACCAACGATTCATCGCGCCCACTGGTTTACGATGTCGTCTGTACAGATCGTATCAATACATCCAGCGGGTTCTCCTCTCCGCCTTCACAGTGGGAGTTCTGGGTATACGCACCTGCAACCTACTCTGGAGCGGAGTATCTGCTGCGCCGAGCCATCGATGTACTTTATGAGGATATGAGCCAGAAAGCTCGACTCTCAGACGGCTCCACCTACACTCTTCTTCAGACGGAGATCTTCCTCCTGAGCGACGAAGAAACCGTACGTAATACTCCGCCTGGTGTTCGCTACTCCATCCAGCTAGACGGCTCGTTCCAGCGTATCAACGGATAACCCTCCTATTTATCGGAGATTTGCCGAGGTCAAGCACTCTTGCACCCATGCGACGTCATCAGGGGATAAAGGAGGTTCTGGGTCGCCTGCATACGCCTCTTCCAATAGAGCAGCATATAGACCTTCCTCATAGCAGCGGTCAAAGACCGCCTGCATGTCAAGAACAAATGGTTCTACATCTTCGGTAAGTGGCAGGCACAAAGTCGGTAGGAAGTCACGCAGCCCTATACGCCAGACAAAGACACTAAGAGGGCGCTGTGCATCTGCCAGACTTAGAAGATAGGCATAGTCTCCACGAGAACGCTCTATATCTTCAGGAACGCTTACAGTGTGCTGGCCACCACGTAATAGATCAATTTCCAGTAAATGGGCTTTACTCTGCAAAACGGCGCGTTGCTTCCGGCGATATTCCTCTCGTCCTTCTCCACGCTTGTTTTCTGGACTAAGAAGCTCAATTACCATGACAACCTGCTTGCCGTTGGCTCGGTCCAGAATCTCTATGAAGGCTTCCCGTCGTTCCTCAAGAAGAACTTCTTCCGGTGCAACAATAGACCGGGCGAGTGTAGCAACCGAAGATGTTTCCTGCCGGGGAAGATTGCGTGCTACGGCAAATACAGTTACATCTGGCACAGGGCGCTGAGGAGGCTCTTTGTCGATATAGACCCGCATCTCACTACGTGCTATAAAGCGCTCTGGCAGGCTGCCATTTATAGCAACCTTGAGCAGATAGATAAATGAGTTATGGAACTCTTGCCAGTAGCCAACGCGCTCCAGGTAGGGGTCCATTCCAGGAAAAGGGCCAGGCATCACGCACCTCCAATGCGTTGTATCATTCAAGGCGATGAAGATACGTCGGCATGCCCACCTTAAAAATGGGAATTCTATGGCTTGGGAAGTGATGGTTTCATCGTCTTGATTGTCTCTAGCTCTTTCTCCTTCTCTGAGATGGTTCGCTTGAGGCTCGCGATGAACTCCTGGTCGGCGCTGTGTCTCTTTAAGGCTTTCTTCAGTGCCAGCAGATGAGCTGTTATCAGAGCTTGATTGGCCGGGACCAAGACATCCGGCTTCACTCCGGAGGCCTCTGCGGGAGCAGTCTCTCCTGGATGGATGAGTCGAGCAAAGGGAATGCTTGCACTGAAATGATCCGTGATGCGAAAGATCGTAGTGGGGTTCGCTCCTCCGTGGGTCGGCTCCCCTACAATCGTCGCTCGTTTCAGAATCTGCATATCGGAGGCAAGTGCCTCCGGCGCCGAAATCGTCTCATGGCTTGTCAGGATATACAGGTCTTTATCGGCCAGTTTTTTACCTGGCACAATCGGATAGGTCCAGTATTGCCGGGTAGTATTCTCCGCCCGATTGTAAAAATCACTCAGGTGAGTCGCATCCTCAAAGAAGTAGCTACACAAGAGTGTTGCCCCGGCTCCACCGTGATTCTGTCGCAGGTCTAAGATAATCGCTTCGCTATTTGCCAGAAAGGACATCGCGGCCACTATTGTCTCCTGCGCCCACTCCTCCGGATAAAAGCCATCTACCTGGAGCAGACCGACCCTGCCGTCCAGACGTTCGACTTTCCGATACTGGTAGTTGCTCAGCCTTCCCTGCTCTCGAAACTTCTCGACATCGGCGGCTACCGGAGGCTTCTCGGAGTCGTAGGGAATGCCATTGGGGAAGTAATCTACAGATAGATGGGAATCGTCGCGGACCTGGCGAAGGTGGTTGGTCAGAGTCTTCGCGAACTCCGAGCCGCTAGTGATGGAGTCATACTCCTTCCTCGCCTGCCGTGCACGAATCGTCTGTTCCATCTTCTTCGCCACATCCGGAAACACGTAAACTCTGTTGAGCTGCTTCAGTAGCTCGTCGATAGCTTTGTTGCGCATCGCGGCATCCAGCGAGCGGTCGGGGGTTACAGAAGGCTGCTGTGCCATAGCACTGCTGGCAAGCAAAAGCGTCATTGCGATAGCCAACTGGCAGAGTGTCTGTTTTCTTTGCATCGTAGGAACATTCCCCTTCACAAGTCACAAGGCGGGAGTGCCGCCGAGATAGCTCAATGCCATGCAGACCAGCTCCTCTTCCAGCGCCATATCGTCTATCGCAACAGAGCTAGCATGTGGCGCATCGCCAAAGAGAATCTTGTCGCGCCCAATAGCGGGTATGAAATAAGCAACCAGATCAACAGCACGCTCCGGATCAGGATGGGTGATTTCATTGCGGCATTCCAGTAGAAACGCACAGGAGGCACGATGCTTTTCGCTACTGAGCTGCCGATTCTCTAGCGAGATGTTCTGGGGATGCTGCCGTGCATAAAGCGCCAGAGGACGCATATAAAGCCGAGTGGCCCGATAGTCACGTATGACAAACCGAACAAATTTCGCCACACGAACCGTGAGAGAGCGTTCCCCCCAGGTGGAAGGATCCCCCCATACCGTTGCCTCCGTGGGAAGATTACGGGAGTAAGCATCATAGAGGGCAGGAAGTAGGGCCTCTTTGGAGGGGAATCGAGCGTAAAAGGCTCCGCAAGACGATTTCGCCCGCTGGACAATCTCGGCAATCGTAATTTCTTCGAACTCTTTTTCCTGAAGCAGATCTCGCGTGGCTATCAGGATGCGATCCAGGGTCTGGCTGCTCCGAACTTGCTTGGTTGGTCGCAGGCCGGTGGGTTCGTATGTATCAGAAGTCATTTTTGCCATAGTTGTCTCGATAGTAATAATCAGAATCAGAATCTGATTCTAATATAGCTTGAAGATAGATACCTGTCAAGCGTGTATCATTCAAGGCGATGAAGATGCGTCGGCTCGCTCTGCTTACGGAGCGTCGGTATGTGGGCTCCGTTGTCCCTGAAGGCGATAGCTACTTAGCGAACATTCTGGCAGATGATGGGCTGCTTCAAGCCGCACTCGCCATGCATGACATAGATTCGGTGCGGGTGGATTGGTCGGAACCAACCGTGGATTGGAGCAGTTTCGATGCCGCCCTGTTTCGAACCACCTGGGACTACTTTGACCGCTTCCCGGAGTTCTCCGCATGGCTGGCGCAGGCCGAAAAACAAACCCACCTGCTGAATCCTACCGAGCTACTCTGGTGGAATGTGGATAAGCACTACCTGGCGGATTTAGAAGCACGCGGCGTTCCTATCGTCCCATCCCGGTTTTTAGAGAAAGGCAGCGATACCCCACTACTAACCCTTCTAGAAGAAAGCGGGTGGGACGAAGCCGTGCTCAAGCCCTGCGTTTCCGGAGGAGCCCGCCATACCTATCGTTTGAACCAGGTGACAGCGGCGAACTACGATGCCATTACCGCTGAGCTTCTGCAAAGCGAAGCCATGATGCTCCAGCCGTTTATCACGGACATCATGGCGGGCGGTGAGGATTCGCTCATGGTTATTGGTGGAAAGTACACCCATGCCGTACGTAAGATAGCCAAGCCCGGCGATTTCCGAGTGCAGGATGACCACGGCGGTACCGTGCACCCCCTGACTCCCAGCGCGGCGCAAATCGCCTTTGCCGAGAAAGCTGTGGCCGCCTGTAACCCTATGCCACTCTACGCGCGAGTAGATGTGGTGCGGGATGCTGCAGGGAACCTGGCGCTTATGGAGCTGGAATTGGTAGAGCCAGAGCTATGGCTACGCCTCTGTCCTGCTGCCGCAATTGCTCTTGCCCGGTCTGTTTCCGGAGCTTTAATAAATTTACACTAAAACACTCTTGACAAGTTATAATTCCACTCGGGAGTGACTTATGAGGTTCTTTGCTATGCTGTGCCTGACACTGCTCAGTAGCGTGCCAGTGGGAGTGGCATCGGCTCAGATCTCGGTGACCGGGGGGGATATGAACCTCTTTTCTGCTAAGGCAGCGGTTGAGCCGGGCAGTTTCGGCACGCCCGAATTCTTCATCACCCTGGTCAAAAGCAAGAGTAAGCAAATGACGGTCGGGGGGCGCTATACCGCCGGGCAATCTAGAAGGTCCATCAGCGGGATATTGAGCGGGACTCACGTGCTACGGGCCAGGCTCAATGACGGTCCTGAAACCGCAATCGATGGTAAGTACAACCCCGGCAACGACACGATTGTGATCACCCGAATCGGCAACAAAACGGTCAATGAGGTTCTGGAACGGTTCGATACTCTCACGGACAAACCGGAGAAAGAACGAGTGATCAAGCCGGGAACCTACACAGGGCAGACGGAGGAGCCGGATAGCTCGTGGACCGTGTCCATTACCCCATCAAAGAGTAAGGCCTTCAACCTGGTCGGTTCGGCGACTATTGAAGGCAAGCGGCGCGAAGTCAAAGGAACCCTGTATCCGACGGGTAAGATTGTCGGCACCCATAACGGACGCTACGACTCTGACGACCAGAGCCTCCTGATTGATTTTCCGTTTGGTCCACGCAAGTTGACCGTTGTAATGCGCCAGGGGCAGATGCCTACCAAGATATCCCTGTTCGGCCTGGTGGACAAAAAGGTAGGTAATGTTCCTGGCGCCGCTGAGGCCACGGATCACCATATCGAAGGAAGTGTCTCGGAAGATAGCTTCTCTGTCGGGATTCGTATGAAGCCCCCCTACATGGGAGAGGCGAAGATCTCCTTTGGCTTTTCCACGAACATGGGTTCGACCTTGAAGCCGCGGCAGCTCGTGGAGCTAACTGTCTGGGGCGAGTCGTCCAAAGGCGGTAGCTATCAGCCGAATCTTAGCGGAACCGGTCAATGGATTGTGGAAGGGGACGGAGCCGATATAGTCGAGTCCAGCAAGGTGTTTGTCGGCACCGCAAGCAACGGTCAGCACTATGCATCGGGGAGGGGCAAGGTACTGTTCCGCGTTCGGGACCAGGGTACTATCAAGATTACCGCCAGTTATTCGGGCCAGACCTGGGGTGGTGCGGGGAACTGGAACTGGAATCCGTGCACCTACACCTACAAGTTCCGTGAGCCAGCAAAAGCCAAGGTTGGGCCTGACAAGTAAGGGCACCAGAAATCGGAGAAGTTTGGGCATAATGTATTGGGGGTAGCCCAGCCAGACACGTGTCTCCTGGCTCCCCCAATAAACATGGACAAAATAGAGAGCCTCTCGCTCCGTGACCTGCGCCTTTTAGTAACTCTGGCTGAGCGGCGGCACTTTGCGCGCACCGCCGATGAGTTCGATCTTTCTCAGGCCACACTCTCGGCAACAATCAAGAAGATAGAAGGTGTCTTCGGGCAGGCGCTGTTCGTGCGCTCCAGTCGAAGCGTGGCAGTTACCCCGGAAGGGGAAGCCGTTATTCGGCAGGTCTATGTGATGCTGGAAGAGGCTGAGCGGCTTGCTGGAGCGCTATATCCCAACATCGCACCACTCACTGGTCGGTTTCGGCTCGGGGTATTTCCCACACTGGCCCCGTATCTGCTGCCGCAAGCGCTACCCGCGCTTTTAGAAACCTACCCAGCGCTTCAACCCGTGCTGACGGAAACACTCACCGATGAGCTTCTTTCGCGGCTACGCGCTAGGCAGTTAGATGGCGTATTGGTCGCCTTGCCCCAAGACGATGGCGACCTGAGTGTCTATCCCCTGTTTCGCGAGCCATTCTGGCTAGCCGTGCCTTCGCAGCACGCTCTGGCGGAACGCCCGGAAATCACCACAGAAGACGTTCCCTTAGAGGAACTATTGCTTTTAGAACCGGGGCACTGCCTGCGCGACCAGGTGCTTTCCGCGTGCGGTACGGGCTTTCTGGCACATCGACGAACGGTGCACGCCGCCGGGCTGGAAACTTTGCTGGCGCTGGTAGCGGCAGGGCGGGGTTGTGCTATTGTTCCAGCGCTGGCAACCATAAACCGTTTCACGACAAGCTACCGTCTACTACCTTTCGCAGCGCCAGCACCGGGGCGCACGATTGCGCTGGTAACTCGCCGGGGTGTAGGCGATGAGCGAGATGCCTTGAGTCTGGCCGCGTTCTTTCGGCGCTTGCCGGAGAGCATTCCATCCATCGAAAAATCCGAAGCATAGATTCGGTCTCCCGGTTGACTTGCAGGCCCCCTTCTGGAGTAAAATAGCTCTCAGGCAAAGGGGGCTGATCCCCTTACGTACCACAGCTTCGAAGCGCGGAAGCACGGTGCTTCTCGCTTCACATGTAATGACGTTGGGAAAGTGAGCTAAAGCATGTCATCGGAAGAAAGCAAGTGTCCGTTTTCGGGTATCCATCAGAATACAATGGCGGGGTTTCGGTCGAATAGAGACTGGTGGCCGAACTCTCTGAATCTCAAGATGCTGCATCAGCAGTCGGCGAAGGGCAACCCTATGGGCGAGTCGTTCAACTACGCCGAGGAGTTCAAGACCCTGGACCTGGAGGCCGTGCGCCAGGATCTCTACGCTCTCATGACCGACTCGCAGGAATGGTGGCCTGCTGACTTCGGTCACTATGGCCCGTTTTTCATTCGCATGGCCTGGCACAGCGCGGGTACCTACCGTATCGGCGATGGCCGTGGAGGCGCCGGCGCGGGCATGCAGCGCTTCGCACCACTGAACAGCTGGCCCGATAACGTGAACCTGGATAAAGCGCGGCGCCTGCTCTGGCCAATCAAGCAGAAGTACGGCAAGAAGCTCTCCTGGGCAGACCTCATGGTGCTCACCGGTAACTGCGCTTTAGAGTCCATGGGCTTCAAAACGTTCGGATTCGCGGGCGGGCGCGAGGATGTATGGGAGGCAGAAGAGGACACCTACTGGGGCGCGGAGGCTACCTGGCTAGGTAGTGACGAGCGTTATCCCAACGGCTCCGAAGGAGACGATCACGAGGGTGGCGTGCTTACGGGCGAAGACGAGCCGGACCCGCTGGTCCGTTCCACGAGCCTGTCTAAGCCCCTCGGTGCTGTCCAGATGGGCCTTATCTATGTGAACCCGCAAGGCCCAGAGGGCAATCCGGATCCGATAAAAGCCGCGCATGACATTCGCGAGACCTTTGCCCGAATGGCGATGAATGATGAAGAAACCGTCGCGCTGATCGCGGGTGGGCACACGTTCGGCAAGACCCACGGCGCGGGAGACTCCGAACTTGTGGATGTGGAGCCGGAGGCGGCTGGCCTTGCAGATCAGGGCTTCGGCTGGAGCAATAAGTTCGGCTCCGGCAAGGCGGGTGATACCATCACCAGCGGCCTGGAAGGTATCTGGACCACCACGCCGACAAAGTGGAGCAATAACTTCTTCGAGAACCTCTTTGGCTACGAGTGGGAGCTATTCAATAGCCCGGCAGGCGCGTTCCAGTGGCGCCCGAAAGACAACGCCGGAGCGGATACCGTGCCGGATGCGCACGACTCCAGCAAGCGCCATGCGCCTACCATGCTGACCACGGACCTCTCTCTGCGCGCTGACCCGGCCTACGAGAAAATCTCACGGCGGTTCTTAGAGAACCCGGATGCGTTCGCAGATGCCTTCGCCCGCGCCTGGTACAAATTGACCCATCGCGATATGGGCCCGCGTGCCCGCTACCTGGGCTCGCTGGTACCGGATGAAGTGCTTATCTGGCAGGACCCGATTCCTGCGGTCGATCACCCGCTGGTGGAAGAGGCGGATATCAAGGCCCTCAAAGAGAAGATTCTGGCGTCTGGCCTCACGGTTCCGCAGCTCGTCGGTACTGCCTGGGGCTCTGCGTCTACGTTCCGTGGCTCCGATAAGCGGGGGGGTGCGAATGGCGCACGTATCCGTCTGGCACCGCAGAAGGATTGGGAAGCCAACGATCCGGCCCAGCTCGCCACGGTATTGAAAACCCTGGAAGGAATTCAGGCGGAGTTCAACGGGGCACAATCCGGTGGCAAGAAAGTCTCTCTGGCGGACCTAGTCGTGCTGGGGGGCTGCGCAGCGGTAGAGAAAGCGGCAAGTAATGCCGGGCACAGCGTCTCGGTTCCGTTCACGCCGGGCCGAGCAGATGCCTCACAGGATCAGACCGATGTGGATTCGTTTGCCCCGCTAGAGCCGACAGCAGATGGTTTCCGCAACTTCTTAAAAGGGGCCCATAAGCTCTCTGCCGAGGAGCTACTGGTAGACCATGCACAGCTTCTGAGCCTGAGCACTCCAGAGCTGACCGTGCTGGTAGGTGGCCTGCGGGTACTGAACGCCAACACGGGCGGCAGCAAGCATGGTGTGCTCACCAAGACGCCAGAAGCACTCACGAACGACTTCTTCGTGAATCTGCTCGATATGGGCACCACCTGGAAGGCAACCTCAGAAGCCGCAGATACATTTGAGGGTCATGACCGCACCACGGATGAGTTGAAGTGGACCGGCACACGGGTCGATCTTGTCTTCGGGTCGAACTCCCAGCTTCGGGCTATCGCGGAGGTCTATGGCAGCTCGGATGCCAAGGAGAAGTTCGTGACAGACTTTGTCTCCGCCTGGAGCAAGGTCATGAACCTGGATCGCTTCGATCTAGCCTAAGTTTCTGCGGGTTAAAAACCCGCAGTATGGGTAAGCGGTACACTGGGCGGTATGAGTCAATTGCCTCCGCCGCCCGATGCCCTTGTGACCGCTATCGATGAAGAAATTATCGGGGTGCGCGTGGTCAGCGGTGGTGAGGTCAATGTCGCGGCTCGCTTCGACACCCCGACTCGCTCTATTCTGACCAAGTGGCGTCCCGGCGCTCCGGTGGATGCCTTTCTGACTGAGGCAGCAGATTTAGAGAAGCTGCGCGGCGCGTCCGCATTGCGCGTTCCGCAGGTCATCGCTGTTGGCACCAGCTACATCGCTCTGGAGTGGCTGGAGCCCAGCGCACCTGGCCCCGGCTTCGCGCGGCGTTTCGCTGAGGGTCTTGCCGAGCTGCACCGCAATACGACTCCTGAGTTCGGTTTAGACCGGGATAACTATTTAGGCAGTCAGCCGCAGCCCAATGGCTGGGATTTAGACTGGCCAGCGTTTTACCGAGAGCAGCGCCTCATGCCGCAGCTAGAGCGTGCTCTGGAGAACGGTCACCTGCCTCAGCATCGCTCGCGGCTTCTGGAGGAGATTCTGCGCCGCCTGCCCGAGCTGCTTTATGACATGGAGGAACCGCCCTCCTTGCTTCACGGTGATCTCTGGTCGGGCAACTTCCTCTGCACTGGCAATAGCGAGCCTGTGCTCATTGACCCGGCTGTGTACTACGGGCCGCGCGAGATGGAACTTGCCTATGTGGAGCTATTCTCCGGCTTCCCCACAGGTTTCGTGAGCCTGTACTCCGAGTTCTACCCGCTGGATAGAGACTACCCTCGGCGACGCCCCATCCATCAGCTCTGGCCGCTGCTTATCCACCTCAACCACTTCGGCGAGACCTACGGCCCGGCGCTGGAAACCGCCTGCGAGATGGCGCTGGATACCTAAACTTAGAAGGAAATCCGTAGAGATGTAACACAATCGGTGCTATGGCTTCTCCTGACCCTTGTGGTCCGATTGTGCGCAGAGGTATCACGCCTCGCGTTACCCCAGAAGGGGTCGAGGCAAAAGGCTACCGTGGTGAGGCGCTACCTGCGGGCAAGCCAGAGCGTGGCGTCTGGATATGGCTCTCCCAACCCGCCCCAGCGGCAGTATTTCGCCGTGAGATAACCATCCCACGCGTTCCCCGAAAAGCACCGGCTTTTCTCAGCGCAGACTGCGCCTACAGGCTCTGGGTGAATGGCACCCTGGTCGCACGCGGCCCTGCGGATATTGGTATGGACTATCACCGGGTGGAAACCGGTAAGTGGTTCTATGACACGGTAGACCTGGCCCCTTATCTGAAGCCGGGCGTCAATACTCTGGCCGCCGAAGTTTTCTTTGAGAAACTCATTGGTTGGGAAGGTTCACGAGGACAGGGAGGCTTTCTATTAGATGCCCCTAGTCTGGTAGCCACAGATACAAGTTGGCGTGCCACCCTCTGTAAGTACTGGGTAAAGCAGGATCACTGGCACTATGATGCCGCAGCCGAGCCCACTGGCTGGCGCCTTTCCGGCTTCGATGCCTCTGGTTGGGAAGCAGCGAGCGTGGTGCCAGACCGCTGGCAGCCACTGATGCCCAGCATGATTCCACAGCGCATGGAGGCGCTCTACCCGGCTTTGCCAGGTACCCTGCCCGTGACCATTACCAATGGCGCGAGTATTCGGGTTCGCTGGAACCGGGTTCTCTCAGCCTATCTGAGCCTGGTAGTGCGCGGTGGTAGAGGCGCCACACTGACTATTGAGCCAAACGAGCCAGATGCACCGGGGCACAATCGGCAGGTATCTGCAAAGCTGGCCGGGGGAACACAGACCTTTGAGCTGCCCTTTATGGATAGCTTCTCCGTGGTCAACATCACCGCTATAAATGTCACCGAACCACTGGAGATTTTAGAGGTTCGAGCCAGCTTCGTTTCTCAGCCTGTGGCCTATCGGGGAAGCTTTTCCTGTAGCGATGCCGCGTTTACCCGACTCTGGTCGGTGTGCCGGTGGGCTACTCAGATCTGTCTGCAAACCCATCATCTGGACTCACCGCACCACCAGGAGCCTATCAGCGACCCCGGTGACTATCTGATTGCTTCCCAGGTGAACTACGCCGCTTTTTTTCAGCCAGCCCTCACCGTGCAGGATTCCCGGAAATATGCCTGGATTCTGGGGCAGTGCCAGAACCAGGTCTTTCACACCAGCTATGCCCTGCTCTGGCTTCAGATGGTGCTGGACCACTACGACCATACCGGCAATGACTCTCTGATACGCGAGCTGGCCCCGGCGATTCACTCCCTGTTAGACACGTTCGCCAGCTACCGAGGGCGAAACGGGCTACTGAGCGAAGCGCCGAACTATATGTTTCTAGACTGGGTAGAGATAGCCGGTTTCCCTGGCCATCATCCCCCGGCGGTTATCGGGCAGGGCTATATGACCGCGTTCTTCTATCGCGCTTTGGCAGATGGCATTCGTGTGGCAGAGCACCAGGGAGACTCCGCGCGGGCACGAAAATACACTCGCCTTCGCACTGAGCTTGCCGCCGCTTTCGAGCGGGAGCTGTGGGTCGAAGAGAAGGGGCTCTACAGAGATGGCAAACCCTTCCAGACGTCGGTGAAGCCCGGTCAGTGGCTCCCTGCAGATAAAGACATTGCGACCTATACTGCGCATCTGCAGTTCCTGGCGGCACTCTATGATCTGGCTCCCAAGACGCGGCAGGCTGCCATTGTAGAGAAAGCGATTACCGGGCCTGACTTTACTTGCCAACCCTATTTCATGCACTTTGTCTTTGCAGCACTGGCTCATGTGGGGCTCTTTGAGAAACATGCCTTGGCGCAGCTACGGCGCTGGAAAGTAATAGAGCAGACACAGTCGCTCCTTGAGATGTGGGACCGGGGCGACTTAAGCCACTCCTGGGGCGCGACTCCGCTGATTCAACTTACTACCCGAATGCTGGGCGTGCGCCCATTAGAGCCGGGCTTCCAGCTTGTCGCCATCGCTCCCAATCCCTGTGGTCTTACCTGGGCCAGAGGTGTCGTGCCGACTCCTAATGGAGATATTCGTGTCTCCTGGCAGGTACGCCGTGACGGTAAACTGGCTCTTGAGACTACGATTCCAAAGGGCTGCAGAGCCGAGGTAACCCTGCCCGATGATGAGCGCCCAGTGACTGTTGGACCCGGGCGACATCGACTTATCCAGGGGCAAAAATAAATTTCGGCTACAGCCAACCCGTTGGCTCGAAAACGCGAATACCTGTTGTGACCAACGCACGAGCCGATAGCCTGCCTCTGAGTGTCTCTCAAGAAGAGACTCTGATAGAGGCGTTTCGGCGGAGAGACCGCGCCGCTTTCGATAGTCTCTATGATACCTGCCATCGCCCCTTGCTCTCATTTTGTATCCGGCTAACCGGGTCCCGAGAAGCCGGGGAGGATCTGCTTCAAGAGACGTTCGTAGCCGCGTTCCACTCCGCCCCCACGTTCCGCCCCGGCGCTCGGGTGCTGCCCTGGCTGCTGGGAATCGCTGTCCGTAAGGCGCGTGACTTGCGCCGTAAAAATGCCCCCGCCACGGTGCCCCATCTGGAAGAAACCGATGAAATCGCGAGCGGGCAATCCACCGAAGAAAGCATCGTAGAGCGCCTGGCCTATGAAGCGGCACTACAAACCCTGAGCGAAAAACACCGTGTGGCCTTTCTACTCGTGGTCGGCGGACAGCTGACTCACGCCGAGGCCGCCCGTATTCTGCACTGCCCTGCGGGCACGGTGAAATGGCGTGTGGCAGAAGCCATGCGCCGCCTTCGCACCGCATTGACTGAGGAGAGAATCTCATGACCGACGATAAACTGACCGAGTTGGCCCGAACCGAGCCTGCGGCAGATACCGATCTGCGCGAGCGTGTCTGGAACCGCATCCAGGCAGCGGATGCGGAAACGACGCCTGCTGCCCCCTATCGCTGGTCGCGGTTCGCACTGGCAGGCGGCGTTATGCTGGCTTCTGGCGTTGCCCTGGTGACACTCCGCCCCGGTTCTGCCCCGTTTCTAGCACCTGCGATCGCTTTCGCCGATGTACAGCGCGCCATGGAGAAGATTCAGACCGCTACCTGGCATGAGCAGGCCACCTGGCAAAAAGTGCCCATGGTCTACTACATGCGACAGAACCCGCCCTCTATCGCTGTGCAGGACAATGAGGGCAGCCTGGGTCTGATGGTCAGTGATGCCCGCGGTCAGTTCTCCCGAGGAAAAGACGGCACTATCTGGATCTGGAAGCGCAACCTGAATATCCGTGAGCGAATCAACCAGAGTCTCTACTTCAAGCAAGAAGACTTAGAGAAGAGTATGCGCGAGGACTTTTCCTTTAAGTGGCGCTACACTCCCTGGAAGCGAACCGAGAAAAACGGGTTCATAGAGTTCGAGAGAGAAGGAACGCGCTACCGTGATGATACGGGTTGGTGGAAAAAGCAGAAGCCACAGGTCTATGCCTACTTCTACCAGGTAGACCCGAAAACGAACCTTATCAACCGCTCTACCTGGCGGCAAGCGCAAGGGGTTTCCCACAAAAATAGCAACGTGCGGGATAGCTTCCGCTACAACGTGCCTCTCAAGCCCGGCATCTTCGATATCGTGCCGCCGGTCGGCAAGATGGTGACCTATATGGACGTCTCGCTGGTAGAAGATCGCATTCGTAGCAAAAGCAACCGTGATCTCTCCGATGCCGATGTCGCTGCCGTGCAGACCACGCTGACACGCCTGGTAAAGGCCTACAACAGCAAGAACTGGGCAGAGTACCTGGCGCTACGCGATACCACTACTCCCCGACTCTTTGTTCGTTCCGCGAGCGAACCCGAGGCCAAGATCCACGCAGAGTTCGACAAACGAGCCGAATGGCGTAGCTGGAGCAGTCTCTCGGTACAGACATCGCACTACACCACGATCTTTCAGGCCACGCGCCGCTCCGAGAGCGATGCCTTTCCTCCGCCGAACCCAAAAGACTCGGTAGAGGTCGGTGTAGTGGCACTGGGGACGAACGGTGCGGGGGCTCCACGTAAGTCCGCCGGATTTATCAGCCTGCTCAAGCGCGGAGGAGTCTGGAAAGTCAGCGGAATGCGCTTCGAGACCGGTAAGTTCCGCCAGCCGGCAACTCCCGCACAAGCAGCGGAAGATGGGGCAAGAGCGGCTTTAGGAGGCAAGAGCGCGAAGTAGCTCGCCAGCCCATAGGCCCTGAAGCTGGAGCCCCCTCTAGCTTCAGGGTCGCCACTACTACGGTGCAGGGTAAAATCATGCCATGTCCAACCCGGCACCCGTTACGGAGAACCGTATTTCGGTTCCGAAGATGCTCACAGAGGAGCAGGTCCAGTTTTTCGTCGAGAACGGCTACCTCATCGTCGAGGGTCTGGTAACTCAGGAAGAGGTCGAGGAGTTGCGTGCCGATACCGCGCATCTGGCCCGCGGCGGCTACCCTTGCGAAACGCTTCAGCCGCTACCTGCTGAGCTTTCTGATGAAGACGCGCTGAAGCGTATTCTCTGTATCCATCAGCCGCACTATGTGAGCCCGGTGATGGAGAAATATGTGCGGCATGCAAAAATCTGTGGCGCCCTCTCGCAGATTACGGCGGCACACCTGCCCAATTGGGATGGCTCCGTGAAGTGCATGCAGTCCATGCTCTTTGTGAAGCCCCCCACATTTCAAGGGCAGGCCTGGCATCAGGATGAAATCTACATCCCCACCCGTGATCGAAGCCTGATTGGCGCCTGGATTGCCCTGGACCCGGCTACCCAGGAGAACGGATGCCTGTGGGTTGTGCCCGGCTCTCACAAAATGGGCTATCTCTACCCTCAGCGCGACCATGGCAACCCTGAGGAGTTTGACTTTGCCGGTGAAAGCTATGGGTTCGATGAGTCCGAGTCCATCCCGGTAGAGGTTCCCGCAGGTGCCGTGGTCTTCTTCAACGGTTATCTACTGCACCGCTCGTTCAAGAATCGCAGTGAGATCTACCGGCGCGTGCTAGTCAGCCACTACATGAACGCCTGGAGCCGCCTGCCCTGGAGCATAAAAGAGGGCGAATCGGCTGCCACCGCCGACCGCCGCTGCATCATTCCCGTAGCAGGCATAGATCCTTATGCCTGGGCAGGCTATGAAGCGCCGCCCGGCAATGTCTGGCTGCGCACGAGTAAGGCCACCGAAGACATAAAAGCTGCCGAAGCCGCCGCCGAAACACCGGAAGAAGCAGAAGAAGCGCCTGAACCCGGCTCCGGGGAGGAGCCCGAAGCATGACCATTGCCTCGGTGGAGGCGCTGCCTCTGCGCGGCGCCACTCCCGATGGCGGCTGGGTACAGGGCTATCACGAAGACGAAGAACTACACACCCTGATTCGAGTCCGCACAGATAGCGGACTTGTGGGCTGGGGTAGCTGCTTTACATCGGGTGCACTGGTAGAGGCAGCCCTCGCTCTACTTCGTCCCTACCTCATCGGGCAATCGGCGCTGGAGCCGGAGCGGGTTTCGGAGACATTGCTCCAATCTACATTCTGGCAGGGGCGCGGTGGCACCGTGGCCCACGCCATCTCCGGCATCGACATCGCTCTCTGGGACATTCTGGGAAAAGCTACCGAGCAACCAGTCGCACGACTTCTGGGTGGCTGCTACCGAGACCGCATCAAACCTTACGCCTCTATTCTCTTCGCCGAGCCACCCGCGCTACGGCAGCGCTTAGAGGCGGTGCTCTACCGGGGCTTTAAAGCCGTAAAAATCGGCTGGTCCGGCTTCGGGCGCGTGAATTCTGCCTATGACCGCTTGCTGGTCAAAACCGCGAGAGAGACCGTGGGAGATTCGGTAGAAATCTTTGTAGACGCAGGCGGCTCCGAGCAGTTCTGGCCGCACGGCTACAAGTGGGCGCTGGAAACCTCAAAAATGCTCGCCGATTTCGGTGTCGGCTGGTTTGAGGAAGCTCTCCCCCCGGATGACATAGACGGGTTCTGCCGTCTACGGGAGCACGCCCCACTCCCCATTACCACCGGGGAGGTTCTGGTGCGTCGTCAGAGCTTCCTGCCCTGGATTGAGCGTGGCGCAGTCGATATTCTCCAACCCGATACCACCAAGTGCGGTGGTCTCTCCGAAGCCCGGCGCATCGCCTGGTCCGCCTACGATCATAACATCGGTTTCGTGAGCCACGGCTGGAACACCGCTGTGGGTCTCGCGGCAGACCTGGCCCTCGCCGCTGCCCTGCCCACCGCACGCTACGTGGAATACATCACTCCCGCCGCCTATATCGACCAGCTTGTCATCACTCCGTGGCGCTTAGACGAGGATGGTCTCCTGCTCATCCCCACCACACCGGGCCTTGGTATCGAAATCGACGAAGATGCACTGGGGCGATTCGTGCCGAAACAACCGTGACGGAAATCGTCCGGCTATGTGGCGGACAAGCCGCCGTCCCCTACGGGGATAGGAAGGCCAAAATCTCGCCGAAGGCGAACGGCGGAGGAACGACGCCCATAGCCGGACGTTTACCGTCCTGGTACAACCCCGTCACGGGAAAAATGGGCAAGAACCATTAACAACGAGGTTAGAGAGTTATGGATAGTCTGGATAAGACGCTTTACGACGGCCTGACCTGGCCGGAAATCAATGAGGCCGTGCTGGCGAAGAAGACCGTGCTGCTGCCCATAGGCAGCACGGAGCAGCATGGGCATCATTTGCCGCTGGATGTCGATAACTTCCTGGCGCGCAGTATCTGTTTAGAGACCGCTAAGCGAGCGCCGCGCGAAGTGCTGGTCATGCCCACGATTCCGTATGGCTACAACGAGCACGCGCAGGACTTTCCTGGCACTATCCATGTGACCTACCAGCACTTTATTGAGTACTGCTTAGATGTGGTCAAGAGTGTGGTCTATGCAGGCTTCGACCGGATTGTGATTGTGGATGGGCATGGCTCCAATGAGCACCTGTGCGAGTTTATTGCACGCCGCGCGACGCTAGAAACAGATGCCTTAGTGGCGTCTACCATGTGGACGAATCTGGCGATAGAAGCGTTTGAAACAGTGCGAGAGAGCGGGCATGGCGGAGCCGCACACGCCTGTGAGCTAGAAACCAGCGCCTACCTGCACCTTGCGCCGGAGCATGTGCAAATGGATAAAGCCAGCGATCACTATGGTGGGGCGGCAGGGAAAGAAGGCAGCAAGTTCCTCTCCGTAGACCTCACCCGTGGTTGGGGGCCGGTGAAGATGGTGCAGTGGACCAGCAGCGCCACACCGACAGGAACATCGGGGGCACCAACGCTGGCGACCGCAGAAAAGGGCAAAGCTATTGTGAATGGGGCCGCCGAAAACCTGGTGGCCTTTGTGCGTGAGTTACGGGCTTTAGAGAAAGGTAAGCGGGTGGATCATAGGGTGGTCAAGCCTGACTTGCCCACGCTTCCGAATCTGGACTGAGCGGTGTTAGGGAGAGGAAAAGCGAGAAGCCGGGGCGAAATCCAATGGCAATGAGTACCCCGCTGGATCTTTCCACCGTCACGAACATTCTCTGTATCGGCTTGAACTACCGCCGCCACGCTGTCGAGAGCGGTATGGCTATTCCTGAGCGCCCTTTGCTCTTCATCAAGGCGACTTCCACGCTCTGCGGAGATGGTGATGACATCATCATGCCGCATACGGAAGAGCTGGATTACGAGTGCGAGCTGGCCGTGGTGATTGGCAAGGCTGCCAAGAATGTCTCCGAAGAAGAGGCGCTGGACTATGTGCTGGGCTATACCTGCGCCAATGATGTTTCCGCGCGAGATTGGCAGCTTAAGTTGGATAAGCAGTGGGCGCGTGGGAAGAGCTTCGATACGTTCTGCCCGCTGGGGCCGGTGCTGATTCCCGCCAGCGAGATTCCGGACCCGAACGCCCTGCGGATTCAGACCCGCGTGAACGGGGTGACCATGCAGGACTCCAACACCGCCGACATGATTTTCTCCGTGCGCGAGATTATCAGCTACCTTTCTAAGGATATGACCCTGCTGCCAGGCACAGTGATTCTGACCGGCACGCCCGAGGGGGTCGCTATGGGCCGCACACCGAACCCGTGGCTCAAGGTCGGTGATGTGACCGAGATCGAGATCGAGGGCATCGGAGTGCTGAAGAACCAGGTGGTAGCCGGGTGAGCGAACCGTTCCGCTTAGACGGCAAGCTGGCCGCCGTAACTGGTGGCGCATCGGGCATCGGGGCGTCTATCGTTGCTCTGCTCCGTCAGCAGGGCGCACGTGTGGCCGTGCTGGACCTGAATGCTGAGGGCGAAGATGGTATCGGCTGTGATGTCTCCAGCGAGACCAGCGTGCAGGCCGCTTTCGAAAAGCTGGATGCCACCGGTACGGTGGACATCCTTGTCTGCTGTGCGGGCGTGGGCGGTGTCGCCAATATCTTAGAGACCACGACGGAACAGTTTGAGCGCTTTCATGCCGTGAATGTCCGCGGCGTGTTCCTGCCCTGCCGGGAAGCCGTGAAGCGCATGAAAGAGAGCGGCAAGGGCGGCAGCATTGTCAATATAGCCTCCCTAGTCTCCAAGCTCTCCTTGGAGCGTCGCTTTGGCTATGGGGTGAGCAAGACTGCTGTGCTGGGCATCACTCGCTCGATTGCGCAGGACTTTGTGAAAGACAAAATCCGCTGCAATGCTATCTGCCCCGCGCGCGTGCATACGCCGCTGGTAGATACCTATTTGAAAAACTCGTTTCCGGGGAGCGAAGCCGAAGAGTTCGCCAAATTAGAGGCCGCACAGCCCATAGGTCGTATGGGGAAAACCGAGGAAATAGCGCACCTGGCGCTCTATTTGTGCTCGGATGAAGCCGCGTTTGTAACCGGGTCGGCCTATGATATCGATGGTGGTTGTACCGCTATGCGCTAAATCACTAATGGCTGGGAGGAGCCTGTGATTCGATTTCTATTACTCGTTATTGGGATTCTGTTACTTGGTGGCTGTCGCTCGCAGCCACCATCGCATCCCGGTATTCCGGTGGAAAAGCTACCAGCGCTCCCATCTCTGCGGACTCTGGAGCCTGGAATTCAGTTTGCCGAGGTTCCTCTGCCACGCACGGATGGCCGGAAAAGCAAACTCTGGGTGTACCTGCCAGAGAAGCGCCCGGCGAATCAGAAACTGCCCTGCGTGTTAATAGCCGGGGCGGGCAGCTCCCTTTTCTGGGGAATGGGCCTGGGAGATGGGGACCGCCCCGAGCACCTGCCCTATGTGCGCGAGGGTTTCGCAGTCGTTGCCTATGAGCTGGACGGTGCGGTTTCTGAGAAGCAGGGGAATAAGGAAGTCATACAAGGGGCCAAAGACTTTCAGCATGCCCGCTTCGGCATCATAAACGCGCAGGTAGCCATGCAATACGCTACTACCCGGCTCCCGGTAGATCCCAAAAGAGTCTATGTAGCCGGGCACAGCTCCGCTGCCACACTCGCTCTTCAGATTGCCACCTCGGACCTCAAAGGTATAAGCGCCTGTATTGCCTACGCCCCTTGTGTCGATCTGAAAACACGGATAGGTGAGCCTATCAGGCAGGTAGATCGTTTTGTTCCTGGAATCGAGAGTAACCTGCTTGCGCTCTCTCCAGACCAGAATGTGATGCGTATCCGCATGCCGACCTTTGTCTTTCATGCGCGGGATGACTCCAACCTGCCGTTTGCCGTTACGGAACACTACGCCAGGGCGCTTCAAGTACAGAATCCACTGAATGCTTTTGTAGCGGCGGACTCTGGCGACCACTACGACAGCATGATTGAGAAAGGCGTGCCAGCAGGTATCCGCTGGCTCAAAGGTATCGACGCGAAGCTCGCAAAAAGTGCCCCCTGATGCTGACACGAAGAGCGTTTAGCCTGCTTCCTATCTCTATCGGCTTTTCTTTTTCAGAGCCGCCGCCAGACCCGTACCTGGAAGCGAAAGACCTGCTTGTAAAAGGCAAGAAGCTCGCAAAAAGCATTGAGCTCTTGGAGAAATCTGGCCACGCAGATAGCCAGTTTCTTATCTTATGCGCCTGCGTGGGACGCCTTGCCTCTATCGACTTTGCTACTCTAGAATGGGACGCCTATTTACAGGAGAAAAACACTCAGGAAGTAAAGAAGCAAACGAATCCTGAGTTTGAGATTTCCCTGCCGCCGGTGCGCATGCCGGATGATGGCAAAAATTTCGACCCGAGCTCCCCTTCTGTTTCTGACGAGATACATTCCCTGGCTCAGAAAATCCTGAGTTGCTGCGCCAACATAGAGAAAAACCTCTCGGAGATGAAAGAGCCTGAGGAACACGAGGAGGCCCTCAAGAACCGACATCTCTACATCAGCGCTCTGATACTGCTGAACCGTGTGCTTCGGATGTTTGCTGGCAAATTCACCACAGAGAAAGAAATTGCCGAGCTGTGTACCGATAGTAAAATCCTTATCCAGATAGATAAATTTTTAGAGCTTCAGCCGAATGCCTATGACTTGCTCTATCTGAAAGCTATTGTAAAAACGCTTCCCTTGATTCATGTCTATCCTGATAGGGATCACTTCGCTTTTTCTTTGGGGGATTCTAGCAGGGTAGGAGTGGACAAGAAAGTCCTGGCGGAGAGCATTTCTTATCTGGATACTGTTATCTCTAAAAGCCCTCGACACCGAGAGGCTGTTCTGTATAAATCCCTACTGTTCTATTTTTTGGATAAAAGTAAATCGGCAGAGCCGCTCGATAAATTTCTTCACTACAATCCCTCCATAGCTGTACTCTATCTATTCCAATCAGAACTGCTTTTTTCGGTAGAGAAAGCAGATCCCTTCGAGCCTCTGAGGCAGGCGAATGCAGCCCCTATATTGGGTGATTTCTCGTTTTCTCTTCCCATTCGATTTGAAACCAAAAACTGCTTTGGCTACTTAAAGTGGACGTCCGGCCTGGTTCTTGCTCGGTCGCTGTCTGCCCTGTTTTCCTATGCGGAGGGCTATTTCCATGGCATCAAACCCGAAGATTGGAACAGAGATCATCTATCTCAGATAGAGGCGCTATTGAATATCGGCCTACGAACCATTGAGACTTTCCGAAAGCAGAATACTTCTACCTATCAGGAAATAGCCTCCTATAAAACTATGGTTCTTATGGGCATTGTGAATGTTTATAGTGCCTATGAGATCGTAAAAAAATCCGATATGCTTTCTTCTTCTAAAGAGAAGAGCGATTTCCTGGAAAAATACGGGGAAACGATTGAGTACGTTAAGAAGATCGATGCGGAGATTACATAGTAGACGCTTCGATCTCTCCGAGCAGGAGAATGCCCTGGCTATTTCGAAGTAAGTGCCATGAAGAAATCAGGGTGGCTTTCTCTTTCGGCACTGGTGGCGCTGGTTCTGGCGGGGTGCCCGTCGTCCCCTCCCGCTGGTGGTACGGAAGGGACAGCGCAGGGCACGACAACGGGCGGTGGCGCACCTGCCGGAGCAAAGAAGACAGTTGCGGTTATTCCCAAGGGCTTAACACATGACTTCTGGCAGTCTGTGAAGCGTGGCGCGGAAAAGGCGGGGGGCGAGTTCTCGGTGAATATCAAGTGGGATGGCCCGCAGAAAGAGAACGATACAGCCGGTCAGATCGGCGTGGTTGAAAACGCGATCAACCAGCATGTCGATGGCATCGTGCTGGCCCCGCTGGATAAGGCCGCGCTAGTGGGCGTTATCAAGAAAGCGAACGACGCTAAGATTCCGGTGACCGTATTCGACTCCGCCGCCAATGTGGGAGAGGACGCCTATGTCAGCTTCGTTGCCACAGACAACAAAAAAGGTGGAGAGCTGGCCGCTATGCGCATGGGTGAGATCTTAGGCGGCAAGGGCAAAGTAGGCTTGATTCCTAACCAGGCTAACTCCGCCTCTACCGAAGATCGTGAGTCTGGCTTCGAGGAAACTCTGAAGGCCAAGTTCCCTGGTATTACCCTGATAAAGGCATCGTATGCGGACTCCGACCCTACCAAGGCGATTCGTGTAGCTGAAGACCTGCTCTCCGCGAACCCGGATATTGTGGGTGTGTTCGGCTCCTGCGAACCCTGTGCGGTAGGGGCGCTCCAGGCGGCCAAGAACAAGAACCTGCTCAGCAAGGTCAAGGTCATCGGGTTCGACAACACCAAGCTCATGGACGCCGCTCTGGTCAAGGGTGAGATGGACTCTCTGGTAGTGCAGAACCCGGCCAAGATGGGCTATGAAGGCGTGAAGTCGATCATAGACAGCGCGGGCGGCAAGAAGGTAGAGAAGCGTATCGATACCGGTTGCGTGCTGCTGAAGAAAGACAACCTGGACTCTGCCGATATGGCCGAGTTCCGCGCCAAGTAGTAGCTTGTAGCAGGTTTTAGGGCATCGGGCGGCGAACCACCGCCCGATGCCAGAGCCGCTGCTGTCCCTGAAGAAAATCGAGAAATCCTTCGGCAACGAAGTCAAGGCGCTCCGTGGCGTGGACTTCGAAGTGCGCCCCGGCGAGATTGTCGCGCTCTTAGGCGAGAATGGCGCGGGCAAGTCCACTCTTCTTAAAGCCATTACCGGCATTCAGCCCCCTGATGTTGGGGAGGTTCTCTGGCAAGGCCAGCCTGTACGTTTGGACTCCCCCGCAAAAGCCCGCGCGCTCGGCATTCGCATGGTCTACCAGGAGCTGAACCTGGCTCCGCATCTCACCGTCGCGGCGAATCTTTTTCTCGGTGCAGAGCCGACCGGGCCGGGCGGGATATTAGATTACAAAACCCTCCGCACCCGTGCCAAAGCCTTATTAGAAGCCCATGGCTTCACGCTGGACCCAGATGCCCTTGTCGGCTCCCTCGGCCCCGCGCAACGCCAGGTAGTCGAAATCTGCAAAGCCCTCGCCGCCGACGCCAAAGTTCTGCTCTTAGATGAGCCCACCAGCTCTCTGGGCGAAGGGGAAATCGCTGAGCTATTCACCACGCTGAAGGGCCTGCGCGAGCGTGGCATCGGGCTGGTGTTCGTAAGTCACCGATTGCCGGAGTGTTTCGCTCTCTGTGACCGCGTAGTAGTCCTGCGTGATGGCAGTGTGGTCTTCGAATCCGCGATGTCTGCCACACACACCGGAGAAGTCGTACGGCAGATGGTAGGCCGCGACCTCTCCGACTTCTACCCTCGTAAACGCACTGAGCCCGGCAAAGAGCGCTTGAAAGTAGCCCTGCCCGGAGTGGATTTCTCTGCCTACTCCGGCGAGGTCGTTGGTATTGCCGGACTTATGGGCGCGGGTCGCACCGAGCTTTTAGAGGTCATCTTCGGGCTTCGCAAGTCTCCTGGCACCGTCACGGTAGATGGGCAAAATCTCCCACTGGGCAAAGGACCACGGGCAGCTATCAAAGCCGGGGTTGGCCTGCTCACCGAAGACCGAAAGCGCACCGGGTTGGCTCTCGGACTGCCATTGCGCTACAACGTCACACTGGCCGGGCTGGAGAAGATCGCGCCCGGCCCCTGGCTGGAGCATACTCGTGATCGCGCGGCTACGCAGACGCAGGTGGAGCGCCTGAAGATAAAGACCGCCTCCACGGAAACCGCTATCGGCACGCTCTCGGGCGGGAATCAGCAGAAAGGCGTGCTGGGGCGCTGGCTGCATGCTGGCTCCTCAGTACTCCTCTTCGATGAACCGACGCGCGGTGTAGATGTCGGCAGCAAAGTCGAGATCTACGAGCGTATCAACGAAGCCACCGCCGCTGGAGCCGCCGCGCTGCTCGTATCGTCCGAGTTGCCGGAGCTACTGGGAATGAGTGACCGAATTCTGGTTCTCTTCCACGGCAAACTGGTAGCCAATTTAGACAAAGCCTCCGCTACCCCCGAGCGCGTGCTGCACTATATGATGACCGGAGAAGACATTTCATGACCGCTTTGAAGCGGCTCCTACCCGCCGTCGGGCTTTTAATCCTCTGCCTGTTCTTTGCCATTCGAGTACCACAGGTCACCGGGCGGCAGTCGTTCCTGACCGCCGATAACCTCTTTGGTATCGCAGGGCAGTACTCCTGGCTCCTCTTAGTAGGCATGGGCGCGACAGTGGTGATTATCGCCGGTGGCATTGACCTTTCGGTAGGTAGCGTGCTCGCGCTCTCCGGGGTCAGCGCGGCGTATGCTATGGTCAAGCTCGGCTGGCCTGCCTGGACCAGTATACTGGTAGGAATTGCAGCCGGAGCGCTCTGTGGAGCCCTGGTAGGAATGATCTCTACCAAACTCAAAGTCCCCGCGTTTCTAGCCAGTTTGGGCGTGCTCTTAGTCGCCCGTGGACTCTCTCTGCGTATCGCGGAGGGGCACACCATCTCCGGCACTCCAGATTCCTTCAACGCGATTGCCAATGCCCGCCCGCTGGGGCTGCCAATGCCGCTGATACTGATTATCGTCTCGGCGGGACTGGTATCGTTTCTGCTGCACTACACCAAGTTCGGGCGCTATGTGTACGCTATCGGGTCCAACCCGGAAGCCGCCCGTGTGTCTGGCGTGGCTGTGGAACGGGTACAGGTTGCCGCCTACGCCCTCGGCGGCGCGCTAGCTGGCCTGGCAGGTCTGGTAGAAGCGGGGCGACTTAGCTCCGGCAATCCCACGGGCGGCGCGGGCTACGAGCTAGACGTTGTCACAGCGGTGGTGGTTGGCGGCGCCAGTCTCTCCGGAGGTGAAGGTCGGATCTCAGGCACGATTCTCGGAGCGCTACTCATCGCTGTGCTTCACAACGGCGCAAATCTGCTGGGTATCGACCCGTTCGACCAGAACATCTATATCGGGCTACTCATCATCGGTGCCGTGGCATTAGACCAGCGCTTACGGCGAATTAGCTAGCAGCATCGAGTAACCACATAGCGCGGGTACGCGTCCTACTAGCATGGATCTGCACACCTGGCTGCTTATTACTCGCGCCAGAATGCTGAGCGGGGTAATGCGGAGGATAGTTCGGCGGCGACTGCGTACCGCATCGCCCGACAAGAGCCAGCGCATTGAGCAGATGTTTGCAGAGACGGAAGCCATGCGTCGCGATAGCAAGACATTGATAAAGCGTATCGATGACCTGGAGCATTTCAACGGTATAGAAGTCGCGGAGAGCATGCTGGATTTCAATCGTAAGTACGCCCCGGAACTTGTAGAGAGCTCTCATCAGCATCTAGAAACGATGCGAAAGACAGAGGCGGAATCCACACACTTGCAAGAACTCAAAAAGAGCGCCGGTGAGGATAGAGAGAAAGCAGTCGCTCTAGCGCGGGAGTACTGTGAGTCTCATCCGTACAGCAGGCTCGGCCAAGCTCATTTGATGGGAGCGCTGACAAAAGCAGGGCTCATTGATGAAGCCATTGCTCTCTGCCACCCAGATGATACTCCGCGCGGACAGTACAGCTACCACCAGACACTCGGCAATCTACTTCTGAAAAAGCAAGATTGGAATGGTGCCATAGAGCAGGCAAAACTTGCGCAGAAGTTTGAGAAGGTCAACACGGATCGGGAAATGAGACAGTTGATGTCTATTCCTCCCCAGATTCTTATCGCCTCAGCGCTCGCCGGTAAGGGAGATAGGGCAAAAGCAAGTAAGCTTTTCGATAGATGCCTGCGAGCTACCTCGGACAAAAAGATGCGTGAGGCTATTCAAAAAAGCAGAACTGAGGCAGGTCTTTGATTCGAACCATAGTTCTTTCGGCGCGAGTAGAGTTCATTGAGCGAGCCTTTTCGCGCCCATTAGTCCTTTCCTCCGGTGCCATCACCCATGTGACTGAGGCAAAGGCATTTGTTCGAGTGCGAGTAGGAGAGCAGGAAGCCGAGGGAATCGGCAGTATCTACCTCTCTGACCTCTGGGGCTGGCCCGACCCCACGCGCACGCACACGGAGCGAGATAGCGCCATGCGCGCTTACACAGAGAGGATAGCGGCAAAATTCGCCACGCTCTGCGGCCCACCGGACCATCCATTGACACTGGGGCTGCGACTTCATCAGGAACTTCTCTGGGATAGCTCTCCTATTCCCCCACTGGCCCGGCTTATCTGCGCCGCTTCATTAGATGCCGCTCTGCATGATGCCACTGGGCAGGCACTCCAGGCAAGCTCGCTCGATCTCTACCCGGACTTTCCAGAAATCCAAGCGGTACTGCGCCCTACAAATCATAACCTGACTGCCTGGTGGATAGTAGGAGTCAGTGACGATCTGGATACTCTGGGCGAGGGTTACCATGCCTTCAAATTAAAGTTAGGTGCGAAAGATCCTGTGGCAGATGCCGCCCGAACCGCGACTGTTTTCGCCGCGGTTCCTCATGCCCGCCTTGCTGCTGACCCGAACTGCGCCTTTGAGCATCCAGAAGCAGTCAGCGCGTATTTAGACGCCCTGGAGCATTTCTCTCCGGAAGCCTATGCCGCTCTGGAGTATATAGAGCAGCCCACAGCCCGCGATATCGCCACCTACGCTTTCGATTGGCACGAGATATCCGCACGCAAGCCGGTTATTCTAGACGAAGGGTTGACCAGCTTCGACACTCTGGAGCTAGCCCATGCCCAGGGCTGGAGCGGTATCGCCATTAAGACCTGTCGGGGGCATAGTTTCGCCCTGGCTTCGGCGGCACGGGCGCATGCCTATGGCATGCAGCTGGTGATGCAGGACCTCACGAACCCAGGCTACGCCGCCATTCATAGCGCGCTGCTTGCAAGCCGCCTGCCGGTAACCAATGGCATCGAGCTAAACGCCGCGCAGTTCACGCCGGATGCCAATGCAGAATGGCTACCACGCCTGGATACTCTGCTCGCTCCGATAGATGGAGTTCACCGGGTTCCCGCCGGACCGCTACCCATTGGTCTGGGCAGCCAGCTCTAAGCTCAGCGGGAGGAAAATGTGGCAAAGAAGTTAGGGCTGGCGGTTCCCGCTGCACGAAACGGGACTTCATCCTGCGGGCTCTTCGGTGTACGGGCGGGTAGCCCGGCAGAGACACGATAGCCAGGCAGCCAGCGCGCATGTCCATCTATAAAAGTATAGATGGCCCCACCCTGGTGCCGCCCCACAGGCTCCACAAACTGGGTAGTGGCCTTGTCAGATGGCACGCGTCCCCCTAGATAGCCCGTGGCGTACTGATTCTCTGGTCGAGTCGTCCCATCGGGCTGGGCGTAAAGTCGATTGTCCAGACCATTGGCAGAAGCGGAGTAGTGTGGACCGGATACGCCGCTATCCGCTCCCTCACGCGGCTTACTCAGGTTCACCCGTACCCCTTTGACCTCGAATAATGCTACAGTGCGACTCATATCGCTGAACCCACACAAAGCCAGACCCGGTGTCGGCGTTGGTGTTGATAAAGCGCTTCCGCCGTCTCTATATGGCAAGTCCACCAGATTGCTGTTGTATCCCCAGGAGAGCGTATCAGCAGCTCGCGTATCGTTTGGGCAAGCGAATAGACCTCGATTCCTCACATAGGGAAATACCTGCCCCGCCCATCCCTCACCCGGCCAGAGTTGCTTCCCTTCCGCCATTCCCATCCCCTGCGGAAATTGCTCGTCCCAATCCTGCGCGTACATCAGTAAAGCAGTCCCAAGCTGCCGAGCGCTAGATAGGCACACCGTGCGCCGCCCCTTCTCTCTTGCCTGCGCGAACACCGGAAATAGCATAGCCGCCATAATCGCGATAATCGCAATCACAACCAGCAACTCAACAAGAGTGAATCCCGTGGCGCGGGCAGAGGCGCGATCTTCCATGCCTCTATAGAATGCAAAACAGCGTCAAAAAATACAATCCAGAGAATCATTTTTCTAAATATTTTTCGCTCCAATATATGGCAATAGCAATCAGAAAGTCTTGAAATCTGATAAAATATATGGCTACCAAAACTACAAATGAAAGGACTTATTTACCTTGGAAGATTTGTCAAAAATGGATATGTGGGCGGCTATACGTCAGCGGCCTCAGATGTATATCGGCAGCACAAATGCCTGTGGTTTGCAATGGTTAGCCAGAGAACTCGTTGGTCTGAGCCTAGACGAATTCAGACGTGGTTTCTGTGAGCATATAGTTGTCATTATTCATCCTGATGGAAGCTTTTCTATAAAAGATAACGGACGCGCTCCTACTCATAATGAAGCATTGCATTTTTTGAATACCCGCGTGGAAAGAAAGGAGCAAGCCACAGTAGGGCGACAACTTTCCACCGGTTTCTTTCAGTATGGTAGCCTGGCTTTAGTAGGCGCCGCTGCACTATCGGCATGGTTCGTGTGCGAAATCCGCGATGGTGGGCGGCGCTGGCAGACACGATGTGAAGCGCCAGGTAATATTCGCCCGGATAGCTGGGAAGACGCTGGTCCATGTGCCCCAGACGAGACAGGCATGTCGTTCCACTTTTTGCCAGACCCGGAGATTTTTGTCGACACTAGCTGGGATAATACGATTCTGATGAACTGGCTCTGGGAGCAGGTGCATCTCTACCCAGGATTGGCCATCACGTTTACCGATGAACATGACTGTTGCGGACCACAGACGTTCTGCGCTCCTGATGGACTCCATGAAATGCTTCCCTGGTGTCTGGAAGACAAAACTCTGATTCACTCGACAATCATTACTGGCGCGGGAATGCATCAAGGAGTACAGGTAGAGCTTGTCTTAGTCTTCACCCAGGACGATCCTACCTGGCGCATATACGGTTGCGGGCTCCCTCTTGAAGATGGTGGAACGCCGCTTACAGGCTTGCGAACCGGACTATCCCGAACTCTGGGCAAACTTGCCGGGTGTACCGGTATCTCGTTTCAACCGGACAAAGCTCGTCTGGGTGTTGCTGCTATTGTCTCCGTGTGGACTGACAAACCTGTTTTTGGTGGGCCAGCACGACAAAAGCTTGATAATCCTGAAGCTGAGGTAGCTGTGGCTCAGATAGTCCATGATGCTCTACTCACCCACGCCAACCAATATCCCGATGAGATGCAAGCCATTCTTGCCGCTCTATAAACCCTACACTCTACCGTGGTGGGGCAGGAAGCTTAGATACCATCGGTGAATTCGTTTGCAGGCCAATGACGAAGACAATTCGGGATGAAGAGCACTTAGAGGAGCTGCTATCAGAACCCACACCGGGCGCCATCGAAACTCTCTCTGCGCTGGATGGCGATGTGCTGATTCTGGGTGCGGCGGGAAAGATGGGACCGACGCTCTGCCGAATGGCGCGCCGTGCTCTGGAGGAAGCAGGCAGTAAGCGCAAGGTCATAGCGGTCAGTCGATTCTCAGACGAAGCCGCTGAAGCGAAACTTCAGGAGTGGGGCGTAGAAACCCATGCTGCGGACCTGCTCGCCCCGCGTGCCTTCGAGTTCTTACCAGAGGCTCCGCTGGTGCTCTACCTGGCTGGCCGTAAGTTCGGAGCTCAGGGGGATCTGGGGCTTACCTGGGCCATGAACTCCTTTCTGCCCGGTCTGGTGGCACGGCGCTATCATGCCTCCCGCATCGTCGCGTTCTCCACAGGGAATGTCTACCCGCTGTCTTCGCCTGCACTTGGCGGCTCTGTAGAATCCGACCCGCCCGTGCCTGTTGGTGAGTACGCCATGAGCTGCCTGGGGCGCGAGCGTATCTTTGCTTACTATGCCCAACAGAATGTCACTCCGACTGCTCTTTTGCGCCTGAACTATGCCACCGAGCTGCGCTATGGCGTTCCGGTAGATATTGCCGGTAAGGTCTGGCGTGGCGAGGAAATAGACCTCTCCATGGGTGCGGTGAATGTAGTCTGGCAGGGCGATGCGAACGCCTGGGCGCTTCAGGCGCTAGGTGCGGCCTCTACGCCAGCGACTACGCTGAACCTGGCTGGTCCTGAAATCCTCTCCGTGCGTCGTATCGCGGAGTTCTTCGCGCGGCGCTTCGATCGCCCGGCGCTGTTTGTTGGCCAGGAAGCTTCTCAGGCTTTGCTCTCCAACGCACAGGCGGTCCATGCTCGCTTCGGTTACCCGCGCGTACCGGTACAGGCACTCCTGGAGTGGATTGCCGATTGGACCCAGCGCGGTGGCACAACCTTAGACAAACCGACCCACTATGAAACGCGAGATGGCCGTTTCTGAAGCCTTACTCCGCGGGATTGCTATTCCCGCGCATCCCCTGGCGCTTACGCTGGCTGGCAAACTAGATGAGCGGCGACAAAGGGCGCTGAGTCGCTACTACCTGGCGGCAGGTGCAGGCGGGCTAGCCGTTGGAGTCCATACCACCCAGTTCGCCATTCGCAATGTGGGACTGTATGAGCCGGTACTGACTCTCGCAAAAGAAGAGCGCGACCGAGCAGGGAAATCGGAAGTATTGCTTATTGGCGGCATCTGTGGTCCCACAACGCAAGCCCTTCGCGAGGCAGCGACTCTGAACCGGCTTGGTTACAATGCTGGATTGCTCTCGTTAGCGACTCTGGGTGATGCCTCTGATGAAGCCCTGCTCACCCATTGTTGTGCTGTAGCTGAGGTCATCCCGCTATTCGGGTTCTATTTGCAACGGGCCGTGGGTGGTAGAGTGCTCTCCGAAACGTTCTGGCGCGGGTTCTTTGCAATAGAAAACGTGGTTGCGGTCAAAGTCGCGCCCTTCGACCGTTACGCCACGCTCACCGTCGCGCGTGCTCTGGCAGACTCAGGCCGCACGGATGTCGCTCTCTACACCGGCAACGACGATACCATTGTCCATGACCTGATTACTCCACAGGCCGGTCAGCGCTTCGTGGGCGGACTCTTAGGGCACTGGGCCGTAGATACCCAGCAGGCAGCGCAACTCCTGGCCGAATGCCAGCAAGGTCCAATGCCTGCCCTTTTAGAGCGAGCCGGGCAGGAAACGGAGCGTAATGCTGCGTTTTTCGATGCTACCAATGGGTTCGCAGGCTGTATCGCTGGCCTGCACTACGTACTACAAAAACAGGGCCTTTTAGATAATCTGCGGCTCTTAGACGAGCACGAAGCGCTTTCACCGGGCCAAGCGGAAACTATCGACCGCGTACGCTCCCTCTGGCCTCATCTCACCGATGATGCGTTTATTACAGCACACAGAGAGGAGTGGTTGAATGGATGAATGGGGTCCTCCACAAAAAGAGCACTGGTCGGCGAACTGGTCGGCGAATCGGCGATTCGTACTGAAAGTATCCTGGGTCTCCCAACAGTCCGACGGAATTGCTCTGCACCGGCGTGATGGTAATAAGATGACACGCCTGTGGACGCGCCCCTATCCCCAGAAAGGCCCACCCTACAGCGCTTTAGTTACTAACGACGGGCAGCATGTGATTCTTCGTGATGTTCATGGCGAACTTGGTTATGGTAAGGTTCTAGTTTTCCTGGGGCCCGATGGAAAGGAACTTAAAAGCTATCAGCTAGATGACCTACTTACCTTAGAGCAGCATGTTTCTGTCCCCTTAACGACTTCGTCTCTCCATTGGAGTTATCCCGGAATTTTCATTTTTCTGGACAACGAGAAAACCTTTGGTTTTCTTGTGAGTTGTGGTGCCAGCAGTGCCTTCGATGTCGCTACGGGGCAAATGTTTACCCCGTCTCCAGCACATAAAGCGGCTCTACATCAACTGGCCATTAAGGAGGCTAGAGCAGAGCTTCAACAAGAGGATAAAACCAGAGGCTTATTTCTAATTGAGGCCTATCGTTTGCCGGAGCTTCTTCCGACGGTTCGCAGCTTTCTTAAGGACAACGGAAACACAGGCCAGTGTGCTGCGCGCACTCTGTCTAAGCTTGCTCCCAGTGAAGCCATATCCCTATTAAAAACAAAACTAAATCAGCGGTTATCTCAGGAGGCTCAGAAGAGCTATCTCCAGATTCTTGGTGGGATAGACCAGAAAGAGATATACGTACATCCCCCACAAATTCCACTCTCGCCTACCCTGCTGTCTCTCTGGCAGGCTCTATCGAAAAACCCTTCCGCTACCATACGCCAATTCGCTCTTATCAGTCTGTGCGAGCGTGAGAGCAGTACGTATCTTCTGCAGCACCCGGAGTTCCTGAAGAGCAGCCATAAAGAGTTGCGCTACGCCTACATTCGTGCACTAAGCGAGCGGGGAACACAGGTCGCTATTCCTTTATTGCACAAGGGGTTGAAAGACTCGGAAGACGCGAATCGCTTTTGGGCATTTCGTGGCCTCGTGCGATTCAAGGCACCTGATTTGCTTCCTATCTGTCGCAACGCGATTAAAAATCCCAAGTGTGGCTACTCCGGTGAGGCCCTGATTGCTCTGGCAGCGCATGGCGATCCCGCAGGAAATCTTCGATTGCAGAAGGAGTTTACTCATCTCGATTTGTTCACTTTTGGCCTCGCCTGTGAATTGATTGCCCGGCAAAAACGGCGCGAGTTTATACCAGCACTGCGCCAGTACCGAAAGAAATGGGATACGGATGCCTATTTCCGCGAATTGTCAGGACCGCATTGTATTGGAGCCATGGCAGCCTGTGGCGATGTTAAAGCACAACAGGAGCTGCTTCAACACATCACGAAAGGAAAGCCCATGGACCGGGCTACCGCGCTGGAGTATGTGCGCTACGTGCGAACCCCGGCAGCTATCGCCCTGGCGCGCACCGCTCTTGTAGACCGTGATCCGTATATTCGCAATGCTGCACGAAAAGCGCTGGGTATGGCTCAGTAACTAGCCGGTAGCCGCTTGAGCATCACGAGGGTCCATTCGGCCTGAACTAATAGAAACACAGCGATTCCTAGCAGAAGCAGCCCCTTGCGGTTTTGTAGCTCCGGCAGCAGGAATCTATCCGCCGGGTCTGCTTTCAGTTCTCGTTTCAGCACAACAGCGCTGACCACCGCAAAGGCTATCAGACCCCCAAAAAGAGGGAAGTGGTAGGTAGAGTGTGAGAACGAAACGAAATAGGGTAGGGAGTAGAGAACTCCTAGAACCACCAGA
The DNA here is from genome assembly GCA_049840835.1 of Armatimonas sp. Lineage (GTDB taxonomy): Bacteria > Armatimonadota > Armatimonadia > Armatimonadales > Armatimonadaceae > JANLTX01. Next base: position 157,485 of record JASGJG010000021.1, on the reverse strand, counting down.
TTGGCGTTTTTGAAGTCCAGAAGAAATTGGTTCTTGAGCAGACCACGCACCGCGAACAAGGCAATCACCAACAGGCAGACAGCATTGTAGAGAGCAAAATCTCCCAGCAATACCAGTGCCTTGATTCCTTTGAAAACCGCGCCGGGCGCTTTGGGGTGCTTCATGTCGGAGAGCTGTGCCCCGGCGAAGGTATCGTAGGCCATATACGTACGTACCCGGTTCAGGGTGCGGAATACGAATATCTGCGGGCGGCTCTTGACCTCTTTTAACACCTCTTCTTTGAACGCCCCATCACGCTGGTCTATGGGTAGAGAGTGAATGCGCTCTGACAGCTCTAGAAAGCCAGTCGGTACACCATCATCAGCGGTTTTATGCGAGCCGAACCACCAGGTTTTGTACAGTGGCGTATAGGGATTGTTGCCATAGTACAGGTTCTGCATATTAGTCTGGTTTACCCAGATGCGCCGCCCGGTCTGCTTATAGAGCCAGCTATTGTAGCCAACTACCAGCACCCCGAAAACGAGTAAGCAGGCAACTATGTTTGGCAGGACGAGGCGAAGCGGCTTGAGCGTGAGTTTGGAGCCCACTCTGTCAAAAAGCAATACAAAGAGGGCGAATGCCAACAGAGGGATGGACGAGGGACGTATCAGCACCATCAGTCCCAGGCAGAGCCCGATAAGGCTTGCTCGAATCGGGGTTTCTGTGCCGGGGCGAAGCAATAAAAGCAGCGCCAGCAGGTTGAAAAGCAGGAGCGTTGGCATCTGGGTCAGGGGCGTGATGCTGCACCAGATACTGGCGGGCAGAACGGCGAAAACCCCAACGGCGATATAGGCGGCCTGATTTACGAAGCGCTCTTCTCGGTAGACTGTCAGCTTTTCGTGGAAGCGGGAGAGCTGACCGATAACATTGGCAACCAGGGCCGGTAGAGTCAGGCTGACACCAATGTAGAACGGCAACATAGACAGCCGGGAGACCCACACACTGCTGCCAAGGAGCTTGTAGAGCAGAGCCAGGTAGAGCGAGACACCGGGAGACCAGTCGGGTACCAGGGGTAGTTCCCCCAGGAACATCCGCGCGGTCTCGTCGTAGGAGGCAGCATCCCCCTTAAGCGCAGGATCAATTGCTATGAGTACGACTATTCGTAAGAAGACACCCAGAGAGATAAGTAGCCAGACAATTCGTGTGGATATTTTAGAGTTCATACATAAACCCGCTGCCGAGGAAGTGCAGGGCAGCGGGTGACACGTGCAAGCCTACCAGTCGTGTACCGAACCGTCGCGACGACGGCAGACAGGTAAATAGGCGCGTTTATAGGGGTACTTCTTTGCCTTTTCTTCGTCGATATCGCACCCCAGACCGGGCGCTTCATTGGGCCATAGGCGCCCATCCCGGTACTCCGGTGCCCCAGGAAAGACCTCCTGCACCTGCTCCGGGAAGAACACCATCTCCTGCACACCGAAGTTGGGAATGGCGACGTCCACATGCACATTGGCGGCGTGAATAGACGGGCCGATATCGCCGGGACCGTGCCAGGCAGTTTGTACTTGAAACGGCTCCGCCAGCGTGGCTATTTTTTTGGCCTCGGTGATTCCTCCGATATGCCCTAAATCGCAGCGAATGTAGTCAATGAGCTGCTCGGTTATCAGCGGCAGGCAGTCATACTTGGTGTGGAACAGCTCGCCCATAGCGATAGGCGTGGTGGACGCGTTGCGTACCAGCCGGAAGCTCTCTTTGTGCTCCGGTCGAAGTGGGTCTTCCAAGAAGAACAGCTTGTAAGGCTCCAGCTCTTTGGCGAGCCGGGCGGCCTGAATGGGGTTCAGGCGCTCGTGCACATCATGCAGCAGTTCTACCTCTTCGGGCAGAGTTTCCCTCAAGTGTGCGAACATCTTGGGCACGATGCGCAAATAGCTGGCGGGCTCCCATTGATCTTCGATAGAGGGCATCGCTCCGCCATCTCCCCAGGTAGCGCTGGTCGCTTCTACCCCGCCCCCTGTGCCGTAGGTGCCAATGGCATCGGGCACGGCTATCTGTACCCGCACATGTCGAAAGCCCCGCTCCAGCGCACCGCGCACGGAGTCTTCTACTTCCTGTGGCGTGCGTCCGCCGCAGTGGGTGTAGGCCCAGGCGCCCTCGCGGGTTTTGCCACCAAGTAGAGAGTACACAGGCAGATTGGCACGCTTGCCTTTAATGTCCCACAGGGCACAGTCCACCCCGGCCAGTGCGGTCATGAGCACAGGGCCACCGCGCCAGTAGGTGCCTCTGAAGAGAAGCTGCCAGATGTCTTCAATGCGGTCGGGGTCACGCCCGATGAGTAGCGGCGCGATATGGTCTTGCAGAGCGCTGGCCACAGCAAGCTCTCGACCATTGAGAGTGGCATCGCCTACGCCATACAGTCCTGGCTCATCGGTAAGAATTTTGATGGCGACATAGTTACGCCCAGGGCAGGTCACAATCACCCGCATATCGGTAATCTTCATGCCCGCCGGTTCGGCAGGCAGCTGCTTTATTCCTGCGGCTCTCTGTAGCCTTATCTATCCTCTGTTGAATCTGGTTGAGCAGAGCTTCGTGAAAAGTAAAGCAACTCCCCCTCCCACCGGATCCCACCTTGTTTTTCATTGGGCAGGCATCGCATAACACTGGCAACCAGACCGGAATCATCTACAGCGTGTACTGTCCCTGAAATAGCAGGCTCTTCACTAAGCGCTATTCGCTGCACAATCTGCCCGTTTCGCAAATCCAATGTCCATAGCCATCGTTCGGAAGCAATATCCCCGCCTCCTCGATATATGGCTAGATAGGCGTAGGGATAGTGGAATACCTTCGAATCTATCTCTACCTCTAAGTCTTTAGCACGGAACCGCCAGGCGTTTTCCCCTTCGAACCAGATGCTTTCTTCATTCCAATCCAGAATTACGCCATCAGGTAGTGAAACCTCAGCTAAATAGGTAGAGTCATCTTCAAAAGAAGTAAACTCCTCCGGCTTCACCTTTCGGATTTTTCGTCCGGTAACAAGGCTGATTACATTGCCTGAACTATTCAATATTTCGCCATTGCCGAGTGCTATAGGAGCATATCCGGAACCACCAAGGCTTACTATTCGCTCCCAAAAGTTCCGGGGTTGTGGCAGAGCAACCCCATCCTCAAGCCTGGTTAAATACAGATCCTCAGGGTCCAAAGGTGGGCCTATCGTATTTGCAATAATCACTCCTTGATGCACGGCGAATAGCTGACAGGCGGGGCTATCCTTTTCCCACTGCCAACGAATTACTCCTGTATTACGATCTATACAAAACCAGGTAAAGGCAACATATTGCTCTGTAAGAGCAATCCCATCCGAATAGAATTGGAACTTATGTCCATCCTGGAATGATAGATGAGTGCGCCAGACGGGAGGAGCCTCTATCACGGGTCACCGTCCTTTGAGGGCTTTCTCCAGCCAGGCAACATCCCAGTAGCGGTCGAACTTGCGACCTACTTCGGTCATAACGCCCACGCTCTGAAAACCGAACTTTTCGTGTAGGGCGATAGATTTTTCATTGGGGAGGGTGATGCCCGCGATGGCCCTGTGAATGTCTTCTGTAGCCAGGATTTCAAACAGAGCGGTATAGAGCGCTGTACCGACGCCGCGCCCGTGGGCTTCCGGGTCTACATAGACACTGGTTTCTACGGAGGTGTCATAGGCCGCCCTGGGACGGAACTTACCGCTGGAGGCATACCCCAGCACTTTTCCGCTTTCTTCAGCGACTAAAAGCCGGTGCCGCCCGGTGGGATAGTAATGGGAGAACCACTCTCGGCGCTGCTCTACTGTGTACGGCTCGGTATCGAATGTGATGGCTGTGTGCTCAATGTAGTGGTTGTAGAGCGCGGTGAGCGCGGGCAGGTCGCTCTCCACCGCCGCGCGAATTACGAAGCCATCCATGGCAGGAATTCTATCGCGGCTGGCGAAGTCTCTGGCATGGAGCCGTTGCCACCGGGGGTAGCGCATCCGCTACCCGATCTTTTCGCCTTCGCCCATGGCGGGCGCGTGACAGGTATAGGCGGCTGGCCCAGACGCCGTGAGGAGCTGCTGAACCTCTTTGAAAAAGAGATGTATGGCCCGGCTCCCGCGCCGGAGCTTCCCCGTGTTCGTGCAAAGCGAATTCTTCCCTCTCCAGATCCGGCGCTGACCTTGCGCTTGGAGCGCTGGAGTCTGAACGCCACCGGACCGGTAGATGTACTCATTGCTCTGCCCGCAAAAACGCAGAAGCCAGTACCCGCATTCGTGGGGCTGAACTTCGAGAGCGTGTCGGAGACCATAGAGGGCGTAAAGCATCACTGGGCGTTTGCGGAAGCGGCCAGGCGTGGCTTCGGAATCGTCGTGGCATGCTACGAAGAAATCGCCCCCGATGAGAAAACGGCGTTGCTCTATCGGCTACCCTACCGGGCTATCTCCCTCTGGGCGTGGGCGCTTTCCCGGCTAGCAGATGGGGTAGAGAAATACGTGCCCGAAATAGACCCGAAGCGCCTCGCCGTGGTGGGGCACTCGCGCCTGGGTAAAGCGGCGCTGCTGGCCGGAATGCGAGACACCCACTTTGCACTCACGATTCCCAGTCAGTCTGGCTGTGGCGGTGCCGCGCCAAGCCGGGGCACTATTGGGGAGAGTGTAGAGCGAATCAATACGGCATTTCCTCACTGGTTCGAGGATCGCTTTAAAAAATACAATAAAACCCCGGAAAAGCTACCGTTTGACCAGCATGCAGCCCTAGCCTGTATCGCGCCGCGAGCCCTGCTGCTCTGTAATGCCGCCGAAGATACCTGGGCCAACCCGGAAGGACAGGTCAGCGCTTTGGAAGCCGCCCGCCCTATATGGAGCCTGTTAGGAGCGGACCCGGCTCAGAAAACCGGTACGTTTCTACGCCACGGCAAGCACTCCATGACCGAGCTAGAGTGGAACGCCTATCTAGAGTTCGCTGAGAGAGTGCTCTGAGTCTCTCCCAGATGGGATAGCCCGTTGACCACAGTGTAGCCCAGGTCTGTCAGGGTCCAGAAAAATAGCACGCATAGACCGAGCCGAATCCAGAACGGAGTGGGGGAAAGAAACGATTTAGCACTGGCTTGAAATCGCTCAAAGTGGTCTTCCGGGGAGATCTCCAGAGCCTTGCCCAGCCGATAGCCCGCAACCCCTCCGCAGATACAGGCGATACTGCCGGGGAGCACAATCCAGCTATCGGGAGCGTTCGTTGTCGATAGTGCCAGCAATCCTCCTGGTAGTGCGCCGCCTAAGGCCCAGCCCCAGCGCCGGTTGATAACACCACCGACTAAACCCATGAGGATGCCCAACGGACCGCCGACTACCAGGCCCACAAACGCCCCGGCGGCAGTGCCGATAATGGGCAGAAAGCTCCCGGCGGCGGCTCCTACTTCGACGCCCAGACGTGGACCATGGCGCATACCGAGTTCGGCGGTGCTGAGTAGCCCACGCAATCCGTGGCGTATATGTTTCGAAAAGGAGTTGGCCTGCATCATAATCCCCTTGTTTATTGTGTACCGCAGGAGCAGTTGTTCGTTACAGGGAATTGTACAGGAATGAAGGCAGTCACTGCACGCGCCGTAATCCTGGGTGGCCTGGGAGCAGCGCTGTGTGGTGTCTGGGTGGCGCAGATGGAGCGGGTCTATGACCGCACTCGCACCACCACGGCCTCTCTGTTCTTCACGGCTGTAGTGCTATTGGCGCTTCTGGCAGGGATAAATGCCCTGGTTCGGCGCCGCGCTCCCAGGCTGGCGCTCTCACAGGGCGAGCTACTGATGATCTATGGCATGCTCAGCATAGGCACAGCTATGGGCGCGGTGGATCTGGGCTCGGCGCTATTGACCCTGATCTCCCACCCGCACAAGTTCGCCACGGCAGACAACGGCTGGATGCGCTTCACCCCTTACTTGCCCTCCTGGCTGACGGTGAACGACCCTATCGCCCTGAAAGCCTACTATGAGGGCAGTCACTCTCTGTGGGAGCCACGCTTTCTAAAAGCCTGGGGGTTGCCGCTGAGTGTCTGGGCGGCATTCGTACTCACGCTGCTCTATGCGATGAGCTGTATCAACGGCCTGCTAAGAACACCCTGGATGCAGGGCGAGAGACTGGCATTTCCGATTGTTCAGTTACCACTTGCGCTTACCGAGCCAGAGAATACGCTGGTTAAGAACCGGCTGTTCTGGCTGGGGTTCGCGCTGGCTGCGCTCTGGAGCCTGCTCTCCGGCTTGAACTATCTCTGGCCCTCCTTTCCTGCTATCGGCATCAACGGGTTCGATGTGGGTCAGTGGTTCCCACAACCGCCCTGGAGCGCTATCGGATATCAGAGTGGGAAGTGGCTACCAGTGGGTATCTATCCGTTCGTTATCGGGCTGGGGTATCTGCTGCCCAAAGACTTGCTGTTCTCGTGCTGGTTCTTCTTTTTACTCACGCGGGTGGAGCAAATCGGCACGAATGCGCTAGGTTGGCAGGCGGAAGGCTCGGCGCGGTACCCGTACTTAGAGGCACAGGCATTCGGGGCATATACCTCGGTGTTCTTCTTCGCTCTACTGGGGCTTCGGCGACATTTAAAGACCCTCTGGCAGCATTTGGAGGCGCATACCGAGGAGGCTATAGAGGCGCGTCGGTCGATAGTCGGACTCGCTCTCAGTGGGTCGCTACTGGTCGGCTTCGGGTGGCTGGCGGGGCTGCCTCCGATTGTCTCAGTAGCCTTCTTTCTGGTCTACTTCATTATCGCTATCGCGGTTACCCGGATGCGGGCAGAGCTGGGACCGCCCACACATGACCTGCATTTCATCGGGCCTAGCCAGACGCTTTACCATTTGTTCGGTTCCGAATCTCTGGGGCCACGTGCCCTCACTACACTGACTCTCTTCTACTGGTTCAATCGGGCGTATCGCTCTCACCCCATGCCGCATCTGCTGGAAACCGATGTCGCGATTCGTAGTCGAGGCGGGCGCACACGTGGCCTTACCTTTGCTCTGCTTCTGGCCGCGCTGCTGGGGTTTAGCGCCTTCTGTATCACGGTACTGCACCAGAGCTACACACTGGGAGCAGCCGCCAAGATTCGCGGGTGGTCATCGCTGGGTTATGGCAATGAGGCGTATGGGCGCCTCATGAGTTGGCTCTCGCTGGCGGCTCCTCCGGACCGCCGCGAGGTAGGAGGTATGGGCGTAGGGTTCGCACTTGCTACCCTTATCACTCTGCTGCGCCAGCGCATTGTGGGGTTTCCTCTGCATGCGTTCGGCTACGCTCTGGCTGGCGGCTGGTCTATGGTGTGGTCCTGGCTGAGTCTGCTAGTCGCCTGGGGCATTAAAGTCACCCTGTTGCGCTACGGTGGCCTACGTGCCTGGCGCCTTGGTGTTCCACTGGCCTTCGGTGTGATTCTGGGGGACTTCGTGATGGGTGCGATCTGGTCCCTGATCGGAATTGGGCTGGATATCCCAGTCTATTCGTATTGGAATGGCTAAGGCAATATCGGTTCGGCAAGGTCGACCCGCCACCAGCGCTCCATTTTCTACGAAGCCTTCGGGGCGATGGGTCAGCGTTTCTACCAATCGCTCGCGCCAGTGGGCCAGGCGCTCCGGCTGTGTACTCGCCAAATCGGTGCTCTCGGTGCGGTCGGTTTCCAGGTCGAAAAGCTGCTCGCGCCCGGTCTGGGACCACCATACGTACTTTTCTTTTGGGCTGACGATAGAGTGCACGCTCCCACCAAACCCGGTGTGCTCTCCGTGGAGCCACTCTCGCACATTTGAGGTTTCTCCACGCACTACACCAAGCAGGCTCTTGCCATCTAACTCTTCAGGCACGGATAGCCCGGCGGCATCTAGCAGTGTGGGCATAACATCGCGAAGCTCGGCGATGGCGCTATCGCAGACTGTGCGCCGGGGGATACCGGGGCCGGAGAGGAGTAGCGGTACACGAGCGCTGCCTTCGTAGGGTAGGGTCTTACGAAACGCACCATGGTCGCCCGCCAGCTCGCCGTGATCGCTCACAAAGCAGATAATCGTGTTCTGGCGCTCACCGTACTCCGCCAGGGTCTCGAAGAACCGGTTCAGGAGCAGGTCGATATGGCTCATGTGCCCGTAGTAGCCCGCGCGTGCTCGCTGCAGGGCTTTCGGGGAGAGTTGTGCCACAGTCGGGTCGGCACGCCAGCTGTCCTCGAACTGCCCTAGAACCTCCTGAGACCACTCGCTCGAAATGGCTGGAGGCATGGGCTCGTTCACATACATGTCGAACGCCCACTGCGGCGGGTCGTAGGGTGGGTGCGGACGATGGAAGCCTAGATAGAGAAAGAACGGTTTCCGGGTATCGCGGCGGCGCAGAAAGTCCTGCGCCTCGCTGACGATCCAGGTGGAAGGGTGCAGGGCTTCGTCTTTGTCCCAGGGGCGAGCAATCTGCGAGTTACAGTTCACACCGTTGTCAAAGTAGTCCGCGTGCGGGTCACCAGTCTTCTCTCGGAGCCAGGGTAGGTAATCGTCTACCAGCCCGATGTCGCGCGGTTTCTTGCGGGCGAAGTGCAGGTAGCCATCGTGCAGAATCACATTCTGGAAGCCGAGCTGACTGCGCTCCGGGTACACATGGAGCTTGCCGATAGCCTGGGTCTGATAGCCACCTTTCGTGAACTCAGACGCTATGGTGGTTTCGTAGTCCCATGGCACCCCGTCCTTGTAGCCCACACGCTTCGTAGAGGTCTGAGAGAGCCCGGTATAGAGCGCAGCCCGTGCGGGAATGCAGCTAGGCGTGGCGGTATAGGCGCGGGTAAAGCGCACGCCCTCGGTAGCGAGTTGGTCCAGGTGCGGGGTCATGACGGTCGGATGCCCCTCGCATCCCAGCGCATCGCCGCGCCACTGGTCTACACAGACAAGAACGACATTGGGCCTGCTCATGCCGTAGGGTTAGGCCGAGCAGGCCGGGTTTCCTACTTGCGGGTGTACTTCTTGAAGAACGCCACGGTCTTCTCAGGAGCCATCTCCGGGTAGGCGTGCTGCTGGTTGTGCTCGATGACTTCTACCGGGGCTTTGCTGCCATTGAGCTTCTTAGCGGCCTCGATAGCGGGTAGCTGTGCGGTCTCCCAGTTGACGATAGGATCGTTCTTGGCCCCGATAATCAGCGCGGGGCAGGGAGTGGCGTTGCGCAATAGCCGGAAGCCCCCACCCGACGCCGGAGCCAGCGCCGCGAAGGTATTCGGGCGTGCGCCCCAGAGAGCGTACACAAACCCAGCGCCGTTGGAGTGGCCAGTAGCGTAGACTCGTTTCTCGTCTACTTTCCAATCGGTTTTAGCTGTGGTGAGCATGGCATCGAAGAAATCCAGATCCCGGTTCGCCATAAATCGCCCGGCGCTCATCATCCAGCCCGGTTTCGCACCCTGAGGGTCACGCCCGGTCATAGTAGGCAGTCCCTGCGGATAGACCACGATAGCCTCGGGCCAGAGGGTTTCCAGGTGCATCTTGCGCGCAGAGTAGCGACTTGTGCCACCGTGCCCATGGAACGCGAAGATTATGGGTGCGCCTTCCGTTTTTTTCGGCAGATATACCAGCGCGCTACGCTCCACACCACCTACTTTCCACGTCTTTGTGGTCAGGTCATCAGCATGGGCCAGCGAGGTCAACGCGAGAGCGGTGCAAAAGGTTAGCAGGGTTTTCATGGCGCTACAGACGCGGCTACCCTGCCCAGGTTCACTTCCCGAGCTGTATATGCAAGATATTGCTGATCATAAAAGCCCACAGACTATTCCCTTCGCCGCGCTGGAGCTTTCGTGGGGGCATTCCTGCGCTGTCTATGGCTATCCAACTACCCTGTGCCTCTAGCTGATAAAGTCCCTGGTCGGTCGCAATAACCGTAGCCTCATCTGTACACACAACATCAAAACACTGGCTCCAGGCAGGGTCGGTTATTGGCACCACTCCCGGAAGCCCCCGTTTCCAGCGGTAAAGGCACGTTTCTCCCGAAGAGGATTGCCCTACCAGCCACACCTCAGCTCCGCTGTCAGACAGAGCAATGGACACAGCAGAAACCGTAAGCTCCTGTACGAAGCATTGGGTATCGGTATCGAACCGATATGCTCCCTGCCCGCAGAGCACCCAGGGCTCTTGCTGATTCATCACGATTCTGGGGGATGTGACCTCGGAAAGCCCGGACCTCTCATCGAACAGGGTGAACTGGCGCGTGGCAGGCTCGAATCGAAACAGGGCAGCGGAGTGTCCGTGTTGTGCGGCCAGTGCGCCCCAGAGAGCGCTGGTATCTGTAGCGAGCACCTGCGGGGTCAGACTCGATGCCTTCACTCCCCCTTGCCAGTGTTTCCCAACCAGAGTGTCTTCCGGCAACCCCATAATGTCTTGAGCGGGATAGCAGGGATTCCATTTCCCGGTGACCAGGCGATTCATGCCGCCAGCAGGCACGGGCGGAAAGGGCAGTGCCGATGTTGGGATACAAATCAGCGCTCCTGGAATTCCTAGCCAGGCATGCTCTGGTGCGCCGGGCTCTACCACAGCGGGATTGTAAAAATGCGTTCCCTGGCCTATCAGAAACGGCAATTCCTCCGTTGCATCCGGACTGAGCCAATGCGGGAATCGCCCCAGGAGCCAGCGCAAAGAGCGTGGTGCCATGCGCTGCCTATACGGAGCCAGCGTGAGCAAACGGGCAGGACCATCGGGAATGACACTCTCTGGCGCTAGCGATGGAAGCTGGCTGATCAGTGTCATATTCAAGTTCTGAGTTGAGGATTCCGGAGCGTCTCCCTCATCGGTTAGCTCCACCCAGCGACTCTCTGCCTGGCTCCAGCGTCTCAGTGCCACCTGACCGGGTGTTAGATAGGGACCGCCCATACCGCCGTTTACATGGGTTGGGAGCCACAGATGTCCCTGAGCATCGACTGCGCAGGGTACTGTGTCTGCTGGCGGCGGGAAAAAGTGGGGGAGAGGAGTTGTCTGCCAGGTTTGTGGATCTACCCGGTGAATGTCTCGCTGATAATACCCAGAGTCATTCCTGGGGCGGCGCTGACTCATCCATAGATACAGCCCACCTCCCCCAGCCACACCGCGATGAATGTGCGTATCTGCCAGTCTGCGTACCCAGGGGCCACCTTCTGGAGAGAGAGGCAGCTCGAACCACCCGATGCTGGTTCCCAAAGAGATGGTGTTATTCTGGCAGGCTAAGAAGCCAATCGTCAGGCTGTCCTGCTCAGCTTGAATCGCCCTATCCCAGGGAATGGTTATAGACTCATTCGTCTCTCGGTCGAAGCACAGAAGAACACTGTCGCTATAGGTTGTGGCTGTTCCTGAAGTGGCCAGTATCCTATCCCCATCCAGAACCAGCAGGCTACAAAACTCTCCCACGAAACTGGCATAGGAGTCCTTCTCTAAGTAGGTAAGAGTTTTCCAGGTGTCTGTAGCCGTATCTAGCGTGCAGAGCGCCTCTTTCCCGCCAATATCAATAAGGACGTAAACTCCGCGCTCATCGGCAACAATGGCAGAGACCCAAAGACCAGGTAGCCCATCCCAGAGAGTGTAGTGACGCGGAGGGATATCTGGATTCCGAGAAACCCGCTTAATCCCCATAAGGGTAACCAGCCAGGTATCGTCACCGGCATCCGCCCAGGCGGATATGGCATTGACATGCTCACTGTAGAAAATCAGCCCCGGTCTTTCCGCCATACGCACCACAGGCACCAGAGACTCTTTCAGGCCAGGACGTGAAGGCATGGCGGACCGAAACCGAAAGTGATCTTGCTCCATCAGGATGCACTAGTAAGGCGTAGAAATCCCGGCCCATTCGTCGTCGCCCATACAGCGCCGTTGGAAGCTCGCATCAGTTGGCTGACAGGCATCTGTAAGGTATCCATAAGTGTCCATACAGACTCTGCATCAACCCTGTAGAGCCCGTTGTCTGTTGCCGCGAGGACGCCCTCGCCAGCGGATAGCAGGGCCTGACAGCGATTTTGTATCGAACCCGCTTCTGGAACAGTCTTGCCACTGGCCGCGCTCCAGCGATAGAGGGTTGCGTCGCTCTTCTGCGCAGATTCGCCCGCTATCCATACCCATGCCTTGCTCTGCGATGCGGCAATTCGGCGTGCCTGGAATGGCACTTCGTGGAGAAAGCGCTGCGCTGCCGTATCGAACCGAAACGCCCCTGTGGGGTGGAGCCACCATATCTGCCCACCAGCTTCAATCATCTGGCCGCCTTCAGAATGCGGCAGCCCGGCGTTTTCGCCGAAGAACGAGAAGCGATTCGTACCTGGTTCAAAACGAAATAGCGGCGCTGGACCTGCATTACGTGCATTGAGAAATCCCCAGAGAGATGCTCCCTCACTGGCGGCAAGCTGAGGCCATAGCTGCGTGGCGGTCACAGGAACCTTCCACTCCTGCCAGGTGTTCTGGCGCCGGTCAAACTGCCACAGCCTTTCCTTCGTTATCAGGAAGATCTCGCTGTCTTCTGCCCAGAGCTGGACAACATTCTCACTGCTCTCAGGGAGAGATTCCTGTTGCAGCGTTTTCTTAGCAAGGTCAAAGCGCAGCAGTGATTTCTGATCCGTAAGCCAGATGCCATCTTTCCCTGCCGTGATCAGTATGGGTAACCCGTCGGAGGCCCAAGGAAACGTGGCAATGGTTTCCCAGAGCTTCGTTTTGGGTTGCCAGCTATGAATCGTAACGTCTGGGTTTCTGCCATCCGAACGCACCGCCATCAGAACTCTGCCACGGCTGTCGGCAATGGGCCGCATCTTAGTGGAGTAGTTGTGAATGGATAGAGGGGCAGTCCAGCTATTCTGCACCGGGTCCCACCCGATAAGCTGGCTTTCCCGACTATTGTTCGCGTACCACCATAGCCGCCCGGCACAGAGCATGGGCTACTCATAGAGAGTTATCCCGGCGGGTTTCTCTGCACCACGCACCTGCCATTCTGTGCTTCCCGGTGCCAGAAATTGGTATTTGTTCTTTCCGGTATGCCACCAGGCACCAGAGGAATCCGCGCCAATAAACGAACCATTGCGCTGTTGCGTAATCTGGGTGGGTATCAGTTTCCCCGCTGAGACATCGGGTTGAAACAGCGTATTTCCTGGCCAGGTGGAGAGTAGCGCCTTACCTTTGCCTGTAGGAAAGAAGAAAGCAGAATAGGATAGAGATTCTTCGTTGTCATCACGCGTTCTAGGCGGCAACTTCAACTCACGCCAGCGACGTCCCCCTTGCGAGATGTGAAACGCGTGCGTTCCCGTGGCTATATACGTGCCGTCGCCGAGGGCGATCAGGCTGCGGATTTTCGCATGGAGTTCCAGTGGCTGTGGCGGTAGGGTTATCTGCCCTGGTGCAGCATCAGGAAATAGGCGAGCATGGTCCGCTCCTGTAGCACTAACAAGATTGCTTTCGGCGCGAGCAGGCGGTAGGTACACCTCCTTACTTCCGACTGGTGCCAGGGTTCCCTGCCCCCTTCCTACCCAGAATCGCTCCGGGTCTTTCGGATCGGGGTAGGCCGCCTGGCGTAGAGGATAGCCAAACAGCTCTGCTCCGGGAGCCGCCTCCGGGTCTTCCGGGCTCACCCAGTGCGGGAAACGCTCTTTTAACCAGCGCGCGGCAGACGCATATCCCTTCCCGGAGTTTTCGCTTTTTCGGTAGCTGCTGGGCACTCCATCCAGCGCGGCATTGGATGCCACAAGTCGCGCAGGAGCCTCTGGAATCACTTCGGCGCCGGGTATAGGCCACAGTCGATACGGTGCGTAAGGATCGTTAGCAGGTGCCCGTGGAACTGTGGGCGATGTTACTTCCACTCCAGTAGCATCGAAACTTCTCCAGGCCGTATCGCCGGGTTTCCAGCGCGCCAGTAAGATAGAAACCTGGTTGAGCATTCGTGCTCGCTGGCCTATATTCTCGAAATTATCAAAGAGCCAGAGAGCGCCATCAGCATCCACGGTCGCTTCAGAAATATACTGGCGCGGCTTTTCGGGAAGCGGCTGCAATGTATTGCTTGCCGGATCATAAAGATTCAGCTGCCCTCCCTGCCGAATAAAATCATACGGCTGGAAGTAGCGAGATGGCCCGTCGGACTGGCGCGGCGTTAACCACAGGTAGAGCCTGCCGCTACCCTCGACTCCGTATCGAATACTCTGCTCATTCAGGCGGCGAGTCCAGGGACCACCATCTGCGGAGAGCGGCAGTTCTATCAGTCCGATATTCGTGCCCAGCTGAACTGTTTTCTCACGGCAAGAGAGAAATGGGATTTGTAGCTCGGCATGGTCGCCACGCGTTCCCGCATCCCAGGGTAGATTGCGGATTTCCTGGCGCTCTCGATCAAAGCACACCAGAGGAGAGTCTGCTTTTGTAGAGACGACTCTAGGCGTTGCCAGTACTACATCTCTCCCTAGGGCGAGACAGCCTTCGTTGACATCGGGGTACTCGTTGAAGCGTCCCTTTCGCCAGCGCGCCAGGGTTTTCCAGCGGTCCTGCTCGGGTTCAAAAGCGCACAGAGCTTCTTCTTCCCACAAATCGACGAGAGCATAGGCGCCACGCTCATCGGCAACGATGGCATTGACCCGCTCCCCCGGCAATCCATCGGCACGAGTATAGTGGCGCGGCGGCGTGCTGGGCTCTTTAGACACCCGCTTGATGCCCAGCCGGGTGCCGAGCCAGGTAACCGGGCCAGCATCTGCCCAGCAAAGAATAGAATTGACCGCACCGCTATAGAGCCGCTTCTCGCCTCTGGCATGAACCAGGGCTACAGGCAGATGATGCGCTTTCTGCCACTCCGCAGCTCTCCGCTTTTCCTCCTCAATAGTAGGAATGGGGGGAGCTTGTGCTTCTGCCTCCCGGCGTTGGAGCAGCCCAAGAGGCAGTGTTGCGGCTAAGAGAGTAAAGCTACGGCGCGTTAACATGTTTTCTGGTGTTCTTTTTTCGTTCAGGAAAGGCGTAATCGCAGTAATCCCTGTGGGCTACTTACCCAGACGTGGCTCTCTTTCGAGCGGTGTAATGCAGCGGGAATTACCCCATAGGTATCTATCTGCTTCCAGGAGCCGGGGCTGGTAATCAGATACAGCCCACGGTCCGTACATGCCAGAAGTCCTTCCGGAACAACAAGCAGTTGGCCACTGCGCTTCTGCTTAGATTCGGATTCGGGGGTTACTTGCCCATTGGCATCTTTGCGATACCAGAGGGTTGTCTCTCCATATTTTGGGGGCTGGACACTGATCCAGGTTCCTCCGGCATCGCGCGCCAGAGCGACCGGGGTTCCTGGAGCGATAAGAACGAAGCGGCCTGCAGTACTATCGTAGCGATAGGCGCCACCGGGATGCAGTATCCATGCGACGGCGCCATCGGACACCAGGCGCCCTTTTCCATCTTCAGGAACTCCCTGCTTTTTGTCAAAGAACGTAAAGCTATTGGTTTTCGGCGCGAACCGAAATACGGCAGTCGCACGGGTCGAGAGCGCGTCTAGAGTTCCCCAGATGGTCTCGCTATCCGATGCGGCAACAGTGGGAGTGACTTTCTCCGAGGGTACAGGAATGGTCCAGGTAGCCCAGGCAAGGGTTTTCCGATCCAAGCGCCATAGACCACTGGAGCCAATCAGGAAAAACGCGTCTTTCCCTGCCCGAATGCCTACTCCATTGAAACCACTTTCTAACCGCTCACCAATAGGCAAGGGGAAGCTGCGGAGAGTGTCTGTGTGGCGATCCCAGCGGTGCAGCGCCTGAGAAGTACTCAGCCAGATAGCTTTATCGTCTACGGCTACCAGCGCAGGTTCGCTCTCCGGAAGCTTGATAGCAAACGGTTCTAGCTCGGTCCAGAGTCCACTTTTTTCTTCCCAGCGGTGCAGTATAAACTGCTGCCCTGAGTTCTGCCGGGTTAGAACCAGGCAGCTACGCGGGGAGTCTTCCCATAAGGAAAAGAAACCGTCTGTTTGTAAGGGGCCACCCCAGGTATTTGTTTCCGGGCTCCAACCACGAATGACATAGCGTCCCTCTTCGTAACCACGCTGCCAGAGACGGCTTGCAGCCAGCGGGATGTTGTTGGATTGAGGCTGGAAGCCTTTCAGAACAGGGAAACGATATTTCTGCCAGCCTTTGCCCTCTGGCAAGAGGCGATGCAGTTCCTGATCGTAACCACGCCACCATGCCCCCGAAGCGGATCCCCCTATAAACTCCGTGTTCTTAGGGTAATCGAGCTCAGTCGGTATCAACCTGTTCGTTTTAGGGTTCAGGCGCTGTAGTTTGGAAGAGTCCCATAAGGCGGCGAATATCTCTTGCCGGGGTCCCAGCACAAACACATTGTCACTCGGACTCAGGTCACCGATCTGGGTATGCTCTCGTGAGTAGGCTATCTCCTGCCAGCGGGCACCGTTTTTATCTACAAGAAAGATACGACTGCCAACAGCCAGCCAGCGTCCATTTTCTAGAGGCAGCATACGCCTCAGACCAGCACGAAGCGCAAACGTGGCTTTCGGAAGGGCCACCCGCTGCTGAACCGGTAGCTCAGGCAGTGTGGGCCGCCAGGGTGCGCTTTCGGGTCTTCCTTCGGGGGGAAGAACGGATCCAGGCAAGCTAGATGGAGCAATTGCATTCAGCGCCCCCGGTACACCGGTCCAAGCTTTGGAGGATTTGCCCGGCTCTTTAAGAGCAAAACAGTAGATACTGAGATGTATTTCTGGTACGGCCTGTAGCTCTTTAAAGACATCTGTGCTGAGCCAGTGTGGGAAGCGAACGCGCATCCATTGCAGCGGCATAGATGGTTCTGGGAAACTTACACCAAGAGAGCTTAACTGGCTGATGCTGAAATACGAAAACTGTCCATTGTCTCGCGTCGCTAAGCGTGCAATGGCATCCGGAATCACTTCCGCTCCTGCTATGGTAGGTAGGCTAAACGGCAGGACCTGTGGCGGCGAAGCTGGGCGAGAGGCATCGCTACCATCGGGACGATACACTTGCCAGCTTGTGGCACCGGGTTGCCAGCGATGCAAGGTCCCCAGTCCATCCATCTGACCCGTAGCAAAAATGAACGAGACATTCATCTGCTCCGCGGGAGATGCCAGCCAGAGCGCCCCTTTGTCATCTACCGCGGCATTGCTCTGATTATAGAGATTACCGGGAGGCAGTGGCTGCGCTTCCCAGCGCGTGGTGTCTATATGATGGAGCGTTCCTGTATTTTCCAGTGTCTCTGGGGTGCTTCCTGGCGAACGCTTACTCAGCCAGAGATACAGCGCGCCCCCTCCAGATACCCCTTTGCTAATACTGAAATCTGTAAGGCGGCGAGTCCAGGGACCGCCATCTGCGGAGAGAGGCAGCTCTATCAGCCCGATGTTCGTGCCCAGTTGAACTGTCTTTTCCTGGCAGTTGAAGTACGAGACAATAAATCGGCGATGATCACTACGGGTGGCCACATCCCAGGGGAGGCTCCGACGAGCCCCAAGCTCCCGGTCATAGCAGACCAGCGGCTCTACAGCCGCTGTTGAAACAACTCTCGGCGAAGCAATCACCACATTCGGATTCAGTGCCAGAAAGCCAGGCGATCTAGCTCCATAGTTGTCCAGCATGGAGAGAGGCCAGCGGGCGAGCACACTCCAGCGATCTGTTTTGCTATCCAGAGAGTAAAGACACTCTTCATCACCGTTGGTCAAGAGAGCGAAGACACCACGGACATCCGCTACTATGGCTGTTACACCGGTTGTTGGAATGCCATCACGCTGAGTGTAGTGCCGTGGCGGCTGGCCCTTCTCTACTCGCTTAATGCCCATCTGAGTGCCCAGCCAGGTCACGGTCCCTACTTCTGCCCAGCAGAGAATCGCATTGACCGCCGAGCTATACAGTGCCGTTGTGGAATCTTTAAAAACGCAGGCAATCGGTGGGCGAATCGCCTCTTGCCAGGCTTCTTGCCGTTGCCTCATCGCTTCCGGCGTCAATGGTGGCTGTAATGATTGCGGCTGCCCCTCGGCCCACAGTGGTACAGACGCGACAAACTTCAGAAAATCAGCACGCGTTATCATGCCCGTTTAGATACATCCCCTGGTATTTCTATTCACTTACAATCCAACTGATTCATGGATACGGAGATACCCCAGCTCTCCTAGAGTTGCCCAGACAGCGCCTTTGGCATCTCGTAGCAGCCGAGTCGCGGAAAGTCCCCAGGTATTGATACGTTTCCAGTTCGCAGACTGAGTGTCAGCGCAGAAAAGACCATCACTGGCTGCGATAAGAACACCGTTTTTAGAGGGCAAGAGGGAATTACAACGACTTTGTATCGATGCGTTCTCAGGAACCACCTTGCCACTTTCCGGGCTCCAGCGATAGAGAGTCGGATGCTTCGGCGATCTCAGGTCCAGTTCTCTAGCTATCCAGACTGTACTGTTATCTTCTGCCGCAGCAACCCGATTTGCTACGAAGGGCAGCTCACAGACAAATCGCTGGGTGGGATTGTCGAATCGAAACGCGCCTTTCGCGTGGAGCAACCAGACATGTCCGCCCGCTTCTGCTAAGAAGCCATCTGTAGGATGCTGTGCCCCCACACTTTCATCAAAGAACGCGAAACGCCGTGTGGAGGGTTCAAAACGAAACAGCGGAGCCGGACCTGCATTTCGAGCATTGAGAAATCCCCACAGTGCCGTGCCGTTCGTTACGGCAAGCTGCGGTAAGAGCTGTGTGGTCGCTGTTGGCACCTTCCACTCTGTCCAGGTGCGCTTACGCCGGTCGAAGCGCCAGAGCCCTTCTTTGCCTGTCAGAAAGAAATCCCCTTTATCTTCCCAGAGCCGAATTTCCCAATCCCTGCTCTCTGGGACCGGAAGCGGAAAACGCTTCTGCAGTGTGGTTTGTGGATCACACTGAGCCAGTGACTTCTGGTTCCTATCCAGAACCCAGATACCATCCTCTCCCACAGTTACTACCGCGGCGGCCTCTCCACCACCCCAGGCAGTAGCAGTAACCGTTGTCCAGGTATCTTTCTTTGCACTCCAGCGCCACACCATGACTCCGTTGTCTGCCGAGGCTACCAGAACATCGCCGTTACTTTCGGCAATAGGTGTCATGTTACTGGGTTGTCTGGGCAGCTGGAGCACACTGGTCCATGTATTGGTCCTGGGGTCCCAGCCAACATACTGTCCCCCAGACTTGTACCCACACCACCACAGCCGCCCGGCACAGAGTTTGGGCTCCCCAAAGAGAGTCACACTATTTGGAGGCGCAATGGTACGTTCCTGTAAAGTGGTAGTACCTGCCGCCAGAAAGAGCAGGCGATTGCCCCGCATATACCACCAGGCTCCGCTGTCATCGGCACCAACAAATGGGCCACCTGTTGGTTTGACAATCTCGGTTCGTACAAGCTCCCCGGTGGCGGAGTCAAAGCGCAGCAGATTTTTCTCCAGACACGATGTGCCCAGGATGATGTTTTTTCCAATAGCGAAGAAAGTATCCGAGGGGTCTAGCGGACGAATACCAGCGGTTCGCTCTTGCGGCGGTGGAGTCAGTTCACGCCAGTGCCTCCCATTTGCAGAAACATGGAAAGGGTATTCCCCAAGCGCCAGATAGCTTCCATCCTGGAGTGGAAACATCTCTCGAAGCCGTGCATGGAGATTCAGAGTCTCTGAGGGAAGAGAGACTCGCTCTTTCGGCGCTTCAGGCAATGCGCTTATAAAGGTCGCACCTGCCGCATTGACCGGGCGGTTTTCCGGAGAAACAATGGGGCCTTTAACTGCCTTGCTATCCATCTCCACTATGGCTCCCTGCCCAGCCCCCTGCCAGCTACTCTGCGGATTCTTCGGGTCAGGAAGCGCCAACCGGAGGCCGATATGCCGGAAGAGTTCCGCTCCGGCCAGAAAATCCGGGTCTTCCAGGCTTACCCAATACGGGAATCGCTCCTTGAGCCAGCGGGTGGCGGGGCGGCTACCCCCATCCCTGCCGCTCGTACTATAAGCCGCGTTACTGGCCACCAGACGCGCCGGACCATCCGGGATAGTTTCGGCGCCGGGTATCGGCATTAACTCATAGGGAGCTGAGGAATCATAGCGGGAAACCAGCGGCCTGGGCTCTGCAGGGACTTCCTTACCGTTGATATCCCAGCTGGACCAGGCAGCCTCGCCCGGTTTCCAGCGCCAGAAAAATGGAGACGGGCCAGAAAAGGGTTGCAGAGTCCTGCGATAGTTTTGATAACTTTTTACAAGCCACAGCGTGCCATCTTCTTCGACAACAGCATCCGATAGCGCCTGAGATGGAAGTACGGGAAGTTCCTGCAGTTGCCCACTGACCGGGTCATAGAGGCGCGGATACCCCTTCTGCGACAGGTCGGGATAGCCAGCATCACGAAGGGTCAGCCAGAGATATATCCTGCCACCTCCCTCTACTCCGGATGTTACGTAAAGGCCCTCGATACTGCGTTTCCAGGGACCACCCTCGGTAGAGAGCGGTACTTCGATCAGACCGATACTGGTACCGAGCAAAGCTGTTTTCTCTCGGCAGGCAAGAAATCCAATAGAAAGCTCAATATGGTCGGAACGAATGACCGGATCCCAGGGCAGGGAGCGAGCCTCATGGCGTTCTCGATCAAAACACACTAACGGCGAGTCTGTTTTTGTGGTGAGAACGCTTGGGGCCGCCAGCACAACATCACGCCCCAGCGCAAGGCACGATTTTCCGCTATTGAAGCCGCTTCGATAGTCCCCTTTCGACCAGCGTGCCAGCGTTTTCCAGGTATCCTTAGCCACTTCGAAGGCGCAGAGAGCTTCCTCCTCGCCCAGGTCGATCAGGGCGTAGGCTCCACGCGTATCGGCTACTATGGCGGTTGCTTTCTCACCGGGCAAACCATCGGCACGAGTATAGTGGCGCGGTGATGTACGGGGTTCCCTGGAAACTCGCTTAACACCCAGCTGCGTTCCCAGCCAGGTAGCCGAACCTACATCGGCCCAGCAGAGAATCGAATTGATCGCGCTACTATAGAGCGTGTAGTCTCCCTGCTTATGAATTAAGGCCACAGGGAGGTGATTCGCCTTTTCCCACTCTTTGCTACGCCGACTGAGCTCCGCTAGACTCTGCGGAGGCTTGTTTTGAGCAGGAGATTGTGCACTCTCTGCACTGGTGACTCGGCGGCAGAGCAGGCCCAGTGGCAGCGTTGCCGCAAATAAAGAAAAAGTACGCCGCGTCATCATACTCCTTTGGACCCGCTATTGCACCAAACCGTTCAATGTCAACACATTATGTTTTCTTTTACGGCCACACGGCGCACATAATCCGCCGCTTCCTCGTATTCTTCCTCAGTTTTCAGGTGCTCCAGCATCAGTGCTACACGAGTATTGCCGAGTTTTTCCAGCTCTTGCAGAAATACCCCATAATCTAAGCCGCCTCGCCCAGGAATCACTTCATCCAGGTGTGTGGTGAGTTTGGGAGAGAGGTAGATATCTTTGGCGTGGCAGTTCTTTATCCAGCGACCGAGTAGCGCGAAACACTCTCGGATGAAATCGGCATTTCGAGCATAGCGAATGGGCGAGTTCACCATATTGACCGGGTCCAGATGCACCCCGAACTGAGGCCGGTCTATGGCGCGAATTAGAGAAAGATACTCGTCTGGCCCGGTGGGATACATCCACGGCATAGCTTCCAGGGTCCAGAAGGCATTCTTCGGATTTACGGCATCGATAATATGGCGGCTCTGCTCTACAATCCGCCCGAATGTCTCAAATGTCAGGTTATTCGGGTGTGGGCCATCCCATTGCTCGCCGCATCCCCCGGATATGTTCACAGCGCAGTTCGCCCCGATACGCTCGGCCAGGTCCAGCGCCGCGATGCATTTTTCTAATGCTGCCTTTGCCGTAGCCTCATCGGGGCTTAGTGGGTTAGACCAGGCCCCCACCTCGGAAATCACGAGATCATGCCGTTGGGCGGCTTGAGCAAATGCCTGCACGGTATCGTCTGGAGCATCGAGCGACACAGGGCAATACGCTGCTCGATAGCCCTTTGCCAGATGCGCCTGCGCCCAGGCATCCGGGTCATCAAAATGAGCGAAGAGCGGAGCGCCAAGTCGAATTGCCATAGCGAAAGGTTCGCCGTGTGGGGTACTCTCTCCTTATCATGGCACGCAACGTTCTGGGCGGCGAATTGCTACCGTGTTCTTTTGAACCACTCACGGGGTTCTTTCGAGATGGATGCTGTAACACCAGCGGGGAGGACGCTGGCTTACATCTGGTCTGCGTCGTCGCTACCGATGCTTTTTTGACCTTCTCGAAAGACGCGGGAAACGATCTCTCGACCCCACGCCCCGAGTGGAATTTTCCGGGCCTGAAACCTGGAGACCGCTGGTGCGTCTGCCTGGGCCGTTGGCTGGAAGCGCTCCAGGAAGGTGTGGCTCCTCCATTGGTGCTGGAAGCCACCAATGAGAAGGCTTTAGAGTGGGTAGACCTTGCCACTCTGCAAGAGTACGCCGCTACTGGCGAGGCATAGAAGAGCGCGGGACTATCGCTCTTGCCAGCCGGAACCTGTAGGGATCAGGCGGAATCCCGCACGCTCGAAGTTTCGGTAGGTTGTGCTGCCGGGGCTACCGCCTGCCAGTACCAGGTCACACCCTAGCGCGGGAGCATCTGCCAGGCGCCGCTGTATCAGTGCTTTCTGCACGCCCCGGCGTCGATATTCGGGCAGCACTCCCGCTGTGCCCATAAAGCCTACGCCGTTAGCAACAGGAAACGAGGCCATGCCGACAGGCTTGCCCTCTATCTCGGCAATGTAGCGGGCGCCGCCCGGCAAAGAGTCTTCGGCCCATTGAATAGGCCGATACTCCGGCACACGCTCATCCCGGTGATCGAATGCCTGCTGAAATAGGTCCAGGTAGGCTTCTTTCTCTTCTGGCTCCGAGCGACGCACCTGAATCTCCGGGGCACTCGGTGTGTAGTCGCCACCGGGCACCAGGGCTGGCACAGTGCCGCTACCCGCCGACCACAACCCTGCTTGCACGAAGCACTCGAAGAGTTCTGGCGTCATCTGTCCCTGTGGCACAAAGAGAGAAAAGCGAAGTTTATCTTCGCGATAGAAATCCAGCAGTTCGTCCAAACTATCTAAATCATCTGGCCGAAATCCAATGATACGGTTCTTCCCTTTCAGCAGTGGGTGCCGAACTTTGCAAGCAATGCCATTGCTTAGCACACGAAGTTCTACGCCGAACGGGTTTCCGGGCAAGTTGGCTATGGCTCCCATACGCCCGGCATGGAAGCCAACCGAAAATTGCTCCGCACGTGCAATAAGTTCATTGGTAAGGTGCATCAGGGCCATGGCAACATCGTACCGAACTGCTGCTTGAGTGCCTCAATCTCCCACTCCGCAATCAATCCCAGGCAGCGGGAGTTGGGATGGATATTGGTAAAGAAGGCGGGATCATCGCCGAATAGGGCATCGAAGGAATCATCAATAATGGTGTGCTGAGGTGCAGGTAAGCCACGCACCCGCAAATCCCAGTTGCCACGCTTCGTTTCCGCTTCCATGTTCGCGTAGATATCTACTATGGGATAGCCTTCCTCTTGCACAAAAACCCGCATGGCTTCATAGACAGGTCCAAGAGCGGCATTTCTATCCCATAGATAGTGAGTTGGGTAGTCTACCCAGATGCTCGTTTCCAGGAACAAATGGACATCTGGCGAGTGTTCTTTCAAAGCCTCACAGAGCAACCGTAAATTCTGAAGGCAACCGGAGATGCCAAAACGCTTGCGGTCATTGATACCGTAACGGATAAAAGCGATATCCAGCCGGGAAATCTCCCCAAGTGCTTTCTCCCATCGCTCAGGACGCAGAAAGCCATCGGCGCTTTCACCATCGGCGGCGAGGTTATGTACCAGAATGGGCTGGCCGGGAAACGCGCGACGTAGGCGCACGGCCAGATGGTTTTCCGGGCGGTTCGCTGGCGGAAAGTAGGTACAGGCAACCGTGCAGTCCCCGAGTAAGGCTATAGTGCAGGCAGTATCCGGGTGGGGTGGCGCTGCAAGCGCTTCATCGCTATACAGCGTTGACGGCCACTCACGAGCATGCCTCTGATTTGGGTCCGGACTTTCGTGCTGCATGCCAGGAAATCCACTTAGAGTCGCACGACCAGGTCAAGAATCTTTTTGTCGGAGGAGAGTTCCACTCCGCCATCATCTTTGCGATTTGGCCCCACACTCCAGAAAACGCAGCCATCCTCTTCGCGTCGGTAGAGGAGTGGCTTGCCAGAGTAGGGATCCCGAGCAGGAGTGGGATGAGTGGGGAATGCGCCCGTTGCAGCCTTTGTCTCCAGAAGTTGCAGGGCTGTCTCTCGAAAGCTGCGCTTTGTTTCGAGATTTCGAAGAGATTCCAAGAGTTCGCCACCATAATGCGGCCCCAGAATACTGGCAACCAGGTTCAAAAACTTCTGGAAATAGTTATCCTTATGAAGCCGCTCCTCAAAAGCTTCCATGCGTTTTACTCGTTCGTCGATATACTTGGTAGAGCGTAGAATCGCATAGAACTCGCGCCAGTAAAGAATGACTCTTTCCTCCCAGTAGTCCCTTGCGAAGAAAGCCAGGTCTGAAGGGCCATTCCAGACATTGGAGAGAGGTTCACTATCTTCACTCGTGCGCAGTTTGCCTTCACGCAATAGTTTCATGACTATTAGAGTGAACACCACATCTCCCTGAAAGCTGAACGTCAGGTCAGGAGCCGGGTGAAACTCAGCCAGTACCTTATGGGCAATTGGGCTGGGACCGAATCTGCGGACTGTATCCACATAGACATTACTTGCCAGGGATTGCAGTGTAGCCCCCGTCAAAAATGCCTCGCTAACGGGTGTCTCCCATAGGAGATTGCCTAACCTGGCAATGCGGGCAATATCGGCGAAAGTGTTCTCGGCAATCGCAGCTAGCTGGGCACGAGCCGCAAGAAGCCGCCCTACGCTCCGGGTCACTGCGAACTCGGAGAACATCAAATCGAATCCCTGGCTCCCGTCGTACTGGAAATCGCAATGTGGCCTCCGGGCCGCTTCTTCTACCAGTTCGAAGATCTCAGGGTACTGCTCCAGGCCATCCAGAAAGACCATGAGCGCTGCCATGTCCTCGGGGTGTTTATTGACCTGGCTGCTGGCATTCTCCCAGGCATGGCTCTCGCTTTCAGAAATATCGGCCCAATATTGCGTCAGGGCGCGTAGAGGTAGCGCGGCGTTTTCAGCATCGGAAACAGTTGATGCGTGGTGGAGGTCTTCCGGGAGCAGGGGAATATTTTCGGCACGTGCCAGCTTTCGCTGACGCTCCACAGCACTGGGCCCCAGCCCTACGGCGATCCCCAGACCTGCAACAGGAGCAAGGACAGCTCCCCGGATCAGGTATTTCAAGGCATCACGGCGTGGGGTTTTCATGGCTATCAGAATAGTAGGAGCAAATGGAATTGCACGTTATCGTATTGTAACGTCGCCGCCGAACACTTTAAGGATAAGTCCAAAAGTCATTAGTACCAGCGCAATAAAAAACCAGATAGCCAATGTTTTCAGAAAAAACGTTCCCAGTAGAAACGCTATCCAGAGACCTCCCCAAATACATCCTTCTGTAGGAGTAACATCCTCTTTATACATTCCCGCGAAAAGAACAACCCAGAATGCTGCAAAGAAAACAAGCATATCATTTCCCCTCTCCTATGAGAGTGTAAATACCGCAGAAAGGTTACCACGCAGGGCAATTTGTGGAGTCTGTGGAAACTTGGGGCATGAACTCGTTTCTCTCCAAAGATGCCAGAAAATTCGTGGGCAAAGATGCCCTGCAGGTCGCTCTCCCACTCGGCGGTCTGGGTGCGGGCAGTATCTCCATGAGCGCCTTCGGGAGCTTTCAGGACTTTGCTATCCGCCATAAACCCGCTATAACGGCGATGCCAGACGGGCATGGATTCAACGATGCCGCCTTTGGTGTGGTGCACGTGAAGGGTAGCGGTGCCACACGACTGCTGGAAGGGCCGTTTCCCGCCGAGCGTCTGTGGTGCTTCGGGCTAAAGGGACAGGGATTGCGTGAGGGTGGCCATGAGGGCTTTCCCCGGTTTGCGGAGGCCGAGTGTCGTGCGACGTTTCCTGGACTTGCCGTGGCGCTCTCCGACCCGAAGATACCAATCACGGTTGAGGTCACCGGGTGGTCGCCATTTATCCCGAATGATGACCTTGCCAGTGGATTGCCCTGTGCCATAGCGGAGTATCAGTTCACGAATACTACTGATGCCCCTGTCTCGCTGGTGTTTTCGTTTCACGCCTCGCATTTGCCGGCGGGTGGACGCAACTTTGAGAAAAGCCGCTCGGTAGCGGCGCCGGGCGAGGGGGTATTTTTCTATAACACGCTTCCCGCTCATGAGCCTGGCTATGCCACAGCGTTCCTGGGGATCATAGGGCACACGCCGAAGATCAAAGCCCAGTGGTTCCGTGGCGGTTGGTTCGATGGTCAGAGCCAGCTCTGGCGAGAGCTTTCCACAGGTCAGTTCTCGGAGAACAATGGCTACGGGGGTGCGGACGATATCCACGAGCGCAATGGTGGCTCTGTAGCCGTGGAGCTAACCCTGGCTCCCGGAGAGATGCAGACTGTACCGGTGGCGCTGGCGTGGCATTTTCCCAATGTGGCTATCAGCGTAGGCCGCGATAACTCGGACTGTGGCTGTGATGATGGCTCGTGCCCCCCGCCGAACTGGCGTCCCTATTACGCAGGTAAGTTCACAGATGCCCGCGCCGTATTCCAGCATGTAGCACAACACTATGCCTCTCTGAGAGAGCGCACCCGGGCATTTCAAAATGCCCTGGCAGCTACCGATGCACCTGCAGAGCTTTTAGACGCTGTAGCATCGAACTTAGCCATTCTAAAATCGCCCACACTGCTCCGGCAGGAGAACGGTAACCTCTGGGGCTGGGAGGGCTGCTTTACGGATAGAGGCTGCTGCCATGGTAGCTGCACCCATGTGTGGAACTATGCGCAGGCACTGCCCCATCTCTTTCCCGCGCTGGAGCGGACCCTGCGGGAGCAGGAGCTAGAGCGCAGTAGTGCGCCGGATGGGCATGTGGCCTTCCGTGCCGCCCTGCCAGATGGCCCGCCGGATAAGTTCTGGAGCGAGTTCCACGGTGCGGCAGATGGTCAGCTAGGCGGTCTGCTGAAACTCCACCGAGATTTCCACCTGTGCGGTGATACTATCTGGCTCACCCGGCTCTGGCCCAAAGCCGCTCTGAGCCTGGAGTGGTGTATTCGCACCTGGGACCCGGATCGCACGGGCCTGCCGGTAGAACCGCACCACAACACCTACGATATTGAGTTCTGGGGTCCGGACGGTATGTGCGGCACGGTTTATATCGCTGCACTGAGCGCTATGGCGGACCTGGCGGACACTCTGGGCGAAGAAACTTATGCCAGTCGCTGGCGCAGCATTGCTGCCAAAGGTGCGGCGAAGCTGGATGCGGAGCTATGGAATGGTGAGTACTACCAGCAGAACGTAACCTGGGAGGGATTGCGAGCACCAGCCCCGCATACATCGGATGCGTTCTATGCGCCCTTGCTCGCTGCCGAGGGGCCGAAGTCTCAGTACGGCGAGGGCTGCCTATCGGATGGCATCATCGGGGCATGGATGGCGGACCTGTACGGGGTTACCACTCCTATGAATGCCGAGCGGATCGCGGAGAATCTGCGCGCCATCTTCAAACACAACTTCCGTGAGGATCTTTCCGAGCATGCCTGTCTACAGCGACCGGGCTATGCCATGGGTCATGAGGCAGGGCTAGTGCTGTGCACCTGGCCTCGTGGCGGGCAGCTCACCCTACCATTTCCTTACTCCGATGAAGTCTGGCCTGGAATCGAGTACCAGGTAGCCTCTCACTGCCTGCTCCACGGGCTAATCGACGAAGGACTGAGTATCGTACGCGGGGCACGCGCCCGGCACTCGGGGCATGCCCGGAATCCGTTCTGTGAGTACGAGTGCGGGAACTTCTATGCCCGCTCGCTCTCATCGTATGGGCTGCTTCTCGCTTGGTCCGGCACGCGCTACGACGCCGTGAACAAATCGCTTACGATTCAGCCCGCCCCGAGATACTCCCATGCCCTTCCGCACGTTCTTCTCCTGCGCTAACGGCTGGGGCACACTGACTCTGAACGAAGGTGACCAAGCAGAGATTCAGCTTGCCGAGGGTTCGCTGACCTTGAACGAAATCACGGCAGGCGGACGCACGATAACCGGGAACTGGCAGATATCGGCGGGAGAGACGCTAACGATATGACACCGCAGGCATGAACGCACCCATGGACATGAAAGTCCATGTCTTAGGACTTCGCCACAAAGTCGCTCTGCGACATAACGGAATAGGGGATATCCCCTATTCCGTTTTTGTTGAGCATGTCAATTGACTGACCGGCAAATCTGTTTCTTCCAGGTACATCCAGAGTTTGCCAGCTTCATGATGCATTTTCTGGTTGTTGATATAGGAGGCTACTTTTCCAGATGAGTACGACTCACGGCAAAAACGCCATAGCCTTTCGCCCAGTGAAATGTATGCTCGGGCCATAAGTCACGTGCCAGTGAAGAGGAGACTCCTTTTATCTGTTGAACCAGCCTTGCAATAGTCACTGTTGTCGGAAGGAGCAGCAGTACATGAATATGGTCCGGCATCCCATTTACGGCTATAACGGACGCTCCTACCCGCTCAGCTTCTGAAGTAATACAGCGGTATATAGCCTCCTCCATATCACTACGCACCATAGGCATCCGTTGCTGTGTTGTCCAGACTACATGCAATCCCACCTGCACAAAATTGTTACGTTTAACACCCGAATCTTTCGCCTGATAAAAGGTTGCCATTTTTGTCACTCCTCATCCTTTAAAACGGGTGAGATTGCCAATTCTGACAAAATCAGACTAAAAAATGGAATTATTTTTTTGTATGTCGCGGAGCGACTTCGCGGCAAAGCCCTCAGACATGGACGTCCATGTCCATGGGCGCGTTCATGCCTGTGGAACTAATGGAGTTTTGTGATCATTTTGAATTGCTTAAAGAAAGGCCGTATTCGCGGCGCAGGCGAGCGATAAGCTCGTCTTTGCGCTGGTGGATAGAGGGATAACCACGCAACTTTTCCCAGAGTTTAGAGGGTGTATCGGGACCGAATACCCCTTCTATATCCCTCAGGTCTAGAGATTCCTGCTCCAGAATTGAGAAGAGAGTTAGACCACTATCAGGCCGATACCCGGCAGCAAGGCTCAGGTCCAGGGCGTAGGCATCGGCAGCGCGCTCCTGCTCTGGGCTATAGACTACTCGCTCCGCAAGGCGAACCACGGCGCCTATAGCCGTTCCCATGGTCTTGCCAAATCGAGACAACATGGGCGTGAGAAGTCGTACATGCCCCAGGTCCTGATGTGCGGCTTCGTGCGCCAGAGCGAAGGCCACAGAGTCATCGCTGCCTGTTCGCTCTAAAAGCCTCCGGGAAAGGTAGACATAGTGCCCCGGCAACGTAAAGGCATTCATTCCCTGAAGCCAGAGAATCTCGGCCACCAGCTCTCTTGGCGCGGCACCCGGCTCCGGACAGCTCAGGCGTACCCGGTTAAGAGCCTCCATTACACGGGCTACTCTCTCGGTAGCCCAGGCTTCTGTTTCCAGCCCGAAGGCGTCTATTAGTTGGGCGTGGACCTCATTACCCACTTCCTCTTCGGGAGTTACTTCTGCCACTGGTTCGCTCTGATGTTTTCGTTAGCAAGACGAGCGGTTTCTTCGCTCCGCTTCTGCCGGGTCTCGGCGCGTTTAGCCTGCACAATCCACTCTAAGATTCCGCGCTTTACCGAGCGGGGAAACGCCTCGAAGTGCGCAGCTGCATTCGGGTGGCGGGCAAACTCAGTAGCAAGGTCCTCGGGCACGACTAGATCTTCGACCGCATCCAGCATTTCCCAGGAGCCATCGAACTTCGCCGCCTCTATCTTCGCCAGCCCGGCGGGGGCCATCAGCCCCTGCGCCATCAGTCGCTCGATCCGCTCTTTGTTGGGGCGCGCCCATCCCGAGCCCGCTTTACGGGGAGCGAAATAGAGCATCGTGCGCTCCTCGTCTAGCCTGTTGCCCTTGCTGTCTACCCAGCCGAAGCAGAGGGCTTCTTCGACTTGCTCGGCGTAGGGCACGGTAGATTTTCCCGAGGCTTTCTTGTTGTAGACCAGCCATACACCTTCGGTGCGAGTGTGGTGCGTTTCCAGCCAGGTACGCCACTGGGCACGAGTCTCTATAAAAACCGAGTTTTCTGGTAGCTCAGGCACAGGAAAAGCATACCCAATGCACGAACTCTTTTTGCAAATACCTCCAACGCTGGATACGAAATCATGACGATTGACGAAGCCCTTGCCGAACTGGGTGTCCGCCCTGATACCCTGACCGACGATGAAAGAGCCTTCTTAGACGAGAACGGCTACCTACCTCTGCCAGGCATTCTCTCCGAAGAACAGATTGCCGCCATGCGTGCCCGCACGGATGCTATGGCAGCGGAAGAAGGCGACCAGGCCGGAACAGAAGTGCACCAGGAACCGGGGACCATTCGCCTCTCGGATTTGCCGAACAAAGACTCTCTGTTCGAGGTCTGCTTCACGCACCCCAAGGTACTGGCGGCTGTGGCGCATGTACTGCAGGGCGACCTCAAGCTCTCCAGTCTGAACTTCCGCGCCGCGCTGCCCGGTGCCGGGCTTCAGGGTCTGCACGCGGACTGGGGGCGCTTAGAGACGCCCGGCGAGTATCAGGTCTGCAACTCCATCTGGCTCTTAGATGACTTCACCGAGGAAAACGGCGCCACCCGCGCCGTTCCTGGCTCCCATCGCAAAGGTACCATGCCCGGCGATGAAATGGTGAGCACTGCGGACACGCACCCGGACCAGCAGCTCCTGCTCGGCCCGGCGGGCACGGTATTTATTTTCAACAGCCACACCTGGCACGGCGGCACCTTGAATCGCACGGAGGGTTTGCGGCGCGGCATGCACTCTTATTTCTGCCGTCGGCACCACCCACAGCAGCTCGACCAGAAGAAGTACATCCGTCCGGAAACTGCCGCACGACTGAGTGAAGCCGCTAAGACGGTTCTGGACGTATAGTAGGGCATGAGTAGGCAGGGCTGGGGTGTAGGGGCTTCGCTGGTTCTGGCGACATCGCTGGCGCTGGCACAGAAGCCTGTGCCTACGCCATCTCCTAAGGCGGCAGAAGTTGCCACCATATTGAAGGCACACTGCATGGCCTGCCACGGGGGCAAGGAAAAGCAGGGCGGTTTCTCTTTCGATGAGCCGCTGACGTCCGCGCAGGGCAAAGAGCTACTGCGCCGAGTGCGCGGTGAGGGTGGCAAGCCCCGAATGCCGCTGGGATTCGCGCCGCTCTCCGCGGAGAAAACAGCCGCTTTAGAGAAGTGGGTGGCGGCAGGTATGCCCAAGCCTACTGAGCCGCCGAAAGAGAAGCATTGGGCGTTTCAGCCGATTACGCGGCCCTTAGAACCGCCTACCGAATCTATCGGTATCGATAGTTTTGTAGAAGCCCGACTCGCCAAAGAAGGGCTACCCTTCTCGCCAGAGGCGGATAAGACCACGCTCATTCGGCGGGTGACTCTGGACCTTATCGGGTTGCCTCCTACCCCCGAAGAAATAGATGCCTATTTAGCCGACAAGTCTCCTAAAGCCTATGAGAAGCTGGTAGACAGGCTACTGGCGAACCCGCACTACGGGGAGCGTATGGCCTTGCCCTGGCTGGATGCGGCGCGCTATGCGGACTCCAATGGGTTCCAGCAGGATGGCGATACGCATCAGTGGGTCTGGCGAGACTGGGTGGTGAAGGCGTTCAACGACAACATGCCGTTTGACCGGTTCACAGTGGAGCAACTAGCCGGGGACCTGTTGCCCAATCCGACCATAGATCAAAAAATCGCGACGGCGTTCAACCGGAACCACCTTCTCAATGGCGAGGGTGGCGCGATTCCCGAAGAGCAGCGCAATGTCATTCTCTTCGACCGGGTCGATGTGACCGCGACTACGTTCTTAGGACTGACCCTGGCCTGCGCGCAGTGCCATGACCATAAGTACGACCCACTGAGCCAGAAAGACTACTACCAGTTCCTGGCGTTCTTCAACAATGTGCCTGAATCTGGCGTGCCGCCCGGCGGGGGACAGTACCGAATTGCCGACCCCGCCATTCTGGTGGAGCCTGCCGAGTTCAAGGCGAAGAAAATCAAGCTGGATGCTCAGCTAGCCGCAGCGCAGAGCGCACTGACCAGGGCGCAGGCAGCCTCTCCGTCTGGTGCCGCAGGAGTCACCCTTTCCACCTGGAAGCTGGCTGCCTCGGTTCCTGCCGCGAGTTTCGATGAGGCTTTCGCGACAGACAAACCACTGGATAGCCTGACGAATGGGGCGGAACATCCGGAGTGGGCAGATGGCGCGGTGCAGATGCTTCCCAATGGGGATAACACAGCGCACTACCTGGTACGGACGATAACCGCCACGGCTCCGATACAGCTGCCACTGAGCCTCGGTAGCGATGATGCCGTGAAACTCTGGCTGAACGGCGCGCTTGTGCTGGCGAATAAAACGAATCGGGGCGCGGCGGCGGATCAGGAGACGCCGACTCTCTCGCTCAAAGTTGGTGCGAACCAGCTCGTGCTGAAAATTGTAAACGGTGGTGGTATCGGCGGGTTCTACTTCAGCGCCTCACCTCCCGCCACCCCTGAAGTGGCAGCGGCCCGTGAAAAGCTGGCGGCGGTTACCCGTGAGCGCACTCAGCTATTAACTGACCAGCCACGCGTGATGGTGATGAGTGATGCGCAGCCGCGCAAGACCCATATCTACGACCGTGGGGCGTACCTCAGCCCCCGAGACGAAGTTAACTGTGCTACGCCGGAGCATATAGGTACTCCAGTCGGAGGAGATAGCAAGACCAACCGGCTCACGCTGGCGCGCTGGCTGGTGAGTCCAGAGAATCCGCTTACAGCGCGCGTATCTGTGAACCGGCTCTGGCAGCAGTTCTTCGGGGTAGGCCTGGTGAAGACCAGCGAGAACTTCGGGCTACTGGGCGAGAAGCCGAGCGACCCGGAGCTTTTAGACTATCTGGCCTCAGAGTTCCGAGACTCCGGCTGGAATGTAAAGAGCATGGTCCGGAAGATTCTGCTGAGCCGGACCTATAAGCAATCGTCTAAGCTGACGCCGCAGCTGCGAGCGCGTGACCCGGAAAACCGCTTGCTGGCACGGGGCGCACGGTTCCGGATGCCCTCGCTGATTTTGCGGGATGTCGCCCTGGCCTCATCCGGCCTGCTCAACGACAAGATGGGCGGCAAGCCGGTCTACCCCTACCAGCCGCCGGGCATCTGGGACAGCCTCTCCATTACCAAAGAACGCGATTTCTCCTACCCGCAGTCTAAAGGAGACGATCTCTATCGGCGCAGCTTGTATACGTTCTGGCGGCGTACGGTGGGACCAGGGAACATGTTTGATGCCTCCAGTCGGCAGGCGTGTAAGGTCCGCGCCAGTCTGACCTCCACCCCGCTCCATGCCCTTACCACCCTGAACGATGTGACCTGGGTAGAGGCCAGCCGCGTGCTCGCCGAGCATATCCTGCACAGCTCTGAGAATACGGACGTCCAGCTAACGGATGCCTTCCGGCGTATTCTGGGACGCTATCCGAAGTCACAGGAATTATCGGTGCTGCGTCTCAGTTTCCGGCGGGCGCAAGTAGCCTACGAAATGGAGCCCGAGCAGGCAAAGATCCTTCTCGCTATGGGTGAAAGCAAGCGTGATACTCGGCTGGACCTGACTGAGCACGCTGCCATGACCCAGACCTGCCTGAGTCTCTTTAATCTTGATGAGGCCCTGACTCGGGAATGAGCGCTTTACCTCTAGAAGAACGCCGCGAGGCGATTCGGCGTTTCGCCTGGGCAAAAGACCATGCCAACGTACGTTCCGTTTTACTGCCTATAGATGAGGAGCTAGAACAGGCAGTCTTGCGCGACGATCTAAAAGCGGTGCAGGCCGCTCTGGCAGCCGGAGCCTGCGCCGATGTAGCTGATGAAGAGGATTTCTATCGTGCCCTGTTCTGGGCAGTGAACAATGACAATCCAGAGATAGTAAAGCTGCTGATAGAGAATCAAGCAGAGGTTAACGCCGAAAACCAGGAAGGGAGCACAATTCTCTCCGATGCTGTGAGCAGCGACTCCGGAGGCAATCCAAAGATTGTAGGGATGCTTTTAGATGCCGGGGCTAATGTAGGAATTCTGGATTCCAGTGGATTGCTTCCACACTGTTGGGCAGCTATGCGAGACAATGTAGAAGTTCTAGAAATGCTGCGAGCGGCAGGAGCCAATCTCTACTGGTTAGACCATGAAGGCCGTGATGCTCTGATGCATGCTGCGGGGCAGGGGGCAGCAAAAGCTTGTGCCTATCTTATCCAGCATGGAGCAGACCTCAAGCGGCAGGATATGGAGGGATGGACCGCCTCAGATTGGGCACGTGCAGAAGAAAACGAGGAACTGGCCCAGTGGTTGGAGCAGCAGGTGAAATGATTACTACAGCACTTGTGTGCGATACCGATCAGCAATTCGCCATTGAGGAAGCAATCCTGCCGCCGCCGAGACCACGGCAGATACAACTGCGTACGCTCTGGAGCGGAGTGAGCTTCGGCACGGAGCTGGCGCTGATTCGTGGCAAACTGAACTGGGGACCGCCGCCTATGGTCACGGGGTACATGGCGACGGGCATTGTAGAGGCCGTAGGGACCGAGGTCACAGAGTTCGCTATCGGAGACAGGGCCTATTGCCGTAATAACGCCGGGCTGAGCTGTACGGAGGGTACAGCGCTGACCATGGCGTCCGGCACGCATGCGGCGCATATCACCACAGGAGTAGATGGCACACACGGCGCGGCGAAGCTGCCAGATGGGGTGCCTGCCGATGTAGCCTCATTGTTCGTACTACCTGCCGTGGGTCTGCATGGGGTAGATATGGCACAGCCGGAGGTCGGGGCGCTGGTAGTGGTACACGGAGTGGGGCAGATCGGCCTGGCAGTAGTCGCTGCCTGTGCGCTGCGCGGCTGCACCGTGATAGCCATAGATATAGACGCCGGGCGGCTGGCCGTAGCCAGTGCGCTCGGTGCGGACCATCTGATTCATGCAGCAGAAGAGGACGTAGCAGCGCAAGTGCGCGCTCTGGCTCCAAATGGGGCGGACTATGTGTTCGAATGCACTGGGAGGGCCGATTGCGTTATGCCCGCCGCGCAGCTCTGCCGCACGTTCGGCACGTTTATCTGGCAAGGGAACTATGGCGGGGAACCGTTTCCGTTTCACTTCTTGCCGATGCATGGGAAGCAGCTTCGCACCCTGTTCCCCTGCGATGATGGTTATCAGCCCTGTAGGCAGTGGGTTATGAAGGGGTTGGCCAATGGCACCCTGGCCTGGGAGAAAACCCTGACCCACCGTGTAGCGGCAAGCGATGCCCCCGAGATCTTTCGCGCCTTAAATGCCGGAGAACTAACCAATGCTGTAGGCGCAGCAATTCACTGGAGCAGAGAGTAAAACAATGAACCCGGAGTTCGAGCGTGGTTTAGGCGTTACCCGGCGCCAGTTTTTCGGCAAGGCAGCGAGTGGTATCGGTGTTGCCGCGCTAGCGGGGCTGCTGACGGAAGAAGGAGCCTTGGCGCAGGGATTGGCCGGGCTGCCCCACTTTCCTCCTAAGGCGAAGCGAGTGGTGGTGCTCTGGCAGGGCGGCGCGCCTTCGCACCTGGACCTGTTCGACGATAAGCCGAACTTGGAGAAGCTGCGGGGCACGAACCTACCGGACTCGGTGCGCAAAGGCACGCGCCTGTCTACTATGACCAGCGGGCTGAAGAATTTCCCGATTTTGCCCGCGTTCAAACCGTTTCAGAGCTACGGCAAGTCTGGCATGCGGCTCTCATCGCTGATTCCGCATATTGGTTCACTGGCAGACGATATCTGCCTGATGAACTCCATGCACACGGAGGCGGTGAACCATGCGCCCGGCGTGACCTTTATGCTGAGCGGGAGCCAAGTGCCGGGGCGTCCATCCATGGGGGCCTGGGCAACTTATGGTCTGGGGAGTATGAGCAAAGACCTCCCGGCGTTCGTCGTCATGACGTCCACGGACGTAGGCCGGACCTGTGGGCAGTTATTCTATGATTACTACTGGGGCAGTGGTTTTCTACCGTCCAAGTTCCAAGGAGTACGGTTCCGCAGCGAGGGCGAGCCGGTGCTCTATCTCAAGAACCCCGAAGGCATTCCCGCCGGGCTGCGGCGCGCTCAGCTAGACGATATCGCAGCGCTGAACCAGCAGCACTTGAGCGAGTACAACGACCCGGAGATTGAAACCCGAATCGCGCAGTATGAGCTGGCGTATCGCATGCAGACCTCCGTGCCGGACCTACTGGATATCAATAAAGAGCCGCAGCACGTGCTGGATGCCTATGGACCCGATGTCAAGCGCCCCGGCAGCTACGCGCGGCACTGCCTGCTGGCGCGGCGCTTGCTGGAGCGCGGTGTGCGGTTCGTACAGCTCATGCACTCCGGCTGGGACCAGCACGGGAATCTCAGCACGCAGCTTGCCGAGCAGTGCCGCGATACCGACCAGCCGAGCGCGGCGCTTATCAAAGATCTGAAGCAGCGTGGACTCTTAGACGACACGATTGTGCTCTGGGCCAGTGAGTTCGGGCGCACTCCGTTTGCACAGGGTGATATGACCAAGGCCACAGGCTACGGGCGGGACCACTTAGGGTCGGTTTATAGCCTATGGGCATGCGGCGGCGGCTTCAAAGGCGGCTATGTGCATGGAGCTAGCGATGACTTTGCCTATAATCCGGTAAAAGACCCGATGCACGTTCACGACCTGCAAGCCACAATTCTACATCTGCTCGGAATCGACCATACCCGCCTGACCTACCGGTTCCAGGGGCGCGATTTCCGGCTAACCGATGTGTTTGGGAACGTAGAAAAAAAGCTATTAGCTTAAATTTTGCTTCTCAGAACTCGATGCATCATTCTCTATTGATATAACTTTATTCATAATTATGCTAATTCCATTCTAATCATATGGTACCCCATCCAAAAACAAAAAATCGAAGCAGAAACGCTTTTCAGTGTTTCTGCTTCGACATTTCTCAGGTACAATCATCGCATGGGATTGTCATGCATGGTTGTGTACTATATTGGGGATAAGTCGTGACCAGATGCGAAACGCACGTATTCAAAACAGTGTAACAGTCTTGAATATTGTCACAAAGCTTATCACAGCCAATTCCGCCATTCGCGTCTTTATCCTTGCACCAACATCTGTAGCAATCGTTTAGGTATGTACAGAACTCTGTCTGATTCATCGGTACACGCAGATCTGGTGTGTCGCAAGGACTCGTGACACCATTTATACGTGTTTTATGGGGCGTATCAGCTAAGACCACACCTGCTGATTGAAATTCTTTTGCAACAGCATTGATAATTTGACCATCACTGGAGCGCTTCTGTATTTCATGGCCAACTCTACGAAGGAGCTCATCACTCGTCATAGCAGCAACAGCACTCATCCCAGCCAGGAATCCGATGCGCCCTAGAGCTTGACGCCGATTCATGCGTTCCGTTTCAATTTGCTCAAGAGTCTTTTTCATTTTCTCCATCTTTAGTACCTCTCTCTTTAGAAGATCGTGCTTCTACAGATTTTTTGAAGTCTAATACACGACGAACAATCGCATCAATGAGACTAGAACTCTGTTTCTCTCTTCGATACGATCAATTACTACTTGTGCAACAGGATCGATAAAATCATCACGATTATCGATATACGTATATCCCTACAGTCCAATCTCCGTATAAACCCAGTAAAGTCAATAAAAATTAACTATACTGAGATAGTACGGCATAGAATCATTATTCCCTAAGATTTTCCGGCTTTATTACTACCGAAAGAGAATCCTTTCAAACCTTTCTTAAAGAATATTGTATTATGCATTTCTGGTAAATGTCAATACCCAATCTTTAATTATTATGCGATTTTCTTTTGTCTGAAAATCTACCTGAAAGTATAAATCTTCCAGTTAAAACTAACTTTTTATCCAATAGCCTCAAAAGAAGCATATAAGAGTAAAAAACGGAAAAAGTCACATTCTTCGGGTACTATGCGCTCAGGCGATGCGAATTTTACGGACATTCGTCACGGAACCGGAAGAGTGCCCCTACCTGCCAGACCGGGAGTGGCGGATGAAGTACCAGCATCTGGCCGAGCTGCTGCCCGGTGAATATGAAGGGCGGCTGCTCGATGGTTGGTTCAAGTATGGAGCCTATCTACAGCGGCCCTTTTGTGTCGGCTGCCGGGAATGCCTCTCCATGCGCGTCCCCATCGATGAGTTCAAGCTCACTCGGTCCCAACGCCGTATCTTAGAAAAGAACGCCCACTTAGAGGTTCGCTACGCCTCCCCCCTGTCTGCGATGATACGCGGGTAGCGCTCCATAACCGCTACCGAGCGTCTCAGTTCTTAGAGCGCGGCTGGTCTCCTCTGCACCGGAGCTTAGACAGCTACTTTGAAGAGTTCGTGGTCGGCCCATCTGCCATGACCGAGATTACGGTCTGGGAGGGCACGGAGCTCCGCGCTGTGGTTCTGGCCGACGTAGATAAAGATGTGGTGGCTGGAGTCACACACTTCTGGGAACCTACCTGGCGCAACCGGAGCATTGGCCTCTTTGCTATGCTCCAGACTTTCGCATTAGCGAAGCACCTGGAGAAGAAGTGGGTGTACCTGGGCTACTGGGTGCAAGGTAGCCCGACCATGGGCTACAAACTTCAGTTCCGCCCCGCCGAGCTGCGCGGGTGGGATGGGGTCTGGCGACGAGTGGGAGAGGAAGACGAAGCCCCCGCGCCGAACCCCGAGTCATCATGACCGATGCGCAACGCGCCCGCCTCGCCACCCTCTGTGACCTGGTTCTTCCTGCCGAGCCGGACGCTCCCGGAGCCGCCGATGCAGGCGTGCCCACATTTATCGAGAACCTGCTCACTGCCGAGCGTGCCGCCGATGCCCCGGCTATCCTCGCTCTCTTAGATACCGCCCTCCTTGATGAAGCCTCCCCTGCCTTCCGCCTGCTCGCCGAGCTAGTCCACGAAGGTTACTGGTCCCGCCCCGAAGGCTGGAAAGCCTGCGGGTTCACGGTGCAGGCCGAGATTACCTTTCCCCCAACCCCTCTCCTAAAGGAGAGGGGCTTTTCGAGTGGGCTTCCCTTGCCGCAAATTCCCCCTTCCCTTCAGGGGAGGGGGTTAGGGGGAGAGGTAAAAACCTACGACGCCATAGTCGTAGGCTCCGGGGCTGGCGGTGGAACGATGGCGGGGCTATTGGCAGAAGCTGGCGCGCGGGTGCTGCTGTTGGAGCGTGGGCCGAACCCGACGTACTCGGAGGTCAGTCATGACCATTTGCGCAATCAGCGGCTCTCTGTGTATGGGCACAATGCCGGGCCGGATGCAGATCACCCAAGAGAGGTCTGGGGGCGAACGGTACTCCCTTGGGAAGGGGGCTACAACGCCAACGCCGCTATGGTCGGCGGCGGCACGCGGGTCTGGGGCATGCAGGCGTGGCGCTTCCATCCTCTGGATTTTAAGATGGCGTCTACTTATGGCGTGCCCGAGGGGTCGTCGCTGGCGGACTGGCCGATTACGCGGGCTGAGCTAGATCCCTACTACACCCAGGCGGAGCGGGAAATTGGCGTTTGCGGCGAGAAGCATCCTATGCCACCTCTGAAACAGAGTAAGCGAGGCAGTAGGGTTTACGCGGCGCTGGAAGAGCTAGGCTGGGAAAAGACCCGTGTGCCGCTGGCAGTGAACTCCGAGCCGTACCAGGGGCGAGCGGCGTGTGTACGCTGCCAACACTGTGTGGGATTCGCCTGCCCTTCGGATGCTAAGAACGGTAGCCATAACACACTGATTCCCCGTGGCCTACTGACCGGGCGGCTGGATGTAGTGACCGGAGCCATGGCCTCGAAGGTAGAGCTGGAAGCGGGGCGGGCAAAGGGCGTCCACTTCTTTCACAATGGGGAAGCGCACTACGTAGCTGCCGATACGGTGATTGTCTCGGCGGGAGCAATAGAGTCCGCGCGGCTGCTGATGCTCTCCGGAGTGCAGAATGAGCATTTAGGGCGGCACTTACAGGGGCATGTGTATACCGGCGCTGTCGGTCGGTTCGAAGAAGACTTATGGGATGGCCTGGGGCCGGGCGTAACCACAGCGACGACTCAATTCTCCCATGGCAACGATGGCATCATCGGCGGCGGTATGCTGGCCGACGAGTTTGTACCGCTACCGCTCTGGCTCTGGAAGAGCCTCACGCCTTCCTCTGTGCCGCGCTATGGGCTGGAGAGCAAGCAGTGGATGCGCCGGAACTATCGGCGACTGGTGCAGCTACACGGCCCAGTGCAGGATATCCCGACCGGAGATGGCCGCGTGACGCTTTCGGAGAGTGTGACCGACCACTGGGGGTTGCCAGTGGCAAAACTTTCGGGGGGAATTCATCAGGCTACGGTGCCTACGGCACAGTTTATGTCGCATAAAGCCGAGGAGTGGTTGAAGGCGGCTGGGGCGGCGGAGACCTGGCGGCGTGCGCCGGATAGAGTGGGGCTTTCGGGCGGGCAGCATCAGGCGGGAACTTGCCGTATGGCGGAGAGCGCAGAACTTGGTGTCGTAGACCCGCATCAAAAAGTGTTCGGTTATGACAACCTTTTTGTCTGTGATGCGTCTGTACATGTAACAAACGGCGGCTTTAACCCCGCTCTTACGGTATTTGCACTGGCGTTCCGGCTGGGAGAATATCTGACCGGGAACCGAAAATAAGGAATGTGGCGTACAATACCACGGGGATAAGAACTATGGAAACGCACTCGAAACTGGCAACGCGCAATATTCTGCTGGCGGCACTGGCGACGCTGGCAGTCTCGTTTATTCCCTACGCAGGATTTGTGACCTATCCATTGCGTATTCTCGTGACGTTTATCCACGAGGGAAGCCATGCTCTAGCCACGGTACTCACGGGTGGTATGGTGGTGGGAATGGGTGTTTCGGCGGATGGTAGTGGCCTCACCCTTTCGCGTGGTGGGCTGGGAATGATTATCTCCAGCGCAGGCTACTTAGGAGCCACGCTCTTTGGTGCGGTCCTGCTTCAGCTTCTGCGCAAGGGAATCGATCCGCGCAAGCTTCTGCTGGTCACGGGTGTTGCCGTTGCGATCATGGGTCTGCTCTGTGTAGGCGGCATGATGCACCTGATGCAGGGTAGCGTATTCGGACTTATCTGCGCTGCGATTCTGGCTCCGGCTCTGCTTTTTGGCGGCCTAAAGCTCTCCCGAGAAGCGGCAGGGTTTGCAGCTGGACTGATCGGTGTACAGTGCGTGCTGAATGCGCTGTTCGATTTGCGAACGCTGTTCCTGCTCTCGGCTACCAGCGGTACCCACACAGATGCGCAGAACATGCAGAGCTATACGCTGATCCCTGCTATCGTGTGGGCCACGCTCTGGATTGTGATGGCACTGGGGATTCTTGTCGGTGTGCTGGTTGTCCCTTCACTGAGGGATGCCAAAAAGGTTCGGCTCCGTCAGGCGCTATAGCTCTTTCATAGTCAACTTACGGAACCAGGCTTCGCCGCCATGGTCCTGAAGAAGAATCTTTCCAGGACGCGCTCCGAAATCGAGCGCGTCCTTAAACTTGCTGGCCTCTAAAGCTTTGCGCCATTCCGGGCTGGTCTGCACCACCATAGCCACTCGTTTCCCGTTGAGCCAATGCTCCAGCTTCGGGCCACGCGCACGAATCCGGCTCTGGTTCCATTCCACTAATGGCCGCATACGCACGCGCGGGTCCGGCGGAATCAGGTCGTAGATGCTGGCCGTGGCATGGATGCCGCCGTCTTTGCCTTCCGGGTCATCCAGCATCTGGTACTCGATTCCGATGCTCTGGTTGCCGTAGCGCCCCCAGCGGTACTTCAAGCCGGAGTTGGCCTTTGGCACGATACGCCACTCGAAGCTGAGTTCTATGTTCAAGAACTCGCGCTCGGTGACAATATCGCCTTTATTTTTTCCCAGGCAGTGAATCTCGCCAGCAGGGGTAATCTCCCAGTTAGAGCCCACGGGCTTGCCGTTTGTGGTGGTCCAGCCAGCGAAGTTTTTACCGTCAAAAATTACAATCTCTCGCATGGGATTCGTCTGGCTCCTACCGGCGGTTTTTGAACGACTCGGCGACTTCGGCAAGTTCTGCCCGGAACGACTCACGAATGTCGTGGTCGTCTGGAATCGACTGATTGCGCTGCTCCACGGAGGCATTAGTCTCTTTTACTACGTTCTCCAAGTGCTCTAAGAAGTCCGGCAGCTTGTCTTTGTAGAGCGGCAGGAAGAACACGCAGAGCGTGTCTCCGCGAAAGACGACGGGCGGCTTGAGAGGATGACGTGAGACATGGTAGGCGGAGTCGAACTCGGCGGCCCACTCCACACCGGGGTCATGAGAGAGGCGGACATAGAAGCCGTAGGTTCCGGGCCATTCCGGGGAGACCTCTAAGGTCTGGGGATCGATGGCGGTAATCTCGGCGGTGGCGATTCGCTCAGGCATGCTTTTATTTTACCCTGAAGAAAGATTTTAAAATATTTATTGATTTTTTTAATTTTGATATTGATTTTTTTAAACAAGTACATCATAATGTTCAACAATGAAGCGTGAAGTGAGTCAGTGCCCGGTTTGCGACGCCGCCTTGCAGGTGACAGAGCTTTCCTGCACTCGCTGTGAAACTCGGCTTGCGGGCATATTCCCCCCTCCGCCGCTAGCCCGGCTGCCACTGGAACATCAGCGCTTTGTGGAGGTCTTCTTGCGCTGCCGCGGTGTCCTCCGAGATGTTGAGCGGGCACTGGGAATCTCGTATCCCACTGTCCGTGCACGTCTCGATGCCGCCGTGGATGCGCTAGAAGACCTCACCCGACTCGAAGTATCAGCACCACCACAACCGCCAGCTCGCCCCGAAAACGACGAGCGCCGCCGACAGATCCTTCAAGATGTGGCGGAAGGACGGATCAATGCTACCCAGGGGGCCCTGGCGCTACGTCGCCTGGGTCAGGAAGAGAATCTTTAAAGCTACTATGAGCGCCGCATCAACTGCCCATACTGTCGTTACTATCGACACCGAGCCCCCCGCGCCTAAGGGACGTTTCCTGGCACAATGGGGCGTCCGGCTCATCGAAGAGCAAAATCTCGCTATCATCGAGTTCCTGGACAACCCGTGGTACACCGAGCCCGCTCGTCGCCGCGCCCGTCGCATGAACGCCCTGCATCGTGCCCTCCAGGCTCTGCGCCTGGTGTAAATTCAGAGCCCTCATCCCCCAACCCCTTCTCCCAATGTCTCTCCTTCGTCGAGCCTCCCTGGGTGAAGGGGAGCTATCTCTACAATGTTTTTCGGTCCCCCCTCTCCTACAGAGGCATGAGGAACGAAGGACGTTGGGAGAGGGGGCTAGGGGGTGAGGGCCAAGAAAGCAATACAAAACCATGCCTAGTGAAGAAAACCTGATGAT
This sequence comes from Armatimonas sp., assembly GCA_049840835.1. Taxonomy (GTDB): domain Bacteria; phylum Armatimonadota; class Armatimonadia; order Armatimonadales; family Armatimonadaceae; genus JANLTX01. Next base: position 114,021 of record JASGJG010000021.1, on the reverse strand, counting down.
CCTGAAGATGCTTCAGGATGGAGTTCTCAGCCCCGAGCAGGCGGCTGAGCTCATCAAAGCCGTAGACACCTCGGCTGCAAACCCCAAAGTCGCTCCTGTTGCTCCCGTAGCACCGGTTCCCCCAGTGCCGCCATTAGCCCCAATAGGCGCTACTCCCCCGGAGCCGCCGACACCACCGCGGGCTATCGAGCTGGATGACGATGGCATGCACAGTGAAACTATCGCTCGTGCTCGTGCCAAGATCGCCGCCGCTCGTGAGCGAGTGGCTGGTGTACAGGAGCAGCTTGCCGCCGCCGAAGAGAAGATCGCCGAAGCCGAGAAAGAGCCAGGCGCGTTGGAGAAATTAGAGGAAGCCCTCAAAGATATTCCGGGTCGCCGCTCGCTCTCTGAGGCTCTGCGTGGTATCGATGCCGGGCGCCTTGCCGCTTCCGCTCGCCGACAGGCCAAACGTATTGGTAAGCAGATGAAGCACTCTATCGAGGGCATCAACTTCGAAGTCATCAATGAGACCTTCCAGGGTGACCCTATTGTGGTAGAGCCGCGTGAGGCCACCTACCCATTGGCCGCAGGTAGCTTCCTGCGTATCAAGAACCCCCTGGGTGATATCGATGCCGTGGGTGCCGATGTGCCCGAGGCCCGTGTAGCGGGAACCCTGAAAATCTGGGGCAACGACCGGGCACAGGCGGAAGCCATGGCCAAGGAAATCGAAATCGTAGTCGAAGAGAGCACCGATGGTGTGGCAATCGCCGTGCAAGCCCCCAGCCGGGTACGCCGTGTCTCTCTAGACCTGAAAGTCTTCCTGCCACAGGCCGGTGGCAAGGTCTCTCTACTCTCCCCAGCAGGCGATGTCTCGGTACGCAACCTCAAGGGCGGCACCGTGATTCTGGCAACCCAGAGCGGCGATGCCCGTGCCAGTGAGATCGCCGGTGACGTTGTTGTGGAGAGCGGCTCCGGTGAGGTCGTGCTCGAAGGTATCTTAGGAGCTGTGACCGCAAAGTCCATCTCCGGGGATATTCAGGCTATCCGACTCAATGGCCAGGCCTTCAAGGCCGAGACCCAGAGCGGTGATGCCACTCTGAAAGAGGCCAACGTTCCCAGTGTGCAGCTACAGACGGTATCCGGTGATGCCCTGATAGAAAATGTCAGTGGCAAGAACCTGAACCTGAAGAGTGTTTCAGGCGATGCTGTGGCTACCTCGTGCAGCTTCGATGACACCGTAAACCTCTCTACTACCAGTGGCAGCTTAATCTGTAGCCCACGGGGTCCGCTGGCGCTCGGAAATCTGGCCCTCAGCACGGTTTCCGGTGATGTCACCCTGATCCTGCCCGAAAAGACTCATGCCCTGCTGGACATCAAGAGCCAGAGCGGGGAGGTATCGGGTGCCTTCGGAGAGAAAACTTTCTCCGGTAAGCATGTCTCCGAATCTATTGGAGCGGGCGCCGGTGCCAACATCAGTGTCAGTTCCGTTTCCGGAGATACCACGATCTCTCAGGAATAACCTATGCTCCCTCCGCCGCCCGCGTCACTCAAGCTATCGCCGTTTTACAAGCAGTGGCTAGATGCGGGCGGCATTCCTATTGTTGCCTCGGAGAAAGTTTCCCCCTACGCTCTCCAGGAAGCCCGGTTCCTAATGGACCGGCTCTTGGAAAAGCGCTCCGATGTTCGCAAAGCCATTGCTCGTGCCGGAGTCCGTGTCGCGATTATGGCCACCAGCGAGCGCACCACGGATATCCCCGAGCACAGCGACCTCACTCCCAAAGATTACTGGGATAGGCGGGCTAGAGGACTGGGTGCAACCCGATGGCGTCCTGCTATCAGCGGCGCAGAAGAGAGCATCTTAAATGCCCCTGGCGACCCGTATCTGGGTGAGTCTATCTTTCTGCACGAGTTTTCCCACACGGTAGACGAAATGGGCCTGCGCAAAGTAGAGTCGGACTTCGAGTCCCACTTACGTGCTTGCTATGATGCGGCCTTGAAAGCTGGGCTCTGGAAAGATACCTACGCCGCTACGAACATTTCCGAGTACTGGGCAGAGGGCGTGCAGAGCTTTTTAGATGCGAATCAAGCCCGCCTCAATCCCAGTCACAATGGTATCTGGAACCGGGAGAAGCTGCGGACCTATGACCCGGCGTTCTATGCGCTGATAGAGAAATCTCTTAGGATTTCCTGGCGCTACAAGCCATGGCAGAGCCGCCCGGAAGCCGAGCGAAAACATCTGAAGGGCCTGGATATCACAACTCTGCCCACGTTCTCCTGGGAAAAGCGCTAGCGCATCTTAGAAGCAGGCGGGCGAGCGGCGGCAGGGATGTTCTGCGGTCCTCTACCTCCTACCTGGGCCGATGGCGCAGAGGGCTTAAGCACTTCTTTCTTCTGCTGGCACCCTGCCGCCAGAGTTAGCAGCAGGGCCAGCAGCGCTATCCCCTTGCCTACAGACACGGGTCCACCGGATAGTTGTAGGGCTTGATGAGTTTCACATGGCCATCAGTCCAGAGGGAAACGGTCCCCTTGGCGGCGCGGCTCAATGGCACCTGCGCGGTATCCACGTGCATCTGTTTGAGCGATGAGGGGCCGGGGCGGGAGCAGTCCCAGTCTCCGGAATCTACGAAGATGTCCGTGAGTATCACGGTTTTCTCTAGCTCGGCGGTAGTGAAGCCCCACTGATGCCACTGGGTAATATCGTCGGCATCGCGCAGGGGTGGCAGAACCCAGTTGTCAGTACGCCCCAGTCGATGGTAGGCACGTTCCAGTCCTTGAACATCCAGAGGTAGTAGCCGGGCTGCCCACTATTGTAGGCCTGCTCCACAGACGACCAGCTGGTAAAGCGCGATGTGTAGTTCGGGCAGGCCCAGACGGTTTTGTTCTTGATGTAAGGATAGGTGGCCTGCATAAGCTGAGGCTGTGTGGCCCAGTAGCTGATGTTCACCAGAGGGAATGTCTCATCGTAGTCCTGGGAGTACATTCGGAACGCCAGACCAAGCTGACGCATGTTAGATAGGCAGGTGGTCTGCCGGGCTTTTTCCCGCGCCTGCGCAAAGACTGGAAAGAGAATCGCAGCTAAGATCGCAATGATAGCGATAACGACCAGAAGTTCGATCAATGTAAAGGCCGAGCGTTTCATGAGGATAGGGTCCTTTCTGAGTCGAGGCGAGGGTGCTGTAGCGATTCCCGGAGAATGAGCTGCGTGGGAACCCGCTGTATGGAGGCCGGTTTTTCGTCGATAAGAGCAAGCAGAAGCTCCGCCGCTGCCTCGCCTAAGCGCAGGCAGTCAACCCTTAGAGTGGTCAGCGGCGGATAGACCAGGGTAGCGAGTGGCAGGTCATCGTGTCCTACCAGGGCAATGTCATCCGGAACATGTAGTCCTTTTCGATGCGCGGCTCGCAGTGCCCCGGCAGCGAGCAAGTCGGTACGAGCAAAGACGGCGGTGGGCGGTTCGGGCAGGTTCAGCAAAACCTCCATACCCCGTTCCCCGTCTTCTACCGTCGGGCCAACTATGGCGGAGAGTGTGGGGGCCAGCGGGTTCTCTAACGCCGCCAGAGCTTGAGCGAACGAAATTCCGGCGGGATCGGGATTCAAACTGCCCAGGTATCCGATACGGCGGTGCCCTGCTGCCGTAAGCGCACGAGCGACCTCTTGAATCCCCGGCTCCAGGTTCAGCACTACCGTGCTCACCTGCTCCAGGCCGAGAATGGGCCGGTGCGCGATTACCACACAGGGAATGCCCATACGAGAGTACGAGCGCGCCGTCGTGTCATCGTCCGGACCGCCACCGAGGACGACTACACCATCCATGGCGCCGCCCTGTGCCCAGCCCTGTAGCATTTCCGATTGGCGCGGGCCGCAGAGCAGCAAGCCGAAGTCTTTCGCCTGGAGCGCCTGCTGCACCCCGGAGATGAGCTGGGCCTGAAAGGCATCCATAAGCGGGGCAGCCACATGCGAGACCCAGTCCAGCCCGATGACCTGAGTGCGCCCGGCGGCGAGCGACTGTGCCGGGCGGTTCGGGCGGTACCCCAGCTCCTCCATCCGCTGGCGTACCATCTGTCGCGTGCCCGAGCTGACTCGTCCACGGCCACTGAGGGCCCGCGATACGGTGGTGGTCGAAACCCCGATTTGCTGAGCGAATTCGTCGATGGTCATCCTTGTCCCCGTCGTTGCGCAAGCGCTTGCGCAAGAGAATATCTCTAATCTATCGTTTTGTCAAGGGGAGGGATTCACGTTATCATCAGACGACCATGAATGAGCCACTAGAAGCTCTGGGCAAGCGTGCCAAAAACGCCAGTCGCGCTCTGGCCCGCCTGACTACAGAAGAGAAGAACACACTCCTGCTCGCCCTCGCCGATGCCCTGGAAGCCGCTGCACCGGAGATTCTGGCGGCCAACGAAGCCGACCTGGAAGTCGCCCGCGCCGCCGGAACCTCCGCCGCGCTCTTAGACCGCCTTTCTCTGGCAGGCGGGCGCTTGGCGTCTATCGCCGCCGATGTCCGCGCAGTCGCTGAATTGCCCGACCCGGTTGGCGAGATCTTCGATGAGAAAACGCTTGCCAGTGGTGTGCGCCTGCATCGTAAGCGCGTGCCGCTCGGAGTGCTGGGCGTGATTTACGAAGCCCGGCCCAATGTCACCGTAGACATCGCCTCGCTAGCCCTCAAAACCGGGAACGCCGCGATTCTACGCGGCGGCAGCGAGACCCTGCGCACGAATACAGCTATCATCAACGCTATCTCTCCGGTTCTGCCACCCGATGCCATTCAGCTCATCGCCTCGCCGGATCGTGCCCTGGTGCTTCAGCTTCTCAAACTGCACCAGTATGTAGACATGATCATTCCCCGTGGCGGCGCCGGCCTGCATGACTTCTGCCGCGAAAACGCTACGATTCCGGTCATTATTGGTGGCATCGGGGTCTGCCATTTATTCGTGGATGAAAGCGCCAACTTAGAAAAATCTCTGGATGTTCTAGAGAACGCCCGCTGCCAGCGCCCCAGCGTCTGTAACTCGGTAGATACACTACTCGTTCATGAGAGAGTCGCCAGTACATTCCTGCCCATGGTGCAGGAACGCCTGGGGGCACGCGGCGTCAGCTTTCGGGTAGACGACCGCGCTGCCGAGTATCTCCCTGATGCTCCCAAAGCCGACCCTGATGACTTCGATACCGAGTGGATGGCGCTGATTCTGGGCATCCGAGTTGTCACCGGCCTGGATGAAGCCCTGGAGCATATCTTCCAGCACTCCTCGGGGCACTCGGATGCGATTATGACCGAGGACGCCGCACACGCCGCTACGTTTTTAAACGAAGTAGATTCGTCTGCCGTGTTCCACAACGCCAGCACCCGCTTCAACGATGGCGGACAGTTCGGGCTGGGGGCGGAGGTTGCTATCAGCACCCAGAAGCTCCATGCGCGCGGCCCCATGGGACTGGATGCCCTGACCACCTACAAATGGATAGCGGTCGGTGACTACACCATACGCGCGAGCCACACATGAATCCAAATGCGTTTCTTGAAGGACAGGGCATGTAATAGAATAATATAAAATATCTAAACAATGGCACCACTGACTTGCCAGTGATGTCATTGAGTATGACGCTATTTGCGATTCCACATAAAAATCACACTCTATTGAAAATCCTAGATAAAGATCATGAATAACTTCAGCTTCAATACCGATGACAGGCCAAATAAAGCAGAAAAGACAAATTGGGACTTTCAATACAAACCATACAAACCGGATAGTCCAAAATCCGACAAGCCAGTAACTAATAGTACAGAACAACTATCCATAGCAATGAAATTATATTATTCGGGAGATTTAAATAAATGCATATTGACTTTAGAGGATAGTATAATCACATATGGTTATGATTTTGAATCTGTTATCTTTTTGATTAATCTTTATCAGGCAGATAATTCTAGAAAAAAATAAATATACTCTTTGATAAAATTAGTACGGAAATCACAGGCGAAAATGAGCTGAAATGTATTAATGGAGTTGTTGCATATGAAAACAAAAATTACCAAAAATGTCTTAAATATCTGAACGATGTTTTTGAAATATATGGCAATCGTCGATTTTGCACTGAAAGGATAGCAATGTCTTATGCTCATGAAAAAAATTACGAGAAATTCTCTGTCATATTCGATTACATGGAGAAAAATAATATAAAAATAAATGAATATATAAATTTTTTCAAAGGATGCACATTGTACAAATATAAGGAATATGATAAATCATTAATTTACTTAGATGTAGATTCAAAAATTGAATATATAAAAATTAAGTCAATGGAGCTTGTGTTGCGAATACTCATAAAAAAGAAAAGGTTTAGAGACGCGAAGCAAATTTTTAGTGAATTAGTGCGTGCTAAATAGATGCACGTCGATGTGGTCAAAGTCTTCCGGGGCATCCTCTTCGTTCTCAAAACCGGAGCACGCTGGGAAGACGTCGACAAGAAAATCAATGCCTCGCGCCAGACCTACCAGAGATACTTCGCCGAGCGGGTAGAGTCGGGAGTCTTCCAAAAAACTCTCGTCAGGAACAGGCTTTGAGTGAGATTCTAGTTTCCGGATTCTCCAATCCGCCTTGAGTGAGCCGATAATGGACCCTCTGGATATTATGCTCCTCCATGACCGACAGGCCACGCGCATGGTTTTCGATCTCTGCCGTCCTCTAGGCGAAACCGACTGGGACGAACCGTTTCCCTTCGGGCAGGGCAGCTTGCGAGCGACATTCCATCACTTCATCGACTCCATGGAGTACTGGATGTCGCTGATAGCAATTCGGCCCTTTACGGAGAGTGAAGACCGAACGGTAGAGGGATTGGCACGCCGCTACGAGCTAGCGGCAGACGAGCGCGATGCTCTGGCAGTCAGACTCCGTGGAGAGAATCGCTGGAGCGATACGTTTATCGATACCCAGACGGAACCGACGCCCTGCAAGCGCACTCTGGGCTCCTGGCTGGTGCATAGCACCACCCACAACATGCACCACCGAGCGCAGATTCTGGTCTTTCTAGACCAGAAAGGTATTCCCTATAACCCATTCGCTGGATACGCCATGGATGGCTATCCCTTAGATGTAGACGCAGATTAGACCACCATGCTAACCATAGACATTCCAACCGCGCGGCGTTTTATCTTAGGGAAACAAGGTCTCTGGCCCGGGCGGCGCTGGCAGGGACTTTCAGGCACAGAGCAGGCCATGCGGGCTATGGAGTACCTGCAGCTAGACCCCCTGCAAATCATTGCACGCAGCCAGGACATCAAGCTTTATGGCCGGGTAGTCGACTACAAGCCTGGCATGTGGGAAGAAGTGGCCTACCAGCAGCGCCAGTTCTTTGATTGGGGAGCCTGGCTAGCAACCCGCCCCATGGACGAACTGCCCTACTGGCGCGTGGTTATGCGGCGCGCTCGCGATACCAGCGAGCGCATGCAGGCGGTTCTGAAAGAACATCCGGAGGCTATTGCCGAGATGCGCGAGGTGCTGAAAGAGCGTGGCACAGTGAGCAACCGTGACTTCACGATGGCATCGCGGACTCGCACCGAGAGCTACCGGGGGCGCAAAGACAGTGCCCTTGCCCTCTACTATCTCTGGCTCACCGGCGAAGTCATGACCCACCACCGGGAGAAGTTCGAGCGGATCTATGCTCTCACAGAAACCGTCGCCCCCGCTCACTTAATCACCGAGCCTGATGATAGTGAAACCAACCGCTTTCTGCTCAAGAAAGAGGTCGCGTTTTCCGGGCTGGCACGGCTCAGTCGTGCTGCGGACTCGCATTTCCGTGGAGTGCCCCATGAGCAAATCAAGCAGCTCCGGCAGGACTTACTTACCGACCAGGAAATCACGGAGGTCAAGGTAGAAGGCTGGAAAGAGACCCACTGCATGCTCCAGAGTGATAGGGAGCTTCTGGAGACTCTAAAGGCAGGCCAGATTCCTGCTGCCTGGGCGCCACTGGATACCACAACTACCGAAGAGGCTGTCTTTCTGGCTCCGCTAGATCAAGTCAGTGCACGTGGTCGAGCGAAAGTCCTCTTCGATTTCGACTATATCTGGGAGGTCTACAAGCCGGAGCACCTGCGCAAGTATGGCTACTATGTGCTGCCGATTCTCTGGGGCGATACGTTAGTAGGCCGCTTCGATAGCAAGTTCGACCGCACCACGAACACGTTTATAGTGCTAGGGTTGTGGCTGGAAAACGAGGCCCTGGGAAGCAATGAGGACTTTGCTAGAGCGCTGGCGCGTGGATTTGCCCGCTTCGTGACGTTTCTCGGTGCGAAAGAACGGAATGTGGATGCGATTCCGCAGCCGCTATTACGCCGCTTTGCGCTTGCGTAACCGGGCTGGGAGAATGCGCTCGATACCCCGATACTTCGCTACGGTGCGGCGCGCCAGTGGGAAGCCCTGCGCAGTGAGCAAGTCGGCCAGCTCATCGTCGGAGTAGGGGCTCTCCGGGTTCTCGGCGTTCACCAGCCCCACCAGGGCTTCACGTACTGCCTGGGAGTTGCCAAAGAAGGCATCTAGCGGCAGAATCTCGCCGCCGGGAAGCTGTGCCCACTTCTCGGCCACGGCACGGCTGATTACCGATTCATCTAAGTTCAGGGTCTCGGCCAGGCTCTGGCGGGTCAGCGGTTTCAAAAACGCGCGATTGCGAGTCTCTAAGAATCCGGCCTGGTGGTAGGCCAGCTCTCGTCCAATAGCGCGTAGTGTGCGACCACGGCGCTCCACGCTGGCAAGAAAGGTCTGGGCGCGCTCTACATGCTCGCGAATGTAGCGCTTCATGGCTTCATCGCGGCTCTCCCCCTCGGTCAGGCGCACCCAGAGAGGGGCTATATGCACGGTTTGCGTAAAGTCACGAGCCAGTTCCACCACGAAACCGGCATCGGTGCGGTGGAAGATAAGGTCCGGGCGAGCGGGCGGGCCGCCCTGCTCACTGCGAGAGCCGCTGGGCCGGAAGCTGGCGCCGGGGTAAGGGGTTAGAGCACGCTGCAAGAACTCCAGCGCTATGCGCGCCTCTTTCACCGTTGTCTTCAGACGAGCGGCGATGCGTTCTTCGCGGCGAGCGATAATTTCATCCCAGCAGCGCTGAATCAGCTTTACGGCCAGCGGATGCCCTTCGCCGGTTTGCTCCAAGAACTCGGCTTGAAGCAAGAGGCACTCTCGTAGCTCACGCGCCCCCACGCCAGGGGGATCCATGGCCTGAAGCGCTTTAATAGCGCTGTCTATGGCAGAAGGGGCTGCCCGGAATCGCTCCGCGGCTTCGTTGGTATCTACCTGCAGATATCCCCGGTCGTCGACATTCTCAATCAGGTAGGCCAGTACATCTAAACGCACTCCCGCTGTTGACTGACCTGCCTGAGAGCGCAGATGGTCGCGGAGAGTCTGGCGAGAGGCCACTCGCTCTAGGGGGTCATCCTCTTCACCCACAGCAAGGGTAGATGGCAAAGCTGGCAGACGCTCGGAGGACCCATCCGGGCGTGCCAGCGGTGAGGCAGGGACTCCCGCTGAGGGGACATCGCTCTCACGTGCTTCTAATGCCGGATTTTCCGCCAGCTCGCGCTCTACCGCAGCCTCTAGCTCCCCGATAGACCAGGCCAGAACTTCGCTGGCGAGAATCTGTCTTGGATCGATGCGCTGAGTTTGCTGGAGCCGCGTATCTATAGTCTGGGCCAGTCTCATGCCGTCTCTTGTCTCCAAGGATTCTCGGCAGAGTTGCCAGGCTTCTAAAGAAGATTAAGTGGGAGCTATCTCCCGAATGTTTCGAGCGTGCCATGGCACGCTCGAAACATTAGCCTTACAGAACGGCGATAGCTTCGATCTCGACCAAGGCCCCCGCAGGAAGCGCCGCCACCGCAAATGTGGAGCGAGCAGGGCGAACCTCGCCATTGAAATGCCGGGCATAGATCTCATTCAGCACCGGGAAGCGGGTCATGTCACCGGAGAGAAAAACCGTGGTTTTTACTATGTTATCCAGCGTGCCGCCTGCCGCCTCAACCAGCCCTTTTAGACCAGCGATAGCGCCTTCTACTTGAGCCGCGAAGTCTTCATAGGGTTGCTTGGTCTCCGGATCCAGTCCGAGCTGACCGGAGATAAACAGCAGCTCGCCCTGCGCACGAACGGCAGGCGTATAAGGAGCGCCCGCCAGGGGGCCACTCTGAGAAAAAACGGCACTCTTTTGCATAAGTGACTTTTCACCGAATATAGGGGGAAAGCCTTCTGGCCAGTAAGAGACACACTTTGAGACATGCCATGCGATTCCGGCGCCCACAGCAGCACGGCCAGATACTCGCTTCCGTGCTGGTTTGCACAGCGCTGATGCTGATGCTCCTGTTCATGACAATGGAGATGTTTGTCATGACCGGGCGCTCCACGGCACGTGTCGGGTCGTCGGTAGATAGCAGTAAGAGTGCGGGGAACGCTCTGCAGGCCCTGGCAGATGAAGTCAGCGAAGGCGCCAGTTTCACCCTGCCCACGAGCTCTGCCTGGGTAGGTGGCAATCCGGTCAACTATATTTCTAACAACCCTGGGGAGGCAGGCTGGGCATCCCAACTCAATACGGGCTGCTATCTCTCGCTGCCTCCTAAGAGTGATGCGATGATAAGGGGCGGCTCCGGCAATATCGCTCTTACCAATACAAATGGCATTCTGGATCGCCGCCAGACAATCACTCGCTCCGCGCTTCTCTTTCGGGGCCGGAGTAATGGGCTGATCGACTCTCAGTCCGGAACCTATCTCTGGATCTGGTACTTTGAGAATGGTGTCAAGACCGGGGAGCATGCACTGGTCCGTAACCTCGCGCCGGTCTGGAATGCATTGAGTTTTAGCGCCTCGCCTATCTCCCCATCTCGCGCAGTTGTGGTCAAGCTGGTGACATCGGAGTGGGCGCCGGGGCGCACCGTATCCAGCGAAAACAACGATAGCACGGGGCAGCAGGTTTCTCAGCTCTCCGGGCGCTCTATCACGCTCCGTAACACACCCCTGACCAACCAGGCAATGCCACCCGCGCCAACCGGGGGGAACCTGCCCGTACCAGCAGCCCCGCCACCTCCCAGCCCGACGCCGACTCCCGCACCGGCAACGCCAACTCCCGGACCGACACCCACACCAGGTCCGCCGACACCGACTCCAGGCCCCACGCCTACGCCCGGACCACCGACGCCTACCCCGGTACCGACACCCACACCGGAGCCTATCCATCTCGGATGAACGCCATGAAGAAAAACCGCCGCGCCTTCACCATGCTGGAGGTCGTTCTATCCATACTGTTCTTCACCATGATGGTGCTGCTGGTAGCCACCACGGTACCGATGGCCGCCCGCTCCTCCAGGCAGAGTAGCGATAGCGTGCAGGCATCGTCGCTGATTCTGCACAAGATCGATCAGCTTCAGAGTGTGGGTTACGCCAAGCAAAATGGACTGACTCTGGCAAGTCTGCGAGTCGTTGACGATGCCGGAACGCTACCCACCACGAATGATGATGGCGCGGGTAGTGGAGCCGCAGACTTTACCACAACGGACCATCTGAGCGCCTACTTTGTGAATGCCGGGGCCAATCCGCGCGGCACGATACACCTGGCGCCTTACATGCCCAGCCAGAAAGGCTCCGGGTCAGGCATCTACTACACCGTGGTTCAGGCCACCATAATCATGACCTGGAAAGATAGCCGTGACCAGTCTCGCTCCCTGGCGATGCGAACTCTGATCCCGAAGACCCCACTGCAATGACCCCAAGGAAACCACACACAAAGCGGCGCGCTATGGCGCTGGCAGGGACTATGGGAATGCTCCTTATAGTGCTCGCCATTCTCTTGCTGGGCGCGCTCGTTACTTCCTCGTCGCAGGGCGGGCTCAGCGGCACCGGAGACAGCGCACTGGCTTCCGCTCGCAAGCGCACCGATGTGCAGACCGCGCTGAACCTGGCAGACTCTGGGTCGCGCCTGGTTCTGCAGTGGCTGGGTGAGGGTGGCATGGTCAGCAACCCACTGACCGCAAAGACTCCCTCACAACTCGGGCCTGGTTTTTTCGGTGCGACTCCGTCTGGCGGTTATGACATCTTGACTGTGCCTCAGGGTGGCGGCGCCGGCAATGGCACTATCAAAGTCCGGCTCTATCCCTACACATCGAACGCTGTGCAGAATCGCCGTCTGATTCTAGTAGAAACTGTGGGGGACTATTCTGGCGCACAGCAGACGATTCGCATGGTCCTCATGGAGAGCTCGTTTGCGCGCTACGCGTATTTCAGTGACCGTGCTCCTTCGAACTGGTGGGTAGCCGGAAATACCCGGTTCAATGGCCCAGTGCATATCAATGGCCTGGATGCCGCAGGTACAGCTGTAGACCCGGCTGCGGTGGTGAATATTCTCTGGAAATCAGGAGGTGCCGATCAGATTTTCGGTTACAACGGACCGGGCAGCTTCACGACTTCGCTGAGTGCTAGCCAGGTGCATTGGCACTACAACACGAACGGAAATCTATGGACCCCGCCTGATAACTCCACCTGGGCGAGTGTACTTGCCACAGGTCAGGCGCCGGAGTTCGGTGTACCGCCGGTAAAGATGCCGCTAGCAACAACCAAGCAGCACGATGCGGCTCTGGGCGGCACGGCAGAGCCTACTTCTACCGGAGTCAGTGTTCCGGCCAGTGGCGGCACGGCTACGGCAGGGGTCTTTATCAAAGGCGATATCGATAAGCTGAAGCTCTCCGCAGGCGGTCCAGATAACACCATACAGACCATGGATATCTATCAAACCGATGGTGCCACTCAGCTTCGCACCACGGTTACCATAGACCCAGGCTCAAACACTACCACGGTGCTTACCCAGACCAACTCCGGCTCGAGCTGGGTGGCTGGTGCACCTACGAGCCTCTCAGGAATTCCCAATGGGGCTATTTATAGCAGTGGCCATATTCATAGCCTGTCTGGAGTCGTTGCTAACAATGTCATGAGTGGCTCCACAGTAACAGAGGCCAGTGACTTCACCATAGCCACGGCTTCGGATAAAGACGTGAAGATAACCGGCGGAATCGTCTATGCCAACCAGGTATCCGATGCCGCGAATCCGGATAACCCGCTCTCGAATGCCGCTCAGCCAGACGAAGCCAGTGGCACGCTAGGCATTGTCTCGCGCAATGTGCATCTTGCAGAGACGGATGACTCAGGCGCGCCTCTGACCGATTTCTCGGTTCATGCCACGGTCATGGCCTTTGATACCTTTGGCGCCGACTCGCCCTCGACACGTCCGCCCGGCAACTTCAAACTGCTAGGTGGCTATATTGCCAAGAACAATGGGACGTTTGGAGTCTCCTCGGGCACTGGAGACATACTCACCGGGCTTCGTGTGACCAGAAATTTCGATGCGAGAAATGTCACCAATCCGCCCCCATTTTTCCCGAATGAAGAAAACGCTTTCCAGGTAATTTCTTACCAGCGGCCCGGTCGGCCGCTGGAGTAAAAAAAACCTGGTATCTGCCAGGGTAAGAAAGTATTCCCAATCTCCCGAATTCTGTCACTGAGACACTCTTAGATAAAAGGGTTGGGTGACACCTAGGGAGACTGTGGCATGAAACAGCGGTATCAGCAGAGAACACAAAACGCGGGCTTCACTTTTTTTGAGGTCTATCTGGCCTTAATCATATTTACGTTGATGGCGCTCCTGGTAGCTGCCGTCGTTCCCATGTCGGCGCGCTCGGTGCGCTACGGCAACGACTACACCCAGGCAGCGACACTGGCCATGCACAAGGTCAACCAGCTGCAAGAAGCGGGTTATGAAAATATCAATCGTAACCTCTACACCTTAAATGCTGTAGATGGTAACGGCACTCTCCCAACCGCAGCCAACAATACCACAGGCAACCAATCGGGCAGCTCTACATTCACCACTTGCGACAACTTGAACACGTATTTCGTAGGTGGAGTTTCCGATCCTGCAGGAACGATCAGTATTGCCCCCTTTACTCCCAGCGCTTCTACTGTCAGTGGAGCAACCGTTTATTCCGTTATTCAGGCAACCATTCAGGTGACATGGCGTGATGTTCGAGGGCGACAGCAAACCTATGTCACGCGCACCTTTATCTCCGAGAATCCGATTCTGTAATCAAAGCCATGAAAAAACTCGTGCAACCCAAGCCCCGGCGGAAAGTCGCCCTCACAGTAATTGAGTTCCTGGTAGCCACCGCCCTCATGACGGCGGTTTTCATGGCGACTATGGAGATGTTCGTTCAGACCGGACGTAGCGCACAACGCCTGATCGCTTCCGGGAACGCCTCGCAGGAATCGCAGAAGACCATGCAGCTCGTTGCTGAGGAGCTGCGTGAGGCTGTTATCATCACCCTGCCCACAGATACAGGAACCAACGCCTGGAGCTTCGGCACTGCGAGTCAGTATCAATCCACGCGCCCGAGTGGTACCGAGTGGTCATCGTGGGCTGCCTCGCTCAACACAGGCATCTACATGATGCTCCCGGCCACTACTACCGCCAAGGTCAGTGCGGTAAACGGCTCAGAAGTCACCCTGAGTAATGCCGATGCTGTTGTGGACCGTATGTCCACTAGTCTGACTCGGAGTATTCTTATCTTCCGCGGTAACCCGGATGGTTCGGTTAACCCGAGCTATGGCACCTGTCTGTGGGCCTGGTACTTCGAGAGACAGGGCTCCAACGTGGTCAAAACGCGAGAGAGACTGCTGAGCAAGTTTGTCTCCTCGGAATGGAACGCGGTTACCTTTGCACGGCAGAGCACGGGGCTTACGAAGTCGATTACGGTCAAGATTGTGGCTTCAGAGTGGTCCCTCGATGGCATTCAGTCCAGTGAAAGCAAAGACAAGGTCAGTAAACTGCCTGGTCGCTCGGTGTTGATTCGTAACTCGCCGCTGGGAGCGATCGTCAACCCGATCATCCCGCCGACGTCGAACCTGCCCTCGCCCAACACATCGCCGACACCGACACCGACGCCCTCACCGACCGCGACGCCAACACCGACGCCAAAGCCAACAGCGACACCCACGCCGGTACCGACGGCAACACCCACGCCTAAACCAACGGGTACGCCAACGCCGGTACCGACCGCGACACCGACGCCAACGCCCAAGCCCACCGCAACGCCAGTACCGACGGCAACACCCAAGCCGACCGCGTCGCCAGTGCCGACGGCAACACCCAAGCCGACCGCGACACCCACGCCGACACCGAAACCGACCGCGACACCCACACCATCGCCAACACCCACGCCGACGCCAAAGCCGACGGCAACACCGACACCGAAACCAACGGGTACGCCAACACCGACACCGAAACCGACGGCGACACCCACACCGACGCCTAAGCCGCTGGACCTGGGGCTACGAGTTAGCTTCCATCACCTAATCGCAGAATCTACTGAGGAGAACAAACGATGATCACCGCCATACGAAAAACCCCAATACGGCGGCGAGGTATGGCCCTCGTGGGGGCTATGCTGGTCATGCTAATGATTCTCACGATGCTTTTGTTGGGAGCGCTTGCAAACGGACGAGCGACCGATGAAGCAGGTGGGCTAGCAGGTCACTCGGACAACGTGATGTGGTCTGGACGGCGACGTGCCTACGCCCTGGCCGCACAGAGCCTGGCAGAGTCGGGTGCCCGCCTTCTGGTAGAGTGGCTCAACAACGGTAGTGCCATTAACTCGGTACTTCAGGCCGGTCCTCCTTCTCTAGCGGGTACATCGTTTTATGGAGCCACTCAGGTAGGCAACTACGACGAGATCAGTACCAGCTTCGGTGGCTCTACGGGTAAGATGCGTGTGCGACTCTACCCCTACACCAAGAACGCCACCAACAACCGTCGACTCTTTGTGGCGGAATCGGTTGGTGAGTACATGGGCATCACCCAGATTATCCGCGTGGTGATTACCGAGAAGACTTTTGCCCGCTACGCCATGTTCTGTGATACGTGTCCGGCGAACTGGTGGGTACAAGACAATACCTTCTTCAATGGTCCCGTACACATCAATGGAATCAACTCCGCAGGAACTGCTGTAGATTCGTCTGCCGTGCTGAACATTCTCTGGAAGTCTACTTCTACTCAGAAAATCTTTGGCTACAACGGCGCGGATAGCTTCACGACCTCCATGGCTTCCAATCAGATCCAGTGGAACAAGAATGTCGCGGGTACAGTCACTGCTCCCACCGGCACCCAGTGGAACAACATCATGGGAACCAATGCGGCACCACTAACTGGGCAGCCCGTTGTCAAGATGCCCACTCAGAGTGGTAAGCAGTACACTGCCGCTCTGGCGGGTACCAGTGAGCCCAGCACCACTACCGGTGTGAAGATCCCCTCCAGTGGCGGACAAACCACCGGCGGTGTGTTTATCAAAGGCCCCGTAGATCGAATCAAGCTCAGCGCCAGCGGAACAGATAGCACGGTTCAGGGTATGGAAATCTACCAGTCCGAAGGATTGGTACAGACACGCACGATTGTCACTATCAATCGCGCTACCAATACCACCACCATTCAAAAAGATACCAGAGCAACCTCTTTACTTCCCTGGGTAACCGGCACAGCGACCTCGCTGAATGGTACGACAAACGGAGTTGTGTACAGCACTGGCGACGTCGCGGGTCTCTCTGGAGTGGTAGCCAACAATGTGATGAGTGGGACAGATGTCAGCAAGACAAACGACCTGACTATTGTTACGGATGCGGATAAAAAGATTAGCCTGGATGGTGGCGTTGTCTACGCCAACCTGGCCAGCGATCTTTCCGATGCGAACAATCCCAAGTCCAATTCGGCAGCGGCAACCACGCAGTCGGGTACGCTCGGTCTGGTAGCACGCAACATTCAGATTAAGCAGTACACCCCCAGTGGCGCCGCACTCACCGATATGTCGCTCCATGCCACTATCATGGCCTACGACACCTTCGATGCTGAGAACCCGCGGAGCTCCACCGATGCTAGCGGCAACACGGTCGCAGGGCGCGCAGCAGGTAACTTCAAGCTTCTGGGCGGCTATATCGCCAAGAACAACGGTACCTTCGGACAGGTAGACGCAAACTCCAACCTGCTGGCAGGCTTCCGAGTGAACCGCAACTACGATCAGCGCGCCGCGGACAACCCGCCGCCGTTCTTCCCCAGCGAGGAAAACTCGTTCCAGGTAACGAGCTTCCAGCGAGTGCCCAACACTCTCCAGTAAAGCCTGAGACTTATCTAAAGAGCGCCCTGATGGGCGCTCTTTTTTGTTTGCGGGAAGGAACTACCGCTGCCAGGTTTAAACTTTTAGTTAAGCGGAAGGCCGCGAGAAAGGCGACATAGTTTGCTGCTCCTAGCTACATAACCTCACCGTGGAACAACTCAATCACATCTTCTGGAACGCCCTGAGTGGCTCTCAGCGTCCTCTCACTCTGGGAACGGATACGGCACGCCGCTATGCTCCAGGCATCTCCCCCCTCGCCGCGTTTGCTGACCCGAAGCACCCGGATTTCGATGCGCTTGCCTCGCATTGCACTCCCGGTGAAAAATTCTACTGTTACTTCTGGACCGAGCACCTGCCCACCAACTGGCGAATAGAGCACGAATTCCCGGTGCTCCGTATGCTCTGGCAGGGCACAGAAATCTCCTCGCCAGACCCCGAAGGCATCGTCCGCTTAGGCCCCGAGCATACTGAGCAAGCTATGGAGCTAACCGCTCTCACTCGTCCCGGCCCCTTCGGCCCACGCACCATGGAGCTTGGCGAGTACTTCGGTGTCTTTGAAAACGGCAGGCTCTGCGCCATGACAGGCGAACGCCTCTATGCCACACCACTCCGAGAAGTCAGCGCTGTCTGTACCCACCCGGACTTTCAAGGCCGTGGCCTGGCTCGCCGCCTCATGACCTTTGTGATGCACCGACAGCTCCAGCGCGGCGAGATTCCCTTTCTCCACGTCGCTACCGAGAATACTGTCGCCCGCTCCCTCTATGAACGCCTGGGATTCCGCAACTTCACAGAAACCCTGATACGCGTTATAGAGTGTAAGGAATCCTCTAAATAACTAGGGGTGACGTGAGGTTTATAGTGGAACTACCAGAAGAGCTACGCAAACCACATATAACGCTTAGAAAAGCAAAGGCGGACGCTTACTTTTGCTGTATTCGGAGCTGGTGGGGCGGCTCTGGAATAGATGCGGTGCTCTGGCGAAAGCACGACACACAGTGTTATCTTCGCATTATAAAAACCGGCGAAACCATAACGCCCATGCTGCCACGTTTTGACACGGAGTCACAAATTGAATGTGTCGAGTTCGACCAGATACTGAGTAGAGTTCTGGAATTGGAATTCCAGGAAATCCCACAGCAGACAGAGTGGCTTACCTCTCTTCATTTCGATTACTGGTATGGATTGAAACTCTCGCCTTCGGAGCCTGCTCACTGGCTAATAGTTGGTACCGGCAAGCATAGAGACCCTAGAGCCGAGCACCTGCGAAATATAATGCGTGACCCCCGTCTACGTCTCCATTTCTAGCTTTCCATAACCATTAAATGAGAAAGGTCGTTTTCTGCCTCGACTGAGGAGAACGAGTAGGTTTCACGTGCAAATCACGAAGGCACTATGACGATTCGCCCATGGCAAAACACAAACATCGGGCGTACTCTAGGGACCATGAACAAAGCGGTTTTGGTCCTGGATAAGGACTTCTCCATCTCGTCTATTGACCCTCGTGTGTATGGCGGTTTTGCAGAGCATCTGGGCCGCCATATCTACACCGGTATCTACGAACCGGGGCACCCCACTGCGGATGAAAACGGTCTCCGAGAAGACGTAATCTCCCTGGTCAAAGACCTGAAAATGCCTATCATGCGGTATCCCGGAGGCAACTTCGTTTCTGGCTACAACTGGGAAGACGGCGTTGGACCAAGAGAATCCAGACCTCGGCGCTTAGAGCTCGCCTGGGGAGTCACGGAGACCAACCAGTTCGGCACCAATGAGTTTATGGACTGGTGCAAAAAAGTAGGCACGGAACCTATGATGGCGGTCAATCTAGGGACTCGCGGACCAGATGATGCACGACGATTAGTAGAGTATTGCAATCACCCTGGAGGGACTCAGCTTTCTGATTGGCGTAAATCTCATGGCTGGGCAGAGCCGCACAATGTCAAAGTCTGGTGCCTTGGCAACGAGATGGATGGCCCCTGGCAGATGAGTGCCAAGACTGCCTATGAGTATGGCCGGGTAGCCAATGAATCTGCCAAGCTCATGAAGTGGGTAGATAGCTCCATTGAAACTATTCTCTGTGGATCTTCGGGCAGAACCATGCCTACTTTCGGCAAATGGGAATGGGAAGCGCTCAACGAGTGCTACGAAAATGTAGAGTATCTATCTCTGCATACGTACTACAACAACCGTGAGAAAGATCTCGCTAGCTTCTTAGCCGAGCCAGACAATATGTACGACTTCATCTCCGAGGCTATCTCTCTTTGCGATGCGGTCAAGGCTACCAAGAAGAGCAAGAAAACTATCAACCTCAGCTTCGATGAGTGGAATGTGTGGTACCACTCCGGCAGCTGGAATAATAACGGCGAGCGCTGGGATGATGTGCGCCCGCAGCTTGAAGACATCTACGATATGGCGGATGTCTTAGTTGTCGGTGGCATGATTCTCTCCATGCTGGAGCACGCCGACCGCGTGAAGGTTGCCTGTATTGCGCAGGTGGTCAACGTAATTGCTCCGATTATGACGGAGCCAGGCGGGCGGGCATGGCGACAGAGCATCTACTGGCCACTCTTCCATGCGTCTACTTATGGCCGAGGAACCGCCCTGCGTGCCACAGTGCAGGCACCGAAGTATGACAGCAAGGCCCGTGAACAGGCGAGCGTATTGAAAACCGTCGCGACTCTCTCTGAGAACGGCGAGGAGCTGACCATCTTCGCCATCAACCGAGACCCGAATCGAGCACCGCTCGAGTTGGACTTGGACCTGCGGGCCTTCGGTAATCTCACCCCCATCGAGCACATCACTGTCGCCAATTCAAATATGGACGCCGTGAACTCGGTAGACGATGAGAGCACAGTCTCACCGAAGACTCTCTCCCTCGCCCCGCTGGATGGTAGCAAAGGCACAGTGACTCTGGAGCCGCTTAGCTGGAATGTGCTCCGCTATAAAGTGGGCTAAATACTTCTACCTGCCCCCAGCCTGTAAGGCTGGGGGCAGGTAGTACTACCGCCACTCGGTCGTGCTGGCGCCATGGTGGCGCAGCACGTAACTCAACTCCCCCAGGTGGTAGGTGGTGTGCCGAAATGTGTAGAGAATCCGCTCCAGGGTGGTGGTGCCGGTCCAAGGAAAGAGGGATTCTTCCGCGAACAGGTCCGCCTCATTCAGGCCGCGCAGATGGGTATCGGTGCGAGCGGCAACATCGTCTAGGTACGCACGAAACGCGGCTTTATCTGGCAGGGAGGCAGGATCATCGTTCGCGTCTACCCCGAAGCGCTCTTTCGGATTGAATGAATTCGGGTCGGCTTGGATATAGTAATCCGCCCACTGAAGCGCATGTAGCGCAATACGTGCGGGTACAAGGCCATTATGCTCTCCCGCATGCCACTGGTCCTCGGTAATCCGCCCCACCGTCATCCGAAACATCGTCCATTGCCGCTCTGCTTGAGCCGCCAATCCATCGCTAAGTTTCATTGTGAAGCATCTTCACCAGTGGGGAAAATTTCTTTCGCGCTTTGCAGAAAAAATAAATCGAACCTTTCTGATTGCTAGTTTGTAATTTTATTTGAAGGAAACTTTGTAAGAAAGACTCGGAATGTCCAGAAGGATGAGAAGAGGACTTAACATGACACATCGACCGTATGCTTCCCTTCTGGTAATGCTCTCCCTGAGCGCGTTGGCTATTGCTCCTGTGACTGCCCATGCGCAGGATAAGCTGCCACCCATTAGCATTGACCTTCGGGATGCGCCGATTCGTAGCGCTCTAGAGCAGATTTTCAACAGCGCTAACGTGCAGTATTCCATTGATCCGCAGGTTAGTGGCTTCGTGACTCTGAAGATTCGCGATCAGCCGTTTGAGAACGCGATGAAGCTTATTATGCGCACGGCTACGATTCCTCTCACGTATGTAAAAGAGGACAATGTCTACATTGTAAAGCCACGCCCGGCAGCTCCCGCAATAACAAGTACTGCGGATGTTGCCCCAGATGTGGATGAGCCTCAGCGCCGTCCAGCGGACATTATCCCGCTGACCTATATCGACGCGATGGACCTTCAGCAGCTCATCGGTCCCATGCTGTTCCTGCATCCCTTTAGCCGCTCTCAGCAATCCGGCGGTGGATTCGGCGGAGGCGGCTTCGGAGGCATCGGTGGTGGAGGTCTCGGAGGCTTGGGTGGAGGCCTTGGAGGCGGCAGTGGCCTGGGCGGCGGTGGCTTAGGCGGCTTCGGTGGAGGCGGCCTGGGTGGATTTGGCGGAGGAGGTCTCGGGGGCTTCGGAGGCGGTGGCCTCGGGGGTCTTGGTGGAGGCAGCTTCGGCGGAGGTCTTGGAGGCGGCAGCCTGGGTGGTGGAATCGGCGGCGGCACCTTCGGTGGCGGACGCGGTTTCTAAATATCCCCTCTTTACTGCACACCGGCCTGGGAAGCTTCCCAGGCCGGTTTTGTTTTTACACTCACTCCATCAGGTCAATTAAAATTATTTGCATCTTAGGGAAAAATATAGTGAACCTTTGAGCCTATTCCTCTCTATGTTTTGTAAGAGAGACGAAAAGAGGAATCACGATGAAACACACAAACTATACTCCTATACTGGCAGCGCTCTCCCTGAGTGCTCTGGCGATTGTTCCGGTCACTGCCCATGCGCAGTACAAGCTGCCACGCGTAAGCATGTACCTTCGGGACGTACCTGTTCGTACCGCTCTGCAGCAGGTTTTCAGTAAGGCGGGTCTTCAGTCCAGCATCGATCCACAGATCAACGGCTACGTAACTATGAGGATTCGTAACCAGCCGTTTGAGACCGCGATCAAGCTGATCATGCGCAACTCGACGACTCCGCTTACCTACACCAGGGAGAATGGCGTCTATGTCGTGAGACAGCGCCAGGCGGCTCCTGTGATATCTACGCCGGACATCACTCCTTATGTAGACGAGTCGCAGAATTATGCCGCTACGCTCCCTTATTACAACCCGTATCCTTTCGTAAACCCGTCGCCCCCAATATTTCTAGGTGGCCCCATAGTTCTCGGTGGTCCACTGAATGGTCCAGCCGCTGGTGGCCTCACCATCCTACCTAACGGCAACTTCGGAGGTTGGGGAGGCTTTGGTAGCTTCTACAGTTTTGGCGGGCTAAGCGGCGGTTACGTTCTATAACGTAACGCAATCGGCCTGGGGAGTTTTCCCCAGGCCGATTTGTTTTTGGCAGCTAGACCCACTGAAGGCGAAACTTGCCTGGCAGGCGGAATGGCTTCATCGTCTGTAGCGCCTGATTAAAATTTTGAAGGGTAGCGTAGGAAATAACAGCAGCAAAACCATCTTCCAGCGGTGCAATCGTTTCTGCGGCTTCATCGGTTGCATTAAGGAGGAAAAAGCAAGCTGCCAGCTTTTTGCCCTGCCCGTCGGGCGCTGAGATAGCAAAGGGCTCATCATACGATGAATCCCAGGCCAGGCAAGCATCTGCCCCGGTAGGAAGCTTGCCCAGAAAAACTCGTGGCATATCGGGAGTAAACTCGGCAAAAGCATTCTGAATATAGGCTGCGTGGATTTTCTCTAGCTCTAAAACAATCTCGTCTTTTTCTCGAAAAATAGCGACTTCAGGCTGTCTTAAAATCGGAGTTTTCGAAAGAATACTTGCTTCGTAATCCTGTGAGGAAACAACCGATTTTCGATCACGGTCTGACCAGGTAGGGTAGGGAAAATGGCGGGTTACTGCTCCTAGCTTTGCGGTAATACGTAGTTCTCCAAATTTCTTGAACCACTCTAATTCTTCCTCATTCACCATGAGTACACAGAGTGCGTTCCGAGGCACAGGCACATCCGGGATAGATCGGGGCTCTACGTAAATCAAATGATGTTCAAAGAACTTACGCTCGCCAAACTGGGTAAAGCCACCTTGATCCACATACCTCTTGTCCATGACTAATCGAGTAATTATTTTGTAGTAGTTGAGAACAGCATCGAAAATCTCTTCTTCCTTGTCATCTGGTTTCTGCTTTAGGCTGACAATAATCTCCTTCTGCCTAATGGTAGACAGCCCCTTGCTGATAAAGGTCCAGCAAGGGAATGTCTCCAGCATGGTTTCCATGGCGTGGGAATACACCTGGATTGCCAGCACGTTGGGAACGATCTCTATGGTTTTGTAAGGAGGAGGTGTAGCTGATAGCGGCTGTTTAAACAGCCGCTTCAACAGATTCACAGGTTTATCGCCTGCCCGGTGCGGGCAGAGTCCAGCGCGGCATCGATAACCGCCATGGCGGCGCGGGAGTGGGCGAGGGGGACACTGGGCGGAGTGCCATTCAGCAGAGTATCGGCCACGGATTCGTAGTAGTTGCGCCAGCGGCCAGAGAGGGTAGGAATGACACGCTCCGTCTGACCATCATGCAAGCGACCATAGGTTTCTTCTGGCTCTACGGCAGAGTCTATCTCGCCTGCAATCATGGCCTTTTCCTGTGGATCCAGACCGTATTTGATAAATGTTCCCTTTGTGCCCTGTACACGCCAGCGAGGCTTGGAGATAGCAGACGTTCCAGAGAGATCACAGACCCCGGTGCCTCCTCCCTCGAAGCTGACGACTATCAGCGCCTCGGAGTCGATATCGCTGCCCTCATAGTCCCGGCGAATTACGGCATAGACTCGTTCTACCGGTTTACTAAATAGCAGTAGAAGCTGGTCTACCAGGTGAGCGCCCAGATCGAAGAAGCGTCCGCCACCCATCTCGGCCTGACCGCGCCAGCCGCCCCAGGCGCCAAAGCCCTGCCAGGCGAGCTCGGCAAAGCGCAAGTCACCCAGTTCCCCAGAGTCTAAGAGCGAACGAACCGTGAGATAATCTCCATCCCAGCGGCGGTTCTGAAACACGCTCAGGAACTTGCCGTTGCGCTCGGCGGCTTCGAGCATGGCGTCGCACTCTTTCAGAGAGAGACACATAATCTTGTCGGTGACCACATTCTTACCGGCATCTAGCGCTTGAATCGCCTGTGCGCTGTGCACGGCATTCGGGGTAGCGAGCACTACCAGCTCCACGTTCGGGTCTTCTAGAACTTCTTCAAAGCTGGCATAGGCGTGGCAGTTTCTGTCACGCTGAATTTTCGCGCGGGTCTCTGGATCGCGGGATGCGATTCCGGTTAAGTGCAATCCGGGGGTTAGCCCGATGAGATAGCTATGAAAGCAACGACCCGCAAAACCGTACCCGATCACGGCAGTAGATACTGTCTGACTCATATAGGGCATTGTACAATGCGCCATGGACACCGCGACGGAGCGCCCCTACACCGTCATCCTCTGGCTGGGAGACACCTACAAGAAAGATCCGACCCGTTTTCCTCTGTTGCTTCAGCGCCTGAAAGAGCTGGGCGTGAATACCGGTATGGTCACGGGCGATGAAGATCCCGCGCGTTTTGTAGGTGCAAAACTGCCCTACTACGTAGAGAACATCGTTAACCGGGGTCTCTGCTTAAAGTGGAACGCCGCGGTGAAAGACTGGGATCCCTTTGTAACTCGCTGGACCAAAGAGGGCCGCCCCGAATCCGCCTTTGGGCGGGAGTATTGTTTCGATGACCCCATCTGGAAACGCGAGGCGCAGAGCCGGGTAGAAAGCGCCGCGCGGATGCATAAGGCCAACAAACCTGTACTCTACGATCTGAGGGATGAGCTTTCGGTCACTATCTCCGCAAACCCCTTCGACTACGATTTCTCGCCCGCCTCGCTGGCTGCTTTCCGAGAATGGCTAAAAGGCCAATACCCCACCCTGGATGCCCTGAACGCGCAGTGGGAGACGAAGTTTGCCCGCTGGGATGATGTAAAACCATTTTCGACCGACCGTATCAAGAACCGCATGGCCAGCGGAGATGCCGAGCCACGAGGCAACCCGGACTGGGGTGCTGTTCAGGCGATTCAGTTCAGCCCTACCGAGGCGAAGAAAGCGCCTACCTGTTGGAATTTCTCCCCCTGGTGTGATTTCCGCACCTACATGGATGTGGCTCTAGCTCGCACCCTGGACAGCCTGCGTAGCTCCCTGAAAGCGGTAGATTCGCAAGCAAAAGTCGGCATAGAGGGCACCCAGATGCCTTCTGCCTTCGGCGGCTATGACCTGGCCCGACTAGCGACTGCGCTGGACTGGGTAGAGCCCTATGATATAGGCTCCGCACGGGAGATATGGGGCAGCTTTATGCCAGGCAAGCCACAGCTAACCACGGTAGGCGAGCAAGACGCTCGCGCGGCGCAACGCAGACTCTGGCACCTCCGCCTGCTAGGCGATACCGGCTGCATTATCTGGTGGAGCGAGGACTGTATTGACTTTGGTAAGCCAGACTGGCCGCTCACCCCAAGGGGAAAAGCTCTGGCTCCAGTGCTGAAAGAGCTACAGGGACCGCTGTCGCAGCGCTTTGCACAGGCAACACGGGAGCAAGATCCGATCTATATTCACTATTCCCAGCCGAGTATTCAAATCGCCTGGCTGCTGGAATCGACCGTAGATGGTTCTACCTGGCACCGCCGGTTCTCCAGCTATGAAGCGGAGCACAACCGCCATGCCCAGGTACGTGCTGCCTGGCTAGCCGCCCTGCAGGATCTTGGCTATACCCCACAGTTCTCTGTGAAGCTCGAGACTCTGCCCACTGGCTCCACAATAGTTCTGCCGCACAGCTATGCTCTCAAGGACGCGGAGCGACAGGCACTGGTCCGCATGCCGCGCGTACTCTCCAGCGGTCCGGTAGGTGCGTTCGATGGCCGTGGCAAACTGATAAACGCTCCTGTGCTCACCACACGCTCGTTTCCTGGTGAGGCTGGGGATTATGCGGCCACTCGTTTGAAGCCAACACCGGATATGGGCTTTCCCCTATGGCTAACCCAGCAGCTACCGCCCCCTGATGTTCGGGTGCGTGCCGCCGATAGGGTACGCGTGCATCGGTTCCGCGAGGGGAAGACTCGCCTACTGGCTTTTGAGCGCGGCATTGCCTATCAGATGAGCGAATCCCTGCAGCAGGCTGGAGGCAATGCCGTACTAGAGAAGCCTATCGAGGTCGTCGCCACACTCGTTCGTCCCGGCATGGTAACCGACCTCTGGACTGGGAAGAAGCTGGGCCGCACCAATGAGCTACGCTTCACGCTCGATCCATGGCGTCCCTCGTTGTTTTCCGTGGAGTAACCTCCTCTTGAATCTTGCATTGCTCGTTCGTCTCCCTCCGGCTCCGCGAAGGAGGAAGACCACTACAAGTACAAATCTTAGCGCTGGTCTTGGGCAAGGCGCCTATCTGAGTCTTTTCCGAATTCTTCCTTGTGTAATGCCACCGGTTTTGGCTAAGCAGAGGCAGATGAGGTGATTTTCTCCCTTCGCCCGAACGAAGTGAGGATATAGCCGGAGGGAGACGAGGCGACAAAGGAGCACTCAAGAGGGAGGTTAAAAGGGACAAGGGGAGAGGTCTTAGGAACTTCCCAGCACAGCCAGGATTCCGGCGAAGTTTCCGGTGCCATCGTGGCGGCAGCGAATCTGGGGGCAACGCATGCCGGAGATTCCGCCATCTAAGTAGAGCGCATCTGGGCACTTTAGCTCATCACGAAAAAGAGCGGCGAAGTCATAGAGGTTTACGGGTAGTTCAGAGAGGGCTATGACTACTTTGCCTGCTTTCGTCACGCCCACGCCGTTGCGCCAGTTTCGATTCGCGGAGCCACGGGTGAACTTAGGGTGAATCTTGCCCTTGTTTACTAACAGTGGACCAGACTGTGTCGCCAGGCGTAGCGGGCCGGGTTTCTGCCGGGCGAACGCCTCGGTTTCGGAGACCCCGGCACGGCCCTGCCTGGTCACATAGAACACGCCATTGGGCTTTAGAAAGAAGTTGCCGCCGCCATGGTAACGGTTCAGTGGTATCCGGGTCTGGCCCTGCTCTACGTATAAGCCCAAGGGAATATAGCCGGGGCGGAAAATTCCCGCATTGGTGGCCAATAAAAGAGTCTTTTTTTCTGCAACTGCCTTGCGCTCCACACTGTCGAAGCTACCGTAGCGCCGCCCTCGCTCGTCTTTCCAGAGTAAGCGAAGGTCCTCTTTCGTCGGGTCGATGGTGGCGACATAAAACGGGATACCGGCAAAGGGCACGATGCGTGCAGTCATAGGTATCCATTGTAGTACAATTAAACTATGGAACCGATCTCACGACGAACCATGTTGCAGGGCGCGGGAGTGGCTATCTCCCTGCCGCTGCTAGAAGCGATGCAGCCGAAACAGGCACGAGCCGCGGCAGAGGGCAAGCGCCCGGTGCGGTTCGCGGCGCTCTACATGCCCAATGGCGTGAATCCGAACCACTGGACCCCCAAAGACACCGGTGCCAACTTCGAGCTGACCGAGCTGCTCACACCGCTGGCGAACGTGAAGTCGGAGATTAACGTTCTCACCGAGCTGATGAACAAGGGCAGTATCGAGGGAGACGGCCACTACTACAAAGTCGCCCCACTGCTCACCGGTACCACTATTACCAAGACCACGGGTAAAGAGCTGCGCTGCGGCGGTGTCTCGCTGGACCAGGTAGTCGCCCAGAGACTCGGGAACCTGACTCCGCTGCCCAGCCTGGAGCTTTCGCTAGAAGCCCCCTGGACCTTTGTAGATACCAATGTCGGTCTGACCACGCTCTATGGCGGGCACATCTCCTGGTCGTCGCCTACTACTCCTGTTAGCCGTGAGATAGATCCGCGCCAGGCATTCGAGCGCCTGTTCACCCGCGGTAAGGGCACGCAGCTAGACCCCACCAAAGATAAGAGCATCTTAGATGCGGTGCTGGAAGACTCGAAGCGCCTCAGCAAAGAAATCTCGTCGCAGGACCGGGTCAAGCTGACTGAGTACTTGGATGCCGTTCGTGCCGTGGAGCAGCGCATCGCTTTCGATACCGCCCGCCGTAAACAGAATGTGCTGGATGAACCCCTGCTTCGCGCCGAGATCGACAAACTGGGCGGACGTATCAAGAGCTACTACGATGTTCCGGCGGAGAAGCGCGGCGTGGACCACACCGAGCAGACTCGGATTATGATGGACCTGATCGCGCTGGCGTTCTGGTCAGACTCCACCCGCGTGGCGACCTTTATGTTCGGCAACGAAGTTACCGGGCGCAACTTCAGCTTCCTGCCTGGCGTGAATGGCGGGCATCATGAGATCAGCCACCATGAGAACAAACCGGAGAAGCTGGAGCAGTACAAGAAAATCGGTCAGTGGCACACGGGCCAGTATGCCTATCTGCTAGAGCGCCTGAAGAGCATGACCGATGGCAACGGCCAGAACGTGCTGGATAACTCCATGATTCTGCTGGCGGGCGGCATGCGCGATGGCAACGCCCATAGCCCCTATGACTTGCCAGTGATTCTGGGCGGCAAGGGAGGCGGTACGATTGCAACGGGGCAACACCGCAAGTACGACGCGCGCACCCCGCTCTGCAACCTGCACCTGGCAATGCTCCGCCGTATGGGAGTCCCCGCTGTGAAGTTCGGCGACTCCACCACCGAGTTGCCGCTGGGTTAGCTGTTCGAAAAGCGCTCCCCTGTGATGCATCACAGGGGAGCGCTTTTTAATTCCTCTCCTGCACACCGCGATAAAGCAGCGTGAAAACGCAAGCGGAGGATACTGAGTTCTATACCCATCTCAGGAAACTGGGACTGACGAGCACGCCTGCTTATATCCGCTGGTGCGAAAAACATGGCTTGCGTGCCACGACTCGCAAGACTTCCCGTGAGCGTGAGCAAGAAGTGCAGCTCTACCGAGAAGCGAGTTGGAAGCACTCGCTAGACATGGCTCGGCAGCTCAAGCGCCGCCCAGAGGCCGTTTTAGAGGCGGCGCTCAGTGGGATGTTCGATGAAACACAGACTTCTCGGCGTGAGTTATGGGCTATCTCTCGCTGTGCCAAGCCCCTTGGTCGTGCGGCGCGTGAAGCCGTGCTCCCTCTGCTGATACTGGCTCAACGCCGTCGGTTTCTGCTAGAAGAGCGAGCTATAGGGCGCTATGACTTCGGGCCAGGTAACTCTCTGGATGGGTGGCCTCCTCGTTCTGGCCCGATTGCAGCCGTACTGGATCCGTACGCTGGAGACCTGGCAGCCTGGCTCACACAATCCCGAGCGACAGTTTGGCTCACTTGCCAGGCACCTGCTGGCCGAGTGGAGCGTACCTGCCTGCCTGGATGGAGCCTTCTTTCATCCGGAACTGAATACACAGGCTATCGGGTGGTGGCGACATGTGGCGCGAGGGCTCAGCCTCTACTCTGCTCCCAGCCTGCCGCTTACCCTTACCCGCAAGATGGCTCACCTGATTCATACAGAGGTGCCCGGTTCTCTGACACCAGAAGAGGCTTTGCGCTGGGGACAGGCGCGTGGCATGGGAATGAGCGAGCGCCAGACGCGGGCATTGACGACTACTCCGCTGGGACGAAGTTTTCGTGACGAACCGTTCTGGGAGACCTTTGTTCGCTTTGTGGCGGATAACCCCATGCTAGACCCGGTGCAGATAGGTCCACTCTATGACTATCTGCGCTGGGGAGCGCATCACGCCGCACGAGCGAGGAGATAGGGATCGGCTACCTGTGGGCTTCACGCTAAAAGGGCGTACTGCGGGAGCGCTGTTGGAGCGTATGAGTGTCTGGCATACGCGCACTGTGAAGATAGAGCAGGGGCGTGTTCGAGACTGGGAATCCACCGGGCGCGAAGGTCTTGCTCTTTCTAAAGGCAGTTGGCGCTGGCAGCTTCGGGAGTTAACCACAGCCAAAGAGCTAAGTGCTGAGGGCGCAGCTATGCGGCACTGTGTGGCGACCTATGCACCGTCATGCGCTCGGGGTAGCGTCTCTATCTGGTCTCTCCAGGTACAGGGCCCGCCCACCAATGGCGGCTGGCTACGTGTGATGACCATTGCCATAAGCCGCCAGGGGCAGATTACCGAGGCGCGTGGTTGGTGCAATGCGATTCCCTCCGCAGACGGCAGGGGGAGTTATATGCGTCTTGCCAGCGATGAGCATGCTGTCTTGCTACGCGCTCGGCAAGTCGTGCAGCGCTGGGCCACGCAAGAGAATCTGATCCTGCCCGACTACCTGAGGTAAGCTAGTCGGGCACTGCGCTCAGCCGCGTCTGCCAGCCAACTAGCCGTGTTTTCCATGGATTCGCTAAGCGTGCAGGGGCCAGGAGCAAGGGGTAGTGCAGCGGCTACCCCAGCCTCTGCCAATGCTGCGCCACTCACATCCCCCCCGATTCCCCCTACCAGCGCCACTACAGGTACGTTTTTCGCTCTGGCCCGCTTCGCGACTCCTGCCACAACCTTACCGCCAAGTGTCTGAGTATCTAATCGACCTTCGCCTGTGAGCACCAGATCGGCGCCCTCCAAATGCTTGTCGAATCCGATGGCGTCTAGCACCAGATCAATGCCGGGCACCAGCTTCGCTTTGGGGAAGAGCCAGCGTAGGCCGTAGGCTGCGCCGCCTGCCGCACCATCGCCGGGTTGTTCAGGCAGTCCCAGAACCTTCGCGTAGTTCACCAGCGCGGCATCTAACAGCGCCACGTCTTCAGGTGTAGCTCCCTTCTGTGGCCCGAACACCGCACTGGCTCCTCGTGGCCCGGTCAGTGGATTATCTACGTCACAGGCGATACGGACATCGTAGCCTTCCAGATGCTTCGGCGAACCATAAAATCCGCGTAGCTGCTTAAGAGCAGCGCCACCCGCTTCTGTAGCAGGGTCAAAGTAGTTCAAAGCCGCTGCTGAAGAATGCCAGCTCCACCATCGTTGGTGGCCGAGCCACCTAGTGTAACAATGAGCTTACTGGTGCGTCGGCAAGCAGTGTTTATCAGCTCGCCAACTCCTGCGGTAGTTGTCTTTTTTGGGTCGCGACGGTCAAGGGGAACGAGGCTTAAACCTGCTGCCTGCGCCAACTCGACAACAGCGGTCCCATCGGGGAGCAGGCCCCACGATGCTTCGACAGGTTCGCCCAGCGGTCCGGTAACGGTCTGGGTAATACGCTCGCCACTTGTGGCCGCCAGCAATACATCGAGCGTTCCTTCGCCGCCATCGGCGACAGGTAGCTCCAACAGCTCCGCATCCGGGAAAACGCGCTGCCAGCCCTGGGCTACAGCATGAGCGGCTTCTGGTGCACCAAGGGCTCCCTTGAAGGAGTCCGGACGAGAGTAGTATCTTCATCGATACGGGAGGCTATGCGGCGTGCCGCACGGCGCATAGATACTCCACCAGCGCCTCGCTCCGAGCGACCAGAGTTTCCAGGTTTTCGTTTTGGGACTCCAGCCGTTCTAGTCGTAGATGGTTCACATCCGGAGCCGTGGCCTCTATTTCGGCGTAGTAGCTTTCCAGCTCTGCCTGCTCCTCTAAAGAGAGAGTGTTTCCCTCTACAACACGAGTATGGAGCCAACGGCCTCTAGTACGCTGAGCGTCATCCATAGTAGCTAAATTCTACCCTGACTCGGAAATATAGGCGAGGTATCGTTCCCGGTGGAATCGGCTCTGTGGAGTATCTGCAGTATGAAGTACGACGATGCTACCTACCACGCTGATGCCACGCATACTCCCGAGCAGTGCGCGGTTTTTATCTCTCTGTTTCTTGCCTGGGCTGCCGAGCAGGGGATGCTGGGCAGATTTCACGAAGAGGTAAAAGACGAGCTATTACAGCGTGAAGTCACACCGGGAGAGTTCTTTATCCACAATAGCGACTGCCAGTTGACCAACGAAGATTTCAACGACGAAGGCAATCAGTTCGCACAGTGGTACTACGAGCGGCGCTACACCAGCGATCTACTCCAGGCGTTTCCCAGCGCGGACCTGTTTGCCATGGAAGATTCCTGGTCCAGCGTAGATCAGATTACCCCCACGCTGGACCAGAGGCTGGCCTACTGGCGAGCCCATAAGAACTAGGCAATCAGCGCCATGACAGCGGGGTTCACCCAGTCCTGGTCATGGAACCGCCTGCCCCACTCCAATGGTGTGACGTTTGGGTAGATATGCAGAGTTTCATCATCGACTCCACGCAGCTCTTTCTGCAGATTGGCGCGGATATCGGTAGTAGCGTCATGTGAGAGAAGCAGTTTCGTCATGGCAATGTTGTCTCGACCAACGCGGTACGGCTGTGAAACCACGCAGCCATAGAGTGCCGTGTGTCCCCCGAATCCATCAGTATCTATAGCCGCCGGAGTGTTCACATCCGCGCCGTTGGCCGGTCGCCACTCGGCAATCGCGTATTCATCGAAGTCCACGCACAGGTGTAGTAGCGTGCCCCCAGCCAGTGGGGTACCGCAGAGCGCCTCGGTGGGATCCTCATGGCAGCCGAGCGCGCGTGGGTAGATATCGGTATGGGAATACTGCCGGTTCAGTATGCCGGGGTCGCGCTTCACGTGCTCCTGAAGCAGATCTAGTCGTCCCTGATGTATAGCGAAGACCGGGGTATCCGGCCAGGTAATGCTACGCTTCGCGATGACTTCCATGCAGCCATGCTTGCCCTCCGGATTGCGCGAGTAGGTTTCTAAGAGCAGGCAGATAGGAGCGAGCGGATCGCCCTTTTCATCCACAAGTTCGGCGCCTAGCTCGAACTGAAGCGCAAGCCCGGCTGCGCTCAGTGTCTCGCACGGTCCCATCACGCTACCTGGTTGTGGGCGTGCTCCTTTTTCATGGAGTAGCCGCGCGGTAGATATCTTGCTGCGCAGACATGCTCGCTCAAAAGCGTACTGAAGTGCATCGGCATTGAGCTGCAGAAGCATCTCTACAATGTCGTTGTCACCCACATTGGCAGCGTAAGCGAGTGGGGTTCCCCAGTTGCTGTGTTCCCGGCCATTGGCTTGCTGGGTAAGCAGGCTTCTGGATTTTTCATCACCATGGTACGCACGGTGTCTATGTCACCGTCCCAGATGGCATTGATAATCTCGCAGGCTTGCTTCAGGCGGGGCCAGTTAGAGACTCCGTAGCTGCGTGCCAGAGCGTATTGGGCATCTGCAAGCTTGACCGTGGCTGATTCGGGGTTATTGGCGCGAAGTTCTTGCAGCAGCTCTTTGGCCTGGTGGCGAAGCTGCTCTATGTCAGGACGAACGGGGAGATATCTTTCGGACATCGAATCCTCCTCAAAGGTAATGCCCGGTGTCCGCGAAATCGGGCGTAAGGAGGCTTCGAAAAGCCAGAGACGCGCACCGTTTTAAATCAGGGGGACTCGGTCCTGCCTGCGGACAAGCGGCGTCCTGCACGCCGTAAACACTAGTTTACCCAGAGTAAGGCTGGCTGTCAAGGAGTGGAACTACCTCTCCCCAACCCCTCTCCTAAAGGAGAGGGGCTTCCGGAGGGCTTCTCTGCTCTAGTTCCCCCTCCCTCTTCAGGGGAGGGGGTCGGCGAAGCCGAGGGGGAGAGGTAATTCCGTTATCGGGTAATCGTAACCTTGGTCAGGCCGCGAGGGTTATCTGGGTCTAAACCGCGTAATACGGTCAGGTGGTAAGCCAGAAGCTGAGCGGGAATGATGTCTAGAATCGGGCTCAGTAGCTGGGTCCCGGGGTCGGCTAGGGGCAACTCAATAGTGCGGGCGCCGCGTGCACGCCGTTTCTCACCCACTTCCGCCATAACGGTTTCGGTCTTGCCCTTCGGGGCAAAGAGCAGACAGGGAGTCCAGGCAGCCACAGAGGCAATGGGGCCGTGGAGCAGGTCTGCGGAAGAGAAGGCGCGTGCTGCGATTCCGGTGGTCTCGGCCAGCTTCAGGCCCGCTTCTACTGCGGTGGGCAGATGGAGACCGCGCGCCACAGTGAGCAGGCGCTCGGCATGAGTCAGGGTTTCGGCCAGAGATAGGGTCGGCTCAGCCAGGGTGGGCAGATCAGTCTGCTGCCAGCTCCCCTACACGAGCAAGACCCGCTTTCAGAGGAGCGTAGTCAGCAACCTCGGCGACCAGCGCAGCCAGTACAGCCAGGCTGGTAGTGTAGGTCTTGGTGGCAGCCACCGCTCTCTCTGGCTCGGCATTACAGTGCAGGGTGAACTCGGCGGCCTGCTCCAGCCCGGAGCCGGGCGTGTTGGTGACACCGACGGTTAATGCGCCGCTCTGGCGGGCGCGAGTAATGACCTCGTTGATATCCACCCCAGCCCCGCTCTGCGAAACACCGATAACCAGTGCCCCCCGAAAATCGACCTCGGCTTCATAGAGGGTGTGTACAGAGGGCGCAGCAAGCCCGGCGGGCAAACCAGCAACAATTTGAAAGAGATACTTGGCGTAGGTAGCGGCATTGTCCGAGGTGCCACGGAGCAGCCAGATGCACATACCGAATATCGCGAGCCTTCATGGCGGCAGCAATGACGCGTAAGGTGGCTTCGTTGGTACCTTTGCAGGCGCGCTCCAGCGCGGCGGGCTGCTGGTGAATCTCTTCAAAGAGAATAGACGACATGGGCCTATTGTAGCCGAAAGGCGCGCGGTAGTAACGCTCCCAGAGTGCCTTCGTAAACGATGCCGCCTGCATTGTCTAACAGTAGCACCGAGCAGTCATCTTCCGCGAACTCTGCGATTACCTGCCTACAGGCGCCACAGGGTGAGCCGCCATCTTCCGTAGCCACGGCCACGGCGAGAATTTTTGTCGCTCCAGGCCACCACTGCCGAGAAGATAGCGGTCCGCTCGGCACAGTTGCACAGGCCATAGCTGGCATTCTCTACATTACAGCCAGTAAACAGCCCAGCATCGGTGAGCACCGCTGCTCCCACCTGGTATTTCGAGTATGGGGCATAAGCCCGCTTCCGCCCCGCCAGTGCGGCGGTAATCAGTTCCTGCATGGGCTAGATTCTACCGTCCTGACTCTGCCCTTTTCATGAAACACGCTATTAATTTCAGGTATAGTAGCCGCTATGAAATGCCTTCCTCTTGCCATTTCTCTTTCCCTATCCGTAGCTCTTGGCACTCCTACTCTGGTACGCGCACAGACTCTCGACCCGCTAGCCACTGCCCTCATGGGGCTCTCCTGGCGCAATATTGGCCCCAGCATCATGGGTGGGCGCATCGATGACATCGAGGCAGACCCACGTGACCCACGTGTGGTCTATATCGCTACCGCTGCCGGTGGAATCTTCAAGACAACCGATAGCGGCACCACGTTCACAGAGCTGTTCCAGAACGAAGTCACCAGCTCGATTGGAGATATCGCTATCGCCCCAGAGTGAGCCGGATACGCTCTATGTGGGCACGGGTGAGGCCAACAACCGCCAGAGCTCCTCGTGGGGCAATGGTATGTACAAGTCGACCGATGGCGGGGCCACGTTCGACTATATCGGGCTGAAAGAGACCCACCATATCGGGCGAGTCGTCATTCACCCGAAAGACCCGAACACGGTCTACATAGCGGCGCAGGGAGAGCTCTGGAAAGCGAACCCGGAGCGTGGCGTCTATAAAACGACGGATGGGGGCAAGACCTGGGAGAAGTCGCTCTTTATCAACGACGATACCGGGGTGACAGACATCATTATGGACCCCACCGACCCGAATATCCTGGTGGCAGCGGCGTACCAGCGTCGCCGTACTCCGTTTGGAATGGATGGTGGCGGCACAAGCTCCGGGATGTACAAGACCAC
The DNA here is from genome assembly GCA_049840835.1 of Armatimonas sp. GTDB lineage: Bacteria > Armatimonadota > Armatimonadia > Armatimonadales > Armatimonadaceae > JANLTX01. The sequence goes on along the minus strand of JASGJG010000021.1, from coordinate 78,354 downwards.
AGATGGGGGCAAGACCTGGAAGAAGCTGACGGACGGGCTGCCCGGTGGAGTTTTGGGTCGAATCGGTCTGGCTATCTACGCCCAGAACCCGAAAGTGATGATGGCGACGATAGAGACCACGAACTCCGGCTCTACGCAATCACCACAGGGCAACGGCGGCATCTGGAAGAGTACGAATAGCGGTGAAACATGGCGCCAGATCTCGGACTACAACCCACGCCCTATGTACTTCTCACAGATTCGTATCGACCCGAACAACGAGAATCAAATCTATATCTGCGGAGTAAGTACCTATATCTCTACCAATAGTGGGCGGACCTTTACCGCCAGGATTCTCCCGCACCCACGCGGATGGACATGCGCTCTGGATAGACCCGGCGGACTCGAACCACCTTATCTTTGGCAACGATGGTGGTATCCAGTGGTCCTGGGATAAAGGGCGCACCTGGGACTATAACAACCAGATTTCTATCGGGCAGCCTTACGAAGTCGCGTTCGACTATGCCCGCCCGTACAACGTCTATATCGGCCTCCAGGACAATGGTAGCTGGGGTGCGCCGAGCCAGGGGCTGGGACGGGGCATCACGAACGATGAGTGGATCAACGTGGGCGGCGGCGATGGTTTCCACTGCGCGGTAGACCCGACCGATCCCAATATCGTCTACTCGGAAAGCCAGAATGGAGCGATTCGCCGTACGAATCGAGCGACGGGCGAGAGCAAGAGTATACGCCCCGCCCCGGCACGTGGGGAGAAGCCTCTGCGCTGGGACTGGAACACGCCCATCGTTATCTCCCCCCACAATCCGAAGAAACTTCTCATGGGAGCGAACCGGCTCTGTATCAGTGAGGACCGGGGCGATACCTGGCGCTTAACGCCAGACCTCACCCAGAACTTAGATAGAGACAAACTGCCTATCTTCGGGGCGCCCACGACCTCGAAAACTCTCTCCCGCTACGATGGCGAAGACGGCTACTCCGAATTGACCACAGTGGCCGAATCGCCATCTAAGGCGGGCATTCTCTGGACCGGGGCCGACGATGGCGCTCTCTCCGTCTCCAAAGACGATGGTAAGACCTGGACTCGTGTGGAGCAGAATGTCTCTGGGCTACCGAAAAACACCTACGTGAGCCGCGTGGTACCCAGCCACTTCGCCGACGGTCGCTGCTACGTGAGCTTCGATGGACACCGCACTGGCGATTTCACGCCGTATGTCTATGTGACCGAGGACTTCGGCGTTACCTGGACAAAAATCAGCGGCAGCCTGCCGCAGTTCCACACGGTTAGCGTCATTCGTGAGCATCCGCGTGCGGAGAAACTACTCTTTGTGGGCACGGAGCGCGGACTCTGGGTCTCCGTAGACCGAGGAGCTCGCTGGCGGCAGGTCGAGGAGCCGCTGCCTACGGTGCCGATAGAGGATATTCAAATCCATCCGCGTGATAACGATCTGATCTTAGCCACACACGGTCGCGGCGTCTATATCTTAGATGACATAGGGCATTTAGAGGCGCTGGCGAACCGCACGAAAGATGGTGAGCCGATAATCTCCCATCCCCGCCCAGCCGTACACTACCGACTGGCGAACCTGAAGGGAGTCACCGGGCATAAAATCTACATTGCGCCGAACCCGACGCAGGGAGCCCTGGTTGCGTTCTGGATTCCCAAAACGCCCTCTGATCCGGATAAGGTCAGCCTGAGCGTGCGCGATAGCAGGGGCAAGGTTATCCGCACCCTGGGAATCGCCGAACCCCATGCGGGGTGGAATCGGATTACCTGGGACCTTCGCCGCAGCCTGAACACCGGCACGCCAGACGCTCCGCCCGCAGGTGGCCCCGGCGGCGGAGGCGGTTTTGGTGGTGGATTCCGCGCCCGCGGTCCTCGCGTCGCGCCTGGTACATACGGGCTAGAGCTGGATGTTGAGGGGCAGAAGCTCAAATCTGCGGTGACCGTGCAAGACGATCCTCGCCTGCCGCTCTCCGCGCGAGACCTCAGCACGCTCTACTCCACACAGGAAAAGCTGGCCTCTCTCTATGAGCGCGCCTCTGTACTCCGCGCCGACCTGGAAGCCCGCCGCAATAAGCTGCCTGCCACAGGAGATGCCCGTAAGCCATTTAACGACCTGCTGGCCCGCCTGGTACCCACGGCGAATCGCCCTCAGCGTCCGGCTCCTCCTACAGACCCGGATGCGGAAGGTGAGCCCGCACCGCCCCCGCCTCCTACTCCGGCTATCCTCTCTCGTATATCCCAGCTTCTAGCCCGCCTGGATAACTTCACAGAGGCCCCCTCGAAAGCGAGCCTATCTGATCTCTCTGAAGTAGAGAAAGACCTAAAGGCGGTCGAAAGAGACGCTAAGAAGATAAAGTAAAACGTAAAAAGGCCCTGGAGGGCTTTGCTCTCCAGGGCCTTTTCGGTGGCTCCTTTTTCTCTACCAGTTATGCAGACAGGACATTTTCTGTCTCTGCCCGTCCCCATAGGTGGGGCCCAATGTGTCGGGGTCAAGCCATCATCTCTGCGTACGCAGCGCGGATTCCCCGAACGTGGTAGGCGACGTTGGCTGACGTGCAGCCCATATCCTCGCCAATCTGGCGCCAGGTGTGACCGGCGATCAGTCCGCGCAGAATCGTCTTCTGGCGGGAGTTCAGCTTGGTCTCCAGGTCCTCGACCAGAAGCTTCACATCCACGTCGTCCGTGTCAACGAAGCCATGGTCCGCGGAGAACGCGCTCTCTGTGGTCTCCTGAGTCTCCACAGGAATCTCATCGAGAGCATCGTGGCTTCGCTTCTTGTTCCAGCGGATGTGGTCCAGAATCGCCCAGCGAGCATGCTTCAGAAGGAACTGAACAGGGGTACCGATGGTTACATCTACCTCTACCAGGGCCTCGAAAACCGCAACCCAGGCCTCCTGCAGCAAATCGGCGCTGTCCATACCCGTTCGGGAAGCGTAGTAGCCCGCCAGGGACTCTAACCGAGGCGTTAACAGGTCACGCAGCTTCTCCTGAGCCCGCAGATCACCGCCACGAGCGCGAATCAGTAAAGTGTTCACTTAAAATCTCTCCGGAAAAGAGGTCGGCGCGGCATACATTCCGATGCACAGGCAAGCCTGGCATTCTCTCCGACATGGAGAGAGTCACAGCTAAGTGACGGTTTTTCGCCGCAAATGAGAGTCGAGACGGGTGAGCGACCACACGGGCCGCGCCGCTGGCTGCCGAATCAGGTTAGGAGGAGGCCGGGGAGCCTAACTACTTGCCCGTGGCGCACTTCTGCGGACTTGACGGATATCACCGGTAAATCCGGCGGTTATTCCTAGGCCCGCATACGGTTCCACTCTTTGTGATGTGGCCCGTAACTCGGAGAGTTGATGGAGGGGGGCGACACAACCGAGGAAACCGCTCACTGTGCCTGTTGCCAGTGGCATCTGATTTGCATTCTGTTTGAGCCAGTTCGAAATCATTTTAGTTTCCTTCCGTGTATCGTGTAAGGGGGCGCGGGGAATGTACGCCACCTTCGAGACTCAGTATAGGCTATCTGTAGTATTTTGCTAAAGGGTTTTTAAAAATATTTTTAAAAGTTTTTTTTGCGCCTGATTTAGCACCTAAAAATACTGCCGTTTTACCCGGCGTGTAAGCATCGTTGTGGGGGCATGGCAGGTGGTTCCAGCCCTCTCCGCCATATCCGCCGCAGTAATGACTTCATCGCCATCTTTACCGATTAACGTTGCGGCAGTTCCCTGAATGACCTCAGGTAGCTCAGTCACATCCACCTGAATCTGGTCCATAGAGACCCGCCCTACTATCGGGCATCGCTTCCCGGCCAGCAAAACCTCACCCGTATTGCTCAGCCCCCGGTGCAATCCATCGCCATACCCCACCGCCACCGTCGCGATGCGAGAGGAACGATTCAGCGTCGCGGTTCTTCCATAACCAATGGTCGCGCCAGCGGGAAATTCCCGTACAAGAGTTACCCGCGCCTTCCATTCCAGCACCGGCACTAGCGTAGACCCGTCGAACGCCCCCGGATACGGCTCGATTCCATACAGCGCCGCCCCGGTCCGGTGAATCCCCTTACGCTCCCGATGTTTTAGCATCCCTGGCGAGTTCGCCCAGGAGATCCAGAGCTTGCCATCTGGGTCCAGAATCGAGAGCGCTTCGTCGAATGCCTCTAATTGCGCTATCGTTGGCTCCGGGTCGTCCTCATCGGCACTCGCAAGGTGGGTAGAGAGCCCGATAAGTTCCACGTTCGGTAGTTTGGGCAAGGCTATTGCCTCGGGAAGCAGCATGCCCTCGCGGCCCATTCCGGTATCTACTGTCAGTACCGCCCGCGCCGGTAGAGGAGCATTCTGAGCGGCTTCGGCGAACGCGACAAAGAAATTCGTAGACGATACGAACGGTACCACATTGGCCCGAATTGCTCGCTCCGCCTCATCGGGCAAGAGAGGAGAGAGCGCATAGATTTCCTGAGAGATACCAGCCTGGCGTAGCGCTAAGCCTTCATCCAGCGTCGCTACCCCGAAATGCTGTGCCCCGGCAGCCACACAGGCACGAGCGACGGCGACCATGCCATGCCCATAGCCATCGGCTTTGACTACTGTCATAATCTCGGAGCCATCGGCAGAGAGGGCTCGAAAGTTCGCGGCGATAGCGGCAAGAGAGATATCCGCCCAGGTACGTGTCACGTCCCCTAGCATACATCCCCATAAGGTAGAATCCCAGTACTCATGCAAACAGTCTGTTTGACACCGTCGGAAGCTCGTCGCTTTTTGATTTCGTCTTTTGCCCTGCCACACTGGCAATCGCAAAATTCGGTGCAGGGCGTACTGGATCACTTAGAGTACGTGCAGGAAGACTCTATAGATGTCTGCGGGCGCATGCACGAGTTGATTCTCTGGCCGCGCATTAAAAGCTACACCCCACAGGTACTTCATAAAGCGCTCTATGGCGAAGAAGCCCACGCCTTTGAGCATTACCTGCCCAATCTTTCCGTAATCCCCCTGGTAGACCACCCGCACTTTCTGGGGCGTATGCGCAAGCGCGCCTCTACTCCCCATCGCTGGGGCGGGCTATTCGAAGAAGAACTGCCTATCGCGGAGAAGTTCCTGGCCGCACTGGATACCCATGGTCCGCTCAAAACCAGGCACCAGGGTCGAGAAGACGGACATATGCTCTCCGGCTGGGGCTCTCGTGCCACTATACTCTCTCAGGTAGCAGAAAAACTCTGGCTCACCGGCACGCTCTCTATCGCCCGGCGTGATGGCTTCGAGCGAGTCTTTGACCGCACGGAGCGGGTCTACCCCGGTGTGTTGGAGGCTAGCTTGCCCGACCCCACGGAGAGCGCCCGGCATCTGACTCGCAAGCGCCTGCGCGCCAAAACCCTCTTTCGCCCCGGTCACCAGGATAAAGCACAAGTAGGCGCCGATTCCCTGGTGAAAATCGAAGTCAGCGGCCTGAGCAAGCCCTGGTACACCCTGAAAGGGTGCCTTCCCGATCAGTACCCCACACTAAGCGACGATATCTTTCTGCTCGCCCCGCTGGACCCGGTCATCTACGACCGCCAGCGCAACCGCGAGCTATTCGGCTTCGACTACACCTGGGAAGTCTATGTGCCGGAACCCAAACGCAAGTGGGGCTACTATGTGCTACCGATTCTAAAGGGCGAGACATTAGTAGGCCGTGTGGAGCCGAAACTGGACCGCAAAGCAGGCGTACTGACTATTCGCTCTCTGACCTTTGAAGACGGTAAGCCGAATAAGACCCTGCGAAAGCAAGTGGAAGCCCGATTGGAGCAGATGGCTACGTTTCTAGGAGCAAAAGAGGGAGTACGGTACCAATAGACTATCTGCTTTCGCCATGGTGCTTGGCCTGACACATGCCCCCTATCCCCCAATAATGGGGGCACACAGATAAAGCAATGCCCTGTGGGCAGTATCTAAGCTGCTTCGCAGCCTTGATGCCTCTAAAGGTGGGCTTATCGGCAAGCGAGATAACGCCGCAAAGCGGCTTAAAGGAGCGACCTAATCTGGTGCCCCCATTATTGGGGGATAGGGGCAAAAACGCCGGACAGCTACGGTGTCGGGGACAATACCCCATATACCAGTTTGCTCTGCTTAGAGCTCACGCGCTCGGTGATGCCGAGTGTGTCTAAAAGGTTGGAGTAGCGTTCGGTTTTTACAATCACTCGCTTTCGTGCTATACGACGAGCTTCTGTCAACGCTTCAGGCGACAATGGCGCGTGCTCGCCGAAGGCACGCAGGCTGCCCAGGGTTTCCGTGGGGGTGAGTGTGTTATCGAAGAACGGGTCGAAGCAGACCACATCGTAGCTTTTATCCGGACAGGCGGTGAGGTACTCCAGGTGGTGACCTAAGTGGACTACTTTCACGCGGCGCATGGCGGCGTTTAGCGTGGCGTTCTCGGTTTCCGTGTGGGCCAGGCCATGGCGCACCACCACACCTATCTCTCGAATGGCTTCGATGCCATGGACGGTGCCGGTTTCGCCTACCGCCCAGGCGCACAGAGTTGCCTCGCCTCCGTAGCCCAGAGTGGCATCCAGCACGGAATCGCCGGGGACTAATTGGGCTGCCTCTAAAAGCAGGTCCCGCTTGCCATCCATCACGTTTTTCAGGCGTAGGGCGGCCAGGTTGGGGTGATGGAAGAACGTCCAGCCGTCGCGGGAGACCAATTGCCAGCGGTCAGCAGCGACCACAATAACCCGTTCAGCGTTCGGGCGACGGGCAAAGAGTTTGTTCAGGCCATCTTTGCCGCGTGGCTCGGTAGTCGTGCTCAACTCGGCGGCCAGCGCTTCGGCTTGCTGGCGTAGCGCTGGCGTTGGTTTCTGGCTGGTGGTGACGAAAAGCTCAGTCATTCCCCAGCACAACTTCAGGGGCACAGGCGCTCCAGCGGATACCGTCTTCCGCTTCCAGGGTCACGGTCCCGTCTACGGCCATGTGCAGCACCTTACAGCGGAGCGTTTTGCCATCGCGCACGAACTCTCGCCTCGCCTCCAGATCCCGGTAGGCATTATAGAGAGGGAGGATGGCTTCAAAGCCATCCATTTGCCATTGATGCCAGATACGGGTAAGCGCGGATAAGAGGGCTTTTTCCACCTCCTCCACAGAGGCTGTGTTGTCTGTCTCGGAGAGGGCGATAGCACGGTTTGCCAGGTCCTCCGGCCATTCACGGGGAGCGACGTTCAGCCCGATACCGATTAAGGGAATCGCGCTACCGCCTTGAAGCATGGCCTCGACTAAGATGCCGCCTAGCTTGCGCCCGTCTATTTGCACGTCGTTGGGGAAGCGCAGACGGGCCGGAGTCGCCGGGGCAATCTCTGCCAGTGCCTCTACCGCCGCGACTCCGCTCACGAAAGTAAGCTGCCAGAGCGTTTCTGGAGGCACCGATGCGCCGATAGCGGTCAGGGTGACATTACCGTTCGGTGGGGCGTGCCAGGTCCTGCCACGCCGTCCGCGCCCGGCTTTCATGGTCGCTGCTGCGATAACCGTACCGGGAATAGCTCCGGCTCGTGCCATCTCACGTGCGACATCCTGTGTGGAGCTGACCCGCTCGTAGAAGAAACGCGGTTCACCAAAGGTCATACTATGACTTCGCCCACTGAAGTGACCTACGACGATACAGGAACTCGAACAGATTCCCCTCGTGCGGCTGGTTCCACTCCACCCGTGTAGTCGGAATCGGTCCGATGTTCAGGCGCTCTATATGCGGGCTGGCAAGAAGTTGCTTCAGAAACGCCTGGTCCTGCGTAATAGCCGTGACAACCAGCGATGGCCCCATCAGTTCCACCATCTTCTCCTGCGGCACTTCGACAATAGAGGCATAGGGGAACAGGAACTCCCGGTTTGCCAATGGGTGTGAGAAGCTATCGCAGTGGATGAGCGTCGGCAGCAGGTAGGTAGAACCATCGCGCTCTACCCGGCGGGAACCCGTGTGATATTGTGCGGTCGCCTCGGTGGCACCAGGAGTTGCCAGGCCCTCGTCTATAGCGCCATCCATCCACTCGGCCATCTTAGGGTTGGCAAAGCCAGACAGAGTCGCCTCGGGGTCGTCCGGCGCGCGCGGGGTGATTTCGGCCAGGCGCTTCGCCAGTGCCTCAGCAATATCAGCTCCGTGACGTGGCACCAGCACCCCGCTAGCATTGATACAGCTTCGGCCACCGTTTTCGGCGATAGACGATGCCAGTAGCTCGATGAACTCCGGCCAATGCTCGATGCAGTCATCGCCAATGACCACCTTGCTCCAACCCGGTCCGTGCACCTCCACGTTCGGGTTGCTGGCATAACGCTCTACGGTGCTCTGGTCACCGAAGATAAGGGCACGCTGGCAGACTTCCATGACCGCGCCGCTGCCTTCATGGTCCGTTGGGTAGAAGTAGAACGCCTCAGCGGGCACTCCGGCAGCAATCAACGAATGCACGATCCGAAGCGGGGTCCATGGCTCCTCGCGGCCAGGTTTCAGCACCACTGGAGTCTTGAGTGCCAGCGCGGGTAGCCAGAGCGAGTTCACGCCAGGGGAGTTGCTGGGCAACACGACTCCCAGCGCGTTTGCTGTGGGGAAGTAGCTCACCGGCACGCCAGCCTGCTCGCCGTAGCCACTGTCCAGAATCTCTAAGGGCAGGCCACGGGTGAGACCGTTTAATATTGTCGGCAGTTCGGTAAAGACCTGATAGATCTTCCCCATATTGCGCTTTACCAGTGAGTGCGGCAGCCCGCTAGTCTCCGAAAGCGCGTGAATGTACTCTTCTGGCGAAAGGCCGCCCACGGTCTCGTTCATAAAGAGCCGCCCGGCTTCGGCGTACATCTCTACCAGCCTGGCGATAGGGATATTGCGCAGCACATCCGGGTTGATACGGCGCAAATCACGACGGATGATACCAGCATTGACCTGCCCGATAGTGGCGATGACTTCCCCGGTGCGAACGGATTTCAGCTCGACTTTATCGAGGCTCTCATAGGGCTGACCAGCCCGAAGCGCGGAAAGAGTGTATGTGCTCATAGACAGAAAACCTGACGAAGGGTGCGAACGAACAACCGCCCTCCTGCCACGGCAGGCGTGGCGTGAGACGGCTCGCCCAGAGAGACACGCTGGAAACTACCGAAGTTCCGACCTGCTGGCGCGCTGACCAGCTCGCCGCGGGCACTGGTGGCCCAGAGCCGCCCGCCTGCCAGCACGGGGGAGCCGAAGAAGTCTCCTCCTGCCCGCTCTGACCAGATAGTCTCTCCATTCTCCGGGTTCGCGCAGGTAAGGATACCACTATCGTTCCATAAATAGAGCAGGCTATCGGCATAGAGTGCGGTGGGTACATACGGTGCGCCGCGTTTGAGCTGCCACGCCACTGTGGGCGTCCTGGCTTCGGCATCCAAATCCAGCGCCATCAGCAATCGGTCACCGCCGCCCACTCCGGTGCCCACTACTATCTTGCGCCCCATCTGTATCGGCGACGATACACAGCGCATTCGGAAGAGATTCGCCTGCTGCCAGAGCAGCTTACCCGTAGCAGGCTCGTAGCTAGTGACTCCCTGCGCCGTACTGGCTATGACTAGCTGCAGCGGTCCCTTTTCGGGCTTATAGAGCAGCGGAGCGCCATAAGGAGCATCTTTGCTGGCACGCTTCACTTCCCAGCGAGTGGTCCCGGTTTTCACGTCTAGCGCCAGAAGGCTTCCTTCTGCCTGCTCCGGCTCACGTGGCACATAAAGCAGCCCCTCGTGCACTATGGGCGAAGCGCCACCACCGTGCTGCGTGGGAAATGCCCCGAAGTCCCGCTTCCAGAGTTCTTTCCCATCCTGCGTATGCGCCGCGACCACAAAGGCATCGTCGGATGGCCACACGGAAAAGACCCGCTCCTTATCCAGTGCACAGGTCGCCGAGGCAAAGGTATTGAACTGGTGAGTGTGGTAGCTCTTGAAGGGGAAACTTTTCGTCCAGAGTAGCTTACCCGTGCGGGTGTCTAAGCCATGCAGATGCCGAATATCCCGCTCGGCGCTGGTGAGAAAGAGCCGATCTTCCCAGACCACCGGCGAGGAGTGCCCCTCACCGGGCAACGCAGTCTTCCAGCGCGGCTTCTCCGGCGTGAGGTCCTTCGCCTCCCCGATTCCGGTGCCATTCGGCCCCCGAAACCGTGCCCAGGTGGTTTCCACGCGCCTATTGTACCTTTACCTCTCCCCCTAACCCCCTCCCCTAAAGGGAAGGGGGAACTAGAGCAGAGAAGCCCTCTGAAAGCCCCTCTCCTTTAGGAGAGGGGTTGGGAGAGGTTAATCAGAGAATCGGCTCGTCGAGCTCACCACGCTGCCCGAGACGATATTCCTCGTTTAACCGTGCCAGCTCACGACGATGCTTGGCCTGTCGTCCTTCCACGAAGTAATCCCGGTCGAAGTATCGTGGTGAGTAGCCCCATCGTCGCCCTTCATTACGTCGGAGGCGACGGTAGAGTTGATGACTACTGAATAGCGGACTGCTCCCGTACTCTGCGAAAAGCTTGTGTAGCCGACGGCGAATGCGCGCCGCGATGATGCGGCGCTCCGCTCTGGTCATGAAAGACCTCCTGTGCGCCAGTTGCGCTACAGGAAGTCCAAGCGTTCTCCATCCATTTGCTTAACTATTCTATCGACGGGGAAGCACAGAACAATAAAAAGATAGTCTTAGAGGTGCGTAACTAGAGCTATGCTTACGCGTCTATTGCAGCATGAACGCGCGAACCAGGCAAGGATTTGTGGCCTTATGCTCACTAGGCGTGCTGCTGAGCAGTGGCGGGTTTCTGTGGGCACGCAACTCCGGCGTGCTAGGAGCCTTTCGCGTTGGCACCAGTGGCGGCGGAGTCCTGAGCGCCAGACAGACCACACCCTCCGACGATGTCGTTGCCTACCTGCGCTGGCTGAAGAGCTTCGAGGCTGATCGGCATCGTATCCAGGTCAACCATTCGCTGTCTCTCGCCCCGTTGTTCACGACTGCAGGCTATGCCGATATGCTTTCGGAAGACGCCCCACCCATCATCGGGCCACCGGAGTTAGCTGTCGCGCGTCGTTTCGAGGAGCGAGTCAGCCCGGTAGTACGTGGCTCCGCCGCCACACAAGCAGCCTTTGAACAAATGCCCTCTACCGCCGAGTGCGCCGCCCTGGCGATGAACTACCATGGCGCTCTGGGTCACGCTCGCACAGGCCTCGGCACTATCTTCGAAAAAACCATCACCACGATTCACGGCATGGCGCGAAGCACGGATAAACTGAAAGAAGCCACCCCGACACTGACTTATTTGAATCGGGAGCAGCAGGAGAAAAACCTCTCCCACGCCGTAGATGCCACGTTTGCCAACGCGGAGAAGGAATTACTGGCACTACAGAGCCAGTATCTGCTTCCTACGGATATCGACTCGGCACACTTTACGATTTCGCCGGGGTAAGCGGCCCCGTGCACATGCCCCCGTGCGCTCGCACGGGGGCAGTCCAGAGATGCTATACGTCACTCAAATGATTTACCTGACCCGTGCTGTCTCCAATGGATTCGGGGCGGACTCCCATGCGATCTAGCAGGGTCATGTAGAGGTTGGTCATGGGCGTACCGGATTCGTAGGACACATGCCGGCCCGACTTCAGGCTGCCTTTGCCACGCCCGGCCAATATCACTGGGAGGTCGCCATGCAGGTGCTGGTTACCGTCGGAGAGACCGCTGCCATAGACAATCATCGAGTTGTCTAAGAGATTGCCAGCACCATCTGGAGTGTTTTTCATGCGGTTGAGGAAGTAGCCGAACATCTCCACATGGTGCACGTTGATCTTTGTCACCTTCTCCACAAACTCCGGCAGGTTCCGGTGATGCGTGATGGAGTGGTGCGAGTCCGGCACGCCGATCTCCGGATAGACCCGGTTGCTGCCCTCGCGCCCGACCATAAGGGTGGAGATGCGGGTGGAGTCGGTCTGGAACGCCAGTACCTGGAGGTCGTACATCAGCTTGATGTAGTCCGCGAACGCCACGGGTACCCCGGCGGGTTTCTCGCGGTCTGGGGTGGGAAGTGGCACGCTGTCTTTCTCGGCTCGCGCAATGCGCTGCTCTATCTCACGCACGGCGGTCAGGTACTCGTCGATTTTGCGCCGGTCGGCGGCTCCCAGGTTGGAAACTAGCGCCTTGGTGTCGTTTTGCACCAGGTCTAAGATGCTCTTGCGCAGGCGGGCACGACGCGCTCGGACCGCTGGGGGCAGACTCAGATCTTCAGAGCCAAACAGGCGCTCGAACACCTGCCGGGGGTTGACCTCAGGAGGCATGGGGGTATTCGGGGTGCGCCAGGAGATGGAGTTGGAGTAGGCGCAGGAGTAGCCCGAGTCACAGTTACCTACCGTTCGGGAGTCATCGCAGCCCAGTTCCAGAGAGGGCAGACGGGTGCGGCTACCTAAGAATCTGGCCGCTACCTGGTCGGCGGAGATGCCGCCCTTGATATCCGCGCCTGCGGTTTTCTTGGGGCGCACTCCGGTCAGAAACGAGGCACCAGCGCGGGCATGGTCCCCCGCCCCATCTGGTCCCGCTTCGCCGTTCTGGTCCTTCAGGCCGGAGAGGATCAGCAGATCGCTCTTAAATGCCACAAGGGGCTGGAGCACGCGGGTTAGTTCGTAGTCTGCCCCGGTAGCCGTAGGCGTAAAGGCGGGCATGACGATACCGTTTGGCACGTATACGAACGCCAGGCGTACAGGCGACGACTCAGCCGGACCGCGCTCCGCCATTGCGGGCGTCATGGCGTCGAGAAGGGGTAGTCCCAGCGCGGCTCCCGCTCCCTGCAGGAGGGTTCGACGAGACAGCGCGCGACGAGGCAGGTAGTGCATTATTTGTAGTTCCTTCTTGCTGCTGGAACGGCAGGCTGGTCACAATCCCCAGCACAAGGCTGGAGAACTTATAGTTATTCTTGGCGGTTTTAGCGGCTATTTGTTGTACGGTGGGCTGGTCGTAGCGCTCCAGACCACGCCCTAAGGCATAGGTCAGGAGCTTGTTGGCCAGGCAGCGCACGAACACATCTTTGTCTTTTTTCAGAAGCGCGGTCAGCTCCTGAGGACCGTTGAAGCTCTCGCCACCGGGGAGGGTGCCGCTGGCCTGAACCAATCCGCTACCGTCTTTTTCGCGCCAGGCTCCGATACCATCGAAGTTTTCCAGGCCGAAACCGAGCGGGTCTAGGCGGGCATGGCATGAGGCGCAGAGCGGCTTTTTCCGGTGCTCTTAGCTGCTGCCGCAGAGAGGCGCCGGACGCGACCTTGGTTTCCTCTAAACTGGGAATGCCGGGTGGTGGCGGTGGAGGCGGAGTGTTCAGAATGTTATCCAGAATCCACTTGCCACGCAGCACCGGGCTGGTGCGGTTGGAGTAGCTGGTGACGGTGAGAATACTCGCCTGGGTCAGGATTCCCCCGCGCTGCGTGCCTGCCAGCGAGATCTTCCGAAACGATGGCCCTGTGACACCCGACATGCCATAGAACTCGGCCAGGCGCTGGTTGACGAACGTAAACTTGCCGTCTAGAAAATCGAGCACCGGGCGATCGTTTCTCACGACTTCCTTGAAGAAAAGCTCGGTCTCCTTGCGCATGGAGATGCGCAGGTTCTCATCGAACCCATTAAACTTATCCCGGTCGGGGCGCAGAGATTCTAATTTACGTAGCTCCAGCCACTGGCCCGCGAAGTTCTCTATCAGCGCATCCGCCTTTGGGTCCTGGAGCATGCGCTGTACCTGCGCTTCCAGCACCTCTGGGCGGCGCAGGGTGCCACTATCGGCGGCGCGGCGTAGCTCGGTATCCGGCTGTGTGCTCCAGAGGAAGTAGCTCAGGCGGGCGGCCAATTCATGGTCTGTGAGGGTGCCTGCCGTAGGCCGCTCCACCCGGAAAAGGAAATGTGGCGAGACCAGCACGGCCTGCAGGGCCAGGCAGAGCGCTTCATCGAAGCTCTCGCCCTGTTTGCGGGCATCGGTGAACAGGGCGACGTACTTTCCGGCTTCTCCCGGTTGCAGCGGGCGACGGAAGGCGCGGGTGGCTACATCGGCTAGAAGCTTCGGGGCACAGGCATCGGTGTGCTGCCCGGTCGTATGCCCACAGGCGGCGAGTTTGGTACGGCTGGTGGCCGTCTGCCCGAGGCGCTGCTCATACGGGCCACCGACCTCCAGCATGCCCATGCGAGTATTCTCGGGTAGCTCGGCCTGCTGTTTCTTACGGCCTTCCTCAAACTTCTTGCGGCGCTCCTCGAACTCGGCTTTTTGCTCTGGAGTGGCATCTGCGGGTGGCTCGAAGAACCGATTGTTTCGCGGCGGCGCGGGCGGCTCCGGGCGCTTGGAGGGATTCGGTCCCCCATAGCGCGCGGGGAAGCCCTCGTAGTATTTCTCAATGGCTACTGCCACCCAGTGCTCTCCAGCAACTACCGGCACACGGGGGAAGAGCACCTTCTGACCATACAGCTCCTTCGGACCACCAGGAAACGATGGTATACCCTGCGGCGCGTAGGTCTTCTCGGTGACTTTTTTGCCGTCTATCCAGAGCGCACAGTGAATCGGCTCGGCTTCCTCCGGGCGCAGACCGGTGAGTACGCCGTGGATTTCGTACTGACCATCAGCGGGGAACCGATCAGAGCGCATGGACTGCCTGCGGCAGGGTCAGGCCCGTTTCGTCGTACTGTGTCGGAATCTTCGGCGGAGCTGGAGGCTCACGGCGCGCGGGACGACTCTATCAAGCGTGGAGGCAGTTTCTCTGGTCCGAAGACCGCTGCGCGCGCCACTTTCTCCGCGGCTACTAAGTACTTCTCAAAGAGCGGCGGCGAGACAGAAAGCACATCGCCAATGGTGTCGAACCCGTACCCGGAGTCATCCTGCGGGAAATCATCGGCGGGGCGCACCGTTACGCCCAGCAGATCTCGCACCGTGTTGTTGTACTCGGCACGGTTAAGGCGACGTGCCGTTACCCGGCCTGCCCGCGGCTTGGTGGCTTTCTCTCGTCGGATTAGTTCGGCACTCACCCACTCGGTAACCGCCTTGGACTTCAGGGCATCAGGTTTCGGGGAGCCGGGCGGTGGCATCTGGCCAGTCTTGATTTTATGGACAAAGTGCTTCCAGCTATCCGGGTCTTTCCCCAGCGAGGCCGCCGATAGGAAACCCTCTAGCTCCAGCCCTGCGCTGGCAGCCCCTTTCTGGTGACATCCTAAGCAGTTGGCTCTCAGAAACGGTACAACATCCGTCTCAAACGGACTGGGAGCAGGCGGCGCGGAGCGTGTGGGGGCGAGCGCTAAGCCCGCCACCGGCAGCAGAAGCAGCCCGGCCCATTTCATTTCTTCAATAGTCCTAGATCGGCTAGCCACTCTTCGAAGCGCACATGCCAGGTTCCGAAGGGGATTCCGTTGCGCGGGCTGATAGCGCCCGCGTGGCCGCCATGCCCATAAATGTGCAGCTCCGCCAGCACACCCGCCGAGAACAGTAGGTTGTAGTATTCTACAGTTTGCTTGGCGTGAAAGGCATCATCCTGCCCGGCGCTGGTCAGAAACGTCGGCCCAGCATCCGGAGGGATAGTGAAGTTCATGGAGGCCCAGCCCGCATACACCATAGCCACAAAGTCCGGGTGGCAGCTCTGGCGCTGAATAGGGTCCGGGTCGTTTGGCAGACCCGTATCGCAGCGCATCTGAATCAGCGCCGCCAGCGCCCCACCTGCGGAGAACCCGAGAATCCCCACGCGCTTCGGGTCTACATTCCATTCTTTCGCATGGGCTCGCGTAATACGAAACGCGCGGCGGGTATCTTCCAATGCTTCGCCCTCGACTGTGTACTTATAGCCGGGGGTGAACGCCAGTCGGTACTTGAGCACAGCGGCAGCTACCCCGCGCTCGTTCAGCCACTCCGCGATTTTGATGCCTTCTGCGCCCCAGCCTAGCTCCCTGTGTCCGCCACCCGGCGCGACAATGATCATGGTGCCGTTGGCTTTTTCTTTTGTCGGCAGATAGACCTCGATAGTGGGGTTATGAACGTTTTTAATCGAGTAGTGCTGGCCCGGTTTCGGGTCTGGCGGGGTAAGAATCTCTTTCTCATTTGCCCCCTGAAGTGTGGGTGATCCAGGCGGATAGAGGGGCAGAACCTGCGGCTTCGCCGCCTGCCCGTAGCATGTCGCCGCCATTAGCGCCACCGCCAGAATCCCGATAAATCGCATTGTGTCCTCCCTGACGCAAAACGTTTTACCTCATTATTTCTTAAAATCCAATGAACGGTTTTTATACTTCCAGGCGCACCACAGACACAGGCACAAAAAGCGACTCTACGGTGATGTCACCAGATATTGCCCAAAGAACATGAGGATTCTGTGGATCCGGCAAAAGAGCGTCCAGATCAATGCCCCAAAATAATCGCTCCCATTTTCCCTCTTTCTTATAGCGCCATATGCCATCGGAGGTGGCAAGGTAGAGAGTCCCTCCAATCATGCGTTGCTCGCGTAACCAGCGTAGCCCCGCAGGTAAGGGCATGGGAAGGTTTTTCTCCAGAGTCTCGCTCTTTGAGGACTCTGCGATAAAGGTTTTTGCCTCTGCTCCTGGGTCTGGAATAGAGAAAAGCGCCCGAGGAAATGTCGCTTTCAGGTCTGGCCCTAACCAGCGCCAGAAGCGCTGCTGTAGCCAGGGAGTCTGCTTCGGAACCAGAAATGGAACATGGAATAGTCTCAGCCGAAGTGCGTGGAGTTTACAGACAAGCATCGCCGCCACAGGGTCAGGCAGTACGTTTTCGCCCGGTAGCTCTGTGGGTTTCTTGGGGTTCCAGGGAACAGACTTCCAGGCACCACCCACCGGCAGCCGGTTCAGAGATATACCGGCTTCGCCATCTTTATCGGCAAGTTGCCACAGCGTGCCATCGGGCGTGACTGTCAGCAAAGATGTAGAACCTGGCGGAGAGGGCAGCTGCACGGCCTCACCCGTTTTCAGGTTAATTTTCTCCAGCGTCGTGTTCTGCTTGCTGCTAACTACTGCCAGGTCACCGTCTGGCAGAAGCGCGGTGTGCGAGATGTTACGTGTGGGCAGCCAGTGCTCCCAGACGGCATTTGCATTTAGAAACGCATTCCACAATCCTGCCGATGTACCCAGCCAGAGCTTGCCGTTTGCAAGATTCGCTGTGGAGACAACCACTTTCGCGTTGTTTTCTACAGACGGAATCGTGGTTACCTTATGGCTTCGTCGATCAAGAATGACCGGGGAAGACTCTTCCGGGGTTGAGGACGAAAAGCGAGGAATATAGGCAAGCGTATCTGCGCTGAGTGCGAGCAACGGTTTTTCCTGAGAGCGTGGAACAGGAATACTTTCTTGAAGACCTTTTACTGGATGGAAGCAACGGATAACGGTTCCTCTGGTTCGGGCAGGTGCCAAGAGGAATGCTCCGGTTTCGTCGGCTACTATCCCTTGAACACTAACTAGAAGAGCGTCTTCACCCAGAGGAAAAACCTTGACTGTATTTTTACGGCGATCTACACAGCGCAAATCCGTGCCGGTTAACACCCACTCGATAGTAGGAGTAATAAACGCAGCTCGAATCGTGCTGGCGTTTGAGGTGTAGATTTTCGTGCCAGGTCGTTCCTCCACCAGTGCAAAATCGGAGACTGGGCCTTCTAGCTTTTCTGGAGTGTAGCTCCAGGCGCTACTACCCTGCCCCCACACTCGGGAGTTTAGTAATACGAATGGTGAAACCGCACTTGCCGCTAAAAATGTCCGCCGTTACATCGGGCACCTCCGGGTATATTCTCTTTTAGTTCCCGGAGGTGCCCAATCCTTCGTGAGACCGCCTATACAGCACGTGAGCGGCGGCGATAGATCGCGATGCCCAGTACTGGCATCAGGGCTCCCAGCGCCAGGGAGCCGCTGGGGGCTTCCGGGGTGAGCTGGGTGCCAGCGCTCTGTACCTCTAGTTGCCAATCTGCGGCAGCAGTCAGGTCTGAGAATGGCGTGCCAGTGGAGTCTGTGGCATCGTAGTTCATCTCGGCCACGGCATCCCAAACGTTGGGAGTCGCAGTCGGCTGAATCTGGGTCGTAAAGAGATTGTTCAGCGTGAGCGAGTCACCGTCTGCCAGGAAGAAGTTTCCGATAGGTAGCATGTTGATGTTCACATCGACATCTGGGGTTAGCGGAAAGCCGGGTAGAAAGCTATTCAGCGAAACCGTGGCGCTGGAACCGGTGTTGTTCGTAAGAATCACATCCCAGCTTTGCAGCGTGCCTGGCAAACCACTCTGACTGAAGGGCGATACCGACATATCCAGGAAGACCTGGGCGCGTGCCGGAGCGATCAGTAGGGCCAGCGCCAGTGCGGCTAAGAAGAGCGTTTTCATTGAGAGCCTCCAATGATGGGGAAGGTAATGCCGAGCTGACCGAGGACGAAGTTCCCCTGTGGGCTACGGCCCCGAAGCGTTACCAGACCGATGCGGAAGTTGGGGTCCACGTGCCACTGAATACGTAGCCGAACTGTCTGGCCGGGGTTGAGCGTGCCATCCCAGAACTGCGGACCGGATTCCGGCAGAGAGATCACCTGAACACTGAAGGCATTCAATGTTGTATTGGTATTGAGCGGCTGGAAGGTCTGGTCCTGAGGCATAAAGCTCACACCAGTGGCAACGCCGGTGCCGACATTCTGGACATCTATCTCCATTTGCCCATCGCCGAAGACATTGGAGAGCCGGGCAGGGCTGGAGATACGAATCGTGGGCGTCGCGTTGGTGACTCGGAAGGGCAGCGCATTGGTAGACGCTACTGTGCCAGGATTGAGCACAGTGATATTCGCCGTGGTGGTCTTGGTGAGCAGATTGGCGGGAATCCGTGCCATAAGGACAGTGGGCGAAACAGGCGTGGTGGGCAGTACCTGGTTCTGCCAGCGAGCAATGCTGCCAGGCTGGAACCCGCTACCATTTATCTGCACGGTTACTTCACCACTGCCCACAGTCGCTGTAGCTGGACTGAGGGAGATAAGGGCTGGCCGGTTATCGTTGGTGGCGCTGCCGGTCAGGCGAGCGTAGTCCACAGCCACATCTACCGGAAAGGTAGCAATCGGAAAGCCCATGTATTGAGAGATGGAGAGCTTGAAGCCATCCGGGAAGGCGCTGATGTCATGGGAGAAGGTCCAGGCGGAGATAAGCTCGCCGCTGTCCGACTCTAAGCGCGCGGAGAGGTTCAACCCCACACCGCCCGTGATGACCAGCTTGTACCAGGTATTGTCCTGGTAATTGGTGAGCATGCCACCATCACGGATGTTGGGGTCGGTGCTACCGTCCTCGTTCATCGGGTTGTGCCAGCCGTTGCCGAACCCGTCGATACTGCTCATCGCCTGAAACGTTCGCTCTAAGTGGTAGCGGTTACCGAACAGCGACGTGACATCGTAGCGACCGGGGCGATTGGGATCGAAGAGACCAATCTCAATGAACCCATCGATGCTGTGGTTCACCTGCGGGTCTGTAGAATAGGGTCCCTGGGTCAGGGTGTTGAACCGGACCTCATAGCGGAAGTTGTTAGTCTTGAACGCATTCTGGGTCAGCAGCCCGATATGGGTCTGCGGGGCCATGTTCTGGCGGAGCCGCAGAACCCCCACCCCACCTATAACTTCATTACGCAGTGTGGGTGCGCCCACATAATGGGTGACAAAGGACGAGAAGTTACCATCTCCTCGATCCGGGTTGTGGTGGTCGTAGTCTGGCAGAGGAGTGCGCCAGATAGAGCTGATTCCCGCTCCGAAATCATCCTCGAAGATGACCTGAGCGCGTGCCGATGCGCCCGTGAGTACCAGCAGCAAAAGAGCGGCATAGAGCCGCAGGCTGCGAAAAACGGAATCCGACATGGGTATCGCCATGCTCCTTTCGTTATGTGGAAAAAAGCCTACCGACCCGGCGTTACCCTAGCATTAGGTCTACCATTAGTCCGCTAGCGCCAGCCGTATAGCCTCCGCTAGCGCCTGGGCTTTTCCTGCGGAAAGAGCATGTAAACCATACTGGGTCGCTTCCTCTTGCAGGCACTGCAGTGAAGCGGAGAGCTGCACGGCGCGCTCGGTATTGCCGCGCTCCTGAGCAAGCTCTGCCAGCGCGGTAAGAGCCTCTAAGATACCGAAATGATTCGCCGTGGAAGCGGATTCTTGAAGGTGTTGCCGCCAGAGTCGCTCTGCCTCTTGAGTATGCCCCAGACGCCGGGTAGCAAGAATATAGTTGCGGAAAACGCCTGAGCCGTGCTGGATACCCGCGCTACGCTCACGCTGAAGTAGCTCGCTCAGTACTGTATATGCAGTTTCGTTCTCTCCCTGCAGCAGCAGGACTTCGCTCAGGTTCGAGGCGGGAATATCGTGGTACACCGTTGACTCGGAAAACTCCGCAGGGCGTGCGTCTTTCCCATAGGAAACAGCTCTCTCAAACGCATCTCGTGCCGTGCTAAGATCTCCAGCCCGAAATGCGGCGTTTCCCACTGAATTCCAACCCATAGC
The DNA here is from genome assembly GCA_049840835.1 of Armatimonas sp. Lineage (GTDB taxonomy): Bacteria > Armatimonadota > Armatimonadia > Armatimonadales > Armatimonadaceae > JANLTX01. The sequence goes on along the minus strand of JASGJG010000021.1, from coordinate 57,931 downwards.
AAGATAGACCGGATCACCTGTAGTTTCATAGAGCGCCAGGCACTCGGCGGACCGCTGCTGGGCTTTTTCCCAATCTCCTGTGCGCTGTGCCACCCAGGAGGCACGGTAGAGCAAGAAGGCTCGAATCGGTGTTGGCTGGGTATAGCGGGCCTCGGCGGCTGCCACGAACCGCTCTATCTCGGTCATCATTCCCAGGTGAATCCAGAGGAAGCTAGCCGCCCCTACCAGCCGTGCTTCGCTTTCCGCATCTTCCTGCGCTTGAAAGAAGGCCAGGGCGGCCCGCAGGTTCTCTATCTCGGGCAGAACTCTATCCAGCCAGGTAGAGAGTGGTGAGATAACCGCATGGGTACGCAGGGTATCTATGCGCTCTATCCATTCCAGGAAGTACATGGCATGGCGATGGGGCAGACTTTCTCTCTGCTCCGGCATCAGGCGCTCCTGGGCGAATTCACGCAGGGTCTCCAGCATGCGAAAACGCATGGTCTCACCACCGGGTTCGGTCTGTATCAGTGAGTCCGCTGCCAGGTTCTCTAAGGCAGCTGCGGCATTCGGAGTATCTGTAATTTCTGATGCTGCTTCCGCACTCCAGCCACCTTTGAAGACACTGAGCTGAGCAAAGAACTGCTGCAGTGGCGGGCTGAGTAAATGCCAGCTCCAGTCCACTGCCAGGCGGAGCGAGCTATGCCGGTTCTCTTTGGCGGCCCAACGCTCCTGGCGAGTTAGCAAATCGAAGCGGTGCTCCAACCCATCTCGTATCTGGGCGGGAGTAGAGGCACGCAATCGAGCCGCTGCCAATTCCAGCGCTAGAGGCAGTCCTTCCAGCTTCCGGCAGATAGCGATTACGGCTTCCACATTCTGCGGAGTCAACGTAAAGTCGGGGCGCAGGGCGCTGGCGCGATCCAAAAAGAGAGCGACTGTGGGAGACTGGGCAAACTCCGGCAGAGAAGCGCTCTGAGGAGGCAGTGGTAGTGGCTCCACGGGAAACTCCCGCTCTCCGGCGATTCCCAGGGCTCGCCGCGAGGTCACCAGGCAGCGAAGCGACGGACTACTGGCTAGAAGCTGCTCTATAACTATAGCCCCACCGCTAGCGACCAGCTGTTCGAAGTTGTCCAGTACTAGCAGAGCGGGTCTCTGGCTCAAGTACTGAACCAGCTGGGAAAACGGACTCTCATTTTCCGCCGGAGTGGATAGCCCGATGGCGCTACGCAACGCATCTAATATCTGCGTGGGCTCAAAGCGCTCGACCAGAGGCACAAAATACGTCACGCCCCCCGTCTCCTCTTCCCAGGCGCGGGCAAGCTGCAGTGATAGCCGGGTCTTGCCCGCCCCACCGGGGCCGATCAGAGTGAGCAATCGGTATTGCATGAGTAGGGCCTGTAGCTGCCCCAGTTCCGCCTCACGCCCGAAAAAACGTGTGAGTGGGATAGGAAGGCTGGAAGAAGTCGGACGAGCAGGCGGAGTCAGGCTCGCTACTGGTTCATGGGAGTTCTGTGGGATTCCCTGCGCCAGTTGCTCTAGCCTATCCCGCTCTTGAATGACCCAGTCTTCGTAGAACTCTGGTAGTAGCGGACCGGTGTAGAGTGCTTTTGCCTCCACGAAGTCCCTGCGCCGCAGGGCGGCTTCGAACTCAGCCACATCGGTCTGAATTAAATCTGGGGCCAGTTGCAGAGTCGCTGGTGTGGGGGCGCTTAGGATACTCCCTGGCGTGACACCGGGCGGCTCTAGCTGATGCCGCAGTGAGGTCAGCAGGACTCGGAAGCGGTTGCGAGCAGTCTCGGGGTCTTCCTCGGGCCAGAGAAACTCAATTAAGAACTCACGCGGGTGGGCACGGTGGCGATTGAGCGCGAGGTAGGCGAGCAGAAGCGCTGCCTTCTGATAGCGAAAGCGCCGAATTTCTTGACCATCTCTTTCCAGTGAGAAAGTCCCCAGAAGCCGCAGGTTCCACCGCATGGCCGTGCCGTTTACTCTGTTCCTATCAGGAACTGCTACTTATTCTGGTGGATGTGCAACATAGCCGCGCTGCTCCAGGTGCGCTTTGAGGGCCTCGGCGTGGGAAGCACCGCGCACCTCGATCAGCAATTCCACACCCGTGCGACCATAGGGCACGCTGGGGCTGATGCGGTTGTGCGTGACTTCCATGATGTTGCCACCCGCGCTCGCAACGGTATCCAGCAGGGCTGCCAGTCCTCCGGGTCGGTCCGGGCAGGTGGTGAAGAGGTGCACATAGCGCCCAAGCCGGACCATACCGCGCTCGATTAAATCCGAGAGTAGCTTGATGTCGATATTGCCGCCACAGAGCACCACAGCGGTCTTGCCCTGGCCCAGTCCTGGGTGCGCCATGAGTGCCGCCAACCCTGCCGCACCGCTCGGCTCCACCAGCACTTTCATACGAGTGAGCAGAAGCAGAATGGCATCAGCTATCGTTGCATCGTCCACGGTTACTACGTCATCGGCCAGGGTCTTGATGTAGTGAAACGTCCGCTCACTCGGGCCTTTGATAGCGATACCGTCGGCAATCGTATCGCAGGGAGCCTGCCGGGGTAGAAGCTGACCGGCCTTGAAGCTCTGTGCGGCGCCATCGGCACCGGCTGCCTGTACGCCGATAACACGGCAGCTCGGACGCAGTGCTTTTATGGCGATAGCGATTCCAGAGAACAATCCGCCGCCGCCAATGGGCACCACCACGGTGTCTAAATCCGGCAGGTCCTCCAGAATCTCCAGCCCGACAGAGCCTTGCCCAGCAATAATGCTATCGTCATCATAGGCGCTGATGAAGACTTGCCCGGTCTGCACCGACCTTGCCTTCGCGGCGGCAACCGCTTCATCGAAGTTCGCGCCTTCCAAGATAACTTCGGCGCCATAGCCTTCGGTGGCCTGAATCTTTGCCAGAGACGCCGCTTTCGGCATGTAGACAGTGGCGGGAACCCCGGCCTGCCGGGCGGCCAGCGCCACTCCCTGAGCGTGGTTGCCCGCGCTGGCGGTTATCACGCCACTGGCACGCTCGGCATCGGTGAGTAGCCCGATTCGGTTGGTGGCGCCCCTCAGCTTGAACGAGCCAGTCCCCTGCAGGTTCTCCATCTTCATGTGCAGCTCGGAGCAGTGGGCTGCTGCCGAGACCGAGTCCGAGGTATAGAGCGGGGTTCGGCGGACTTCGGGGCGCACCCGAAGCGTGTAGGCGTCTTCAATGTCCTTAAGCGTGACCATGTCGAACTTCCTCATAAAGGGCAAGGCAGGCTTCAGTGTGCCGCCGCCAGGAATAGCGCTCCTCTACGAACTGGCGTAGTTTTTCGGGCGTCAGTGTAGCCAGCCAGTTTTCTGTCAGTGCCTGTAGGATGCCCTCTGTCAGAGCCTCTGGCGAGGCATCTTTCGTCAGCAAGCGGGAATCCAGAGGGCTCAGAATCTCTGGAGTCGCGCCCGTGGGGGTTGCTAGCACCGGCGTACCCGAGGCCAGAGCCTCCACGGTCACCAGCCCGAAGCCTTCCAGGGCTACGGTGGGGAGTACGAATAGTTCTGCAGCGCGGTAGTAGTCGGCCAGTCGGTCATCTGGCACGAAGCCCAGAAGCCTGACGTGGTCGCTCAGCCCACGGCGGCCTATTTCGTCTTGCAGGGTTCCGGCCAGAGGGCCTTTGCCGCCGAGTAGCAACAGCGCTTCGGGGCAGACGGCTTTGACCTGCTCCATGGCCACCAGCAGGTTGTCTAAACCCATGCGGGGTGCCAGGCGCCGCACACAGAAGAGAATCTTACGGTCCAGCGGCAGATCTAGCCGAGCGCGGGCGTCTTCACGTCTCCCAGGCGTAAAGCGGACTAAGTCGGCCCCACCCGGTGCAATACGTACCCGCTCGGGCGGCACGGTGCCGTAGCGAAGCGCCTGCCCCTTCATGTACTCGGAGAGCACGACCACCCGCAGAGCCGCCTTCAAGTTCTGCGCCTCGATACGCTTTTTTACAAAGCGCCGCGCCTGTGCTTTGGCTAGAGCGACATGTCGGGCCATGCCCTGCCGCTGATCGGCTTCGCGGACATCTTCTACCCAGCTCTCTTCGTCCCACGGACCGTGAAAGGTACGAATATGGGGAGTGGCGCTCAGCGCCTTCAGTGGTCCCACAGCGGCCCAGGCAAAGTGGGTGTGAACGATATCGAACTTCTCTCCGGCCTGTAAGAGCTTGCGCGCGGCGGTCTCGCCTTCATCGTTGAAGCGCCGCCCCTGGCCCGCGCCTTCATAGCGCACGATTCGGTAGCCGTTCCGCTCCTCGGTATCAGGAGTATTGGGCAGATGCCGCCCCACCAGAAAAGTGACTTTATGCCCCAGAGCTACCAGCTCACGCGCTGTCTCGCGCGCCACGGTCCGGGAGCCGCCGGGCAGGTCTTCAAACACCGCATCGGCCAGGAAAAGCACATGCACGCGGCCATTGTACACGGTCCACAATTTTTAGGAACCCTGCCGTGCCTTACTCCTATGCTTAGGCAAGTAAACCCACTGGCTGCGAGGGAGAACAATGAAGACCTTTTTGCGAACGCTGGGGCTGATTATGCTGTTCGCCGGTTCGGTGCTGTCCGGCTGCGGCGGAGGTAATGATACAAATGCTGCTCCTGTTATTTTGAGTCAACCCACTTCCCAGAGAGTGGCCGTAGGAAGTAGCGTGACTCTCACCGTTGCTATCGCAGGAGATGGCAATACCTATCAGTGGTACAAGGACGGTGTTGCGATTCCAGGGGCGACGAATGCCTCCTACACGATTCTTTCCACGGTCCTGACCAATACGGGCACCTACTACGCGGTGGTGACCAATGCCTTCGGTAATGTCACCAGTCAGTCCGCAACTATAACTGTGACCACCACTCCTACCGGCACTAACGGCGGCAGTGTGGTGACGGTGAACTGACGAGGAGACCAAAATGAAAACTTCTGTATTGATTTGCGGCCTTCTCTTACTCAGTGGAGGTGTTTCTCTATCTCTATCTGGCTGTGGCGGAGCATCCAGCGGAGTTGCTACCAGCCACACTGGTCGAGCGACCGTTTCTATCACCTGGCCAGAGCGCACACGTTTGATTCCCGTGGCCGCTAATAGCATCAAAGTCACGTTTTACTCAAACAACACGGTGGTCGCTACGCAAACAGCGACTCGCCCGGCGGGCGCCACGACCAGTACTCTGGCCTTTGATGAAATACCGGCGGGCAGTCTGGCTGTAGAAGCGGTGGCCTATCCCAATCCCGATGGCACCGGGAACGCTCAGGCGCGCGCCAGTACTACCGTGACTATTATTGAAGGACAGATAACGCCAGTTAATCTGACCATGGCATCTACCATCAGTTCACTGGCAATTACTCCCTCAGACCCTATAGTCGCTATAGGAAACACCATAAATCTCGGGGCTGTCGCGGCAGACAGTAGCGGTAGCTCGGTCCTGATATCCGCCTCTACGATTTCCTGGTCCTCGTCGAATAACGCCATTGCTACTGTGTCCTCAAATGGCGTTGTAACTGCTGTTGCGGCAGGAACAGCGACCATTACAGCCACGGATAGAGAATCCGGCAAGACAGCGACTACCACGATTCGAGTCGTGACAGCCGATGAAGTCTTTGTCAGCGTGAGTCCCAGCTCCGCCAGCCTCTCCGTGCTTGCTCAGCAGGCGTTCACGGCTACTGTCACTAACGCCGTTGTCCAGAATGTGACCTGGAGTATTACGGAGGGCGCCGCCGGAGGAACGATTACGGCAGCAGGTGTCTACACCGCTCCGAGCACTCCGGGGACGTATCACATCGTCGCTACCAGTGTCGCCTATCCCACCAAGTCCTCCACAGCTACCGTGCTGGTGCAGGGCGGCAATGCGAACGTCACCGTGAAGTAAGAGAAAGCCATACAGACGAGATGAATCCTAGAAAACCAAAATCGATTGCGCTTATTACAGCGCTATGTCTCAGTCTCTCCCTTGTAGGAGGTGTTTCGCTACTGGTAGGCTGCGGCGGCTCATCCAATAAAGAATCAGCGAGCCAGACGGGTCGGGCGGTAATTTCAATAACATGGCCGGAACGCACACGCTTGATTCCGGTAGCCTCGAACAGTATCAAGGTGACCTTCTATCAAGGAGCGATAGCTGTCGCCACGCAGATAGTCGCTCGCCCAACAACGGGTAACACTAGCACGCTGACTTTCAATGGACTTCCGGCAGGCAATCTATTGGTAGCCGCAGTAGCGCTGCCGAATACAGATGGCACTGGAAATCCTCAGGCCAGTACCGCTGTGACCTCGAACATCGTTATTGGTCAAACCGCTGAGATAAGCATGACCATGGCCTCCACCATTGCATCGCTGGCGATCAGTCCTGCGACGGCAACGATAGCACCGGGCTCCAATACCTCTCTCACGGCAACAGCTTATGATGCTTCTTCCGTGGTCGTGCTCACCTCCCCTTCCACCATCTCCTGGTCTTCCTCGAACAGTGGCGTTGCTGTTGTTTCTGCGTCAGGGGTGGTCACCGGTGTTGCAGAAGGTACAGCGACGATTACAGCGACCGAAAGCGAGTCAGGAAAGACGGCTACGGCCATCGTTACGGTCACCACAGGAAGCACGGGCACAGCGGTTGTTGACCTGGCGAACGCCTATATCAGTTCGCTTTCGAGTGCGCAGCAGGCCGTTACTGTGGTCGCCAGCAATGCCATCAACGCCGCGAAATGGTCCAATCAACCTGCCCAGCCAGACAGCGGAGGAGCGAACTCCCTGCGCAACGGAGTCGCCTACTCCACACTGACCACAACCCAGAAAGCCGCCTGGGATGCGCTGGTATCTGCTGCACTGGGAGCCAATGGCAATGCCCTGCTTCAGCAAGTTCGGACCGCTGACAACTACTTAGGCACGCTCAATAGTGGCTACAGCGGCTCGTATGAATATGTCGCTTTCGTCGGTACCCCCTCTACCAGCGGCACCTGGATGTTGCAGGTAGGTGGGCATAACAATGCTCACAACCTTTACTTCAGCGGCAACACACTTCTGAGCAATACGCCCTACTATATTGCCGCAGAACCAAGGAGTTTCACCTTCAACGGCACATCCTATGTCCCTCTGCTAATGCAGCGAGACAGCATGTACAACCTGATCAACTCGCTTACCCCGACGGAATTGGCCGCAGCGAAGCTCTCCAGCAGTTTCTCAGATATCTTCCTGGGGCCGGGAAAAGATGCACGCAGTAACTTCCCTACAGGTACCACGGGTAGAGGGATTCTGGCATCGGAGCTAAGCACAGCACAGAAGCAGCTACTCAAAACCGCTATCACCGCCTGGGTGAGCACCAGCCCGAATGCTGCTAGCTATCAGGCTCTCTATGAGAGTGAGCTTGATCAGACTTATGTGGCCTACTCCGGAACTACGGCCTTTACTAATCAGGGGGATTATGTCCGCATAGATGGCCCCCATGTCTGGATTGAGTTCGTGTGTCAGAACGGAATTGTGGTAAACGAAATTCACTACAGCAGTATCTGGCGAGACCGAGTCACCGACTACAACGCCGCCTTCGGGTTCTAATAGTAGCTGTCCAAGCTACTAGTATCTTCTGCACCTCTCCCACCTGGGAGAGGTGCAGAAGGTTTTATTTTGAAGATTCACTGTTTACTTACGGCGAATTAGTGGCTATGAGGCTTCGATTTATATTCTTTATAGTCCTGGGTATCGTGCTTGCTGGAACAATATGGAGGTTGGGAAACATTTGCTTCAAAAAAGACTCTTTTTCTTCTGCTTTATCAGACATCCTGAATCTGTCATCACAAATGCATTCGATGGAGTCTCCACGCTCCTCCAATATTCGTTCCCAAGTGACGGTGGATTTATAAATTGGTGTTGACTTGGCCCTACCTACCGTTAGCTTACTACTATCTGCAATGACTAAAACACGCTTTGCTCGTTCCAGGCACATTCTCTTTAAGGCAGAGGCCCATCGATCATTAGCAGCAATGCCTCCTTGCGAGCTAATCTCGCTAACAGGGACAACGGCAATTTTGTTCTCCACTTCCCGAGCGATCCAAAGTTCTGTCTCTTTTCCATGAACCGAGTAATGTAAGTAGTCCACATCACCAGGAACCATGTTGCAGATTTTGGTACGATTTCTCAGAGCACCTTCCAGTGCAACAGCAAGATTGGGCGTGAATATTTCTGGAAATAAACCGTTAGGGAGTGAAAATATTGCGCAAGACAGAAATAATGTGCTTGTCCCATCCAGTAATAACCACTCTTCTCCATTGAGAATAGAATCTTTATTTCCTGTGTTTGGATTTAAAAATGTTTGAACTATATAAGATGCAACAATGGCTTTAAGATTAGTGTCGTTCTTGAGCCTCTCGGCGTACTTTCCTGAGTATATCCCTCGCGGTTTCGGATCATCTACGGGACGGAAATAGGAGAGCAAGTTTGTAAGGTTGAAGTGTGTGAATTCATGTCGTTCTCCTCCATTTCTAACCTTGTAAACTTTTCCTGACTTTCTTGGAAGTACTTTCTTCTTTCGACCAGCAGCTAAGATTTCGGCGGCAGTCACCCATACTCGAAGTTGTCTAAGCCTTTCTTCTGCTTCCTTCGCGGTTAGCCACTCTCCTTCTGACTTGTCTGTATCCATCATGACAATTCATACTCCTTAATCCGTTGAGAATTCTAGTTAGACTAGACAACACGCATCTGATGGGGACATATGCGATCCATCAGATGCGTGAGCTTTAACGACGACAGCGTCGTCCTGGTCCATTACCATGCGTGGGTAGTGCGGATCCGCTGTACTCAATAGGGCAAAGATGGTCGGTCAATGCCACAATGAGGAGGCCACTCAACGGCGCACCGTTGAGCATTACCAACAGCCGAAGATCGTACCGGAACGCTACTAACGCAAGGACGACCGCCGTGATTCCTGCAAGGATTATTAGCACCTGTTGTCGACACATGGATTAGCTCCTTGTTGCCTATAGATGTGCTCTGATGGTAATATGGAGGTAGGCTAGCTGTTTCTTCCCGGAATACAATTAGCCCACGCTCCGTCCATCGAGAGCGAGCTACGGGGGTGCCGCCTACCGTGTTCAAATGGAGCGGCCCCCTGGATAATTCACTCCCTCTTTGGAGTGACTACTAGTTCTACATCAAAGCGAAGGGGTACACCACCCTTTAGTAATTCTCATTTTTACTTAAAACTACCATCTGCATAGCAATTTTTCGGTGCTTGACGATGAGGAGGTGGTGGTCAGTAGTTTGTAAGGGTAATTACTTCATGGATGTTGTGGATAATACTTTTTTAGGATTTGTATTCTAATGTGATTTCGGTGGTAACTACTACCGGCTCCCAAGTCCATTGGCCTGCTGCTAATATCCACATAAGGCAGACGTGATATCCTGCGGAACATGATCGCAAGCGTGCTCGCCGATGCGCCCGAGAGCGTGACAACGCTCGATGATCCCACCGGGGTGGGCGTCTATTTAGTTGTAAAAGCAGAGAAACCTCAGGCTCGCTGGAGCGTGTCGCTGGGGACTCTGAGCGGAGTGACACGCTGGCTCGCCTGCCATCGCTATGAGCCGTTCTGGATGCTGCCGAAGACTGGCACGGACCAGACCCAGATTCCGATTGAAACCCAGTTCTTGCTCGGGGAAAAGGAAAACGGTTCCGTAGTCGCCCTGATTCCGCTGATAGACGCGCCGCTTCGTGCCAGCTTAGAGGGCGGCGAGGGTGGCGTGAGCGTGGTGCTGGAGTCTGCCGACCCCGCAACCGTAGCCGATTGCGCCGTGGCAGTGTTTGTGGCCGAGGGCGACGACCCTTACATGCTCATGGAGTCCTGCGCGGAGACACTGGCCGCGCGCTATCGCACGGGCCGTTTGCGCTTGGACAAAACGACCCCGGCCTTCTCCGATCAGTTCGGGTGGTGTACCTGGGATGCTTTCTACCAGGACGTCAGCCAGGAGAAGATTCGTGAGGGTCTGGAGAGTTTCAAGGGAGGTGGCGTAGAGCCACGCTACTTGATTCTAGACGATGGCTGGCAGCCCGTTACCCAGCGTCCCACGGGTGAGAAGCGCCTGACCGGGTTCGATGCGATTCCAGAGAAGTTTCCTGGCGGCCTGAAAGCCACGGTGCGTATGGCGAAGGATGAGTTCGCTATTGAGACGTTCCTGGTCTGGCATGCCATTGGCGGTTACTGGGGCGGGGTGGACGATGACACGTTACCCGGCTACGATGTGCGCTCCATAGAGCGGCGCAGCAGCCCAGGTATCAAGCACTATGAGCCCGGTGTGGACCACTGGTGGGGCGAGATTGCGGGTGTTGTGCATGCCCGCCAGATCTACCGGTTCTACCAGGACTATCATCGCCACTTGCGCCGCCAGGGGGTAGATGGAGTCAAGGTAGACAACCAGGCGTACTTAGAGTCGGTAGCCCGTGACCAGGGTGGTCGGGTGGCTATGACTCGCGCTTACCGTGAAGCCCTGGAAGGCTCCGTGGGCGTCCACTTCGGCGGGAATTTAATCAACTGCATGTCCAACTCGTCGGAGATGCATGTTCATACCCTTGCCAGCACGCTTACCCGAACGTCTACCGACTTCTGGCCGAATCGCCCGGAGTCGCACGGGCTGCATCTATGGACCAATGCCCAGGTATCCCTCTGGTTCGGGCAGTGGGTGCATCCGGACTGGGATATGTTCCAGAGCGGGCACGCGGCGGGTAGTTTCCATGCCGCAGGCCGCGCGCTTTCGGGTGGACCGGTCTATGTGTCTGACAAGCCCGGCGCCCACAACTTCGACCTTCTCAAGAAGCTGGTGCTGCAGGATGGTTCGGTGCTTCGTGCAGACGGCCCAGGAGTTGTCTCCAGAGACTGCCTGTTTACCGATCCCACGAAAGAGAATGTGCCGCTCAAGATTGTGAACACTCTCGGCGGTGGTGCGGCGGGAATCCTTGGCGTGTTCAATGCGCGCTACGAAGAGGGCCAGAGCATCTCGGTTACCGGCACGGTGAGCCCCGGCGATCTGCGCTGGAGCCGCCCGGAAGGACCGTTCGCGGTCTACCGGCATCAGAGCGGTGAGGTCTGCACCATGAAGGGCAGCGAGAGCAAGGAAGTCACCCTTGGCCCGCTGGATTGGGACCTGTTTACCTTCGTGCCCATTGAAGATGGGGTTGCGATACTGGGCTTCACCCAGCTCTTCAATGGCGCTGGTGCTGTAGCCTCGGGCTGGGTCGGCGATGATGAGGTGCTACCCATCGCCTGCCGGTGTGGTGGTCGCTTGCTGATTTACTCGGAGCGTCGCCCGGCCATGGTGAACCTCTGGAACGATGATGAGTTGCCCTATTCCTACAATGTAGAGACGAAGACGCTGATTATCGACGTTCCCGAACCAGATGCCCTGGGTACCATCTCGCTATCCGTAACCTTCGGGGAGTAAGCAGAAGCGCTCTAACGGAGCGTTTCCGCTGCCTTTTTGCCCCCCTGCCCCCCAGTAATGGGGGGTTCTCTGTTTGGTTTGCTTCTCCCAGCCACTTCGCGGCGCTGCTGCCTCTTTAGATAAGCCTACCGCTAGCTTCGCTGATGCTGCGGAGCAGCTAGAAGTGCCCACAGGGCAATACTTCTTAGGAACCCCCTATTACTGGGGGGCAGGGGGGCAAAACGCCTGGTGCTACTGAGGTAATGGAGCAGAGGCAACAAGGTAACTCACTATCTCCGAAGGAACTAAGCTCCTCATCAGGGAAATACGGAGCTATGCAGCTTGGGGAGAGTACTTGGCAGCAGGCGCGGGCGCTTGCCGCAGAGGGTGTGCCGGTGGTGGTGCCGGTGGCGAGTTTTGAGCAGCATGGGCACCATTTGCCCATGCTCACCGATACCTTTATCGGCACGGAGATTGCGCGCCGAGTAGAGAGCGAATTGGAGCCCTATGAGGCGGTCTTTACTCCTCCGCTGTGGCTTGGGGCCAGCCATCACCATTTAACTTATGGTGCTATCAGTCTTTCTATAGAGACCTATATCCGAGTGCTTATGGAGCTTACAGAGAGCCTGATCTCTCTGGGATTCTCGCGGATTCTGCTACTTAACTCCCACGGCGGCAATATCGTGCCAGGTCAGGCTGCGCTAACCGAGCTGATGATTCGGCACCGGGAGCGTCAGGATCTCTACTTGGTCTTCGCCACCTGGTTCGATTTTGTGGCCCAGCGTGCGGCGGAGCTTCCCAATGATGTAGTGCAGAAAAAGGTTATCCATGCCTGTGAGTGGGAAACCAGTCAGATTTTGAATATCCGGCCTGAGTTGGTTGGCGAAGACCGCCCGGCGGCGCGGTTCGACTTCGATTCGGACTTCTGGCAGCCGGATGGCTTTGTAGGTAGTCGAGTGTTTGTAGCCCGCACCATGGAGCAGGGCAGTAGTACAGGTGCGTTCGGGCACCCGGAGCTAGCGACTCCCGAAAAGGGTGAGGCGCTTTTTGCACTTGCTGCCCGAGAAATAGTAACCTTCCTCCGAGAGTTCAAAGCCTGGCCCGTGCAGCAGCCGGGCTAGCAGATTAAGAATAATTTCCCTGTCTTAGGCATGCCCAATCCGATTACCCACACGGTTGGGTATGACCTAATCGATTAATTTTTCTAAAAATCCTTGCACGCTTTACTGAGGTAACGTATATTGCGTGCATGGACCTAACGGTTAGGTCAAATAGGATCGGAGTCGATCCCTGGAGCGGCAATGAGTGCGGCAAAACCTTCTAAGCTAGAGGACGTGGCCCAGCGTGCCGGAGTCAACAAAGTAACGGCGTCCATCGTGTTGAGCGGCGGGCGCGGTAATACGCGTGTCTCCGAGGCGACTCGGCAACGTATCCGCAAGGCAGCAGAGGAGCTGCAGTACCAGCCTAACGCGCTCGCGCAGTCTCTGCGACGGCGACGCTCGCACATGCTCGGGCTCTATCTGGGCAACTTTCTCGACACCCGTAACCCGTTTATCTCCGAGATTATCAGTGGTCTCCAGCTTGGCTGCGAGGAGAATAATCGGGATTTCGTGATGCACGGAACCTTCCGAGGCGACTCCATAGATGACATCGTTGCGGAGCTGCTCAACGGTAAGGTCGATGGTCTCGTGTTGCATGTGGGAAGTGACCACCCGCTTCAGGCACGACTGGCAGCATCGCGGCTGCCTGTGGTGGTGATTGCAAACCCGGCGCCGGGAATGGCCTCTGTCACGACCGACGATGTCACGGGTTCGTGGTTGCAAGTGAAGCACCTCGCAGAGCGCGGACACAAGCGGGTTCTCTATGCGGTGAGCCCATTCGTGCACACCTCGGTGATACGGCGCCATGAGGCGTTCTGTGTGGCAGCGGCGGCGCACGGAATGACTATCTCCTCGGTTGTTGCGGAGTACGGGCTCGCTGGACTGCGCACGGTCGAGCAGGCGATTACCCAAAGCAACGCATCGGAGCGGCCAACGGCCATTGTCTGCTGGAACGACGAAATCGCCTATCCAATAGTGGAGCACCTGCGCTCACAGGGACTCCGTGTGCCAGACGACCTCGCCGTGGTCGGGTACGACGGTTGGACTAGCGCGATTCCAACCGCCTATCGTCTGACAACTATCAATGCCCCCTGGGCGCAGGTCGCGCGGACCGCTGTCGGTCTGCTTGTAAGTAACTCGGGGAAACCCGAACCAATAGATACTGTTCTGCCAGTCGAATTGATTGTAGGAGATACCACCTGACACACAATGTCGTAACACACTCGGCCCGGCCCGAGTAAGTCAAAGACGCTTAAGGAATTTTACGATGACAATTCAACGTTCCCATCCACAACAGCGTGGATTCACCCTCATCGAATTACTGGTGGTCATTGCCATCATTGCGATTCTAGCCGCCATCCTCTTCCCGGTCTTCGCTCAGGCAAGAGAGAAAGCACGTTCTATTTCTTGCCTCTCGAACATGAAACAGCTTGGTACATCCTCCATGATGTATATCCAGGACTATGATGAGCTGTACCCACTCTCCGTGGGTCGTGATGCCAGCAACAACCAGGTAGACTGGCGCGTGTTGCTGCTTCCCTACATCAAGAACGGTAGTGTGGGCGCGGCTACCAGCGCTACAGATGGGACGGTTATCGGTGGTATCTTCCGCTGCCCGAGTGCTCCCCCCACCTCCAAGCGCGGCTACGGCGCACACTCCGCCATCATCCACTCGCCGACCATGTCCAATGGTAGTGTCTGGGGGCCGGTCGCAGTCGCGGCGCTCAATAAACCGGCTGACATCGTTCTGGTCTCCGAAGTCGGAATCGGCGCGAACGGCAACGGTAGTATTGAGGGAATCACCGAAGACTTCTGGTGGCATGGTGGTGCGGTCTGGCCACCGATCTTCCTGGGGGCACAATCGGGCGCGAAGTTCGAGGGAGACAACGTCACCCCCGCCTGCGCAGCGGCTGGCTGGAATGAGTGCAGCACCTACATACCCCGCTATCGCCATACTGGCGTCGCTAACATGGTCTTCGCGGATGGCCATGCGAAGGCGATGCCCAAGGGGCGCCTGAACTACTGTACGAACATCCTCTTCCCTGGAATGATCAAGTGGTACGACAGCGGTGCACAGGACTGGCTCTTCGACCCGACCTGGGACTCGCCGTGCAAGGGCCAGCAGCCGTAGGAGACATGGTAAGAATGAATCGTCTCAGCTCGTTCCTCACGCTGGCCGCTGCCTGCGTCGCACTTGCCGGGTGTGGCCCGAAAGAACCGCAAGAGCCACCTGCGCCGGTGCAAAGCGTCAGCGAGATCGACGCGAAGATCAAGGAAATCGAGGCAAACACCCACATGCCAGCATCGGCAAAGGGTATGGCCATCGGTAGCCTCCAGAAACAGCGGGCGATTGCCGCGAAGCGTGAGGGCGGCAAGTAAGTTCCATTCTGGCAAGGCCAGTTTAAGAAAGCCCGGAGCAATGCTCCGGGCTTTTTGCTTTCGATGGGTAAAATGTTTTATCAATTGGAAGCCAGCAACCTTGATGAAACGAATTTTTCTGGTCGCTTTCCTGGCAGTTTGTGCTACGTCCCTCTCCGCACAGCAGCCCCCTTCGGATACGCGTCCTACGCTCTGGCTCATCGGTGACTCCACAGTAAACGTAGGCACGGCAGGTCAGCGTGGCTGGGGCAGCGAGCTGCCCGCGTTTTACGATGGCGCAAAAGTCCGCATTATGAATCGGGCGAGGGGCGGGCGCTCCAGCCGTACGTTTCTGACCGAGGGGCTCTGGGCTGCCGTGGAGACCGAGCTGAAACCGGGTGATGCCGTGCTCATGCAGTTCGGGCACAACGATGGCGGCGAGAAATTCAAAGGCGACCGCCCCCGCGCCTCACTGAAAGGGAGCGGTGAGGAGAGCGAGACGGGAGTCGTAGAAGCGACGGGCAACACAGAGACCATTCATACCTATGGCTGGTATCTGAAGCAGTATGTGCAGGGGGCAAAGTCAAAAGGAGCGACCCCGGTAGTGCTCTCTCCCGTGCCGCGCAATATCTGGAAAGACGGCAAGGTAGCCCGCGCCAATAAAGATTATGGACTCTGGGCGAGCGAAGTTGCCAAGTCCGAGAAAGCCCTGTTCTTCGACTTAAATGAGCAAGTTGCCCGGCGCTATGAGCAAGATGGGCAGGAGAAAGTCGCTACCTACTTCGGCTCCACCGACCACACCCACACTCTAACAGAAGGCGCAAAAGTCACGGCGAGCATAGTCGCTGATGGACTGAAGGCACTGGCAGGCTTCCCCGAATCCCTACACCCCACCGTAAAGCCGCCAGTACCAGAAGCCCTCGACCGAGGTGTTATCGCCGTGCGTGCCGAGAACGGCGCGGCATTTGTGAGCTGGCGCCTGCTGCAGTCCGACCCGAAAGATGCGGCATTCGAAGTCCTGCGAGATGGTAAGCCGGTTGCCACCATCACCGGGCCGACCTGCTACACAGACTCTAGCGCCCCGAAGGGAGCACGCTATTCTGTGCGCATTAAGGGGCAGCAAGCAAGCGCTGCGGAAACGCTCTCGGAGACGCCCTACCTCAATATCCCTTTAGACACTCCCACGGGCTACGCCCCGAACGATGCCTCTATTGGAGATTTAGACGGCGATGGCAAGCTGGATATCGTGCTGCATCAGGCGGGGCGCGGGCATGATAACTCGCAGTCCGGCCCAACCGACCCGCCGATTCTGCAAGCCTATACGCTCAGCGGCAAGAAACTCTGGGCGATCAACCTGGGGCCGAATATCCGTGAGGGAGCACACTATACCCAGTTCTTAGTCTATGACTTCGATGGCGATGGTCGCGCCGAAATCGCCTGTAAGACCGCTGACGGCACCCGCGATGGGATAGGCAAAGTTATCGGGGATGCCACAAAGCGCTATGCCAACACTGAAGGTCGAGTTTTAGATGGCCCGGAGTATCTGACCGTGTTCGATGGTCGCACCGGAGCTGCGCTTTCTACGGTGGACTACGTGCCTGCACGTGGCAAAGTCGCCGATTGGGGCGATGCCTACGGTAACCGGGTTGATAGATTTATCGCGTGCGTAGCGTACTTAGACGGCGTGCACCCCAGCCTGGTGTTCTGCCGGGGCTACTACACCCGCACGGTACTGGCTGCCTGGGACTTTCAGGGCGGCAAGCTGGTTTCCCGCTGGGTCTTCGACTCCCAGAAACAAACCGAGCCGAAGAAGTGGGAGGGCCAGGGCAACCACAATGTCAGTGTGGCCGATGTAGACGGCGACGGGCGCGATGAGATCATCTACGGCGCCATGACCATAGATGACGACGGGCACGGACTCTACTCCACCGGCCTCGGTCATGGCGATGCCCTGCATGTCACCGATATCGACCCAACCCGCCCCGGTTTAGAAGTCTTCGCCATTCACGAGCACGTGAAGCATCAGCACGGCACCGACCTGCGAGATGCCCGCACCGGGGAGATTCTGTGGAGCAAACCGTCTCCCGATGTTGGCCGCGGGATTGCCATAGATATCGACCCACGCTACCCCGGCAGCGAGTGCTGGGCATCCGGGCAGGGCCTGAGCGGTCTCTGGAGCGCAAAAGGCGAGCAAATCTCGCCCAATAAACCGCGCGCCGCGAACTTCGGTATCTGGTGGGACGGTGATGTACTGCGCGAGGTATTAGACGGCAAGCGCATCACCAAGTGGAACTGGGAGTCCGCCACAGAAACCACCCTGCTGGACCCTGCCGACGTGGCCTCCAACAATGGCACCAAGGCGAATCCCTGCCTCTCCGGAGATATCTTGGGAGACTGGCGCGAGGAGCTGATGGTCCGAACCGCAGACAACAAAGCCCTGCACATCTACACCACCACGATTCCCACAGAGAAACGCTTTGTGACCTTTCTTCAGGACCGGCAGTACCGGCTGGCGCTGGCCTGGCAGAATGTGGGCTACAATCAGCCGCCTCATCCTAGCTTCGCCCTGAAGTAGGACTCTGCGGGCACCACGGCGAACAGCAGCACTGTTATGAAGATTCAGTCAGGGCAGACTCTGCTATTTATTGGTGACTCTATTACCGATGCCGGGCGCAAGCGCCCCGTGGGTGAAGGCGATGGGCTAGGCGGCGGCTACCCCAGCCAGGTAAATGCACTGCTGACCGCAACCTACCCCGAGCGCCGCATTCGGGTGCTGAACACGGGTATCTCCGGCAACCGCGTGCCGGACCTGGCCGGGCGCTGGCAGACCGATGTTATGGACCTCAAGCCAGACTGGCTGAGTATCATGATCGGTACCAACGATGTGTGGCGCCAGTTCGACCGCCCCAACAACCCGGAGCTGCACGTGCTGCCTCCTCAGTTCGAGAGTATCTACACGAACCTGCTGCGCCAGACCCGCCCCGGCTTAAAAGGTCTAATTCTGCTCACGCCGTTCCTGGTCGAAAAGAACGAGAGCGATGCCATGCGCATGCGTATGATTGAGTACGGGAAGATCGTGAAGAAGCTCTCCAAGGAGTTCAAGGCGAGCTTTATCGATACCCAGGCGCTCTACAACGACGCGATGAAGTACGTGGAGCCAAAGACCCTGGCAGGCGACCGGGTACACCCCAGCCAGATCGGTCACGCGGTCCTGACACGCGGCATCCTGAAAGCCATCGACTACCGGGTGTGAAAAGTGCCTCCGAGTGTCCTAGGCCGCTTTAGCGGCCTAGGACCTCGCCCCCGCCCCGCCGAATGGCGGAAGAGACGGGGGCGGCAGTGCAGTGAGGAACGAATGGAGCGCGCCGGGGGCATTCGGGAGCCTATCTCACTCGAAAGCGGCGATAGAAACCGATCAGCCACACCACGGTGAAGCCCAGAAAGCCAAACAGGCAGACAAAGAACAGTGGGCCGAGCTTGTAGGTGTGGTTGATATTGGCCCGGAAGGTGGCTTCCTGAACTCCCAAAAGGAACACCATCAGTATGGTTCCGAAGCGGGCCATCTCCGCGCCCAGCATGTCAATGGTGGCCGCGCGGCGGGCCGGGGAAAGCCAGTACTCCCGGTTCGGCATGTTGATCACATCTGCAGGCAGAATGTTCAGCAGCTTGCTCAGTCCCAGGAATAAGAAGGCCATAAAGCCGGTCATACCGAGCTGAAACTGAGCAATAGATGCTTTCGTCATCCAACCGTCTGCATGCCCATCCGACCCAAAATGTGAGGCCATGCGCTCAGGCAGCGCAGGATAGTTCACCCATAGATGCACAACGCAGGCGAGGGCACCCAGGACCAGCCAGAAGCGTGGATTTCTCATGGCAATAATTCTCCGCACTTCTGGCACTCTGGCTTAGGGAAAGTTACATCTCTTCTTCGTCTCTGCGCTTTTCGTCGCGCTCTCTATTCCTTTCCTCACGCTCGCGGCTTCGCTCCTCGCGAGCTCTGTCTCTTTCCTCGCGGTCTACATTGACACGGATGGTCTTCTCCACATTGAACTCATCGCGAATCTTGCGGCCCACTTCGCCCAGCTGGCTCAGACCATCTACATCGAAGTGGAACCCGAACGCTTTGTGCGAGTCCTCTTTCTCCATGCCCGCCTCCAGCCAGCCCTTCAGCAGCTTGGCAGAGACTCCGACTTCGTGGAAGGTCATCGTCGGCTCCAGCGGTCGAAAGAGCTCTCCATCGAAATCTTCGTGCTCTCCCAGCCTGGCCAGGATGCGGTTGTAGTGGTCCACGGCGATTTCCGCACCTTTTCGGAACGCCCCGCTCAGGGTGGAGTGCTCGGCGAGCTCATAGAGGCTCTTGAGCATGCTTATCATCTTGCGCCGCTCACTGGCGACTTGCTTTTCCTCATCGGTCATAGTTTTTCTCGTTCTCCTCGAAGTAATGCCCTTTCAGGGCGGCGCGAGCGCGGGCCAGGCGGCCCCGCGCCGTGGTGGGGGAAACATGCTGGTATTGAGCGATCTCCTCAACCGACCAGCCTTCAAATGCGCGCAGAATCAGCGCTTCCCGGGTCTGGGGCGCCAGCCGTCCGAGTGCCTGGCTCAGCATCAGTAAGCCCAACGCCCGGTCGGCATCGGAAGGCTCACGCAATGCGATACTCGAATCGCGGAGCGCAAGCTGCGCCTCAGTCAGCGGGAGCATGCGGGACTCCCGCTCCCGAACTCGTAGCGCTCGATTCCGGGCTATGGCACGTAGCCAGCCGGGAAACTTGCGCGGATCATCTAGAGAAGGCAGGTGTTCGAAGGCGAGCAGGAATGCCTCCTGCGCTACCTCCTCTGCCTGGGCGCGGCATTTTAGAATCGAGAGCGCCGTGCCCTCAATAGCCGGGCGGTAGCGCCGCACCAGCGTATCGAAGGCAGGAAAGCTTCCCAACATCGCCGCCAGCACCAGGCCATCGTCACATTTCTCGTCCACCGAAAACTAAGAGTCGCCGAGCATCGGAAAAATCACGGGGGCAGGAAAATTATTTTTCAGGAGTATTCTTTCGGACAGTGTGACCAGTCGCTCTCACCTTGCCCGCCAGAATTTGAATCAGGTGGTTGTGCACCTCATCATAGGAGAGCTCTTTCAGGAAAAGCCCATAGGTAATCCGGGAGTCTGGTCCCGTTTTCGGATAGGCATCGAAGTAAAAGGCGGACAGCTCTCCCTCGGGTATCCACTCCCCCTTGCCGTTCTTCTTGACGAAGTTCCAGCCGATATCGATGGTCTGCTCCAGCTGCTCGTTCTGCCCGGCCACAAGAGCCTGGTAGCGCGTCGCAAACCGTCCCTCGGTCGCGTTTCTAGGCTCGAAGGTGAATACCTCATAGACAAAGACCTCCTGCCCTTTTTCCGTAAAGAACCGGTCGCGGCAGAAGGAGCGGTCTTTGGCAAGCCTGGAATCGTCCTTCTTGCTCTGATGCAACTCCAGGAGCTCCATGCGCTCTTTATCCCGCGCGGCTTTGTCTCCGAGTGCTTGATAGGTCTGGATTAGCTTGGAGCGCAAAAAACCATCATTGGGAGTCAGCTTTTTCAGCGAGTTGTAGTAGGTCTTCGCCGCCGCATAGTCCTTGATAGCATAAGAGGCCATGCCCGCATTCCAGAGCGCTCCGGGCTGTTCTGGGCTTTCTTTCAGAACGATTTTAAGTTGTTCTAAAGCCTCGCTGTACTTCTTTGCCTGAAGGAGTGGGATCGCTTTCTCAAAGGCGGCTTTTACCGTGGGCGAAGGCGGAGGCGCCTCTTGGGCAACAACTCGTGAAATAGGAGATAGAAGCAGTATCGATAGGGTAAGAGCAGTGATCCAGCGTGCCATGAAAAAGTATATCTGCCCTAGGGAGAGAAGTCTTCTTTGAGCACCCGGAAGATAGGGGCAGACGTGCGCAGCATGCGCCACTTATCCATTTCCGGATTCTTACGCGGCAGCAGGAAACAGTGCTCGCGCGGGCAGACGATCTCTTCTTCACAGAAACCATCTGTGATGATCATAATCGGGGCGCTTGCAGGGAAGTCGCTACGCCCCAGCAGGAAATTGAGCGCGGGCTGAAGCACCGTGCCGCCGCGCCCGGTGACCGGGTAGGTGCCGCGCAGCTCCATGGGCTGTACATAGCCACGGTCATAGGGTGCTGCATCGCAGAGCACCAGGCGCACGGCGGGTACATCGCGGGCATCGGCATAGCTAGAAATGGCACCTAACGCCCGCCCCAGTAGTTGCCGGTCCATGGACCCGGAGGAATCTAGAATCACGCCGAATGTACAGGCATCCAGCGTTTCCTGCGGAATGTAGCGCGCCGGGCGAGGGATATCCGGCGTAGACGATTGGCGGCGGCTGGCGCGAGCGTAGGTTCGTCGCCAGTCACGTGGCAGAGGTACATGCAGATCCATCCAGCGGGCCAATTCCACATCCCAGGGCACTGGCGGGGTGAACAGGCTCTGAATCTCTTCTAAGAGCGCCAGCGGCACGGTGCCTCGCCCGGTATTACAGAGCGCGACACCGGCTTTCAAGCAGCGGCGCCACATGTCGTCCAGGGTAGAGACATCGCCACGGAAAATCTTACGCCCCGGCATGTCCAGAAGCACATCGCTGCAGCTACCCGCAAAACCTCGGAGCTTTTTGCGGCGACTCTGATTCTCCATGAGCAGGTCGTAGATTTCTTCGCTGGTCTTACCTGCCAGATCCGGGTCATAGAGCAGGCCAATTTTAGGCACCTGCCCGATGCCCATCTCTATCAACCAGGCATTGATCACAAAATCGCAGGCCCAGTTATAGACTAGCGGGTCACGCCCAGTTCCCCGCGAGTGATGCAGCAGCGCTACATGCAAAAGCTCATGTACATAGACAAAGAGCCACTCTTCATAGGTGAAGTGAGACGCCGGGTTCAGGTACATCTCGCCCAGGTAGCCACAGACAGCAGCGACGGGGATATCCAGGCGTTCGCAGATTTCCTGGCTCTCTATGATTTTCACTTGCTCGGCGATAGCCCCAAGTAGCGGCAAGTTATGGAGCACCCAGCGGCGAGCCCGCATGATTTTTGGCGAGAGCTTACTGGCACGCTCAGACTCATCTAACAAATGGTCAGCAGCGTTGTGCACGGCATCGGCGGCGGCTTCACGAATGCCCTGTGCCAGACTGAGTTCCCACTCCGGCGCGGGAGCGTGCCAGCGGCCCAGATTCAGAATGTCCGGGCGACCATCACCAGCCCAGGTGCGTATGATTCCGATATTCTTGCTCTCTACGAGCAGCTCGTAGATTTCTTCTTCGGTACCCGGCAGGTCGGCAGGAGTGAGCAGATACTCGGAGCGCAGAGGAGCCAGGGACTGCAGAATTCGGTCAGCGACCAGATCGCAGGCGGCGTTCCACAGAAGCGGGTCACGGTTCTCTCTGCGGCTGGCATGGTTGAGCGCCAGGTGGAGGGAGAGATGCCCGATAATAGAAAGCCAGTTTATCTGCGGGAGTGGCGACTTCCCCTTCAGGGCCATGGTATTGATGTAGATAACACCCGTCTGAGAGTCCAGTGTCCCGAAGGTAGGCGGCGGGTTGAATCCCTTGGCCTCCTCCATCTTCACTTTCTCCCACACACGCCCCAGCGGCCCATTGCTTAACTGTCGAAGCGCCTCCGATGCCGCGCGCCAGTTTGCGGTGCGAATCTCCTGTACAGTCAGCTCCTTTCGAGGGCGATTGCGAGCCATGTTACTTCACCGAGATCGCCCCAGCGAGGCGCGGAACGTCTTTGATAATCTCCAGCAGGAGCCAGGTGGGGAGTGCACGGGCATCCTCTCCCTCTTCTTCGGTGACCAGGAGCATGGCCATCTCGGCGTTGAACTCGCAAAGCTCTACCAGAATCCGCTTGGCTTGATTGGCAAGCTGGCGGTGCCCGCCTTTAACGTTCTGGCGGTCCTCGGGTAGCTCTTTGGCAAGCTGCGCTCGAACCGACTGCACCAGGAAGTAGAGCATGTCTCGGTCTTCCGCGCTTCGGGGCAGAGGCTGCTCGCCTGAAAGAACTTTCTCTACTTGAAGCGTGCCTGTGAGCTGCTTCAGAAACGCCGCGAAGCTTCGGGCATGATTGGGCGAGAGGCATCCACCGGCGAGAATATCTATCTCACGCGGGGTGATGTTGCGCCCATAGGAGTGCAAGGCATCGGAAAGCAAGTGCCAAGCGCGAGGCGTGGAGAAGGTTTCCTCAGTTTTGGGTGGGGTGACAGCTAAGTGATCCGGGCGAATCTCGATGTACTTCAACACCCATTCGTGCAGCCCGGAACCATAGGCCCAGGCCAGCCATTCTCTGTGGCTGGGCTTTAGCTCCACATGCAGCATGCGGTTCATGAGCGCGCTGGACATGGGTTTGACAATCGCCGAGTCTTGTGCCCTATTGCCTGCTCCTACGACGACTGAGCCAGCAGGCAGGAAATACTCGCCTAATCTGCGGTCATGAATCAGGGAATAAAAGGCTTTCTGGACTTCAAACGAGCAGGCGTTTAGCTCATCCACGAAGAGCATGTAGGGATTGTCTTTGGCAATCATGCGCGGCGGGCAGAAGATACTCTTACCGTCTTCAATGCGCGGTACGCCGATCAGGTCTTCGGGGGCAAGCTGGCTACCTAAAAGGGATACACACTCCAGCCCGACATCGTGGGCGAATTTTTCTACGAGAGCGCTCTTGCCAATACCTGGTGGTCCCCAGATGAACACGGGGCGAGTGGGCGCAACATTGAGCAGGAGCTGACTTAGCTCCGAGGGCGTGACAGTGTGCATCTCTTTATTTTTTCGTTCCCCGGCTTTATCGCTGTAGGGTAACGGGCAGCTAAAGCGGCGTTTGAGACGCCAGATATCCCTCCACTTCGGCGCGGGTGGGGATGCCGGGCTGGGCGCCGTGGCGGGTGACTTTGAGGGCGGCGGCGGCGTTGGCGAAGCGGACGGCTTCATTCAGAGGAGCGCCTTCGGCGAGCTTGACGGTGAGACCGCCGGAGAAGGTATCGCCCGCAGCGACGGTGTCTACGGCAGTGACCGGGAAGGCAGGGACAAACTCGGCGGGTGGTTCCATGCCGACAATGACGGCGCCGCGCCCACCTAGAGTGGTTACTATAGTTTTTACGCCGAGCTGCTGCAGGGTGTCTACACCGCCATAAAAATTGGCTTCACTCTCATTGGGGGTCAGTACGCTCAGCTTGCTCAGAATATGATACGGGAGCGCACGGGCCGGGGCGGGGTTGAGAATTATGGGTTTGCTACGGGCATGGGCGGCTTCTACAGCAGCGAAGACGGCATCGGCGGGGATCTCCAGGGAGACCAGAACGGCATCGGCGGTATCGAAGGCTTCCGAGGCGGCTTGAATATCGAAGGCGCTGAGCCTGGCATTAGCGCCAGGGGCCACGACGATGGCGTTCTCTCCCGTTGCACTGACAGCGATGAGGGCGACTCCAGATGGGGCGCTGGGGGTCTTAGTGATGTAGCGTGTGTTGATACCATCTCGTTCGTATCCAGCTATAGCCGCAGCGCCGTAGGCATCGTCTCCTACACGCGCGACGAAGGTGGTTTTTCCTCCCAGGCGGGCACAGGCGACGGCTTGATTTGCCCCCTTGCCACCGGGCACGACCATCATGTCACCGCCCAGTACTGTCTCGCCAGGAAGGGGGATATTAGCGACGGCGACGACTAAATCGGTGTTGGCGCTACCGACGACAACGATACTGGGGTGGCTCATAGGGCTATTGTAGCGATAAAATAACCTTCCATGCGACGCATCGTGGCGAGTTTTGCCGCGGCTCTGCTATGCGCAGGCCTGGCGGCAGCCCAGACCGACCCTATTCGGGTGGAGCATTTTCCTGAAGGTAAACCGTTCGGCCCTTACAAGGGTTCGGTACGCTTTACTGTTGGGCGCGGTACCAAGCGGCCTGTCCGTGGCGCGAAAGTGACCTTCCGGATTCTTCAAGAAGACAAAACCGTCTTTGAGAAAGCCATCACGGAAGTTCCCTCGGATGTGGTGGTCGATACGGCGTCGCTCGAAGCTGGAGAGTACCGGGTCAGCCTAGTCCGGATAGATGGACCGACCGAGGAACCGCTAGATGAGTTCGTGGTTGAAGTCGGTGCATCAGAAACCGTCAAGCCGACGCCGACACCACCGCCCCCTCCACCTGTCGCGCCGGAGCCTGCTGCCCCCGTCGCACCCGCGTTGCGCTTCGTGACCAAGCACACGGATGCCACGCGTCCACCGGTCTCCGGGCAGTTGCGAATACCCGTAAACGGCATTCCGACCCTGACCGGTGATGTCTTTCCCGCCGTGGAGGTCTGGAAAGATGGGAAGCTACTGGCCCGCAACGGGGAGATCTCTCAAAGGCCCAATGCCTTCTTCTGGGATACTCGCACAGCGGCAGATGGGGAGTACACCCTGAAGCTGGTAGCGCTCGATCTGGCCAGTGACCGCCAGACCGAGACCGATACCCTGAAGCTGGTGGTCAAGAATCCCCACCGAATCGTGCCACCACCAACCGCAATCCCCCCCGGTGTCTCTCCACCGCCTCCCTCGGTATCACCTGGTATGAGCGGCATCGTGGTACCACCCCCACCGCGCTGGCGAGGAGGGCGCTCCGGCCCCGGCCTTACTCTCTCTGGCACGGATGCTCGGCTCTTAGGCACCAATGTCGATAAGTTCAACCTGATCGTTACGCTCTCCCGTCTGGCGGGCGATCCGCATCCACATGTGGCCGGGGCACAGTGGGCACTGGAATCGAGCTGGGGCAAGACTGTCTCGGGGCGCAACAACTACTTCGGTATCAAGGCCCGGCCCGATGAGCTGGGCACCAGCAAGAGCACCACGGAGTTCTATGGTGGCGCACCTGCCACCGAAATTGCCCGATTCGCGGATTACAATAGTGTGTTCGAATGCCTTCAGGCCCGCCTGAAGTTCCTGCGCAAGGAACGCTACACGGCCTATTGGAAATCGAAGACAGATGAGGAAGCCTGCGCGGCGCTCCAGAATGCTGGATATGCCACAGACCCGAACTACTCAGCCAAGCTAATAGATATACTGGGACGAATGGCAAAGAGCCGTTAAAATCGGCTTCTGCAACCTATAAAAAGTACGGTATTCCTTGATTTAAACACTTCCCTCACTCCAAAAGGGATACTTTTCAACCGAACCACGATTTGTAGCAGGTGAAATAAGCAACACCTTCTGCGTGCGAGGCCGAAGTTGAAGAAGTACGCAATTTTACTGGGCATTTCCGTAACATTACTGGGTTTAGCAGCCGCAAAAGATCCGCTTTTTGCACGCCGCAGTGACTCGGCGATTACCCTGAGCGATGGACGCTCTTTCTCCACCCTCTATCGAGCTGGCTTTCCCGGAGGGCGAGGGCCTGTAGCCGTAATGGATAAGTGCGTATGGTGGGGCACAGCAGATAAGCTATTCCGCCGCGACTTAACGACCGAACGCACCGAAGTGTATCTCCCCTGGGCAGGCGCTTCGGGAGAAGTTCGCTGGCTAACCCCGCTTGCCGATGGCTCCGTAACCGTAACCACCACCGACGGTGAGTACGGTATCGATCCGATGAACGCAGATGGTGAGAGCGGCTATGGTGGCTATGTACGCGCTCGCCTGGGAGATGACACCGAAGTTACCCCAGAAGACCCACGCTTAAAAAAATTGGCAGGGGCCATAGAAGACTGGCAGGGCGTGCCCTATCTCTATGGTGGCACGACCCGAAAAGGCGTGGATTGCTCGGCGTTCGTGGGCGCTGCCTATAAAGCCGCCGGAATGACTCTGCCGCGTACCAGCAAGGATATCGGGTTGAGCGAGCGTGGCCTGAAAATCACCGATGAGCTGGAGTGGGGCGATGTGCTGGTCTATCCCGGTCATGTAGCCATTTACTTAGGCAACGGTAAGACTGCCGAGACCCGCGGCACCACCGTCAAACCAGGCCAGGTCGGTAAATCCAGCATCTGGCTCCGTAAAGAAGTCATCGTCCGCCGGTTTTTGAGGTAGCTATTTAGCCCCGCGTATTTAAATACGCGGGTTGAAAACCCACGTCTAGATGACCTTCGGCCAGCCGTCCTCCGGACGGGAGAGCCAGTAAAAGAAATCCTTCCGGTATTCCAGTTCTTTGCGTCCAGAGGACGCCCGGCTGCAAGCCATCTAGACGTGGGTTTTCAACCCGCGAAGCGCCTGCGATATAATAATGTTTGACGGATGTCCCCGCGTGCCGGCCCGATCTTACATTGAGGAGGAACGGCGCGGGCGCAGAGTTCGTCCACTACCGACTCGTAGATGAGTCGTTAACTGGAGGAATTCCATGGCGCCTGCTGTGGCAACGATGGGGCTGCGTGCCCCTTATAGCGTCTTTTCGCTTTCTGCTCTGGGAATGGACCCGGCGCTGTTTCTCGGGGAGTTTACTCCCCACTTCCACGCCCTACCCTGGGATCGCTACGATGTGAAGCGAGCACAGGTGATGCGGTTGATTGCTGCCTTTCCCCAAGAAGAAGCTCGGCTCGGTCGGTTCCTGGCAGCGTATTTCGCCGATAAAGCCTCGCTGGCGGATGTAGCCGACTTGATAGCGCGGCTTCCGGAGCACGAGATACGCCTGCTCGATGCGCTCCAGCCCTACCGGCAGCGGGCCATAGCCCACCTGCTTCTGGAGAGAGAGAGCAATGGTAGCTGGAATGGGCACAGAGAGGCCGTAGCCAGCTTCTCGCAAACCCCTATGGCCGCGGGCGACTACCGGGCATTACCCCGTGTCTTCGCCCCGATGGCCATGGAGGTTACAGAGAGCCCACGCTTCCATACCTGGCTTCAGGGCATGGCGGAGCAGGTGCGCCAGGCTCGCCCCGAGGCAAATCGGCTGAAGGTGACCTGCCACCAGATGCGCACGATTGCCAGGCCGGGCGTGAGCGCCACGAACTCTCCGGAGGGCATTCACCAGGATGGCGCCGACTACATTGTCAGTGCCATGGTGGTAGAGCGCGAGGGGGTTACGGGTGGCGAGAGCCGTGTATACGACAGCGACAAAGAGACTGTGTTGCTGCGCCACACGCTCCAGCCCGGCGAAGGTCTCTTCCAGGCCGATGCCGGGTCTCCCCTGTGGCACGATGTTAGTCCAGTAGCTGCATCAGGACCAAGTGATGGCGTTCGTAGCCTCTTCGGGCTGGATATCCGGGTGGTGTAAGTGCATGAGCATCTCGCCCGACGGAAGGCTGTCGGGCGAGATTCGGTTACAGCCGCTCGATATCGCCTGTGGCGGGGCGGTTCTGGTCTCGTGGGGAGAGGGGAACCTTTCGGGTGCGGCTGCCCAAGGTGAGGTTGTCAGCCCAGGTAGCGCCAACAGTCATCTGCGTGGGAGCGGCCAGTGTTTGCAAACTGGCGGAGAAGTCAACGCCGGGGAGTAGCTCTCCGAGAACGAAGGCGGCGGCCTCACGCACGCGTGGCTCGCCGATTCTGCCACGCTGCCCCCAGCCGACCTGATAGTCCGCAGAGGTAGGGTTCTCTACCTGCGGCGTGTTTGTGATGGCATAGTCACGCTGGACACCATGATAGATCGCCATGAGCGTTTCTTCGGTGAGCATGGCCACATCCTCGGTGCGGGTATGGTAGGCATAGTCATCACTCGCCCTATCGTCGCTGAACTCTCCCGCGACATCGATGGGGGTTAAGGCAAGCTGCTGCGAGGACGGTTCTTTTCCCGCGTACCAGACCTCAGCAAGCCCTTTCCAGAGAGAGGAGTGCAATGGGTAGACGCTATAGAGCCGGGTGTTTATCCACTCTTTGTCTAGCTGTAGGATAGCCTCATAGAACGGGATATCTTTGCGGATTGTGCTGAGCTTACCGGGTGGAACGTAGTCTCCGGCGTGCGACATTTCATGGACTAACAGGGCAAAAAATGGCAGCTTAATATCGTCTATGGTGCGAGTTTCGGTGGAGTCAAGGGCGTAGTACTTGTAGGCGTAGGTATTGTCTTTGGCATAGCGCCAGAGGGTGGATATATTCAATCGACTCGCGTAGACATTGCGGTAGTCGGGAGTGTGGTTGATGGTGTTTAACTCGTCCTGGGTGGTCCATAGGTTTTGCGGGTCTATGTAGATCGCGCCGGTGAGTGCCCTATAGTAGGAGGGCCGCACCTTACCCGTGATGACGATGGCAGTGACAGGCTTCATCATCTGCAGTACATCGTCTGGGAGGGTTTCGAGAAGCTGCCGGAAGCGCTCGCTCATCCAGGGCTGGGAGGCCAACACGTGATTCATGACAGAATCGATGGTGATACGAGAGCTATCCAGACCGATAAACGGTAGCTCGTTTAAGGTGCAGGGCGTACTCCGGCTGGCATTGAACGTACAATCCGCGAGCCTGCTGGCATAAGGGCTGGAAGCGACGGCGGGCGTGACAGGTTCATAGAGACTGTTCACAAAATCAAAGGAATACTTGCTGCCTCCACACGAGGAAAGCAGAGTCATCAGCGCAACTAAGGGCAGGAGTCTTGCTAACTTCATAGAGAGTCTATCCTCCGCAGAGCTACCAGAAACCTTCTCATGGCAGCATTCGGCGGTACACTTTGCGGGTAACAGCGCCCCATTTAGCCAATGGGAACCAATGGAGGTAAGAGGCGTGTTTATCCGGATTAGTAATACTCAGGAAAGACTATTTCGAGAGAGTGTAGCTTCATTTTCTACGGTCATCAGCACACCCATCTATGTGGCGGACCTGCCGAAATCGTGTGTACAGGGGGCGGCGTTTACGCCCATGCGCAAAAACCTACGCTGGCTGCAAGGCTTCTGCGCGAACTTCGATCTGGTGCCAGAGAAAAAGGCAAGCTTGATAGTTTTGCGCAAGGCCTATGGCTCTCCTTACAGTGTGCCCCCGGTTTCCTGGCTGGAGTATCTGGATATCTCGGAGCAGTTTCTGAAGAGTTTCGAGCGAGTGCGCGGGAAATCCGGGGTATCGCATCTGAAGACGGAGATAATGGCGGGGATTTCGCCCCAGGCGTATAAGCAGCTTTCGGGGCCGGGTATTCCCTTGAACCAGTTACCATCCCGAAGCCGGAATGTGGGGCTACACTTGTTTACGCACGCGCTGACCTCATTGAGAAGTTCGGATTTTCGGCGGATTTCTGACTTCGCGGGTGAGTCTCCGGCTCTTACGGTAGTGAATGGCAATCTGGTGCTGAAGAACTCCAGGGCTACAGCGTTCATCGGTAAGTACAAGGAGAGCCGGGAAACGCTTGCGTACACCGATTCGGCAATTCGCGACTACTGCGAGCGCTACAATGTCTCGGCGAGTAGCGTGGTGGCTGGCAAGCCGATTTTCGTGTTTGGAAATCCTCCTAAAAGTAATCTGGGGCTGGGACTGCGGTATCTGTATAACATCCGGGCAAAGCGGGTAAACACTCAGGAGATGTTCGACAGCTATCGCTCGCCACAGCCCGCTACTGTAGAGCAGCATATGGTGTTCTTGCAGCAAGTGCTTCCCGCTACGCTGACGGACTTTTACCGGGCGAAATCAGACAATCTCATTCCGATGGCCAAAGGGATGGAAGTTGTGGAGCTTGGGCAGCCAGTGCTATCGAACCGACTTAGAGACAATCGGAAGAAGTCGATTGAGATGGAGGCGCTGTCTCCCTTTGAGCAGAGCCTGTGTGGTTTTATGCTATGCCAGTACGCGCTCAGCAGTATAAATAATGTGGCTCAGAAAGTAAACGGGGTCACCCTAGACGATGTTGTGCTCTCGTTCGTAGATAGAGGCACCATGTCTACAATACGACTGGATATCGAAAAAGACGGCACGCGCAAGGAATTCTATGCGCTCTCTGGGCGCATTCGGTAAGACAGTCCGGGAACTCCCTTTTACTGGTTCGTGTCTTCTGCTTCGTGAGCTTCCCAACCCTGTTTACGCCGCTGCCTCTGGGGCGCGGCGGAGTCTCTTTGCCCAATCGTATTGTTATGGGGCCGATGACACTGAATCAGGCCACCCCGAGCGGGCACATGACCGACTGGATCGTGGATTGGTACGAGCGCCGGGCGGCAGGCGGCACGGGCACGCTAATCGGTGCGGCGGTCTTCGTGTCCCAGAACGGGCGAGGGTGGGAGAATGCGGTAGGAATCGCGGACGATAGCTATACCGAAGGCTGGCGACGTTGCGTGGAGGTCGCTCACAAGCATGGCGCGCTGTTCGGCACGCAGCTTTTCCACGGTGGCGCGGCCAGCAAAATCTCGCTACTGGGGCACGATCCGGTGGCCCCCTCGGCGTGGACTCGTGAGGGCTTTGACCCGGCCCGTGAGCTGACTCCCGGCGAGATTGAGCAGATTATCGAAGACTTTGCGCAGGGTGCCCGGCGCTCTATCGAAGCGGGTTGCGATTTCGTGGAGCTGCACGGGGCGCATGGCTACCTGATGCACCAGTTCTGGCGCCAGGATGTGAACCGCCGCACCGATAAGTGGGGTGACCCGCAGGCATTTTGCGTGGCGGTCACGGAGGTGGTGCGCGCGGTAATTGGGCCGGACGTTCCGCTGCTCTACCGTTTCTCTATCCATGCAGATGACCCCGCCGCAGAGAACAACCCGATTACGCCGGAAAGCCTGGGTACTTTCCTCACAGCGCTGGAAGCCGCCGGGGTAGATGCCTGGGATATCTCCTGCTGGCGTGAGAGCCGCCGGGGCTACTTCGGAACACCCGTGTTGCTAGCTGATTGGGTGCGCCAGTTCTCACAGAAGCCGCGTATTGTGGCGGGCAATATTCTGACCCCGGAAGAAGCGGAAGCCTACATCAACGAAGGCCACGCCGAGGCCATCGCTCTGGCTCGTGCGCAGATCATGGATGCGGAATGGGGCAATAAAGCCCGCGAGAATCGCTCCGCCGAAATCCGTCCTGTGGTCGGCGACGAATGGCGCGCGGTCTACCAGGGTATCGACCCCGGAAAATGATCGCGAAGAGAGGTTCCCGGCTGTATAAAGTGGGTATGTGTCACGACATTGCCTCGTCTCGTCGCTCCTTCCGTCCACTGCGCTTATCGCTCTTCGCTTTCTCCGCACTTTCTCTTAGCGCCTTTCCAGGTGGAGCAAGTGCCCAGACGCCTAAATCGACGGAAGCGCTGCTGTATTCGACCATGCCCTCCACCTTTGCCCATAGCCCGGCGATGACGATGGATAAAGACACAAAGACCTATTTCAAATCCGTTTACGGGATGGGAGACGGGGACGATTTTATGGTGCTGCTCTCGCAGCCGATTCCGGTCGAGTCGATCCGCATTGTCACGGGAGATGAAGAGGGGCAGGATCTGCTGACCGATGGTTTCGTCGATGTGTCGGCGGACGGTTCCACGTTTACCAAAGCAGGGGATTTCGACAAGCAAGGGGTGCTGAGCGCCTCTCTGGACAAGAAGCCGGTCATTGCTCTGCGTATCCGTATGAATCCCCGCAGAAGCCTGCCTTCGCTGCTGATCCGTGAGATCGAGATCAAGT
Organism: Armatimonas sp.; assembly: GCA_049840835.1. GTDB lineage: Bacteria > Armatimonadota > Armatimonadia > Armatimonadales > Armatimonadaceae > JANLTX01. The sequence continues at coordinate 25,636 of JASGJG010000021.1, read as the reverse complement.
CGTCCACTCCGGTTACCCATGCTCAGCTCGGACCAGGACGCGGCTTTAACGATATCTCTCAGGCGCCCGATCTAGCGGCATGGTCGGCAAAGGCAGAGTCGCAAATGGAGGCGTTCTGGGCCGATACCCAGTCCCTGCTCTATTCCGACAAGTTTATTACCCCAAATAAAATCAACATCGTCTACAAGACCGGCCCCGATGTCACGCCCGTGGCGGCTACCGGTGGTGGTGTCATGACCGTCAACTCGGCGTGGTGCCGCGCGCACCCTGAAGATACCGGACTTACCGTCCATGAGATGGCGCATGCTGTGCAGTCGATGATCGCCTATAACCCGGTCTGGTTGATCGAGGGCATCGCGGACTATATACGCTGGATCAAGTTCGAGCCGGAAAACTACAAGGCGCGCATCAATGTAGAGAAGGCGACCTATAAGGATTCCTACCGCACGACGGCGACCTTTCTAGGCTGGCTGGAGCTGCACTATGATTCCAAGCTCGTGACCAAGTTGAACCATGCCACGCGCTTTGGAACCTATCGCGAAGAGATGTTTAAGGAATATTGTGGCAAAGATGTGCAGACACTCTGGGCCGAGTTTATCGCGGACTACAAGGCGAACCCGGACACGATTGTTACACCGAAGGTAGCACCCGCAGATCAGCCGCGCGTGGTGCCGACAGTTGCTGCCAACACCAGTGTTCCAGTGGATCTTGCTTCGTATTTCGACGCGATCGGAGTCGTCAGCGATGGAGCGCGTTTCGACGAGACCGCCGGTTTCGATGCGGGGGGTGCCGCCTATTCAGCATCGTTGCTCGGGGAGAAGCCGACGTATCGAAACGTGACGTTCAATGTCGGAAAAGCCGGTGCGCCGAATGTAGTAACGTCGAAGGGGAAGACGATTGCGCTGCCTGCTGGCTCCTACAAGTCGCTCTGGCTGCTCGGTGCGGCAATCGAGGGGGGGCAGGTTGGGCAGACCCTGACCGTGACCTACACCGACGGCACGACGGATACGCTGTACCAGAACTTCAGTGACTGGTTCCAACCGCAGCGCTACCCCGGTGAAGGTCGTGGCGTACGCATGAGCTACCGCAACATGGGCGATGGCAGCAAAGACCCGCGCACCTTCTATGCCTATACCTACGGCTTCGTGGTAAACCCGGCCAAGACCGTCAAGAGTGTTACCCTGCCCAACAACGATTTCGTCAAGATCGTCGGCATCACACTCGCTAAATAGAAACATAGCATCAAGGTTCCCTAGCGGGCCTCCTGCGAATAAATCCGCAGGAGGCCCGCTTCAAGTTTTCCTTTAGGCATCCCTTTTAGACCATCTCCCTTGAATGCTCACTGCGTTCGCTTCGTCCCTCTTCCCGTTATCGCTCGGCGGCGAAGCCGCATTGTAATGCCACTTTGTGGCCTCGCTGGAAGAGGGATAACTCACCTCAACTGCCTCTACTTAGCGCTTTCCGGTGGCAAAGCCTAAGTAGTTTCCGGATAGTCATTTTCTGGAATCTGTGGGGCGTGTTCGCCAGAGGAAAGTTCCTGTAACCCTCACTTAGCGCTGATTTTCCCTCTTCCCCCCGAAGGGGTCTTTTGGAAGAGGGACGAAAGCGCGACAGCGCGCTTCAAGGGAGATGACATTCTCCTAGGCACAGAGAGAGATAACTCACAACAAGCGTCGAAATGCCTTTTCTTTTATAAAACCCGTATTTTTTTGGATGAGGAAAAAATAATAGCGGCATAAAGCTTGCGGCGTAGAGGAGTGTAATGTCCGTCGTTGCGATGCCCGCGCCACCGTCACGCTCCTTGCGCGCCGTTCTGATGCAGCATAGTGGTCTGCTCAGCGCGCTAGGAGTGGGCGTATTAGGCGCTCTTATCACTGTCTTTTGCTGGCAGTGGCAGCTACCGGAAATCGATGCACGGCTTACGGGACTCTGTGCTGGTGGCTGTGTGTGGATGGTGGCGATACTGGCTTCCTTCATGCAGGAGCGCCGCGCCGGGCGTATCGCGGCAGGACTTATGGCCTCATGCCCTCTCTTGATTTTCTTTGCCTGCTGGGGCGCTGTGCCGGTGGTCATTGCCACGCTTGCTCTCGGGCTGGTGCTCATGGCGGCGTACCTGAGGTGGGGTGGACAGCGCTTTCTGATTCTGCCTATTACACTGGTACTGGCACTTCTTCTCTGGCGAGAGCCCTCGGTCGGGCTGGCTCTGGTGCCGCTTGTGCTCTGGGCTACAGGGCGCGTGCCGATGTATCAGCGGCTTACTGCTCTGGGACTGCTGGCGCTGGCCTGGTGGTCGCTGGCTCTGCCACTCCCCACAGTTTCGCTTCGTGCGCTCACTCAGGAGCAGCGCCTGCAGAGATTGCTATTCCTGGCTATCGCTGCTCTACCGCTAGGACTGCCCGCACTGGTGATAGGGCTGCCGCGCCTGAGCCGATTGACTCGCCTGCTCCGTGATGAGCGTCCGCGCTTTCTAGCCCTGGCTCTGCTGCCCGGCATAGCCCTTTTAGTGCTGGGGGGGCCGCGCGAGACTCTTCTGCTCACCCTCACCCCGCTCTACTTGCTCTTTGTGGCGCTGACTCTGGGGGAGAGCCGGGAGACCTGGCCCGAAGCAGCGACGGCGGCATTGATTGTAGCGAATGTAGCGCTCCTGTTCTGGCCACTACCTGCCACGCAAGTAGCGGCTGGTTGGCCGGGGTTGGTGACCCTGCATCAGGAAACGCGTCACTGGCAAGACATGCGCAACTCTGTTCTGCGGGCCGGTCCCAAAGAGGGCATGCTAGTGCTCTGCCTGCCGGAGGATCAAGTACGGCTGAGCCACCTGCTACCAGGCTACACCCTTCAACCGCTCAGCAAGATGTCAAAGCGTGTCTCTGTTATGGAAGTACAGAGCCTGATACTTACCGGACGACGCTTGCAGGTAGTACAGGATGCCCTGGGCCTGCAGCTTATGGATAGATATACCGGGCGCACACGCCGCCTGACTCTTTTCGTTCCCGCAGAGATAGAGGCGCTTCCGGGTTCCGGGGGCGAGGTATGGCGGATTACAGCCCGAGAGGCGAGGACCCTGAGACTTGGCGAAGAGTTACTTCTCACCCGTTGATACCCCGCATGTGGCGGGGCAGGCGGATATACTGCAGGCTGTGGACAGTGAGCTTGTTGTTATTAGCGCCGAAGTGGCGGGGGCCGAGCGCGCCTACCCACTTCGATTCCAGCTATTCCTGGTACTGCTGACCACACTGGCGCTGTTTATGGCGCTGATTCTGCTCCCACTCTTTTCCCTGACCTTCTGGTTTCTCTTTGAGGTTGTGCGGCAGAAGCTGGGCATGAGCGCCGCCGTTCCTGCGCTGTGGCCATTGATTGCCGCTACTATCGCGGCCTGGAGCTTCGTTTACCTCATGCACGATCGTATCGGAGCGCTGGGGAATGCACGTGCGGAGAGTTTGACCTTAGAGCGAGCGGTGTTTCTGCTGGGAACATCTCTACCGGAAGACAGAACCTTTGTAGAGCTGCGGCTGAAGGGCTACCCGTCGGATATCGGGTGGCTGTTTTTCTATGAGGACCGGCTGCACTTTGTAGGTGATGTGCTTCAAGCGAAGCTGCCCCGGCAGGTTATGCAGGGGCCGATTCACTGCTCCCCTACTCTGGGCGGGCTGCTCTCTGCCTATGTGGATGCCCCGCCGCTGCGCCTGATGGCGCGTGAGGACATGGAGCGGCTTTCCGATGCGCGCCGCATGGCCCCGGAGCTGGCCGAGCGCCTGCGCCGCTGGCTTGACTCTACTCCCAACGAGTGATAGAATTCGGCGTTCATTCGAAAACTCTGCGGGCAGCTTCGCGCTGCCTTTTTCTTTTTTGAGGTGCGCTGAAACATGGGAGCCGTGGTCGTCGTCGGGTGTCACTGGGGCGATGAAGCCAAGGGCAAGTTCGTGGATTTGCTCGGTCAGGACGCCGAAGTGGTCATCCGTTATGGGGGTGGCCCCAATGCCGGACATACGGTTATCGTCGGTGAGCGTACGTTCAAGTTCCATCTGGTCCCCTCGGGTATTCTCAACCCACGCGCCATCAGTATCATGGCCGATGGTATGGCTATCGATCCCGGCCACCTGGTGAAAGAGCTAAACGAGCTGGAAGAGCGTGGCATCACGACCACCAGCCTGCGCATCTCACAAAACGCCCACGTAATCCTGCCTTATCACCGCGCGCTGGATCAACTAGAGGAAAAGAGCAAGGGCAACGCGGCTATCGGTACCACCGGGCGCGGCGTGGGACCGTGCTATGCCGACAAGGCCAGCCGGGTCGGTGTGCGCATGGGCGATTTAATCGACCCCAAGCGTCTACGCGAGCGCCTGGAAGCGGTTCTGCCCCTAAAAAACGCGGTGCTTACCAAGGTCTTTGAGAGCGAGGCGTTCGACCTGGATACTCTGATTGCCGAGCTTACCCCATTTGCCGAGCGCCTGAAGCCCTATGTGACCGATACTCAAGCCCTGGCCATAGACGCCGTGGCAGGTGGCAAGCGCATTCTCTTCGAAGGCGCTCAGGCTGCACTCCTAGACTTAGATGGCGGCACCTACCCCTTTGTGACCAGCTCGCACCCTATCTCCGGCGGAGCAACTATCGGTACCGGAGTGCCACCCACAGCTATCTCCGAGATTATCGGAGTGGTCAAAGCCTACACCACGCGAGTTGGTGCGGGCACGTTCCCCACGGAGCTTCTGGACGAGAAAGGCGACCGGATTCGGGAGCGTGGCCATGAGTACGGCACCACTACGGGCCGCCCTCGCCGCTGCGGCTGGCTAGATGCGTTCGCGCTGCAGTACACCGCTAGAGTAAATGGCCTGACCGGCATCTGTGTGGGACACCTGGATGTGCTGGCGGGCTTCGAGACCGTGAATATCTGCGTGGGCTATACCCGTGATGGCGTGCTGTTGAAGCACTTCCCATCTGGCGATGTAGTGAACTTAGATGGTTGCGAGCCGGTCTACGAGTCCCTGCCCGGCTGGCCGGAAGAGAGCCTGGAAAAAATTACCTCGTTCGAGCAACTCCACCCCAACGCCCGCGCCTATGTGCGCCGGGTTGAAGAGCTGGCGGGGGTTCCGGCGCGCTTCGTGTCTATCGGTCCACGCCGCGATCAGACCCTGCTCGCCCCGGAGATGCCCGCCTCGGCCTCTCTGTTTCACAATCCTTCCAAGGTCACCGCGCCCAAATAAACTTTACGGCGACCTGGGAGCGGAATGTCTTCGCGTTCGGGTCGCCTAAAAGAACATAGGTCTCCGTGCCGCGCTCTCCGGCGTTGCGATACGAGAGATAGAAGTTCGTCTCGGTCTTCTTACCCGGCTCGCGCTGGCGTACCAGTCGCCCTCCGATAGCCTGAGTGCGCGATAGCTCTTTCGCCAGCGTGAGAATATGCTGGGTCTGCCAGCCGTTCTGCTCAATCAGCGCCGCCTGATACCCCAGGTCCACGCGCCCGGCTACCCGTACACTCGCCCCTGGTGAGAACTGGCGATACATAGCGCCACCCTGTGTGCCCGTGGTCACATCCATCCCGAAGCGCCGGAACCGATTCGTCGCGCCCGCTGTCACCCCGAAGTTCACCGTGCGGTCTAGCTGGTCATCGAATCGATTGTGATTACCACTGACATTGAAGCTCCAGTCCGAGCGGGTCTGGAAGTTCACCCCCAGCCCTACCCCGCGCTGAAACGGGCGGCCATCATAGTGCCAGTTATAGTTCGGAGAGAAGTCTACACTGAAGCTGCGCCAGGCTCCCTTACGCCACTCCCTACTCCAGTTATGGTAGAGCGCGAATCCCTTGAAATCATTGAAGAAGACCAGCCCGTTTGCATCCCGGAAATTTGGAGCGGCAGTAATGTACTGTAGCCCGGTGAAGTGATTACTATCGAAGTACTGCAGGTTGATATTGCCTGCCCTGCCTCCGGAGTCCATGCCGCCCGAGGCAAGAAGCTGTGTCTCTATGCCCAGCTTCTTACGCCGGGTGCTCCCTAGAAAACCAACTAGAGAGTTTCTATCGCCCTCTTCCTCTTTCATAGTAGCGAAGATACCCGCCTGTGTGGTGGGTGAGAGGTCATGACGATAGCGCACCACAGCATCTGTGCGCTTCCCGAAGTCTTCGGTGACCAGCACACCCAGCGTATCGTTGGGGGTGATTTTCCCGAAGGCTTTGGCACCGATATCGAACTTCTGGATTCGGTTGGAGTAGAACAGTGGGCCAAGGGTATAGAACTCCCCGGCTTGAAAGTAGTCCTGCCCTTCCAAGAAGAACGGGCGGCGCTCATCCACGTAGCGCTCGGAGCGAGAGAAGTTGATGTTCTGAATCGCGCCTTCTACAGTGGCAAAGTCCGGGCTGATACTACTGACCACGGTAAAGTCTGGCGACGGTTGATAGCGGGCATCCAGTCCGAATTGCCCTTTGTTGGTCTTGCCAGCAAAGCCCAGAGCGTAGGGCAGCAGAGAGAGCGTGGCTTTATGGGCGGAACGCGGTGGCTCTATTCCGACCCAGCGCCCCATAAGATCGTTGAAACCCTGTTGCCCGGTATCGGACCACTGGGAGTTAGTCTGCGTGCGATACTGAAAGCGACTGAGATTCAGCACAAATTGGCGCTTCTCACCCGGCTTACCCGTGGGGTAGTTAATGGTCTGCCAGGGAATCCTCATTTCGGCGGTCCAGCCTGTCGCTGTCCGCTTGGAGGCCGCCTCCCAGTCCCCGTTCCACTCGGCTTTACGCGCTCGCCCACCAGCCAGCGCTGCCGAGCGTGTGCCCAGTGGGTTTACCGAGAACCGTGAGAAGTCATCTCCCTTGAATGTCAGGAACGGCTCGAAGACCACCTCGACCGAGTCTTCCGACCCTCCCACACCATCGCGCTGATACCGGGCGTCGCGTACCAGCTCACGCCCCACAATGCCATCGGGCTGGCTGTCCTTACATTCGAAGGCGACATAGAGATATTTATCGTCGTAGGCTAAGTAGGCAATGGTCTGGTCGGCAGCCAGGCGCCGTGCTTGCTGATCGGTGAACTGCTCCGCGCGGGCTGCTTCTTTCCACTCACCATCGGCCAGGGCACCGTCTATGGTGGGCGGCGTACCGGCGAGTTTTACAGCCGTCAGCTCTCGTTTACTATAGGAGATTGCAGGCGGCGGTGTCTGCAAAGGCGCAACTATGGGCATGTCGCTCGCAGTATCGCCCACAATTCACCAAATGGCAAACACATTTTCTATAAAATTTTACCTGCCTCAGAAGACAGCTAATTTCTAAACAAAATGTCTCTATCCGTGAAATCTTAGCAGGTCGATAGAAGTATCCTTTCTAAGGATAATCGGGATATAGGGTAGTGGTGAGCGAGTCTGAACATACGGAAACTCACAGTCGCTATTTACCGAGAGATGCTTCCAGGTTATCTTTTTACTCTGTATAGGGCGGATTCCCAACTTGCTATTTTTATGCAGAATGTCGCTAAATAAGTAGTACTCGGTTCCATGGTGAGATAGGTAGTCTGTGATGCTGAAGAGATGTTTGGGGGTGATTTTCTTACCCAGCTCTGCAATGGAGGTCAGGTGAACAAAATCCGCCGTATTCTCATCGGTCAGTAAAAGAATCTCCTGCCGCGGTGTTTTATATACAGAAGGTATGCCATTATGCCCATAGTCCGTTTTCAACCCGGTTCGATACATTGTCCCTGTTCTGATCTGTAGCAAATAGATAGTACGTTCCCAGTCGGGAGCATGTTTTTCGGGCTTCAGACTAATGCCCAGGGCGTAACTGCCAGATGGATCGATGCTCTCCCAGCCAAATCGGGAATCCAAAGTAAGTCTACTCTGGACCTTTCCATTAAAGTCAATTTCCGTGAGGGTCATATTCCGTAAGCTATAAATACGGTTGCTGCCAATCGAAGCATAATCGCAGGGGTGACTCCAGTGTGTCTGTCTATTTTTTAGATTGCTGCATACCAGTAGATATTGATATCGATCTTGATTGGTAGCTGTCAGGTCAAATCTGCTTTTGTTGTCAGGAGAAGTGCCGAGAAACATAGAGCCTTCCCATTTTTTAGATAGTGTATCTAGAGGCTCTATTTTATGAATGCCGCTGTCGGAAATGCAAACCAATGCTCTAGAGCGCTGGTTAGTAAGGAATAGGCTTACTTTTTCCATCTTCGCATGCTCAACTACAAAAATGCCCCGATATCCTTACAAGGGCATCGGGGCTGCTAAACGATTAAGCCTGCGCTTTAGTCCTCGCGGAACCAGGCATTGGCGTTCGGAGCGAGTGACTTTCGCCAGGCTGAGATTCGTCGTACTCTGGGTGCGCCAGCTCGGGCCGGGGCCTTTGAACCACTTGGCATGGCCATCTGCCAGAGCCGAATTGGCGCCGCCGCTGTGGCGATAGCGCGCCGCGCAGTAGTTCTCGCGGCGACCTAAGAGGCGACCGGGAAGCGAGGGAAAGCCAGTCTCGGTGCCTTCGCAGTTGTTAGTATCGTCACCGCCAGTGTTACCTACATACCCCAGTCCCTCTACGGCCAGCACCCGGTTCGCGGGCGCATCCACGGCAGCCATACTCTGGATACCCATAGGGAACCAGCCCAGCGCCAGCGCACTGCGGTGCATGGTGGGCATGAGGTTGGAGTTGTTGATGTAGGAAAACGCCTTGGAGTAGAAAGTGGCCTGATAGTCCGCCGACGGAAACGCGGGTGTGCCCGGTGGCAGGTTCGCCGGGCTAGGACTGATGCTGGGGCAGATCCAGAACGGTGCATTGGCGCGCTGAACGATGTTCACACCAGTACCCGATACGCCCGATTTCACATAGGGCTCGATCAGGTCTTGCCAGGTAGTGGCCGCCGTGGCAGTATCCAGCAGGTGCGAGCCCAGAGGATAGGTTTCATCGTAGTCCTGCGCATACATCATGACGCCGAGTGCGATCTGCTTCATGTTGGACAGGCAGGAGGTCTGGCGCGCTTTTTCACGAGCCTGAGCGAAGACGGGGAAGAGGATAGCCGCAAGAATGGCGATGATGGCGATGACCACCAGAAGCTCGATGAGCGTAAAGCCCGCGTTGCGGGGGGAGGCCGAACCGGCCTGGTTCGCTCCACGGTTGGCGCGACGATGCATGATGGAAGAGCCCTTTCGAAACCGCACAGAAGTTACAGAAGTTGCCCCCGTAGTATATCGCTTTAACCTTAAGGTAATCTTAAAATGATTCGTATTTCAGTGAGATTGCTATCTCCGGATAGGCCATCTCCCCCTGCGCCCTTCGGGCTTAGTCCCCTTGTATCTTGTTGTAAGTTACTTTGTGTAGCTTAGTCAGGAGTAGAGCGTAGCCCCTCTGGTAGCCAGATTGCCCTGCGCAAGCAGGGCATGCCTGTCATACCGTGGAAGAGCAAGCTCACTCCTGACTCTCTTAAAGAATCCCGAACAGTTGCCAGGGCAAGCCAAAGCCGAGCCCGCATTTACAAGGAAGGGATTAAAGAGAACAAGCAACACACTGGGGAGAAGCAGATGGAAACTCAGGAAATCTTTGTTGGAGTCGATGTCAGCAAAACAAACCTGGATATGGCTATCCATAAACAGCATAAAACTCACCAGTTCCCACAGACAAAGCAAGGAATACAGAATCTAGTCAAGCTACTCAGCAAACTCCAACCTGCCCTGGTCGTTTTAGAAGCCACCGGAGGACTGGAGCGAGAGGTATCGCTAGCTCTGGCAAAAGAGAATATTCCAATCTCGATAATCAATCCCAGGAAAGCAAGGGAGTTTGCTAAAGCTGTGGGCCAATCGGCTAAAACCGATCAGGTAGATGCCAGGATTCTTGCTCATCTGGCCGAGGCACTCAAGCCAGCTATAACTCAATTGCCTGACGCAGACCAGCTTGTTCTTCATGCGCTTCAGGATAGGAGAGTCCAGCTTTTGGAGATGTACCAGATGGAGAAGAATCGGCTTTTCACTAGTCCAGCTCCCTTGAAGAAGCAGATTACCGAGCATGTCAATTGGCTCCTTGTTCAGATAGCTCAAGTAGATGAGGAAATAGACTCGACTTTAGAGTCCAGGGAATGCTGGAAATCTCTAATGTCTCAGCTTATCTCTGTCCCAGGAATAGGCAAGGTAGTGGCTTCTACTTTGCTTGCTTATCTTCCTGAGCTAGGCAAGCTTTCGGGCAAGGAGATCGCTTCTTTGGTTGGAGTGGCTCCGTTTGCTCGTGACAGCGGAGCCCTTCGTGGTCGTCGCTGCATTGGCGGAGGTCGCTCGCTCGTTCGTCGCGCTCTGTACATGGCCGCTTTAGTAGCCTGTCGTTACAATCCGCCTATTCGCTCTTTCTATGAATCTCTGCTTTCTCGTGGCAAGAGTAAGAAGCTAGCTTTGGTGGCTTGCATGAGGAAGCTACTTGTTATCCTAAATGCCATGGTCAAGACCAACACGACTTGGAGAGGTCCAGCTCCTCAAATGTCGAAGATGGCTTAGCGAAAACCAAAAAAACTTGACATTCAAGACAGTTGCTCTTCCCGAAAAACCCCTTCGGGGGGAAGAGGGGTGGCAGCGCTTATCTATCGCCTATTAGACTATGCAGCCGCAAAGCGCTCTCTACGAGGCAATGGAGTATCTACCCCTCTTCCAGCGAAGCGAGATTGGGAAGAGGGGGCTAAGCCGAGGTACGAGGCGCAGGGGGAGATGGCCTACTACGCCAGCCCGTGAGCGCGGGCTTTTTGCGCGAAGAGGTGTAGCCCGGCTTCCTCGCGCTCGCCCAGATTGTAGCGAATCGCTTCGGTCATGTAGGAGAGCGCTCGCTCCGGGCTCTGGCCGTGCTCTGGGCCACGACGAGCGGCGATATCCGCTCGATTTTCCAGGCCCCATTCTTTGGCACGGGTTAGAAGGGCTAGGCGTTCGGGGGTCAGGCGCTCCGGTGCGCCGACCCAGAGGGCGTAGACGAAGGGCAGGCCGGTCCAGCGGCTCCAGGTTTCGCCGAGGTCGATAGAGAGCAGATTCGGGTCGTAGTCTAAGTTACCGGGGTCGCCAATGAGTAGGGCTGCGTCTGCCTCGGCGAGCATGGAGGATAGGTCGGGAGGGCGGACGGTGTACTCTGGGGTGAGCTGAAAATGCTCCTCCAGCAGAATTCGGGTCAAGGTCACGCTGGTCATACTGGAGCCATCCAAAGCGACCCTCTTGATTTTTTTTGCCGGGACCTGAGAGAGCAGGCGCACGGAGCGCACCGGGCCTTCGCTGGCAACGGCGATACCGGGGGCATAGGTGAGATGTGGCCGACGCACCCAGGCTATGGAGCTAATCAGTGCGGCATCCAGCGTACCAGCTTCTAGCGGCTTTGCCAGAGCGCTCGGTACAGCGAACGAAAGGTCGGTGCAGCTAGCCCTGCCTTCGTCAGTGGCCTCGAACCACTCGGTCAGCGGGCGGGCGTTCAAATAGGGCACAGAGCCGATTGTGAAAGTTATCACAAAGTCAGTATACCCGATATACCGTGGGAAGAAACGGGCAGGAATTCGGCGGTGCTACGGGGAACCGCGCGGTGTTATGAGCAATGTCGCCCCGCCCTCTCCCGTCGGTCCGGCTCCATCGGCGCGCCAGCTTGCCTGGCATGCGCTGGAGTTCTACGGCTTTCTGCACTTCACCACCAATACGTTTACCAATAAAGAGTGGGGCTATGGGGATGAAGACCCTTCCCTCTTCCACCCCACAGATTTCGACCCGGAGAGTATTGCGCGGGTAGCCCGCGAGGTCGGTATGAAGGGTCTGATACTGACTGCCAAGCACCATGATGGCTTCTGTCTGTGGCCTACGAAAACTACCAAGCATCATGTAGGGTTCAGCCCACACAAGAAAGACGTGGTGAAGGCATTCGCTTCCGCATGCCGCAAGAATCGAATCCGGTTCGGGGTGTATCTTTCGCCCTGGGACCGGAATAACTCGGCCTATGGCAGTCCGGCCTATGTGGATATCTACCGGGCGCAGCTTCGAGAGCTAATGACAGGCTACGGGCCGTTGTTTGAAATCTGGCATGATGGTGCGAACGGTGGCGATGGGTTCTATGGCGGCGCCCGCGAGACCCGCAAGATAGATAAGACTCGCTACTATGACTGGCCAAAGACCTGGGGGCTGATACGCGAGCTTCAGCCAGATGCGTGTGTCTTTTCCGATGCCGGGCCGGATATCCGCTGGATCGGGAATGAGCGCGGTATCGCCGGGAATCCCTGCTGGGAGACGATGAAGGCCGAAGGACTGCACCCTGGCAAAGAGGGAATCGAGGCACGGCTGAACGCCGGGGAGCGCAACGGTGACACCTGGCTACCCGGCGAGTGCGATGTCTCTATTCGCCCTGGCTGGTTCTGGCACGAGGCAGAGAACGAGAAGGTCCGCCCCCCGGAGAACCTGCTGGATCTGTACCTGAACTCCGTGGGGCGCGGCGCTTCGTTTCTGCTGAATGTGCCCCCGGATAGGCGGGGGCGCTGGCATGAGAACGATGTCGAGGCACTGCGAGGCTTTGCTCGCCTGCGTGATGCCTTATTCGCTACGGAAGTCTCGAAGGGTGCCTCTCCCCGCTCGCTCTGCGATGGAAAAGCGGAGACTTACTGGCAGGGAGATGGCCCGATTTGCGATGCCATGGTGACCTTCAAGCGCCCCGGCATGGTAGGTCTGGTGCGGATTCGAGAGTTCCTGCCTGCCGGGCAGCGGGTAGATAGCTGGGTGCTAGAGCTGCGCGAAGGGGGCGCCTGGAAAGAAGTGGCCGCCGGTCAGAGCATCGGTAGCTGCCGACTGGCGCGCTTTACCCCAGTGCTCGCCGACGCCATGCGGCTGCGCATCACAAAGGCCAGCGCTCCGCCGGTGCTCTCCGAGCTGCGGGCTTACTCGTAGCGCTGAATCGCACGGTCAGCGGCCTCGCGCACTTTGGGTACCAGGTGCTTCAGAGCAAGCTGGTGTGCCTGATCTATAGTTTCGTTGGCGCCGATTTCCACAGTGGCCTCGGCGCTGACCTCTATAGATTGATAGTTCACGCTTCGGCGCTCGGTGTAGCGCAGGGTGTAGTTTGTGATCTGCATTTTCTTCATACCTCTCTCTGTGTAGATACTCCACCACTCTGCGCCCACCCGGAAAGCCTAGGGCACAGCTTCTTTATAGAACGGTAGCATCTCCTCGATATCAGCCAGAGAGAGCAAAGAGAGGTCTACGTAGAAGCCGTTCCATGTACCCCCATTCGGTCCCACAGCTTTGGTCTGCTCCTCCAGGGAAGCACGCCAGCTGTCTATATCCCATTTCTTCTTTTGGTCACGCAAAATAGGGTTGATTTGTACTAGCGCGGTATTGGAAAACGCGCGGGCCATGACAAGCTGATTGCGCGTCTCCCAGGGATTCTCCGGCTTTCCTATGCTTGCCTCTGGCTTTTCCCACCGGGACAGAAAGCTTCCGTAGCTGAACGCTTCAATCGGAAAGACCCAGAGAGATAGTGTGGGATTGTTCTCCTTCAGGCGCGTGAACAGCGTTTTCTTGAAGGTGCCGATGCGACCAGCGAGAAGCTCATGCCACAGGCGCTGGCGGTCTTTCCAGTTCGGATCGGGGCCAACCTGCCCGGTAGCAAGCCGGATATAGGAAGGGCCATTGGCATCGAAAAAGGGCGAGAAAAGCCGGGAATCACTGAACTGGCTGGGGAGATCTATCGGGTCTGTACTCTCTTTGGCCAGGAAGGCGAGGCGATTTTCTAACGAGTAGCCCAGCAGAGCCCTATCGGATGTGTAGCGCGATGAGGCCTCGGTATAACCAGGAGGAACTATGCTGCGAAGCACGAACCCGGCCAGACCGGGAATCTTAGCTAGTGCCGCCACACGCTCGATGACTACTTTCTGCGTGGCCATAGTCGGCGCGAGATAGACCATGGATTCCGCAGGAGCCGGGAAAACGAGACCGGGATAGGTGGACTCGTTGCGCCGACGCTGGCGGTCGGTGAACTTGTCACTGGTCTCTCCCAGAATAGAGATGTCTGGCTCGGCGCCTGGCGGAATGGCACTAGCAGGTGCCAGCAGCACATCGGCCACGGCGACCACCGGGAGCTTTTCCGCCTGGGCAGCATCCAGGAGCGGGCGAGCTCTGGCGGCATCCAGCGGGACGGTGACCAGGAGTGTAGTGAAGCCGTTCGCTTTTGCCAGCTTGGCCAGTGCGCGGCTCTCTGTCGGATCCTTTGGCCGAACACTCAGGGCGCGGATTTTCCATGGCTCCGGATAGCGGAGTGGTTTGGGCTCCACGGGGGATATTTGCGGCGGATTTTCCCGATAGTACCGCGCCATATCGGCATTTTCTGCCACGTTGGCCAGTGCCCACAGGCCCTGAGCATCCGTCTCACCCCAGCCCGGCACCAGGAAGAGCATTCTATAGCTCGCATTGATCATAACCCGGTCCCGCCGCAGGGGGACTTCTTGCTCTCCGCCACCACTGTTGAAGCGGAAGGTCGGGGTTTTATCCAGGGTCTGCTGTATCTGAGTTTGCACTCCCGCAGGGAGACTGGCGACCTCTATACCACGATCCTTAGCGGGCTGATAGACATAGCGGCTTTTATCGACTGCCGCCAGCTGTTCCGGCGATAGCCCGTAGGGGTCGTCGGTTTTCGCTATGCCCCGGAGGTTCAGGCCCTCTGCCACTTTGCGCCGCTTTTCGTCCTGTTTCCAACGCTGGGATTCCGCCTCACTGCGCCACTCCCCAAAGGCCGTCAGTCGGGTGCCCAACCCTACGATGTCTTCGGTAAACACATACAATGCCTCAGGCCCTGTGCCGACTTTACGAAACGTGCCCCCAACAGATCGGCAGAGCGCTTTTAGAATATCCCCCGCTCGCGCGGACTCTCCCCAGAACTGTACCGAGAGCTTGCCCAGGCGCGGGTCTGCCACAATCACTCTAGCTCCGGTGACCTGGCGCACCTGGTCTACTACAGCTTCCACCGTTTTCAATTCGGCAAACGGCACATGGGGGTCTAGCTGAGCCGCCGCGAAATCCAGGTCGCAGGGCTTGGGCTTGTTCGGTACCAGAGGGGCTGTCCGTGAGTAGAGCGTCTCTTTCTCTATATTTCGAAAGAGATACTCTAGAAAGAACGTTCGCTTTTTTTGTGCTGGATCGCCACCAAAGCTAACATTCATATTCTCGCCATTGCCAAGGTAAGAGAGCTGCAGACGGCGATCCATTTTCAGCCGTATCTGGGCTCGCTGCTCCAGAGTTAGCTCGGTATAGCCCGGTCCGTTTGTTGGAGTAGGCTCCGTGGGCCGGAGTCGTATAGGTTCCGGCAGTAGCTCCAGAAACATCGCCTGCTGCTTCGGAGTGAGGTCATTCATACCAAGACCATTGGCGCTGCCAAGTGCGGCCCACTGTTCCTTACTTAGGGAATAGCCCAGCTCCTTCGCCAGCTCATTCTGCTCCAGAAACGCTCCGTCTACCGGGCTGATGTCAGGAGCCCCCAGGAAACGCTTTATCTTTGTAGGTACAAGCGCATACAGAGTGCCAACCTGTTCGATTCGATACTCGAACAGATCCGCTATCGCTTTCGCGGGAGTGTTCGGCGGCGGCAGGGCTGGGATGGCCTGCTTCTGCGTTCTCTCTCCCAGATCGGGAAGCGCAACTTTGTCGGCTCCGACCACCAGGAGCGGCCCACGCTCACTGACCTTCCAGGCCAGACTAGGTAGGGCCTGTACTAGAGTCCTCAGTAGCTCACTCTGCGGACCGCTACGAACAACTAGACCTTGCCCGGCAGGAGCGGCAGTCAGCTCCTGAGCCAGGACGGGAACAACGAAGGGCAAGAGAAATGGCATGAAACGCTCCTTGTTTACACAGCATTTCTATAGAGTAGTCTAATCTTGCCCTATATGTTACATATATCGTTGTTAATTTAATTCGAGGCGAGGGGAGCATTCTCTTTAAAGAAAGGTAGCTGCTCGGTAATGTCCTCCGCGGAGAGTGAGGTCATATCCACGAAGAATCCGGCCCAGCTATTGTTGTTGTTTGCCTTGGTCGCCTGCTTGATCTGTTCCACCATCGATGCGCGCCACTCGACACCCATCAGCTTTTTCTTGTCATCGCGCCAGATACCGGGAAGCTGTGTCAAGGCAGTGCTGGAAAAGCTTCGTGCCAGAGCGAGCTGACCACTTGGCTCCCAGGGGTTGCCGTTTTTCGCCAGTTTGGCCTCCGGCTTCTCCCAGAGGCTCAGGAAGTTCTCTGCGTTATTGACTTCGTTGGGAGACACCCAGAGCGGCAGCATCGGGCTGACCTCTTTCAGGCGCGTGAACAGGGCCTTCTTGAAGCCTGTAATGCGCCCAAACAGGAACTCGGACCACAGGCGCTGCCGGTCTTTCCAGTTCGGGTCCGGGCCGAACTGACCGCTGGGTAGCTGGATATAGTTCGGCCCATTGGTCTGGAAGAACGGCGACACTAGCCGAGAATCGACATACTGCCCGCCAAGATCGATAGGATCCGTGCTCTCTTTTTGCAGGAAAGCCAGGCGGTTATCCAGCGTGTAGCCCATAGCGGCACGCTCCGTGGAGTAGTAGTTCGGCGAAGGCTCCCCATAACCGGGCGGGGTGATACTGCGCATAACCAGAGCCGCCAGCCCCGGAATCTTGGCGATGCCCGCCGCACGCTCGATCACGATTTTCTGTGCCGCTGCCGTGGGAGCGAGAAACACGGTCGGGTCGGTGGGCGCCGGGAATGGGTAGCCCGGATTCATGGCGATATTGCGCAGGCGCGCCCGCTCGGCGGCCTGATCACT
The DNA here is from genome assembly GCA_049840835.1 of Armatimonas sp. Lineage (GTDB taxonomy): Bacteria > Armatimonadota > Armatimonadia > Armatimonadales > Armatimonadaceae > JANLTX01. The sequence continues at coordinate 8,895 of JASGJG010000021.1, read as the reverse complement.
GGTCTCTCCCATGATAGAGATATCCGGCTCGGTACCGGCAGGAATCGCGCTTTTGGACACCTGAAGCAGGCTGATGACCGCTACCACAGGTATCTTCTCGGCCTGAGCCGCTTCTATCAGGGGGCGAGCCTTGGTGATATCGGCAGGAACTGTGAGCCAGAGTGTGGTGAAGCCATTCGCCTTGGCGAGCTTAGCGAGTGTGTGGGCTTCCGCCGTATCTTTCGGACGAATACTCAGGGCGCGCACTCGCCACGCCGCAGGGTATTGCAGAGGCTTCGGTTCTGGCTTGGGCGGCGCCGCATTCGGATGCTCCCGCATGTAGCGCATGTTGTCCGCGTTCTCCGCGACATTGACCAGCCCCCAGAGGTCATAGGCATCTGTGTCTCCCCAGCCGGGTACAGACATCTGGAGCCGGTAGCTCGCATTGACCATGACCCTGTCTTTGCGGAGGCTCGCCTCTTGTTCCCCGCTGCCATCGTTGAACCGGAAGGTGGGGTTCTTGTCCAGGGTCTGCTGCACATGGCTCTGCAAAGCGGGTGGCAGGTTAGCTACAGACATTCCCCGGTCTTGCTCCGAACCAGGATTCCAGCGGCTTTTCTCGATAGAGGCAAGCTGATCCGTGGAGAGTCCGAACGGATCATCCAGGGTAGCCATGCCTCGGATATCCAGGCTTTCCAGCCCTTTGCGGCGTTTTTCATCCTGCTTCCAGCGAAGACTGCTGGCGCTGTTGCGCCACTCCTGAAAAGCCGCCAGGCGAGTGCCCAGTCCGACCTGGTCATCGGTGAGAACGAAGAACATGTCGTTGCCCGTGCCGACCTTGCGGAAGGTGCCACCGATAGATCGGCAGAGCGCCTGCAGGATATCTCCAGCCCGCGCCGACTCTCCCCAGAACTTCACGGACTGACTGCCTAATCGGGGGTCAGCCAGTACGACTTTCGCGCCTGTGGTCTCCCGGAGCTTCGCCATAAGCTGCTCGACGGTTTGAATCCCCTCGAATAGGACATGCGGGTCCAGCTGCTGGGCATTGAAATCTAGGTCAGACGGCTTGGGCTTGTTCGGCACCAGAGGCGCCACTCGATCATAGAGCGGCTCTTTGCGTGGTGGAGAGTACTCCATGTAGAACGGGCGCGGCTTCTGGCCCGGTCCATCGCCGAAGCTGACACTGGTGTTGATATTGCCAGATGACATGAAAGAGACCTGCAGGCGGCGGTCCATACGCAGGCGAACCTGAGATCGCTGGTCCGGGGTCAATTCGACGACGTCGGGGCGGCCCGGCTGACCATTGGGAGGCGGATTGGTCGGGCGAATGCGAATCGGGTCCGGCAGCAGCCCTAAGAAGAGGGCCTGCTGCTTCGGGGTCAGGTTGTTCATGCCGAGCCCGTTCGGCCCACTGAGAGCGGCCCACTGGTCTTTGGTCAGCGAGTAGCCCAGCTCCTGAGCCAGCTCATGCCGCTCCAGTGGCAGCAGCTCACTGGGATCCATATTCGGGGCGCCATCGAACTTCTTGATCTGCGCGGGTATCAGAGCGTGAAGCGTGCCTACCTTCTCTACCCGGTACTCGAACAGGTCTGCAATGGCCTTTGCCGCTGTGTTTGGCGGAGGCATAGTCGGTAGAGTCTGCCGCTGCATCCGAGTCTGAAGTTCAGGAACCTGTATCTTGTTCGCTCCCACTATCATGAGTGGGCCGCGTTCACTGACTTTCCAGGCGAGATTGGGCAGAGCCTGCTCCATTTGCATGAGCGGCTGGCCCTGGGCACCTCCAGGACCACCAATGACGACACCCCCCGGACCAGAAAATGTTTGAACCGCCCGGAAGCTTACTTCTTGAGCGATGACAGGCGGGAAAAACGGCACGAAAAATGGCATGGAACTATCCTCGCAAGACTGCGCTTCTCTATTAGAGACGGGTTCTCGCCCAACCCTTCGCATTCCTTCTCAGAGTTAGACGGTGAAACCAAATGGCGAAAGAATCGTCTAATTATATAGAAGGAGAGGAGCCCAAATGTTACGAGGTTTCCACACACACGATAGCGACACGTATAGTACCCTGGGGGTCGCTTTAATCTTTGCCCTGGGTCTTGTTTTAGCGCTACTGGTTCGCCCTACCGCTACGGTAGAGACCAGTCCAACGGCTCTTTCAGCGCCGAATTCGCCCGAGAAAACGGTTTACTGCCTAAAAACAGTGCCTTCTTAGTGACAGGGTCACGTGCCAGCGGCGACGGATGCGGTGCGGTAATTACCGGGTGATGGCTGCCCTGTAATAGCGGCAGCTTCACCTGGGCTTTTGCGCCCCACAGCAGAAACGCCACGGGTTCTTCTTTGGCGACCACCGCGCGAATCACGGCATCCGTGAACTGCTCCCAACCCTTGCCCTTGTGGGAGTCGGAAAGCCCTTCACGCACGGTCAGCACGGCATTCACCAGAAGCACGCCACGCTCCGCCCACGGAATCAGCGAACCGCTGGAAGGCTTGGATACTCCCATATCCGTTTGCAGCTCCGCAAAGACATTGCGCAGACTGGGGGGGATTGCCTGCCCCACCGGCACGGAAAAGCTCAGCCCTTCTGCCTGCCCCGCTTTGATATAGGGGTCCTGCCCCAGTAGTACGACTTTTACAGACTCTAGCGGAGTCTCTTTCAGGGCACGAAAGACATTCTCTTCCGACGGATAGATGGTCTCGGTCTCGCGCTCCTTAGCCACAAACTCTTTGAGCTTGAGGAAATAGGGCGCGGAAAACTCGGCGTTGAGTGCGGCATGCCAGTCAGCGGGTAGGGTATCTGGATTCATAGTGGTGAATTCTCTCTTTGCAGGAAACTCCCCTGCTGGCGGGGAAAGCGGAAGGGCTATGTCACGATCCACCCACGGCCTCACTGAGCCAGTTCAGAACTACATCGCCACTGTCGGCATTCGAGCGACCCCGGTGCAGACCGCCCTGCGCGATGCCACTTCTGCGCTTCCCCAGGCAGGCATGCAAATCTGCCCGGAGCAGGGGCATTTCATGTCGTTGCTCATCAAACTCATCGGGGCGAAACGCTGCATCGAAGTCGGCACGTTCACCGGTTACTCCGCGCTCATGGTCGCCCAGGCCCTCCCCGATGATGGTCTTTTAGTCTGCTGCGACATCAGCGATGAGTTTACGTCGGTGGGTAAGCCGTTCTGGAAAGAAGCAGGCGTGGACAGCAAGATAGACCTGCGCCTGGCCCCCGGCACAGAGACCTTAGACGCGCTTCTGGCCGATGGTCAGGCAGGCACCTACGACTTCGGGTTCATAGACGCCGACAAACCGGGCTACGACAGCTACTACGAGCGAGTTTTAGAGCTGGTGCGCCCCGGCGGGCTGATCGGCGTGGACAACACCATCTGGTATGGCCGCGTGGCGGACCCGGATGAGAACGATGCCGATACCACGGCGCTCAAGACTCTGAACCAGAAAATCCATGACGATGAGCGGGTAGATATGGTGCTCCTGCCTATCGGAGATGGCCTGACCCTCTGCCGCAAGCGGTGAATGTAGGGCGTGCCGGAGAAACAGCAGCAGTAGCTCTGCTGGAGCGGCACGGCTTTCAAATCGTAGATACCAATGTTCGGTTCGGCGCCCGCTCGGGATTAGTAGGCGAGCTGGACATTGTAGCGTGGGACAGCGATACGCTGGCCTTTATAGAGGTGAAGACCCGGCGCGGCACTCCGGGCCGGGTCTTACCCGCCGAAAATATCACCGTTGCCGAGCAGCGCCAGCTCGCCCGACTGGCCCAGGCGTATTTAGTGAGAGCCCAGCTTGGCGACGAAGAAACTATCTCTATCCGTTTCGACGTAGTTAGCGTGGTGCTGGCTCCCGGCGAGAGTGGGCGCATATTGCGCACAGAGTTAACGCGTGGAGCCTTTATCGCACCCGAAGGAGACTACGAGTAGCTTTATTATGCTCACCACCGCCCAGAAAATCGTCGCTGCCGCACGAGCCCAAATAGGCGATAGATACGTGCCCGACTATGTTTCTTTAAAGTACCCCGGCGGCGATGTCCCACGCGGCACCGGCGCCTGCACCGATGTCGTTATCCGCGCCCTGCGCGCCGTAGGCTTCGACCTCCAGAAAGCCGTGCACGAAGATATGGTGGCTAACTTCGGCGTCTACCCCCGTCGCTGGAGCCTGCGCCGCCCGGATAAGAACATCGACCACAGAAGAGTTCTCAACCTGCGTGTCTTCTTCGCCCGCAAAGGCTGGAAAGTGGCGAAGAAAGGCGACTATCAGCCCGGCGACATCATCACCTGGGACCTCCCCGCAGGACTCACGCATACAGGCATCGTAAGCGACCGCAAGAACGCGCAGGGCACACCACTGATTCTCCACAACATCGGCCCGGCTGCCTCCGAAGCCGACTGCCTCACCGCCTGGCCTATGACCGGGCACTTTCGGGTGAAAATTTAGAGCTACCTTGATTTGCGAGGGAGATGGGTCAATCCCGCCAGCCCTGTGCTGCTACAAAGCCGAACAGATCCGTGGGAGTGGAAAGCTGCAGCTTTCTCATAGCACTTACTACTCTGGTCTCTACTGCTTCGACCTTGATGTCAGAGCGCCAGGCAATCTGCTCAGAGGTCCAGCCACGAGCTACTTGCATCAGGACAACTAGCTCGCTCAGTGTAAGGGAGGTTATTGCTTTCATTATTGATGCCGTTGGAAGTGTGGAACCAGCGGCATTTCTTATAGCGCACCACCGGGTTAAATGTTCCTTTCTGATAGAGTCTAGAGATGAATCGCGCCTCTGCTATCTTTCTCAATGGCACCTCTAGCTCCGGGAAGACCACACTGGCAACAGCATTCCAGCAAGCAATGGAGGAGCCGACACTCTATGTCTCCAACGACAAGTTCATCTTTATGACGCCAGACCATGTTTTGAAAGACAACCAACTGCGTCCACAGGTACTGCTGCCGCTACTCTCTGCGTTTCATCGCTCCCTGCCTCTGATCGCAGGATGCGGCTTTCCCATGATTATTGATCATGTGATTGAGCGACGGGATTGGATGGACGAGATAGCGGAGGCTCTGGATGGTATCAGCGTCTATTTCATTAAGGTAAGTTGTCCGCTCGAAGAGCTGGAAAAACGCGAGAAGGCACGTGGTGACCGCCAGATCGGTTTTGCAAAGATGCAGCTTGGTCTGGTGCATAGCTTCTGTGATTACGACGCGGAAGTAGATACCTTCGCGAGTACGATCGACCAGAACGTCGCCTTTCTGAAGGAACTGCTCTACTCTGGCAAACAACCTCATGCCCTGAGTACGTATCGCAAAAAAAGGCAAGCTAGACTTTGAGTTTTGTTGGTTATTCGAGAGGCAACCAGCCTGGAGGTGGGCATTCTGCCTCCAGAGCAGCCAGATAAGCCGTTGCAACCGGCTCGGCATGGACCGGTTCCTCCTCGACATGCCTATCACGAGGGCGAAGGCTTGAGTTGGTGTCCATCAGGGAACGAGGACCATGCCCAGCCTCCCATTTGTTGGGCCACTGATGCATCTCAAAAAAAAGTTCAGCAAGATCCGTCCCTGTGGTACTCCACCACATATCAGGCTCATCGAATAAGACTATTTCCGCAATACGAACAAGACGCGCACACATTACGAAGCCTTCACGCCCTCCCTCTTCCTCCATGTTTCTTCTGATTCTTGGATTCCTATGTGTAATAGTGCGCTGCTTCGATTGCCATTCCTCTGGGCTAGGTAAGAAATCCAACTCGTCGATGAAATCATAGAGATCGACCAGCTCACAGTAGATCCGCCGCCTTTCATCATTTTCACTATTTACCCAGTCTTCGCCGTACAAGGACCAGTGTTTTCCTGTATCTGAGGTTTCTACCCATTCCACGAATGGCTCCAATGCCTTGTGGAAAAATCCCAGAAGCAACCTGCGGTACACATCTACCCTGTTTTCCTGGGTTGGATAGCGAAGTTGCAGGCCAATAAGAGCGACTACAGAGCGCAGAGCAAACTCCGAAACCCAGGCTTCTTTTGCTTCCCACTCCCTAGCGATGCAGTTACTTCTAAGCTCGATAGCCCAGCCAGGAACTCCCCAATCCGTGAGGTATTTCGTGGAATGCTGTAGCCTGCTGGCTATACAGGCAGACTGTTCTGTCTCCGGCATAAGGGCCAGCAGAGTAGATTCGGCTATCCAGTGTTCCCTATGCAACTCTGCCGAGAACTCCTGATCTTCGGCACCATCAGCGATGACTACCTGCATGACAGCCTTACGCCATTGCTCGTTCAATTCCGGGGTCAGGTCTTTCGAAGGCACCATTTATTATCTCTCAACTTGAGGCCTCAGGTAAATACCGCGTGCGCTGCACGTGCATGCACAAATACGAGATATTTCGCAACGAAAAAACAAGCGGAGTATGCGGCTCTATGTTATAATAATCAAACAATTGTTTGATTATTTCCCTGATAAAGGAGAACTCACTCATGGCCTGGATTGAGCTGCATCAATCGCTATTCACCCACCGTAAGACGATAACGGCGGCACTACGGTTGGAGATCGCACCTGTGCATCTGGTGGGACATCTGACAGCACTGTGGACGTGGGCATTGGATAACGCGCCAGACGGTGTGATTCGCACGACCGATGAGGTTATCGAACATGTGACCTACTGGGCCGGGGAGAGCGGAGCGCTGGTGAAGGCGCTCACAGCCGTGGGCTTTCTACACACCACGCAAGACGGCTGGGAGATTCACGATTGGTTCGCCTATGCGGGGCGGCTCATGGAGCAGCGTAAGCAAAACGCAGCACGGATGCGGGCGGCACGAACCATAGACAGGGAAGCAAAAGAGCAAAAGGCGTGTGCAACGCATGTGCAGGATACGTGCGTTGCACGTGCACCGGCTACCGTACCGAACCCAACCGTACCGTACCAGACCCAACCAGAGAGGGAGTATACTCCTGCGCTACGCACGCTTTACGAAGCGTTTCGAGCGCAAAGGCATCCGGATTCCTCCTCCCCTTTAGGAAGCTCTGCGGAATGGAATAAAGTGTTGCCTTATTTGAAGCAGCTCTTAGACGTTGGCGCAACGCGGGAGAGTGTGGCACAGGCCACGCAAGCGGCTCTTACCCGCTGGAAGCACGCCGGGCAGGTAACAGTGAAAGCTATCGCCGAGCACTGGACGGAGCTACTGGAGCCAGAACCCGTGCCCAGACCTACAGTGGAGGCTTCTGCGCGGCCTGCCCCAATGACGGCGCTGGAACGCCGTGCCGCCGAGTGGGAGACGCGCATTCAGAAGGACCTGGAGCGCCAGCTTGCTGCCTACGATGACTGGGCCGCAGCAAGCGGCCATGGCTCTGGCACGCCTGCTACGCCCCCCTGCTGGCTATGCCAGGATAGGGCGGACGAGCTCGCCGAACACATCGGTCAGGCGGAAGTCGCGGCCCTGGTAGGGGAAGGTCAGCTTCTTGTGGTCAATGCCCATGAGGTACAAAATCGTGGCGTGGAGATCGTGCACGCTCACCGGGTTTTCCACGATGTTGTAGCCATATTCATCGGTGGCACCGAGGGTGAGGCCGTGCTTAACGCCTGCGCCTGCCAGGAATAAGGAGAACGCGCGCGGGTGATGGTCGCGCCCGTAGTTATCCATGGTGAGCGCCCCCTGACTGTAGACCGTGCGCCCAAACTCGCCGCCCCAGACGATCAAGGTATCGTCGAGCAAGCCGCGCTGGCGAAGGTCTTTGATGAGCGCTGTTGTCGGCTGGTCGGTGTCTTTGAGCTGGCCCTTGATGGCATTGGGGAGGTTGCCGTGGTGGTCCCAGCCCATGTGAAACAACTGAACGAACCGGACGCCTTTTTCGCAGAGACGCCGGGCCAGCAGGCAGTTGTGGGCATAGCTGCCGGGGCGCTCTACATCCGGGCCGTACATATCACGGACACTCTGTGGCTCGGTCTTCAGGTCCGCCAGATCCGGCACGGAGGCCTGCATGCGAAACGCTAGCTCGTACTGCGAGATTCGGGTGGCGATCTCCGGGTCGCCCAGGGCATCTAAGCGGCGGCGATTCAGCGTGCCGATTTCATCGAGCATCTGACGGCGGGTAGTTCGGTCGATTCCCTCCGGGTCGGAGAGGTAGAGCACGGGGTCGCCCGCATTGCGCAGCTTCACGCCCTGGTGCTGGGTGGGCAAGAATCCGGCGCCCCAGAGTCGGTCGTAGAGCGGCTGGTCATCGGGGCGCCCACTACCCTTGCTGGTGAGAACCACATAGGCGGGCAGGTCCTTGTTGAGCGTTCCCAGCCCATAGGAGAGCCAGGACCCGATACTGGGGCGCCCCGCGAGCTGGCTACCGGTCTGAAAGAAGGTCATGGCCGGGTCGTGGTTGATGGCCTCGGTGTACATGGAGCGAATCATACACAGTTCGTCGGCGACCTCGGGCAGGTGCTGCCAGAGCTCGGAGAGCTCCATGCCGCTTTTCCCATGTTTCCCGAATTTCCACAGGGAAGGCGCCACAGGGAACTTGGCCTGGCCGCTGGTCATAGTGGTCAGGCGCTGGCCCTTGCGAATCGAATCCGGCAGGTCCTGCCCCCGGAACTTCTCTAGAATCGGCTTGGGGTCGAATAGCTCGTACTGGCTCGGCGCACCGGACTGGAAGAGATAGATAACGCGCTTGACTTTCGGGGCGATAGCGGCAGCTTGCGCCTCACTACCGAGTAGCCCACCCAGCGCGGCCAGGCCGAGGCCAGTGGCACTTTTCAGGAAGGTGCGGCGGTTCAGCGCATCTTGCAGGGCGATGGGGTCAATGTTCCTGGAAGGCTTCATTCTCGTGTAATCGCTTCATCGAGGTTGAGTACCACACTGGCGATGGTGGTGTAGGCGGCCAGTTCGGCGGGGTCGAGATTGGCAGGTACCGGGGCATCGCCGTGGGTGAGCAGTTTCTTC
>JASGJG010000020.1:0-208823 GCA_049840835.1 Armatimonas sp. | reverse complement strand
TATGTTTATGTAGGTCTACTTACTTGGTTAGGATCATATTGCTAAGGTTAATAGGGAAACACGATAGAATCCGAACAGCACCTGGCGATGGGCAGAGAGGGGAAATCATCCTCACCGGAGACTTCACGCAGACAGTCGATTTCGGCAGCGGGCCGCTCGTCAGCGCGGGCGACACGGATGGCTTCCTCGTGGCGCTCACGCCGTAGGGCGAAAGCGCAGATGGTCGAGCGGCGGGCCTTCCATCTGCGGAAGGCTGTCGGTGATCTCCTCCCATGTTGCCTTGGAGCCGACCCAGATGTGGGCTTGCGGGGGATGCCCGGATCGTCATTGAGCGAGCCCATGGGCACCACCGCCATCCCTCGGCCCGTGTCGACGCTGGGCAGCGACAAGCCGCACACCTTGCAGAAGACTGGGCGAAGTGCTTGGCGTCGGGCGCCTTGAAGCGCGTGAGCAGAATCCTCGCCGCGCACGAAGAGCGCACGCCGTCGGCCGCCGCCGCGAGGTTGGTGGCGTGTTCCAAAATACTCAAAGGCATCTACAGAAATAATGGCATCGAAGAACTCCTGCGCATACGGCAGGCTGCGCGCATCCGCATAGACCGGAAAAACCTGACTCACCAGCCCTGCCTCACGGATTCGCGAAAAGTTCTCCGTGGGCGGAATCCATAAATCCGTGGCCCAGACTTGAACACCGAACTCTTTGGCCAGAAAAAGGGAGCTAATCGCCTTGCCGCAGCCCAGATCGAGAACTCGCATACCAGGGCGCAGGTCCATGGCCTCACACAGAAACTCTGTGAGCCAGAGAACATTCGGCCCCATCTCGTTTTCCAGGACCCACTCTGGCGAATACCCAGAGGCTCGGGGAAACCTCTCCAATGAAAGAAGCTCAGGTTTAGTCACTGGCATCGTATCGCCCTGAGTAAGGAAGACTCTAAAGAGACAGATACTTTTGGAGCTTTTCTTGGGTATCCGGCGCTCGATAGCCGCGCATCAGCTCGGCGTAGTTCATAAATGGATTGCCGTCGATTTGCCAGCCACCGTGGTCCGCAATTGCCTGAAGCGCCTCGCGGGTCTGAGGGTGAAGTTTGGTCGCAGGCGTATCTTGGATAAAGTGTGTCGGCTCCCCATCGATCAGCAGGGCCGGGTCATAGATAGCCAGATTTAAAATAGACCGTGTGATGCCTAGGGAGTTATAGGGCGCTACTTTCGGTAGAACCTGACTGAGTACAGGCAGCACAACCGCACGGAACTCTCGCCCATAGTGAGCCAGAATCATGCTGGCATAGCCCGCCAAGTCCCCTTCATTAAATAGAGTTAGCTCGGTGGCATCTTCCAGCGCTTCCGACTCTGTGAGAGCGCCCGCCAGAATTTGCACTAGCTCCTGGGTTAGACCCGTTGGGGCTAGAGCAATTGCGGCTGAGACCCGCACGCTGAGTGCGGCATGCAGCAGATAGGGGCGAAGCACTTCTGCGGGAATCGGGTTCTCGACATGCTGATTCAGCAGCCCGATAGCAAGTAGGCCATTAATCAGAATCTCTTCCTCAGTAGCTTCGGCAAGTGCTTTCTGGATGGCTGGAAAGATAGCTGATGACTGTTCCGGAAACCAGGCCAGGGCATAGAGGGCGGTGCCACGCAGGTCGGTATCGTCTTCCGAAAGCAGGTTCAGAAAGACAGGCACCCCTGTGCCCACGGCTTCATAGCAATCCAGGACAACCTGAGGACCGAAGCCAAATTCGGTGCACTCTTTTCGCTCCTTCTTCGACATTGTGGCAATCGCGTCTTCGATGCCCTGTCGTGTGGCCGTAAGTGAGACCCCGTAGGGCAGAGCTTCCTCAGAATAGCCCAGCGCCAGGTGCATAAGAAGGGTGAGCACCTCCGCTCGCGCCGGAGTATTTGGAGAGGCAACCAGTCGTATCAAGAATGGAATCGCCGGAACCGTGGCCTGGTAGCGTGTGCCCTGGTGAAAGATATTCCCGTAGAGTGCATGGAAAGCATCTTCGCGAACCTCACTGCTAGGGCTGAGCAGATTACGAAGCAGGTCAGGCACATCGGCAGCCGAGCCATATGCGTGCTTTTGATTCCCCCAGGCGATCGCTTCTATACCGTTCTAAAACATCCATGTTATCCGGGTACTCCAGGTAGGGAATTCTACCCGGAAGTCAATCTCCCAGGGCTGTATTTATGAATTCCGTGAACGAACTGGCGATTTGCTGAGCGTCTTCAAAATTCATGTCACCCGCATGAACTAGCCAGATAGGGTAGTCACCGTTGACTTGTGGCAGTCGCATGTCAAACAAATAAAGATTTCCGCCGCCATCGAAGCCAATGGTACATACATTAGGCATCCAATAAGGGACGCCATAGCCCAACATCATTTCTCGAACTTCGCTAGTCTTGAACAGATTGAGGAAGCGATTCTTCCCTTCAAAAAATCCACCATTGGAAAACTGTAAAAAGTTCAAATAGGATTCAGGTAGAGGGTAGATGGGAAACTGCCAGCGGGAAAGGCAGAATCCACTATAGGAAGGATCAATTTCCCCCATGTACTGGTCGTACTCTGCTGCTTCACGTTGCTCCTCTGAGTTTAAGGGAGCGAAGACTGTTTGAACAAAAAGAGCAATCTCTTGCTCTGTAGCAGGAGAGCATGGCTGCGAGAGGGGAGATTCAAGCAACATGGGCGTATATCCTTTTAGGATTTGTAGGCTGTCCAGAATACTCCAAATAAGCAAACCTAACCGGAAGCAGTAGGATTAGGATAGAGAAGGTGCTTGGGAAACTTTCTGCTAAAAATCCCCTATATTACGGTACTTGGATTTGGTAGCATAACAGCACGTTCCTACACTGAGGGTAAGAACGTGCTGCCGCCGTTAAGCTATTCTGCGAACCAGGAAATATAGGCGCTGTTCGGTAGGGGACCTGGCGCGCCTACTTCATTGAGGTTGCGGTCATAGAATCTTGAGCCTCTGCCATTGTCCAGGTTTATCCAGAGCCGATTACCGTCTGGCGAGAAAACGCCTCCACCACTTGTACTCTGGCCTTTCAGTGCCTGAAGATTGCCCCTATTTCGCCAGGACACTTCGCTAACTGTATACGACTCACCAGGAACGCTCTGACTGACGATGCCCATGCCATCATTAGGAGCGATGTCGTGCAGGACGATAGAGCGTGTATCGCTGTTATGAGAGGTGTCCATGAGGTTGCTGTAATAGCGAGCGAGGCACCAGTTAATCTGAGTTGTCCCGAGTTTAGTTGTGCAGGAGGCGTATACCTCGCTGTCTCCGTTCCAGACCGGGCGTAGAAGCTGAGAGCTGGTCCAAGGGCCTACCAGGTACATGGGGGGAGCATTGACATAAGGAAGTGCCTGGGTGTTGGTGACCACATTATGGGCATGAACGGTCATGTAGGTTCGTGCGGCAGCTCCACTGACTTCCTGATGCATCGTGAGGAAGGCAAGCAGTGTCCCGTCTGCATTCCATGCGGGGCTCATTCCCTCGGCGTAGTGTCTGTGCTCGGAGCCATCACCGTTCATCACATAGATGTCGTAGCGATTCCGGGCAAAGTCCTGCACGGTATAGGCAATTCGTGCGCCATTACGGGACCAGGTGGGCTCGTAGATGTTGGGCTGCTCCGGCATCGAGATGGGCCCGTGGTCGGTGCCATCTACCTTCATGCTCGCCAGTCGGAATCCAGTACTGGTCCGCTCCACATATCCGAAGCGCTCGGTGCGATTTGCTTGCGGCGTTGGTGTAGGAGTAGGGGTCGGTACTGGCGTGGGAGTCGGTATCGGGTTCGGACCGGGGGAGGAACCACCGCCACTGCACCCGGCGGCCAGGCCAAGGCCGCTCATCAGAATCAGCTCGCGGCGGGTGGGAGTCCAGAGAGTTTGTTTGCTCATATCAGTCTATCCAGTAAACTGTTATCTTTGTAGGTCAACGGTGGGCGGTTCCCCCCGAACGGGATTTTCTGCTTCTCTTGCTTCATTGTGTTGATCTCCTTTTGCGTGAACTCAGTCTCTCAGTCGGGGCGTGAACGACTCGTGAACGGGCAGGTTTTTTCGCTAGAATCTCGGAATATTGCGGTGTGCCGCTGGTACTTCGCTTTCTTGGCGCACCGCTTTTGGAGCGTGGTGGACACCCGCTTCCGCTCCCCCGAACCCGCAAAGCCCTGAGTCTGTTGGCGCTTCTGGCGCTATATGCCGGGCGGAGCGTAGATCGGAAGTTCCTTGCCGAAACCCTGTGGCCGGAGCAGGAGCCTACTCAGGCTGCTGTCAATCTCCGGCAGGCACTGGCGATTTTGCGCCGCACTCTGGGCACTGATGCCTTTCGCCTGACCACCGATGGTAACAAAGCGCTGCGGCTGAATCTGGCAGACGCCTTCTGCGATGTCGTCGCGTTTTATGAAGCGGTACTGGGCAACGATGGCACGGCAGCGCGAGCGCTCTACACGGGCCAGTTTTTAGAAGGCTATGTAGACGATTGGGTGCTGGCTGAGCGAGAAAAGCAAGCGAAGGCACTGGCGCGGCTATTGGAGCCACCTGCACGCCTGCCCGGCTTTCTTACTCCGTTCTTAGGTCGTGAGGCAGAGCGACGAGCACTAGAAGAACTATTGCGGCGCGGCGGGGTTCGGTTAGTGAGTGTGCTGGGCATGGGCGGCCTGGGAAAGACCCGCCTTGCCGTAGCAGTGGCCACAGCGTTCCCCGAAGCTATATTTATCGACCTTACGGCATTGCCAACAGGTGCGGAGACTGCCGCTCTCTGGAGTACGCTTGCTGAGAGCCTTGCGCTGCCCGTACAGACCGAAATCGCTGTCTGTGAGGCGCTTCGCTATCAGTTTGCTCTATTGCTTTTAGATAATGCTGAGCATGTATTGGAGCCGCTAGGCCGAGTGCTACAGACTCTACTGGGGCGTTGCCCGGAGATGAAAGCGCTAATCACCAGCCGGGAGCCGCTGCAGTTGCCCGGTGAGACTCTGTTTCGACTTCAACCCCTGCCAGGCTCTGAGGCGCTGGCGTTCTTTATTCAGTGCGCCGGACGTGCACTGCCGGGGGTAACACTACCAATAGACACTCTGCAGCGACTGACGGAGTCGCTGGATCGGTTGCCGCTAGCTATGGAATTGGCGGCGGCGCACCTGCGTGCCATGTCTTTAGAGGAAATGGAGAGCCGTCTTACAGACAGATTCCGCTTGTTGCGCTCGACACAGCATAGAGACGCCCGGCATCGAACGCTGCAAGCTACGCTGGATAGCTCCTGGGAGACACTTTCTAAGCAAGAGCAACGCACACTGGCCGCGCTCTCCGTACTGGTCGGAAGCTGGCCAATCTCATTGGCGCAGGCAGTTGCCTTTCCCACAGATACTGATGAGCTTGTCGTAATCGAAGCCCTGACCCACCTGATTGATACGTCCTGGCTGCGGGGTAGCATGGGGCGCTATAGCTTGCTAGAGACTATGCGAGAGTATCTGGCTCCCCATCAGCACCCGGAAGATAGAGAGCGACTGGTACAGATAGCGCGCAAGATTGCCTATTGGGACCGAGAGCACGAAACCGAAGTCAAGTGGCTCAAACGCGTAGAGGCCTACCGGGATAACCTGCGGGCAGCAATACACTATGCCGCGCCCGAAGCTGCCGCAGAAATAGCCGTCGCTCTAGGGGATGCCTATGTAGTACAGGGCCGAACCGAGGAGGGCATTGCCTGCTACCTAGCGCTGGAGCCTGAACTCTCACAAGAGCATCCTCTCCGTCCTGCGTTGCTCTACTTCTGGGCATTACTGGAACAGGCGCGCGATGATACAGAAACTGCTGAGCGACTTCTGCAGGAGAGCTTGAAACTTTCACGGATGCTGGGGGACCGCTCTCTGGAGCGGCGTGTATTGGGGAATCTGGGACTCAATGCCAGAAACCGGGGAGATATGCCTGGCGCACGGGAGTATCTAGTACGCTCCCTTGAACTGGGTATCGGCTCCCGTTCACCCACGCTGATCCGGCTGGGAGTGCTGGAGCATGATCTGGGTAATCTAGAAGCAGCACGAGGCTTTCTGCAGGAAGCAGTAGCGCTGGAGCGGGCCAATCAAGACCTGGTCGGGCTGGCAGTAGCGCTGGGCAAGCTGGCCTATGTGGAGCGAGGCGCTGGGCAGCCAGTCCTGGCAGAAACTCTCTGGCGTGAGGCGCTGGAAATCTGCCGCGAGGTTGGCTACACTCGCGAGCGCGGTAACTACGCCCTGGCGCTGAGCCGAATGATTACTAACTCAGAGGAAGCAGCACTGCTTCGTACTGAAGCTCGGGCCGCCTTCGAAAGTAGTGGAGATACCGAAGGACTGGCCCGAGTTCGTGCGGCAGAAGAGGTTGCTTAACCTGGAAAACCAGGGGCTCCTTTTATTTGATAAGCTTGGCCCTGATGGTAAGCCGAATGGAATGTCAGGCGGGCGAGTGCGCCGCGCCCGTCGATAATCGGACCGAGAGCACTCTGAATCTGCCTGTCAAGCTGCTCCTCTGTAGGAGAGTAGATGACTTCTTTCACTAATGTGGCGGCAGTTTGCAGCGTGTCCAAAACAAACTTGGGAGTCAACTCGGAGAGCGTGAAGGGAAAGGGCTTGTCATTGACTACCCCATCTGTAGCGGTCTTTGCAATTCGCTCCAACTCCGTGGGAACCGGCTGCCCCTGAATCTGGTTTATGAACCAGATTTCTACACCGGCCACGTGAACTGCCATCTCACCAATAGAAAGTGCGTTGGGATAGAGGCGGTAGCGTAACTGCTCGTGGCTCAGACCCTCTACCTCTTTATCGAAACGACCCCTGCTTATTTCCCAGGAGATGGAAAAATCATGACTCATACACATATTTTACCTGTGTCGGTAAGCAGTGCGGTAAACTCCAAGGCGTATGGCGACGCGTGAGGAGCCGCCTGGAACGCCCCCTAAAGTAGTGGAGGAGGCGGTAGAGGCGCTGGAGGAGGTCGGGGAGTTTTCCGGTCGCCTGGCAAAAAATGTGGTTCTCGGCTCGCTTGCCTACTTCGGCGAGGTGCTGAAACTGCTGGGGCAGACCATTGGTGCCCTCCGAAGCGGTATCCACGCGGGCGATCTGGTGGGCCAGACCAGCTTCATTGGAGTGCAGTCTCTTCCTATCGTCTTGCTCACGGCTATTTCCTCGGGTGGGGTGCTGGCGCTCTACACCGTAAACACACTCACAGACTACGGAGCAGGTGGGCTGGTCGGTGGCGTTATCGCACTCTCGGTAGTGCGGGAAACCGGGCCGCTGATTACCGCTATCACAGTCACGGCGCGCGCGGGATCGGCCATTACAGCAGAGCTTGCCAGCATGAAGGCCACGGAGCAGCTAGATGCCCTGCGCTCACTGGCCGTCTCACCGATAGACTATCTGGTGGTGCCCCGGCTACTGGCCTCGCTCCTCATGATGCCGCTGCTCACACTCTTTGCCGATGTGGCAGGCGTGGTCGGTGGTGGAATCGTAGCGAGTAGTAAAGGGGTTGGCGTGCGCGCTTTCACCGACTCGTTTCGCCTGCTCATGGAGCCGAGCGGCAGAGATATTTTTGAGGGGCTGTTCAAGGCCTTTATCTTCGGGTTGATAATGGCTGTCGTTGCCTGTCGTGAAGGGCTTCAGAGCCAGGGTGGTGCGGCGGGAGTCGGGCAGGCCACAAACCGCTCCGTGGTTCTTGCTATCGTACTCGTCTATTTCGCGGACTTGATTCTCACATGGATGCTGCGCCCGATACAACTATAGCCCCTCAGCCGCAGGTGGAAACGGCGAAAGGACCGCGTATCGACCTGCGTGACGTTCGTTTCGCGGTCGAGGAGCGCGAGATCTTGAAGGGCATCACGGCGCAGGTGGAGCCGGGTGAGGTTCTGTGTGTGTGTGGCCTCTCCGGATCGGGAAAATCCACTCTGCTCAAGCTAATCTCCGGACTGAGTCGCGCTACCTCAGGGCAGATTCTCATCGACGGTACGGAGATTACCAAACTCAATGAGCGCGAGCTGGATAAAATCCGCGCCAAGATGGGGATTGTTTTTCAATATGCGGCACTATTTGACTCCATGAATGTCTATGATAATGTCGCGTTTGGGCTGCTGCGCGGTCCGCTCCGGAAAGAGAACCGTGACATGAAGCCATTCACGGTGGCACGAACCGTCGCTGAGCTTCTGCGTGATGTCGGGCTGCCGGGCATAGAGAAGCGAATGCCCTCGGAGCTTTCGGGCGGTATGCGGCGGCGTGTGGGGTTGGCTCGTGCGCTGGCGACCCAGCCGGAAATCATACTTTATGATGAGCCGACCAGTGGTCTGGACCCGGTCACGGCAGCGGCTATCGATGACTTAATTGTAGAAACCGGAGAGCGAAGCGGCGCTACCAGCGTGGTAGTCTCGCACGATATGAGTAGTATCCTGCGAATCGCGCACCGGGTTCTCATGATCTATGAAGGGGAACGCCACTTTTGGGGCACCCCCGCAGAGTTTAAGGACAGTTCTGACCCGGTGATACAACAGTTCGTACAAGGCTCTACCGATGGTCCGATCCTGAAGAAAAAGAAGTAATGCCTAGTTACGCGAAAGAGTATGTCACCACCGGAATCATGGGCGTGGTCGCTATAGCGGCGGTCACCGGAGCCGTGATGTGGTTCCGGGGCACCCTCATGGCAGGAAAAGAAACCAGTTTTGTGGTGCGCCTGCCAGATGCTCGTGGCCTCAAAGGGGCGGAAGAGGTCCGCATCGCCGGGTTCCGGGTAGGGCGCGTAGGCAAGGTCGGTTTGAGTCCGGATGGGCGTGCCGCCGAAGTGGAGCTATTGGTAGACACCAAGTATCCCATTCCTGCTGACTCCAAGATTCAGGTGAATCCGCCTCTCTTAGGAGGCATCGCTTTTATTTCTATTGCGCCGGGTTCCTCCGGAGCGACAACCTTGAAAGAGGGAGACAAAGTGGTCGGCAGCGAGGCTGCCGGGCTGGACTCACTGGCGGCGGACGCGAACAAGATCATTGGCGATGAGAAAGTTCAGGAAGACCTCAAGGCGACGATAGCTTCGGTGCGCCAGTCCACGGCGGCGTTGAACGGTCTACTGACCGACCCGAATCTGAAGCGGACCATGAGAAATCTGAGCGCCGCCAGCTCGCAGCTCCCCGAAACCCTGGCCCAGACGAACCACGCTCTCGCTCAGGCGAACGCTCTTATTACTAGAGTGGGCGGCGATGTCGAAGACCTGACCGGCAGCGCCAAGCACGCCATGAAGAACGTGGACCGCCTGACCGACTCGGGTGCGGGCGTGGCACAGGAGACCGAGCGGACCATCGCGACGGTGCGTGGGACTCTTCAGGAGAACCGCGAGGGCATTAAAGAGATGCTCAAGACCACGAACGATGCCATGGCAGGATTGGCAGCGCTCACCGATCAGGCCAGCCAGCTCGTGGGAGACCAGGACCTCCGGAAGAACTTTGTCAAGACCACAGAGAACATAAATAAGCTGACCGAGACCGCCAATGAGACCATGAAAAAGCTGGATGCCACGGCGGAGAACATCCGAAAGCTTTCTGGCGATGAGCAGATAACCACTGATGCGAAGGCGACTCTGGGAAATGTAAAAGAGGCCAGCGCCTCGATTCAGCGGCTTATGGCGCGTATCGAGAAGATACGTCTGCCAGGGGAGCCACGCACGGGGCCACCGCGCCCGAAGACTCCGCCACAACCCTCTGCGTTCACCAGTCTGGTAGAGCCCGGCTTGATTCTGGACTCAAATTACGATACAACGTCCGAACGGTACCGGCTCGACGCGAACTATTCGCTGTTGTCGGGCGATCACGGCTTTTATAGAGTCGGGATTGCTGGGGCGACCGAGGGAAACAAGCTCAACTTCCAGTTAGGCAGTTTCGCGCGCCTGCCGGTTGGCTCCGCCCTGCGGTACGGCTTATTTGCCGGAAAACTCGGGGTGGGCGCAGATGCGCGTGCGCAAGGTATAGACTGGAGGCTTGATGTCTTCGATCCGAACCGTTTTACGGTTAACCTGCGCGCCAAGAAATATCTGAATAGCGATTCGGCATTCCTGCTGGGGCTGGACTCGGTGGGGCACGGGAACCGTGTGACCGTTGGCTACCAGATGCGAAGGTAACGGAAACAAAATGAAAGTCATTCTGACCAAAGATGTCGCCAAAGTCGGCAAAGACGGCGAGATCGTCACTGTCAACGACGGGTTCGCCCGCAACTACCTGATGCCACGCGGCCTGGCCCGCGATGCCGCTGGTGGTGCGCTGAAGCAGCACGAGCACCACAAGGCTTCCGAAGAGAAGAAGAGCGCTCAACTCCTGGCCGATGCCGAGAAGGCGCAGACCGCGCTGGAAGGCAAGACTGTCACCATCAACGCCAAGGCGGGTGAGGGTGAGCGCCTCTACGGTTCCATCACTTCTGCCGATATCGCGGATGCGGTAAAGTCGAGCACGGGTATCACTGTCGATAAGCGCAAGGTTCAGCTTCTGGACCCCATCAAGGCTGTTGGTACGTTCCATGTGCCGATCAAGCTCCACCGAGATATCACCGTGGAAGTCACGGTGTCGGTGCAGAAGACCTCGTAGAGCGCCGATAATTATTACAGGGCGCGGCACCCGCCGCGCCCTTTTGTTTTTTAAGCCATGCAACGCCTTCCCCCGCAAGATATCGAAGCCGAGATGTCGGTCCTGGGCGCCATGTTCCTCGGAGATCGCGGCGCCATTGAGAAGGCTACCGAAGCCTTGCAGCGTGAGGACTTCTACCGTGATGCTCACGGGCGCATCTATGAAGCCATGGTCGCCCTGGCAGAGCGCGATGAGCCCGTAGACATCGTTACCCTCAGAGATGAGCTACAGCGTCGGGGAATCATTGATGCTGTAGGTGGCCTCAGCTACTTGATCCAGCTTGGTGAGTTCGTCCCCACCGCCGCCAATATCTCCTACTATGCCAAAATAGTGGCTGACAAAGCCGTGCTACGCCGCTTAATTGAGGCCGCAGGTGAGATAGCGGGCATGGCCTACGGTCAATCCGAAGAGGTCGATAACCTCACCGACATGTCGGAGCGCATGATCTTCAATGTCGCCCGCCGCCGTCGCACCCAGGGTTTCACTCCCCTCAAGCCGCTCCTCACCGAAGTCTTCGACCGCATCGACACTCTCTACCATGAGCGCGGCGTCACTACTGGCATTGACACCGGCTACACCGACCTGAATTATATTACCAGCGGCTTTCAACCAGGTGATTTAATTATCATTGCCGCCAGACCTAGTATGGGCAAAACGGCCCTCACGCTCAATATTGGTCAAAATGCGTCATTAAGAGCAGAGAAGTCGGTCGCTGTCTTCTCGCTAGAAATGTCCAAAGAGTCCCTGGTACAGAGAATGATTTGTTCCGAGGCTAAAGTAGACGCGCATAGATTACGTACAGGCTTTCTGACTGAAGAAGACTGGTCACGATTGGCGCAGGCAGTAGACCGCCTCTGGAACGCCCGGCTGTTTATTGATGACACCACGGACGTTAGCTCGCTGGAGATGCGTGCCAAGTGCCGTCGATTACGCGCGGAGTATGGGCTGGATATGGTCATAGTGGACTACTTACAGCTCATGCGCGGGTCCTCGAAAAACGCCGACAACAGAAACTCGGAAATCACGGAGATTGCACGTGGCTTAAAATCTCTGGCCCGTGAGCTGGAAGTGCCCGTGATTGCTCTGAGTCAGCTAAGCCGCTCCGTGGAGCGCCGCGAAGACAAGCGCCCTATGCTCAGTGACCTGCGTGACTCTGGCTCTATCGAGGCAGAAGCCGATGTGGTTGGATTCATCTATCGCCCGGCGTACTACGCCCGTAAAGAAGCCATGAGCCAGGAAGCAGAAGATAAAGCCGATGCCGCGCGTGGTGATGGGGAGTATGAAGGGGAGGAAGCCGAGGTCATTATCGCGAAACAGCGTAATGGACCGACGGGAACCGTAAAACTCGCCTTTCTGCCCAAGTTCGCCCGGTTCGAAAATCTTGCTCATAGTATGGAGGGCCCGGACTTTTGAAGGTCCTGGTGGTGGGAGGCGGTGCCCGCGAGCACGCACTCTGCTGGAAATTGGCTCAGAGTCCCAAGGTACTCAAAATCTACTGCGCACCGGGGAATGCCGGAACCGCGCAGCATGCCGAAAATGTCCCGATTGGTCCCATGGAGCTGGAAAAGCTCAAGGACTTCGTGGAGCATCAGGGCATCGACCTCACGGTTATCGGGCCGGAAACGCCGCTGATTGCCGGTATTGTGGACCTGTTCGAGTCTCGGGGCTTGAAAGTCTTCGGCCCCAGCAAAGAGCCCGCGCTCTTAGAAGGCTCCAAGGTCTACGCCAAGCGCCTCATGCAGCAGGCGGGTATTCCCACGGCTGCGTTCGAGGTCTTCGAGAGCGCCGTTAAAGCACGTGAGTATCTGCAAACGGTTACTTTCCCGGTAGTAATCAAAGCAGATGGGGAAGCCGCGGGCAAAGGCGTGATTATCGCGCAGAGTTATGCCGAGGCGGAGAGCGCTGTGGATTCCATCATGGAGCAGCGTGTCTTCGGTGAGAGCGGCGCGAAGATTACTGTGGAGGAGTGCCTCACCGGCCCCGAAGCCTCCGTGCTGGCGTTCGTGGATGGGGATACCGTTCGCCCCATGATCGCCATTCAGGACCACAAACGTATCGGCGAAGGCGATACCGGTCCCAACACGGGCGGTATGGGCGCCTATGCTCCCGTACCTGTCTGTCCGCCGGAAATGGTCGAGGAAATCACTCGCACCATTCTTCAGCCCGCCGTCGATGCCGTAAGGGCCACGGGAATCCCGTATCGGGGCATTCTCTATGGGGGCATCATGCTCACTGAGTCCGGCCCCAAGTGTATCGAGTTCAACTGCCGCTTTGGAGACCCCGAGTGCCAGGTCGCCATGGTGCTGGCTGGAGAGCGACCTCTTAGACATCATGCTCGCCTGTATCGAAGGTCGCTTAGAAGATATCGAGCTGAAGTTCGCGCCCCGTGCTGCTATGACAGTCATGATCGCTTCGGGTGGCTACCCAGGCACGTTTGAAAAAGGCATGCCTATCTCCGGTCTGGAGTCTGCGGCAAAACTAGATTCCGTGGTGGTCTTTCACGCGGGCACCACGCCCGGTCCTGGTGGGGAACCTCTCACCAATGGCGGGCGTGTACTCTCGGTTACGGCTGGCTGGCGAAACCCTGACCGAGGCCAAAGAGCGGGCTTATGCCGCCGTGGATAAGATTCACTTCGACGGTGCGTATGTCCGCCGAGACATCGGCTGGCGCGCCCTGTAAGCAATTTTCAGGAAGGGAATAGGGCGGTTCAGGGCGAACGTGGGCCTATGCGTTTCTGTAGCATTGTCTGCGTTTCTGCTTCTCTCTGTGCCGGTTCTGGCCCTTCCTGTTTCCGCGCTGACCCCCGAGCGACTTCGGTGTGAGTACCGCGAAAACCCCCTTGCCGTAGATGGAGAGCATCCGCGTCTCTCCTGGATTGTCACTAATGGGCAGGCGCAAACAGCCTACCAGATTCAGGCTGGTTCCAAACCCGGCGCCTCTGACCTGTGGGACACGGGTAAGGTTGCCTCTGAGGAAACCCTGCATCATCCTTACGAAGGCAAGGCGCTCCGGAGCGGTCAGCAGGTCTTCTGGCGTGTGGGTGTCTGGGACGAAGCGGGCAAGCTGACCTGGAGCAAAACCGCGAGCTTCACCAAAGGCATCGGGCAGAATGATTGGAAAGCCTCCTGGATTCAAGCGCCGGTTCCCGGTGCAGCGGCCATGGCTGCCGGGCCGAGTCTGGAGAAAGCTTCCTGGATCTGGAAGCAGGAGAGCGGCGCTCAGCCCGCCAAGGGCATTGCCTGGTTCACGCTCAAGTTCGACCGCCCTGCAGGCGCGAAAGTCCAGATTGCTATCACCGCCGATGATGCCTACCAGATTCAGCTCAATGGCAAAGATGTCTCCGGCGCTACTGGCTCTAGCTGGCGCGAGTCACAGGTGCACGACCTCACCGAAGCGGCCAGCGCGGGCGCCAATACCCTGCGTATTCGGGTAGAGAATGGCGAGGTTGGCTTTGCGGGCTTGCTGGCCAACCTGAGAGTGGGCACGCGCGAGTATCCCACGAACATTGACTGGGTGGCTGGGGAAGGGGAGCGCGTTAAAGTGCTCGGGCCCTATGGCATGCAGCCCTGGGGGCAGCCTCAGAAGGGTTCTGTGAACGCCATGACACCGCCCCCGCATTTCCGGGGGAATGTGGTGCTAGAGAAGCCGATAGCGCGTGCGATTCTTTATGCCACCGCACTCGGTGTGTATGAGCTGGGCCTCAATGGCAAGGGGATCGATAACGATGTGCTCTCGCCGGGCTGGACCGAGTACCGCAAGCGCGTGCACTACGTGGCCTACGATGTCACCAAGAAGCTCAAGCAGGGCGAGAACACCCTGGAGGCGCAGCTCGGCGATGGCTGGTACGCCAGCTACTTAGCGTTCACCGGGCGGCGGCACTACTACGGCGGCGACCCCAAACTAAAGCTTCAGCTTGCCGTGACCTATACGGATGGCACCCAGGCGACATTCGGGACCGGGCGAGACTGGAAGTGGGCGAACGGCGGCATCAAGTACGCTGATATGCTCATGGGCGTCTCCGAAGACACCCGTGTGACTCCCACAGACTGGAAAGCGGTGCA
This sequence comes from Armatimonas sp., assembly GCA_049840835.1. Taxonomy (GTDB): domain Bacteria; phylum Armatimonadota; class Armatimonadia; order Armatimonadales; family Armatimonadaceae; genus JANLTX01. The sequence continues at coordinate 194,155 of JASGJG010000020.1, read as the reverse complement.
GGTTGCCGAAGATCCGGGGATTCTGGTAGAGGCGCACCCCGCCGAACCGATTCGACCGACGGTTACTATCAAAGCCATAAACCGCACTGAGCCGAAGCCGGGCGTATATGTGTACAACATCGGGCAGAACCTATCAGGTTGGGCGAAGATTACGGTTACGGGCAAGCCGGGGCAGACGATCACTGTCCGCCATGCCGAGCGCCTGAATCCAGATGGCACGGCGTATTTCACTAACCTGCGCGCGGCCAAGGCTACCGACACCTACATTCTTAAGGGCGGTAAGCAGACCCTGGAGCCCAAGTTCACGTTCCACGGGTTCCAGTATGTGGAGATCACCGGGTGCGATACTCCGCCCGCCACGAAAGACGTGGCCGGAGTCGCAGTGAACTCACATATGGAGTCTACGCTCGCTATAGACACCAGCAATCCGCTGCTGAACAAGCTGGTGCAGAATATCGACTGGGGCTTCCGAGGCAATGCCCTGGATGTGCCCACCGACTGCCCCCAGCGTGATGAGCGAGCCGGCTGGACGGGGGATGCCCAGGTGTTCGCCAAGACCGCGCTCTTCACCCGTGGCAGCGGGGCCTTCTTCTCCAAGTGGCTAGTAGACCTGATCGAAGACAGCCAGCGCGAGGACGGCGCCCTGGGCGATGTAGCTCCCTACATCAACGCGGTAGGCCATGGCAATGCGGCGTGGGAAGACTCAGGGGTCATTGTCACCTACCGCATGTGGGAGATGCAGAACGATACTCAGGTCATTAAAGACCACTGGGCTGGTCTGACCCGCTACATGGAGCACCTGGCGAAAAGCGCCCCTGATGGTATCCGTGGCCCTGGCTCCTACGGCGACTGGTTGCTTCTGGATGGCCCACAGCGCTCCGATGTTCATGGCACCGCCTACTATGCCCGCTGCGCCGACCTCATGGCTCAGATGGCGAGCGAGATTGGTAAGCCAGCAGAAGCCGCCAAGTATCGCGATACAGCCGTCAAGGTACGGCAAGCGTTTATCGAGAAGTTCGTGACATCCGATGGGCAGGTGCAGGATGGCGGCAAGACCAGCCAGACCTTCTACGCCCTGGCCTTAGACTGGAACCTGGTTCCCACGAATCTGCGCGCACAGACCGCCATGCATCTGGAGCGCCTGCTGAAGAACCGGGGTGGCAAGCTCGCTACCGGGTTCATCGGCACCCCGCTGCTACTGCCCGCACTGGCCGGCTCAGGCCGTGAGGCCATGGCCGCCGACCTGCTGCTCTCGGAAACCTACCCATCGTGGCTCTACCAGGTCAAGCTGGGCAGTACCACCATGTGGGAGCGCTGGGATGGCTGGACCCCGGAAAAAGGCTTCCAGGATGCCGGTATGAACTCCTTCAATCACTACTGGCTGGGCTGCGTAGGGGAGTGGCTGGTCACTGGCGTCAGCGGTATCGATACCGATGGTCCCGGCTGGAAGAAAATCACGCTCAAACCCTACTTCGCACCGAAACTCAATAAAGTGAGCACCACCTACGATTCCGTGCGTGGGCGAATCGTGAGCCGCTGGGAGCGCCAGAAAAATGGTGTTGTTCGCTGGGAAGTGGAAGTCCCTGCCAATACCGTCGCTACCGCCTACCTACCCGGCGGTAAGACCGAGACCCTCAAACCGGGGAAACATACGCTGCTGAGTCCGGCCCCATAAGCGGGGAGCGCTGAGTGAGCTTGGCGGCTATCCAGCCATCGTCCCAGATCTGGGCACGAAGCAGGGTAGCCGCCTGTTCTATTAAAGAGGCCCACCAGAGCGGCGTGATCAGTGCCCACTCAACCGGGTCCAGCGATGCTACTTCGTGATAGCTATGGACCACGGCATCGTACTTACCGCGCCAGGAGAGAGCAAAGTCTGCGATCCGATGATCCCGGTGCGCTAGTTCCAGGTCTAAGAGCCCGGAGAGTTTGTTATCACGAAATAGCAGGTTCCACTGGGTGAAATCCCCATGCACAATCAGAGTAGGGCGGGTGAGCGAGCCGATTTCGCTCAGTCGCTGCCGGGCTCTCTCTAAGTGCCAGCGCACCATTGCCATCTCCTCGGGCATGTGTTTTTCCTGAGCCGCGAATAGCGTGTCCAGAGTCGGATCTTTCAGGATTTCCTCGCCTAATCGCCAGCCACCCCGCTGTCCAATTTCTGTTAACGTGGCAGTGTCGGCATGGAACTCCGCCAGCAATCGGCCTCGGCGCTGTAGCTCACCAGGGTCAGCACGCTCCCATGGAGTACCTGGCAGGAGCTCCGAGAGGCTCCAGTACGATCCGCCCCAGAAAATCGGCTCCTCCAGCACTGTCGCTACTGGCCAGCCAAGTGCCTTCAATCGCTCCAGTAGGCGTATCTCATAAAGTACTTCGCTCTCTGACTGCGCCCACCGCCGCAGAACAAGAGCCACATCGCCCCGATACACAGTCCAATGCCAGTTCTGTCGCCCACCCAGCCAGGCAATATCCGTGATTTTTAGCAGGGAGATAACTTCTTGTGGGACGGTCTGCATCGGGTTATGATACTCTTCTTTACCGGAAAGGAATCCGGGTAAGATTACCGAAGATAACAGCAGATGGAAACGATCATAGCCTCAATGACCACCAAAGAGCGGTTGGGAATGGTACTCCCAGTTTGCATCTGTTTAATGGTCTTTGTAGGGCTGAGCGCACTGCTGGCGCGCGATAAGGAGCGCTTCAATCTCTCTCTTCCCCGGCATCCCTGGACCCGCAATGATATCTATATTGCCCTGAGCATCGCTGCGGTCTTTTACCTGGTGGGGTTGTGGCGGCTGGGAGAGCCGCGAAGAGCGGTCTTCGATGAGTGCTACCACGGGCGCAGTGGCATGGAGTATATCCTGGGCCTGAATCCTACCGAGTGGACACACCCGCCTCTGGGGAAGCTCCTCATTGCCACGAGCCTGGAGGTCTGGGGAGGCAACTTCAACCCACGCGAGGGCATCTACAAGCCCGATATGCCGTTCACAGAGCGCTCTGTCATCGGTTGGCGCTTTGCCAGTTTGGTAGCGGGGTCTCTAGCGCTAATAGTTCTGTATATCCTGGCGCGCTCTATGCTCGGGAGCACGACTCCTGCGGCAATAGCCTCTGGCATGCTGGCCTGCGATGGAATTTTCTTCGTGCAGAGCCGCATTGCCATGACCAATGCCTTCACAGTGCTGTTTATTCTTGTGGCGGCGCTCGGCGCCTGGAAGTATCGGCAGACCGCAAAGCAACCCTGGATGCTACTGCTGGCCTTTGGGTTGGGCTGCGCGGTCTCAACTCGCTGGACCACGCTCTTTGCCCTGGGATTGCTGGGGCTGTACCTGTGTAACTTCGAGATCCGGCGCCTGATTTGGCGGCGTGCCAAGGTGTTCGATTGGCTGTGGTCGGTTCTCCTGTTCGCGGCGGCGTTTCTGCTGATTCCCGCGGCTATGTACGTGTCTACCTACATTCCCTACATGCGGCAGGGGCATGACCTGAACAAAGTCTGGTCCGAGCAGCACGCTATGTGGGACTACCACACCGGCATGAAAGAGACCCATGGGTACTCCTCGCCGTGGTGGAGCTGGCCCCTGACCATACGCCCGACCTGGTACGCATTCGACGTGGACCAACTGGTCGATGCACGCCGGGGGATTGTGGCTATCGGCAATGCGGGCATCTGGTGGGCAAGTATTCCGGCCATGCTTGTGGGGAGCATTCTAGCTATTCGTGAGAAGCGAGTAGAGCTGGGGCTTCCCGCTCTACTCGCAACCGGACTCTGGCTCATGTGGGCGGTCCAGGGGCGCTCTCTGGTCTTCCAGCACTACATGCTGGAAGGGATTCCTTTCGTTTGTATCTTACTCTCGGCGCTGGGATGCCTGCTCTGGCAGCGGCAAGAAAACGACGACACAGGAGCGCTTCGGCTGCGCCGCGCTATTGTTGGGGGCTACGGGGCCATGATCGTGGTCTGGTTCGTATTCTGGTATCCGCTGCTCTCCGCCTATCCGGTCACGGGTAAGTTCTTCGATCTACACCTCTGGCTGGGAAGGCTCTGGGTCTGATGCTGCCGGCTCTACTGGCTACCCTTTGCTACACCCTGGGCGGAGCCGCGCTCACCCTGATCTTTGTAAGGCGCATGCCGTTGCTGGAGCGCCTTGCTATCGGGGTACCGGCGGGCAACGCTCTCTTCGGGCTGAGCGGGCTCTTACTGGCGCACCTGCTGGGCATGAAGCCGGTTGCAATTCTGCTGGCACTGGTGGTGGCACTCAGTCCTCTGCTGATACTGCGCAATCCGGACCGCCGAAAGCAGCTCTCCAAAGAGTGGCGACACCTGCGCCGACTGGGGCGTTTCAGTCCGGCCCGTGTGTTCTGGTGGCTTTTCTATGCTGTATTCGCTACGACTCTGATTCTGTTCTTCCGAGGGGCGCTGTTCTTCGGACCCAGCAAATCCTACGAGACCGCGAACTGGGCGAACATGGGCGATGTGGCCTATCACCTGGCGATTATAGAGGGGTTTCTGCGAGGGGAGAACTTCCCCCCGGAGCACCCGGAGTTCGCCGGGGCGCGCCTGACCTATCCGTTCCTGGTGGACTTTATCGCGGGGGAGTCCGTGGTGCTGGGCGCGAATATTCCAGATGCTCTGTTTGTGCAGAATGTGGCGCTAATCACCTCGTTTGGCTACCTGCTGCATCGCTTCGCGCTGCGTGTCAGCGGGAAGGTGCTGGTTGCCAGCCTGATCGTTCCCATCGCTCTGTTCTCCGGCGGGTGGGGCTTCTTGCGAGCCTTCGAGGACTTGCACAGCAGTACGAACGGTCTGCTAGACTTCTTACGGCACCTGCCGCATGACTACACCAATGAGCCAGAGCTGGGCTATCGCTGGGGGAACATGCTCTGCGTGTTGCTGGGCACCCAGCGCTCTATAGTGTTGGGATTGCCTACCGGGATGGCTGTCTGGCTACTCTGGTGGCGCGCCCGTGGCACAGAGCCGAATAGTCGAGCCGATGGTAATAAAGCGCCTACACCTGCTGCTCTGAGGGCGATGACCCTGGCCGGGGCCTTATGCGGGTTCCTGCCGCTGGGGCATGTGCATACGCTGCTGGTCATGATTGGGCTGGGAGGACTCTGGCTGATTCTCAGCGGCAACTGGCGACTCTGGCGGGTTTTCTTTACCGCGCTACTTATCGTCGGGTTGCCCTGCGCGCTCTACATCATCTTCCAGAGTCAGACTGAGACTGAGCCGTTCCGCCGGTTCCATCCGGGTTGGGACTACAAGGTCATGTCTGATGACCACATGAACGCGCTCTTTGATAAAAACGTCGGGGTGTTCACCAAGCTCGGCTATCTACTGGCATCGCTGCCGGTCTGGATGCAGCTCTGGCTCAAGAACACCGGGCTAACCCTCCCGCTACTTGCCGTGGCGCTGTTCTCCAGCGAAGAGAAGCCGATTGTGCCAGAGCGCTGGCGACGATTCTACCTGCCCACACTGCTACTCTTCGTCTTTGCCAATCTGATTCAGCTCGCTCCCTGGCCCTGGGACAATATCAAGGTCCTTATCTGGTGGCATCTGGCAACAGTGCTGACTATCGCCTGCCTGCTGAACTGGATGTGGGAGCGCAAGGGATTCTGGCGCGTGCTCGTGCCGATATCGTTCGTTGTGCTTACGCTGGCCGGGGCGCTGGATGTGACCCGCGTGGTTACCCGTGCCGCCCAGCAGAATGTCTACACCGCCGAGGAAAGTGAGTTCGCGGAGCTGATTGTGAAGAACACACCGCCCCGCTCCCGGTTCGTAACGGCGCCGACCTATAACTCCGCCGTCTATCTCTCTGGTCGACGAGTGATTGCAGGGTACTACGGTCACCTGTGGAGCCATGGTCTGAACTCGCTGCCCCGCGAGGCGGATATGAAAGCCATCTACTCCGGTGCGCCAAACGCGGATGAAATGATTCGCAAGTGGAACGCGGACTACCTGGTAGTCGGTCCCCATGAGCGGGGAGACCCCGCGATTCACCTCAATGAGGCGTATCTCTCCAAGTTCCCGGTCATCGCTCAGACCAGCGAGCATCGGCTGTTCAAGCTGCACTGAGCCATGAAACTGCGCAACCTCTGGCCCGCGCTGATTGTGTTCCTTATCGGTCTGTCCACGCGGCCATTAGGCCGTGTGGCGCACTGGCTCTCAGACCCACTGGGCGGGATTCTCTATGCCCTGTTTCTCACCCGCCTGATACGGTTCCTGGCGCCAAAAGTACGCCCAGAGCGATTGGCCCTGGGCGTCTTTTTGTTCTGTGCGATTATCGAGTTCTGCCAGAGCCTTCAGATGCCATGGCTGGTGGCCCTGCGCCACAACCGGCTGGGGAATCTGGTGCTTGGCACCGGCTTCGATCCGGTTGACTTTCTCTGGTACGCTATCGGCTCCGGTCTAAGTTTCCTGTGGGACCGTAAGTCTGATAGTTCCGCGGGTTTAAAACCCACGTCTAGATGACCTTCGGCCAGCCGTCCTCCGGACGGGGAATCGGGATGGGCACGAGCCTTCCGGTGTTCGGGGGATTTGCGTCCGGTAGGACGCCCGGCGAGCTTGCTCGTCATCTAGACGTGGGTTTTAAGTCCGCGATAGTAAGCTACTTCCATTCCTGACTGACGGCGTATCGGTAGTGATAGCTAGTGCCTTCAGGAAGCAGCCCGAGTGCCAGATCAGGGTGCTGCTGGCCAAGCTTGTATTCCAGGGGAGCACTCGCGACACTTATCAGTGCGCCTTTCTCATTGAAAACGGCAGTGTGAAGGGTCAGGTTGGCAGTCTCACTAAGCCGGTCTATCAGGTCTTTCGAGAGTACGACCGTGAACCGTATAAAGTGGTCTTTGTAGACATTGCTCTGATAGAAGTCCGCGCCATTGACACTCACACCAACCGGGGCAGGGACCTCTATTTTCGCGCCATGCCCCCGATAGCCACCCGGAAGCTCAATCTGTGAGCGGGTGGCGGTATACCCACCCACGATTTGCTCCTCAGAATTGCTCCGCTTGTATTGTGGGCGAAGGCCAAGCTGATAGTATCGGGCGCGTGGCAGTACGATATTGGGCTTGAGTTCGACTTTCTCCATGTTGGCGGGTACCGTTATCTTTAAGACACCTAGCAAGGCGCTTTTACCATCGAAGATAGCGACCAGAAGCTCCCGCACTGTAGCCACCGGGCGTAGCGTGACGTTCCCGAGAATCTGGCTGCTGTCCGCATGAATCATTATCTCCGCCTTCTCCACGCTTGCCTGTGGAGTATCGGGAAGCGGGTCCAGGGGAAATCGCAACTTTCGCTCCAGGGGGTCCACGGTGTTTAGCTCCGCGACCGCGTTTAATTGGTCTGTCAGAGGTTGTGCTTTTGCGGACAACACAGACAGTTTGCGCGGCGGTACGCCTGCCGCTGCCGGGCGCTCCTGCAGAGCCACTACCTGCTCTGTTTTGGACCGCTGGAGGGGCTGGAGAGCAGGCAGTTCGATAGGTTCTTCCGGCGGGCGCGACGCAACGGCGACAGGGAGACGTGGTTCCGACGTCGCCAGCTTCGACTCTTTCTGGATAGGGTGAACCTGTACTTGCTCGGTAAGTACGTCCGCCAATGGTGCAGCCTCTGGCCGGACAGCTGGGAAGCTCTCCGCCAGAGTAGGGAGCGAAGGCAATGGCGTGGATTGAGGCGTTAAGCTTGCCACCAGCGCAACTGGCTTCTGCTCCATAACGGCGATTTTGGATACCTGTGGCTTTTCCTGTCTGGGTAACAGTAATGCCACAGCAGGCACAGCAGCTACCAGTGGTAGCACTGCCAGCACCACTGCTCGCCTAGTGGGACGAGAATGGGCGGCGGTCATGGCACGTTCCGTGAGTCGCCCCGCCTCGGGTAGGGGCGCGTTTTTTAGAGTTTCAACCCAGCGTGGTTCTTCCATCGTTTTTCTCCGAATTTTCGAGTGATTGGAAATCACTCGCTGAGGGCTTCGCCGAACGTCCTCACGGACGCATACGGTAAAGGGTTGATTATTCCTGTTCCCAGCGAGCTAGCGCTTTGCGGGCGCGGTAGAGCTCGTTTTCCACTTTCTTTTCGTTGATGTTCAGGCTCTGGGCAATCTCCGCCATAGACCAGCCCTCCACAGCTTGAAGCAGCAGACAGGTGCGCTGGAGCGAGGTGAGACAGGCCAGCGCTGCTTGAAGCGCCGCGCGGTCTAAGGCTGCCACTTCGGGCGAGTCGCTAGAGATGGTTGCCTCTTCTAAAGGCAGCGTCACACGGGGGCGGCGTTTATGGCACACATTCCGTGCGATTCGTACCAACCAGGTAGAGAGCTGCGCCTCGCCACGAAATTTGGGGAGTGCACGAATCGCCTGGAGCAGTGTTTCCTGCGCGGCATCTTCCGCATCAGCAGGGTTGCCGAGTAAGGCCAGGCAGAGCCGAAAAATCAGCGGTTCCTGCGGTGTGAGCAGCGCACGGATTGCCTCGGCATCACCGGCCCGCGCTTTTGCAAGCAACGGGTCCGGAGTGCTGGTCTGGTGCCGCCGTAGCTGCCAGAGCGTCATGATGTTTAGTTAGAGACGCCCAGAGTCCACTTTCCCTTAGCGATATTTATCAAAAAACGAAAAAACATCGGATAGGGCATCCTGCACTACAGTCAGGTGCTCCGTGTTCGGATAGATACGCGACTTGACTGGCATTTGTTTTGTCTGGTAGGCACCCGTATCTTGCTCCCCCAGAGCGACAAACGTCGGCAGCTTACGAGTGAGCTTGCCGCCCCCACCCAGGCAGGCCAGTGCGGCGAATGTACCCATCGGGTTGCTTTCTACAAGAGTGCACGCGAATACGGCGCCCATACCGTGCCCCGCCAGGAAAACCTTCTTACGGTCGATGGGATATAGGGTAGCCAGAGTTTTCAAGATGCCCTGTAAGTCGCGGAAACCGGGACCGCTACGAATGGAGAGCAACAGCCAGCCGCGCTTCTCACAGAGAGCTTTGATCTTGCCGTTGTGATACCCATCAAAGAACGAGTTCTCGGAGCCATTGAGGTCATGGAGCGCTATCACCAGCGGCAGCGGGCGACGCTTTTCGACTGCTTCGGGTGCGAGCAGGCGAGTTGGTGTGCCATTAAAAGTCAGCCAGAACTCGCCGGGCTGCCCCTGCCCCCAGAGCGGCTTTGCGGAGTCCGCTGCCAGTGTCTGTTTCAGCAGGGCGGCGGCAGGCACTTCGGTTTCCGGCTGCTCTCCCGTGGCAATCGCCGTATAGAGCCGAAAGGCTTCACTGGCCAGTGGATTTGGTGCCTTGATGAATCGCACTGGCCCGGAAGTCAGCAGTGAGAGCGTTCGCTCTTCTACCAGCACAGGCATGTCGTTCAACAAGAACCGAATTGTCAGTGTGGCATCGAAGTCGATTTTCGGAGTGGGTACAGCCAGCGTCAGTTTTACAGGCAGGGTGCGTACATCAGCCCTGCCTGTAACGGCGATACCTGCTTCCAGGGCATCCAGGGTGGCTTCCATCACGACCCCTTTAGGAAACTCTCGGTCCCCATAGAGCGCCTCTACGGTAAGCTCCAGGCCTTTTGAGCCGGGCATCAGGCAGCGCGGCGCCTCTACCGTAAGCGTGCCCACCAAAGCCTCCGCATCGGTCCAGGGTTTGGTACGCAGCATACCCCTCGCACTATCTAGCGCGGCTGCGGAGCCCACGGCGGGAACGCCTATAGCAAGTAGAGACGTTGCTCGGCGTACGGCGGGCAAGGCGCGTTTCTTCTGCGCGGGAGTCGCTTTTGCCCACGCCGCCTCGAACATACGCAGGCGCAACCCGAGCTGATACCCTTCCTGACTGGCTGGCATGAAGGGATCAGTCTTTGGCCTTGTTGATCTGGGCGCTCATATCCAGCATGCGCTGCACGGAGCGGAGGGCCTTGACTCGAATCTCTTCGGGGACTTCTATCTGGGGATAGCCATCCCGCAGGCACAGGTAGAGTTTTTCCAGGGTGTTCAGGCGCATGTAGGGGCACATGGCGCAGTCGCAGCCGGAGTTGGGTGGGGAGCATACAAACTCGGCATCCGGGCGGGCCTGCTTCATCTGGTGCAGAATGCCCTGCTCGGTGGTGACTAAGAACTTTTTCTGTTCCGTATGCTTCTTCACGTAGTTCAGCAGCGCCAGCGTGCTCCCGATAAACTCCGCGCGTTCTAACACGGCCTCTTCGCACTCCGGGTGCGCAATGACAACGGCATCCGGGTGGGCGGTCATCATCTTGGTCAGGCGCTGGGCATTGAACATCTGGTGCACCACGCAGAAGCCCGGCCAGAGTACCATTTCGCGGCCTAGCTGCTTCTCTACCCAGCGACCCAGATGCCTATCCGGCCCGAAGACGATTTTCTCATCAGGCGGGAGCATACGGACGATATCTACAGCGTTGGAGCTGGTCACGATGATGTCCGACAGGGCCTTGATAGCAGCCGACGAGTTGATGTAGTTAATCACCGTGTGGCCAGGGTACTGCTTGAGCCACTCTTCGTAGACATCGGCGGGGCAGCGGTCAGCCAGAGAGCACCCCGCATCTAAGTCTGGCAGGAGCACCGGCTTATCCGGGTTGAGAATCTTGGCGGTCTCCGCCATGAAGTGAACGCCGCAGAAGACGATCACCTCGGCATCCGTTTTTTCCGCAAACTGGCTGAGGGCGAGCGAGTCACCCACGAAGTCCGCCAGGTCCTGGATATCGGAATCCTGGTAGTAGTGAGCCAGAATTACCGCTTTCTTCTCGGTCTTCAACCGGCGAATCTCGGCCTCTAAGTCCAGTGTAGGGTCGATAGCATCCACGCGAGTCGAGAGGTCGTTTGAGAGAATCGTAAGCGGCGTACTCATACCACTATTGTACCAGCGTGGTATTCTTTTCCCGTATGTCGTCTACCCTGACTCTCTCTCAAACGCTCTTTCCGAATCGGACCGTTGCTCGTGACATTCTTCTGGTTACCGGTGCCTCATTGCTGGTAGCAGCCCTCGCGCAGGTCTCGATTCCGTTGCCGTTTACCCCCGTGCCAGTGACCGGCCAGACGCTGGGAGTGCTGCTTGTAGGAATCGCTCTGGGTAGCCGCCAGGCCGCGCTGGCCATGGCGCTGTACGTGCTGGAAGGCGCCATCGGGCTACCATTCTTTGCGGGAGGAAAGTCTGGTCTGGGCGGACCGACGACGGGGTATCTACTGGCGTTTCCCATAGCAGCGTTCTTCACCGGCTGGCTGGCGGAGCGTGGCTGGGACCGCAAGCCGCTCACGGCAGCCATGGCGATGCTGAGTGGCAGCCTGATTATCTTTGGGCTGGGCGCTTCCTGGCTCTCCGTTTATACCGGGGGCATTGCGAAGGCATTCCAGTTGGGTGTGCTTCCCTTTATTCCTGGCGACCTGATTAAAACCTCGATTGCCTCTGGAGTACTTCCGCTAACCTGGAGTTTGCTGGGGAAGCGCTCGCATCAGGAGTGAGGCGAGGCAGTATCGTTTTGAGTCCACCACGGGTTGATCGTCTCCCCGCGCTGTCCGTCTTCCAGGACTTTTAAAAACGCCTTGCGATGCATGGGGTCTAAGAACGCGCCGGGGGGAATGTAGAAGGAAGAGTTCAGCAAGAAGAGGTTGAGGCTATTGTCTGGAAGCGACTCAATCTTTCGGAGTGTGCTCCAGCTATAGGTCACCGAGTTGCCTTGCTCTGTGTATCGGATTCCCTCTTGAGTCAGAGTCAGACTATATGTACTTCTGGTTGTCTCTTGTCCGTAGGACTTTGCCTTCTGGCGAACGTAAAGAGGGCGATATAAGTCGATAAGGACATAGGCTAGTACCGTTGTTCCCACTGTCCAGAGCAGAGCCAAAAATAATGGTATAGAGCGAAACAGGAGAAACGAAAGGAGAAGCCAGCCCCGAGTGGCTTGAGCTTGCCATGTTTTCCATTCCGCCTTGCCCTCCTCGGTATCGTAATAGTTATTGGCATACGCCTCTAAGTCTTGGGGAGAATATTCAATAGTAAGGGTCATCGTTTTCTCTCAGTGACATCCTGCGGACCTGGCTACTGATTCTCTCCCTGCATCCACCACACACTATTCGTTTCCCCTTTTCGGCCTGCTTCCAGGGCTTTTAAAAATGCCTGACGATGTTCATCATCTGTGAAGGAGCTTGGCGGAATATGCCATGGGGAGTCCAGTATGTGGATTTCTACGTAACCGTCTGGATATCCCTCTGGGTGCTCTACGACATGTCGTAGAGTGCTCCAGCTATAGGTTATCGAATCTCCCTTTTCTGTGTATCGAATACCTTCTGGGGTCAGGGTGACTGTGTACATTGCCGTGCTGGGGTAGTTCTTGGCATAAATGGCTACATTTCGGCGGACATAAATTGGCCAGTACCAACCCGTAAGAAAGTAGGTAAGCAGGGTAGCTCCGGCGATCCAGAGTAGTGCTGTGTTGGTGGGCAGGAACTTAAAAATAAAAAGGTAGAGAAAGAAACTCATGATAGTGAGTGTTATCTGAAAGCCTTTCCACTGCTGCCTGGCTTCCTCGCGGGCGTAGTATGCCCGCGCTGAGGCTTCTGGGGATTCTCGTGAATAATCGATAGTTATTGTCATAGAAGTATCTCAGTGTCGCAAAGTGTTGGGCTGGTGCTCATCGTCCACGGTCGTGGCTCCCTGAGTCCACCAGGCGCCAGTTACTGGAGGCGTGGTAGTCGTTGTCAGAGGAGCTTCTCCTAACCGACGGCGTTCGATCTCGGCCAGAAAGCCCTCGCGCTGCTGCTCGCTTCGGAAGGCGTGCCGTGGAATCACGATGACATCATAGGGTGAGACATGAAAGATATCGAGGGTGGGAGTAGTGGCATGGGTCATCGCGCCCCAGCGAATCATACGCTCGCCTGTTGGCCCCGACGAACGCAGACCGTCGGCTTCGATAGCCACGGTCCGCACTCCGTGGTACTTCTGCAGAGACTCCTGTTTCTGTAGCGCCTCTTTCCACTGCTGCCTGCGTCGCCGCATCACCAGGGGAGACAGAGGTCCCGCCAGCAGGGCTGTGATTCCAAAAAAGAAAAACCCGCTGCCCAGAAGCACCGATATAGGGAGACCAAGCAATACCAGGAGGATGCCGAGAATAGACCCGCAAATACCCAGGTAGGTCAGGAAAGCCGTAGACATTCCCTGTTGTTTTCTTGCCAGGCTGACCAGCCATTCGTTGTAGGCAACATGGTCATCCAGCGTAAGCTCATAGCTCAACATAGCCAACTACTCTCCGGCGTGCAGGCTCTGGGGAGTCTCCGCAGTCCACCACGCTACTTTCCTACTGGCACTCGTTTCCTGCAGATGTTGCAGCGCTTCTAAAAACTGTGTTCGCTCGGTACTACTGGCAAAAGAGCTGGGCGGAATAGGCCAGTGCTCTTCCTGGAGGACCATGTAGACAGAGCCTTCAGAGCCAGTATAGATCTCCTGAATCGCTTTTGGTAAGAAAACAAGCGTGATGGTGTCTGTTTGTATCTGGAGCTCGCCCGGCTGAATAGTTACTGTCCAGATAGCCTGCGGATGCTTTTGTACTTGCCGCAGGAATTGATGTAGCTCTAACCGGAAGGCAACAGGCTTTAGTGAAACGAGCAGCGCCGCGCCAGTCAGAGCCGCAGTAAAAGCAGCTACCGAGCTTTTCGTTAGTAGGTAGGTGAAGGCACCCACCAGTAGCCCGATTACGGTCATGCCTCCGTAGAAGTCCCATTTACCAGAGCGAGATTGTTTGCTCTCTCGCAGCCAGGCGGCCCAGTCTTCTTCGGTTGGTGCAATCGTCAGAGTCATTGTTTTAGAGTATTGATCTGACGTTCCTTATCGAGAGTTGTTGCTCCCTGTGTCCACCAGGAATCCTTCTGTTTCTCTCCTTGAAGGTAGGTTTCCAGAGAGGCAACAAACTGGGCGCGCTCTTCAGTAGAGCGAAAGGAACTGGGAGGGACTATCCACTCAGTATCAGATATCAGGGCGATAACGAATCCACTTTCCTCGTGCTCAATCTTGCTAAAAGCACTCCACCCGTAAGTAACCACTATGCCCTTGCAGCGATATTCCAGACCTTCCTGTTTCGCTGTCAACTCATAGAAAGGCGCTTTTGCTAGCTCACGGACGTACTTGCGAGCACTGTACTTCAACAGGAAGAATTCGTAGGCCCTGGTCAGTAAATAGCCCGTGATGCCAATAGCGGCTGAGATTCCCAGTTTCGCAAGCAAGGGGGAATGCAAGGTGAAGAACGAGGAAACGACAAGACTGATGACGGTTGCTATGTAGAATTTTCGCCATTCTTTTCGGGCTTCTGGCTTGTTATAGGCACGCCAGGCGATGGCAGCACCCTCTGCATCAGTAAACTTGACACGGATTGTCATAAGACTATCAGGACCGTCGGTTCTCTCGCTGGTCCTCAGTAACGCTGCTACCCTGAGTCCACCAGTTTCCACGAGACGTTGTTGCCGTGGTTGTTGGGGCTGTAGGGGTTACTGCAGTGGTGGTTTGTGGTGCAGCAACAGGTTGCCCCATAGTGGCCACTTGCAGGCGATATTGCTGCGCCAGCTGTAGAAACTGCAGACACTGCGATTCGTTGATAAAAGCCGACTTCGGAATCAGAAACGCCTGCGTTTCGGAGAAGTGGAACGCGAGATGCGTTTCCGTGACCTCGATCTTCGCGATGCCCTCCCAGGGCAAGATTCCATCGCTGTAACGGCTCTTATGACGAATGCCGTATGGGGTGAGCGTGTATTCCTGTGGACCGAGAACTGTTTGAGCGGCGCCCGCACGGACAGCCTGAGCCACGGCTTTGCGCTGTATCTGCTCCTGGCGAAGGAACAGCAGGGCTATAGAACCATAGAGGGCAGCGAAGACCAGAGCGGTTGTCGATGGGTTGGTAATCATGACGATAGCCATGAGGGCGCTGAAGGCGGCAAGAACCCACCCGATAACGCGCATGTTCCGGAGCTGGTTTTTCTGCCCCTGTCGCCGGGTCTGCATGTACCAGACCGTATCTATAGCATCTTCTTCCGTGGCATCGAAGGAAACGGTCATGGCTCTTTTGCCTCAGCTTCTCCCTATCTGGTTGCTCTGCGAGTTTTCCACAACGCTCTGCCCCTGGGTCCACCACGCACCGCGCGTGGTCTGAGGAATCGGCTGCCCGGTAGCCTGCTGCCTATACTGCTCTATCAGTGCCAGAAACGAAGCACTGTGCTGAGGCGAGGAGAAGGCGCGCTTGGGAATCAGAAAGGCCTGGCTGCTGGAAAAGTGGAGGGCGAAGTACTTTTCCGACTCCACCACTTTCTCAATCCCTTCCCAGAAGAGAATACCCTCGCTCAGTGGGCCTCGGTGCCAGAGACCATTGGGCTCGGGGCGATATTCCTGATGCCCGATAAGAGACTTTGTAGCCCCAGAGTGCACCATTTTCTTGATATGCGCGCGGACAGCTTTTGGCTGGAAACGCACAAAGAAAAGGCCCATACCGAGAAGATAGAGAAAGGTAAACAGAGCGGTATCGCTGAAGCGAAGAAAGAGGGCTGGAATATAGGCGAGAGCGACCGCGAGAAGGACATACCCGATAATGCGAAGCATCTTCTGGCTTCTCTGCACCGCCGGTATATGCTGGTTCATATAGAGAACCGCTTCTGTGGCATCTTCCTCTGTGTTGTCGAAGGCGACCGTCATTACACTATGTGTCCTTATCTCTCATGATACTACAGCTCAGTTTCTCCCTGCCTGATTGGTTTGCGGGGTCTCCAGCACACTCTCTCCTTGAGTCCACCAGGCCCCCTTAGTCGTTTGAGGAATCGGCTCACCGGTAGCCTCCCGCCGGTATTGCTCCACAAGTCTCAGGAACTCCGCTCCTTGTTCTGCAGACGAAAAGGCGTGCTTGGGAATAAAGAAAGCGTGTGCTGCAGAGAAGTGAAACGCAAAGAATTCTTTGGCTTCCACAACCGATTCGATGCCACTCCAGAGTAGAAGGCTGCGACCAAAACGGCTAACTGAAACCATGCCTTCTGGAGTGACGCTATATTCCAGGTGCCCCAACCGTGTTTTATCTACCGCTGATTTCATGGATAGGTACACGCTGAACTTCCGAAATACAGCCAGAACATAGATAATAATGGCATTGATGATGAGCTCAATCAATGTTTTTAACTGATGAGTTTGTAAGTAGTCCACTAGTGGACTGATAGATTGATACACCACTATGGCTATCAAAACATATCTCAGAAGGTAGATAAATCGGTTGACTTTAGCGCGATCGTTTACATAAAGAAGGTACTTCGCCATGTCTTCCTTCTTGCTCTCAAATTGGATAGTCATAGAGTTACTTAATTTCTACCAAGACGGTTGCTTTGTGGGTCTTCTACCATACTCTGGCCCTGCGTCCACCAAGCTCCCTTAGTCGTTTGCGGAATAGGCTCGCCCGTAGCTTGCTGCCGATATTGCTCTATGGCGCGCAGGAACTCCGCGCCATGGGTAGGACTGGCAAAGGCTCGTTTTGGAACCAGTACAAAATGTACGGGCGATATCTGCAGGTAGATATGGTTCTTTGTTTCATGAACGGTAGAAATGCCGCTCCAGTAGGTGCAGTATCGCCCCTTGGCATGCGTGCCTTCGATACCCTCCGGGGTCAAGGTCATAGTATGCTTACCGAGAATCGAGGCGTAGTTGCCCCGCTTTATTAGCGCTTTTGTGTAGTTATCCTGATTTCGTTTCCGGAGCGCCAGGTTCAGCAGGAAGGATACAGCAGCGCCAATCAGGGACATAAATAGAAAGGCAATCGGAAAGTAGCCGCCTGTGGCAACGCTTAAGACACCGAGAGCGCCCATAGCCACAAAGAAGATGGCAATAGCATGCCGCACATAGTTTCGGAGCATCTCTTTCTTGCCGGCGGGAGTCTGAACAAAGAAACGGTTCAACTCCCGAATATCGTCGTCTCCGCATTCGAACTCGATTGTCATCTGAGCTACTTTTCTCTATCTTTTACAATCACTGGAACTGTTTTGGGGGCAGGCCTGGGTTTACTGGCGACTCGCAGGAACTCCCCAATAGCGGCGAATCCCTGCCAGCCTGCCACGGCGAGAATAGCCAGTATAGCCAGGAAGACTCCCAGACTCATACTCCACTGCCGCCCGGCACGGGGTAGCTCTGTGTTCTCAAATTTCATGATACGGTTGGAATCTTCTCTAGAAGCCACGCGCGGTCCTGCGTAAACACCGGCGGCTCCACGCAAGCCCAGAAAGAGCGTATCGCTTTAGTGGAGCGAATCTCGCCGGTTCGTTTGTCCGTGTAGGTAGTTTCGTGCTCCATAGACTCTTTTACAATAGCACGTCCGCGCTTGAAACCCACGGGTAGGTTGTTCCAGTTTATGCCCGCCTGAGTAAAAAGCAGCTCCTGAAGCGCATCCGTGGACTTCCCCTGGCACTCGCGGTGAGGGAAATAGGCCCTTGCCGTCATAGAGATGGAGTTCCGCGTGGCATCTTGCTGTCGCCAGATGAAGTAGTTGGCGACCTCAGCGGCTTCCGGAATCGTCCAGACTCGGGCATCGAAGCAGGCCAGGGAATCCATATCACGGCTAGCGCGGGCGGCGTTGAAGTGAGCGGTAGCGAGGCTGGCTGCGACACTGACGATTTTCTGGATGTTGCCATCAAACCAGGCTTCGGAGCCGAGCCCATCGAAGTCGGTGAGCAAGAGGGAGATCTCATCGCTCTGCACAAACCCGAACCGGGCACCATCTATGGCCCCGCAGAGTGCCTGCGCGGTGGCATCCATATCTGCCATGAGGTCGCTATCATAGGGCCGGGCGCAGCCCTTGGTATAGGTGTGAAACGCCCGCCCGTCGATGCGTAGCAGGGTATACGTGCGGCGTGGCAGTTCTGTCTGTGTCCGCCTCTCATAGAGGCGTTTCATGCGGTCGCCCAGTGCGTCTCTCATGCTGGCAGTATCGGCGGAGAAGAGTGGGGTGCTTAGTTTGCCTCAGACACGGAATACCTCTCCCCCTAACCCCCTCCCTCTTCAGGGGAGGGGGTTAGGGGAGAGGTATGACCTAAATCACCGCTAACCCGCCATCGGGGGCGAGGTTGGCGCCGGTGATGAACTCGCTCAGTGGGGAAGCGAAAAAGAGAACGGCGCGGGCGACATCTTCGGGGGTAGCGAGTCGGCGCAGGGGAGTGCGCTCGGCGACGGCGTCTTTCAGGGTGTCGGACTGGCTCTCGCTCCATTCGGTCAGGGTCATGCCGGGAGAGACAGCGTTTACCCGAATGCCCTGCGGCCCGACTTCCCGGGCCAGGGTGCGCGTATAGGAAAGGACCGCCGATTTGGCCATTCCATGTGCACCCTGACCGGGAGCCGGTCTCTGGAGAAGAGTCGCCGATAGATTGACGATGCTTCCGGATTTTTCCGCGAGAAACGTGGGGAGCGCAGCGCGGGTAGCCAGCACCACGGGCTTGACCACGGCGTTCCACTCGGTGTCTATAGCCTCCCAGCTCTGGGTGGCAAGAGACTCTAAGGGACCGAATCCGGCGGCGTTGTTGACTAAGATATCCAGCCCGCCCAGGAAATCCAGAGACTCGGATACTAAGCGAGTGACTTGAGGTTCATCGGTGAGATCGGCCTGGAACGCACGTCCGCCAATCTCGGCGGCAAGCGCTTCGGCGGGGGCTTTCGAGTGACGGTAGGCAACAGCGACTATAGCGCCCTCAGAGGCGAGCAACCGGGCGATTGCGACCCCGACGCCACGACCAGCCCCGGTGACTATGGCGCGCTGGCCTTGAAGTAAGCTCACCCGTTTTTGGTGTGGGAGCGACTGCCTCCCAGCATACCGCGCCCGATAAGCTGACCATCTAGCCAGAACTGCTCGAAGGGGACTTCGCCCAGCACCATTTTGAAAACGTCCACGAACTCAATCATACCCAATTCCTCGCGGAACTGAATGGCCGTATCTCCATCGGTGAAGGCAGCGAGGTATTCTCGTCCCTCCTGATTGAGGCAGACATACTCGCCGGTGTCTATGTGGCGCAGCACGTGCACCCTGGTAGTGTTGGTTGCCATCTCCTTGCCTGGATACTTCATCGATATCTCCTGGTATTTTCGGCAGGATTCGTCCTGCTCTATAGCTATTAAGACGAAACGACCCTCCGAATGGTTTCGGAAGGTCGCTATTATTTTAATGCCCAAGAAGGGACTTGAACCCTTACCCCTTACGGGACACGCCCCTCAAACGTGCGCGTCTGCCAATTCCGCCACCTGGGCATTCAGGCAAGAGGAATATTATCGCGTCGGGGCTGCTCTGTCAAGCAACATCGCAGCCTTTGCCAGGGTTTCTGGCTTCTTGCAGTAGCAGAACCGAATGAGATTCTTGCCATCTGCGGGGTTGGCAAAGAAGCTGCTGCCGGGGACTATGGCAATGCCTTTCTCCTGCACCAACCACTCGGCTAATGCCCGCCCATCGGCGAGGGAAAGGGCTGTAAGCCACGCCGAGGCATCAGTGAGTATGTAGTAGGCACCTGCCGGGGTAGAGGCTTCCAGCCCTACCTGACGCAGCGTTTCCAGAAACACATCGCGCTTCTGCTTGTAGCTGGTGCAGAGGTCGGCGTAGTAGCTATCAGGAAAGGCTAACGCCGTGGCCGCGCCTTCTTGTAGCGGAGCTGCCGCGCCGACTGTCAGGAAGTCATGCACCCGGCGAATGGCAATAGTGGCCTCGGGTGGGGCGATCAGCCAGCCTATGCGCCAGCCAGTAGCCGAGTAGGTCTTGGAGAGCCCGGTAATGGTCACCGTGCGCTCCATCATGCCATCTATATCGGCTAATCTAATATGCTCGCCTTCGTAGACCAAGTGCTCGTAGATTTCATCGGTGATTGCCACTACATCCCACTTCTGGCAGAGGCGAGCTATCTCGGTCAGCTCCGCTCGGGTGAAGACCTTGCCTGTAGGGTTGTGCGGCGTATTGATGATAATCGCGCGGGTTTTCTCGTTGAACGCGGCAGCTAGCTCGTCGAAGTCCAGCCGCCAGTCGGGAGCATGTAGCGTGACGATTCTTGGGGTGGCGCCGCTGAGCACGGAGTCCGGGCCGTAGTTTTCATAGAGTGGCTCGAAGACGATAACTTCGTCGCCGGGGTCTACCAGGGCCAGCAGCGCCGCCATCATGGCTTCGGTGGCACCACAGGCTACAGTAATCTCCCGTTCGGGGTCAGGCCGAACCCCATAGTGCCGCAGGGTCTTCTCGGCTATCGCCTCTCGTAGAGACTTCGCGCCCCAGGTAATAGCGTATTGATTGATATCCGCCCGAATCGCGGCGCAGGCAGCTTCTTTCAGCTCGGTTGGGGCAGGGAAGTCTGGGAAGCCCTGAGCCAGGTTCACGCCATCTGGCGCGGCATGTAAGAGATAGAGCCGGGTCATCTCGCGAATCACCGACTCCTGGAACTGCGCCGCTTTCTGTGAAGGGCGAATCACTGGCCGCCGTTTCCCTTTTTCTTTAGCTTGGCCTTATCTTCGTCTTCATCCGATTTCTTGGGCAGGAGCGATGGGGTAGCAGACGGTTTCACCGGGAACGTGCCGGTGTAGAGCGTGTCGCCTACACGCACTCGAATCGTCGCTTTCCCGGCGCGCACCGGTGTGAAGACCCCGCCCTGGTCTAAGAAGCCCGTGTTGCCCTTCTGGGTCCAGACTGCCACATTTGGGTTGACGTCATTCGGAAGGGCGAACGTGTACTTCTCCTGCGCCACTAAGGGCTTGCTCGGAGTGGGCAGGGGAAGCTCCTGCATAGGGGCAGGAGTCTGACCAACCACCAGCATATCGGCCACGGCACGCTCGGCGGGGTCGGAAGGGGAGTTCACCACGCCACCAAAGACCGACATAGCCGAAGACCCACCGCCATCTAAGTTCAGCGCCTCTACGGCGCCGAAGTGCTGCATAATCGCCGTAAGCTCTGGCAGGCTCGCGCCCCGGCTTACCAGCGGCTGGCGACCATCCACCGTCACTAAGAGCACCGTGCCGTCTGTGGTAACGCCCACAGCGGTGCGGGGGTGGCGTGTAGTGGAGAAGCTCGCGGCCATACCCTCCGCCTTCAGATTCAGAACAGACTTCCCGTTTTTCAGCAGGCGGCCCGCGCCCGTTACGGCATGGCGAATCGTGGTTGGGTCCAGGGTGTCCCCGGTCTGGGTAGTCACGGCCAGATCGATGGTAAGCTCCGCGCCCACCGTCGCCTTCTCCTTCAGCCAGGTCGCGCTCTCCCCACCCGCTGAGAGGACCACGGTTCCTGCGGCTAATGGTGTCTCTCCGCCGCTCTCATTCACGCTCTCTACTTTAGCGGTGAACTTGCTACCGGGGCGCAGGGGTGAGGGTGCCCCAGAGAGGACCACTTCCACCCGCTCCGGCGCTTTCAGCGTGCGCTCAAAGAACCGGGGGGTGAATAGCAATAGCTCGTTGCCCTTGCCCGGCTTACGGTTCAGGCCATGGAGCATCTTGCTCTCTTCCCCGATACTGACCGTCCCCTTCCACTGGAATACGGCTACTGTCGCCTGGCCAGACTCCGTGACCACCAGCGAGCCTCGATTTAACTGCGGCTCTGTCACCAGGTCGCCATCTTCCACATGCAGCCCGATAGGGTTGCCGAGATACGGAAAGAACCCCGCGTTGATGGCTACCAGAGCGCCGGTACGCTGCGCCAGACCCGAAACTGTCTCGCGCCCACTGGTGGAATCCAGCGCCCAGACCTTGCCGCCGCCCAATGCCGCTCGAACCTCTGTGCCCGGCGCTACCCGAACCACATTGATGGTTAGTGGCCCGCCCGCATTGTCCTGCGGTGTCACTTCTTGTACCAGGGTCACACCGGGGACCAGCGGGCGCTCATAGTGCTCCGGCTCACCAGGCGGGGCAAGCAGCAGCAAGGCGGCGGGGCAGAGCAGCAGGAATCTCATTTGGCAGAGTCAAGGTGGCGCATAGCGAAGTTGATGGCATCGCGCACATGCTCGTCCCAGTAGGGCCAGGTATGTGCACCATTGAACTCGGCGAACTCATACGGCATGCCAAGCTCCATCAGCTTTCTATCAAACGTGCGGTTGCTTTCGATTAAGAAATCGTCCTTACCGCAGTCAAAGTAGAGCGCCGGACCCTGCCAGCCCTTCTTGGCGCTGTACAACTTCTCGACTTTGGGCCAGAGCGCGGATGCCTTCCAGCCGTCTTCTGGCTTGGTAGGCCAGAGGCGCATAGCGAAGTTACGCAGCCCGCCTTCCACCAGCGGGCCATCGCCCCAGCCGATAGCGCCGGAGAGCGAGGCGGCGGCACAGAACGTCTTCGGGTTGCTGAGTGCCAGATGCCAGGAGCCATAGCCGCCCATAGAGAGTCCCGCTATCGCCCGACCTTCTCGCTTGTTCAGAGTCCGATAGGTCTTATCCACGTGCGGAATCAGCTCTTTCTCAAAGTAAGTCTGCACGTTTCCGAAACCCGCGCTATTGGAGTAGAACGAGTCTCCACCGGCATCCGGCATAACGATAATCAGGGGCAGAGTAGCCGCATAGGCTGCGATACCCGAGAGCTTGTTCCAGTCGGCATGATTGCCACTGGCGCCATGCAAGAGAAAGAGCACCGGGTAGCGGCGTGTGGGGTGCGCGTCGTAGTCACGCGGCAGGAGCAGGGTGTACTTGGTTGTCTTACCCAGCGCCTTCGACTCCAGATCGACTACTTTCGCATAGGTCCGTGCACTGGCTTTTTCCTCATCGCTTATCGGGGGCTGCGCGGGGGATGGGGGAGTGCCGCGCGGCGCGAACGCCGAGGCATACGGAAGCCAGCGGTCATCCATGCTGAAGTCGCCGGGCAGCTTTGGGCGGCCCGCTCGGTCCCAGGCCAGAATCAGCGCCCCGGCCAATCGGCGCCCGGCGGTCTGAAGCCGCTGAATGGCAACCGGGCGGCTCTTCGCCGTGAACGACGACCAGTAGGCATCGCTGTCTGTTCCGCCCGCCGAGTCTGCGGCGGCTCTATCTGCTGCCAGAATGCCGGGCACTTCCTTCAGGCTCTCGCCCAGAGCCGTGAACGTGTCTTTCACCGGGTCGGTGAAGGCAATCGGGGCGCCAGGAGTAAGGTCGGAGAACTTGATCGTGCGCTCCAGCATCTGGCTCTCGAACCGGGAGTGAATGCCTTTCTGCGACGGGTTCGATAGCTGCCCATCGTAGTTCTCGGACGCATGGAACGGCACATGGGCATCCCCAAGATAGTGTGACAGATAGGCCATCTGCACATAGGCATCTGCCCAGCGCTTCTCTTTTAGCGCGACTACCAGGTTGGCGTGAATTCGGCGCACGGTCCAGGGATTCACGCCGTCTTCGCGGAGCTTGGTATAGTCGCGAATCTTCTGAACCTCGGCGTAGTCCTGTGGGATTTTAGAGATGTCTGTACCGAATCCGAAGCGCTCGGTATCTAAGAAGTGGCGCGCGTTTTCGGCGGCATCCGGACGAGTCCGCCAGCGGTCGGGGTGCGACGACGACACGGCGAACCAGTCTACATTTTTCTCCAGACTGCGCTTGAGCGGCGAGTCCGGCAGCGAGGCAACAGCGATCCGTGCGGTGTACTGGTGTCCATCACCACCCCAGGCATGCGCCAGCGTCGGGGCGAGCAGAATCACCGTAGCGAGGGAGAGACGTCTCATACCCGCACATTCGCCAGTGAGCGGGGGAAAACCTGCCCTCATCCCCTGCCCCTTCTCCCAACGTCGCTCATTCTTCGCGCCTCCGTGGGAGAAGGGGAGCAAGAGCACCTTCTACAATTCCCTCTCTCCCATAGGGGCCGAGGTACGAGGACTTTGGGAGAGGGGGCTAGGGGGTGAGGGCCCTTAAACCAACCGCAACCCCTCCGCAAGGTGTAAGGCTTTCACTCCCTCCGGCAGTTCCACCGTGCCCGTGATGCCCGTTTCTGTCTTCTCCACGGAAACGACAATCTCACCCTTGGGGTGGGGAATCCGACCGGAGGCGCTGGTCAGGTGGCCGAGCTGGGGATGGACAGTTATGCTGTCGAAGCCGAACTCCGTGGGACGGACGCCGAGTACCGAGGCGTGGTAGTGGAAGAGTGGGTGCGCACCCCAGGCGTGGCAGTCCGAGCGGGATGGTTCCGGGGACTCAACGGTGGTTTTGAAACCAAGTTCTACCAGGCTCTGCCAGAGGTCCAGGCGCTTAAAGAACTCCTGCGGTCGCCCCAGCAGGAAGTAAGTCTCGAACAAGTAGTGCGAGTAGTAGATGGTGGTTCGGTGTAGATCCGGGTCCGCCAGAAGACCTACTGCTACTCGGGTGACTCGCTCCTTGGGGGCGTTTAGAGAGAGCAGAGCCAGGCACTGGGCGTGCTCGGAGAAGCTGGTTTTCTCCCAGTCATCGGCCCAGAGACCACGCTGCTCATCCCAGAAGGCGATATCGGCGGCACGGGCGATCTCTTTGGCCAGACGCTCATAGTGCGCTTCGCGCTCCACCTCGCCCAGCCAGCCTTCTAGCTCGGCAGCTTTCTGCAGGGTATAGACCACGTGCCAGTTGTGAATCCCACCTGGCAGGCCCGCATCGTTGCCGGGGGCGATACCATCTCGCCAGCCCGGTACCCAGTCGATGTAGTTCCAGCCATTGGGGGCAAGAATCAAACCGGTCACTGGGTCTCGGCGGGCGGTCCAGGCATCTAAGACCGCTCGCACCCCGGTCATACGCTCTTTTACGAACTCCCGGTCGCCACGCCAGAGCGCTCGGTCGTAGATAATTCCGATCCACCACAGAGAGAACGGCGGGATAATCTGCAGAATATGCCCCGGATACCGGCTCTGAGTGAGACCACTGGTAAGCCCTGTGGTTAGCCGAGAGATATCGAACATGAGCGCGGCTTTGCGGGGCAGAGCATCATCGCCAGTCATGATGTAGGTGGTGAGCACCTCCAAGCGGGTATCGCCCGCGTACATAAGCTGCTCGTAGTAGGGGCAATCGAAGTAGGTCTCATGGGCACACATCTGCATGGCGCGCACCATCATGGGCACCAGGTTCCCCAGCTTCGGGTCGGAGCTTTCGAACTCGGACTCGTTGTAGAGCGGATAGCGAGTCTCTCGCCAGGAGAGGGCCAGCAGCTCCAGAGCCTCATCGGCGGTCTCGATATAGATCTCTACATAGCGCCCGCATTGCCACCAGAGAGTGGTAAAAGTGCGCTCTTCCGAGCCACCACCGGGCCGGAAGATATCCGCCACGCCGGTCTGGTTGTTCCACATCTGGCAGAAGAACTTGCCCTCGATATGGTCCCGGTTCCCCTTGCTCCAGGGGTTCTTCGACTCAATCAGCGCCTCCTGCCAGGAGATACGGACTGTACTGCCCGCGCCGCCCTTTATGATTAGCTCCGGCCAGGCACAGTAGTAATCGTCCAGGTCGATCAGCACCCGGCGGCGGGTGTGGGAGGGAATCGTCAGCGCCTCCGAATCGCTCAGAAGCGCCTGCCACAGCTCTTCTTCATCTGGGAGGCTATCGGCAGCAAGAATGGGAACATCGGCGGTGTTCCCATCCGCCACCTCGGCGACTAGGCGCACCGTACCCAGTTCCGTCGGGTCATCCAGCATGGACGGCAGGGTAGCGGGGCGGAGGGCCTGCTTGGGGATCCGGTCGTTGCGGCTACGGGCATCATCGGCCAGGTGGCTGATAGCGGCCTTCTGCCAGCCGTCGCCCTCGCCTGATTCAATGCCCCAGGGATAGGAAGCGCCGTCTATCTCGGTCTTACCGCCTGTACCCCAGGCACACCCATGGGAAAGAAATGAGATACCGGAGACCGTTTTCACGTCCCAGTGGGCTTTCCCTGTGGCGAATAGCTCGCTGTCCGCTTCTTCATCCGGGGCCAGCACGAAGCAACCAGGCGTGACAGAAATCTGCGCCACCGGCATACGGTACTCGTTGGCGGGGCGTGCTGTCGCCCCATCTGGCGCGCCACCTTCGGGGAGCGCCCACACCAGCGCTACCAGAGTGTTCTCGCCCGCATCCAGCGCCAGATCGTAGGTTTCGTAGAACCAGTAGTTCGCATCACCGCGCTCCGGTCCATGGCCCACACGCTCGCCATTGAGAAACAGCCGGTAGCGTTGGTCCGCCGAGAGATGCACCCGTACCACCAGCTCATCCGGCACGGAGATCTGCAGCCGAAACGCGATTACCAGTGGAGGACGGTCTACCCCTTCGGCGCAGATCCAGTGGGCGGGCCACTTGCCCCGGTCCCAGAACCCTTTGCCCTTATCTAAATCCGGAAAAGCAGGCGACTCCAGTACAACGCGCTCGGCATAGCTCATACCGTTGTATTGCGTGCTGGAGCCGAGACAATCCTGCCCATGTATGCCTAGCACGAAAATCGTACGACTATAGGGCCTTTGGCCTCCGAAGGAGGCTTGGCGCTTCGCCCCCGAGCCGCACGATTTTCGTGCTGGCTAATTTACTTCTTGCGGCGCTCTATAAAGCGCTCGCCATTCCAGGTGTAGAAGATTGTCTCTTTAAAGGCGGGCTTGTTGTCCTCTCCGGCGTCGTTGACATCCACACGAATCGTTCGGAAGCCGCGCTTGTCGATTTCCTCGAACGTGGTCTTGCGCTGACCATCTACGCCTTTTTCTGAGAAGAGCTGCATGCTACCGCGCATACCGAATCCGCGAGAGAACACGAGAACCAGGTGGTCGTCCGGGCCGTCGAACAGGATCATGGGCTGCTTCTGTTTCCCCGGTACTAGCCAGAGGGCCTTAATCGGGTACTTGTCCTTGTCCTGCGCGGGTCCTGGGAACTCCAGCTCGAAGCGCTGTATCTTCTTGCCTTTGGGGGAGATCACATCGATGTAGCCCGTGGCTGCCTCACCTTCACCCGTATAGAACGCGTGCAGCAGGACCTTGCCCCCGGAAACGCCGTAGTTCAGGGTGATAAAGCGACCTGAGTGCGCCCCTTGAGTCGCCATCTTCTTGATAGACGCCGGGGCAGGACCTTCCGTAAACGTCGGTGGGGCGGCGAATGCGAAAGAGCACAGAGAAAGGGCGGCGATGCCCGTGAGTAGGGAACGTGAGAACATGGCGCCATTTTACAGGAAACCTGTTTATTTTCCAGCACCATGTTCTCTTTGTCTTATAGCGACGCTCATCGGATAGCAGGCAGAATCAGTACAGGCAGTTCCCCCTTGGGCGCCTGATCGCACTTGCCCACCAGAGCCATATCATAGGGGCGCTCGGTCAGCTCTTTCTCGGCGGCTTCCTGCAGCGACGACGCTTCCTGGCGGCGGGTGCGAGAGTAGATGCCACACTGCAGCAAGATAACCCGCGCAGTCTCCAGCGCCTGGTCCGCGTGCGCTTCCCGGTCGGCACGTAGCTGCTTCGACGCGCTATCGTTGCCCGGAGTGGGCGGAACGCCAGCGACCAGCGTGATGGCTGCCCCGGTGACCCCCATGGCATAGCGGGCTGCCTGGCGCACGGCATCCCGCGAGGTCGGGGTGCAGTCTACAGGCATAAGAATGCGGGTGTATTCCATGGGAAAGAGAGGTTCGATTCGAGACATAGTGGTTGACTCCTATGCCTTAGAGTGTAGGGGCGCCATCCCGAATCTCCCTCCCCAATTCGGCGGATTTAGGGAATAGGGGGCAAACTTCCCAATACCGACTCCACCACGGCGTTTACTACTTTCTTGCGCCAGACGACACTGTGGGCGCGGGCTCTATCCTGCGGGCTGGAGATGGTGAAGGCTTCTACCAGCGCTTTCTGCGGAGCCGGGTTGTAGGCCGGGTTCAGCACGCCATAGTCACGGGGGACGATACGACCATTGGGGCGATAAGTCAGACCGGCTTTACTCAGGCGGGCGAGAAGCTGGCGGGCAAAGCGGCACTCGCCTTTGTCGCGGGTATCCCGGTAGACGCGGGCGCCCCACCATTTCCGAGACTCCAGCGAATCGGCGTGCAGAGAGAGAAAGAAGACACTCTTATTCGGCGTTTTCACCGCGCTACGTACCAGCGCGGCACGCTGCCAGAGCTCCTGTGCGCTGGATTGGCGGCGATGCTTCAGGGGAGCTTTGTTGAAGGTCAGGCAGGCATCGGTCGGGGCGACGAATGGGGTGACGCCGGTGATACTCAGAGCCTTGCTGGAGACCGTGAACCACACATCGGCGCCGCGTTTTTGTAGCTCCTGGCTTATCTCGGCGGCCAGACGGTAGTTCAGCTGGTCCTCGTGCATGCCACCCCGAATCGCTCCGGAATCTTCTCCGCCATGGCCGGGGTCCAGCACAATGAGTACATCCGCCAGGGGCGCTTTGGGAGGCAGCGGGGCAGGGCGCCGACGGGACCTCTGGGGAATACAGAGGGGAAACAGGGCAAGAAGCACCGGAAACACGAAGGCGATAACAAGAACGCGAGTCGACGGAAGGGGCCTAAGCACTCTTCGAGCTGAGCAAGAGAGGAACCTCGCCGGGGGGCAGGGGCTTGCCAAAAAGGAAGCCCTGAAGCACATCGCAGCCGAGCTCCACCAGCTTGTCGTACTGGTCCGTGGTCTCCACGCCCTCAGCGACGACTCGCATGCCCAGGGTGTGAGAGAGCTCGATAACCAGGCGCACCACGGCTTCGTCTTTGTCCGACTCGCAGAGCCGCATGATAAAGCTGCGGTCTATCTTCACCCGGTCGAACGGGAGCTGGGGCAGCATGGCGAGCGCCGAATAGCCCGTGCCGAAATCGTCTAAGGAGAGCTTCACGCCCAGGTCTTTCAGGCGGTGCAGAGTGCGCTTCAGGTCGGCAGCATCACCGGCCAGCATGGACTCGGTAATCTCTAAGTCCAGCCGCTCAGGGTTGAACGACGATTCCTCTAAAGCGAGTTTCACAGACTGAACCAGCTTGTCTCCCTCGGCGAACTGGCGCGGGGAGACATTAACAGACATGTTCAATCCCTCAGCGACCGCTTCCCAAACAGAAGCCTGCCGGGTCGCCTCATTCATCGCCCACGCACCCATGGGGATAATCAGCCCGGTCTCTTCGGCCAGTGGGATAAACTGCCCCGGACTGATAATGCCATGCTCAGGGTGGTGCCAGCGCAGCAGCGCCTCGAATCCCACCAGAGAGCCGGAGCGGGAGTGCCGCTGCTCCTGATAGAACAGCCGCAGCTCACCCCGGTCAATGGCCTTGGAGAGCCCAGACTCGATTGTGATGCGTGCAGCCTCGGCCTCAGGGAGCTTCTCGGAGTACATCGCGACTCCGGCGCGTCCGCTGTGCTTGGACTTGTACATCGCCGCATCAGCGTTCTTGATCAGCGTGTCCGCATCGCCGCCATCTGTGGGGTAGAGGCTGATACCGATACTCGCGGTCACGAAAAGCTCATGCCCCGCCAGGTTCGCCGGGGCGGTAATCGCGGCAAGGAGCTTCTGCGCCACCGACTCGGCATCGGCTGGCGACGGAATACCCGTGAGCGCCACCACAAACTCATCGCCGCCCAGCCGCGCGACTAAGTCCCCGGTACGAACAGTGGCAGAGAGACGGTTCGCCACCACCTGGAGCATCTGGTCCCCGACCTCGTGGCCCAGGGAATCGTTGATCGGCTTGAAGCGGTCTAAGTCAATAAAGACCACGGCCAGGTGCTTCTTCTGCCGCCCAGCGTCTATGAGGGCTTTGGTGAGCTCCTCTTCCAGCCCGCGCCGGTTGAGCAGGTCGGTAAGGGCATCTGTGGTCGCTTGCCGCCGCATGGCCAGTTCGGTGGTCCGGCTCTCGGTCACATCGCGCGCGGCGGCATAGACCTGGTCGACCTCCGGGTGCGGGGTGGCGAACCACTGCAGGTAGCGCATGTCTCCCTGCGCGTTCTTGATACGGCAGGTGAAGTGAATAGGCGCATCGGTCTCCGCCTTGAGCGTGTGCTGCAGCGCCGCGTAGGCATCCGCCCTATCGTCCGGGTGGGTGAGGTCTAAGAGTGAGCGGCCTTCTACATTCTCGCTGACATACCCCAGAATCCGGTTCCAGGCCGGGTTGACCCGCAGAATCTTGCCCTCGGTCGCGGAGAGCACCACCAGCATGTCCGCCGCACGCTGGAAGTAGGCATCATCTACCGCCCCGGCGCTGTTTCCCACAGAGTGGGCTTCGGAAGCGCTGCCATTCTTGGTCTTTGCGGGAACCGGGGGGAGGCTCGGCACGGCGTGGTAGCGAACCGCGTAGGTATCGGCGCGGGGCTCTATCTCGAACGCATAGCGAATATGGCTATCTGGGTGTACCGCTTCCCAGCGCACCCCGATACGCTCTCGCTGGGCGCGGCGCAGACCGGGATAGAGGAGAGCTTTCCAGGAGCTATCGAAGGCATCCCACAGGCTCTTGCCGACAAGCGAGCGGGTATCGGAAGGCAGGGCGGCTCCATCGCCCGCTTCTATACTAAGAAAGCGAAGCTCACTGTCCAGAGTAAAACTGCCGACCGCAGCAGGAGTTGCCATGGGCGCTGGGAGAAATACGGTATTGTAGTTCAAGGTCTCCTGGCAAGCGTTGCAGGCATGCAATTTGCCCTGAAGAACAAAAAGTTGCCTGGTGACCCTTGGCGGGATTGTACCAGAGATTTCCTGAGTCGGCATGGAAGAGCGAATCAATCAGTTAGAGGAGGAAGCACACCGGCTAGGCCGTGAAGTGGCCGCCCTCCGCGCGCACTTCCGGGCCGAGCAGGAGGCCGAGCAACTCCGCGCAGAAAACACCCGCATGCGTGAGTCCATTGTCCGCTATGCCGTGGCCTGCGCCCAGGTCGATCTACAGGTCGCTATCGTACGAGCCCGCGGCACCGATGGCACTGCTGCTGAAGATAGCCTGAAGAACCTCATGGCCGAAGAGTCCGACGCCTCTCGCATCCTCCGAGACCTCGCCAAAGAACTCCAACAAGCGGAGTAGACTTCCCGAAGCAATTCCGGGGAATTTTATGTGGCAGTAGGCAGTATAACTATCATTGCAATGTCGCGACCAATTTTTAGCGTTTGTCTACTGGCTCTGATTTCTACGATCACCCCTGCCTATGCGAAAGATATACTCCTCTCAGAAGCCTTAAAAGAAAACTTTAAAGGTTCAGTCATCGTTATTGAGGGGAATCGTTTTATCGATGACGCTAGCATAGGTGGCATCGTTCGAAGTAATCAGACTATCCGAGAGAAGCTGGAGCAAGTTGCAAACCTCGCCGACTACTCCCTGCAGCGCTTTGAAAACGGGTACTTGCTTTCCAAGAAGTACACCGATGGCAAAGAAGTCCCCTGCACCACCGATTTAGAAATCCTGGATTTCTCCAGAAAAGCGAAAAAGGTAGTCGATTTATTCGTCGGTAGTGATGCAAGCAGTAGGGTGGGAGTAAATCGGTTAGTCAATCTACTAACGGAAGAGCAACTCCAAAAAGCAAAAGACGATGTGCTCCCGGTAGCCTCGATGAACGGAGCACAGAAGAATAGCTTCAGTGAGATGATCTACCATCTTTACTTTAGTGGCTTAAGACCATTAGGCGCACCAGCTGGCACGATTCTCTATCCTGATAAAGCCGCTGTTTGCATTGATTCATTAGACAGAGAGGATAAGTCTCTCTGCTACAGAGAGCCACAGGCGCCACTTCAAAAATGGCCATTTGGTAGTATTTCTACCCCGGCGGTTACACCCTATGCGGAGCACAAGCGCAGGAATATATCTTTCTTTGGTCCCAGTATAGGGACTATCACGAAAGCTTTGAGCGATAAATCGGAAAGTGTTCCATACTCCTGTAATCCAATACTTGCTGGAAAACCTGTCTTCCTTGTAAACGGTGAAAAAGCATCCGCAGATGACATCGTGAACATGATCGCCAGGCTTTATAACCTCCGGGTTGTAAACGATGGCAAAGGGAAAAAAATCGATGTGAAGAATACGGCCATCGCACAAGATGCGCATCTGGCAAAGTATCTGGCCTCGATTGCTCCACCATCTCTGATACGTGCCTACGCACACCATAACTTAGGTGATCTCACTCAGGACATCCTGAAGCAAGTCACCAGAGAGCTCATTCAAAAAAAGAAGACGGAGATGCCTTACAAAGACATGGACGAGCTCAATAAGAACTGCATGGTAGTCCAGATCATTGATAGAGCCATGATGGAGCTTAGAGATGCCCAGTCTTATATTCCTGAGCCTATGCGAAATATAGAGGTTTTGGGAATGAAGTATAGTGCTGGTGGGGATCCGGCGTTTAAGAGAGCCAATGTCACCACCTTTACGTTTATGATCCAAAACGAAGATCGGTGGACACAGGGGCCTAAAATCTCGATGTTTGACCATTCAAAAGGTTAGAACGCAGTGGGCCTACTCCCCACCCTTGGACCGTAGCCTATCCAGCAGCACCGCCCCCACGATGATCCCGCCGGTTAAGAGCCGCTTTACCGGCTCCTGTGCGCCTGCTTGAGCCAGCCCGTTTCCGACCACCGCCAGCAGTATCACGCCAAGCAAGGTACCAATAAGCGAGCCGCGCCCACCGGTCAGGCGAGTGCCGCCGATAACCACGGCGGCAATGGCGGTTAGTTCCGCGCCCAGCCCCGCATTTGGGTCCGCAGAGGAGAGCCGACCGGCGTTTACTACACCTGCCAGCGCGGCCAGGGCGCCACAGACCACGAACGCGCCTGTACGCAAATGGTTCGTGGGAATACCCGCCAGCCATGCCGTGCGCTCGGAACCGCCGGTAGCGAACAGGTTCTTACCGACCGTGGTGCGGCTCAGGAACATCTGCCCCAGCGCCAGAATAATCAGCGCCAGCAGGGTGGGCAGGCTCAGCCAGGCCGTGCCGCCCGCGCTGAGCGGCTCCACCGCTTTGCCTAAATACTGCGTATGCGATTCGGTGAGCAGAAACGTGGCGCCACGAGCGGCCTCCAGCATGCCCAGAGTGACCAGGAATGCGGGGAGGCGCAAAAGGGTAGTGAGCAAACCGCTGAACAGCCCGCAGAGCGCCCCGGAGAGAATGGCGAGCAGTACGGCTACTGGGAGAGGCAGGTGATAGGAGAGCAGGCTCACACCGAGCACTGCGCCCGCCAGACCCACCACGCTGCCCACGGAGAGATCTATCTCGGCTACCAGAATCACCAGGGTCATCCCGGCGGCAAGCAATAGCGCCTCAGGGAGCTGGTTGAGAATGGTGACGAAGGTAGAGGCGCTCCGGAACGTGGGCACGGTGGCACTGAAGATAAGGATAATCAGCAGCAGGGCCGCGCTGAGGCCACCGAGCTCCGCAAGGGCGCGCTTCACTACTTCAGGGTTTCGGCGGTCACAAGGTCCACGGGCGTCTCTTTATCCGCCGGGGAGGATTTCTTTTCCAGCATCTCCAGCGCATAGTCGATACCGAACGCCGCGAGCTGGTCCGCGTGCTGGTCTACGGTGCAGAGCACCGTGCCGTCTTTGACTAGCTGCTTCACCGCGTCGATATTGTCGAAGCCGACTATCTGTACCTGCGCCTGCTTGCCCGCAGCTTTCACGGCAGCCACAGCCCCCAGTGCCATGGAATCATTGGCGCAGAGCAGGGCCTTGATGTCCGGATGCGCAGTCAGAATCGCCGACGCGACTTTGTTGGCCTGGTCGGTCTCCCAGTTTGCACTCTGGCTGGCGGCTATCGTGATACCCGCTGCCTTCAAGCCATCTTCAAATCCCGCCTTGCGCTGCTGGGCATTGAACGCGGTTGGGTTGCCTTCCAGAATCCCTACGCTATCGCCTTTCTTGAGCTTCTTCGCTAAGAAGTCGGCGGCGAGCTTCGCCCCTTTACGGTTGTCCGGCCCCACGAACGGTATCTTGAGGCTGTTCTCTTTGAGCACACCGTCATCAAACCGGTTATCGATATTGATGACCGGGATTCCGGCATCTACGGCTTTCTTACAGATAGGCACCATGGCCTTGGAGTCGATGGGGGCTATCACTATCGCCGATACTTTCTGCCCGGTCATCTGCTCCACAAGCTGCTGCTGCTTGGAAATCTCCTGCTCGTCGCGCGTGCCGTTGGCGAGTAGAGCGTACTTATCCGAGTGCGCCTTCTGATGCGCCTCGGCGCCCTTCTGCATAGTGAGGAAGAACTCATTGGCCAGCGACTTCATGACCAGTGCGATAGTGGGCTTGGTGGCAGTATGCGTCACCGGCACCGGACCTGTGCCCGCAGGCGTGTCAGTAGACGGAGCAGGTGCGGGGCACCCT
The DNA here is from genome assembly GCA_049840835.1 of Armatimonas sp. Taxonomy (GTDB): domain Bacteria; phylum Armatimonadota; class Armatimonadia; order Armatimonadales; family Armatimonadaceae; genus JANLTX01. The sequence goes on along the minus strand of JASGJG010000020.1, from coordinate 160,053 downwards.
GCCAGTAGCAGGAACCCCAGCGCGAGTAAAGGAGCGACAGCGACTCTCATAGCGCGCAGTTCGGCAACACCTACCATCGTTCCTTCCCACGTGCTTGTTAGTTTGACCCACACGATGTGCGCCTGTTAGGCTTATGCCCAAAGGGCATTACGCTGGATATAGGTACGGCGCTGGGTAATGCAGAGGTGGCTAATAGCGATGTGAGGCCATAAAAAAATCCCCTCTCCTTTCGGAGAGGGGCTTAGTGTTTGTACTTTACTGCTGCGGCGCCTGCTTGCCGCCCATGAGCAGCGACATCAGGTCGGCGCCACCGCCTCCGCCGCCCACAGTCTGTTTGGCGGTCAGAGTCCGCTCAATCTTATTGATCGTGTCGGTGTAGTGCAGGCGGGTCATCTCATCCAGGCCGGGCTTGCGCAAGGCGGCGCCGATCTGGGCCTGCATGGTCTTCAGCTGAGCGCGGGCGATAACCCGGCCATCATCGGGTACAGGCAGGCCGCCCAGGACCATATCCGAGAGCAGGTCCACATGCTCGCGCTGGAGGTTGCGGCGCAGCAGGCCCACGTTCTTGCCGTTGACCGCTTCTGCCCACACGTTATCCTTCAGCGTGCCGAACAGGTAGGGGAGGGTCAGCGCCTCACCGCCCTGTGCCTTGTATTCGTTGTTCACGACCTTGGCGATAGTGCCCCCCGAGAGCAGACGCCGAAGGGCGCCCTTCTGCAGGTTCGAGATAGAGTCCGCAATCGGGTAGTTGCCCGGCAGGTCGCCCGGATGCGGGGTGAACTTACCGTAGTAGTCCTTCGGGAAGTTCAGTGCAGTCGGCGCGAAGAGGTAGCTGTTCAGCAGCGCAATCGCTCGCTTCTGCTGTGCGACCGGCTCAGCGGCGAGGACCGCCTTGTCGCCCGCGTCGCCCTTGTGGACGTTGGCGATTCGGTTCGCCCCCACGAACCGGCTGATCTGGCCGGTCGCCTTGGCATACTCCTGCATGAGCGCGCTGAAGCCACGGGTGAAGCGCCAGTAGTTCTCGCCCTGCTTCGGCAGGCGGGTGCCCAGCTTATCTAAGCTAGCGCGGCTGGCCTGCAGCACTTCCTCCCAGTAGCCAAGCGGATCGGCGGAGAGGTCGTAGGTCTGCACCGATGGGTCAACGCCGGTAAAGGTCGCTTCATCACCCAGCCAACTCAGGCCCGGCTGCCCGGCCCGATGCGCGATAGCCGCCAGGAACGGTTTCTCTTCTTCCGGGCGGGCCGGGGCTTTCGGCGCGGGCTTGTAGCCGTACTCGATTGCCCAGTAGTCGTAGGTACCGATGGTCTGTGCGAAGAAGTCCACGCCGGGGTGCTTGAGTGCGGAGATGTTGAACGGGTTGTAGTCCATGACGGACGCCCCGATACCCCCCTGCCCCACGATCTTCTCATTACCGAGCTGCGCCAGCGTGAACTGGGTTGAAGCGCCGAAGTTGTGCCGCAGTCCCAGCACATGGCCAAACTCGTGCGCCACGGTTTCTTTCAGCACTTGGCGAGCGTACTGCAGCGGGTCCAGCTTCGCGTTCGCCGCACCGCCGGTCTCACGCAGCAGGCTCAGAGTCTGCCAGCCGAACGCGGCGGCCTGGCGCTTGTCGGCGCCCATCTTACAGAACAGCAGGTCCTGCTTGAGCGGAACTTTCAGGTTCAGCAGAGAGGCGATCTCCGCACCGGAGTAGGCCGCCTTCGCAAACGCTGCTGCCGGTTCCACAATGTCGTTGCGCTGCACATTGAAGTACTGGATCAGGGAACCGTCTACATTGATACTGGCGTTCAGAATCTCACCCGTGAGCGGGTTCGGGCGGAACAGCGCCACGGCGTAGCCCGCATCCTCGGAGATCACCCAGCGGATGAAGTTGAAGCGGGTATCGCCCACATCGCCGGGAATCTTGCCTGCCGCTACCTGCTTGGGGTCCAGGGTATCGGGCATCTGCTTCACCTGAACCACATTGCGCAGTCCGATTCGCTCGAACGCCTTGTTCCAGACCAGCAGACCTTCACGCACCGCCTCACGGTACTCGTTCGGGGTCGCGTTGTCTATCCAGAAGACTATCGGCTTCTCCGGGTCGGAGATCTTCGCGGTCGGGTCGGCCTTGCGGATATCCCAGCGCAGAATCAGCTCACGGGTCAGCTCATCGTTCTTGTCCGAATCGAACGTCACATAGTTCGTCGTGAAGTACCCGATACGCGGGTCGGCCATGCGCGGCACGTACCCATTGTTCACCGGCAGCATAGACAGGTTGAACGTGACCTGTAGTAGCGCGCCACGCGGGTCGGCCAGCATGGAGTTCTCCGCCCCACGCGAGCTGCCTCGGGCGAAGGCGTACTGAGTATTCACCACCAGGTTGGCAGGGAAGTTCTTGATACCCGTGAGGTACGTCTTCTCCCGGTCCATGCCCATACCCATGGTGCCGCCCCCAAACGGGCTACCACCACCACCGGCGAACGCGGTCGTAATCTGGAGCAGGTCTCCCTTGAATAGCTCGGAGACATCGATCAACATCGACTTCCGCTCGGGCTGCTTCGCTTCGACCTTGTAGGCCAGCAGATACGAATCGGAGTAGCTGCGCTGTACGGCCTTCTCTAGCGGCGAACCCTTCTTGGCGCGATAGTAGGTGTTGGGCACCTTCATGTAGAGCTTGTCGTCCGGGCTCTTCGTGAACTCGAACACCAGGTCGCGAAACGGGGTTCCAGCTGTCACCGGAAGCTGGTCCAACTGCTGCTCCGTAGTACCTGCCGAGGCCGATGCCTGGAGGAACATCAGCTTATCGAGCTGGTCCTCACGGATCTCGGCGTAGATGGTGTCTTTGTTCGGTTCTTTCTTGCGCCACAGCGTGACGATACCGGCGATCTTCTCGTACTCTTTGCCCTTCTCTAAGACAATGTCATCTATGGTCTTGTCTTTGGGCTTGGGGGGGCCTGCCTGTACACTGGTGCTACCGGGCGTTCCCTGCGCTACTTTGAGCACATCGGGAATCTTGCCTTCCAGCACCTGCTTGGCGACCTCGGCAGTGAGCGGGGCGCCTTCAATGCGGTTGCCCTTGATCGCACCCTGGAGCGTGGGGCCTTCCTCGCCACCCGGCGCAAAGTCCGGGATATCCAGCTCGGCGGCCACATCATCGCCGCTGGCCTGCTCAATCCAGACGGTCCCCTTGCACTGAACCGGGTTCTTCCCCTCGGTCTCTTTATAAGTAATCTTCACCTTGGCGCAGGGCACACCGTTCTTGGCTTCCAGCGCCAGTAGCTCGAATTCTGCCGTTGCGTTTTTTGTGCCCAGGGTGGAATCAGACTTGTACTCGTGGCTCCACTTGTCGCCAACGCCTACCGGCTTATCCGGGAAGACAATCTGAGTCGCCGTGTACAGGCGCTCGTTTACATGCTCTTCGTCCTTGTCTTCATCGTCGGTCTTGAAGCTAACCAGCGTACCATTAGGCCGCACAACGAAGGTATCGACGGATTTATCCGGCTCATCCTCTTCGTCCTTCATCCCATTGACGGTGGTTTCCGACGACTCCGTGCGGCTCTCAAAGGTAATCTCACCGGTGGCAGCCACGCCTGTGAAGCTGGTCTTGCTGACATCTTTGCTCTCACGGGTGAACTTATTGCCCGCGAAGTCTCCGGAGAAACTGACGACCGCCTGTGTCTTCTTACTCTGTCCCGCCATGGCACGAAGCTGAAGAGTCACCTTTTGCGTTTTCGGCGCTTCCTGGCGCGCATAGGTTGGGGACGGCACGAGAACTGTCATTGGCAACGCCAGCGATAGTAGTGACGTGGCCACGATGGGGAAAGTACGGTTCACAGGTCGATCTCCGAGGTTAAAGGTATGCTGATAGTACCATGCAATAGCCAGCATAAGTTCCCAAGGTCTGTCAAGGTCAGGGGGAAGAGCTGCGGCCAGTTGCAAGTGAGTGTATTAATCTAGGCGCACAAATCGCCCAGCGGGTTCCAGGCTAATCCGCCTGACCTCCCGTAAGTCCTTTATCGGCATTCTGGAGTGTCCTATTACCTATTATTTTCTTTTCGAATCAAGAGACTACCTCGCTCTAGTAGTTTAGTGGAGGCCGGGGCTTTCGGGGCAGGTGTCGCTCCAGTAGCGCCTCTACTTCGTCTACAGAGCAGTGTCGGGTATCGAACAGAAGCACCCAGGGCTCCTCAGTAGTGTTCGCCTGTTGTGACTTCCGTAGCGCCGCACTCGACCAGCGGCGCAGCAGAAACAGCGCCAGATAAGCCGCCCCGAAGTAAACACATGCCAGAAGCGCCTTGCCCTGCCCCGGCAATGTCAGCGCCAGATAGAGCGCCACAATCACGGAGACTGTATTGGCAAAGAGCCACTTGCGGGGTCGAGCCTGCATCAGGCTGCGGGTATCCTGCCCCGGCGCCAGCCAGAAGTGGATTCGGAAAACATGGCTGTCTTCCCAACCCGGCGCCCAGCCAGAAAACGATGCCCAGGGCACTGTATGTCCGCTGGCCAGCTTTAGCCCTTTTTCGGTCAGCCGCCCCAGAAACGGCGCGAGTGCATCCTTATCCGGGCAGGGCGTTCGTATCTCTTTCGCGAGTTTCAGAAGCCGAGCCCCCAGATAAAGCTGCCCCAGTAGCAGTACCAACAGTGGCAACACCTGACCCGCCAGCAACGCCGCCAGCGCCGCCAGAACCCCCTGCCAGAGCAGCAGCAGCACCGCCACGACTCCCACGCATCCCCAGGGTCGTCGGGCAATTTTCTTAAAGCTCTCGGGTTGCCGTGTATAGATTTTCCAGACGGGCCAGCCACGGGCCGCAGGGGAGCGCATACCCTCTGGACTCGCATAAGTGCATTCGGTTGCAGATTCCTATGCCCCCTATCCCCCAATAATGGGGGCACCAAATAGCGTATCGGCTTTATGCCGCTTCGCGGCGCCATCTCGCTCGCCGAAAAGCCTGGCGTAAGAGGCACCTATGCTGCAGAGCAGCTAAACGCTGCGCGTAGGGCATAGCTTTGTTTGGTACCCCCATTACCGGGGGGCAGGGGGGCAAAACGCTGGATGTAACAGGAGCTATGTCCGGTAAAATAATTCTGTGAAGCAGCTTACTCTCCGCCATGAAGCGCAACCGGATGGCACAGACGCCAAAATCTCCGTTATCTTTCAGCAATCGCCCACACATACGGGGAGTATAGCTGGCCCATTTCCATTTAATTTAGATTACTCCACAGAAGAACGTGAGAAAGTTCGCTGGTATTTAGAAGAATATCTGATGTGCCCGCTGGGGGCGTATCGAAACCGAGCAGAAGAAGCGGAAGAAGTACTGAAGGCACTTGGCGAAAAGCTATTTCACGCCGTTTTTTCCCAACCAGAATGCCATACGCATTATGTTCGCGTAGCAGACGACTTGAGCAACGCCCGAATCGTGGTGCAGGCAAACTCCGCTGCAGGCATCGCGCTTCCCTGGGAAGCCATTCGTGACCCACAGCGCACGTACGGCCAGCTAGCCTATGAAGCGAACGCCTTTGTACGCGGCGAATCGGATTTAGATAGGGTTCCCGTGGCGCTGGAAGGCGACCGCCTGAACGTGCTTCTGACGATTTCCCGCCCGAGAGACGAAGAGGATGTGCCTTTCCAATCCGTGGCGCGGCACCTCTTGCAGGCATTTGCTTCTGTCCGCGAGCGCGTCCATATCGAACTACTGCGCCCCGCTACCTTTGAGGAGCTTTCCCGGCGGCTTCAGGAAAGGCCAGGGCATTACCATGTCTTCCACTTCGATGGGCATGGTGTTTATCATCCCGATAGTTCGTCGGGCACGTATCGCTATGGCGAGGCGGGCGGCTCTCTGTACTTTGAAGATGGTGCCAGAATAGGGCGTGAAGTAGGAACAGCCCTGGCTGCCGCCAAAGTGCCGGTGGTCTTGCTCAATGCCTGCCAGAGTGGAATGACACGGGCCGAAGACAATGTAGTAAGCCTGGGCAACGACCTGCTGCGCTCCGGTGCTTCCGGCGTAGTTGCCATGAGTTACACCGTGTACGTGCAGACCGCCGCTCAGTTTATGCGTCGGCTGTATGAGCGTCTGAGTGAGGGCGATACGCTGGCGGGGGCGCACAAGAAAGGGATAGCGTCCCTACATGACAACTCGGCGCGGCGCTCTGCCATAGGCACAGATGAGCATCTGAAAGACTGGATCGTGCCGGTGCTTTTCGAGGCGGCGCAGGTGACTCCTCTACCGAAGAAGGTTGGCTTGAACCTGGGTGGCGGCTCTGAAGAGAGCACAGGGGCAGAGGAGATGAATGTTCCCGCCACTCCGCTTACCGGGTTCTATGGTCGGGATAACGTAATTCTTCGGCTGGAGCGTATCTACCAGAACAACACCGTTGCGCTACTGTGGGGCATGGCTGGGGTAGGGAAAACCACCACGGCTTCTGAGTTCGCTCGGTGGCGAGGACTGACCGGGGCACTGGAAGGTCCGATTTTCTTTTTTTCCTTTGAGCATCGCAAGACCCTGGCCGATGTATTGCGCGAGATTGGTACTTTTGTACAGCCGCTTCTGAAAGCTAACGGTGTCGAGTGGGAGCACCTGACTCCGCAGAGGCAGCGGAGATGTGTACTGGACCTGCTAACTCAGATTCCGTGCTTCTTGATCTGGGACAATTTCGAACCGGTTAGTGGGTTTCCAACTGGTACTAAGTCAGATTGGACTGAGGAAGAACAGGCAGAACTTAAGCAGTTCTTGTTAGATCTAGCAGGACGCAAGGGGACTTCCAAGGTTCTGATAACTAGTCGGCGGCAGAGTGAGCCATTGCTGACTGACTTTCCTACGGTGCCTCTTGGTGGTCTATCTCATTCGGAAGCATGGGAACTTGCGGGTGCGATTTTCGAGAAGCAGGGCTTGAACTCGGCAAAGATTCAGCAATTGCCTCAGTTCGATGATCTGCTCCAGTTTATGAAGGGCAACCCACTAACCTTGCTGGTAATTCTGCCTCTACTAAAGGATGGGAGAAATCCAGAGGCATTGTTGCGAGAGTTAGAGGCAGGCACACTGAAACTGCCGGAGGGCGATAGTGTAGAGCAGGGAAGAGATAAATCTCTGGCTGCTTCACTGACCTACCGGTTTAATGCGCTTCCAGAGGCTGACGTTGCACGACTGAGTGTGTTGGGGCTATTTCAGGGATTTGTCAATGCACAGGTGCTTACACTGCTTTCTGCTCAAGAGAATGCTCCTATTGAACTTCGTGGAGCATCTATCGAGGAATGGATTGGCATTCTTTCAAGCGCGACTGAGATTGGGTTGGGGGATGTTGTAGGTAGTGTCTACTTTACTATTCATCCAGCATTGCCTTGGTTCTTTCAGGAAAGTCTTATTAAGATATATGGTGATAGTTTGCAAGAATTGAGATATTGCTTTGTTAGTGTGTTTAGTGAATATGCTTTATGGATTAGTAATCAGTTCGAAAATCATACTCAGTTCTCAGTAACTTTATTAAATGCTGAAGAGACTAATATGTTACATATTTTTTACGAATCGCGTAAACAATCAGATGATATTGCATCATTAGGGATTTTATATGCTTTACGTAAATTATGGATGACTAAAGGACTCTGGTTTAAGCTGAGAAGTTTCATAGAAAATATTATAGACGAAATCAGTACTGATGATAAATATGATATTCCAGAAAATGTGGTTTTAGGTGTTCCTGTTTTGGGGATTTACCAGCAAGTATTAGCATATTTTCGAGAATTCGATAATTCCGAAATTATATTAGGTAAGTTGAAAAGTTACTATGAATCAGAGAAAGATGATAGGAATATTGCAGTATGTCTTCATCAATTGGGAATGATTGCTCAAGAACGACGAAATTTCGATAACGCTGAGAGTTATTTCCTGCAAAGCTTAGATATTAAGCAAAAGATTGGTGAAGACGGTGGGGCTGCAACTTCGCTTCACCATTTAGGAATGATAGCTCAATATCAGTATGATTTAAAAAAAGCAGAAGATTATTATGCTCGTAGTTTAGCAATTAAGCAACGCTTAGGTGATGAATTTGGCGAATCCTTGACTTTGCATCAAATGGGAGCTGTTGCAGGTGAGCAACGTGTATTCAGAAACGCAGAAGATTATTATACTCGTAGTTTAGCAATTAAGCAACGCTTAGGTGATGAATTTGGTGAAGCTGTGACTTTGCATCAATTAGGTACATCCTGTCAGGAAAATCGTATGTACGATAAGGCGGAGAATTACTACAGGAAAAGCTTAGAGGTTAAAAAACGAATAGGAGATAAACATGGAATGGCAGGAACTTTACATAATTTAGGGATATTAGCACAGAATAAAAGAAATTTTTCTGAAGCAAGTGAGTGGTTTCGACAAAGTTTAGATATAAAAAATGATATTGGTGATGTAGATGGAAGGGCCACTACACTTCATCAACTTGGGCGAAATGCATATGAACTTTGTGATTTTGATGAAGCCGAAAAATGGTATCTTGAAAGTCTCAATATTGCGAATGATACTGGAAATGATAAGTTGATGGCTCTGATATCTCATAATTTAGGAATGTCAAAGCAAAAAGAACTGAAAATTGATGAGGCAGAAGGATGGTATCAGGAAAGTCTGAGAAAAAGTGAAAAAATTGGTGATGAATATAGCACTGCGCAAACATATTATCAAATAGGAACAATTGCTCAGCAGCGCATGGATTTTAATGAAGCTGAAAGCAATTTTAAAAAAGCTGAGGGAATTCTAAAAAACTTTGAAGATGAGTTTAGGCTTAATATTGTTCGACTGTCTCTAGTTCGTTTGGAGCAATTGAAACAGGAAAGCTCTGGCGAAAAGATGGCATAATGCCATCCATGGATATGACACTCGCGCTCGACGAAGGAACCACGAGCGCGCGAACGCTGGCGTTCGATTCCAATGGGGCGGTGCAGGCTCTGGTGCAAGAAGAGTTCACGCAGCACTTCCCACAACCGGGTTGGGTGGAGCATGATGCTGAGGAAATCTGGGCGGCGCAGAAACGTACTTTAGATCATGTTGTAGAGCAGGTCGGAGCCGAGCGTATCGGGGCGATAGGTATCACCAACCAGCGCGAAACGGTAGTAGTGTGGGATGCGGCCACCGGAAAGCCGTTGGTGCCCGCGATTGTATGGCAGTGCCGCCGCACCAGTGAGCAGTGCCAGCGCCTCAAAGCGGATGGCGCCGAGCCCTGGGTGCGCCATAAGACAGGGCTGGTGCTGGACCCCTATTTCAGCGCCACCAAGCTAAGCTGGCTCTTTGAGCACATACCGGGGCTGCGAGCGCAGGCGGAGAGTGGTGCAGCAAAGGTGGGCACCATAGATACCTGGCTGCTCTGGAACCTGACCCATGGGAAAGTCCACGCCACAGATGGCACGAATGCTTCCCGCACGCTGCTCATGGACCTCCGCACCCGTCAATGGGACGACGAGCTATTAAAGCTGTTTGGCGTACCCCGAGCCTGCCTGCCGGAGATACTTCCCTCTGATGCCGAGTTCGGGATGGCTACTCTGGGCGGGCGAGAGATTCCCATTCGAGCGATTCTAGGAGACCAGCAAGCCGCGCTCTACGGGCAGGGATGCCGAGCGCCCGGCAGCGCCAAGAACACCTACGGCACCGGGTGCTTTCTGCTGAAGAACGTAGGCGAAGCCGTGCCCACGCCCCCCGATGGGCTGCTCGCGACCCTGGGCTGGGAGCGGCAGGGGCAGCCGCCTGTGTACGCGCTGGAAGGCTCGGTATTCGTGGCGGGGGCTGCGATTCAGTGGCTGAGAGATGGCCTGGGGATTCTAGAAACCAGCCCACAGAGTGAGGAGCTGGCCCGCTCCGTGCCGGACTCGGGTGGCGTGGTCTTTGTCCCTGCGTTTACCGGGCTGGGCGCACCGTACTGGCAACCCGAAGCAAGGGGGCTTATCAGCGGGCTCACACGCGGCACCACTCGGGCGCACCTGGCGCGGGCAGCGCTGGAAGCCGTGGCGCACCAGAGCGTAGATTTAGTGGAGGTTATGGGCGGTATCGAAGTCCTGCGGGTAGATGGCGGCATGGCCCGCAACGACTTCCTGATGCAGCTACAGGCGGACTGCTTGGGAGTCCCTGTGGAGCGCCCCGCCATGACCGAAGTGACCGCGTTCGGAGCGGCACGGTTAGCCGCCGAAGCCATCGGGCACGCCATGACACCGGGTGCCGAGACCCTGACTCGATTCTCGCCGCAATTACCAACGACGGACCGTGAGGCGGCGCGGCGCGCCTGGAACGCCGCTGTGGAGCTACAACTATGACAGTATCATCGCGCTTTACCGGGCTGATCGCCGCCCCACCGACTCCGTTTCACGCCGATTTCTCGCTGAACTTAGATTTCGTGGAGCGGCAGGCCGAAAAGTTAATCGCTGATGGAGTGAGCGGCGTCTTTATCTCCGGCTCTACCGGCGAAGGCGCTTCTATGGATAGGGGAGAGCGGGAGCAGCTATCCGTTCGCTGGTGTGAGATTGCGCGCGGTACTCCCTTGCGAGTGCTGGCGCATGTGGGGTGCAGCGCCCAGCCAGATGCCGTGGCGCTAGCAAAGCAGGCGGGCGCTCTCGGGGTAGCTGCCGTAGCCGCCTATGCACCCTATTACTACCGACCACAGAGCGTGGATACACTGCTGGACTTCCTGGTGCCCGTGGCCGCCGCAGCACCAGACACTCCGTTTTTCTACTACCACATTCCCATCATGACCGGGGTGAATCTCTCTATGCGGGAGTTTTTAGAGAAAGCCCCTGCCCGAATTCCGAACCTGGCTGGCCTGAAGTACACCCACAACGACCTCTTTGAGTATGGCGAGTTGGTGCGCGACTTCGGGGAGCGCTACGACCTGCTCTGGGGCTTAGACGAAATCTTAATCGCCGCCCGCACCCTGGGCGCCCCCGGCGCGGTAGGTAGTACCTATAATCTCGCCACACCGACCTACCGGAAGCTACTGGCCGCAGTAGATGCCGGGCAACAGGAAGAAGCAAGAGCCCTCGCCCACACGGTACAGGCAGGCGTTCGCTCCTTGATTACCGGCGGCAGCGTGGTACCAGCGCTGAAAGCGCTGCTGAATCTGGGGCCACCCCGCCCGCCCATGCAGGCTATCTCTCCTGAAGCCGCCGAAGCGCTAAGAGAAAGGTTGACGGAGATTGGGTATATTTAGCCCTCCTCCGGCTCGTGCCGAGGGAGGGCCTCCAGGAGAACTTACGGATTCGGCGGCGAGGTGGCGATAAGAACCACCAGGGTTTCGGTGCCGGTGTTCTCGATGCCATGCACGCACCAGGGCGGGAGATAGACGAAGTCGCCTTTCTTTACGTCACGCTCATAGTGGGCGAAGGTCATCTTGCCGGTGCCCTCTAAGATCACATAGGTCTCCTCGGTCTCATGAGAGCCCGGTGTAAGCACCACGTGCGGTGGTACATAGAACATCACCAGACCCAGGTTCTTCGCAGGTGCGTTCGGGTTGACGGGATGCACCACCCTCACGCCTACACCGTGGCAGTTGGGGTAGACCACAGGGACGCCGTCTTGAACCGTAACAATCATAGGGTCTGGGGGAACATCCGGTTTGGGAATCGTCGGGGGCGTGTCAGATTGATAGCCCTTGAACTCGGTAATGGTCGCCATTGTCGAAAACCTCTCTGTTTCAATCAAAACTCGCGGTGGTAGCCAGCGGTCCAGCCACCATCGACGGTAAGACAGTGCCCGGTGATGTAGCTGCTCTCGGGGGCGGCTAAGAAGAGCGTCGCGTGGGCGATTTCTTCCGGTTTGCCGGGGCGAGCGAGCGGGATATGGTCTAGGAGTTTCTGCACATTCGCACGGAACAGTCCATCGTCGCCATAGAAAAGCTGCTCGGTGCCCTGCGTGAGAATGGAACCCGGTGCAATAGCGTTGACTAAGATTCGGTCCGGCCCCAGCTCCAGCGCCATGGCTTTCGTGAGGTTGATGACTCCGGCCTTCGCCGCCGTAAACGCGCATTGTAGCCGGAGTGGCACCAACCCCGCGATAGAGGCGATATTGATAATGCGCCGTCCCTCCTCGGGGGCTTGTCGCAGTAGTGGAATCGAAGCGCGGCTGACATTGTAGACACCCGTGAGGTCTACTGAGAGAATCCGCTCCCACTCGCCGGGCGGGAATGCATCGATGTTCACCCGATGCGCCAGTGTGTTCACCCCGGCGTTGTTGATGAGGATATCTAAGCGCCCCTGCTCCCGCTCCACCGTCGCTATGGCCTCGGCAATCTGCGCCGGGTCAGTGACATTCAAGAGGAGCGAGTACGGAGATTCCGTGAGAGTGAGATCGGTTTCGTAGACAATGGCGCCATTCGCCTTTAGCGTCTCGGTGATTGCCTTGCCTATCCCTCGTGCTGCCCCAGTTACCAGCGCCACTCTGCCCTGTAGGTCCACCTGCATGGGTGGGATTATAACCCGGAAGGAAACCGAATTAGAAACTGGGTGCCTGTGGGAGAGTTGGGTGCTGCGATAATCGTGCCCCCGTGCGCCTCGACTATCTCCCGAACAATGGCCAGCCCCAGCCCGAACCCGCCTGTTCGGCGGGCGCGCGATGAATCCGAGCGCCAGAGTCGGTCGAAGATAAAGGGCTGCTCTGCCTCGGGAATCCCCTCCCCAGAGTCGGCTATGGTAATGGAGATTTCCTCGGGGGATTTACGGACAGTAAGTTGAATAGTGCCACCAGAAGGGGAGTGCCGCAGGGCGTTATCCAGCAGGTTATCGAAGACCTGCCGTAAGCGCATAGCATCGCCGGAGATTATCGCGGCACTATCGGAGGTGATTTCCAGGGTGATGCCACTCTCCTCTGCACGGGAGCGAATCGCTTCTATGGCCTCCCTACCAAGTAAATCCAGATCTACGGGGCCAGTTGCCTGGAGCAGCGTCCCGGCGTCGGCCAGGGAGAGGGTCAGTAGGTTCTCCGAGAGGCGGGTCAGGCGCTCCACTTCCAGCACGGTCAGGCGCAGGGCACGCTCGTGTAGCTCCGGATCATCGCGGCGCAGGGCCACCTCAGCGGTAGTGCGCAGGTTCGCCAGTGGGGAGCGCAGTTCGTGCGAGGCGTCTGCCACGAACCGACTCTGAGCAGCAAAAGCCGCCTCCAGGCGTTCTAGCATGGTGTTCAGGCTATCGGTGACGGCCACCAATTCCGCATCCGGTGAGGGGGAGGGGAGGCGTTGCTGTTGCCCGACTTCCCGAATACCTGTGGTGAACGTGGCTATTGTTTGCAGAGGGCGGGTTAAACGAACGGCGAGGCCCCAGCTCAGGGCACAGCTGATTATCGCGCCAAGCAAGCCGAAACCTAGAATGCGCAGGGCGATGTGCCGGAGTGAGGCTTCTAAAGAAGTTATGGGGACGACGCAGAGAGCGGTAAAGTGCTTGCCATCGTCGGCGTAGGGATAGTAGAGCGCACGGTAGGGGCGGCCATCAATCGTCATGAACTGATACTGCGTGTTGGGAGTAGAGTGCTGATAAGACCGCAGGGGGATCAGGCCACGCTCTATAAAGATGTCGCCCGTATCCGTATTCCAGGCCAGTAGGGATTCGTCCGCCTGATTTATCTCGGTGGGGTCCAGGTGCCGCTCCTCTATAGGAGACTCCAGCTCGGTTCGGGTAATCGCTAATAGCGCTTCATCCAGGCCACTCAGAAGTGTCGCACGGACACTGGCATAGGTAGCGGCGCCAGAGAGGAGCAAGGCCGTCAGGGAGATCGCCGCCATCCAGAAGGCCAGCCTGGCGCGGAACGTCTTTCTCACGGCGCCTGCACCCGGAGTCGGTAGCCGGTGCCACGAACTGTCTCTATAGCCTCCGCGCCCAATTTCTCCCGCAGCCGCCGAATGTAAACATCGATCATGTTGGAGTCGGGAATGGATGCTGATTCCCACACGCGCTCCCAGAGCTGGTGCCGGGAAACGATGCGCTCACCCGCCAGCGCCAGGCACTCTAGAATCTGCCACTCGCGCCCGGTCAGAGTCACTTCTTCTTCGTTCCAGAGCACCCGCTGCCGATCTAAGTGGAGCGTGGCCCCGCCTGCCAGCCGCACAAACGACGGTGCCTGAGTAGCACGGCGCAGCAGAGTCCGAATGCGTGCCACCAGCTCCTCAAAAGCGAAGGGCTTAATGAGGTAATCATCGCCGCCGGATTGTAGGCCGCGCACCCGCTGAGAGACCGCGTCGCGGGCGGTCACAAAGAGAATCGGCACGCTCAGGCCGCGCCGTCGCCAGCCCTCGCAAAGCGTGAACCCGTCTTTTTCCGGCAGCATCACATCCAACACGATAAGGTCGTAGCTCTCCGTGCGGACCCGTTCATCCGCCTCGGACCCCGTATTCACGCACTCCACCACGAAGCCTTCGTCGGAAAGGCCCAGGGCCATGAACTCAGAGAGCGGCCCTTCATCTTCCACGAGCAGTAGCTTCATAAAGAGCATCATACCGAGGCCAGGGGGCAGGCGCGTTCATCGTGTATTCAGGTTTGCGAAAATGCCATCTCCCTTGAATCTCGCTTCGCTCGTTCGTCCCTCTTCCCGTTATCGCTCGTTCCTCGCTGGAAGAGGGAAAATCACCTCAACTGCCTCTGCTTAGCACTCTCCTGTGGCGAAGCACAGCCAATCTCCGGAAGTTAGACTCTGGAATCCATAGCGTGTTCGCCAGAGGAAGGCTCTGTAAAGTCGGTGAGCGCTGATTTTCCCTCTTCCAGGGAGGCCACGAAGTGGCATGATAATGCGGCTTCGCCGCCGACTGAGATTGGGAAGAGGGACGAGGCGAGTGCAACGAGCACTCAAGGGAGATGGTTCAGGAAACCAGGGAGATAGCATTCATCGTGTATTCAGGTTTGTAAAGATACGCTGTTTTCGGGAGGCATGAGGAAAACCTATGAAAACTCTTTTGTCTTTTCTTACCCTGGCACTCGCCATCGGTGCCTACGCACAGAAGCCGCCGCCTAACTATCACGAGGTCGGGCGCATTGCGGTCGGTGGTGAAGGTGGGTGGGACTATCTCAGCGTCGATCCGGATGCCCACCGGCTCTATGTGACTCGTGGCTCTCATGTCATGGTCGTCGATACGGTGAAGAACGCGCTTGCGGGCGACATTCCCAATACCCCTGGTGTTCATGGGGTTGCGCTGGCTTCCCGGCTCGGGCGTGGCTTTGTAAGCTGCGGGCGTGAGAACACCGTGCTTATCTTCGATCTCAAGACATTAAAAGAAATCGAGCGGGTGCCTGTTGGCAAGAATCCCGATGCGATTCTGTTCGACGCGGCGACGGGGCGAGTCTTTACGTTCAACGGTGGCAGCAACGATGTCACGGCGCTGGACGCGAAGACCGGCAAGGTGCTCGGAACGATACCTGTGGGCGGTAAGCCCGAGTTCGCCCAGGCGGACGGTAAGGGGACAGTCTTCGTCAATATCGAGGACACCAGCGAGATCGTGGCATTCGATGCCGCAAAACTGTCGATGAAAAGTCGCTGGCCCATCACGCCGGGTGAAGAAGCATCCGGCCTCGCGTTGGACCGAACCCATCACCATCTTTTTGCAGTCTGCTCCAACGAGAAAATGGCGATCCTGGACTCCCTTACCGGCAAAGTTCTCGCCACGCCCACTATCGGCAAAGGCCCGGACGCCGCTTCCTACGACGACAAGGCGGGCCTCGCGTTCAGCTCCAACGGGCAGGATGGCACGTTGACCCTGATCGACACGAAGACCTTCCAACTGGTCGGCACTGTCCCGACCCAGAGGGGAGCGCGCACCATGACCCTCGATCCGAAAACGGGCAAGATATACACCATCGCCGCCAAGTACAACCCGCCCGTAGCGGGTGAGCGCCGCCCCAGCATGGTCCCCGGCTCCGCGACGATTCTTATTTACGGGAAGTAGGAGCCTGGCACGAAAATCGTGCGGCTCGAGGGCCTTCGGCCAACGCTTCTTCGAAGCGGAAGAAACCCATATATAGGTTTCGCCTCCGAAGGAGGCTTGGCGCTTCGCCCCATAGCCGCACGATTTTCGTGCTAGGCCACTTAGATTGCATTGAGGAAAACGAAAAATGAACAAACTGAACAAAAACATGCTGGCCGGAATCGGCATCGTGATAACAGCGGGCATCGCCGCACTCGCTTGGGCGGGACCACAGGGCAAGATAGCTCCCTGGGATGCCATGAAGTCAGCTACGGCGAAAGTCGGCGGCAAGGCCATTCAGGCCACCTACTTAGTAGAAGGCGGCAAGCCTCTTTACGATGTGGTGGTCATCAACGGCAAGAAACTCAGCGAAGTGGAAGTAGACGCGCTCACCGGGAAAGCGGGCTCCGTAGAAGCCGTGACTCCTTCGGAAGAGGGCAAAGAGTTGGTAGAGTCTCTGAACGTCGCGCTCAGCAACAAGAAACCCACCCCAGAAAAAGACGAAGCGGGGAAGTAAGTCGTGTCACTCTCTCCGCGCGTTTGCAAGCCTATTTCAGTCACAGCGGTGTGCCTCTGCTTGCTACTGGCACTGCCAGCAATCAGCAGAGCGCAGCAGCCCCTGTCTTTAGAAGAAGCCTGGAAACGCGCGGAGGCTAGCCTGCCCTCCGCGCAGGCGGCGCGCCAGCGAGTAGAGGCCGCAGTAGCCACGGCAAGAGCGGCGGGAAAGCAGCCCAATGCAACTATCGCTCTTGCCAAGCCCTATGGTTCTCCGGTGACGGGTGGGTTCGGCGAAGACCTCATCCTCTCGCAGTCCCTGGAATCCGGCAAGGTAGTCGGGCCGCGCAAACGGGCCGCCGAGCAGCAGCTCCGCGTCACAGAGTCCGAGCGCGATGCCGTCCTGCTGGATCTTAAGCAGGCCGTGACCAATGCCTATATTCAATGCCTGCTCGCTGATGGGGAAAGTGACCAGGCGAAGAGCGCTTTAGACGCTGGGCAGAAGTTCGCGGACGCCGCGAAAACTCAGTTCGATGCCGGAGACGCGCCACGCAGTAACGTAGTACGCAGCCAGGTAGAGGTGGCCCGCTTTACACAGACTCTGGTAGAGGCACAGACCGCCAGAGACAGCGCCTACGCTACTCTGAGAAGCCTGCTCGGATTGGGAGCTGGTGAACCCCTGACGCTCTCCGACCCACTGACTGCAGAGCCCGTAGCTCCTATCGATAGAGACGCTGTGCGGGCTCTGGCGCTGGCGCATCGGCCAGAAGTACTGGCAGCACGCGCTCAGCTTCTGGCGAGTGCTGCCGATGCTGATACCGCGCGAGGGCAACGCGCTCCTGGCTTCACCATAGAAGGGCGACGCGCCAGCCTGAACCCAGCAGCAGTCGGATACGCATCGGTGCGTGTGGGTATCAACCTGCCGCTGTTCGACAACGGACGGATTCGCGCTGAAGTCTCCGCCGCCGATGCCACCCGCCGCGCCGCCGAAACCAACGCAAAAGAAGCGGAGCGCACGGCTCTTTTAGAAGTAGATCTTGCCTTAAACGAACGCGAGCGAGCCCTGAAAGTCGAACAGACCTTTGAGGGGGCGGGCCGATTGGCGAAGGCGCAGGAGCTTTTAGAGATGGCCCAGCTAGGCTACGAAAAAGGTGGCAACGGCTATTTGGAAGTGATCGATGCCCAGCGAGTCTTCGCCAGTGAGCGAGTGGAGTACCTGCGCGCCCTGGCCGCAGTGCGACTGGCTACTGCGCGGTTAGAGCGCGCTATCGGAGGAAAACTGCCTTGAGATCTGTGTGGTTGGTTGCTCTGCTCTGCCTTTTAGTAGGGTGCAAAAAATCCCCGGACGCAGCAGCACCCGATGCCGCCGCCGAGCCGGAACCTGCTGCTGCGGTATCGGTAGCCACTGCCACCCGCAAAGATATCGAGGAAACGGTAGCGGCTCAGGGTACTCTGCAGGCCGCGCAAGGGGCCTCTACTCGGCTCGCGCCGCAGACAGCAGGGCGCCTGGTCAGCGTGCTGGTGAAAGAAGGCGACCGGGTGCAGGCCGGGCAGATAGTCGCTACTCTGGATGCCCGAGCACAGGATGCTCAGACTCGCAGCGCCGAAGCCGGTTACCGGGCATCGTTAGCGACCACGAACCAGGCGCGCCTGGCGACTAGCGCTCTTGCCAGCGATGCAAAAAACGGCGTACAGACAGCCCGCCTCAGTCTACAGGCGGCGCTCAGCGAGCGAGATGGGGCGAATCAGTCTGCACAGACGGCTCTGAAACTCGCCCAGGCGGACCTCACCAAAACCCTCGCCGGGGCACGGCCCCAAGAGCTAGCACAGGCGCAGAGCACAGTACTCCAAGCCGAAGCCACTCGCAGCCGTGCGAAGACTGAGGCGGACCGCCAGCAGCTTCTCTTTGAAGGGGTCTCCGCGAAGCGCCAGGCAGACGATGCGAGATCCGCTCTCACGGTCGCCGAAGCTGGTGTGGACAGCGCCCGACAGAGCCTGGAGCTACTCAAGGCAGGAGCGCGGCAGGAAGATAGAGATGCTGCTCAGCTTCGGGGTGCGGCAGGCGCAAGAAGCGCTGGCCCAGGCCCAGAAAGCGGGAGAGGCAAAAGTAGCCCTGGCCCGCGCGGCATTACGCCAGGCCGAGGGGCAGCGGCTCTCGGTAGAAGCCAAGGCAGAAGAGGCGCGGGCGGCCCAGCGCGGCGCGGAGAAAGCGGCGGCGGATGTAGCCAGCGCTCGCATTCAGGCCGACTTGACAACGATTCACGCCCCGATTAGCGGAGTCGTCACAAAGAGACTCCTCGGTCCCGGCGACA
Organism: Armatimonas sp.; assembly: GCA_049840835.1. GTDB lineage: Bacteria > Armatimonadota > Armatimonadia > Armatimonadales > Armatimonadaceae > JANLTX01. The sequence goes on along the minus strand of JASGJG010000020.1, from coordinate 141,361 downwards.
TGGCCGACGCCACAACTCCCGTACTGGAGTTGACGAACACCGGAAAGCTGGACCTTGTTGCCAGCCTGCCCGCCGACGATGCGGCCCGTATCCGCCCCGGCCAGAGCGCTCATCTCTCCCGTGGGGGCGAGGCGATAGTAGCCAGTATCGGGGCAGTGGACCCACAGACGAATCTAGCGCCAGTTCGGCTACAGGTACGACAAAACGGCACACTGCGTAGCGGCGACATTCCTGACCGCGAAGATCGTGGTCAGGGTAGCGAAGGGCGCGATTGTCGTGCCGAAGGAAGCCTGTGCTCTCTCGCGATAGTAAGAGTGTGGTGCTGGTTGCGGCGGGCGACACCGCGAAAGAAACGCCTGTGACCGTGGGGGTGGAAACCGAAGAGGGAGTGGAGATTCGCTCGGGGCTTTCGGCGGGCGCAAAGGTAGTGATTGTGGGCGGCTATGAGCTGGCAAACGATGCGAAGATAAAGATCGAGGAAAAGCCGTGAACTTAGCCCGGTTAGCACTGTCGAACCTGAAAGCCATTCTCTTTGTGGCGGTCGCGCTCTGCGCTATCGGGGCGTGGACTCTGTTTTCGTTCCCCGTGGCGATTCTGCCGGATGTCGCGTTTCCCCGGTTGGTGATTATTGCGGATGCTGGGGAGCTACCGGCGCGGCGCGTGGAGGTTGGAGTCTCCCGGCCTTTAGAGGAGGCCATTGCCACCGTCCCTGGCGTCTCCCGACTGCGCTCCAAGATTCAGCGCGGCGCAGCGGAGATCTCGGTGGACTTCGCCTGGGGCACGGATATGTTGGTGGCGCAGCAGTTGGTCAGCGCCAAGGCCAACGAAGTGCGCACGCAGCTTCCTCCAGATGCCATGGTCACCGTGGAGCGCATGAACCCCACGGTATTCCCTATCTTCGGAATCTCCCTGCGCTCCAAGACGCTCTCACAAGACCAATTATGGAATCTCGGCACCTACCGGCTCAAGCCCATGCTGGGCCGCGTCCCCGGCGTTGCCCGCGCTGTAGTGCAGGGCGGGCGCATTCCCGAGATTCTGGTAGAGGCGGACCCCGCGAAGCTAGCTGCGTATCACCTGGCCCTGCCCGACTTAGAGCAAGCGCTGGCGAAGGCGAACGTGGTGCGCTCGGTAGGGCGACTGGATTTTCGGTTCCAGCAGTACCAGGCGCTGGTTTCCGGTGAGGCCACCACCATAGAGGAGCTGAAACAGATTCCGGTGGCAGAGCGGGGTGGCACGGCGGTACTTCTGAGCAGCGTGGCCAAGATCACCCCGAGCGTGGAAGACCGCACTACCATAGTCACGGCGGACGGTGCGGAGTCCGTACTGATCAATATCGTCCGCCAGCCGGATGCGAACACAGTCACCGTGGTGGCGGGCGTGCAGGCCGAGCTGGCCCGGCTCCAGAAGACCCTGCCACCCGGCACCGAAGTCGGCGTGTTCTACGACCAGTCCGTGCTGATCGGCGAGGCCATCGCCAGTGTCCGAGATGCTGTTCTCATCGGCGCTGGGCTCGCGGTGGTCGTGCTGCTGCTGTTCCTGGGCGATATCCGGGCTACCCTGGTCACCGCGCTGGTTATCCCGGTCACCGTATTGATTACGTTCCTGCTCATGCGGCTCTGTGGCCTTACCCTGAACCTCATGACCCTGGGCGCACTCGCCATTGGTGTCGGCTTAGTGATAGACGATGCCATTGTCGTGGTCGAAAATGTCTTTCGGCACCTCGCGGCGGGGCAGAGTCCCACGGACACCGTGCGTCTGGCCGCCACGGAGATAGCCGCGCCTATGATCTCTTCCACCCTGACCACGGTGGTCGTTTTCCTACCACTCACTCTGGTGACAGGCGTCGCGGGGGCATTCTTCACGGCGCTCGCTGTCACGCTCACCATCGCGCTGCTGGTGTCCCTGGTGCTCGCGCTCACTGTCAGCCCCAGTCTCTGCGCCGCGTTTCTGCGAACCCGAGAAGGGCAGCAGGAGCACGGGAGGCTCTTCGAGCGGGTGCTGCGGCTCTATGACCGTGTGCTTCGCGCCAGCCTGAGAGGGCGCGTAGTGCTCCTGCCGCTCTCTATCGCTTTGGCGGTCGGTGGCACCGTCTACTTCGGCACCCGCCTGGAATCCGGCTTCATGCCCACCATGGACGAAGGCGCGTTTATCTTAGACTATCTCACGCCGCCGGGCACATCACTGGCGGAGAGCGACCGGGTCTTAAAGAAAATCGAGGCGATTCTAGCCGAGACACCTGAAGTCAAGTCGTTCTCCCGCCGCACTGGCACCGAGATGGGGGTCTTCATCACCGAGCCCAACACGGGGGACTTCGCTGTGGTGCTCAAGTCTGGAAAGCGCCGCGACATCGAGGCCGTGATCGAAGAGATTCGTGGGAAGGTCGCCGAGGATGTCCCCGGCATCGACGTGGAGTTCGTGGAGGTCTTGCAGGACCTGATCGGCGACCTTGCGGGAGCACCCCAGCCGATAGAGATCAAGCTGTTCGGCGAAGACCAGGCCGCGTTGGAAGAAGCCGCGAAGGCCGTGGCCGATAAACTGGGGAAGATCAAGGGCGCCGCCGATGTGCAGTCCGGCGTGGTAGAGTCCGGCCCGGAGCTGACCGCCAGAGTAGACCCGATTCGGGCAGGGCGCCTGGGTTTGAGTGCCGGGGATATCGGTGACCAGGCGACCGCCGCACTCTTCGGCACCGCCGCGACTAAACTACTCCAGGCAGACCGCGAAGTGACAGTAAGGGTGCGCTACCCCGAAGCCCTCCGCTCGGATGCCGCAGGTTTCGGCGCCATCCAGATAAAGACCCCCGCAGGTGCCTACGTACCGCTCTCGTCGCTGGCGACTATCACTACTGTCCCCGGCACCAGTGAGCTAACTCGCGAAGACCAGAGGCGAGTGTTGAGCGTTACTGCAGCACTGGAAGGGCGAGACCTGGGCAGTGTGATGCGCGATATTAGCGCAATGATGGCAAAAGACACGCTCCCACCGGGTGTAACCTACCTGCTGGCCGGGCAGTACCAGAGCCAGCAGGACTCGTTTGCCAACCTGCTCCAGGTGCTTGCGCTTGCCATACTCCTGGTGTTCGCTGTCATGGTCTTCCAGTTCAAGAGTTTTACGGCACCGGTCACCATTCTGCTGATTCTCCCACTCGCCCTGTTCGGAGTCGCAATGGGCCTTTCTCTAACCCATACCCAGCTCAATGTCAGCTCTCTTATGGGCGCGGTGATGCTGGTCGGAATCGTGGTGAAAAACGGTATTCTCCTGCTGGACCAGGCTCAGATTGGGGAAGCCGAAGGACTATCGCCGGAAGACGCGGTAGTACAGGCCGGGGAGCGCCGCCTGCGGCCCATTCTCATGACCACCCTCACGGCACTACTGGGCCTCGCTCCGCTCGCGCTGGGTATCGGGGCAGGGGCGCAGCTTCAGAAACCGCTCGCCGTAGCCGTGATCGGTGGCCTGACCTGCTCCACTCTCTTCACCCTGATTCTCGGTCCCATTCTCTATGTCTCTCTGCGAAAACTGACCTCGAAACGTCGAACTTTAGAGAAAGGAACCACAGAAGTATGAACTGGGCAACCTACGCTTTTCTTTCGGCAGTATTCGCGGGGATGACCGCTCTACTGGCAAAGATCGGTATCGAAGGCGTACCCTCCAATGTTGCTACGATGGTCCGGACGATAGTGATTGTTATCTTCGCTATCGGCATCGTTCTCGCACGTGGGGAGGGGCACTTCCTTCGAGAACTCAATGGAAAGACCTGGCTCTTTCTGGTTCTCTCCGGAATAGCCACGGGGCTCTCCTGGCTCTGCTACTTCGCCGCCCTGAAGCTTGGCCCTATCTCTCACGTGGCCCCTATCGATAAGCTGAGTTTCGTGCTGGCCGTCGCGCTCGGCGCCCTCTTTCTGCATGAGAAAGTATCCCGCACTACCTTCGTTGGCATCGTGCTGATTGTAGTGGGAGTGCTGCTGACACTTCCTTCTGTGCAGGAGACGCTGCACAAAACTATAGCGCGTAAGGCGGCTAATAAAACTACAGCGCCTGAGTGATCAACAGGCCGGTGCCATGCTGGGAAAGAATCGGGCGAAGAATCAGCCCATTCGGGTGCCGCTTGGCCTCCTGAGCGGCGTAGATACCGAGTGCCGCGCCTGCCACTACATCATGCACATAGTGGCGGTCCAGCACTACACGCGAGATTCCAATTAGAGTCGCGCCCGCATACCAGTAAGGCCGCTCACGCGCCGGCTGCATAGCCGCTATTGCGAAAGCAGCCGTGGCATGACCACTGGGAAAGCTATCGTGCGACGAACCGTCTGGTCTGCGCTCCCGGAACGTCATCTTCAGCAGCTGCGACGTTACCAGGCCAGTAGCCAGAGCATCCAATATATGAACGGAGCGTTCTTTATCATCACGTAGATAGGGGAGAGCAACGCCTACGGCTAGAAACGCTACATTCCCGTTTCCAGAAGCGAAACGCATCAGCGCGGGCTTCTCAGGCGGGTCACTAGATTGAGCGAAAGCGGCAGGAGCGCCTGCCAGGCAGACAATTATCCCGAAAACAGCGTCTCGCATACTCAGGAGTCTACCGACCCGAACCTGAACCCACGATGAACGACTAATCCCTGTGTTCGCCGATAAGATAGCCCTGTGAAACCCTGGCGCCTGATAGCTATCGTTGTTCTCGTTGGACTTCTCACAGGGCTTACCTGGCTGACTCTCACCGGTCACTTGGCCATGTTGGACGGAGCTATCATCAGCACCGTTTACCCAAGGCGCAGTCCCGGTCTTACTACAGCTATGATCACTATCAGCCTGCTGGGGAACCAGGTGCTCTATGTCGCGTCCGTAGGAATCGTCGCGTTTCTGATAGCCCGGAAGCGCTGGCCGGAGCTGGGGCAGTATCTCTTGCTCATGGTTGGGCAGGATGTCTTGAATTCCATTTTCAAGGCGCTAATCGCCCGCCCACGCCCCGCAGTATCCCCGCTGGTGCACGAAACGAGCTTCAGCTTCCCCTCCGGCCACAGCATGTCCTCGGTGGTGTTTTACGGCGCCCTGGCATTCTGGCTCTGGCAGAAAGGCTATGGCGGCAAGTACCGCTGGCTCTGGTTCATAGCCGCAACAGTAATTGCCCTGGCGGTGGGAACGAGCCGCGTGTACCTGGGAGTCCACTATCCCACCGATGTGCTCGCTGGCTTCTTGACCGGCGCTATCTGGCTATTACTTGTGTTTAGATAGCTTAAGTCGGAAGATCTTTCAAGCAGCGGAAAATATCCAGGCTGATATTCTCCAGATTTCCCCGTTTGTGCACTGTGGTGTTGTCCATAAGAATCACCGTGATATCGTCCTCTACGTATCTTATGAGACTGGCGGAAAACCCAGGGATTCCCCCATTGTGTCCAATGACAGTTACTTCCTCGTTCATCCCCTTAGGCTTGAATTTATTGACATATAGCCCATAGGCATATTTGCCCAGAAACGGTGTCAGCATGATTTTCAGGTTCTCTTTAGAAAGCAACTTCTCACTGAATAAAGCCTTTTGCCAGAGGTACAAATCGCCCACCGTTGAATAAAGCGCCCCCGCCGCATAGGTTGTCGATTCAGGATCCAGGAAAGGAGCGTTATAGTACTTCTCCTCTATAAAAACATACCCTGTAGCACGCTTTTTCAATAGAATAGAGGGTTTGTCGATTCCCGTATCTTTCATGCCTATGGGGTCAAAAATTTCCTCTTTTAAAACCTGCTCGTAGGTCTTTCCGGTCACCGCCTCAATAATGACCCCCAGGAGGTAGTAGTCCGAGTTGTTGTATTTGAACTTGCTGCCGGGGGCAAACTCCAGGTCTCGGCTACAGTATTTCTGGGCAACCTCTTTGACAGAGTAGCCACTATTCTCTATATCCAGCATGATCTTCGCATCCTCGGTAAAATTCGGGATACCTGCCGTATGGGTTAATAGCTGGTGAATCGTTATCTGGTCCCCTGTGTCTTTGCGATACCAGGGTAGATAGGTCGTGATTTTATCTTCCAGCTTGAGCTTGCCGCTTTGCTTAAGCCGCATGATCAGTAGGGCCGTGAACTGCTTGGTTACAGAGCCAATTCTGAATTTCGTGTCAGCCGTGTTTGCAATTCCCCACTCCATATCTGCCTGGCCAATGCTTTTCTTATAGATAACCTTGCCTTTTTGGGCTACAAGCACATTGCCGTTAAACAGATTTTTCTGGGCATAGGACTGGATAATCTGGCTGAACTTCTCGGTCTTACTCGGTTCACTGCCGTGGGAAGAGGAAACGAGTACAATTAGCCCAAGGCAGGCGCAGACAAAGGAACGGAGCGTTTTTATCATAGCTACTCCGATTCTACTCTACAGTGATTATGGCTTTATTGAGGTGCTGAGATAGCCTGAGCGAACCGAGCCGCAATCTGCTGTGGGCGGGTAATGGCCCCGCCGACCACCACAGCCCAGGCACCGGCATCTAAGGCCGCACGTGCCTGCTCCGGGGTGTGAATTCGCCCCTCCGCAATAACCGGAACGGGCAGGTACTGAGAGGCTAATCGGGCTACCAGGTCTAAATCCGGACCATCCAGAGTGGGGGAGTCCGGCGTGTAGCCAGAGAGAGTGGTGGAGATAACATCGGCCCCGGCTTCTATGGCCGCCAGCGCGGCGGCTTCATTGTCGATATCCGCCATGACCAGCTTCCCGGTAGTCTCCTTTACGGCGCGAATCAGGTCGGCGGCGGAGCCTTCAGGGTGGGGGCGGAGGGTGGCGTCTACGGCGATAATCTCCGCGCCAGCACCCGCAATCGCTACGGCATCTTCCAGGCGCGGGGTGATGTACACATCCTCGAACCCGGTGACATCCACCTTCCACAGACCGACCAGGGGTAGCTCAGGCACGGCGAGCTTGATCGCTGTGCAGTCTACCGGGGTATTCGCTCGGATTCCGACCGCGCCACCTTGCCGGGCTGCCTGAGCGAACTGCGCCATAACCGAGGCGCCAAACATGGGCTCACCGGGCAATGCCTGGCAGGAGACGATAAGCCCGCCTTTCAGCGATTTAAAAATCTCCTCTCTCTCTTTAGGAGAGGGGCCGGGGGTGAGGTCATCCGCCAAAGAGACGACCCCAGAGCTTCTGCCAGAAGTTACGCTTCTTCGCGGCAACCTCGGGAGTATCCGGTTTCTTGGGCTCCGGTGGCGCGGGTGGTTGCTGAAGGTCGGAGCGCTCCAGGAAGTTGGTGCGGTACTCCATCTTCGCCACGATCTCTTTCTCGTAGGGAGCGACCTCAGCGAGCGTCGTCAGGCTGTGGGCTTGCATCACCTGCCCAACCACATCTTCCAGTGGGCGAGTGTTACCCGTGTTGATCTTGCGGTCCAGCAGTGTGGCCAGCCCTGCTTCCGATTTCACCACCTGCCCGATAGTTCCCTCGGCGCGTGCGCCTTCCGCCAGCGGAACGGAGATTTTGTCATCGGTGGGCCAGTAGAAGCTCTTGGCTATCTTGATCTGCGCTACCTTGAATGGCTCGCTGTTACGCCCGGCCCGCTGAAAGACGGCTAAGAGCCGCTTATCGTCGATGATTTTCTTGACCGCTTCCGGACCAACCAGCTCCGCGCCGGTAGCCGGATCGATAACCGTAATCGAATCGTCGTCGGCAACGTCGATACCGAAGCGTCGGAAGTCGGCTTCGTAGGTTTTCGGGTCGGACTTCTTCTCGCTCAGCAAGACTTTCGAGAGGTCGTGCTTACCCTCGGCCAGTGTGACGAACTGGATAAACCCGACCGAAACGTACCCGGTGTCGTAGGTCTGCACGGTCTCGAAGCCACCCTCAAGCCCGCTGACACCTTCAAAAATCTTGCGCTCCGATGGTGAGAAGCCCGCGGCGGTGAACAACTTGCCGCGAGTACCATCTTCCATGTCTTTGAGCTGCGCGCCATAGCTGACCACGCCCAAGGGGAATCGGTAGTAGGCGAACCGCTCGCCCAGCCGCACATGGTCGGTGTAGGTGTAGGTCTCCTCGGGCTTATCAAACATCACCTTGTAGCCCATGGGGAGCACCGCCCGCGCAAAGCTGGGGGGATTGCCCAGTGCTTCGAGCAGCGAAGGTGGGATGGGGGGAATGCCGGAATTACCTCTCCCCCCGGCTTCGCCGACCCCCTCCCCTGAAGAGGGAGGGGGTGAAGAGGCGGGCTTCGCTGTAGTCCCTGTCTTTTCTGGTACCCTTTCCCCTTTAGGGGAGGGGGTCGGCGAAGCCGGGGGGAGAGGTGTACTGGGGGATGCCGACGGAGTAGGGGTATAGGCCGCCTTCAGGGCGGCATTGGATGCATCTACCGCTTCCTGAGCGGCGGCGCGGTCGGCTTTGATACGCGCGGCGATCCAGGGGTCCCAGCCTGCGGTTACACCGTCATCTGGGGCTTGAGCGCTCTTGCTTGGGGGAATCTTTTTGCCTGCTGTAATCTTGCGCTGGTAGCGAAGCAGCCACTCGCTACCCTCGGCGGTCTGGCGCACGACCCAGGGACCTTTGCCTACAATATCCGGGGTAAGGCCCATGCTATAGCGACCCGGTGCACTCCAGTAGGTCACTATCGCGGCGCGCTCTTTATCCGAGAAGAGGGCTGGGCGCTGCTGAGCCTGCCCGCGGTTTACGAGCACGACTCCGGCGACACCGGTGAGGGAAACAGCTATCAGGGCTGGAAATAATCGCACAACAAAAAGCTCCTCGGAAGTATACCGTGTATGGCTTTTTCGGGTTCCCGAAACTCTTAACACTTCGCTGCGAATTTCGTGCCAATTGGCACTCAGCTTTGAAGCCTGGTCTGTTTATGCCTGGCACGATAAACGTGCCAGGCGAAATCTACCGGATCCATGGTAAATGGTACTCCAGTGAGCATTGCGCGGCGCCGAAGATAGCGGTAGAATCAGCGTTGCCCGTACTTACGGGTACGCGTCCCTGGAGAGATGGCTGAGTGGACGAAAGCAACGGTTTGCTAAACCGTCGTAGGCTTACCCCCTACCCCGGGTTCGAATCCCGGTCTCTCCGTTTCCGTCGTGTACTCGGAAGCGGGTTTTTCCTTGCCGCCTCCCTGCTGCTCGCCGTGCCCGCTACCTGGGCGCAGACCCCCCTCAGTCAGTACCTCAAGCTGAAGAAGCAGACTCACCCTGACCCCACTCTGGACCCTGCCGAGGTAAAGGCCAATCCTCGTGCCTATGCCAGTAAGACCTTTGAGTTCAAAGGCATCTTTCGCGGGAGTGTAGGGGATGAAGACAGCGACGAGGGCGTGCTGCTGATTATCGATGGCGTTCCCAGTCTGCGCATGAGCCGCGTACCTGATTGGCTGGGCAAGAACGTGGAAGTGCGCCTTCTCTGCGTGGCGTCACCCGTGCCAGATGATGAACTGCGGACAGGCTGGCCCGATTTTTCCCTCGTCGCCATTATAGAATCCAGCGAGATAGACGCTCTCGAAGCACGCCAGCGTGCTGCCGAAGCCGCGCGTATCGCTGCCGCCAAGAAGGCCGCTCAGCAGAAAGAGCTAGTAACTCCGGTCAAGCAGGCACAAAACGGTTCCTCCAGTGCACCCAATGGGCCGCGTCCGCCCCGGTTCCGCAGTCCTCATAACGCCAGCACCGCGCCACCAGCCGGTCCGCCGATTCGCCTGACCGAGCTAACCGAAGAAGCGCAGGGCGTCTTTCCAGTCTATAGGGACTACATCCGGAATCACAATCGTCGATTGAACGAGCAACAGGCGGGCAGTATTACCTACGCCATCCTGAAGTTCTCGCAGGAGTGGGACATGGACCCTCGCCTGATAGTGGCCACTATCATCGCCGAGTCCGACTTCCGGATTCAAGAGCGCAGCCACGCAGGCGCCATGGGCCTGATTCAGCTCATGCCCGATGAAGTGCAGCGCCTGAAACTCTCCAACCCCTACGACCCCATCCAGAATGTGATGGGGGGCATCTTCCTCTTGAAAGAGCGCCTGAATAAGTACAGCGGCAGCTCGAACTTCAAAGATGCCTCCATGCAGCACATCATCCTCGCACTGGCAAGCTACAACGCAGGCATGGGCGCCGTGAAAAAGTACGGCGGCGTACCCCCGTACCGAGAGACCCAGGGCTACGTGCGGCGCATCGAAAAACTCTACCGCGAACTCTGCGCTGGGGATGCCGCTCCCAACCCTTGAAATCCCGTAGAATAGTGCTTCCATGACCGACGAATCCCAGATAGTCGAACTCTGTCTCCAGGATTTACGGGCTAAATACGGGAAGATAGTCGTTGTTCTTGGTAGGTACACTCGCAGGTTAGACCCACACAAATATGACTTGATTCCTGAGGACAGAAAATTCACTCCAGGGCAACCTAGAGAGAACCGGGTTTCCCTTACGTCAGTCCGAGTAAAACGGAAGACTTCGGAATTAGAATTAGTGATAGTTTGGGGAATACGATCTGGGTATGCCTACAGATACCTGTTAAAAAAAGAGAAAGTCTGGCAAATTTCATCCAGTAAAATTGTTGCGCGGCTATAGCAACCATGAGTTCATATACGCAATTTATTCAAGACTATCTGGCGGCTCTGGAAAGCGCTGCTACCGGAGAAGCGCTATCCCGATTCTTCACTTCTGATGCCGAGCAGATAGAGTTTCCGAATCGACTGAATCCAAATGGCGGGCAAAGTGACCTGTCGCGTTTGCTTCAGCGGGCGGAACTGGTTCCTACTTTGCTACAGAGCCAACACTACGAGGTGCACACCATTCTGGTTCAAGGGGATACCGTGGCGGTGGAGGCTACCTGGACTGGAGTGCTGGCGGTGCCGCTGGGAACGCTGGCTGCGGGCAGCACGATGACGGCACAGTTTGCGATGTTCTTCGAGTTTCGCGAGGGGCGGATTTACCGGCAGCGAAACTATGATTGTTTCGAGCCCTGGTGAATGGGGCAGAAAATGTTAAAAATAACGGGGTGAGTTTTATTTAGGGGGCTTCCGAAAATGATTTTGTCGCGCCTTGAGGGGTGCGATGGAAGAACCAAGGAATTTACCCAAAACAATGAAGAAGTCTCTGAAGCGCGCGTTTACCCTTATCGAGATTATGATCGTGGTGCTGATCATCGGCATCCTGCTCGCCATCGCTGTACCGAACTTCGTTCGAGCCCGTGAGGCCAGCCGCGCCAAGGCTTGTGTTGCCAACCTCAAGCAGATCGACTCTGCCAAGGAGCAGTGGGCCATGGATACCCGTGCTAGCTCCGGTGCTGCTGGTCCTGCCATGAGCACCCTCGTTGGCTCCGCGGGTTACATCAAGTCCGACCCCACCTGCCCTTCTAGCGGCAGCTACACTGTCAACGCCATCGGCACCAACCCGGTCTGCTCTGTCAGCGGTACCGCCGGTGATCCTCTCGCACACCTGCTCCCCTAGGTTGAGCTAAGCGAGAATCTTAGGTAGATAGAGAGGTCGCTTCCCCACGACGGGAAGCGGCCTCTTTTGCTTTACTTTTGTAGCTTACCTGCCTGTATGGTCAGGGGATAGGGGGCGGGGTGCGTGATAGAATCCCGTAACATTTTTCTTTTCCCCAGGAGTGTTTCAAGTTGGAGATGACGGTTGGCGGTCGCCGCACAGCACGGCGCGCATATGGTTTCGATGAGGTTGCGCTGGTTCCCGGTCCCCTCGTTATCGATGCCCGCGATGTGGATGTTTCCTGGATGCTGGGAGACCGACGCATTGAGGTGCCGATTCTGGCCAGCGCGCTCGATGCCGCCGTCAACCCACGCCTCGCGAAAGAGATGAGCCGCCTGGGCGGTCTGGCCGTGCTGAACCTGGATGGAATTCAGGCGCGCTACGAGAACGCCGAGGAAGTGCTTCAGTCTGTTGCTGAGCATCCCAAAGACAGTAAGCTGATCGGCTATCTCCAGAGCCTGTATCAGAACGCGCCCGTGAAGCCCGAGCTGATTGCCCGCCGCGTGAAGGAAATCAAAGAAGGGGGCGGGCTGGTGGCTGTCGCCGCCGCACCACACTCCGCACAGAGGGCAGCAGAAGCTGCCATTGAGGCCGGGGCCGATGTCTTTGTGATTCAGTCCACGGTAGGCACCGTGCGCTTCGAGAGCCGTGAGATTGCCGAGTTCCCTGTGGCTGAGTTTTGCCAGTCGTCGCCGATTCCGGTCATCGTGGGCAACACAGTAGGGTACCAGGCGACATTCGACCTTATGGAAGCAGGCGCCGCTGCGATTCTTGTCGGAGTCGGGCCGGGCCATATCTGCACCAGCCGCAAGGTTCTCGGTATCGGGGTGCCGCAGATTACCGCTACGGCGGACTGCGCCGCTGCTCGCGATGATTTCTTCGAGAAATCCGGGCGCTACATTCCGATCATCACCGATGGTGGTATTCGCAATGGTGGCGATATCTCTAAGGCCATCGCCGCCGGTGCCGATGCCGTGATGCTGGGCTCCACTATCGCTGCCGCTGAAGAAGCGCCCGCACGTGGCGTGAGCTGGGGCATGGCGACCATGAGCGCCGACCTGCCGCGTGGCACCCGAATCGATGTCGGGGTCTCAGGCACTCTGGAAGAGATTCTCTTCGGCCCGGCCCACCGCGATGATGGCACCATGAACCTGGTGGGCGCTCTGCGCCTCTCCATGGGTAGCCTGGGTGCCCACAACCTGAAAGAGATGCAGCAGGTAGAGATGATGGTCGCTCCCAGCCTGCCCAGCGAAGGTAAGTCCCTCCAGCGCAGCCAGGGCGTAGGGTAAACAATAAAAAAAGCTCCCACCTGCAGTATGCAGGTGGGGGCTTTTTTTTAGCTCTCCCGTCGGGATACCGTAAGTGGAGTCAGCGCTTCTTCGTCTACCGCTACTCCCCAGCCGTAGGTCCAGGGCACCGAAGCGACTCCGTCTTCCAGAGTGAGGCCGGTGAACGCGCCCGTCCAGAGCAGGTCGGCGTCTCCATCTTTCTCTAAGAGAATCGGGGCTGCCTCAGCACGACCCGGCACACGGGCATCGCTAGCTACAAAGTGCAATGCTGCCGCGAAGCCGACCGGGGTAGAGTGGCAGGTACGTGCCTGAATATTTCGGCCCTGTGCCTGCGCCACCGCTCGAATCTTTGCGGCTTCTGTAGGACCGCCGCACCAGGAAAGCTGTGTTTGCCAGGCAGAGAGGTTCTCTGTCTGCACATCCCAGCGAGTCTGTGTGGATGCCCCTGCCTGAAGCGGCAGCCGAGTAGTGGGCACGCTCCCCGGCTCGAACAGCGCGGCAAAGTTCGCATCTTCCAGAGCGGCAATCACTGTGGCCGCTTCCGTGGGGTCGTAGGCGCCGTGCGCGTCTCCGAAGAACGTCGCCTCGGGGTAGCGCTCGCGCAGTCGGCGTATCAGTGCCAGATCTGCGGCCACGCTTCGGCCCAGCGCTATGTTCACGGCCCGAAAGCCGCTGTCTAAGAGCTGCCGTGCCTCGTCCCAGGCGCGGGGTACACGGCCCGCTTCCGGCTCCTCACGGGCATAGAGGCCGGTAGCAAATAGCGAGACCTGCTCCCGCAGGCGCCCGCCGAATAGCTCCGTACCCGGACAGCGCCGCAGATGCCCCTTCGTGTCCCATAGCGCCATATCTATGCCGGATAGCGCTCCGATAGACACACCCCGGCGCCCCCAGGGCAGGCTAGCTGTATAGAGTCGGTTCCAGATAGCCTCAGTTTGAAGCGCATCCTGCCCCAGTAAGTGCGGCGCGTAGAGGTCATGCACCGCAGCCTCAGCCAGTGCTGCTGGGCCACCACACTCTCCCCAGCCTTCCGCACCGCCCTCAGTCTCTACCTTGACCAGAAGCGCCTCCCGGTGCGTCCGGCGCCCATGCGCCCATAGCACCGGCTCCGGTAGGGGAGTAGAAAGCCGGTATGTAGTAAGCTTTTCTACCTTGGGGCCGTGTGTCTTTCGCCTCATACTGTCACCGCCGCCACGAACGCCCTGGCTCGCTCGGTAAGCGCCGCCCAGTCCTGGTTCTTCAGAATCTCCTTACTCACCAGACTGGATCCTGCCGCCACACCCACGCATCCGGCGTCTAAGAAGCTACGCGCCGTGGTCGCATCCACGCCGCCCGTGGGGATAATCCGAAGCATGGGCAGAGGAGCCAGAATCGCTTTCATATAGCCCGGTCCCAGTCCATCTGCGGGGAAGATCTTGATGAAGTCCGCCCCGGCCTCATGCGCCGTCAGCGCTTCCGTGGGAGTGTAAGCGCCACAGGCAATCGGTATAGAGTAGCGGTTGCACATAGAAATTATGTCCGGTTTCATGACCGGAGTCACCACAAACTTCGCTCCTGCCAGCAGAGCCATCCGGCAGGTCTCGGTGTCCAGCACGGTACCGACTCCCATAAGAATTTGATCACCCAGCGCTTCGGATACGCTCTTGATAACCTCTAAGGCGTTCGGGGTAGTCATGGTGACTTCCATAGCCGAGATGCCCCCGGCTACCAGCGCCTCCGCGGCTCCTAGAAGCTGGTCCGAGGAGTCCGCGCGGATAATGGCTACCACCGGCGGATTCTGCAACCGGCTAATAATCTCTGTTTTATTCATGGTTTATGTGTGCCCTCACCCCTGGCCCCTCTCCCAAAGTCCTTCCTTCGTCAGGCCACAACGGGAGGGGGGGAACCGGAAGACATTGGAGAGGAACGCTCTTGCTTCCCTTCTCCCAGAGAGGCCGAGGCACGAGGACGTTGGGAGAAGGGGTGGGGGATGAGGGCCTCATCTCTGTACACGCCCTGTCTGGTCGCCGCTTTTTAAGAACTCTTCTACCTCCGCGCGAGTCAGGTGGCAGAAGTCAGCTACAATGCTGTGCTTCAGCGCTCCCAGTGCGGCGCCAAACGTAATCGCCTCTTGTGCAGTGGCTTTGTCGAGCAGCTTCAGCAGGACTCCGGCAGCGAACGCATCACCGGCGCCGATTCGGTCTACCACGGCAAACTCATAGCGCGGGCTCTCTGCATACGTGCCCTGCCATAGTAAGCCCGCACGAAGTGCCGCCAGTGAGCCCACAAACGGCTCACGGAGCGTGGCAGCGACACCTTTCAGGTTCGGGAATCGGGCTGTCAGCTTTTGGGCTGCTGCCTGGTAGTCCTCATCTGTGATGCCGAAGAGCTGCCCCAAATCCCCCTGGCTGGCGAAGCAGAAATCCGTGAGGGGGAGCAGCTCCTCCATGGCGCTGGCGGCTTCTGAGGGGCTCCAGAGCTTGCTTCTGTAGTTGATATCTACGCTTACAAAAACGCCTCGGGAGCGGGCCACAGTCGCGGCTTCCAGAGTAGCGCGGCGGCAGGAGGCGGAGAGAGCGGGGGTAATGCCGGTGAGGTGCAAGGATTCCGCCCCCTTCAACAGCGCATCCCAGTCGAACGCAGTCGGGTCGGCTTCGGCAATCGCGGAGCGGGCACGATCATAGGTTACTACCGCCGGGCGATTCCCCGCACCGGGCTCGATAAAGTACACGCCCATGCGGTCTCCGCCAGGCACTATGCCACCTGTATCTACGCCCAGTCCGCGCAGAGTATTCCGGGCCAGAGTACTGAGCGAGTTTTCGGGCAGGCGGGTTACAAAGCTGGCACTCTCGCCCAGCCCGGCCAGCGCTACAGCGACATTGGCTTCTGCGCCGCCGAAGGCGACTTCTAGTGTGGTGGTCTGGGTCAGGCGAAGGGCGCCGGGTGGGCAGAGGCGAAGCATTAGCTCGCCAAACGCAACAAAACGAGGCATCGGGCAAACGGTTCGCCGGGGCCAGTAGAAGTTCCTGCCTGTAGCGCCGCTAGCCCGTGGTTAATGGCCCCATCTTCACCACCTCTAAGTCCGAGCCGTGCACCCGCTTCAGGGTGTTTATCTCACCGCTATTCCACCGGGAGTCGGGCGCGCCAGATAGATACCAGTTGCCACCATTGTCGGCTAGAATCATGCCGTAGGTTTTCAGCGCCTGGAGAATCACGCGGGCGCTAGGTGGGAAGCCAGAGAGGTCGTAGCTCGCTTTCAAGCGCACTCGCATCCCCATAGGCGGAAGCTGAATGTCTCGGCTGCGGCTGGCGAAGTGACGGGCCGGGGAGACATAGGCACGGCGAGTCTGCTTCACCGTGAAACGCAGGGCATGGCGTATCGCTTTTTGCTCTACTGCTTCCTCATAGCGAGCCAGGCCGGGGAAAATAGGCAGCCCAGCGGCGTCAGCGGAGGTCCAGCCCGCCGGGCGCAGCTTGTTGGAGCGCAGGTCATAGATAGCGCCGGAACCCGCTCTGTATCCGCCACCCGGCTCCGGATAGGCGGCGAACAGCTCATAGAGCTTCTGGTTGTCCCGGTCAATAATGAGGAGGTGGCGGTCTCCATTAGAGTCTGGCCCACCCTCTATGGGGGCATCTTTGGGAATGGGGTAGGGGCCGGGATCGCTCGCTGCTTCGTATTCAAACCGCACGGGAACTTTGGGAGTGTCTGGTGCGGTGAAACAATAGGGAATTCCTACGTGTCTTCCGTTGTAATAGAAACCGAAGTCCGGATGAAGCGACAGGTCTTTTCCGATACTGGCGATAAGCTGGTCGGAAGCAGGATCCACGGAGGCCTTCTCAATAGACTGGTTCCAGGGATTGTCTGGGGGGAAGATGGACAGTTTACCCAATGAGGGACTCTGCTCCACAGGGTGCGATTGTCGGAAAAGACAGGCCAGCCCCAGCATTCCTGCGGAACCTCCCAGCGCGGCTGTGGTGAATAACTGTGCCCGCTTCATTTAGTTTTTACCTGAAAAAGTAGTGATTGGCAGCCAAAAATAGAACAGGGTAGGGCAGGAGTCGTTAGACCCATCTCCTGCTCTACCCTTAGTCCGTCGAGTACACACGACCCGAAGGTATCTGTTAAAGCAAGCCTTAGGCAGATACCTTCAACTAGGCGCTAAAGCGCTTGCGGGCGATGAAGCCCACGGGAATCAGCGCGGCCAGAAGCAGTACACCACCGGGCATCTCAGGCGTTACCGCGATGAGATTGGTGGACCACTGATTCTGGAAACCCGGCCCCTGCATAGCTACGGTGAAGTAGTTAGCTGCAATGGAGTTATCCAAGGTGAACGAGCCCGTGAACACGGTCGAACCAGCTCCCGGAACGGACGGAGTAGCTCCGCCGTAGGGCTGCAGGAATCGAGATGCCAGCGGGGTGTTGAACTTGAAGGGGTCAACGGTACCAGGACCGCTAGGACCGTTCGTCCACTGACCACCATTCAGGCCAACAACGTTGGTACCTCCGCTACCAGAGACCATAAGGATCTGGTTTGTGCCGAGGATATCATCGTAGAAGCTGAACTCGATGGTACTTGCCGGTGCTGTGGCCGCCTGCGCTCCACTCAACGACTCGATACCGAGGATGTTCCAGGTGATGTTGTCATTGGTCTGGAGCTTGACGTTCCAGCCAGTGCCACCACCGGAAGTTTTCGGTACGTTGAAGTTGTAGATCGCTGCGTTCGCCGCGGTTACGGCGGAAAGCAGAGCTGCGACGCACAGAGTCTTTGCAAAAATCTGTTTCATTGTTTTTTCACCTCCTTTCTTGTAGGAATCGGATATTGAAGGTGCCTCACTGAGAGAAGACAGCGCAGCCTCTTCAATGCTGTAGGCACTATTGATACTCTGGTAGCAATCAACTTTAGTGCCACAATCTACCATAGAAGAATCTTTCTGTATTACTTATTGACCGGGATAGCAGCCAGGGCTACAGTGCTGGTATGCCTTTTCACCGGATTGTTTTCAATAGGCTCTACTGTATAGAATCCTTCTAGAATTTTGGTAAGTGGTATCTGCTCATTGGCGCTAACACCTACGGTCTGAATGTCCTGCTTGATTGCTTTGGGATCCAGGTTGTTCACTTGAATTCGTAAGCATTCTACGTTCCATTGATAGAAAGCATTGTATGCATTCTGCCACTCCGGGGAAAAACCAGTAGTTTGGTCAGTAAGGAACAGCCAGCGGAGGCCCTTGAAGCGCTCTCGGTACGCAGTAATGTTGCTATCCGTGTTAGGAATCCAGACGGCAGGTCGGTTTGCATACCACGCCACCAGCCAAGGCTGATCGGTAAGGAAAGCATCGTTCTGACCCGCTACTTTCTTAAGCGCCTGTGCGGTCTTAACGCCATCGGTCGGAGTAGGTTTGTCACTGAGAATGGTGCCACGGAGAAGTGGTAGGACCACACTCACGGCCAGTAGGGAAGCCAGTAAGATACGGGTGCTCTTAGGCGGGTTCGATTGATCCAACAGTCGAAGCAGATACGCAATGGCGAACACCAGCATTATGGGAATCAGCGGTGCAAACAACGGCATATCGACACCGAAGGGAAGCATTCCGAGCATAGTGGCCAGGAAGCAATACATCATTATGGTGCGCAGGGAGTTCGTGGCCGTATCACGGAAGCGAAACAGCAGACTGGGCAACAGGAAGGCCAGCATCCAACTCGCACTCACCTGGGGGAAGGTCTGAATAATTTCACCTACTCCCAGGACGATTTTACGAACAACCGCCTGGAACAGGCCCGGACCGGGAACCAGGTCCGCAGGCATGGTGCGGTATGCCAGCCCGCCCATATAGAAGCCCTTGGTACCCATCCATATTTCCATGCCGCGCAGGCCATAGATCGGGTTGCCTGTCAGTCGCCCCAACCGGAACATCCAGGGGAGTATCAACAGGACAAGAGGAACAGCAAACGAGGTAATCGCACGAATGCTGTTGTTCGCCCGCAATATGGAGAAGACGGCTAGCACCATGACCGGAATCAGCGGGAACATGGACGAGTCTGTCAGATACAGCGCCCCTGTCAGCGCTCCGATACCGACCAGTTGTGCATGTGGAATGGGGCGCTGGGGATCGTCTGCCCGGCCCTGTATCCGAACCAGAAACTGATGCATCAGCAGCAACAGACAGGTCATCAGGAAGGCTTGCAGCGTTACGGGCATACCCGAAGTGGCATACTCCAGCATCAATGGGTTTGCGGCATACACCGCTACGGCCAGCAGCGCCACATTGCGCGAGAAGACCCGACAGCCAAGCAGGTAGAGAACCGGCACGGTGAGAAGGTAGAACAGCCCCGATACCTGGACCGCGCTAGCATCAGTTGCGCCACGGGCACCAAAGGAGAGAGCTAGCAGAAATGGGAAGAGGGGCGAGTTGATCAGATCGGGCTGATTCATTAAATTATCGCCATGTGTCAGTGCCAGAGGGCGAATATAAAACGTGGTGAAACCCCGACCGTCGGCTAGATTCTTGCCTAACTGCGCATAATCCATCGCGGCGTTGTTTGCCAGCCCGAAGAACATAGTTTTATAGTAAAGGACAAGCAGTACTAGCGGAATGGCAAGTAGTCCGAATGCAATAATCGCATTAACAAAGAAGCTTTCCCCTTGAGCTAAACTTGGAGAGCCTACACCTGCCATACGCTCCTGTGTAGGAGTTGTTGCAGTAGTGTTCTGCTCCGTAGAAGTTACTGTATTATCCGATGTTTCGTTCACTTGTATTTATAACCCGGTGTGGAGATGCAAAAAACAGACTGATTGTGCAGTACTTAGCGGCGTCCTGGACGTGCATCGCGGAGTCGTTGCAGGACTGTAGGAAGCGTAGTACGAGCGAATTCGTTAGACAGATTTTCTGCGTCTGACTGGCTCGAACCAATAGGCACAGAGATACGTACCAGAGCGCCCCAACTGGGGTAACCTTTCAATCTTTGCAAGAACTGCGTGGTTTGAAACGCAGGCAGGCTTCGCTGGGAGTTCGTGCCATCGGTAAAGAAGTAGGTGACCAGGATTCGCTTACCCTGCGCCTCCATAATAGACCGCACTGTTTCTATGTTCGTATCGCCGAGCTTTAGGTTTTGCTCGCTCTGAGAGAGGGCATTCCACCCGCCACCCGCCATACAGAAGGCCGGAGTGTGCACGGTCTGCTTCCGGTGTCCGGCAACGATGGCCAGGCCGACCTGCTCACCCATGTAGCTGCTGTACTGGCGCAGAAGCACGGTATCAGGGCGCAGCATCTCGTTCTCACGGTCGGTGAGGAACTGCTCTTCCACATTCCAGTCTCGGAAAGGAAGTGTGAGCCCCTTCAGGCAGTCCTTGTAGGCGCCATCTGGCGGAGTCGTGCGGCTGGCTCCGTAGAGGCCAAACAGAGTTGCCAGCAGAATCACGTTGATGATGATATAGCGCTTACTCTTCATCTGTAGATACCTCCACTGTCTCTTCCGGCTGTGGCACCGCAACCGTAACTGTTTTTGGCGCGTCGGGGTCCGGCAGACGCTGCATCAGCAGCTGGCGCAGGCCCAGTAGACCGAAGCTACAGAAAAAGATAAGAACTGGCTGCTCGTTGTCATGTACCCAGGTGGCCCACTGAGGATTGGTCAGGCCACCGACTACCAGAATAATCGTGAGGCGGACCGCATTGGCGAACAGCGCCAGCGGAATCACTGTGAGGACCAGCAGGAGTCGCCCCCACCAGGCGCGGGGGGTAAAGTAGGCGATTAAGTAGCCAAAAGCGAGGAGCACCAGCAGTGAGGTCAATCCGCTACACTGCTGCGCGACAATCATCGAGTAGATCGCCTTGTCACCCTCCGGAGAGATGACCGACAGGTGCACGCCTTCCCGGTGAATGGAGAGCCCGAACATACCGGCGAACAACGCAGCATAGGCGCTACTGGTGAGCTGCATAGGGAAGGCCAGTGCCGATACCAGGGTGGTTGGCCATGGCACCGTGAACATGAACAGTCCCAGTGGCCAGGCGCACACCCGCATGGTCTCACGCCCGCCGAGGAACCAGACGATTCCCAGCAACATTCCTAAGAACGCTAGCGGTTGCAGAAAGACAATCTCACCCCAGCCGGCAATGATTTCCAGCACGGCGGAGATGCCCAGCAGTCCCAGCCCCCACTTATCTGCGGAATCCCAGTGCTTAAGATCGTTTCTACGCCAGACTAGCAACCCCGCTGCTACTAGAGCCAGGATTGGGCTGTGGGTCAGCATAGAGTCCTGGCGCCAGAGCGGCCACAGAATCTTAAGCGACCAGGCAGCAAGGGCAAGGCATAGGAGAGCTGTTACCGCGCCTCCCAGGTATTTCATAGGTTCGTCGCCTCTAAGGGAGCCATTTTATTAGCAGCTTCACTGACAGTGCGGCGAAGTCCTTCTCGCAGGCTGATTTCCGGTGTATAGCCAAGTAGCGCCTGTGCCCGCGAGATATCCGCGCGAGAGTGGCGTACATCGCCAAGGCGTGTCTCTCGGAACTCCGGTTTCAGCTCGGCGCCGGTGATTCCTCTTAGTTCCTCTAAGAGATCCAGCAGCGAGATAGAGACACCACAGCCGATATTAAAGGTCTCGCCAGCGACTCCTTCTGCGGTAGCGGCCAGGAGATTGGCGGAGGCTATGTTGCCTACATAGACAAAGTCACGGGTCTGTAGCCCATCTCCATAGACAATAGGAGTCGAGTTGGAAATTCCAGCATGCACGAACTTCGGAATCGCAGCGGCATAGCCGGAGTAGATAGACTGGCGCGGCCCGAAGACATTGAAGTAGCGCAGTATCACGGTCTCCAGCCCATAGAGATCGCAAAAGTTCCGGCAATACATCTCCGCCGCGGCCTTCTGAGACGCATAGGGCGAGAGAGGGGCGACAAGCTGTGTCTCCGAGGTCGGAATCGTATCCGCGTTGCCATAGACCGAGGTAGATGAGAGAAGACAAACCGGCGGACTTTGGCGTTGCGCGCGGCCAGCAGCATGTTCAGCGTACCCGTGAGGTTCACTTCATGGGCTAAAAGCGGATTCGCGACTGCATCGCCAACAGAGGCCATGCCCGCCAAATGAAAGACCGCGTTCGCTCCCTCGGCGGCACGTACGCAGTCATCCGGGTTCCGAATATCCCCTTCGACCAGCTCGAGCTGGCCTGATTTACTAATAAGGTTATCTAGCGTGCCGGAGCTAATGTTGTCCAACACGCGAACTGTCCAGTCCTGCTGTAGTAGTAAGTCAACAAGATGGCTGCCGATAAAGCCAGCTCCACCAGTAACCAGGGCGATCTCTCTCATAGTCGAAATTTCAGTCCTTCTCCATGCTGACGGCGAATTCTGCAAGAGATGTGCCCTAACCCATAAAGGTAGTGCAATTTTTCGGCGGTAATCTATTACCTTGCACACCCGAGGGGCAGAAGGCACTTTGACTACGGGTTATTCTGGTTATGAATAAAGTAGAGAAGTTTTTACGTATTGACAGTGATTCCCGGGGAATCGAGGTTAAAGGCCGCCGCCTGTACGCTTCGTCTCTACTGGTGCTTTCGCTTGTCTGCGCCTCTGTCTCCTCACCTGTGCTCGCTCAAGCTGGCCAGGCACAGCCACCGGCAGGAACCGATCAGGGAGGCCCTGCGATTACCGGAGCCATCCGTACGCGCGATGTTATCGGTGTACAGATCCAGGGAGAGGCCTCTCTCACCGGGCAGTATCCGGTCAACGCAGATGGCACCATTACCATGCCGCTGGTGGGTAATGTCAAAGTAGCAGGTATGACCGCCACACGTGCCGCCACTGCTATCGCCGATGTCTATAAGAAGAAGAATCTGCTGCGCAGCCCGCAGGTCCTGGTGGCAATCATAGGCCGACCGGTTCGCAGTGTGCTCCTCTCAGGCGCTCTGGATAAGCAGGGGCGCATGGCGCTTACCGATGACACCCGACTCGGCGAAGTGCTGGAACCCTCCGGCATCACCCCCACGGCTGACCTTAGCAAAGTCGTCATTACCCGTGGCGAGAAGCAGATTGTGGTGAACTATCTGGCCTTCCGAACGGGCGCTGATGCCCCCGAAGGGCCGAACAATCCCTTGCTGGAAGATGGTGACAAGATCTATGTGCGCGCCCGCGTGCAGGTGGCTGGAACCATTAAGGTCAATGGCGAGGTGAAAACGCCTCAGGTAGCCAACCTGGTGGACACCAGCACGGCGTTTCAGGCCATTCAGCTTGCTGGTGGTGTCACCGAGCTCGCAGACCGCTCCCGCATCTTCATTCTGCGCGATGGTATGGAAATCCCGATTCCCTACAAGGCGATTCAAGAAGGCGCCAAAGAAAAAGATGTCCTTCTGAAAGACAAAGACGAAATCTTTGTACGCCGTGCAGGCTCCGTGAAGATTAATGGGGAAGTGAAGACACCTCAGCTACTGAATCTCACCGATGCGTTTACAGTACTACAAGCCATTCAGTTCTCCGGCGGAGTCACCGACCTGGGAGACCGCAATAAAGTTGTAGTCATGCGAGATGGCAAAGAGATAGCCGTTCCTTACAAAGAGATTCAGGAAGGCGCTAAAGAGAAAGACCTGGTTCTGAAAGACAAGGACGAAATCTTTGTGCGCAAGCTGGAAAAGCCCAAAGTGTTTACGGTCAATGGGGGAGTGCCACGCTCCGGCCCAGTCGCGCTCGTTGGAGAAACGATTACTCTAAATGAGGCTATCGCCGCTGCGGGTGGTCCTCTGAACCGGGTGGATACCAAGAAGATCACCGTTCAGAGGAAGTTGGCTGCCGGTGGCATAGAGACCAAGACCTATAACCTGACAGTTGCCAGCGATCAGGCGACGCCGATTCAGGCTGAGGACATTATCACGGTACCCTATCCGAAGACCCCCAAGCAGAACCCGCTTACCTACATCGGCTCTGTTATGAGCCTGCTGGTTCTATTCCGCCGCTAATAGAGCTGGCAGCACAGTAAAGCCCTCGCTGGAAGAGTCCAGCGAGGGCTTTATATTTTGGCTTAACTCAGCGCCGATGGTGCTGGCGACGAGGGTAGTGGCGCGGCTCTAGCGAGGAACGAGGCGAGCTGGCAGAGCGCAGGCTTACCATGAGATTCTGAAGAATCGCATTGGCCTCATCGTCTGACTTCTGTGTCACCTGGTGACCGTTTGCCATGCCGATCAGCGAGTACAGCATCTGTGCCTCTTGCTGCTCGTGAGACTGCAGGCTTATCTGCCGAACCACGGTTACCTGATGTAAGCACTTCTGCAGCAGCTCTAGAGTATCAGCATCACCATCGCTTAGAGGCACCGCTGGCACTACCGAGGTCTGACCGACCCGATAGAGAGCGCGACCCAGAAAGCACCAGGCAAGGCGCAGGCGGGCTGCTGTGTTGTCCGGCTCGCGGTCCACCTGCATACCCACCGTATCTATCATTTGCTGAAGTCGTGAGATATCGAATTCTTGTTCTTGTCTTACCTGTTCCATGATACGCTTCGGTCCGCTCCCTATCGGCTCGCTCGTTCCCATGTCACCCGCTGATTTCCTCGAATAAACCGCAAAAGTCCACAGAAGATAGCATAATTCATCAAATAAAAGTATCCGCACAGGCGAATCAATTTCGGTGCGGGCCTGGTCTCTACTGAGAAATACGACCAGTAGGCGGCCATAAAGCCAATAAACTGAAGCAAAAATAACACTAGAAAGAACGGGCTCGATAGGAGCCAGATATTGGAGAGGAACGCAGCAATGAGGAACACCGGCACGAACCACCGTATGACCTTATGCCCCCAGTAGGCAAAGGAGCGCAGGCCGTAGGTTGGCCAGAGCAATCGATGCGTAAGGAACAGTGCCTGGAAGTTTCCGGCACCGATGCGAATTTTGCGCACCATTTCCGCGCGAGAGGAAGGGCAGGGAGGTTCGACCCCCACAGCTTCCGGCTCGAAAATGACGTTCCACCCTTTTTCTAAGATGCGCAGGGTGATAACAAAGTCCTCTACAATCGTATTGGCGGGCAGCGGCTCGTACAGCTCGCGTCGTAGCGCGAATATGCCCCCATTACATCCAATCAAGAACCCTAAGTGGCTCTCGCTTTTCTAATCCAGTTCTCATAGCGCCAGTAGAACCCCTCGCCGGAGACACCGCCTTTTTTCTCCAGTTTCAGCTCTCCACTGACGCACCCAACTTTCGGATCCTGGAAATGCCCTACCAGTTTCCGCAGTGCATCCGGCGCGAACATGGTGTTAGCGTCCGAGAACACGAGAATCTCTGCATCACTCTCTGAGATGCGAGACACTAGATCGTTTAGTACCGAGATCTTCCCCCGGCGCTCCGTAAAGAGATGCTTCACCAAGCGCGGGTCGTTGCAGGCGCTTAGAAGCTCATGAGAGGCATCGCTGGAGCCATCTGAGCCAATCACCAGGCGGAACCTATCCGCCGGGTAGTCTAGCTCCCAGGTATTTTTCAGCTTATCGGGCAGCGTCGCCGCTTCATTGTAGGACGCTACTACCATGCAGACTCTGGGGAGATATCCCTCTGTCGTACTCGATTCCAGGCTTGATTTCGCTTTGCGTGCGCGTGCGGCAGCGTAGATGAGAATGGGAAACAAGACGTACGTATAGACAATCAAAAACCAGCTAATCCAGAAGATGTAATGCGCGTTGGATAGCATTTTTCGTAAGCGTTTACTTTAAGCGTTTTGGGCGGAAATTGGCCGGAACTGGTGGGGACGACTCCGAAAATTCTGCTGTCACAGCGCAGAATTTTCGAGCAAGATTTTTAATGGCCTGACGTGGTTTCAGATGCCATTTGCTTCTGCAGATGTGCAGAAAAAATGTGTTTGAAATATCCTCGGCCTGGGTAGTTCAGTGGTTGACAATCTGTGCCAGCGTGTCAACCGCTTTATGGACCTCCGCCTCCGTCGACTTTCGGCCTAGCGAGAACCGCACTGAGGCTCGGGCATCAGTCAGAGACAGGCCGATAGCCACCAGTACATGGCTGGGTTCCAGGCTGCCCGAAGCGCAAGCGCTCCCCGCGGATGCCGCAATTCCGTGAAAGTCCAGAGCCAGTAGAATCGTCTCCGCGTCTTTCTTCGGGAACTGAACATTCAGGTTCGCGGGCAGGCGCTCCGGGCCGAAGGGAACCCCATTGAGAGCCACACCAGGAATCGCTTCTTGAAGTCGGTCCCAGAACAACTGCCGAAGTGTAGTCATGTGTGCCGCCGCCTCTTCGCGCCAGTTGGGAAGCTGTCGCACTGCTTCACCGAACCCGATAATCCCCGCCACGTTTTCTGTGCCGGGCCGCTTCTGCCGCTCCTGAGAGCCGCCATGGAACAGGGGGTAGAGTTTTACCCCTTTGCGGACATAGAGCGCCCCGGTGCCTTTCGGCCCATAGATCTTATGTCCGGAGATAGAGAGCAGGTCTGCCCCCAGGGCAGTCACACTCAGTGGCATTGCCCCCAGAGTCTGAACAGCATCGGTGTGAAAGAGCGCTTCATGGGCATGCGCCAGCGCAGCCAGTTCAGCGATTGGCTGAATCGTCCCCAGCTCGTTGTTGGCGTGCATTATGGAGACCAGCGCCGTGTTATCGTCTATTGCCTCGGCTACAGCTTCCGGTAACACACGTCCCTGAGCGTCTACCGGCAGAACTTTCACAGAGAATCCAAGCGCCTGTGCATAGTGAGCGGCGTCTAGAACACAGTGGTGCTCCGCGTGGTTGGTAATTATCCCCGTGCGCCCTGTGGTCTCTCGTGTCGCTAAGAGCGTCCCGAGTATCGCCAGATTCCCAGCCTCGGTGCCCCCGGACGTAAAGTACATCTCGCTGGACTCCGCCCCTAACGCCTCAGCCACCGTATCTCTCGCGCCATCGAGCGCCCGCCGTGCTTCCTGCCCGAGCTGATGGATGCTGGATGGGTTTCCGAATCGCTCTCCCAGATAGGGGAGCATGGCATCGCGCACTTCCGGCGCGACCGGGGTGGTAGCGGCATGGTCGAGGTAGATCACAAGGAAAATTCTACCTCAGTGGTGAAGCGGATCTTATGAAGTCGCTTGCCCTAGCTTTAACTGTTCTTCTGGCTGGTGCTATAGCCCAGGCCAAGCCACCGAGCAAGGAAACGCTTGCCACACGGTTTGCTGTTACCAATCTGGGCACGCCGGGCGACCGGGTTGCTCTATCGCCCCAGGGAGCAGTAGCCGTAGGATTCGCCCTGAAGCCAGGCTATGTGCGTACCCCGGATGGCAAGAAGACTCCACTGCAGGAGGGATTCCTTCCCTGGGCGATTACGAGCAAGGGAGCGATAGGCGGTCAGCTCTCTAACCGGGCGGCTGTGATTAAAAACGGTCAGGTAGATATTCTCTTTCCAGATCAAGCCGTTACAGGCCAGACAACCGTGGTTGGCCTGGCAGATACATCGCCTCTAATCGTCTTCGGGCGCGGCACGGAGAGTCCACAGGGTGTGAGTTGGAGCCTTTCTCTATTCCAGCAAGAAAAGGAACTGGAAGACACGCCATCTGCTATGGCAGATGATGGGGGATATCTAACGGATAACTCGGCTTCTCCCGAGCGAGTGCTGCCGGGTGGCAAGCGCCAGAAATTGGTAGGATTGGAAGGACAGGATTGGACCCATGCCACTCATATCGCACGTGGCGGCCTTGCCTGCGGCTACACGGAGTCCAGCGGACCGGGCTATGTAAACGCGGTCTGGTGGGACATAAAGGGAGGAATCCATAGGCTCAGTGCGCCTGCGTATAAGGGTAAAGACAGCGCACGAAACTGGTATGGCTCACGTGCACACCGTATCAATGCCCGCGGTGATGTACTGGGTACCGCGACACTGGAGGCCAAGTGGCCCGTGGGGGTGCGAGCTACATTCTGCTATAAAGCTACCGATTTAGAAATCCTCTTGCCCAAGAGTGGCAAGCCAATCATTCTAGATGAGCTTTTCGTGCGCGGCTCTTACGGTCGCCTGGTAACTGTAGAAGGGCTCGCCGATAACGGCACGCTGCTGGTACGTACTCGCGGTAGTAAGCAAGAGCGTTTGCTGCTCCTAAAGCCGAAGAAGTAGAACCAAGCCCCATTAGTCTATTTGCTGTCTTTTTGCCAGCCGAGGCGCTTGAGCATGAAGTAGGTAGGGATGGAGAGCAGAGCGTTCATGAGAGCGCTTACCAGAGTGGCCCGCCACCAGAGGCTCAGGCGGATATGAGGATAGCCGAGTACGTAGAGAATCTCGGTGGCCAGAGTGCCGACACAAACACCCAGAACCACTACCCAGGGGCGACTTTCAATAAATCGGCCTGTGGTCCATGCGGCTTGCCAGGCGGTGAACGTGCGGCTGGCGATATAGGTGCCCACGGTTTGTCCGGCAACGGCGGCAGCCAGTAGGCCACCCACGAAGCCGACAATAGCGCCGGTGGCGGCATCGGCCAGGAGTGCAGCAGTCAAGGTTAGAGTGAGCAGAAAATCTGGAGCGCCGCCAAAGAAGCCGACGCGCGACGCAATGGATGACTGGAATCCGGCAGCGAGTCCGAACAGAAGAATCAGCCAGACCCAGGCGGGCACGAATCCGAAGAGGTCGATTTCTACGGAGGGGGAGCGCCGGTTCAGGCGAGTCACCGAAGCACCAGGACTTCTCGTAGATCGCCAGGTTGTGGCGTGGCAGGTTTTACCGTGGCGGTCTTAGAGAAATGCGCCGCGTCTTGAGTCACATCTTCCACCCAGCCGATGGTGATACCTTGAGGGAATACACCGCCCTCGCCGCTGGTAACCACCTTATCGCCTTTTTGGAGCGTGTCTTCCGGGCGCAGGAACTCGAAGCTCAGGGCCTTGGTGCGGCCACCTTTGTTGCAGCCCTCCATATCGCAGCCCTGCCCTATGACCACGCCCTTACCTACAATCTTGTCGCGACGAACCGCCATAGCGGCCACACGGGAGTCAGAGTCTACTAAGAGTTGTACCTGTGCGCGGAGGGCCTCGGCTTCGACGACTTTGCCCACAAGCCCTTTAGACGTAACGACGATAGAGCCAGTCTTCACGCCAGCACTGGCACGAGAGGCGATGGTGATAGTCTGCTTAATTGGGCTCGGCAGCCAACTCAGGACCTCGGCAGCTAGTGGCGGCTGTGCCTGCCGGGAAACATAATCCAACTCACCCTTCAAGCGCTCGTTCTGCGCGGCAGCATCTTTCAGGCGAGAGTTCTCTAGCTCCAGTGCCGCCACACGCTCTTGCAGCGCGGTGTTTTCTTTTTGGAGAGCGCCACCTCGGAAGAGAGCCGAGAAACTTCCACCCATGCCCGCTTCAGCTGTCGCTACCCCCTTCTGGAAGGGGAGAATGCTACCCCCTGCTGCCGAGAGCACCGGGTCTGGCTTTTTCGCTGCCTGAAGTCGCTTGTGCAGATAGCCCAGCCCCATGCCACCCGCGATGAGCAGCAGCGCCAGCGGAAGGGCGCTGCTCGCGGTGTGACGATTGCGAGACGGTGCGGTCAGCGGCTGCGGGGCTCGCCAGTGGCGGCGTGGTTTCACGAGGGACTTCTCCTCAGTAGGTGTTTTGGTTCAAAAGGACATTGCGCAGGCCCGGATGGTTCTCTGCTTCTTCAAGCACAGCTCCGGCTCCGAGTGCGACACACGAGAGCGGGTCGTCTGCTATGACGACAGGCATGCTGGTCTCCTGATGAATCAACCGGTCGATACCACGAATAAGCGCTCCACCACCTGCCAGATAGATACCCGAGTCCATAATGTCCGCCGCAAGCTCGGGCGGGGTAACTTCGAGCGCAATCTTGACAGCCTCCACGATCTGGTTGACCGGTTCCATGATCGCTTCGCGGATTTCCTGAGAGGTAAGGGTCAGGGAGCGGGGAAGACCGGTAAGCAAGTCTCGCCCACGCACCTGCATCTGCAGCTCCTGCTCCAGGCGAAACGCCGAGCCGATCTGCAGTTTGATATCCTCGGCGGTGCGGTCACCGATGAAGAGGTTGTACTGTCGCCGCACATAGGCCGCAATCGCTTCATCGATTTCATCGCCCGCAATACGCACCGAGCGGCTGGTCACGATACCCGAGAGCGAGATAACCGCCACCTCGGTTGTACCACCGCCAATATCCACAATCATAGACCCCTGGGGCTCGGCCACGGGCAGTCCCGCTCCGATAGCCGCCGCCATGGGCTCTTCGATCAGAAACGCATCGCGAGCGCCTGCTTTTCGGGTCGCCTCTAATACCGCGCGTCGCTCGACTTCGGTGACGCCGGAAGGGATACCGACAACCACCTGTGGGTGCATCCAGTTGCGCTTGCGGTTGCACTTCTCGATAAAGTAGCGCAGCATACGCTCGGTCTGGTCGAAGTCGGCAATGACTCCATCTTTTAGCGGGCGGATAGCGACGATATGCCCAGGAGTGCGGCCTAGCATGCGCTTGGCTTCCTCACCCACTTCCAGGACTTCGTTCGTATTCTTATTCAGCGCAACGACAGAAGGCTCACGCAGGACAATGCCCTTACCGTGAACATGGACGAGAGTATTTGCCGTGCCCAGGTCGATACCGAGGTTTTTGGTGAAGCGACCGAACAAATTGGCGAGGAAACGCATAGTAGAGGTACCCGAGCTGACTGAAGGGAACGTCGGGGCCGTTGGGACGTGAAAACACGAGGCAAGCGGGGACGACGCTTGCCTCGGAGTATATCTTGAATCTTTCCTTCCTGCACACGTTTTTTACCGGGTCGTGAAACCTGCAGGGCCTCTGGGGCATCCAATAGGGTAGGATGGAAAAAATGAAGATCACTCTGCTTGCCGCCGCGCTTTTGCTCGTTCCGCTCGCAGCCCATGCGGGACTGACGGGACAGCCTAAACCCGATGCCGCTACCGAGCGCGATATTCGCCAGGCGGTTGAGGGAGTGACCGGCGGCGATGTTGCCGCCGCTCGTGGTGACTTGCTTCTAGCTCTGGAAAAAGCCCCTGCTTCGGATCTGACCGATCTCCTGGAGCCCGCTCTGCTAGATACTCAGTCCTACACCGGCAGCGCTACAGTCGTTCAGGAAGCGCTGGCAAAAGCCCCGCAGGGGGATCGCAATTTTCTGCTCTATAATCTGGCGCGAATCCACCTACTCCGTGCCCGCAAGATTCAAGCAACCTATCGGACCGCGCCGCTCAACGCCGCCTCAAAAGTAGCCGCTCAGTTCGAGCCGAAGTTCTCCGACTCCGCGCTCTGGGAGCTGGCGGGCGATATCGAAGCCGAACGCGGCGAGCCAGAGAAGGCTGTGCCGTACTACGAGCGCATGGCGCAGAATGGTGGCTCACGAGCGCTGGCCAAATACCGTATCGGCAGCGCTTATGCGCGCCGGTTCTTATATGACAAAGCCGAGAAAGCCTACTTAGAGGGTGTAAAGGCCGATGCAGGCACGGGCAAGAAACTGCGGCACTGGCTCTATCAGGGCCTCGCTTCGACCTATCTCCAGATGGGGCGTGATAAAGACGCGGGGGAAGCCCTGGTACAATCCGGGCGAGTGACCCAGGACGACGAACAGCCGTATCGTCTGCGCACCGATATTGCGCGCCAGTTCATCAACCGTGGCCAGTACAAGCCAGCGGGGGACTATCTCCGTATGGTGATAAAATTCCAGCCCGATGATGGCACCGCCAAAACCCTTCTGAACGCCGCTAGCGCCGGAAGACCTGTTCGATAACCATGGATGTCAATCTATTTGTGTATCTGCTCTTTGGCCTACAAATAGTAGGACTGGCTGCTGCAGTCCTACTGGGCCTGAAAATTGCCCGTGGCCCGGTGAAAACCGTGGCCAATCGCGCTCAGGGCCTGGCCGAGAGCGGTAAGCAAGTTGTTGAGACAGGGAAAGGGCTTGCCAGCGTCGGCGCCCGTGCGAAGGCGATTCACGAAAATGCTATGGCGACTCGTGAGGCCATTGGTATCGCGCCGCCGCCTGCGGGGATGATTCTGACCCCTCAGCGGCTGCTCAAAGGAGTGGGGCTGGCACGTACCGCGCGCGGTGTCATAAAAGCACGGGCTCTACCCAAGAAAGCGCCATCGCTTGGCTTCAAAGCTGCTCAGAAGCTGGGGCTGATTCCGCCCATCGCCCCACTATTATTTCGAGCTTTTGGCATTGGAAAAACGGCTTTATCTGTGGCTCGGAAGACCCGCAAGTAGTGTAAAGATTCGACGGAACCCGGTTGTCGGTTTGCGGGTATACTCCACGTGGCGCAAGAAGCGCCCTGATTTTCACTGGAGACAACCCGATGCCCGAATATACCCTGCCCGCGCTGGGCTATGCCTTTGATGCTCTGGAGCCGCATATCGATGCGAAGACCATGGAGATTCATCATGGCAAGCATCATCAGGCCTACGTAACCAACCTCAACAACGCTCTGAAAGACTCGGAGCTTTCTGCGAAGTCGGTAGAAGACTTAATCGCAGACCTGGCCTCCGTGCCCGAAGCAGCACGCCCTGCAGTCCGCAACAATGGCGGCGGTCATGCCAACCACACTCTGTTCTGGGACATTCTCACCCCCGGTGGCGCCTCTGCCCCGTCTGGCGCTCTCGCCACCGCCATCGACTCCACCTTCGGCTCGCTGGATGCGCTGAAGACAGCGATGAACGATGCAGGCACCAAGCGCTTCGGCTCTGGCTGGGCCTGGCTGATTGCCGATGGTGGCAAGCTGCTGGTGGCATCCACCCCGAACCAGGATAGCCCGCTCATGGGTAAAGAGATTGCTGGCACCTCCGGCACCCCGATTCTGGGTATCGATGTCTGGGAGCACGCCTACTACCTCAACTACCAGAATCGCCGCCCGGACTACCTGGCCGCTATCTGGAACGTCATTAACTGGGACAAAGTCGCCGCGCGCCTCTCCGCCGCCTAGACTTACCCATAACACAACAAAACCTCTGGCCTCACATGAGGCCAGAGGTTTTTCTATGCTTCAGATGATGTTAGAGCTGAAGCCCATGGCTTCGAACTGACGAGCCAGCATCATTCGGTAGGCAATATCCCAGGTCAGAGTGGCCTCAATGACTCCACCAACGGAGAAAGTATGTGGCTCGTCGCAAGACTCATCCACCCACTCTTTGCTCCACAGGTTCTCCTTGCGGACATACTGCACGAACGTTCGAAACGACGTATGGAAGCTGTGAAGCCTTGCCTGAAGCTGCTCGGGAGATTCTCCTGAAAGAGTGCGATAGGCCGGGTCTTCTGGCGTGTAGTTCAGCGCGCGCCACATACCATCTAGCCAGCCACTCTCCACAATCCGCTGCAGAGATTCTCTTAGTGTCCTTGCGGGTTCCACAAAAGGAGTGAGGGTATGCCGAAAAGCTAATGGGGCATCTAGCTGCCTATCTGTAAGAAGCTTTCCACATTCTAATAAGCTGCGTTTGGCAGTGTAGTCTGAGTTCAACATCAGGTCAATAAGGTCCATGTTTCTGTTTCCTGTTTCTTTGAGAGTAATCGTAGGATCGAAGTGCAGACCACTCGTACCGGGGAGGTCCTGTATACGGCGAGCTGCGTTGCGGTACTCGCGTGGAGACATCTGAAACGCACGTCGGAAAGCGCGTGTGAATCCCTCGTGACTCTGGTAGCCCGCCTCTAGCGCCACCACGATAATGTCCTTATCCGTGGCTCTCAGGCTGAAGGCCGCTCGCTCCAGATTCAGTCGGCGTACCAGCCGAGCAGGCGGCTCTCCCAGAGTCTTGCAGAAGCTACGGTGAAAGTGAAAGCGGCTCTGAAACACCGCCTCCGCCATAGCCTCTGCTTTGGGAGCTTCTCCGATACTGGCTGTCACCAGTCGCCTTAACTCTGTCTCGTTGTCCATACCGCTGTCAGTATCCCGGCGAACGCATTAGAAAACTTGACCGAGATTGCCTTTTTCGAAGGGCAATCACAAGCAAATAAGGCTGCCACACAGTGGCAGCCCTAAATACGTATAAACCATAATGCCAAGGGATTTCAATCCCTCGTGTTTGTTCTAGCTTCGATAGCCCTGGGGGTGCTTTTTGCGCCACTCATAGGCATGGGCAAGGATGGATTCGATATCTGGGTACTTCGGGCTCCAGCCAAGCTCGGTTTTGATCTTCTCGCAGGAGGCGCATAAGCGCCCTGGATCGCCGGGGCGGCGGGGGGCGGACTCCCAGTTTATCTTTACGCCGGTTACCTTTTCGGCGGCGGCCAGAGCCTCTAAGACCGTGGTGCCGTAGGTGTTACCCAGGTTGTAGGCAGTGGTCTTGCCGCCCTTGCGCAGGTAGTCCAGGGAGCGGATATGAGCATCTGCCAGGTCTTCTATGTGGATGAAGTCACGCAGGCAGCTACCATCGCGGGTGTCCCAGTCGGTGCCATACACGAAGAACTTCTCGCGGCGACCCAGAGCGGTATCTAAGAGTAAGGGCAGGGCGTGCTGTTCTGGCGTGTGGTCCTCACCCAGGCGGCCTGCTGGGTCGGCGCCAGCGGCGTTGAAGTAGCGCAGGCTGACACTGGTGAGGCCGAATGCGTGCTCGTAGTCCTTTAGAATCCGTTCGAACATCAGCTTGGTCTCGCCGTAGGGGTTCGTGGTTTTCTGTGGGTGGTCTTCCGGAATCGGCAGAATGGTGGGCTCACCGAATGTTGCTGCGGAGGAGCTGAAGATAAGGTTCTTTACACCATTATCCAGCATGGCGCCCAGCAGGTTCAGACCCTTGCCGATATTGCTTTCGTAGTACTTACGGGGGTTGGCGACCGAGTCTGGCACCGAGGCATAGGCTCCGAAGTGCATCACGGCATCGACGCCGTAATCCCGAATCGCTTTACCGACAGCGGCGCTATCACCATAGTCCGCATAAACGAAGGGACAGCCGATGACTTCGACTGCCTTACGATGGCCCAGCTCGTAGTTGTCAAGAATGACGACATCGAAGCCGCGCTCTTTGAGCAGCAGGGACGTATGCGAGCCGATGTAGCCCGCGCCGCCGACGACGAGAATAGACAAAAGAGAGTCCTCCGTGGGGTAAGTCTCGAGGCTTGATTATATCGCGCGGGTGCTACTAAGCAGCGCGCGCGGCTTCTGGCTTGCGGGCGCGCTTATCTTTGTACATGCGCTTGTCGGCGTGGTCTAAGAGCGCCTCTACCGTCTCGCCATCGTCGGGGTACGCAGCGATTCCTAGGCTCAGGCTCACACCGGCGCGTGTGGCCGCATCATGCCCGGCATAGACCGTATCCAATTTCTTACACAGGCGCCGTGCGGCCTGTGCGGCAGGTTCAGGACTGGTGCCAGCGAGCACCACCACGAACTCATCGCCACCTAACCGACCGACTTCGTCTCCGCTACGAATGGCGTTTTTAAGGGTATCGGCGGTTTTTTGCAGTAGATCATCGCCCACGGCATGGCCGAACGTATCGTTTACCTGCTTGAAGTTATCCAGGTCTAGAAAGAGCAGACAGAAGGGAGTACCGCGCTGAAGCTGAGCCTGTATCGCACCGTGCAGGCCGCGTGCGTTTGTGAGGCCGGTAAGCGGGTCCGTGAGGGCTTCTCCACCCAGATCAATACGCCGGGAGAACTCACGGGCAGAGAGCATGAGTGCTTCCATCATGAGAGCGGTGAAGGGAAGCGTGCCCCAGCCCCAGCGGGTCCATAGTACCAGCCCGATTAGTGCACCCACGTTCTCAAAGTGCCGGAACATTCCCAGGGTGGGGTCGAGCAGCACGCGGCGCAGAGTCAGGCCGTAACCAAAGTGTAGACCGATGGCGAAGTAAAGGCGGTAGACAATTTCATAGACCACGAAGCTGGCGACCAGCAAGGGAACCTCTACCAGCAGCGGGTGGACGAAAACCACATCGCAGTCAAGCCGCTGAACCACTCGCTGCCCACCCTGGTTTTCGTAGAGAAATCCGAAGACACCCGCAGCAGCCGAGAGAAAAAAGGCGTTGGCGAAACCAGCGAGGCGCTGCTCTCTGCGCGGCCACTCGTGCCAGAGGCGGGGGATCGCTATGAGATTGGTTAAAAGCCCCAGCACCACGGCGGTTTCTGGTCCATGGCGCAGTATGGCGACTATCAGTACCGCTTCTCCAGGGATGTGGGAGAGAAGCGGATTACCATCCGGGTCTTTTATTAAAGGAACAGAGCGAAGTCGCAGAAGGGAAGCGAGCAAGGTGAAGCAAAGCACCTCGCTCCAGGGAATACGCCACCAAGCCCCCATAAACACCGTCGCGCAAACAAGCGCAGCGATGATAATGGTGGCTACCTGGAGGGTGGTATACCAGCGTTTATAGTCCACGGATGTGCCGATTATCGGCACTTCCAAGGCGTTGCATAAGGCTTGTAGGCGGGGTACGACGAGGCTATTTTCTCAAAAATAGACGAGATTATTCTGTATCTCGTTGTTCCATTCCCTGCCAAAGGCTTCGCAGGTTGGTCTCCAGACGTTGCGTAGATGGAAAAAGAAGTTTTCAGGCGATTTAAGCCCGGTGAGAATATCTTCAATGGGCTAGAAGACTTCAGGGGGCGAGAGCGAAAAACACCCTCACCCCATTATTCTGAAGTTATTGAGCGGGAGCAATAACAATATAGCGGTTCGGATCTTCACCTTCCGAATAGGTGCGGATACCAGGAATCTCGACTAGCACCTGATGGATGATGCGGCGCTCCAAAGCGGAGAGCGGCTCCAGCTCCGCTTCCTGACCCGTGCTGAGAACTTCATCGGCTAATTCTTTGGCCATCTGGGTCAGCATCTCCTCGCGGCGAGCGCGGTAACCGCCCGCATCGAAGAGGAGATGCAGGCGGGGGGCACCCCGCCCTATGCAAGAAGAGGTAGCGAGTACCTGGAGTGCTTCCAGGACCTCGCCACGGCGCCCGGCGAGCTGCTTGCTATCTGGGCCTTCAAAAGCGATAGTGAGAGCCTGACCTTCATCACGTGTCACCTGAACCGTGATATCCAGTCCTGTGGCTGCTGCCAGCCCGGTCGCCCAGGCTATCACCTGCTCCTTCAGCTCCGCCAGTGCCTCTGCCTCCGCCATACTACTTCTTACCCCCTCGTTTGCCACCCTTAGGGGCAATAAGCTTAGGATTCGCTTTCAGTTCCGTGTTCTCTGTCGCTTCATCATCGCTGGCAGAGATAATGACCGGTCCTGCACTCGCATCGCGAGGAAACTGCCGGTTAAGAGTCCACTGCCGCCACATACCCAGCAGTGTAGATGTGAAATAGTACAGCATCAGCGCCGAAGGCATCTGGTTCTGCAGCATGATGAAGAAGTAGAAGACCGGCATGAACGTGGTCATGGTCTTCTGAACTTCCGCCTGAGTGGGGTCCGTGGGCGGGGGAATCAGCTTGGCCTGCGCGAACTGGCTACCGGCATAGAGTAGCAGCATAGGGATATCTAACTCACCCAGGTTATGCCCAATGATGCCCTTGAAGAAGCCCGGCCAGGTAAGGCTAGTTGCGCCAGCGAGCGGGTTGATCCACAGGAAGTGGCTCTGTGAGAAGCGGAACTGGTAAGTCCAGACTAGCTGGAGCATAACCAGAGTAATACCCATCTGCACGAACATCGGAAGGCAGCCCGCCGTGGGCTTGATGCCATGCTCCGCGTAGAACTCTTTCATCTTCTGGCTGAGCAGAAGCTGATCGCCCTTGTACTTATCCTGAAGCTTCTTCAGCTCCGGCTGGTACTTGGCAAGCTCTTTGAACGACTGGTACTGCATCTTCTGGAGCGGCCAGAGCATGCCAGCTACCAGAACAGAGAGGATGAAGACCGCAACAACCGGAGACCAGGTGGGATTATTACCGCAGATCCTCACCAAAAGGTCCATCGCGTGATAGAAGCTTATGTGTACGGGAAGCCCGAACAAGTTGAAGTGCCAACCAGCACTTGCGTTATCTCGATCCATCCGCGTCTCTAAGGCGAGACGCTTTTCTTCAAGCTGTTTCTTTTCGGGAAGCTCGCTAGTGGGATTCTGGCGCAGCAAGTTTCGGACCGTGATCCAGCCCTGGTGGGGGTTTTTGACCTTATCTGTATAGAGGTCAGCGGCTTTCAAACCCGCTTGCATGCCTTCGGCTTGAGTGGGGAACTGGCCTGCTGTCTGAGCGTAGAATGTTGCTGCCTCAGTCCAGTTCTGGGCTGCCTGAGTAGACTTGGCTTCCTCGGCTTTTTGCGCCAGTTCTTCCTTCTTCGCCCCTTCGGCGAGAGCAGCAGCAGGTTCGTTGGGGATCTGATAGCGCGGACCACAGCCGGTGCCGAACGGTATCAGCATCAGCAGGAGCGCTGCGAGGAGCAGTCTGAGGCGAGGTTTCACGATGGGTTGACGTTTTCTTTCCGCACGGACGGGCGTTCGGGCACCGGGTCATAGCCACCCGGATGAAACGGGTGACATCGACAGATTCTTCGGACTCCGAGCCAACCGCCGCGCCATGGTCCGTAGTGTTCGATGGCTTGCGCTGTGTACTCAGAGCAGGTTGGATGGAACCGACAGACGGACGGCGTGTACCGCGATACCCGCTGATAGCTTCGAATGATGCCTATCAACAGTCCGCCCAGCACACTCCGCTGTCGCTTCTTCACCGCGCTGCCTCCTCTAACAGGACGTTCGCACTACCTAAAAGTTGCGCTAATGCCCTGTGGAGCGTCTCAAAATCCGCTACATCCGCTCCTGGTCGCGCAACCAGCACTGCATCGAACCCTCCCATAGTGGGTAGTGCCCGACAGGCCTCGCGCAGACGCCGTTTAATCCGGCTACGCTCATGCGCTTTGCCCACTTTCTTAGAGACCGAGAACCCGAATCGTCGGGGGGCATTCGGCTCTGTAGAGCGCAGATAGAGCGTTAGCAATGGGTGGTCACGCCGCTTGCCGCGTCGATAAGCCGCCCCGAAATCACGGCGCTGTTTCAGGCGCTCGGCACTGGGCAGCATAACCGCTTAGTGCTTGTGAGCGAAAACGGTAAGTTCGTGGCGGCCACGGGCACGACGGCGCTTGATTACGTTCTGACCATCGGAGTTCTGCATACGCTTGCGGAAGCCGTGCACACGCAGGCGACGGCGGTTCTTGGGCTGAAAGGTTCGCTTCATAATTTCTTCTCGCAACAAAACGGCGCGGGGTTACCGCGCCGAGTGGTGACAAACGGCGATTATACCATCACCCAGACCACTCTGCAACGGGAGCGTGTGGGAATCGAACCCACCCGAGGCGGGTTGACCGCCTCGCACACGATTTTGAAGACCGGGAGGGCCACCAGACCCCCTGCACCCCCAGAGACATATCCATTTTATCACTGCAGGAAAGCGATAAAATCAGGGTGAAAAGCACCCCGATGCCGATGCTGCCACCACCTCCTGATTTCATCCGCGACGTTCGCCCGATTCTGGCTGCTAGCTGCTTCACCTGCCATGGCGCCGACGATAAAGCCCGCCGCGCCGGACTGCGTTTAGACGGCCCGAACCGGGCCATCATTCCTGGCGACGTGATTGCCAGCGAAGCCGCCCGCCGCATCGTCGCTGAAGACTCCACGCAAATGCCCCCTTCTGGTACCGGTCACACCCTGACTCCCGTCCAGAAACAGATTCTCCTGCGTTGGATAGATGCAGGCGCAAAGTACGAGAAGCACTGGAGTTTCAAGCCCATTTCTGTGCCGTCTCCATCAGCCCGTGGCAAACTTGACATCGACCCCTATATTCAGCGCTCCCTGGTAAAAGCGGGGCTGAACTTCTCGCCGGAAGCGGATCGCTACGCCCTGGCCCGCCGAATCAGCCTGGATCTTACCGGGCTGCCTCCGTCGCCCGGTAGCGAAGCGAAGTCCTATGAACAGCTCGTGGATGAGCTATTGGCCTCGCCGCGCTTCGGGGAAAAATGGGCACGCCCCTGGTTGGATCTAGCTCGGTTCGCCGACTCCGCAGGCTATGGCTCCGATCCGCTCCGCCCTAACCTCTGGCCCTGGCGGGACTGGGTGATTCAGGCACTCAACCAGAACAAGCCCTATAACCTGTTCGGTACCGAACTGATAGCCGGAGATCTCCTGCCTGACGCCAGTGATTCCACGCGCATCGCTACGGCATTCCATCGGAACACCATGACCAATACTGAGGGTGGCACCGATGATGAAGAGTTTCGCACGGCAGCCGTGAAAGATCGGGCCATAGTGACTATGCAGGGGTTTATGGGCCTCACCCTCCAGTGCGCTCAGTGCCATACCCATAAATTTGACCCCATTACCCAGAAAGAATTCTATAAGTTCTACGCAATCTTCAACCAGACGGAAGATAACGACCAGCCCGATGAGCGGCCCACTCTGTCTGTTTATAATCAGGCGCAAAGGGAGCGAGTGGGGTGGTTAAGTGGCCAATTGGAGCGCCTCCATGCAGAGCAAGCCAGGGAGCGTGCAAAAGGATTCGTTCCCGCGCGCTATGTCCGGGTAACGATGCCCGGCAAGAATGAGTTCCTGATGCTGGCCGAGGTGCAGGTCTACTCTCGCGGCTCCAATGTCTCCGAGTCCCAAAAAGCGACACAGTCCAGCACAGACTTTGGCGGCGAGGCGAAGCGGGCGAACGATAACAATACTGATGGCAACTTCAACAACAACTCCGTAACCCACACTGCCGCGCAGGACGATCCCTGGTGGGAAGTGGATCTGGGCAGTGTAAGGGAGATAGATGAAGTACGGCTCTGGCCACGCACAGATGCGCACCTGGGGCGTATGAAGGGCCTGAAGCTAACGTACTACGATAACGACCATAAGCCCGTTGCTGAGAGGGTTGTTGCAGAGCCGCTAATGGCAGCCCGTACGCTGTATCCTGTAGAGACAGAACTTACCCGAAATATCGAAGAGCTAACTGCGGAGAAGGCCGCTATCAAGCCAGTGGCCCTGCCGGTGCTTAAAGAACTACCGCACAGCATGCAGCGTGTAAGCCATATGCTGACTCTGGGCAACTTCCTCCTGCCCGGTGAAGTCGTCGAGCCCGGTGTACCTGCTGCTCTGGCTGGCAAAACTCCGGTACAGAATCGATTAGAGCTAGCCCGCTGGATCTTTGCCAGAGAGAACCCGCTCACAGCTAGAGTTGCTGTGAACCGTATCTGGGCGCAGCTATTCGGCACCGGGCTGGTAGAGACCGAAGAAGACTTCGGGCTTATGGGCGCGCTGCCCAGTCACCCGGAGCTTTTAGATGCCCTGGCTGCCGATTTCCAGAGGGATTGGAATGTAAAGCGGCTTATCAAAGAGATTGTGCTGTCTAAGGCCTACCGGCAGGCCAGCAAGACTACTCCCGAAAATCTGAAAGCCGACCCCAAAGCCCGATTGCTCTCCCGCTACCCCCGTCGAAGACTGGATGCCGAGGGCGTGCGTGATCAGGCGCTGGCTCTCTCGGGGCTGCTCAGTAACAAAATAGGTGGTCCCTCCGTGTTTCCGCCCCAGCCGGATGGCCTCTGGAAAGCCGCGTTCAATGGGGAACGTACCTGGCCCACCAGTATGGGCGAAGATCGCTACCGGCGTGGCATCTATACGTTCTGGCGGCGCACTGTGCCGTATCCCAGCATGCAGACTTTCGATGCCCCTAGCCGGGAAAGCTGTATCCTTCGTCGGCAACCCACCAACACCCCCCTTCAGGCGCTGGTAACTCTAAACGACCCGGCGTACTTAGAAATGGCGCAGGCCCTCGGCAAGCGCATCGCGAGCTCACCGGGCAAGACGCCGTTTGAAAAAGCGAAATGGGGCCTCACTCTCGCTCTGGGGCGCCCGGCTACGGATGCCCAGGCGCAAACCCTGGCGACACTGTGGGGGACCGAGTGGGATAGCTACCGGCAGCATCCCGACGATTCTAAAAAGCTCGGCGACACCCCCGAACTTGCCGCCTGGACAGTGGTGAGTAATGTCCTGCTGAACCTGGATGCTGTACTGACGAAGAGCTAGCCCGGACCTATGCAAACTGTCCCCGGAACCGTTATCAGTCATATCCCGGCCAGCACTGGCATCTATGTCGGCTCGCCGGGGTTAGCCGTTCTCCCCGATGGCACCTACATCGCCAGCCATGATGAGTTCGGCCCCAGGAGCACCGAGCATACAAAGGCAGTCTCGCACATCTTTCGCTCGAAAGATAAAGGACTCAGCTGGGAGAAGATAGCCACGATTCACGGAGCGTTCTGGTCGAACCTCTTTGTGCACCGGAAGCAGCTCTATCTACTTGGCACCGACCGGCATCATGGTAATGCTGTCTTGCACCAATCCACAGATGGTGGCGTGACCTGGAAAACGGTGGTCTTACGAGACGACTCAGAGTACCATTGCGCCCCGGTGCCGATTGTGGAGCATAAGGGCAGGCTCTGGCGCGGTTTCGAGTGGCGCAATCCCCCGCAGGCATGGGGCGTAAACTACCGCGCCGGAGTGCTCTCGATTTCTACCCGCGCCGACCTCATGAACCTTAAGAACTGGCAGGCCACGAACTTCCTACCCAGTGACCGAAGCTGGAACGGCGGCGATATGGGCGCCTGGCTGGAAGGCAATGTGGTCATCGCTCCCGACGGCTCTCTGGTAGACATTCTGCGAGTGCAGACACAGTCTCCCGATGAGAAAGCCGCCTGGGCCAGCATCTCCGCCGATGGCAAGACCATGAGCTTCGATCCGACAACTGGCTTCTTTCCCTTTCCCGGCGGCGCCAAGAAGTTCGCGATTCGCTGGGACAAAAAGAGCAAGCGCTACTGGAGCCTGGCAAGTATCTTGACCGAAAAATACCGTGCTCCAGACCCCGGCAAGATTCGCAACACCCTGGCGCTTACCAGCTCCACTAACCTGCGAGACTGGGAAGTGCGCTCCATAATCCTCTCGCACCCGGATGTCAAGAACCACGGCTTTCAATACGTGGAGTGGCTGTTCGAAGGCGACGACATAATCGCCGCCTGTCGCACCGCCTACGGGGATGACCACGGTGGCGCCCACAACAATCACGATGCTAACTACCTGACCTTCCATCGAATCGAGGACTTCCGTAATAAGTAATCCGGGTAAAATAGAAGCGTATTTTGAGCCAAGGCTATGTCAGAAAAAAAGAACTCATATATTCCTTATCTTGCTATCTGGGTTACTATATTTGTGCCTGTCTGGACGACTATCTCTAAGCCTCAGCGATCCACCGAAGAGAGGGTTTACCGGGCTTCTGGAAAAGAAGTCGCTGATGTAGTTCAGGGATATCTGAGGGAGAAGGGCTGGGAAAAGAGTTTCGTTATAGGGTACGACAGTGACTCTTTTATCTCCATCACATACTATCGAACCAGTAAGATGCTGATTACAGACGACCATGCTTTTGTGACGGTAGATCCTGTGGAAACGAAGCCAGGGTGTGTCGATGTATCCGTGGAAATCGAGACCATCTGGGGGATACCGAGCGATACTAGGTACGATATTCTGGACCGCCTGGATGCGCGCTGGAAGCAAATCAAATGAATCTCCACGAACCGCGATTCTCTAAAGTCCGTAGCATGACCCGCCGGACATTTTTGTCTGGGAGCGGACTCTCGCTGGGCTCCGTGGCGCTTGCCATGATGCAGGCGGAGGCTGCGCCACCGGTGCGTAAGCCAGCCCGCGCGAAGTCGCTTATCTATCTCCATCTCTCCGGGGCGCCGCCGACCCTGGATATGTTCGACTACAAGCCGAAGCTTACGGAATACAACCTCAAAGACTGCCCCGCGGAGTTTATGAAGGGGGAGCGATTCGCCTTTATTAAGGGCACGCCAAAACTTCTCGGCAGTCCACATGGTTTCAAGCAGCATGGGCAGAGTGGTATGTGGGTCTCGGACCTCATGCCGAACCTGGCGACGCTGGCCGATGATCTGGCGTTGGTTCGCTCCATGTCTACCGACCAGTTCAACCATGCCCCCGCCGAGCTGTTTCTCTATACCGGAGATGCGTTTCCAGGCAAGGCATCGCTGGGAAGCTGGCTGACCTATGGGCTGGGTAGTGAGAACAAAGACCTGCCGGGGTTTGTGGTGTTGCTCTCCGGGGGAACGGACCCGACTGGCGGTAAGAGCCTCTGGTCCAGCGGGTTTCTGCCCGGTGTGTATCAGGGGGTCCAGTGCCGAAGTTCGGGGGAGCCGATTCTCTACCTCTCTGACCCGCCCGGTATGGACCGTAAGACCCGCCGCCGGACGCTGGATGCCATAGACAAGCTAAATCAAGATGAAGCCAAAGCTATGGGCGACCCGGAGACAGCGACTCGTATCTCTCAGTACGAGCTAGCCTATCGGATGCAGATCTCTGTGCCGGAAGTCATGGATATTCGCAAGGAGTCGCAGGAGACCCTGGACCTCTATGGTGCGAAGCCCGGTGAGGCTAGTTTTGCCAACAACTGCCTGCTGGCCAGAAGACTTGTGGAGAAAGGTGTGCGTGTGGTGCAGCTCTATGACTGGGGCTGGGATATTCACGGCACAGGCACCGGCGATGACCTCATGACCGCCTTCCCACAGAAGTGCAAGGAAATGGATCGACCTGCCGCCGCACTGATTAAAGACCTCAAGCAACGTGGGTTGTTAGACGATGTACTGGTGGTCTGGGGTGGGGAGTTCGGGCGCACTCCCATGAATGAAGCGCGAGGTGGCAGTAAGTACCTGGGCCGTGACCATCATCCGCACGCGTTCTCGATGTGGATGGCAGGCGGCGGCTCCAAGCCGGGTATCTATGGCGCCACTGATGAACTGGGCTACCGAGTGGTAGAGGGTAAGCGAACCGTAAGAGACCTGCAGGCCACGCTGCTTGACCGACTGGGCCTGGACCCCTACAAGCTGAACTATCCCTACCAGGGCCTGAACCAGCGCCTGATTGGCCCCACTGATGAAGGCCAGATAATTACTGA
Source organism: Armatimonas sp. (assembly GCA_049840835.1). GTDB lineage: Bacteria > Armatimonadota > Armatimonadia > Armatimonadales > Armatimonadaceae > JANLTX01. The sequence continues at coordinate 96,909 of JASGJG010000020.1, read as the reverse complement.
GCTGGCAAAGTAGGCTGGTAAGAAACCTATTCGCTGATTACGGAGAAGGTCTTGGGGGTAATCAAAGGGTCGGTGGTTGGGGCCAGAAAGAGCATGACATTACTCTTTCCGTTACTGGTGCCGACTATCTTGCGAAGCTGGCTGTTGTTGTCTATGTAAACGCGGATCGTTTCTTTCGGGGTGCCCCCTGTTATCTCCACCACATCTACCACGGTCGTTTCATCCAGCATCATCTGGGTGATGTATTTTGTGCTCTGGATTCCCTTCAGCACTCGGGCAAAATCACCAGAGATAATGGGCAGAAACGTAGAAATCAGGTCTTTACTCTCTTTATTGGCCATGGGGACAGTGACACTACCCTGGCGTGCCGCAGTCGAGCCGCCATTGGCAATAAGGACTATCTCTGGCTTACCTGCGTTGGAGATACCAAAAAAATACTTATCCGGGCGCTGAAGCAAAATGCGAACGGACCCAACCGCTTTATTATCTTCTACAAATTGAAGAGTAACTCCATAGTTTGTCACATTGCGCATGCGTAGCCGGACCTCTTTGAGAATCGCATCTGCTTTGTCATCCGCATGGGCTATGGAAGGAGCCAGGGCGAAGAGAGCGGCAACCAGGGGAAGAATAGGCTTCATGGGATTACTTAATACCAAAGGTGGTTTCCGGAATGGGGGCATCCGCAACCGGATTGATAAAGTAGATAGTTCCGTGGCTGGTAGCGGACCTGCCCGCTATCTTTTGAATCTGACTGTTGTTATCGATATAAAGCCGCGCGGACTCACCAGGGCGCTTTCCGATGATATCAATGATATCCACCACGGTTTTCTCATCCAGCATTTTCTGGGTGACGTAAGACGTGCTTTTGATGCCACCGAAAATCTGTTCAAAGTTTGCAGATATCAAAGTGACCATGGCATCGATAGGCTCACGCAGATTCTTATCGGATAGCGGGATAGACGCTTTGCCTTTTTCGAACGTGATTGCCCGTCCACCGTTGAGACCAATCGTGCGCGTGTTGTTGTTCTGGGTAAGATCCAGCCGGAACTTATCTGGGCGCTGCATCCAGAAGCGCATGTTGACTTTTTCTTTTTTGTCTTCCACCACGACAGTGACCGAGTAGGTGGTTACATTGCGCATCCGAAGGTGTACTTCTTTAAGAATAGCATCTGCCTTGTCATCGGCGTGGGCAAGTGAAGGAAGCAAAAGGGAAATAGCTGTGATTACGGGGATTGCAGGCTTCATAGTCAGGAATTGTACCTGACAAAAGAAAAACGCCGAGGAATTTTCTCCTCAGCGTTTTACTATTCTATAGGATTCCTACTTGCGGCGACGCAGCAAGAAGGGGACTCCGAGGAGGCCGAGAAGCGCAGACGTGGGCTCTGGAGCCGCAGTCGGGCTAACAGACACAGCGCTCAGCTCGTCGATCATGTAGTCATCGTCCGAACCTACCTGAGCCACAAAGCTCACACGCAGGTTGCTGGTGTTGATAACGGACGTGGCATAGTTGAACGAGGTCCAGTTGCCCTGAGCCGTGGGGCTGAAACTATGCTCATCCAGAAGGGTGTTGGTTCCATTGTCGAACACCTGAATCCGGAGCGAGTTACTGCCGGAGCCAAGCACACGGGTGGCATAAACACCACTCAGGTTGAGGGTGTTGCCCGGAGTGAAGCTGATTAGCTGGGAGATGCTGACCGTCGGGCCGGGAGCATCGTTGATCCAGTAGTAGTTCCCATTGAAATTGCGGATGTCATTGATGACTCCACCATTACCAGCGGAATGGCCATTACCACCCGTAGTCCAACCGGTAGCGCTCTGATTGGTCGGAGCTGTGTCTGCCGAAAAATCCCCGTTTGTAAACAGATTCTGCGCGAATGTCGGTCCTGCGAGGGCCAGAACGGCGGCTCCCAGGGCTAGTCGTGTCCAATGCATGTATTATCCTCCTGCGGATTCTATATTTAAGTTTCGGCAGGAGGACCTAAATACTATACGGCAGTTTTACCGGGCTAATATCTCATAATTTAATTTAGTTGAATCAGTGGTTTTATAACCTCACGGCGGGCTATCGCGTCGAACGCTTCGGCAATTTCATCAAGCGGGCGAGCCGGGCAACCCTCGCCTAACCACCAGTCTGGTTTATAGACTCCTGCCCGGAGTCGCTCCACGATTTCATCGTGTGTTTCGGGCTCATCGTAGCTATCGTTGTAGAGCGTAAAGCTGCCACGGGCGCGTGCCGGGTGAATCGTCAGGTTATCCCATTCATCCAGTCCGTAGACCCCGATAACGCCGCCGGAGGCTATCAGCGGCATGAAGCCATCTAATGCTTCGGCCTGGCCCACAGAGTCAATTAGGCGATCGAAACCATCCGGAAACGCTGTGTTCAGCGCGTCGATCAAGTCCTCTTGCTTGTAGTTATAGTAGTCCGTGGTCCCGGCCTCGCGGAAGACTACTTCGCGGGCAGCAGAGCCGATAACGACTATAGAAGCGGCTCCCGCATGGCGGGCATGAGCCACGAACGCCAGAGCGTTACCCCCGGTGCCGATTACGAGCAAATTGGTACCTTTGGTAATCCCCAGCCGATTGGAGTAGCTCAGAGTCTCACGCAGAGTAATAAAAAGCGGCCCGGCTTTCTCGGGAATATCGTCCGGAATCACCTGGTGGATACGAAACGCATCCCACTCCGACTTATCTATGCCATCAGCCTCCATAGCCCGCCAATCACGCGCATAGCCCCACTCCGAGAATCCACCCCAGCCCAGATGCCAGGCGCCGGTTGGGTCAGGCGAGGCGCCCACACGGGAGATGAGGTCTCCTACCTTTAGGTTCTTTACCTTCGGGCCGACTTCGACCACACGCCCGACGCTCTCATGGCCGAGCGCCAGAGGATAGTCCATGCGCCAGGGCAGGCGGTCATGCAGGATATGGGTATCAGTTCCGGCGCAGACGGTCCCATAGACCATCTGCACACGGCAGTCATAAGGGCCGGGTAGTGGCGGCTCAGGCACTTCGGCAACACGCACCCGACCATCCGGGCGCTCAACATAGGCGACTTTCATGCTCTTTCTGTTCGCGCCGCTCCGGCAGGAATCCTGCCCCACCCTCACGAACCATAGCCCGTGGACGATGCCGCTCTACCTACCCCGACCCTGCGCGACCTGCTTACCTATCGCAAGGCTGCCATGGCGGTTATGGGGACTTACCTGGGACTGGAAGACAGCTTTATAGAGGCTGTGCTGATCGACCAGATGGATGAGTGGTTGTGCGAGCAAGCCACTGCCCGCGATGCCCTGCGCCGCGAGCACTATGAGGACTACCTGGCGCTACTGGGCCGCGAAATCACGGTGCGCTACGCCGCCACTGCCGCCGAGGGGCTCGTAGCTGACCCTGGTAGCCCCCTGGCTACCGAGCGCATCATGGGCGATACCGGCGGGCTAGGCCTGGTAGATGATGCCAATGCCATCGCTCGAATCCACGAAATCTTTGAAGCTCTGGAGTGTCCGGATGCCTCGGAAGATGGCGAAAAGATTCTCCAGCACGTAAAGCGCCAGCTCTGCAACTACTACAATGCCTGCGCCTATTCTTTAGTAAAAGGCCAGCTTCTGCCTGTAATCATAGACGCCGCAGAAGAACTCTACACAAAAGGCAGCCTGACCCCACTCCGGGTCAAAGAGATGGTCATCGCAGAGCAGGAGTGATAAGGGCTAAAATAGCCCAGGAGGTGAGTAAATGGACCGCCTTAGCTATACGTTTTATTGTAAGGGACAGCTAGGCATCGATGTGCTTGGTATTGCCAGTGACCCTATTCATGAAAACTTGTGTCTTTCCATGGCTGGAAAGCTCTATAAAATAAGTACGATTCACTCCCTGGAAAACCTTGTTTCGATTCGCTCTCCCGCCGAAGCGCTGAATTTTGTGCGATTGATAACGTCGCCTCGGACATTCAATATCATGGTTTGTGGCGATAGAAAGAGAAGGCTTGAACTGATTCCGACAGGGAGCATTACTCATGAATTCTATTTTGAGGACGCTCACACTTTCAGGAAAAACAGGCTCGTACCAGGAAGCAGAGTTCGAATGCGAAGAAATTTCGCTACGAAATCTCCATGGGAAAAATATAGTGTCTCGCCGCGAGTGGATTCTGTAAATGGCTATTACCATGTGCGCCGGAATATCTTGAGGGAAGAGGACTGGTACAAAGCCAGTATTTGGCATGTAGAAGAAAAAGTTCTTTCCAATGGACGATACCAGCTAATCAGTCAAACGATGCTTTTAAAAACCTGCCATACTGAAGCTTTTCCTTACTATGAATAGAAAATAGTAATAAGGAGATTGAACTGGATTATCTGTTGGAAGGCAAAGGAATACTAATCGATCTTCAGCATAGACTGATTCCAATCCGGTCTAAGAATAATTTGGGAGGGAACTAATGGACCGCCTGAGCTATAAATTTTACTGCAAGGGACAGCTTGGCATTGATTTTCTAGGAGTGGGACCCGCTGGATTGCCTGCAGAGTCTTTTGAGGATCTAGGTCTTTTTATGGCTGGGAAGGTGTACAAATTAAACACCATTCACTCTCTGGAAAATCTGGTGGCAATTCGTTCTCCTGCTGAGGCGCTGAACTTTGTACGATTGATAACCTCACCTCGCACTTTCAACATCATGGCACGCCAGGGTGAGCGAAAGAGAAAGCTGGAGCTTGTTTATAAAGAGAGTCTTACGAAGGAGTTTGTTTTTGGGAACTGGGAACATTTAGAGGGAATCAAGAGGGTGCTAGATGGTGGGCACAGCGGATATATGGGAGTCTTTACCAGAAAGTCCCCGTTTGATAGGTACATCGTCGCCCCACGTGTACAGCTCGTAAACGGCTACTACCAGGTGAGCCGAAATATTTTGCGAGAAGAAGATAGGTTTAAAGAGAGCATCTGGCATGTAGAAGAAAAGGTACTTTCCAATGGAAAGTATCAATTAATCAGTCAGAAGCTTCTTCTGAAGAATAGTGAGTCTCAGGCGTTTCCCTACTATGAGTAGGGTATAGCCAGATGGGAACTGAACCACTACTGAAGGTCTACGTCTTTAGCCACCATGGAAAACTTTCTCACTGTACGGGGTATCCGACTGCACTATCTGGTTCAGGGTAAAGGAACCCCAGTGGTTCTGCTGCATGGCCTGACCTCAAGCATCGCTATGAACTGGCGCCTACCGGGAATTCTAGAGGAGCTGGCAAAAGAGCATCAGGTGATTGCCTTAGACTTCCCAGGGCACGGCAGCTCGGATAAGCCTACCCAGCCCGCTGCCTACGGAATGCAGATGGTGGACGATGTACTGGCTCTTCTGGACCAGGTGAAAGTTCCCAAAGCGCATCTGGTTGGCTACTCCATGGGAGGCATGGTCGCACTCAAGTTTCTGGCACGCTACCCCACCCGTGTTCTTTCGGGTGTGCTGTGTGGAATGGGCTGGCTGCAAGAGGGAAGCGCCCTACAGCGTTTCTGGGGACGTATGCCGGGGCACGAGGGATCGAATACGCCCCTTGCCTGCCCTCGAAGCTGTGGCGCTCTAGCGCTCACGGAAAAAGAGCTGAAAGGGATTCATGTGCCTCTTACCGCTATAGTAGGTGAGCAAGATCCGGTACGGCGACTCTACGTGGAGCCACTGCATCGTGTTCGCCCGGATATTCCGGTGATCGCGATTCCGGGTGCCGGGCATATCAACTGTATTATCCAGCCTCAGTTCCATACCGCCCTGGCGCGAAGCCTGCGCACTACGAAGTAGAAGCGCCAACCGCGTAGCGAATCTCTACGAATCCAGTGCCATAGGTTTGTACTGAGGTGCGGATCAGTGGTGGAAACGCAATCTGCCGGGGAAGCAGTGGTTTGCCGGAGCCGAGAACAACGGAGGTTATCTGAACGATAATCTCATCTAGAAGTCCGGCATCGTAGAACTGACCGACTAACTCACCGCCACCCACCAGCCAGATATTCTTATCCTGCGCTGCCTCTTTCATAGCAGCATGTACGGGAGCAACATCGCCCTGTACGAACTGAATATTTGCGCTGGGTAGTATAGGTAGGGAGCGAGTCGTGAAGACCCAGGTGGGCTGTATATAGGGCCAGCCTGAGTCGTCTAAGTGCTGAAGCATCCACTCATAGGTAGATGAGCCCATGGCCAGCGCGCCGACCTCAGCGATGAACTCGGAATAGCTGGTGTCATCTGTGCTTCCAAACTGGAAGCAGCCAGTCTAGAGAGTGATCGTCGGTGGCTATGAAGCCGTCTAAGCTAGAAGCCGTGTAGTACTGGGTTTTCATCTTATTCTCCGAAAATCTTTCTCAGGAATAGAATCTCATAGACCTTGAACAGCATGACCACTCCGTCCCAGGTTAGCCGTCTACGAAGGGAGATCAGGAAGTGCTTACGGGCACTCTCAAAATTATCTAGCTGGAAGTAGGCGCCAGCGAGGTGAAAGTGTAAATCGTGGGTGTCATGACCATCTGTGATGCACTGATGGAATTGAGTAATCGAATCTCGAAAATATCCCAGGGTCGCGAGAAACAGGGCGTAGCAGTAGCGTACATTCACACGGTTGGGGTGTTCTGCCAGGCATTTCTGATAGGCTTGCTCACAGTCATAGACCTGATCTAGATTAAAGTGGCAAAGTGCCTTCAGGAATAGGGGGGCATATCTCTCTGGTGCTTTTTGATGCAGATAGTCTAAAATTTCCAACGCCGATACGTAGTTTTTCGCGCGCCTATATGCGATAGCCTGTTTCAGCAGTTTGAGGTACTCGGCAGAAGTTATGGACATGTAAGTTAGGCAATTTATGATACCCGCCAGGGAATACCGCGTGATAGAATTAGGCATCGGCGCGGCTTGTAAAAGCCGCGCCAAAATTTCGTCTGAGGTTACTTAAAAATATGGAGCGAACCTACCTTATGGTCAAACCAGATGGCGTCGAGCGCCGCCTGGTGGGGGAGATCATTGGCCGATTCGAGAAGCGCGGGCTGAAGCTTGTCGGACTGAAGCAGCTTGTGCCGAGCCGCGACGTTGCTGAGAAGCACTATGCCGTTCATGCCGAGCGCCCGTTCTTTGGTGAGCTGGTCGATTTCGTGACCAGCGGCCCCGTGGTCGCCATGGTGTGGGAGGGCAAGGACGTGATCAAGATTGCCCGCAACATGATCGGCGCCACCAAGCCCCTGGAGGCTGTTTCTGGCACTATCCGTGGTGACTACACAGCAGACATGATGCTCAACCTGATTCATGGCTCCGATGCCCCCGAGACCGCAGAGGCCGAGATCGCCCTCTGGTTCTCTGCGGAAGAACTTCTGCCGTAGGTATTCTCTGTAGCACAGAGAAAAGGCCCCTCGCAATGCGAGGGGCCTTTTGCTTACACGCCGACCGATTTGAACTCGAAGCTCAGCTTCTTTTTGCTGGCGACTGGCTTCCCCTTTACGACGGCGGGCTCCCAGGTCCAGCGGGCCAACACAGCTAGAATTGCCTTATCGACATCGGCTCGACCGGACTTCTTGGTAAGAGTCGTTGTGTGGCTGCCATCGACCGCTATAGAGACCTCGGCTTCTACCGTGCCTTTATAGGCCAGTGCGATAACCGCTTCATCTTTGGCGGGGTCTACCCAGAAAACAGTTAACGCCTCGTGGTCATCGTCGCCCTCGGAAGTGTTCTCCGGCTTAGTAGTAGGGGGAGTGGCCGGGTCTTTCTTGACATTGACTACAGGTGCGGTTTCCGGCTTATCCGGTGGGGGATTCAGCGCCTCCAGTGAGCGATCATCGGCGCCACCAGGAATGGTGATATCGCGCAGGACCTTGCCACTGGCTCTATGGCGCACCAGTACCCGCACCACGTTGCCATCGATACAGGCCATGGTGGTCTCACTGTTATAGGGCTCAGCTATCGTGGGGGCGTGCCCATAGACCAGCTCGAAGCGCGCTCGGTTCAGAGCGACAAAGCGAACGCCGACCACAACCTCCAGATCGCCGGTGATCTTGCGGGCGTCGTCGGGAGCGACTTTGGCGGTCACAGAGAATTTGTTGTCGCCCGCAGCGAACACATCGGAGGGCAGCTTACTGGTGTTGAGGACATTCACCACGTACTCACGGATGCTGGTACGCTGCACCATAACCTGGCGATTGTCCGACGATTTACCCAGGTACTTGCCCTGGTCTTCTGTGACAGTATCGACCACAATCGGGGTGCCGCGCTGATCTGGCTTTACGCCGTTGTCGGGCTTGTGCCCGGCAATCGCCACCAGTTTCTCCGTGTCCGCGTCGTACTGGTAGTTTGCATTGCCTTTGGTGGTGTTGCGGTTCTTCACCGGGAAGTAGTACACCCGGCTCATATCGAACGCTTTCTCGACCCGCTTGAGAAAATCACGCGTTTTCTCAAACTCATCCGTCTTGGTCATTGTGCGGGCGGCGTAAAACGAATTCCAGACGCGGGCCGGTGTCTCCACCAGTACCTGCGCCTGCACGCCCGATGCTGCTAAGAGCAACATCAGCCCCATTGCTGTTGCTCTATTGATCCCTCTCATGAACCACATACCCCCGCCCGTAAATATACCAGGTTTTGAAATTCCATGGTGCAAGCTCTCACAGCCCTTACATCGGTAGGTTGACGCTCATACCTCACCCAACGTTTGCGTTGGGGTAGACAAACTGCCTCAGGTCTCCAGGCCAGATTCGTCCATCAGGCGGGGAAGGAAGGCTGTGGAAACGTCATTGCTACGGTAGCGTGGGTCTGCCAGAATCGTGCGCAGGAAGCTGGCGTTGGTGCTCAAACCTGTCACGCGAAGCTCTTTTAAGGCACGCTCGGCGCGAGCAATGGCCTGTGCACGGTCGGGAGCCCACACGATAATCTTTGCCAGATTCGCATCGTAGTAGGGCGGTACCGCATAGCCATCATAGATCTGAGTGTCCACTCGGACTCCCAGGCCACCGGGCAGGCGCAGATCGGCTATGGTACCCACAGAGGGCGCGAAGCCACGGCTGGGGTCCTGCGCAGTCAGGCGGCACTCGATAGAGTGACCATTCCAGACAACATCCCGCTGAGTAAGAGTAAGCTTCTCGCCTGCAGCAATGCGAATCTGCCACTGAATCAGGTCTACGCCGGTGACTGCTTCCGTGACCGGGTGCTCTACCTGAATACGGGTGTTCATCTCCATAAAGTAGAAGTCACCATCCGGCGTCCAGATAAACTCCACGGTTCCGGCGTTCGCATAGCCCGCGGCTTTGGCTGCCTTCACGGCGGCATCACCGATTTTAGCGCGCTGTCTCGGGTTCAGGGTAGGGCTGGGGGCTTCCTCAACCACTTTTTGATGCCGCCGAGTCTGCACGGAGCACTCACGCTCGCCTAAGTGAATCCCATGTCCGTGCTCATCGAAGAGAACCTGGACTTCGATATGGCGCATCTCACGGATGTATTTCTCTAAGTACACGCCACCATTACCGAATGCCGCCTCGGCTTCCGCCTGTGCGACCTTGAGCTCCTTCAGCAGCTCCTCTTCATCGTGAACCACTCGGATACCACGCCCGCCACCGCCAGCCGTGGCCTTCAGAATCACCGGGTAGCCAATTTTATGCGCCAGCTTGATGGCATCTGCCTCGGTAGCCAGCAGCCCCTCGGAACCGGGAACGGTAGGCACGCCCGCCTTCTTAGCCGTAGCGCGCGCGGTGGCCTTATCGCCCATCTTCTCAATGGCGGAAATCGGCGGCCCAATGAACTTGATGCCGCACGAGGCGCAGACCTCGGCAAAGCTGGCGACCTCGGAGAGGAAGCCATAGCCGGGGTGAATCGCCTCGGCTCCGGTAATCAGAGCCGCGCTGACGATATTAGGAATGTTGAGGTAGCTGTCTTTACCCGGTCCTGGTCCCACGCAGACCGCTTCATCGGCTATCTGCACAGGGAGGGAGTCCCGGTCGGCCTCGGAGTAAATAGCGACGGTCGCGATACCAAGCTCCTGGCACGCGCGAATAATCCGAACCGCAATCTCGCCGCGGTTGGCAATTAAGATTTTCTTGAACATAGATTCACTGCTGTGGAGGGCTGAGCTGACCGGTCTGGGGATCGTAGTTGTAGGGCTTGCGGCTGACCGGCTCTAAGAGCATGTCTGGGGTCACACCGTAGCGGGTTAGCTCTGCCAGGTTCGGGGGGAATTGGTCGTCGTGGTCCATCTTGTACATCTGGATGGCCTGCTCGATCTGAGACAGATAGCTGGTTCCCTGCGTTTGCAGGGCGCGGTCTTTCGGCGAGGCGACTTTCTTTCCGGATACCGGGTCCTTACCTCCCGTTAGCCGGGGAATCAGCACAGCGGCCAGAATTCCCATAATCACCACGACCAGCAAGATCTCGATAAGCGAGAATGCCGCACCGGCTCGGTGGCCCGCCAGATGCCCACGACGATTTGTTTTCACCGCGACCCTCCCGGAACGATTTCAAAGAGGGGTTGCCCCCACTCTACCGGCTGCATATCCTGCACAAAGACCTGCTCGATAACGCCATCTATGGGAGCGGCGCAATCGTTCATCAGGCGCATGGTCTCGATATGGCCCAGCACCTGCTTGACCTTCACCGTATCACCATTGCCCACCGGTTTTCCGCCCAGGGCATGGAAGATTCCCACCACACTGGCGCGTACCACTTCCACCTTTGGAGCGGCCGCCGCTGTGGGGGTAGCAGCTGGCAAGGGAGCGGGCACAACAGCCTCAGGAGCCGGTGCCACCGCGGTTCCGCCGCGCCTGAGCCGAAGGGTTGCGCCAGAGTGGCGCACCTCTACTTCCGTCAGCGACGGAACCTCTTTCAACACCGAGGCCAGCGCCTCGATTTGCTCGTGGTTCATCGGGGTATTATACCGCTCTCCGAAAAAACACTGGTGGCATTTCTTTTTGGGAACCATGGCACAAAAAGTGACTATGCAAAGTCAAAATATTAGTCAATCATGAGGAAATAGGACAATGTCTCTGGAGCTTGGACCCGATACCGAACGGCGCGTGCGCGAGTATGCGGCCTTTGAAGGCATCAGTATCGAAGAGTTGCTCGACCGTATCTTTCCTTCCCATTCCCGAAAAGACATCCTGGAAACGTCTGAGGAAGTCCCTTCCCATTTACAAACCTGCCTCGCGCGTCGGTATGCCGAAACAGATCATTCCTGCCTGAAGCACAAAACGCTCTCTCGCCAGTTTTCCGGGGAAGATACCGGCTGTGCGAAAGCGACTCCTGAAGAGTATGAGGCAGAGCTAAAGTTCTGGGAAGACTACGACCGAGAGCGCAGCACCTATCAGCTGTACTTCCTATGACCTCTGGTGAGACATCTCCTGCTGCAGCAAGCGCCGCTGGGGCGGCGTAAATCGCACGCCGGGCCGAATCTGGCGCAGATACGCTTCCGCCTCGTCTATGGTCTGCACAATGCCCTGATCTAATAGAAAGGCACCGACCACGGTAGCCGAGCGTCCGACTCCGGCGGCACAATGCACATAAACCGGCCGGCCCTTCGCGTCCCGGAGCGCTGTTACCGCCTGCTGAAGCTGTTCCGGGGTAGGAGCCTCCGTATCTAACGCGGGCAAGCACAGCACGCGTCCCGCATTGCCCTTTACTCGCTTTGCGACAGGGAACTCGGCAGTCAGGTCTACTACCAACTCACAGTTTTCCGGAAGGCGTTTCTCCGTTTCCGGCCAGGCTCCTAGCCATAGACGCGGTACGATTTCGTGTGAGTGAGGTGACCGATACACCAGCGTCTTTAGCCAGCGCAGAAATCGGGTGAGGGCGAAGTAGGGGAGCAGAAGTATCAGAGATAGAGGTGAGAGCGTGCCATCTGGCTGTTTCCCTAAAAGCTTTGGGCCAAAGAAGCCATAAGCGGCAGAGATACTGAAACAGGCAAAGGCAGCCCACCCATAGAAAATCCAGGAAAGACCGCCGTTTGTCCACCCTGCCGCCAGGCAGCCGATACCGAGGAAACCAAACAGCCAGAAGTAGCGGCTAGCGAATCCAGCCGCCACCGTTTTCATCGTCGGTTCCCATAACAAACCAAGGACTTACACACGGCCCATTGTACTGATAGGCCAGTGCTTCAATTTTGCGCGTGTTCCGGTAATCCGGAAGCTCTTTGGGTGATAAAAATCGATTTGATTGTGCGGGTAGTTCCCAGACTCCAGAAGCATCCTTCCGGAGCTTCCCGAGACTGTATATGGTAGACGAGAACGGACCATCATCTCCAGGATCGCTGGCAGAACTCACAACTACTTCACCGTTCACCCAAATTACGACATCTGAGGCATCGCGGCGATCCGATGTAGGCCAGGGGACACGAAGTTTATAAACATTACCTGGTCCGAATTGATAACCCTTCAGCGTGAACGGCGCAACGAAAACAAGGCCATCTCTGCCAGAGCCACCCCGGTGGGTCCATACGGCTACTATCTCGTTTCTCTCTCGCTTTTCCTCTGCCGTATCCTCTTTAGTTATAGACTTGCCTCGATACCGTAATCCCGAAACCTGTTTGATTTTGGTTCCCAGGCGAAACCCTTCATAGTTATTTCCGAGAAAAGGCTTGGAGCCCGGCAAACGGAAGGTACCGAGCAATTCCACTCTTTCCCCAGAAACTCGTATATGGAATGCCTTGCCTTCACTGGCAAGCGCTACAAATTCCCCAGGTTGGCCTGGAATTTCAGTGATTGCTTCCAGATCTATTGGCAATTCGGCACCAGCAGGCCAGGCAAGCGGCTTGGCCTGCATGGGCGCATTATAGATTACACGGCTGATGCGTGGTTCTGTGGGCCGCTTGTTGTCATGGACAGCAAGAAAAACTCCATTTTTCTCTATCGCTAGCCCAGATATGTTTCCAGTGATATCTTTGCCGACCATACGCCACTCCGCCGCCTGTGGAGATGCATAGACGGGGAGCAGTGCAAGAGTCAGAAGAGCGGCAGTGATCAGTCTCACGCTATGAGTTCTTTGATGATGTTGCCGTGAACATCGGTAAAGCGGAAGTCACGCCCGGCGTAGCGGTAGGTCAGCTTGGTGTGGTCGAAGCCCAGCAGGTAGAGCAGGGTGGCATGGAGGTCATGCACATGAACCTTGTTGTCTACCGCCTGGAAGCCGAACTCATCCGTAGCGCCATGAGCATAGCCGCCCTTGGCGCCGCCACCAGCCAGCCAGTAGGTGAAGCCATAGTGGTTGTGGTCGCGCCCGTTCATCTTGCCCGCATTCGCGCCGGGGGTGGGCAGCTCCACTGTTGGAGTACGCCCGAACTCGCCGCCCCAGATAACCAGGGTGTCGTCTAGCATGCCGCGCTCTTTGAGATCGGAAAGCAGTGCGTTGATCGCCTGATCTGCCTCACCACACATGCGGCGCATTCCCTGATCCAGATCATCGTGGAGGTCCCAGGGCTGACCTTCGCCAGAGTAAACCTGGACAAAGCGAACACCCTTCTCACTCAAGCGGCGCGCCATGAGGCAGGCTTTTCCGAAGCGGGTCTTGCCGTACTTTTCGCGGGTGGCTGCCGACTCCTGCTCCAGATCGAAGACATCGGAGGCTTCGGTTTGCATGCGGTACGCCAGCTCCAGGTTCTGAATACGCGAGTCTAACTGCGCATCTTTCTGCCGAGCGGCCATGTGTTTGCGGTTCAGTGCCTGTACTAAGTCGAGCTGCTGGCGCTGCTGCTCGCTGGTGGCCCAGTGGCTCTTGACGTTCTCGACGATTTTCTCGACATCGGTCTGGTTCGGATCGATGTAGGTGCCCGCCATCACGCCGGGCAGGAAGCCTGCCTGCCAGTTCTGGGTTTCCTGAATAGGATAGCCACCCGGACACATAGCAATGAAGCCAGGCAGGTTCTGGTTTTCCGTACCCAGGCCATAGAGCATCCAGGAGCCGAACGCCGGGCGAGGAAGCCGAGCGTCGCCACAGTTCATGAGCAGCAGAGATGGCTCATGGTTCGGCACATCCGCGTACATGGAGCGAATCACGCAGAGGTTATCGGCATGGTTCGTGGCTGTTTTGTCGAACAGTTCGCTGATCTCTAGGCCGCTCTGACCGTATTTCTTGAACGTGAACGGGGACTTCAGCGCCGCTCCCGTCTTACGCTCGGTGCGGAGGTCCAGCGGAACTGCCTTGCCGTGATACTCGGTGAGTTTGGGCTTGGGGTCGAACGTATCTACATGGCTCGGGCCACCGTTCATGAACAGGAAGATAACCCGCTTGGCCTTCACCTTCATGGGAGGCAACTTGGGGGCCAGGGAGCTAGCGGAGCTGGCAGGCACCGGCGCGGCAGCGTGCGCCCCGCTCTCTGCCAGCAAACTGGCGAGACCGACGCCCGCGAATCCGACGCCAAGCTTACCCAGGAGGGCACGACGCGAGAGGAAGAGGTTTTCTAGTTCCGGCTTGTGATTGTACTCTGACATGTGTTTCGCAATGGCTCCTGAGCGACTAGTCTACGTAGCTAAATTCGTTGGTCATGAGAAGGGCCTGGCAGTAGCGCTCCCAGTGGGTGAGCGGCGCGGCGTCTGCGGGCGGCGGCCCGGCAAAGTCGCGCTCGGCAGCCCAGGGCTTACCCTTCTCTGGTGTAAGAGTGGGGGACCAGCTAAACGAGTCGAAGGACTCATTCGTGCGGCAGTCCACCACGAAGTCTAATCGGTCGCCTTTTTTGACATCGATACTCGCCTTATCGGTTCGTGTTTCTTTGTTCTGGGCGACCCAGTCTCCCAGCAGGCCACCACGCGAGGAGATCAGCCGTGCTCGCACCCCATCGCCCATGGCATTGTTGTGCTTGAGCATACCCGTGACACTGATCGTCAGATCGCGCGGTGCGACCCAGCGACGGATAACGGCATGGTCTTTGTTGCCGGGGTGACCACCGCCCTGGGTCAGCATAGCCCAGCCCAGATCGGGATCAGGCAACTTATCGCCACCGCGCCAGGTCTGCTCCATGAACTTGGGGAAGGGGTTGAACTCGGTAACGATGTTCAGACCCTCATCTACCTTGCCCCAGCCATACTGCCAGGGGCTATTGCTCTCCGCCGATAGCGCCGGGCCATCCGGCGCGACCAGGTACTTCGCAGCTAGCTTCGCTTCGTCGGTATCGGGCAGACGGTTGAACAGGCGCAGGTACAGCCAGCGAGTGCGTGCGGCATCATCTGGCAGGTTCTGGCCCCGTGCCAGTGTTGCCAGGGTGCGGGCTTGCTCCGCTACCAATGGCGCGTTCAGCATGAACAGCGCCTGCTGCGGTACCGTGGTCTTGAACCGCTGCGGGCTGTGGGCATCCGGTGTCGCAAAGTCGAAGGTCTTGAAGATGAGCGGCAGGTTCTGGCGCTCAATGAACCCATAGACCGCGCGGCGAGGACTGCGGTTCTTTTCCCACAACTCCACGCTCTTGCCGCCAATTGTGGCTGTATCCAGCTTCCCGGACGCCAGGTAGAGCGAGTCACGTAGCTGCTCTAAGTCCAGGCGCTTGCGATTCTGGCGAGAGAGCAGTCGGTTCTCCGGGTCTTTCTGAAGGTCCAGCGGCGAAACCTCGGCGCTTTGCTGATAAGTCTTGGAGAGCACGATGCGCTTGTGCAGTTTCTTTATGCTCCAACCGTCTTTCACGAACACAGCGGCCAGCCAGTCTAAGAGCTCCGGATTCGTCGGTTTCTCGCCCTGTCGCCCAAAGTCAGATGGGGTTCGAACCAGCCCATAGCCGAAGTGCCCCAGCCAGATGCGGTTCACCATAACACGGGCGGTCAGCGGGTTCTTCGGGCTGGCGATCGCCTGCGCTAGCTCTAAGCGACCGCTACCCTGGGTGAACTCCGGGCGCTGCTCTCCGGTGACACAGAGCAGATACCGGCGTGGGGCAGGCTCGCCCTGGTTGCCGGGGTTACCGCGCTTGAAGACATTCACCACAGTCGGGTTCGCATCCGCCATTCCCTGCGCGAACTCCGGCTTGGGCGGGTAGCTGTTCTTCAGCTTCTCTTGCTCCGCCGAAAGCTGATTCATGCGGTCTTGCTTTTCCTTGGGGAAAACAGCAAAGAGTGTCTTGAAGTTATCTCCGGTTGCCAGCTCGTTCTCACGAAAAGCCTGAAGTGCCTTCTTGACATTTTCCGGGAGCGTATCGCCTACGCCAGCCTGCTTATTCTTCTCGCGCAGGGCATTGGTTTCGTCGCGTAAGATCTGCTCCCACTCGTTCTTCGCTGCCTGGAACAGCTTGTCGTGTGCTTCCCACGGATCGCGAATGGCCTTGGGGGAGATAACCGGGCTATCTTCCCGGCTAGACGCGAAGATGGAGTACAGGCTGTAGTAGTCCTGGGTGGGTACCGGGTCAAACTTGTGGTCGTGGCAGCGAGCACACGCCACCGTGAGTCCCTGGAAGCCGCGCATGGTTACATCGATACGGTCATCGATGATGTCGTGGATGTTATTGATGAACCGCCGCCCCAGCGTTAAGAAGCCCAGCGCCGCCAGGTCTTTGCGGCCCTCATCCGTATCCGCGCCCGGCAGCTTATCGGCGGCGAGCTGGCAGATAATGAACTTATCGTAGGGCAGGTCCTTATTAAAGGACTCGATCACCCAATCGCGATAGGTATAGGCATTGTAGTAGTTCCGATCATCCGTGAACACATAGCCCTTGGTGTCCGCGTAGCGTGCCAGGTCCAGCCAGAACCGTGCCTGTCGCTCTCCATAGCGTGGAGAGGCCAGAAGCCTATCCACCTGCTTCTCATAGGCATTGGGAGACTTATCCGCCAGGAACGCGTTCATTTCTGCTGGGGTGGGGGGCAGACCCGTGAGGTCATAGCTCAGGCGGCGCAGCAGCGTTCGCCTATCCGTTGGAGGTGCCAGGCTCAGCTTCTGCTCGGCCAGCTTCTTCTCTATCAGCGCGTCGATAGGATTCGCGGTGTTCGCTGGAATACTCGGCGCCTTAACGGGCTGAAGTGCCCAGAGCCCGCGCGTGGGGTCTACGGAAGCCGTCGTTGGCCAGAGTGCACCATCTTTCACCCAGAGCGCCAGGGCGTTTATCTTCTCGGGAGCGAGCGCCGCATGCCCCTGCGGCATGCGCGGCTTTCCGCCCTCACCCTTCACACGCACCAGCACTTCGGCGGCCTGCTGGGGAGTAATAGGACCATCTAGCTTTAGATTGCCCAGAGCATTATCTTTACTATGGCAGCCCACGCAGCTGGCAATCAGCAGGGGCCGAATCTGGCTCTCAAAGAACTGGCCTTGCTCCGCTGTCATCTTCGGAGGGGGAGGCGTTTGACCGACTGTAGGGCGAGACGCAACAATGAGAGCACCTGCAAGAGCAATGGTGCCTGTGACTCCTATGACTAACCGGCGACGCTGCATAGATATAAGTATATCGTCTGCCGAGAAGCAAATGCTCCCAGTAAATGCAAAAAAGAAGCCTCTATTTGCAAAAAGCAAACAGAGGCTTAACAGTGAGTTCGGAAGGGAGTTAGCGAAACCGCTTTAGTTCGACTTCAGAGGGATTAGCGCACGCAGGCGATTATCACGCAGCCACAGACCACCCCAGAGAAGCACTCCGAACGCCACTGGGAACAGGTTGTTGAACAGGGGCGCACTATCTCGCACATGGGTAGCAACGGCACCACCCAGATACCCGGTCAACAGAATCGCTCCTAAAACAGCAGTGCGGGGAATAAGATAAAGAATTGTGCTGATAGTCAGTAGAATCCCCATAACCAGAATGGACGATTCTGGAAAACCCATCTTTGTGGTGGCCTCGACCACAAAAGCAGGTTTTGCCAGCTTCATAACACCGTCCATCAGTAGAAACAGAGCGGGCAGGTAGCTAAGAATGCGTCCGGTCCAGACGGCTAGCGGTGAGAGGGAGATAGGCTGAACAGCAGGTTGCTGATAAGTGTAGCGAGCTTGTGTTTCCATGGAGAGATACTCCAAAGATGCCTCCCAGTCCGGAACAAAAAAGCCTTACTCTTTTGCAAAAGAGTAAGGCTTTTTTGTAGCTGAGCGAGGGCTATTCCATTGGGTACTTCAGGCCCAGTTTGTCACGGAGCGCATCCAGTGATTTCATAATCACCAGAGAGTCATCTAGCGAAAGAATCTCGCTTTCGGTCTTGCCCGCCCGCAGACAGGCAGCGACTTCCATGGCCTCGAACTGGAAGCCTTTGCCCTCAAACGGGAACTCGAATGGCTGGGGAACCTGGTTACTGGGAATCAGCACAATCTGCTTGGGACACCACCAGTTGGAGCGGACCTCGATACGACCATCCGTGCCCACGATAGTGACATTGTGCCCGGTGTTCACCTGAAGCGAGGTGCTGGTAATGGCAATCTCGCCCCCAGCGTAGCGCAGTAGCATCGCGGTGTTCTCATCCACGCCCGTATGCCCGATAGTACCCAGCGCGGCTACTTCTACCGGCGTGCCTAAGATCATCTGAGCCAGGCTCACCGGGTAGCAGCCCACATCCATGAGTGCACCACCTGCGAGCGCCGGGTTGTAGAGTCGGGCCTCCGGATTCACACCCGTCAGCATGCCATCATCACCCGTGCTGCCGCCTTTGAAGCCGAAGTCAGCCTCCAGCATACGCACTTTTCCAATGGCGCCGCTGGCAATCAGCTCGCGCACCTTGGCCCAACCGGGGAAGAAGCGAGGCCACATGGCCTCCATAAGAAAAAGCTTGCGGCCACGCGCCTCTACAATAATCTCTTCCGCTTCTTTCGCGTTTACCGTGAATGGCTTCTCGCAGAGCACATGCTTGCCCGCCCGCAGAGAGAGTAGTACATGCTCCTTATGGAAGTTATGGGGCGTGGCGACATAAATGGCATCTACACTCGGATCCGCAACCAGGGCCTCATAGCTATCGTGTCGGTTCGCAATGTTGTACTTGTCTGCAAACGCATTGGCTTTCTCAATCTCACGCGAACCTACGGCCACAACTTCCTGGTCAAGCAGGGGCTGAACATCACCGGTGAACTGATGGGCGATAGATCCTGCCCCAAGGATTCCCCAGCGCAGGGGAGAGTACGTAGACATGCTATAAGGGTAGCACGCAGAGCCTAAGAAAGTCAATCCGAACCGCGTTTGCTGGTACTGGCAGGCACAATCTCTACATCCGATGCCTTCAGCGTGCGTACTCCCGCCATCCAGGGCTTGTCGGGCATCTCGTTCAGCCAATCCGACAGCGATGGGATAAACCCCAGGTCTTCCAGCACGTGTTGCTCAGCTACATCTCGTACAAAGACCTCCCGCCCGTCCGAGTTGGTCATAGTGCGCCCCAGTAACTCCTCAATCAGAAAGATGCCGAACGCGGAGTGGAACACGCAACGGTGCGCCACCGTGGCATGGGCCGCCTTAGAAGAATCCATCTTTTCGTGAATAAACAGATAGTCTTCCGGCTTACCACCGAACTTCCGCGCGGAAGACCGCGCATGTATCAGTGGCTTCACGCTAGCTCCACCTCCACAATTTCATAGGGGTAAGGGCAAATGAGCCACCAGAGAAAGTTTTTCATAGATTCGTTCCAGGTACTGTTATCTTCCCACCATTGATGCCATTGTTCAATCGTAGCATTCATGCCAGGGTTACTCATGTGGATTGAGTTCAGAAAGTCGACAAAATAACTAACAGGACTACTCAAATCAATGAGTTGAATGATAAGACTGTCATCATCTATCCACATAAACTTGTAGGAAAAAGGGTTTTCTGACCAGCAATATAAGCCCAGTTTTCTTCGGAGAGATATTTGCTCAAAGCGACTCATTTTCTCGATGGAGGTCTCCCACCATATCTGCCAAAAGTCCAAATTATAACGGTCAGACTCTTCAGGAGGTGTCAGATTCGCTTCGATAATTCTGTTGCAGAGTAGCTCGATTGGAAAAACGAAAGGATTACAATAGATGTTGAAATTAAAGTGATATTGAAGATTGTTATTTATATCTATTTGTGCGCCTTTTCCAAATGGATTTTCGTTGATTGGCATCTGATCTATAGCATAGTTGAACGCAGATGTCTGATCGTTAAAAATCTGTCGGTAAACATTGTCCTTATAGAAAATCCACTGAAATCCATCTGAATGGAAGCGAAGGGAATATTGTAGCCGAGCAATGTATAGATTCATGCCTCCATGTCCATTTCGATAACTTCAAAAAATGCTTGTTGGGCCATCGGCTCACGAGTAGTAGTTTGCTGTGGGCCTTTCCACTTTGCTTTCTCGTCAGCATTCAAACTGCTACAGGCGGACTCTGCATCGAATTTACTGATATAGGCTTTGATTGGAGTTTCATCGACTATCTCATAAATATTGTCATAGTCCTGATATTCCCAGTGCAACTGACGGATAATGTAGACCTTCATCTGTATAGACCGTATCGCTTTGTGATAATGCTCCGCCAAAGAAAATCGCTATAGAAGCTCGAACCCGGCTACATTCAGAAAGCGGTCTTTGGAGCCTTCTAGCTTTTCGGGGAGCAGAGTGAGACGAATGGTGTGCTTGCCGGGCGATAGGTTTGTAATGCGCCAGTCAAAGGGCAATCCCCGACCAGGACCAAGCTGATTCACCCGCTCGATAACTTTGCCATCTATGGAAATCTCAGCAATACCGGCGTCATCGAAGCGCTGTCCTAACCAGCGAATACCAGTTCCTTCAAAGGTTAGCTCTGCAGTGGCTCCCGGCTGATTGCTGAAGCGAAACGCGCCGGAGTCTGCCCAATCACCCGTGAAGCGTACCTGCCGGTAGTGGATGCGTCGGGCAGCGCTCGGGTCTAAGTACAGGCGATAGGGTTCACCTTCGGGAATGAGGTGAAACGGACGCACGAGCGCTTCAGGAGCATTATTTGTATGCCACGTAAGCGGTTCACCGCGGCTAGGAACCATACGATTTATCTCTGGGATAACCGTTTTCTCCGAGCGCACGGTGAGCGCCAGTGGGCCATAGCAAAGCGCGGCGGGCCAGGGCTGGTCCGGATCTAAGTGCTCCCAGCGAAATCCCATAGGCAGGCGTAGTTGAAGTCTGTCGCCGGTCTTCCAGGCACGCTTAATAACCCACCAGCCTAACGGGTCCTTCTTGAGGGGTATGGCTTGTCCATTGAGAGTTGCCGTGGCTGGTTTTGCCAACCAGCCGGGAGCGCGTAGGCGTATTGCAAAAGTGGTGGGGCTGTCTAGTTCGAGCCCAATCGTGACTTCGTCGCTTTCGGGGAAGCGGGTTTGCACATGAATGGTTGCATTGCGCCAGCGAATGGTGGCGGGGACATATTGGGAGAGAGATAGTCCATCCGAAGATTCGTAGACGAGCTGGTCGCAGATGTCGGCCACGGCCATGGGGCGGGTGCCTGCGCAGCAGGGGAAGGGGGCACCGAAGAGAGTCTTTATGGCTCCGCTCGGGTTGTAGTCCGCGTAGTAAAACACACGACCATCTGCCGCGTTGGGCACGCTGGCTATCAGTCCATTCCAGAGTAGCTTCTCTACCCAGTCACCATAGCGGGCCTCACCCGTGAACCGAGTCAGGTACTTGGTCAGCTTGAATCCTGCCCAGGCACCACACTGGGTTTCAAACGTAGCGTGGGTATCCAATACATGCCGCCGACGCTCGGCGCGGGGTAGCAGGGATTCATCCGGGCCGTAGCCGCCAGTCGCAAAGCATTGAGCGGCTTGCAAGTAGTCGAAGGCATTGCGAAGTGTGGCCAGGTATTCCGGCGCGCCCGTAACGATATACGCCTGCGCCGCGCCCGAGAGAGTATTCACATGGCTATAGGCATGGTAGCCCGGCGCTCTCGCGTGAATGTCTTGCTTGCGGGCGTAGGCGCCCCAGTAGTCCGTGTACTCCCAGATCTTCGCGAACTCTCGGTAGCGCACCTCGCCTGTAGCACTATATGCACGGTAGAGGTTCTCGGAGAGCGTATACCACTCGTTCGGGTCCGCGCCATAGGGGCGCTTGCGGTCCAGATTCTTCTCGGCCCATTCGGTTATACGCCGTAGCAATAACTTCGCCTGTGGATTGTTCGTATATACCTGGGCGTCTACCAGTCCACCGACCAGCTTTTCGTAGGTGTAGTGCGGCGCGTTCGGCTTGTTAGAAAAGAAGAAGTAACCATCTGGTGCAATGCAAGCGCCCCAGCCAGCAATGAGGGCATCCAGCTTGGTCTTGCAGGCTGAATCACCTGTGGCGGCGTAGAGGCGGGCCAGGCCGGAGAGAAGCTGGCCGAAGACATGGAACGTATCTGATCCATACCATCCACCCAGGTCTTTGCCGGGAGCAGGCTTACCGGCGCGGGCGCGAAAGCCGCGCAGCAGGTCATCGTTGGCGAGGTTCAGATAGAACGTCTTTGTCTGTTCCAGGACTTCGCGCGCGCGGCTGGCCTCTAACACAACGCCTTTGTAGTCCAGGGGCTCCAGGGGGTAGCGACGCATGATGAGGGGATTGTACCCCTACCGGCAGGATTCCCCCGGCGGCAGGCGGAACGGTAGCACCATGGCCCAATTCATGCTCCAGTGCCGCATTTCGACGAAGGATATAGACGAGGCATCCGGTATGGCAGCTTCGGTAAAGAACCCCGGTGTGCTCTGGATAAACAACGATAGCGGAGATGGTCCTTTTCTCTATGCTGTAGACGCGAAAACCGGCCAGCTACGCGCCTACCTGAAGTTTGCTGGAGTGGAAGCGGAAGACTGGGAAGCCCTGCGCCTGGGGCCAGATGGCGTGTTTTCGGTGGGAGATATTGGAGACAACGACCAGGAGCGCACGAATATCCGCCTGTATCGGGCACCTGAGCCCGTGATTCCGCCCGGCGGGCCGCATCGGTTGACAGCGCGTGGGGTACAAACCTTCCCGCTGAGATACCCCGATGGCCCGCACAACGCCGAGGCGCTGTTGCTAGACCCGAAGACGAAGGCGCACTATATCGTCACTAAGACCGACTCCGGAATCAGCCAGGTCTTTGCTCTGTTAGGGCTACGTGAGCTGAAGCAATTGGGCACGATAAACGCAGGCGGCAAGGTCACCGATGGCGCTATCTCTCCAGATGGGCATGAGGTCGCTATTTTGACCTACAAGCACCTGCTGCTCTGGCGACTGCCTGCAGGCAAGCCGCTAATAGCCGCATTGCAAACTCGCCCTACAGTCCTACCGGTTCCGAAAGAACTCAAAAAAGCCGAGGCGATAGCTTACTCGTCGAATGGGCGTATGCTCTACATGACCAGCGAGGGCAAGAAGCCGGAAATCTACGGCTTGAATCGCTAAATGGTGAATCTGAGAAAACTCTCAGATTGGGCTCAGGCTCCTCTCAGATAGCATCGATAGATTGGGATACGGAGGAACACACCGTATGCCGATTCCGCTTATACCCCTGATCTTGCTTGCTCCGCCCGAAACGCCACAGCCCCCGGCCGTAGTGCCCCCGGAAAAAGAGCAGACTGCTAAAAATGAAGAGAGCATTCCGACTTATGTGCTCTCTCGTAAACTCTCTGAGGCAGATGCCGCGAAGAAGAAAGAGGGGCGATTTTTCACCGCGATTCCCGAGTTTTCGTCGGACCCGGTAGCCGGGCAGGGATTCGGGTTGCGCGGCGCTATCTACTGGAATGGCAAGCGCACCGACCCGCTGTTCGCCTATACGCCCTACCGGGCCAAGCTCACCGTGAACACCCAGTTCACGTCGAACAATGCCCAGGAATTCGTCGCTTCCTATGACATGCCGTATATGAATGGCTCCCGCTGGCGTATGAAGGTGGACTTCAAAGCCCGGCAGGACCCAACGAATCTGTACTTCGGAATCACGCATGATACTCTGGGGAATCTGAGCTTGCCATCGTCCGGGCCGGATGGAGCTACCTATAAAAAGTTCTCCGAGTTCGAGGAGGCGCGCAAGACCCTGCGTGCGGGTGGACCTGGTGAAGCGGCACAGGTAACCGATGCGCTCTCCAACCGATTCCAGGATTCGGAGCTCATGCTCAATGTCAAGGCAGACTATGCGCTGGGCGAAAAGGGACGATGGAGAGTACTGGGCGGTTATGAATTCAGCGACTGGACTTCAAGACGTTTGGCGGACGGTTGGCATCCGCCATCGATCCAGCAACGGGCCAGGCCAGCACGGCACCCAATGGAACGCCGCTGCTAGACCGCGATGTGGCAGCCGGGCGGGCCTTCGGGCTGAACGGTGGGCTTGTCTCTATTCTTCCAGCAGGCGCTTATCTACGACACTCGTGATTTCGGGGCCGAGGACCCAACTAAGGGAGTCTATTTTGAAATTGGCAACGAGTACTCGTCCAAGTTAATCGGCTCGGAGTTCAACTTCGATAAGCTGTTGATTCAGGCGAAGACTTTCCATAAACTGCCTTATGGGCAGCGTACGGTGCTTGCCGGGCGACTGGCGGTAGGTAACATCTTTGGTAGCGAAGCGCCATTCTTTGAATACCAGGACCAGTGGAGCCCGGATGGCAGTATCAATGCGCTTGGCGGCGCTCGGTCTCTGCGCGGGTTTCGGGCAGAACCGGTTCATGGCACGCTCCTATGGTTTACGAACTGGGAACTGCGTACGCGTTTGGCCGAAAGGAAAATAGGCAGCCAGCGCTTCGCGCTCTCTGTGGTGCCATTTCTAGATGCCGGGACCGTGCGAGACCGCTGGCAGTCGCTGGATTTCCGAAATGTGCGGTATTCCTATGGTGTTGGCGGGCGGCTTGCCTGGAACCAGTCCACTATCATCACTCTGGATATTGGCCGATCTAAAGAAGACAAGTTCCTGTTCTTTGGAATCGGGCACTCGTTTTAGCTAAAAGGTCTCTATGAAACTGCTGATTGTGGAGGACGATCCAGGACTGGCGAAAGTCCTCCATAAAGGCAGTGCTGGAGGCCGGATACGCCCCTCAGATAATCGATAATGGCAGTAGAGGCGTTGGAGCGAGTGCGTTACGAAGCCTTCGATTTAATCCTGCTGGATGTACTCCTGCCTGGCATGGAAGGATTCGAGTTTTGCCGTCAGGCACGACCGCAGGTATCCAGGCGCCGATACTCATTATCACCGCGC
Organism: Armatimonas sp.; assembly: GCA_049840835.1. Lineage (GTDB taxonomy): Bacteria > Armatimonadota > Armatimonadia > Armatimonadales > Armatimonadaceae > JANLTX01. The sequence goes on along the minus strand of JASGJG010000020.1, from coordinate 71,948 downwards.
TGGATGACCAACCGCCGAAAAGTAGAAGGGCTGGATGCCGGAGCGGATGATGACATTGTCAAGCCATTTCAGGTCGCCGAGCTTCTGGCGCGGGTACGTGCTCTGCTACGTCGGGGAAGTATCGTATCCGCCACAATACTCCGTGTAGGCGATCTGAGCCTGGACCCGGCTACCCGGTTGGCGCGCCGAGGAGAGCGGTCTATATCGCTCTCGGCCACGGAGTATGCTCTGCTGGAGTATCTCATGCGCAATGCTGGGCAGGTGCTGACCCGCTCCCTGATTCTGGAGCATGTATGGCAATACGACTTCGCGGGCAATGACAATGTGCTGGATGTCTATATTCGCTACCTGCGCAACAAGATAGATAAAGGGGAATCTTCTCCCCTTTTGCATACGGTGCGCGGGGTGGGGTTTGAACTCAGTAACCGAGAGCCTGCTCTATGATAGGGCTTCAATCGCTACGTGCTCGAATGACTCTGGGGTTCACCGCCTCGTTTTTCGCGCTGGTCACCATCACCAGTCTGGGAGTCTGGAGCTTTGCGCAGTATACGACTCTAAAAGATGCCCATGAACGGGTTACATCTACTGTCAGGTTTATCGCTCATGAGTGGGGTGAGGCCGACACCACCGCGGAGATTCCTGATGCCATAGAACACTCCCGGTTAGACGCAGAACTACATGGTCTCCCTAACCTTTTAGATGACATCTCACTGGCTGTTTTTCGCAACGATGGCAAGCTGCTCTGGGCCAGCACCTCGCCGCATCCCCCCTGGCCCATTAGTGGCACTGGCTGGATAGCAGGCCTCTGAGAAAGAGCGTACTCGAGTGGTAGTGGCCGGTATAGAGAAACGGCTTCTAGATGGTCACTTACACTCACTGGCAGTCTTCCTGGTTGCGTTTGTACTGCTCTCCACACCACTGGCTGCTGTAGGAGCCTGGGTTCTGGTAGGGCGCACCCTGCGCCCTATTGGAGCACTGGCAGATCAGGCAGATAGCGCTTCGGCTGAGCACTGAGTGCCCAGCTAGTTGCTCCGTCAGAAGATGCCGAAGTACAGCACCTGGTAGCGACCCTGAACGATTTCCTGGACCAGCTCCGCGCCGATACTCGCTTGCGTGAGCAGTTCTACGCCGCTGCCGCGCATGAGCTGCGTACTCCGCTGGCGGTTATCTCTGCCAGTATCGAAGTGGTTCTCTCTCGCCCTCGAACCAGCGACGAGTATCAAGAGACACTGACTGATCTAGGTGGGCAGTTCCAGCGCCTGACGCGTTTGACCGAAGATCTGCTTACCCTGAACCGTTTGAACCTGACTGAGCAAGGAGTTGAAGAAAGCGAGGAGGTAGATCTAGCGGATATCTGCCAGCGAGTTCTAGAGCTTCAAACTCCGCGCATTGCCGAACAGAAGCTAACAATCAGCCCTTCGTTTGCTGAGGCAGTGGAGATTCGTGCGCCGCTATCGCATGCTTTTGCTGTGGTTCGGAACGTCATTGAAAATGCCGTGCGCTATACCCCAGCAGGTGGTCAGATTTCTGTCTCACTAACTCAAGTGGCTAATAGCGTAAAGCTGGTCGTTTGTAATGATTTTCACCCTGACTCAACCATAAACTGTCAGCGCTGGTTCGAGCCGTTCTATCGGGAAGATGCTTCTCGCTCTTCTGCAACAGGGGGAAATGGTCTTGGATTGACTATAAGCCGGAGAATCGCTGAGGTAAACGGCTGGCCTTTCACTCTTACCTACACGGACAACACTGTTCGTGCCGAACTTCTTTTTACAGCTTGAGTAAGTGAACTTTATCGGCATCAAGCACGCCGTAGCTCTTTTTGGGGCCGCCTGGCCACTGCACGGTGACTTCGGCTTGCGTGGCTTCCCCAAGCCCGATATGCACCCGCACATCAGAAGCACTCAGATACGAGCCATCTGTCTGGCAGTGGCGCAGCAGGGTCTTACCGCGGACTTTCACAGTGACTATCGCGCCGTGCGCGGAGCGGTTTACCCTGCCAGTTCCTTCTAGCTGCAGGCTAAGCCAGTGCCCAGTCTTCTCACTCTCGTTGTGCAGCAGGAGCGGCTTGCCCTCGGAATCTACTACCAGGGCGTCTACCCGGCCATCGTTGTCGTAATCACCCACGGCCAGCCCACGCCCGACAATCGGCGGAAGCGCACCTATCCCAGACGAGGCAGTCTGGTCCTGGAATCTCTGTCCACCGGCGTTCTTCAGGAAAAACGTAGGCTGCTTGTAGGTCATGGACTTATCGACGTCGGCAATATTGTCCTGCACATGACCGTTGGCGAGCAAGATATCTAGGTAGCCATCGTTGTCCGCATCCAGAAACTTAATACCGAATGTGATATACGGCAATACCTGGTCGGAGAGCCCCAGCAGGGCGGCTTTCTCCTGAAAGAATCCATCCCCCAGGTTCTCGTAGAGAGACTTCGCCTCATGTTGGAAGGTGGCGACGATTAAATCGAACTTCCCATCATTGTTGTAGTCCCCCCAGTCGATACCCATGCCACCATGCACGCTTCCGTTCGCATCGTAGGCCACGCCCGCGTTGACACCTTCGTTCGTGAACTTCAGGCCGTCCTTGTTCTGAAGCAGGTCACCGGGTAGCTCATCGTTAGCAATGGCAATAGAGTCCTGCCCGGACTCGTTGTAGTCCAGAGAGGCGACGCCTAGCCCACGTCCACTTACTTTCTTGGCTCCGCTGGTCTCGGAGATATCTTTGAAGCGGCCATTGCCCTGGTTGTGGTATAGCGTGCCGCGCTCCGGGTCATAGAAGCGGGGGCCACAGGAGCTGAGTACGCCGTTGAAATCACAGAGCTGTGGCTTGGTATCTGGGCCGAACTTTGCGTAGTTAGCGATATAGAGATCCAGCTTGCCATCTCGGTCGATATCCACAAACGATGCCGAACTGCCCCAAAGCTGTTTCGGAATCCCAGCAACCACAGAAACATCCACCAGGCGCTTCCCGCCTTCGTTCTTCAGCAGTCGACCTTCTCGGTAGCCAGAAATATAGACATCCGGGAAGCCATCGTTGTCATAGTCACCCACGGTGCAGCCCAGAAAGTGTCCCTTGAGCGTAGGCAGGGCCATGGTGCTGATATCCGTGAACTGTCCCTTACCATTGCCTCTAAAGAGGGCGGGGTGCTCTCCTATCAGCAGGATATCTAGGTTACCATCCGAGTCAAAATCGAAGAACGCGGCTCCATTGCCAATGGTACCTAAAATAGTCAGTGGTCGGGTGCCTTGAGGAGTCCACGTATAGTGAATGCCAGATGCCTCTGCGCACTCGACGAACTTCACCCCCGTGCTGACAGCCTGCGGTTTCGCTGATGGAGTAGGAGTCAGTGTGGTGGCTTTTTGCGGGCACCCTAGTAGAAAAACCAGAAAGCTCAGAGGTAACAAAGAGAGAAACCTCACTACTTCTGGCTTTCCGGAATCTCGGTCGAGGCCATGGCGTGGTTCAGGATATCCAGGCCACGCTTCGCTTTGGCTGGGTCCTTGCGAAGGATCAGTGCGGCATCCCGGTGTGTCTTGGCTTTGGCTGTCTCGCCGCCTTGCTCCAGCAACGCTGCCAGCTTTTCGTGGAGAGCCGGGTTCATAGGCTGCCTGCGGATTTGATCGTCCAGGAAATTCCGTCGGTCTATGTACTGCGTCAGCTGCACAAAGCTCTCTGATGCCTGTTTTGCCTCTTTGAGGCGGCCCGCCAGTCGGTATGCCTGCGCCAGGTCTTTCGTGGCAGCTACGTGGTACATATCGTCGCCGATAACCGTTTCTAACAGAGGAATGGCTTCTTTGGGGTTGTTATGCACTACCAGAAGATTACCCAGGCGCGCCATAGCAGTCACAGCACCAGGCTCCAACTTCAGAGAGCGGCGGAGCAACTGCTCGGCTTCCGACTCACGCTCCGGGGTGCGGTTACTATCTAGTAAAATGGCCGCCAGCTGGAAGTCCGCTTCAGCATCGTTTGGAGCGTCTCTCAGACGCTGGCGTACCAGAGCCTCCGCTTCCGCCCAATGAAAGATAGCCCGCTGCGCGTTCGCGAAGGAGAGATAGAAATCTGTGCGCTCGGGGGCCAGCTTCTGCGCCTTAGTAAATGCGTCCACCGAGGCACCGAAGTTAAGACGCTGATTGTAGTGCGCCCTACCCATGCCGATCCAGGCGTCCGCGTTGCTCGGGGCCAGTTTGGTAGCCCGAGTGAACACTTCTATCGCTACCGGATAGAGGGATTTCGTTAGTGCGACACTGCCCATTCCCAGCAGCGCGGTTAAGTTCTCTGGCTGCTTCTTCAGAATTGCGGTGTATTCCAACCCGGCCTTGGCAGTAGCTCCCAGATAGCGGGCGGCTTCCGCATGGATAAGCTGGGCATCGGGGCGATCCGGTTCCGTTTCGAAAACTTTCTCCACAATCTCACCAGCTTCGCCATAACGCCTGTTCTTCAGGAGCGCATCCGCCCATAGTGTCTGAGCGGTGGTATCATTCGGGGCGGCCTGCGCCCGTGCTCGCCGTGTCTCGAAGCCATCTCGGCTCAGTCCATTCAGAAAGCTTCCTTGTGTGCGGGGAGCCACATAGGCCGCTGGGCCTTCTGGTGAGATGGCGCGGGCTAGCTCCGTTGGAGAGACACCATTAGGGAGAGGTTTACAGCGTTCTATCGCCTGCCTCGCGGCAGCCTTGGCATCCGGGTGTTTCATCGCCAGTTGCAGCACTGCACCAGCTTGTTCACGGTCTCCAGAGGCTGCCAGAGCGGCAGACCAGGTAAGCCAGCTATCGGTCTCCGTCTCTCCTGCAGCGATCGCCTGTTCTAGCTGAGTCGCTGCAGAGGCATAATCGTTCGCCTCGGCATAGCGCCCAGCGAGCAGAGTCAGAACCTGAATATTGGAAGGCTCATTGCGCGCCTTCGTCTCTAGCTCAGGAAGGAAGGCGTCGCGTAAAACGGTTGCTTCCCAGGCTCCTTTGAGCCAGAAGTAGCCGCCGCCTCCCAGGAGCAGTGCTCCCAGGAGACCAGCGGCTACAGAGCGAGTACGCCGTTTTACGGCAAGCGGGTGCCGTGTATCGGTCATGTCGCTTTTATTCTATCGCTGCGCCGTTTCAGCGCTTAGCGGCGGAATTGCGAGCCATTTCCGCCATTTTCTGCTGAACCTCCGGTGACGCGTTGGAGTAGTTCTTACCTGGGGTATTCGCTAGCTCCGGGGCGATCTTGCTTCCGGTGGTCGACGTATTCGGCGTATTTGTAATCGGCGGCTCCGAGTTACAACCGGCGGAGATCACGGCGACACAAGTGCCGAGGGCCAGTGCAATGAGAACTTTCTTCATACTGGTACCTCGGAACTACGGCGTGAAATTCGTGCTCGGCTTCACTAGCTTGAACATACGCCAGTCATTGGTTCGTACCGCGCCATAGGACATTGCCTTGGCATGACCGTCAGCGAAGGCGTAGTTGCTCATCTTAGCGTGGCCCGGCGTGGGAAGCTTGCCAGGGTGTGTGAAGTCACCGTTGCAGTTGTTGAAGTTGTCTATAGCCGCAGTCGAAGGCTTCACACGACCAGCGATTTTCCATGTGTCGCAGCCGGTGAAGAGAGCCCCCCAGGGTGTGCCCAAGTAGAAGCTCTCCGCCTCACCTACTTCGTTGCGACCCCAGGACTCGACCAGAGCAATAGTGTCGGCAGGGGAGTCAAACTGAGCAAGAGACTTGCCCTGACCCCAGGCGCTCATACCAGTGTTGGCGTCTTCGCCATTAGCCTGAGCCGTCACGATCTGGCCTACGTAGCCATAGGAGCGCTTTACGAGCGGGCGGCGATTGAAGTAAGATCCATCCCAGAACTCGCCGATAGGACGAGATGGGCGGGGCTGTGAGTCGCTCGGACAGCCGGAGATCTGCTCATTCTTCAGGTAGGGCAGGATCTGGTTCTCGTAAGGAATGGCATTCGCGCCACCACCGTTGATTGGGGTGACTGCGGCGAACGCAGTCGGCATGAGCTCGTCGTAGTCCTGTGCATACATCATCAGGCCCAGACCGAGCTGCTTGATGTTGCTGAGACAGGCAGTCTGACGGGCTTTTTCGCGAGCCTGAGCGAAGACCGGAAAGAGAATGGCGGCAAGAATAGCGATGATGGCGATGACCACCAGTAGCTCAATGAGCGTGAAGGCCGCGATGCGATTAATGGATGCTTTCCGCATGGTTAGTTACCTCGAGATATTCCAACGTTGGATTGCCGGAAGTTTCCGACAGCTCGATCTCCTTGAATACACTCAGTATTTTTCGGGCCGAAACTTGCTACTGGTGCGCTCCAACAGGTACCGCCAGTGGTAGCTTCTCGGATCCGGATGGGATTGAAACAAGAGAATTTCTTGTTGAATACCTACCCACGCGCTTGGGTGATACGAGTTTACCCTGCCTTCAGTGGTTTTTGCAAGAATTTTTTGTAATGGAGTCGCGATCAGATGTTGCGGAACTTGTTTGCCGACTTCCAGGGCGAGAGAGACTTATCCGTAACACGCGAAATAGAAGGGGTAACTGCCAGGTTGGCAAGGGCCAGCAAGACTTCTGTAGGTGCTTCCGGCTCTGGTTGCCAGCGAGGAAAGTGTTCGCCCAAAAAGCCGGTATGGGTTTCGCCGCTCTGGAAACTCGGGTGCCCCACGATATCTTGCAAGAACGCCAGATTGTTGCCTACACCCAGCAACACAAAGCATCGCAATGCCTGCTCCAGCCGTGCCAGTGCGGCTGATCTATCTTCCGCGCTGGCGATGACCTTGGCCAGCATAGGGTCGTAAAACGGAGGGACGATCATACCCTCGGCAAACCCCGAGTCCACACGGATTCCCGGCCCGGTCGGTTCGCGCCAGCGAAGAAGGGTACCCAACGAGGGAAGGAATAGCCCGCCTGCCGGGTCTTCGGCGTAGACTCGCGCCTCTATAGCATGCCCACGCGATGTGATTTCCTTCTGCAATAGCGGAAGTCGCTCGCCCTGCGCTACCAGAAGCTGCCAGCGTACCAGGTCCAACCCGGTGACTGCTTCGGTTACCGGATGCTCTACCTGCAGGCGGGTATTGACCTCTAAAAAGTAGAAGCTGTTGGCTTCGACTAAGAACTCCACAGTTCCCGCGCCCACATATCCCACGGTCTGCCCGGCCAGTACGGCAGCGGCATGTAGTTTGGCTCTCAACTCTTCGGAGAGCCCAGGCGCAGGCGATTCCTCTAATATCTTCTGATGGCGCCGCTGAATGGAGCACTCGCGCTCAAAGAGATGAACGACATTGCCCTTAGAGTCACCGAAGAGCTGGACCTCTACATGCCTGGGGCGCTGTACGTATTTCTCTAGAAGCACCCGCGCATCACCGAATGCGGACTGCGCCTCGGCTCGTGCCTCGGTGAGCGTTCCCTGGAAGTCCATCAGATCATCCACCCGGCGCATACCACGCCCACCGCCACCGGCACTGGCCTTGATCAATAGAGGAGTACCGATTTTCGCGGCTTCCGCGCGCAGCATTTCGTCGTTCTGGTCGTCGCCGTTGTAGCCGGGAACTACGGGAACACCTGCCGCTGCCATAGTGCGCTTGGCTCCGATTTTGTCGCCCAGTGCCCGAATCACGGCTCCGCTCGGTCCGACGAACGTGATACCCACCTCAGCGCATGCATCGGAGAAAACGGCGTTTTCAGAAAGGAATCCGTAACCCGGATGCACGGCGTCTGCGCCATATGCCCTGGCTGCCTCCAATACAGCATCCGCTCGCAAATAGCTCTCACTGGCTGGCCCCGGCCCCAGGCATACGGCGGCATCTGCCATAGCCACATGGGGAGATTCTCTATCCGCCTCCGAATACACGGCTACTGTTTCAATACCCATGGCTCGGCACGTTTTGATAATCCGTGCGGCAATCTCTCCCCGGTTGGCGATCAATAAACGCTTCATGCCGCCCATTCCGGTTTCCGTTTTTCCAGGAACGCGCTCAAGCCCTCACGGCCCTGTTCGCTCGCACGGGCAGAGGCAATCGCTGCGGCAGTGTCCGCTGTGCCATCCGATAGGTTTCGTAGGAGGGATTTCGCGCGGGATACGGCATCTGGGGCGGCTTGAAGGGCGTCCGCGATGGTCTCTGCAGTGGCTGTTTCAAGCTGGTCGGCGGGAACCATGCGCTGAACCAGACCGAAGGTAAGGGCATCAGCGGCATCGAAGCGGCGACCCGTAACGAAGAGAGCTCGGGCATGGCCCATGCCTATCTTACGCACGACAAATGGGGAGATAACGGCGGGGATGATGCCCAAACGGACTTCCGTAAAGCCGAACTTCGTGCCTTCTACCGCGAGCGCAATATCGCATGTAGCGACCAATCCTGCGCCGCCACCGAGCGCTGCACCGTGAACGGTAGCAATAGTCGTTTTGGGGCAGGTGTCTATAGCTTCGAATAGGGCGCGGGCTTTATGGGCATCAGCCAGGTTGTCTTCGTAGGAATTGCCCGCCATACGCCGCATCCAATCTAAGTCGGCGCCCGCGCAGAAGCTCTTGCCCGCACCACCGAAGACCACCACACGCACCGAGTCGTCGGTAGAGACAGCGGTGACTATCTCGGTCATCCGCGCGATTACTTCTTCGTTGAAGGCATTGTGTACATCGGGGCGGTTAAGCACAACATAAGCCACGGCATCTACCCTGCGTAGTAGAACAACATCGTCCATGGTGTCAGGATACCTTAAGGTCTCTCATAGCAGGGCGAGAGCTGCCTCTGCCAACCGGGACATGGCTCGCTCATCCATAATTTCGAAGCCGTGCGAGTTCTCGCAGGGAAAGCCCAGCGTGATGCCATGGGCACAGAGCCCCATGGACTGCCCGATAGACGCATCGGACCCGCCTCTGGAGTACAGGGCGCTCTGAATTCCCGGATAGGCTTCGCGTACACGCCCCAGTGTTGCGGCATCCATGGTGGCGTACCCATCCTTTATCCAGACCACAGGCTCAGATGTAAGAGCGACAGGGGCATCTGGCACGATCGGGGCCAGCTCCAGCGCGATACAGGTCTCCGGGCGATGCTGCCCCAGCACCCATAATGCACCCTCACCACCCGTTTCCTCGGTCACAGTCGCCACAAACAGCACATCATCTCTCTGGGCAGCCTGCTCGATGAGTAGGAGCCAGGCGACCAGATCGGCACGGTCATCTAGAAACGGTCCCGCGATCTTGTGATTACCCAGATGGACTAACTTGCGGCGATCTGGCCCCAGAACAACCCTGTCTCCTGCTTGCGCGGTGCCTTTGAAAAAGCGAATGTGAGCATCGTCCCAACCCACACTCTGACCGGCGCGGTCCCGCCCGATAGCGCCCTGATGCGACTCCGTGTGAATGCTGCCGAAGCTCAAGACACCGGGCGTGCGCGCGCCTTTGGTAGAGAGAATCTCTACCGGGCCTTCGCCCCACTTATAGGGTTTCACACCACCCAGCGGAGTGACACAGGCCGTTCCTCCACTGGTGAATCCGGTGACAATCAGCGCGATTTCATCTAAGTGCGCGGTTACCACGGTCCTCGGGTTATCCGAGCCGACCAGTAGGTTGCCTTTCGCATCGGTGCGATGGGAGATACCAAGACCGTCTAGCTGCTCCGCCAGAAAATCGTGCACAGCGTCCTCCTGGCCGGGTGGGCCGGGAAGGGCGATGAGAGATTCCAGAAGTGCGAGCGGATCGAGCGGCATAATCCATCCTTCGACATGGCGAGGTACAATGCCTGCTCGTGACTCGTCGGGATAAAATCGTCAACTTTGTTATCGGAACCACGGATGCAGTGGGCTTTCCCATCGGTATCGCCTTCTTCTCGCTCCAGACGATTATTCCAGCCTTCCTCCATCGCTGCGGCGCTTCCGAAGCTACCGTAGGGGCGCTCAGCGGCATCTCCAGTCTGCTGGTTCTAGCGCCGGGCCTGCTGATAGTCGGAGCGCTAGGTAGGCGCCCGTACCTCAAAGGCTGGCTATTCTGGGTCGCGCTGATTGAGCGGCTGGTGCTGCTCCCGCTAGCGTTCCTGGCTCCTCTATGGGGGCTGAGTCACCCGAGCTGGCTGATACTCGCCACATTTCTCTGCTTCTGCGCCCATAGCCTCTGCATGGGCTTCAACATTCCTGCCTACTGGACCGTGATTGCCAAGACCGTACCCATGCATTGGCGTGGACGCATGTACGGCGTAGCAGGCGGAATCGCCGGGCTTTGCACCCTGGGTACCGAGCGGATTCTGAGAACCGTGGTACTGGGTGGTGCGAATGGGGGATTCCCCAACGGCTTTGGAAACGGATTCCTGATTGGTTTCACTTTGCTGACCGCCAGCATCATGCCGTTTCTCTTTTTACGGGAACCACGCTCCGAACCAAGGGAAGGTGGAAACTTCCGCTGGGCAGATGCTCTGGCTGTCTGGCATGCGGATGCCCGGTTTCGTCGCCTGGCAATCTCTCAGACCGTATACGTGCTCACCAATGCCGCTGCCCCATTCCTGGCGTTGCTGGCGGAAAAGAAACTGGGTAAAGATGCCGCGGACCTGGCGCTCTACACCACAGTCTATGTCTTTACCTCGGCAGTCGGCAGTCTATTTATCGGATGGCTGGCCGACCGCTGGGGAAATCGCCCCATGACCGCCGCCGCCTGCCTGTTTGGCGCAGCCACCTTTCTACTCGCCATCGTCGCTCCCAATAATGTCGCCTTCGCGCTGGTCTTCGCCTTATGGGCATTGGCGACAGCAGGAATCGATGTCGCCGCGAACACCCTCATGATGGAGCTCGCGGGCAGCTCCGAGAAAATCCCACTCTACTCTGCGCTCTATAACATTGTTCGTGCTGCTCCCAAAACACTGGCCCCCTGGCTGGGCGGTTTGTTAGTGGGCTGGCTGGGATATCCGCCTATTATGGCCTTTGCGGCTATAGCCGCCCTTGCCTCGTTGCTGCTACTGGGAGAGGGGCGAGGTAAACTGAGAACATGACCCTGAACTGGCAAGGACGCCGCTGGGACGTTCGCACTACCAGCGATGGTGGCCCTGGCCCGAACCGCTGGGATGAGCGCAATGTGCAGGTGCAGCGCAATGGTGACCTGACTCTGAGTATCCAGAAACGCGACAATCGCTGGACGTGCGCGGAGCTATTTACCCAGGAACGTCTGGGGTTCGGCACCTATGATTTTGACTTAATCGGTCGCCCGGACCGCTTCACGCCGGAAATCGTTCTCGGGTTCTTCCCCTATACCCGTCGGGATATAGGGCCAGATACCACCAACGAAATCGACATCGAGCTGGCGCGCTGGGGAAATCCGAAGAACCACGTGGGCAGTTTCACGGTCTGGCCTGCGGTGAAGGAGTCGGGAGTAAAAGAAACTTCCTATGCGTTTCCGATAACTCTGACCGGAGATTACTCTAGCTACCGATTCGTATGGACTCCCACTGAAATCCGCTATGAAGCCCGGCACGGGCATGGTGGTAAGGGAGCGCTGATTACAAGCTGGCGTTTCGCTCCGCCTGACCCGAAGAAGCAAGTGCCTCAGAAACCACTGCCACTGCACCTGAATTTGTGGCTATTTCAGGGGAAAGCACCAGCAGATGGAAAGCCACTGGAAGTCGCCCTGCGCCGCGTGCTCTATACGCCTGGCAAGTAGTTACTGAACGCGGTTTTTCGGGTTCTGGGCCGCTAGGTCTTCCAGGATTTTGTTCGTGAATCCGCCGACTTTTTTATCGCCATTTTTGTAGAGCCAGTCCGAGATATCTGCCGCACGGCAAGCTCCTTTCATCCCCTTTTTGTAGGGACCAGAGACATCGAAGGCGTCATCCACAAAGGTGCCGAAAAAGGCCTGTGTGTCGTAGGTAACGTCAGTTATCCACATGAATTCCCTTGTTTTGCCATCACTAACGGGAATCTTCAGCAGGCAGGTTTTGGCTAGAGCGGGGTTCTTAAGCGCCTTTATAAACTCGGGCAGTCTTCGCCGCGCTTCCTTCGTTGCCGCCGCGATTCTGGCATCATCGGTCTTAGCCATGATTACCTGGCTCTTTCCGTCGTCGCTGGTACGAACCTGACCATCCCCACTATCCGTGGAATTAGAGCAACCACACAGTAATAGAGCGAGTAGAGAAAATGCCCAAAATTTCATGGGCTGAGTATACCGGTTCCTGAGCTTGGCACAGAAGGACTTTTTCAGGATTGGTGCGAACCGTGAGGGTGTGATGACACCGCCGCTTCGCTCCCGCCAGATACACCTCGATTTCCATACCAGCCCGGAGATTCCCGGCATTGGCGCCGATTTCGACCCAGATGAGTTTGCCGCCACGCTGGAAAAGGCCCGCGTAAACTCCATAACCTGCTTTGCTCGCTGCCACCATGGCATGCTCTACTACCAGAGCAAGCTCTTCCCGGAGCGCATTCACCCGAATCTCGTACGCCCGAATCTACTGCCGGACCAGATAGAGGCGTGCCATAAACGGGGAATCCGGGTGCCTATCTATGTGACCGTGCAATGGGATGAGTTCAGCGCGGACCGGCATAGAGACTGGCTGCACATCGACGAAGACGGGCGAGAGTTCGGCACACGGCCATTAGACCCTGGTTTCTATCGCTGGCTGGATGTGTTCCACCCGGAGTATCGGAAGTTTCTCTTCGATCATGTGGGCGAGATTCTAAATACCATGCCGGTGGATGGGCTCTTCTTCGACATCGTGCAGTCTCAGCCCTCGCTCTCCTTTGGGCGGATTCAGGAGATGGATCGGCGCGGTCTGAACCCGGAAAGCCCCGTGGATCGCCTGAAGTTCTCTGTGGCCGTGATTCGGGAGTGGGAAGCGGAGATGAGCGCATTCGTGCGCGCGAAAGCGCCGGAGGCGACTATCTTCTACAACTCCGGGCACGTGGGCACCAAGCATCGGCCCTCAAAAGAGAGCTACACGCACTACGAGCTGGAGTCCCTGCCATCGGGTGGGTGGGGCTATCTGCACTTTCCGCAGGCCATGCGTTACGGACGTACCCTGGGGCACGAATGCCTGGGGATGACGGGTAAGTTCCATACATCCTGGGGAGACTTCGGTAGCTATAAGAACCCTGTGGCGCTCCAGTTCGAGTGCTTCCATATGCTTGCTCTGGGTGCCAGATGCTCTGTAGGAGATCAGCTACCCCCGCGCGGACGATTAGATGCGGCAACCTACGAGCTTGTAGGTAGCGTTTATGCCGAAGTCGAGAAGAAAGAGCCCTGGGTGTTGGGGGCAAAGCCAGTCTGTGATGTAGCGCTGCTAACCACCGAGGAACAGTTCGATGAAAAGCCGGATGGCGGGCGACATCAGAACAATGTCCTGGGTGCAGTGCGCATGCTCCAGGAGCTGCGGGTTAATTTCGATATCGTAGACACAAAGGCGGACTTTACGCCGTATCGGGTTCTCGTTCTGCCTGACTCCGTGCTCTGTACACCTGTGCTGGCCGAAAAGCTGGAGACGTATGTTTTCGGCGGAGGCTCGCTGCTGGTCTCCCATAAGTCCGGGCTAGATGAGTTCGGCAAGTTCGGTAGTCCGGTTTTCGGAGTGGAGGCGGTAGGTGATGCCCCGTTCTCTCCGGATTTCTTCGTGCCGGGCGGCGGCATCGGGAGTGGACTGCCCGATACCGGGCATGTGATGTACCAGAAAGCACTGGAGGTGACTCCGCTCTCTGGCTCAGAAGTACTAGCGCGGGTGCAGACACCGTATTTCAACCGGAACTGGCGACATTTCTGCTCCCATGCCCACACTCCGAGCGAGGGCAAAGAAGGCTATCCCTCTGTAGTGAAGGCAGGCCGTGTGATCTATCTGGCGCACCCGGTGTTTGCGCAGTACCACGACTGCGCACCGCTCTGGGTAAAGACGATAGTACGAGATGCTCTAAAGCAGCTCCTACCCGACCCCGTGCTGGAGGTAGATGGGCCTAGCTGCCTGATTAGCACTCTGACCCAGCAGCCCGAAGCACACCGCTATGTGGTTCACTTACTGGGCTATACTCCGGAGCGCCGAGGCACTCGCTTCGACATTCTCGAAGATGTACTGCCGATTCTCGATATCACCATCCGTGCCCGTGTCGCTGGTGTCTCTACAGCCCGACTGGTTCCCAGTGGCGACTCCCTACCTCTGACCCTGGAGAACGGAGTCGCAACCATCACCCTGCCCCGATTAGACGGTCACGCCATGATAGAACTGGGCTAATCTAAAAGCACGACTCCGCCCCAAGGGGCGGAGTCGTGGAACCTATAAATCGTCTTTGCCGCCGGTGAGGTCTTTTTCCATATCGTCTGCGACCTCAGCCACCATGTTCACCACGTGGTCCAGAAGGCCGGGGCGGATATCATCGGGTAGGTCCACACGGTAGTAGGCGTAGTACTTGCCTTCTTTCGATTTTTCGACCTGGAAGGCGCCTACTTTGAAGCGCGTGGTCAGTAGCTTCTCCAACACATCTGGCTCCGGTCGGGTGTCACCCTTCCAGCAGAGAGACCAGACTTCGTGCATCTTCTCCACACGGTTGTCCTTATCAAACTCGGCAGGCTTCGTGCGCAGAAAGACAAGCTGGCTGCGCTCTTCTGTTTTCCACTGGATTTCTAGCTTGTAATCGCCTTCCGCATCTTTCTGGAACTTCAAGCCCGTTTTCTTAATGGCGGCCTCAAAACTCATCGTGCCATTGGTGGCTGGAGGGGCTGCTTTCACCGCGGCACGCGTTGCCTGCGGTCCCTGCGCCGTTGCAGCGAGCGCCAGAGCAGCGGTGGTAGCAAGAGTAACTAAAATTCGTTTCATGCCGCATCCTACCCCGATTTCGTTACGGTAGCGTAACATAATAGTATGCGAGCGAAACTGGGCGTATTCATGGGAGTTCTGGGAGCGCTTCTGGTGTTGGTAGGGGCGGCGCTGCCATGGGCTCGATTCACTGTTTTCGGGCTGGAAGTCAGCTTACCAGGCGGACTCTGGCCAAGAGGTGCTGCTTGTGTAGGGCTGGCCGTGGTAGCCGCACTATCCCTGCGCCGATTGCCCTATCTGGCAGCAGCACTTGCTGTGGCCTGTTTGATAACTGCCTGGCAGGCACGGACTCAGGCACCCCGAGAGGTCATACGGCGCACTCTGGAGATTCAGCAGGCGCTCAACCCCATTAACGATAAACTCGCCCGAATCACCGTACCGCCCATAGACCCATTTGGTGGGATTGGCAGCTCTCGCGACCATGCCGGGGTGGGGAGTACCATCACGCTCATTGGTGGAGTGCTATTGCTTGGCGGAGCCGCGCTCCGATTGATGCCGGAGCGTTGCCGTAGCTGCCGAACTCCCTGGCGCAGTGCCGCCTTTCGATTCTGCCCCACCTGTGGCATTGCTCGCACCACCGGCCCTCACTGTGGGCGCTGCGGTGAACCCATGCAGAAGAGAGATTCCTTCTGCACCCAGTGCGGGCAGAAGGCCTAGCCCAACTTAGCCGCCTTCTTCGCGAGGGGCGTACTCTCGCTTGGAGAACGTAATCAAACTCAACAGGCCCCACCCGAGAATGGCAAGCCAGATCGCAATCCAGGCTTGTGGGCGCGTAATGATGGTGGGGTCTCCAATAAGCAGGGAGTTGAGCGGGCTATCTGCGCCTTCGTTCGCGGGTACATCTTTCAGATGAGCGGAGAGTGTTTGCAGGTTCGACAGAATGGAGAGCCGGGCAAATCCACCCGGAAATAGGCTGGCCACATTCTCCCAGCCGACCCCATAGAGCAGTGCGTAGAGTAAGGGGCGAGAGAGCAAGGTCGATAGAAAACAGAACAGGGCGCTGTAGGCGGCGGCACCAATGACAATAGCGCGTATATCCAGCGCAAGTGGAGCCTGACTTATCTGTCCGCCGAAAAGAGCCAGAGCTAGCATAAATACGGAAAGGCATCCGGCAAGGGCTACCAGCAGCCAGGCACCAACCAGCTTGGTCAGAAGAATACGCCAGCGCGCCATAGGGCGAGTGAGAAGGTAAACAATCGTTCGCCCATCGATTTCCTGCGATAGTGCACCCGTACCATACAGCACAGCCAGCAGAGTAAGAATCAGCCGAAAGACAATATTTAAAGCGAGACTGTTGTAGTTCGCCACAGGGTCGAACCGCTCACTGCTCTGGGTAAAGCGATAGAACAGGCCGATGATTGCGGGAAGTAGAACAAGCACCAGAACCATAACCAGGCGCTTGGGTGCGAAGGCGGAACGCAAGCTCTCGCGCAGAAGATACAACTCACTCATGCTGTTTTGCGCTCCACCAGGTAGCGGAAGACCGACTCCAGATTGTTGTCTGGGGAGGTAAGACTCTCCAGGACATAACCATCGCTCAAAACAATCTCCGAAAGGGCATCGTAGAACGCGCCCGGCTGAGACGTTTCTACTTCGATAAGGCGCGATTGATCCGATAGAACACGAGCACCGAGTACGCTGGGAAGGCCGATCAGTGCGGCGGCAAGTGGCCTCGGGCGGTCTACCTGGACACGAATATGATGGGGATGCTCCGCAATGAGCTCCCGGAGGGAGTGAATGTCACCCTCCGCCAGCACGCGCCCGCGGTAGATAACCAGAATCTGATCGGTTATCTGCTCCACTTCATAAAGAATATGGCTGGAGACTAACACACATTTACCGGCAGCGGCCCAGGTCTTCATCAGGTCCACGACATCACGGCGACCAATGGGGTCCAGGCCGTTCAGAGGCTCGTCTAAGAGAATCACCTGTGGGTCATGCACAATTGCCTGAGCTATCTTGATGCGCTGCCGCATACCCTTGGAGTAGCCGCCCAGTTTGCGGTCACAGCGGTCGGTCATTCCAACCTGCTCGATTACTTCGGCTACCCTGTTTTTTAGTTTGGCTCCTGAAATGCCAGACATAGAACCCAGAAGAGTGACAAACTCTCGGCCTGTCATCTCCTCGTAGAAATTGTCTATCTCCGGGCAGTAGCCCAACTTCCGCATTACGTTGGGGTTACCGAATGGGTCCATACCCATGACCTTGACCATGCCTGTGGTCGGTCGGATCTGACCGGTAGCCATCTTGAACAGGGTAGACTTACCTGCGCCATTAGGACCAAGCAGGGCAGTCAGTCCATTGTCTACTCGGAAACTGACATCGTTCAGGCCAATAACTCGCCCGTGCCAGCGAGAGGCGCGATTCATCTCGATCATCCAGACACCACTTCTACGGCACGTATACGCCAGGTAATCAGAATCAGCGGCACGATAACCATGGCGCTGCCCGTTGCGACCAGCGGAGCCAGGATAGGTGGAGTGAACCTTGTAGGGCGACGCTGCAACATGCGGGGATCAGGTGCGAGACCGAAGTAGGGCTTCAGCCGGAAGAACTTCAAGCCGATGCCATCGGTGATTCCAACGACATTGAATCTGCGGGTCGTGCTGGCTATAGCGAAGCGATTTCCCACCTTCCTATCCATGTCGTCGTCCATTCGCGCGTTCTCCATCGCGGTAATCCCAAGGACATTCGTAAGGACTCCGAGAAGCAGATAGAAAATAGCGAACGAGGCACCCGCCACCCGCCCCGTGCGGGAGAGCGCAGAGAACCCAAGGATCAGGCTCGTATCGATTGCCGGAGCGACCAGTGACGCCCCCAGTGTCCGGAGCAACAGAATAGGATCTTGCTTGAAAAAGCCATCCGATGTATAGGCCGCCAGAAAATACAGATAGATGAGCAGGGCGGGTAAGAAGGTTGCGGAAAAAAGCATCAGAAAGACACCAACCCACTTTCCAAAAACATACTCTAGCTTGGAGAGCGGGCGGGCAAAATAAACCAGGAGTGCGTTTGCCTGAGTATCTGCCGCAATTGCTCCTGAGCCGACGACCAACCCCAGAAGCATCAGCATCAGCAGGGTCCAGTCCCCACAAACACACTGATAGAGAATATTGGCGTAGGAGATTTTAAGCTGCTCGGCCCCGATGCGGTTCGTAAAGAAGAAGGCCAGAATCAGGAAAAGCGCCCAGAGAATAATGAAGCCAATGGGAATCCAGAAGGCGACTTTGCGAATATTCATTCGCATCGTCATTGTCGCTATCGTCCACCAACCCATCCCGGCGGCACGGCGTGGACCATCGTAGTTTCGATAACTCAGGTCCGCGATTCGGGTTACTTTTGGTACAGCGGGGGTACTCATGCGTCTACTGCCTCCAGGAAGATGTCCTCTAAGCTTCGCTCCGATGCCTCAAAACCTCTCAGTTGAGTTCTTGAAGTATGGGCGGCCTCAAAGAGTAGCTTCCCAACATCATCGGGTTTCTTGCTGAAGACAAATCTGGCGCTGGGACCCTGGCGACTCAAAAGCTTGCCTCCAGAGGCGCCAAGCGCCTCTTCAAAGGCGGGGTTCCAAAGGCGCAGATCGATACGCACCTGAAAGTCCTCAGTTGCCTTAAGAAGGTCAATAGGTCCCTGTGTAATGACCTCTCCCCGCCGCAGAACAATCACTTCATCACAGGTCTTTTCAATATCCGGCAGCAGGTGGGAGCAAAGCACCACGGAGAGCCCGCGGCTTTTCGACACAGTACGGACCAGAGCTAGCATCTCATCGCGCCCCTTCGGGTCCAGGCCATTGGTTGGCTCATCTAGAAAGAGCAGCCGGGGACCATGAGCAAGGGCCTGCGCCAGTTTTACCCGCTGTTTCATTCCTGTCGAAAACGTCTCTACATTCCGGTATCGCGCCTCGCCCAGATTGCAGTACTCCAGAATCTCGTGAGCGCGGCTCATAGCCTGTGGCGCAGGAAGTCCAGCAAGCTCCGCCGCATAGGCCACGAACATAACAGCGCTCATGCCAGGAATATGGCACTCTTGCTCCGGCATGAGACCTACAAGCTGGCGGATTTCTTGCCGCTGGGTCGCCACCGACCGACCAAGCACCTCTGCCGTGCCGGAAGCAGGCGTAAGAAAGCCCAGCAGGGTCTTAATCAGAGTGGATTTTCCCGCACCATTTGGCCCAAGCAAACCAATACACCCTTCGGGAATATCGAGAGAGAACTGGTCTAAAACAGTCTTGGTGCCGTAGCGGATCGTTAAATCTTGAACGGAGGCGACAGAAGCCATGGTTGTTGTTATACCGCAAGACACCCCCCGCGCTGCTTTGGTTGCAGGAGGTAAGAAATATATTGTCGAAGTCCCTGCAAATGCCTACCAACCGCCTTCTCTCGATAGATGCCTATCGTGGCTTCGTGATGCTGCTGATGCTGGCGGAGGTGCTCAAGTGGGAGCACGTGGCAAAAGCGCTCCCCAATAACGCCTTCCTGGCATTCATGGCCTACCACCAGACCCATGTAGCCTGGGAAGGTTGCTGCCTGCATGACATGATCCAGCCCTCGTTCTCGTTTCTGGTGGGAGTAGCCGTACCATTCTCTATCGCCAGCCGAAAGGCAAAAGGGCAGAGTACAGGTCAGATGGTCCGGCATGCCTTCGGGCGGGCATTGATTCTCATTCTGCTGGGTATCTTTCTACGATCCCTGAACTATGAGCAGACCTTTTTCACCTTTGAAGACACGCTGACCCAGATTGGCCTGGGCTACGGATTTCTGTTTCTGCTGGGCTTGCGTTCCTGGAAAGTACAGGCCATTGCGCTGGGTGTGATTCTAGTCGGATACTGGCTGGCGTTCGTACTCAGCCCGGCGTCTAGTTTTGCCGCGCACTGGTTCAAAGAAGACAACTTCGCCACCCGCTTCGACCAATGGTTCCTGAACCTTTTCCCGCGCGAGGAACCATTTGTGAAGAACGACGGCGGTTACTCTACTCTCAGTTTTATCCCCACCCTGGGCACCATGATTCTAGGACTGCTCGCTAGCCATGTACTGCGCGCCGAGTGTCTCACCCGCAAGAAGCTCCTGACCCTCACCATCAGTGGGGTAGCCCTGCTAATCGTCGGCTCTATTCTAGGCTGGACCGGCCTATGCCCGGTAGTCAAACGTATCTGGACTCCTTCCTGGGTACTCTTCAGTGGGGGCTGGTGCCTGCTATTTCTGGCCGGGTTCTATAGCGTAGTCGATGTTCTGGGGAAACAGAAGCAGGTTTTCCCACTGGTAGTGATAGGGCAGAACTCTACCGCGGCATATTGTCTCTCCTGGCTGGTGGCCGAGCTGGTGGAAAAAGCGCTCTATCGGCACTTCGGGCATGGGCTGTTTGAGATTTTCGGCAAGCCCTATGAGCCACTAGTGCATGGCACGGCGACCCTGGCGCTGCTCTGGTTGATTCTCTACTGGATGTACAAGCGGCAGATCTTCCTGCGGATTTGAAGATGCCCTCCCCCGGCCTCGTTCCTCGTCCACCCCCTCCCCGACTTCGTTGGGGGAGAGGGTAGTTCCCCTGCTACGCCTTCCGGCAGTCCGGTAAGCCCATCTAGTCCATTAACCCCCACTCCCCGCGAAGCCGGGGAGTGGGTGGCACGAAGTGCCGGGGGAGGGCCATTAAGGCCATCGGGGCGGGTAAAATCCATACCATGAGCCAGAGAACATGGAAGTTCGCCGGGGTGAACTTTGACCATATGCACATGGGAGATCTCCTCCGCCAAGTTTCCGAGCATCCCAACGCCGAAATCGTCGGAATCGCTGATGCTCCCGAGTACGACGTTGCTCGTATGCTTGACACGGCAGCGCGGCTGAACATTCCCACAGAGCGAGTCTTTGCCGACTGGCGCAGCTGCCTGACCGAGAGCCAGCCAGATGTGGTACTGCTGTGCGCCAAGACCGGCGACCATGGCAAGTGGACTGTGGATGTTGCCCAATATGGCACTCATATCTTGGTAGAGAAACCTTTCGCTGGAAGTTTGGCCGACGCCGACGCGATGATAGATGCGCTGGAAGCCACCGGCAAGACTCTAGTGGTGAACTGGCCGCTGGCTTGGTACCCACCACATATCACCACCCGGCGGCTGATTATCGAAGGCATAATCGGCGATGTCATCGAAGTGCACTACTACGATGGCAACCGTGGCCCCTTGCGCCATATCGCCGACAAGATAGAGATTACGGAAGAAGAGGCCGATAGGCAGAAATCCCAGTCCTGGTGGTATCAGCAAGCCAGCGCAGGAGGCAGCCTGCAGGACTACTTAGGCTATGGCGTAACCCTGGGCACCTGGTTCTTGAACGGGCGCAAACCCGTAGAAGTCACCTGCGTTACCGATGAGCGCACCGGACTGGAGGTAGATGAGCACTCCATCACCGTTTGCCGCTACGAATCACCCATCGGTCTCAGCAAGTTCGAAACACGCTGGGGAACGTTCACCGACCCCTGGACCCTTCAGCCCCAGCCCAAGTGTGGCTTCGTGGTGGTAGGTACCAAGGGCACCATCTCCAGCTACGACTACGAGCCCATCATCCACCTGCAAACTCGCGATCGAGAAGAAGCCTTCGAAATCCCGGTAGACGACCTGAAGCCGGGCTACACCAACCCCATAGACCACCTCATCCACCACTTAGAAACCGACTGCGCCCTGCACGGTCCGCTGGACCCCGCGCTTTGCCGCATCGGGCAGCAAATCGTAGACTCCGCCGCACTCTCGGCAAAAGAAAAGCGAACGGTTAAACTGCTCGGATGATTCCTGAACTGAGCGACAGGAACTTCTGGATCCGCTATCTCCAGTGGCGCGCAGAAACCTCCCTGATTCCGCTGCCGGAGGACGACTTTCTTGAGGATAGCGATGAGGAAGATGAGGACGACGAAAAGGAAGAGTATAAGTTTGATTTCAAGATCAACGGACGCTTCTCCTTGCGCCTGGAAACAATCCTGTACTATACAAATCTGTCTCTCTATGACTTTGATGAAGAGATACAGCTTGGGTGGGACGACGAAGCACGCTGGCATCCTCACTGCCTGCGCTGGAAAGAACTCATACCTCTCTGTGACTACATCTCCCAGCAAAATCCAGATATTCCCTATCCGGGCTGGATTTTGCTACTCCTATTCCGATTTGCTCCTATCTGCAGCAATGAAGATGCGAAAATCGCTTATCCTGCCTTAAAAGAATCCTGGGAATCCTTAGGTCTCTTCTCCGAGGATGAAATTCAACGACTGATTGAAACTGCTGATCTTCGTTTTGCAGTGTTTACATGGTCTCAAGACGATCAGGGAAACTGGTCTGTAGATCAGGAAGATAACGATTGGAAGAAATCAGGTTTTATGCTCTATAGTTTGAGGCATGTAGAAAATCCGGATTTTCCCTGGGAACAATGGAAAACTCTCTGTCGGCAGTGTCGTATAGAAGACTACACATTTAATCCTGGTGAATTCATTTTTGCAGAACAATATAAGTACAGCATTACTTTTGCTGTGAATAAGAATACTCTAGATAGAACGTCAGAGTTTATAAAGACGATGGCAAAGAAAAATCTTGAATCCAAAATAGGGACTGTAAGTACTTCCGGTGCAGGCTATGATGAGCATGGAAGGCAGCGCTTACTATGGTCTGAGTTTAATATTCGTGATGATAAGAAACGGTTTACGGAGCTTTTTCAAGAAGTATTAGCGGCGTATCCCGACGTGGTCATCGAGCAGATATGGGCTCAGCGACCAGAGCATAAAGAAATAACTCTAGAGGAGCTGCTTCTCGGATGAATCCGAAAACACAGACCCGAGACTTCTGGATTGATCGCTTTCAGGGGCGCGCCGAGCAGGCCATGATCTTCTCCGAAGAGGATGAGGAGGAAGAAAACGAGGATTATGAGCTAGAGGAGGACCAGGATTTCCAGTTTCCGATTAATGAGCGATACACCCTGAAGCTTACCGGAGGCATCATCGAGGAATTCTTTCTGCGGGATGCAGCAGAGCAGGAGGAATTCAAACTGGGGTGGGACGATGAATCCCACTGGCATCCGCACTGCCTGCGCTGGAAAGAACTCATAGCGATTTCCCAGCATGTTGGGACAGAGGATGCCAATATTGCGGTTCTACTGCTGGCTCCTTTCGCGCCTATTTGCAATGATGGAGATGCAGCTGTCGCACATCCCGCGCTCAAGAAAGCCTGGGAGTCACTGAACCTCTTTACCGACGATGAAATCCAGCGCTGGATTGATACATTCGATACCCGTGAGGGGAACTATCAGTGGCGGCAAAACGAGAGAGGGGACTGGTATATGTATCAAGCGCCAGAAGATAGTGAGCGCCACTGGTTCCCCCTTTACTCCTTGCGAACTGAAGAGGATGCTGACTTTCCCTGGCAGCAGTGGCAGGAGGTTTGCCGTATCTGCCAGGTAGACGCTTGTGAACCCGAATCTGGGCCATTTGCCTTTAATAAGTACTTCAACTACGATATACGTTTTGATGTCACCTCATTAAATCAATGGAGCACAGAAGCCTGTATTGAGCGTTTCATTATTTTGCTTTACGAAAGCGGGTATGGTGGGGCACAGCAAACCGGTCGAGTTCTTACCAGAGATCTGGGATGTACGTCGATATCCGTAAGCGCTCAGGTACGTAATGACCCACGGCAGTTTGGCATCGTGCTTCAGAAAGTTCTGGCGGAGTTCCCCGATGTCACCGTGGCCTATCTGGGAGTGAGTGGAGCTGAAAGTCGGCCCATTACTCTGGAAGAGATATTGGGCGAGTAGCAACTTTCCTGGTTTGCTGCGTGCCACACAGGGCATGGGTAAGTTCTGGAATGCGGTAAAGCGTGGTGTCGAGGCGGCGGGTGAGTCCATGAATGAAGGGCGTAAGCCACACCGCTATTCGGTAGTAGGTCAGATCGTGCGCTGTCCGCACTGTGGCAACGAGGACTTCCTGAAAGCCAGTGATGTTCAGCTAGATAGAACAGTGCTGCCGCAAATGGATTGGTTCAACGAGCGGGTGAGCGTACTTGCCTGCGTGGAGTGTGGCCGACTGGAATGGTTTGCTCTGGAACCCGAGCGCCAGTAAGCGCTAAGGGGTATCGGTAATCAGAGCATCTATACCCAGAGCCTGAAGCCGGGCTTTCTCGGCTGGTTCGTTCACCGTCCAGGTAACCACTGTAAGCCCCTGTGCTTGCATAGCTTTTACGTTTTCTTCGGTGACAATAGAGTAGTGCGCCGCTACTCCATGGGCATACTCTGCCGTAACCGCTAAGACCTCTGGAGTCAAATCTTCTGCCTTAGACGTTAGCTGATAGCGCGTATGGGTAGGCAGTAGCTCGGCCAGTGAGCGCACGCAGGCCACTGAAAACGATTGCACCAGAACCTGGTCGGTATCCGTGCCTTTCAGTAACGCTGCTGTGGGCGCTGCCGCCGCGTCTTCCTTCAATTCCAGAAGCAATCCAATGCGCCCATTTGCCAGAGCCAGCAAGTCGGCAAGCAGGGGAATACCCAGCCCCTGTGCCTCGGCGGCGCTAACTTCTGCCAGGGCACGCTCATCGCTGAACGTTCGCTTCAAAGTGGCATCGTGCAGGCAGGCGACGACACCATCACTGGTCAGGCGCAGGTCGGTCTCTATCAGATCCGCGCCACGCTGAATCGCTAGATCGAACGCTTTGACGGTATTCTCCGGCGCGTCTGCCGATGCGCCTCGGTGCGCGATTATTTTCATAGAGTCAGGTCCATCAGAAGCTCATCGTAGCGCTGGTCACCGATTCGAAGCACATCGGATTCAATTCCATAGACTTTGAAGCCATGCCGTATATACAGCCCGATAGCGGGTGCATTGGTAGTAATAACCGCAAGCCGAACACGAGCCAGTTTCTGTTCTCGTGCCGAGGCAAGACAGGATTGCATCAGGCCATCACCCACTCCCTGCCCTCGTGCTTCGGGTCGCACATAGACCGACACGATACTACCCACATGCCCGGTTTTCTTGCGCCCGTCCGTAAAAAGTCCGATCAGACCCACAAAATGCCCATTAGCATCCTCGGCAATGAAATTCCCCCCGGTATCCCTGCCAGCAGCCCGCTCCTCCCAGAAGCTCTCCGGGCGCTGGGATTCGGTCTCATAGTCCGACCCGAACGCCTCAGGCACCGCCCGCAACGCCTCCAGCCGAATTTCCCGCAACTTTAGAGCATCTGAAGTAATCGTTGGACGGAAGGTCATGAACCACTTTCCTCGGAGAGTTTCTTTAGCGCCAGAAGCTCTAATAAATGCCCTTGGTCTTTGGGGCGGTTTGCGGTCTTTTTCATGGCAATAAGGTCATCTACAGAAGCAACATGAACCTCGAAGCCGCCCATATCTAAAATCGAGGCTCGCTCATAAAGTCCTTCAAAGGAATCAATGCCCTGGGGAGATTTGAGTAAATCAATACCGCCTAAGTCTGTTTTAAGTAAGACAAAACGCCAGCGGTGAATAATGTCTGCCGAAACAGCGAAACTGGGGTTGTCAAAAACGCCTATTGGCCTGGGGTGAAGCTGGTTGATGCACTCTGTCAGCCGTTCCAGATTCTCCGAGTCCATAGCAAAAGTAATGTCAATATCACTCGTAAAGGTGTTGCTTCCTTGGAGTATCATGGCAAGCCCACCAATTAAGACAAAGCGGATTTCAGCTTCAGAAAGCAGTGTCAGAATTTTGCGATACTGAACCATGAAATCCGCTTCATCAGCCATGGGGCTTAGCTCTCATTTGCCGCCGGAGCTGCAGGATTTCATTGGTTATGTGCTCAGCACGGGTCAGGCGCTGTGCCGGAGTCAGACGAAGGTTCTCACGTAGATAACCCAGCTCGATACCGTTTTCGTCTTGCTCCGGCATTAAATCCACATCCGATAGGTTCGTGGATGGCTCTTTTTCAGATGTAGATGTCAGGCTCATTTCTTACTCATGGCGCGGGGAATAGCCCCTTCGATAGGCATCCTTCAGGGTGTCCAGTGGGAGGTCCAGCAGTCCGGCGGCGTCGAAGCGGCCATTGTCTTTCACCTGCCCGATGAAGACTGCCTCTACGCCTTCGCGCTCCGCCAGGTCCAGAAGCGCCTCATGCTCCGGGGTGCCTTCTTTGACTGTCACCACGATACGGGACGCTGCCTCGCCGAAGCAGATGGAGCTCCAGGCCTGATCGGCGAAATCGGTGACTGAGAAGCGAATCTCCGCGCCGATGTTGCCCGCCAGGCAGGACTCGGCCAGGGATACCAGCAGGCCACCCTCCGAACAGTCATGGGCGCTATTGATGAGCTTCTTGGCAATCGCCTCACGCACGACGCGCTGCACGGCGGCCTCTTTGGCAAGGTCCAGGGTTGGCACCGCACCCTCATCACGCCCATGGATCACATGCAGGTACTCGCTGCCACCCAGTCCATGCTCGGACTCCCAGCCCTGTGGCCGGAGCACATAAATGAGGTCCAGGCTGTTCTGGAACGCCAGCCCGACTGGCTCCACGCCTTCCGGGAAGACACCGACCATGCCGACGGTGGGGGTGGGGTAGATAGCGCCTTCCGGGGTCTCGTTGTAGAAACTCACGTTGCCGCTGACCACCGGAGTCTTGAAGAAATCACAGGCCGCCGCCATACCATTCACCGCTTGCGTGAACTGCCAGAACCCTTCCGGTTTCTCCGGCGACGGGAAGTTCAAACAGTCTGTAGTGGCTGCAGGCACCGCGCCGACACAGGAGAGGTTGCGCGCGGCTTCGGCAATGGCAAGTTGGGCACCCATATACGGATCCAGGTACACAAAGCGCGGGTTGCAGTCCGTGGTAGCGGCAATGCGCCGCCCGCCCGCCTCACGAACCGCCAGCACAGCGGCATCTCCCCGGCCCGGCAGGGTCTCGGTCTGGGTCTGCACCATGTGGTCGTACTGCTCCCACACCCAGCGCTTGCTCGCTATACTGGGGTGCGACAGCAGCATCAGGAGGGCATGGCTGTAGTCCTCCGGCTCCGGGTAGCTGGTCACATCCGCACTCTGCACGGTCTGGATATAGGCAGGTTCGGCAGCGTCTAACGAATACACCGGGCAGTCATCCGCCAGGGATTTGGCGGGCACATCGGCCTCTAACCGGTCCCCGTCCCAGACTTTCACGCGCCCATCTTCTGTGGTCACGCCGATATAGGCAGCGTTCAGACCCCACTTCTCGAAGACTGCGGCGACTTCGGCCTCTTTGCCCTTCTGCACCACCGCCAACATGCGCTCCTGACTTTCGGAGAGCATGACCTCATAGGCGCTCATACCGGTCTCGCGGTGGGGCACCTTCTGAACATCTATCTCCATGCCCAGAGCTCCCTTGGCAGACATTTCGCAGGTGCCGCAGGTCAACCCCGCCGCGCCCATATCCTGAATGCCCACAATAAAGCCGGTCTGTAGCGCCTCTAAGGTAGCTTCAATGAGCAGCTTCTCTAAAAATGGATCACCCACCTGTACATTGGAGCGCTTTCTTCGCTCTCGTCGGTTAGCTCCACACTGGCAAACGTGGCTCCATGGATTCCATCGCGCCCGGTCGAGGAGCCTACATACAGCACCGGGTTGCCGATTCCCTTAGCCTGTGCGGAGGCGATAGAGTCGCTCTTGACCACGCCGATTGCCATAGCATTCACCAGCGGGTTACCGTTGTAGCAGGGATGGAAGTAGATCTCTCCCCCCACGGTGGGGACTCCCACGCAGTTACCGTAATGCGCAATACCGCTGACGACGCCGTCAAATAAATAGCGAGTGCGGCCTACATCTTTGCCATCGCCGGTAATGGGGCCGAAGCGCAGGGAGTCCAGGCAGGCGATCGGGCGGGCACCCATAGTGAAGATATCTCGCAGGATGCCGCCCACGCCAGTGGCTGCCCCCTGAAACGGTTCCACGGCGCTGGGGTGGTTGTGGGACTCCATCTTGAAGACCACACTCCAACCAGTATCGCCCAGCGGCACACCGCCCGCATTCTCCAGTGCGCCGGATTCCTGCGCTTTCTTATATTCAGAAAACGCCTTCAGCACCGGGCGGCTGTACTTATATCCGCAGTGCTCGGACCACATTACGGCGTACATACCCAGTTCGGTGTAGGTAGGCACGCGGCCCAATACCTGCTGAATCTGCGCCCATTCAGACGCGTTCACACCCATCTCACGGGCGACTTTTTCTGTGGCTTCAGGATACTCGGGAGCATTCGTTGGGGTCGGCATAGCGCCCTATTGTACCGCCCCGGCGTGCTGTATCAGTTACTGACTGACTTAGCGAAATCGCCTGTGGTGCGACAGAGTGCAGGAGAAGATTATGTGGTCTGTAGTAGATACCGAAGTCATTCACGCGCTGACCTACCGCACTTCTGGTGCGGATAAACCTGTGGTGCGAACACTGGAATTCACCATGGTTGTCTATCGGTCTGAGTACACTTGTGCCTGCTTTGTAGTCACTTCAGATTTGCAGGGGCGGGAGCGCGCTAAAGCCAATCGTTTACTCGGAGAAGTAGTCGCTGAGGAGTTGGCGAAGCTTGTGGCCTGGGGCACAATCCCCACGGTTGATTTCTATTGTCTCTGCGGAGATTTCTATGATTATCCTGATCTGCATGCCCGTGGTGGCACTGGCGAGGTTTCGTCGGTACTGAATGCCTTCGGAGCGAGTCGCGTTCCTGTACTGGCAGTCGCAGGCAACCATGACCTTATTGAAGAGCCTCTAGACTCCACGGTTACTCTTCTGGATGGGGCTATAGTCGAGTGTGCAGGTATGCGTACCGGCGGGGTGGGTGGCATTGTAGGCAATCCAGAGCGCAACCAGCGAAAAACAGACAAGGCTTTTGTGGAGGCGCTACAGGCAGTACTTCTGGAGTTGCCGCACCTGGTTCTACTACACCAGGGGCCAGAAGGTCCTACAGAAAGACACAAAGGGTGGGGAGAGTTGAATTCGGAGCTGACTCTTCATTCTGGAATGCTAGTGTGTTTCGGGCATACCCAATGGCCGGAAGCATTCTATGAAGAGAGCGAGAATTTGTACTGCAATGTTGATAGCCGTGTGCTTGTTTTTGTCTCGGCGGCTAATTCGACGCCTTCTCTACGTCCGAAGGACGCCCGGCGGGTGCGAAGCACCATGTAATGCAGCTTCGCTGCCGCCATCTAGACGTAGGTTTTCAACCCGTGATAACAGACTCACGCCTATTCCGGCAGCGGAGGCAGCCAGCCCATTAAGCGCAAAGGCCAAAGTAAGAGCAAAACTACAGCGGTAGATATTAGTATGGGGAAATCGAGCCGCCACTTAGTCAGAAAGTGAGGATGCTTGATACGGATAAGCATCAATACAGCTGCGCTAAGAATTCCGAGGAAAAGGGCCGGACCTAGAATATGATAGTGGAAGGCTTCGGCAATGTGTCCGTGGCCCAGGCATACGAAAGAGCGGGTTAGGCCGCAGCCGGGGCATGGGAGACCGGTGAGGTTTTTGAAGGCGCAGATGGGAGGCAGGAGCATGCGCCCGTTTGCATCTGGCAGGGGCAGCAAAACGCTCAGAAGCAGAATCACAAGATAGGGGGCTGCCGGAAGCAGGCGCTTCATGTGCTGTAGTGTAGCATCTTTTACGTCCACATGATAGACTGCGAAGGTTTCGTAGCAACGGAGTAAGCGCGGCCCACCCGCGCTTTTTTCATGCCGCACTCTGGCCAAAATCCTGGTCCCGTCTCTGAAACGAGCGGGCTGGCCGGAGGAGGAGAAACCGGGAAAGGTTTGTACAACCAATGGCAACTATCGCCATGAAAGACCTGCTCGAAGCAGGCGTCCACTTCGGGCATCAGACCCGCCGCTGGAACCCGAAGATGAAGCGTTACATCTACGGGAGCCGCAACGGTATCTACATCATCGACCTGCACCAGAGCCTGAAGCTCTTCGATGATGCTCAGAACTTCATTCAGCGCATCGTGCTCGATGGTGGAACCATTCTCTTTGTTGGCACCAAGAAGCAGGCATCCGATGCTGTGCAGGAAGCGGCTGTTCGCTCCCGCCAGTACTTCGTGAACACCCGCTGGCTGGGTGGTATGCTCACCAACTTCACCACCATTCGCTCCCGCATTGGTCGCCTTCGCGAGCTGAACGAGATGGAAGCCGATGGTACGTTCCTGAAGCTGACCAAGAAGGAAGCCGCACTGCTGGGCGAAGAGCGCGACAAGCTGGAGCGCTACCTGGGCGGTATCAAGGACATGGTCCGCATCCCGTCGGCCCTGTTCGTGGTTGACCTCAAGAAAGAGCACATCGCTGTTAAGGAAGCCCGCTCGTTGGGTATCCCGATTGTGGCGATTGTGGACACCAACTGCGATCCGGACGAAGTAGACTACATCATTCCGGGCAACGACGACGCTATCCGCGCCATCAAGCTGATCACCAACAAGATCGCCGATGCGATCATCGAAGTGAAGCAGCATGAGTGGGACGATGAAGTGAACGTCGAAGCAGTCGCCAAGGAATTCGTCAACGCCGATGGTGAGGTCATCTCGCCGTCCGCCGATGCCCGCCGCCGCCAGATGGAGGCTGATGCCGCCGCCGGAGTCGAGTTTGACTACGACGAAGAAGGTCGCCCCGTCGAGAAGCCCACCGAGATGCCTGATGTGGCGTCTGCGTTTCTAGGTGAGGAAGAAACTGCTGCGGCTGAGGCCACTGAGGAGTCCGAGGGCGGTCCCGCTCCCGAAGAAGCGTAGCTTTAGCGTTTCTTAAAAACCGTCCGCCCGTCCCTGTGCGTCTTTAGCGCAGGGCGGGCGGCTTTGCGATAGGGTTTGGCGCGTTTCTGCTTAAGCGCGCACGAAAGGAACTGTACAAAAGATGGCTGTGACAGCGGCAATGGTCGGCCAGCTCCGAGAGCGTACCGGGCTGGGGATGATGGAGTGTAAGAAGGCGCTCACCGAGACCGATGGCGATCTGGAAGCGGCGGTCGAGCTGCTCCGCGCCAAGGGCGTGAAGGACCGTGGCGACCGTGTGGCAGGTGAAGGTCTTATTCTTGCCTACATCGCCGATGGTGGCAAAGAGGGCGCTCTGATTGAGTTGAACTCTGAGACCGACTTCGTGGCCCGCAATGATGACTTCAAGGCGCTTGGTCGTCTGCTGGCTGAGAAGGCCGCGACCAGCTCTGCTGCTACCCCTGATGAGGTTCTGGCCGATCCTGGTCTGAAGGCCTACTACGAGGAAGCGGTTCGCAAGATTGGTGAGAAGGTCGTCTTCTCCCGCTTGCAGAAGTTCGTGGCCGGTGAGGGCGCGCAGCTAGTAAGCTACGTGCACAACACCAGTGGCCCGCAGACCGATGGTGGCAAGATTGGCGTTCTGGTAGAGATCGTCGGCGATGCCGAGCTGGGCCGCGAGATTGCGCAGCACATCAGCTTTGCCCGCCCAAAGGCTCTGTCAGAGGCCGAAGTCTCTCCTGAGCTACTCGCCAAGGAGACCGCGATTATCCACGAGCAGACCGCGAACGACCCGAAACTGCAGGGCAAGCCTGAGGCCGCTATCAACAGCGCGGTTCAGGGCCGTGTTCGCAAGTTCCTGGGTGAGATCGTGCTGCTGAACCAGGCGTATGTACGCGATGACAAGAAGACTGTCTCGCAGCTTCTCTCTGAGGGCAAGTCTAGCATCAATCGCTATGCTGTGTTCCAGGTAGGGGAGAACGCTCCGAAGGGTGACGCGTGAGCCGCGAGCGGTTCAAACGCGTATTGCTCAAGCTCTCCGGCGAGGCTTTCGCCGGAGAGCAGGGCTACGGCATTCACCCGGAGACGATAGCGGGAATCGCGAAAGAAATCGTCGATGTGGTGGAGGCCGGGACCGAAGTGGCGATCGTGGTCGGTGGGGGGAATATCCTCCGCGGTGCGGTCGCTTCCGGGCGAGGCATGGAGCGAGCCACGGCAGACTATGCCGGTATGCTCGCCACTGTGATCAATGGCCTGGCGCTGCAGGATGCCATAGAGAAAGCGGGCGCGGAGACCCGCCTGCAGACCGCTCTGGCAATCACTCAAGTCGCTGAGCCGTTCATTCGCCGCCGCGCCATTCGGCATCTGGAGAAAAAGCGCATTGTCATTCTGGCCGCGGGAACGGGTAACCCCTACGTGACCACCGATACTGCCAGCGCCCTGCGCGCTCTGGAAATCGGTGCAGATGCGGTCCTGATGGCCAAGAACGGTACCGATGCGGTGTATGATAAAGACCCGCGCCAGCATAGCGATGCCAAACCGTATACGTTTGTAAGCTATGATGAAGCGCTGGAGAAAAAACTGCGGGTGATGGACCTTACCGCCCTCACCATGTGCATGGATAACAACCTGCCGATTCTGGTGTTCGACATGAACGTGCCGGGGAATATCGGGCGCGCCGTGTCGGGCGAAGAGATCGGAACCTATGTCGGGAGAGTGAATCAGTGAGCGTTTCCTCGATTTTAGCCGATGCCGAGAGCCGGATGAAGAAGTCCATCGACTCGGCCAATACCGACTTTCAGACCCTGCGCACAGGTCGGGCTAACCCGGCGCTCTTAGACACGCTCAAAGTGGACTATTACGGGCAGGTAATGCCAGTGAACCAGCTGGGCACGATCAATATCCCTGAAGCGCGCGTGCTGATTATCGAGCCCTGGGACCGTGCTGCGCTCCAGGCTATCGAGAAAGCGATTATGAACTCATCGCTGGGTCTGGCCCCGAACAACGATGGGATTCGTATCCGCCTGAACATCCCGCCGCTGACCGAGGAGCGCCGCAAAGACATGGTCAAGCAGCTCCGCCAGAAGTCGGAAGCCGGACGTGTGGCTCTGCGTAATATCCGCCGTGATGCGAACGAGTCTTTGAAGAAAGACGAAGAAGTCACCGAAGACGAAGCCAAGCGTGCGGAAAAAGACGTACAGAAGCTCTTAGATAAGTACGTGGCCGAGCTGGATACCCTGGAAAAGGGCAAAGAAGAGGAACTTCTGGAGAACTAATGGCCGGATATCTTGTCCGGCCCGTAGCGCGCCCTATAGAGGGTATTGCGACTGTTCCTGGCTCCAAGTCCATCACCAACCGTGCTCTGGTGCTGGCAGCGCTTTCCAATGGCCCCGTGACTCTCACCGGGGCCTTATTCTCCGACGATACCGCGCGTATGCGTGACTGCCTGACCGCTCTCGGCTTCACCGTAGAAGCCGATGAAACAGCCCCGACAATTACTGTTCACGGCCAGGGTGGGCGTATTCCCGCCACTCAAGCCGAGCTATTCGTGGGTAACTCCGGCACCACCGCTCGCTTTATCGCCCCCATGGTCGCTCTCGGTCATGGCAGTTACACCGTGGATGGCGTGCCCCGCATGCGGCAACGCCCCATAGGCGATTTAGTAGACGCGCTACGCGGCCTGGGAGTCTCTGTAGACTGCCCCACTGGCTGCCCCCCTCTCACTATTCACTCAAGCGGCTTGTCCGGCGGCTCAACAGCCATCCGGGCAGATGCCTCTAGCCAGTTCCTCTCCGGCCTGCTGCTCGCCGCCCCTCACGCCCTGGCCCCGGTCGAAGTCACCATAGATGGTCCCTTCCTATCCGCGCCCTACGTGCACATCACTGTAGAAATGGTCCGCCATTTCGGCGGCACCATAGAGGTCAGCGAGGATGGACTGAAGTACCGGGTGGTACCAGGTACCTCAATCCCACCAAAGGCGGATACTATCTACCCCATAGAGCCGGATGCTTCCTCGGCGTCCTATTTCTTCGCCGCTGCAGCCATTATCAATGGCAAAGTCCGTATTCCTGGCCTTGGAAAGAACTCACTCCAGGGAGATGCGGCGTTTGTAGATATACTGGCGCAAATGGGGTGCACCGTAACGAAAACGGATGAGTACATAGAGGTTGTTGGCACGGATACACTGCATGGCATCACCGTGGATATGAACGCTATCTCCGATACTGTAATGACCCTGGCTGCTGTTGCCATCTTTGCAGATAGCCCAACGGTTATTGAAAACGTAGCCCATATTAGACACAAGGAAACGGATCGTATCAGCGCTACGGTCTGCGAATTAACCCGGCTCGGCGTAAAGGTAGAAGAGCGGGAAGATGGGCTCACTATCTGGCCTGCAGAGCGAATCACGCCTGCCATTGTGCATACCTACGATGACCATAGAATGGCCATGGCGTTCTCACTCATTGGCCTGAAGCACCCTGGAGTCACCATTGCCGACCCGGAGTGTGTGAACAAGACCTTCCCAGACTATTTTGAGCGCCTGGAGGCGCTCTGCGGGTGAAAGTCGCTATAGATGGTCCTGCAGGGGCAGGGAAGTCCACTATAGCTCGTATGCTAGCTGGAGCGCTTGGCTTTACTTACATTGATTCCGGAGCGATGTATCGCTGTGTGGCCCTTGCCAGTAGAGAGAGGGGAATTGCGCCCGATGATTCCGAGTCTCTGGGAAGACTCGCCGAAGGGCTGGAAATTACCTTTGCACCTGCGGAAAATGGCCAGAGCGTGGCCTTAGATGGTGCTGATGTCACCCAGGCTATCCGTACCCCGGATATCTCAGCTCTTGCCTCTCGTGTGTCTGTACATCCGCAGGTGCGAAGCGCCATGGTAGCGCTTCAGCGTGCAATGGGGGCACGTGTGGACTGCGTAATGGAAGGCAGAGATATTGGTAGTGTGGTCTTCCCAGATGCGGAGAAAAAAGTTTTCCTCACTGCTAGCCCCGCGGAGCGTGCTCGTCGTCGCTGGGAAGATCTGAAGGCCCGTGGAGAATGCGATCTGACTCTGGATGAGGTTCTGGTAGACCTGACTGAGCGGGATCGCCGTGATGCTGAGCGGGAAACGAGCCCGCTGGTCCGTGCGGAAGGAGCTATAGAGGTCATTACCGATGGTTTGACACCGGCAGAGCTAATACAAAAACTGGTAGAGTGGGTACGAACCCCATGAGCGCCCCGGCTACCGCGGTAAAAACGGATACCTATCCTATTCTCTACAACGCCACCATGTTTGTGTTCTGGCTATTTGGTGGAGGGATTGAGGTTAAGGGTGAGGAGAACCTGCCGAAAGAGGGCGCGGTCCTGCTGGTCAGCAACCATATTTCTTATTTGGATCCGTGTTTGATAGGGGATGGTTCGCCGCGCCGGGTGAGCTTTATGGCCAAGGCGGAGCTGTTTGAGAACAAGCTACTGAACTGGCTACTACGTGGGGTGGACTGTTTTCCCGTACGGCGAGGCGAGGCGGATACATCGGCTATTAAGGCAGTGCTTTCTCAGCTAAAAGAAGGCCGATGCGTTGTGATATTCCCCGAAGGGAAACGCAGCCCCGATGGAGATCTACAGGAAGCGGAAGAGGGGGCGGCTATGCTGGCCACCCGCACTGGCTGCCCGGTAGTGCCTGTTTATGTGAGTGGGACCAATAAACTGCTGGATCGCAAGGGGCGTTTGCATAGAGCAAAGGTCTCTATGTCGATTGGAGAACCGTTCACGCTCCCTAAAAGTATGCCTCGCGATGAGGCGGCTAAGGAACTCATGCGCCAGATAGCGGCTACTAGAGATGCTTTCGAGGGGAAAACGGGGCGCTGGATGCGACTATCACCCTTGAACAAACCGAAAGAGGGAAGCCGCCGGGCTGCTTGAGCAGCCCGACTATACAGCTACTCAGACGGACAGGAAGATTATATTACCTTCGTCGTCCACATTGATTCCAACAGTTCCGGCCAGAACACCGTCTAGCAGGGCCTTGTTAACATCAAATTTTGCGACACGTTCGGCGGAAATTTCCGCTTTAGCACGTCGAGGGCGGGTCTTAAGCTGGCGCATTGCTGCGTCTTCCTCATGAACACCACGTGCCCACTCGATTACCGAGATGATTGCACTCTGGGCGGCACCACTCTCAGCACGAGACTTAAGCAGTGCACTCACCAGGATGGATGTCTGCGCTGCATGATCGACCGTTGTACGACGTCGTCGTCGTCGTACAACCGGTTTTACTTCGGTTTCAGCGGTCGCTGCCGCTGCAGTAGAACGTCTTGCCATTTATCCTTACTCCATACCGATCAGGTCGGTTTCACTCAGTGCCATTTAAAGGCTACATAGCAAATATACACCACGTTAGGAGAAATGACCACAGATTTGCTGCTGTGAGCGATATTTTTTATTCGGAAGACGCCTAAAATGCAAATCGATACTTATTGGAAGTGTTCCACCAGGTGTCTTCATGAATATCTATGTCAGAATTTTCCTGACCGCTTGAGTTTTTCATAGATTCTCTTCTCAAAATCGACAAGGCGAGCCTCTCCAGCCATCAATCTACCTACAAGTCTGGTGCCTGCAGGGTTACGAACGCCCAACTTATAAGACAATAAAGGAGCGGCGTGAAATAACTTACCCACGCGGTTGGCTGTATCAAATTCTTCTTGGAATAGGTCCGCTATTTGTGCCGTATATTCACGCACTGTATCGGTTGAAAGGCATTTAGCAGCAACTGCGCCTGAGCGTACCGCGTACTGAATCCCTTCTCCGAAAAGCGGTTGTACTACTCCCGCCGCATCTCCCACAAGAAGCGCTCGCCCATTGGCCGTTGCCAGTCGTTCCATACCCGTCCAGTAGGGAATAGGGTGTCCCAGAGCTTCGGTGCATCCTCGCCATCGGGATATTTCATACCCACACTCTCTAATAAGATATCTATCGCACGCTTTAGTACATGACCGACATTGTTTTCCACATCTTGAGACGGTTTTTTCGGGAGGAGCATGCCAGCTCCTACAGAAAGGAAGCCGGCCTTGGGAAATATCCAGGCATAACCATTCTTAACCGTGCCATAATCCAGATAACAGGCACTTTCTTCTAAATCCGGATGCCATACAGACACATTTTCAAACGGGATTTCTATCTCTCGCGCGATTCCATAGCGTCGCTTTAACCGTAATCCCACACAGCCACCGACAATACCTTTAGCACCATCGGCACCAACCACGTGCCGAGCTGTCCAGGTCTTGCCTGTTATAGAGCTAACCTGCACGGTTTCATCGTCTAGAAACTGGACTTCTTTAACGCGCTCTCCCGTAAGAACCGTTGCGCCTGCTGCTTTTGCCTTCTCCACAATCCAGCTATCGAACCGTGGCCGCTGCACCATCCAGACCTCGGCGGCTTCGCCATTGGCCCTTGTCATCTCGGCTA
The DNA here is from genome assembly GCA_049840835.1 of Armatimonas sp. Lineage (GTDB taxonomy): Bacteria > Armatimonadota > Armatimonadia > Armatimonadales > Armatimonadaceae > JANLTX01. Next base: position 35,082 of record JASGJG010000020.1, on the reverse strand, counting down.
AGATAGGGTCTTTGCCCTTCCAGGAGTGTCGTAATTGTGTCACAGATAGGTCGGAGAACTTGTCCGGTTCCAGGCCATCAATATGGTCCGCCAGCGACGCGGGAATACCCCCGCCGCAAGGCTTGTATCTGGGAAAAGACGCGGCACGATCCAGCAGCAAAACCTTCAGGCCTGCCTCCGCAGATTTCCAGGCGCAGGTAGCCCCACCCGGGCCTCCCCCCACAACGATGACATCGAAATTCGGCATATTCACGCAGGAAAGTATACCGCTCGTGCGAAAATTCCTGGCTATGACAGGTCCATGGCTTCCGCTAGCGCTTCCAATGGTGCTTTTTCTGATATGCACTACCTTAGAAAGCTATTTCGCTAAAGAACACTATCCATTCGTTTATTCTGCAAAAGTGCTGATAGTGGGGGCTTCCGTAGTCTTTACCGCCCGCCAATGGAAGACTTTAGTGAAATGGAAAGCTCGCCCAGTACTTCTAGGAGTCGTTGCCGGAGCAATCGGTCTAGGGCTATGGATTGTATTAGATAAGGCCCCTCGATTGAGCTTTATGGGGACACGCGCCGCCTACGACCCTACTATACTGGGAACCTGGATGGTGCCCTTTCTTGCTGTCCGCTTTCTCGGCCTGGCGATAATGGTGCCGATTATTGAAGAGTTATTCTGGCGAGGTTTCTTGCTACGCTGGATATCGGATATGGAGAAGTGGGACTCGCTCCCCGTAGAGAAGTTCACTCCGGTAGCCGCCCTGATTGTCTCTGGCCTCTTTGCTGTGGCGCACCCCGAATGGCTTGCTGCGCTAGTCTATGGCCTCGGGCTCTGCTGGCTCTTGAAATCCACGAAATCTCTGGCCGCCTGTATTACGGCCCATGCCGTAACCAATCTTTTATTGGGTATATATATTCTGTACACCAAGAACTGGGCACTCTGGTAACGGTAAAATAGAGGCATGAGCGCCGAACAACTGCACCGCCGCCATTGGAGTGTGGAGGAGTTTCAGAATGCCGTGCGCCTTGGCGTCTTCCGTGAAGATGAGCATTTAGAGCTTCTCTACGGAGAGATTATTGCGAGAAAATGCCTCCAGACCCTCCTCATTCCATTACGATTCCATTATCGCTTGCACTGCTGCAAGCAATCTTTATTCCCTTAAATGCTCATCTACGAACAGAGAATCCACTGCTGATTCCTAGTGGCAGCCAGCCTCAACCAGACATTCTTGTGGTGAATGGCGCCCCTCGCGATTATCTGGCTCAGCATCCCCAACCTGCCGATGTTCTATTGCTTATCGAGGTTTCCGACTCCACCCTGCAAACGGACCGTTCGGTAAAAAGTCCGCTCTATGCCGAGGCAGGGATTTCGGAATATTGGATATTGAATCTGCAGGACCGCCAGCTTGAAGTCCATCGCACTCCATTAAATGGTATCTGGACCAGCACTTTTGTTGTTCCCTCTAGCGGCACCGTGACTCCACTTGCCGCACCAAACGCCACAATCGCTATCGTCGATTTGCTGCCTTAAACTATCGTGGCGTGAATAGATGGTGATACTCATGGCTCACCAGAATACTGGTAAGGCTCTCAATAGAGCGTTCTTTATCATTTAGTTTGCCTGCCTTCTGCCTATCCGCAGACTTTAACAGCTCTTTCCAGCGGAGCCTATCTGCCTTAAAAGCCGCCAGATGCTCCTCCCAAGGCACCAGCTCATACGACTTCTGCTCGAAAAGTCGCCAGGGGTGTAGCTTAGCTTTAGCCTGGGATTCGGTTTCTCATGGAAAGCAATACAGGCTGTCAGCCAGGTTTCCTGGCAGGCGCGTAAGTGGGCGAGTGTACGATGCCTAGAGTGGACGCACCGTAGTGCTGTGGGATCAGGGGGCGCCGGTTCCCAGGCGCAGATATAGGCCTGCCCTGCTCGTCCATCTGGCGCAGCACTCTAGCCATTCAGGCTCGGTCATAACGCAAGAATTCCGCTATCAGCGGGTACACTCCTTGTTTGATGTCAGTCATTGTAGGAATTGATCTAGGAACCACGAACTCGCTGGTAGCTACTCACCGTAAACGGTGTGCCGACTGTTTTAGGGGGAATCGTGCCCTCATTGGTCTACTTTCCGGAAGATAGTTCTGCGCCGGTAGTTGGCGAAGCGGCGCGCCCATATACTAGCCACGCATTCCGCCCCGCACGATCTACTCGGCCAAGCGTCTTATGGGCCGTGGTATCGGCGATGATAACCTGGGCGATGGCCTGGCCTATGCGCTCACAGAGTCTCAGGAATTCAGCTCAGTGATGGTGAGACGGTTACTGCTCCTGAGGTTGCCGCACAGGTACTTCATGCCCTCAAAAAACAGGCCGAAGAAGTTATAGGGGCATTCTGTAGAGCGTGCTGTAGTGACAGTACCTGCCTACTTCAACGATGCCCAGCGCCAGGCAACCAAAGACGCAGGTGAGCTAGCCGGTCTGGAAGTGGTACGCATAGTTAGCCAGCCCACTGCTGCCGCACTGGCCTATGGATTGCAAAACGCCAAATCCGCTACCGTGGCTGTGTATGACCTGGGTGGCGGCACCTTCGACATATCCATTCTGGCACTGGAAGACGGTGTTTTCGAAGTGCTGGCGACCGGTGGCGATACCCGGCTGGGCGGCGATGACTTTGATGCCGCTCTGGCGAATTGGCTTTTGAAAATGGCGCCCCGGAATTGACCCGGTAGAGGCTCGACTTGCCGCCGAAGAAGCGAAGAAAGCACTTTCTACGCATACGCACACCGAATTGCTGGGAGTGGCTATCACTCGTGACCGGCTAGAAGTTTTAATCGCGCCACTTCTAGAGAAAACGCTAGATGCCTGCCAACGTTGTCTGGCAGATGCCAATCTGGCTCCGGAGCAGATAGATGCCGTGGTACTGGTGGGCGGTTCTACCCGTGTGCCTGCCGTGCGCGAGGCAGTCGGCAAGCTCTTTGAGAAAACTCCCTACACCGATCTGAACCCGGATGAGGTAGTCGCACTTGGCGCGGCGATTCAAGCCGATGTTCTCTCAGGTAATCGAGATGATTTGTTGCTCTTAGATGTCACTCCGCTCTCCCTGGGTATCGAGACCATGGGCGGAGCAGTAGAGCGGCTCTTATTCCGAAATACCAAGATTCCAGCCCGTGCCACGGAAGAGTTCACAACCAGTGTGGATGGGCAGACCAAGGTGCTACTGCATGTGGTGCAGGGAGAGCGCGAGCTGGCCGCCGATTGCCGCTCACTGGCACGAATTGAGCTAGCCGGGATCCCACCGCTGCCAGCGGGCATTCCCAAAGTCGCTGTGACGTTTCAGCTAGACGCAAACGGCATTCTCTCCATAAAGGCCGTCGAAATCCGCTCCGGAGTAGAGGCTGAGGTGCGTGTTAAGCCGACGTATGGCATCGACCAGACCGAGGTCCGCCAGCGGGTCCGCGATAGCTTCCTGCATGCGGATGAAGACTTTGCGGCACGTATGCTGGCCGATATGCGTAACGAAGCCGATGCCGCCATACGTGGCGCCGAGCGCCTGCTTCCCGGTTACGAAGGCGACGACCGCCCGAAAATAGAAACCGCTCTGGCCGATCTAGTCAGCAAGCGTAGCGGCACCGACCACACGGCTATCCGAGAAGCGATAGAGCATCTGGATAAGGTCGGCGAACCACTGGCCGCCCACGCCATGTCTGCCGTTGCCCGTGAGCTGGTGGCGGGCAAGACTCTGAAAGAAGCAGCCGACTACCTGGATGAGAGGCTCAAGGGCGACGATACAGAATAAGCTGCGCCTCTACCCGGTGCTGCGCCAGATAGTCTTTGTTCGGGGTGCGATTCACATACGGCTGAATCTCGTACTCTACCGTTAGTGAGCGTTTCTGGCGTGAGCGGCGAGTCCAGTTCCACCATCCATGGAGTTACGAGGTCGCCTGGTGCCCAACCTGCGCGGTCGAACTTCCAGGTGCCCCCCTGCGGTCGGCATGGGTTCAGGTACACATCCTCTTTCCAGAGATTGTTCTGCCAGGTCTGCCCATTCACATGCAGCTTGCGCCAGAGTGGATGGAACTCCCCGGCGTTGTCCGTATTCGGCTCCATGCCATGCCCGGTCACCACAGAGCGGAATCGCGCCCCGATGCACTCTCGCTCGACATCCACAGTTCTTGGCACAAAGAACTTCTCTATGGGCTGTTCTGCCAACCCGATGGGCGGTGCGCCACTCCATAGATTGACGACTTTGTAGGGCACACGCTCCAACCGCCCTTGATAAAAATCAAAAGTAATGGAGACCAGCCAGCCCTCGGAGTAGGTCTCACAGGACATCTCCAGCTTTTTCTTGCCTTTGAGCAGAGGTAGAAAATCGGTGACATCTGCCTTCCACTCCCAGGCTTTTCGGTAAGGCGTAATCCAGCGCAGAATCTCGAACCGCTCTCCGTTATCGTCGTAGAGATAGAGATTCGCTAATCGGTCCCAGGGATCGATACCGCGCGGAGTTGGGTCTAGTCGAAGCGTAATCACCACACGTCCAACCCCGTTGGAACTTTCGGGAAAGGCCACCATGTTCGTCTGGCGATGGTTCTGGGCATCGTTCAGCGCTTTATCGAAGGCAACAACTCTGTTCGGCTGAGGAGTAGCCATAGAACGCAGGGGAGTATGGCGCAACCCGGAGATACGAACATTGCCTGCCGTAGCAAACTGGCTGTGTGTAGGGAATAGCTCCGGCACAAAGTAGCGGTCATAGACCTTCGTGCCGTCTACAGTGACTGTCACCAGTGCGCCGCCACTGGCATATTCGATATCCAGGCCCATCTGATTGCCGCCGTGCGTTGTCAGTGGCACCGGGCATAAAACATTGGCAATCTCGCGCCCATTTCGATGCAGCGAAATCTCTCGCTGGGGGCGGTCATAGAAGTTGCCCGCCGGGCCGAACCACTTATTGCTATTGGTACCGAAGGGTCTTGGGTTTGACGTATCAAAACCCACGCCGAAGGCATCTGCCAGATTCGGCTCTACCGGGTCGCCGGAGTAGGTCGCATTGTTGGGGAGAAGAAGAACGCTGTAGCCAGGGGCATCCGGGGCAAGCTCTGCCCGCCACATAGCCGAAAATCGGGGATTCACGGGCTGATTATAGCGCGATGCCAATCTTCCGGCGTGGTCTCCCCGCCATCCTTACCCAGGGGCTCCCACCAGCGTCCCGTTCGTCGCCAGGCATCCATTGTAATCATCGCAGTGAGTAATGGTCGCAGGGGGTGATTCGGAAAGTGTTTTTTGTTGAACCGGAGCCAGGCTTTGCGGGACTCCCAGAGCGCGGGCAGCTTTACTTTACTCGTGGTGCCCGCATGGTCATGCACCACCACGGCGGCAGGCACGTACCAGGTGTTCAGGCCCTCTATATCCGCACGAAGGCTCCAGTCCGCATCGTTGAAGTACAGTGGAAACCGCTCATCCATGGGGCCAACTTTTTCCCAGACTGTGCGGGGAAACATGAGGCAGGATGCCATCGGCTGCGCTACCTGCTGGGGGGCATCACTGGCTGGTGCCGGGCGAGTCCACGCGCCCAATAACACATTCTTAGGGGTAGGATGATTGCGTACACTCGGCTGCACACGTCCATCGGGCCAGATAAGCTTCGGAGCAACGATATCGGCATCATCTCTCTCTAGAAAACTCGCCAGGGTATCTAAAGCGCCCGCAGTTACCCGCGCATCCGGGTTCAGCAGAGTAACTAACTCTCCTGTGCTGGCCGCCACCGCCTGATTCGTGGCCTCGGCAAAACAGCGATTCGTAGCGTTTTGAATCCAGCGCACCTGAGGATAGAGAGGGCACACTCGCTCCGCCGCGCCATCGGTAGAAGCATTGTCCACCACAATAATCTCCTGAGAGCCCCTTGTATTGAGATTCGCCTGAAGCGCTTCTATACAAGTCAGAAGATCATCGGTGGTATTCCAGTGCACGATGCACACGGAGAGAGTCACAGCCCATTTTATCCCGGTATCATAAGCATCGTGCATATCCTCCAGATTGTCTCGGCGAAGCAGATGAACGGGGTAATTGCCCACCTGAGGCTCCTGATACCCGCGCTACGAGCCCGAGGCCACCGGGTTAGCATAGTGGCTCGTGATGGTAGCCCGTTCGTGGAGGAGTTTGAAGCGATTTCTTCGGATTTAAGCCGCTCTCCTGCTACAGAGCTAAACCGCATTGCTCAGTACTGCAAAGAGCAGAACGTGGATGTGATTCATGCGCACATGAGCCGCGCCAACAACTTTGCTACCCGACTCAAGCGGCTTACCGGTCTACCTTGTGTATTGACCGCACATGCACTGGTCTGGCATCCCCACTGGCGACAGGCGGATAGGGTGCTCGCTGTCTCTGAAGCCACCGCACGCTGGCATCGCCTCTGGAATCGGATACCGCCCGAGCGAATAGAGACCATTCTCAACTTCGTTGATCCGGTCCGATTGACTCCTACCCTGGATGCCCGGCAGCGCCTTAGAGCCGAGTGGGGGGCAAGCGAGGACGAGCTACTCTTCGGCACTGTAGGAGACATTATCAAGCGCAAGGGGCACGATGTCCTGATTCCTGCTCTGGAGAAAGCGCCAGGATTTCGCCTGATAGCCGTTGGCAAGGGCGACGACGCGTTTGTAGAGCCTCTAAAAAAGAAGGCGGGCGACCGTGCGCTGTGGCTCGGTGCCCGCCGTGACATCCCCGATATTCTCTCTGCGCTAGATGGCTTTGTACTCGCCAGCCGCCAGGATCCTTGCCCCATGGCCATTATCGAAGCCATGGCCACCGGTCTTCCGGTAGCTGGTAGCCGCGTGGATGGTATTCCCGAGTTCGTAGATGAGGGGCTTTGCGGTTTCCTGGCCCGCCCCGGCGACTCCAACGACCTCGCCCGCGCCCTGGGTTGCCTGGCAGTCCTGACCCCGGAAACTCGTCTTCGCATGGGAGCCTATTGCCGCGAGTTCATTCAAAACCACGCTACGCCAGACGTTCAGGTGCCCAAGATAGAAGCCGCCCTACAAAGCGTTCTCACTACCCGCTAATGTCCAAGGTAATTGCTACTTCTTGACGGGGGGCTTCTTCACACCTCGCTGGCCCATAGGCACCTGCGCTTCAGTAAGAGCCTGGTCGAATGCCGTGAAGGGGGCCGGGTCGATAACGAGTCTATTGCCCAACTTCTCACCGTTCACATAGATATCCATATAGTGGCAGGTGAAGCAGATCACCAGATCGACCGTTTTGTCGCCAACCACAGCCCGGATACCATGATGCGGGATAAAGCAGCGCGCCGGTTTGCCGCTTTTCTCAATAGAGGCGTATATCGCCTCTTTCAGGCTGGTGGCAATAGCATCTTCCTTCTTCAATTCACGCTTGCCTAGCACGACCACGCCGTGGAATGGTGGTTCCGCATCGCGCTTCTTAGCCGGTGGCTTGGCGGCAGGTTTCTTGTTGGGTTTGGCTTTCGTCGTACCGCGAGCTGCATCGGGCACGGCAGGTAGCTTTTGCTCGGGAGCCAGGGAGTACAGTGTCCAGGTCTCGGCAGCGTCCCAGACCTCTTTTACCGCTGCGGGAATCTCTTGCTTCTGCGGCTCTGCAGGCACCTGAGGAGCCGCGGCTGGGTCGGTTACAGGCGGGGGCGGGTCCTGAGGGCGAGCCAGAACACCACTTATGAGGAGCGCCGAGAAAGCCACTCCGAGCAGTTTCCGTGTCATATCATCAATCTCCTGATGGTTATATTCCCACTCGGTTTGATTTTAAAACTCGTTACCCACCGGCGCTAGTGTATTTGCGAACACCAGCGTTGAAGATAGGGAGGGAGATTGCTAAAAAGAAAAAGCCCACCAGCGGAGCAAGCCAGGCCAGAAGTGGGTAGCTGCTGCGGTCCAGCAATACATCCGCTGGCAGATAGTTCATACAGGCGATAGGTACACCAAACGTAAACAGATACCGCAGCCATTTGGGGTAGATGGTTAGCGGCATCTGCGCTGCTGTAATGCCACCGTAGGTAACAGCATTGACCATCTCTAGTGACTCCACAGTCCAGAAGCAGAGCGTGGCCTGGAGCACCAGAACCCCAAGGAAAGTGGCTGCGCCCCCCAGGGTAGCCCAGGTAACCAGAATCACTTTCGCAAACGACCAGGCCACCCCGGAGTATAGGCCGCCCCAGAGTAGCGCAATAAGCCCGGAGAAAAGCCGCCCTATGCGGGAAAGCTCGAAGATCTGCCCGGCAAGTAGTAGCGCCGCCGAGCGAGGACGTACTAAAAAGCGGTCGAACTCCCCGGTGCGAATGACCCCGCTGAACTGATCGAAACCACGCCCTACACATTCGGCTATCGCAAAGGCAAGCTGCACCATGCCATAGAGCAAGGCAATCTGTGGCAGGGTCCAGTTGGGCAGGTTGCCAAAGCGAGCATAGAGCGCCCACAGGGCCACCAGATCCGCGCTTACTGCCCCGAAGTTGCCTACCGAGAGCATGATAAAGCTGATCTTGTGCTGCATCTGAGAGCGCACAGAAGCTTGCACCAGTGTGCGCCAGAGGGAGAGGCTATCGGAAAGGGAGGCGGTCAAAATCGCCTCGCGGCTTCTGAGAGCGTGGTGGCTATCATTCGGTGGCTGGCCTCGCTATAGCCGCCGCTAGGCAGCACCAGAGTAGGAAGATTCCGCTGGCGTAGCTGTTCCAGTACAAACAAATCGCGCTCTAGAATCGCATCTACAGAGAGTTTTAGTCCACCCAGGGAGTCTCCAAAATATGGGTCCGTGCCTGCGTTGTAGATGGCGATTCGGGCCGGAGTATGGGCATCTAAGAAGCCCGGCAGTTCGGCCTGCAAGGTTTCCATGTAGACCTTACTGGGAGTACCCATCTTCAGCTTATGGCGCCCATCAATACGATCACGCGCATCTATATCCCAGTGTGGATAGATATCGCCGTTGTACATATCGAAGTGCTTCACACGGGGATCGTTTAAGAAGCAGTGAGCCACGCCGTTGCCCATGTGCGCATCTAAATCAACATAGAGCGCGGTATCGTCTGGGCCGCACACGGCGTTTATGGCAATGGCGATATCGTTGAACAGGCAAAAACCCTCGCCCGTGTTAGGTTTCGCATGGTGATAACCGCCAGAGAGATTGAAGACCAGTCCCTCTTCCAGCGCTGCCTGCGCCCCCAGCAGAGTGCCGGCCACACCATAGCGCATAGGGCGGAGTACGGCCATATTGGTCAGAGTTACCGGGAGCTTGGCAATGATAGCCAGCTCCAGCGCCTGAGCTAATGTCGTCGCGCTTTTCAGACTCTCCAGATAGTCCAGCTTATGAACGGTCAGTAGGGTTTCGTCTGCTGCAGGGCCAGGGACGCTGATTTTCAAGTCATGCAGTTCCGGCACACGCTTCCATGCACGGCTGTACTTTTTAGAGTCGAAAGGGTGTAGTTTTTCCAGACCACCAAAGTTAATGTCGTAGTGTGAGGAGTAGACAATTTTCATAGCGATTTATTCAGGAATGTACTCGTAATAGATATACCAATTACCCTCTATATGTCGGAAGCCATTTTCAAACATGCTGTGAGTATTCAGGGTTTTGTGGAGCGGTTTGGGCGGTTTTGTGGTGTAGAGAAAGCCTTTTGTGTAGTCATCAGAGATAGCGGAGCCTTTGCCCCAATAAATGAATTCTATCCCCAGATCTTGTGTGTAGTGGTTGAACCCTCTGGGGATTCCGGCTTTCTGGCAGAGCTCTCGGTAGAGGCCAATACGCTCCGCTGAAATGCTGATTTCTTCGGGATTATCCGGGTCAGTCCAGTCATAGTCCACTCGTCGCAGTTCCCCGTCCTTCGTTGCCATCTGCTGAAGGGTCTCAAAGTTGGTTCGATTTTTCGCGAAGTGAGCCAGCATGACCTCATCGGAAGGAGGATCCTGTGAGATCTGAGTTGACCGGCGAGCCAGGTAGACGAGACTTCCCAGACAACCGAGGTAAATCAGAGTAAAGACAATGACAATCCGAACCCAGTCCGGGTAATTGGAGACGCGGTCAAGTGTGAGCTTCAGGCGTTGTCCTACCAATAGCCCTATAACCACAAAGAGAATTCCTGAAATGGGGATGGACAGCAGCATATTTATGACGGATAAAAGTTCGTCACCCTGTGCGCTTATCATTGCCAGGCAGGCACCGCTTACAACGCCGAATATGCCACCTAGGAATGCTCCTAAACAACCTGCTTCTCGCATATCGCACTACCCCCCTTGAACTACCATGCGCTTAATACCGCGCCGAAGTAAGAATCGTCCCAATAGGACGAAGAAACCTGTCCAGAGAAGCTGGTGGGCCAGCACGGCGAGAATATGGTTGGCGGGAGTCTTGCCGATCCATAGGTTGAATGGGGCATCCATCATGCCTACGAAGGGCTGGAACTGCAGCGCTTTCTGCAGGAACTCAGGAAACAGGGCTATAGGCACAAGCTGACCGGAGAAGATCATCACGATAATAGGCCCTGTGCGCGCGATACCGTCTCCGGAGACCGTCCAGAGTAGGGAAATGGAGATAAGGGTGCACCAGGAGGCAATCAATGCCAGTGCACCCATCATGGCTACCAGGAAACCGGCGAACGCTGGCAGGGATGGCGGTGGTTTCAGGTCTAAAAACAAGATGCCCAGCACAAAGATCGGCCCACAGCGTAGTAGAGCCGGAGTCAGACGATTAGCGGCGTTTCGCACGAACCAGAGGGTGTAAATATCCAATGGGCGGGCTAGCTCATAGGCCACAGAACCATCGCGCATACGGTCACGCACTTCCGGGTCTGGGTTCGCAGTGAACGGTGACATGGCAAAGAATGCCTGCACGAGCCAGGAGTAGGTCACCATCTGTTCATAGCTGAGCGGCGGTGGCGTGGTGGCGTTTTTATAGAAGGCAGCACGCATGGCAATAAGCACGGCGCCAAAGACGATTTGAGTAACCACCCCTGCCCAGGCTGCCGCCCGATAGCGCATCAGAGTACGAAAGCGCGCCCGAAATAAAGAGAAATAGGCACTCATGGCCTTGTCTCAGTATAGAAGCGCCGGATTATCTCTTCTATAGGCGGGTTCTGTACAAAGAGGTCGCGAATCTCCATGGATTCGCTCAGGCGCGCGATGAGATTGGCGGGGGAGATTTCCTGCGGGTCGAACGCCAATGTGGTGCGCTCGCCTTCCTGGGAGATTGTTTCCACGCCTGGGATAGTGGGTAAGGGGCTGCTAGAGTCTACGATCAGCCAGCGCTCTCGGGTGACTGTGGCGCGCAGAGCATCTAGCGGGCCATCGGAGAGGATCTTGCCGCCGCCGATTACCAGCACGCGGTTGCAGAGCGCTTCGATATCGTCCATATCGTGCGTGGTCAGGATAACAGTCACCCCACGCTCGGCGTTGATTTCTTTTAGAAACTCTCTTACCGCGAGTTTACTCACGGCATCTAATCCGATAGTAGGTTCATCCAGAAAGAGCAAATCCGGGGAGTGGAGCAGGGAGGCCGCTAACTCGCCACGCATGCGCTGCCCTAGGCTGAGCTGGCGCACGGGGGTAGAGATAAAGCCGCCGATGTCCAAGCGCTCTATTAATGTGTCTCGGGTTTTGGTGTAGCTGGCAAAAGGGACTTTGTAGATTTCGCGCAGCAGGTCAAACGAGTCACCGAGCGGCAGGTCCCACCAGAGCTGAGTGCGCTGCCCAAAGACCACGCCGAGCTGTGCAACATGCGCCACGCGCTCTTTCCAGGGCACTCGCCCGGCCACGGTGACCTTGCCCGAATCTGGCACTAAGATTCCCGCCAGAATCTTGACCGTGGTGGATTTTCCCGCGCCATTCGGACCGATATAGCCTACGACTTCGCCTGGGTCTATGGCGAAAGAGACCCGCTCCAGTGCGGCTACCTCACGTGTTTTCCGAGAGAAGAATCCGCCTTCGGAAATCCGGAATGTCTTGGTAAGCTCTTCCACCTGAATTAGCGCCATGGCGGAAGATTTTATCATGGCCGGAAATGCATAAAAGACCCGGAGGAATTTCCTCGCGGGTCTTCTTAAGCGGAGATGACGGGGCTCGAACCCGCGGCCTCCGCCTTGACAGGGCGGCGCTCTAACCGACTGAGCTACACCTCCAGGTGTGTGTGGGACGAATGGGCAAGGAGGGATTTGAACCCCCGACGGCCTGTTTGTAAGACAGGTGCTCTACCACTGAGCTACTCGCCCGTGGTCCCAGACGCAAGAGGAAGTCTATCACGGCGCTAAGCTTGCTGTCAAGACTATTTCGCCGTAGACTTGTGCGTTATGCGCCTCAGTGCCATTACCGACGAAATATCTCAAGATTTGCCTCACGCACTCGCTGTACTAAAAGAATACGGCGCTGTAGATGCGGAACTTCGCAATGTCTGGAACACTTACATTGTCGATGCAGACGAGGAAATGCTAAAGAGGGTGGAGCAGTGTTTAGCAGATGCCGGTATGACGGTGCCCTGCATAGATACGCCGCTCTATAAGTGCGATCTGGATTCTTCCGGTCAGGCGACTGGGGCGACTCATAATGCCCAGGATCGCACGCTAGAGGATCAGATCTCGCTGCTGCAGCGCAGTATCGATCTGGCGCATCGGTTCCATGCCCCGTTTATCCGAATCTTCTCGTTCTGGCGGCGCGGGCCGCTGACCCCGGAGCTGGAAGATAGAATCGCCACGGCGTTGACCCGCCCGTGTGAGCTGGCCGAGCGCGCCGGGGTGACTCTGCTTCTAGAGAACGAGCATGCATGCTACCTGGGAACAGGAAAAGAGACAGCGCGCGTAATAGAGAAGATAGGCTCACCCGCGCTGAAGATGCTCTGGGATCCGGGCAATGCCTTCATGGCTGGCGAGAGACCGTTCCCGGCAGGCTGGGAAGTCTCCGCACCGCATGTGGCCCACATTCATATTAAAGATGCTCGCGCAGAGATGGACGGCTCTTTGAAGTGGACCGTGGTCGGTGAGGGAGAGATTGATTATGTCGGGCAGTTTCAGGCGCTCCGTGCCGCTGGTTTCGATGGCGTAGTCTCGCTGGAAACCCACTTTAAAACCGCGAGCGGTGACCCCGAAGAGGCGTCGCGGCTCTGCCTGAGCGGGCTGAAGCGCCTGCTCGAAGGATAGAAGAAAACACTTATGTCTCTGATGGGTATGAACCGGGCTGTGAAGAAACACGGCCCGATAGTCGCCGGTTTCATCATCGTCATCATGCTCGGTGGCGTTGTCTATACCGGACTGGGAGCTAGCCTGGGCAATCAGAACTCCCGGTCGGAGTCTCATGGCTCCAATGAGCCCGCTGTCGCCAAGGTGGGCTCGGTTTCGGTGACCCGCTCCGAGCTGGATCAGAAGCTGGAGCAAGCCTACCGGGGGCAGGGCACTCCGCCCGCCGAGGAGCGTGATAGTGACCGGCTCTCCGTGCTGGAGTCTATTAAAACGCAGCAGGCTGTAGTTGCTGCTGCGGAAAAGAACAAGCTCGCCCCCACAGATGCCGAGATCAACGCCGAGCGCGACAAGGTCTGGGAATCTGAGATGCGCCCGTCGTACACTCAAGGACTGAGCCTGAAGGCAGATGCTACCGACTCCGACATCGACAATGCGCTGGCCAAGGTACAGCCCGGTCTATCGGTTGCAAACGTAAAAGAGTCTCTGCCAAAAGACCTGCTGGCAGCCCGGCTTGCTGAGCAGAAGCTGCGCGATACGCTGAAGGCACGAGTGCCTGCCGACCCCAAACTGGTGGAGCGCCTCTACAATGAGATCAAGGTTCGCCATATCCTGATCAAGTCTGGTGCCGAAGGACTGCCGGATGCGCAGGCTCGGGCCAAGGCAGAGAAGATTCTTGTCGAGCTCAAGGCCGACCCCAAAAAAATGGAAGCGCTGGCCAAGCAGTACTCCGATGATGGCAATAAAGCCCAGGGTGGTTTCTACGACTGGAAGCCCGCGAACTTCTATGTAACAGAGTTCTCCAAGGGAGCGTTTGAGGCAGGTAAGGGCAAGATTAACCCGAACCCGGTGAAGACCAGCTTTGGCTATCACATCATTCAGCTCTTAGATGAGCGCCCGAGCAAGACAGCCCCGGCGGACCTGAAGACCAATATCGCCAAGTACGTGGATGAGTACAAGGCACGCGAGGTCGGCTCTCTAGTTCAGGCCGAAGTGGATGCCGCCAAGAACAGCGTGACAGTGTCTCTGCTCGATCCGGGCCTCAAGGCTGCGGAGCTGGAGCGCGATGGTCTGAAGGTCGCCGGTCCTGCCCGCGATGCCAAGCTAGCCGAAGCCCTGGTAGAGCTGGACAAGGTCAAGAAGGCCGATGACCGCGATGGGACTATGGCTCTCCGCCGTGGCAAGATTCTGGACCTGCTCAAGAAGTACGACCAGTCCGCCAAGGCCTACGAGGAAGCTCTGGCCACTCGCAATATCCCTGAAACCCATGTGGCGGCAGCACAGGCCTACATCGAGCTCAAGCAGCCTGATAAAGCGAAGAAGCATCTGGAAGAAGCGGCTACTCTGGCTATGCCCAGCCCGGCGCTGGTCATGACAATGTCTACGCTCTACAGCAAGCTGGGTGACAAGGTCAAAGCGAAAGACCTCATGACCAAGGCCCAGGATATGTCTCGTCGTCAGCAGGAGCAGATGATGAAGCAGTTCCAGGAGCAGATGAAGAACATGCCATCACCTGCACCGACCCCGGCAGGCAAAGCTGCACCTGGCGCCAAAGACGGCAAGGATGCCAAGGGTACTCCCAAGGACACCAAGCCCGCTCCGGCAACCGACAAGAAGTAGTTCTTGCCAATCACAAAAAGCCTCGTGGATTTCCACGAGGCTTTTTGGCTTTATAGACTACAATAGGTTTTGTGACTGCACTACCGTTTTATACGCCGTATAAGCATGGATTTGTTCGTGCCGCTGTCTGCATTCCGCATGTAAAAGTGGCCGACCCTGCCTTCAATGCAGAACGCACCATTGCTATGGCACGGCAGGCCCACGAGCGAGGAGCCGCGCTGACTCTCTTCCCGGAGCTGGGCCTCTCCGGGTACTCCTGCGACGATTTATTCCACCAGAGCGCACTCTTAGATGCCGTGGTGACTGCGCTGGGTGACATCGTGGCCGCCAGCGCGAATATTCGCTCCGTACTTCTGGTGGGACTTCCCCTGAGAATCGAGCATCGGCTGCTCAATGTCTGCGCTGTGGTTCACGCGGGGAGCATACTGGGTCTGGTGCCCAAAACCTACCTGCCTAACTATCGCGAGTTCTACGAGAAGCGGCAGTTCGCCAGCGGGCGTGATGTCAGTGTTCGGAGTGTGAAGCTGTTCGGGAAAGACGTGCCTCTTGGTTCCGATCTGGTCTTCACCTGTGAGAATATCCCCGACTTCGCTCTGCATGTCGAGATTTGTGAGGATGTCTGGACCCCCGCGCCACCCAGTACCATGGGCGCACTGGCCGGAGCAACTGTGCTGGCGAACCTCTCGGCGAGCAATATCACCGTGGGCAAAGCCGAGTACCGACGAGCACTGGCCAGCGGACAATCCGCCCGATGTCTAGCTGCCTATCTCTACTCGGCAGCAGGCCCCGGTGAGTCCACCACGGATCTAGCCTGGGATGGTCACGCGCTTATCTATGAAAACGGCGATAGGTTGGCCGAATCGAACCGGTTCTCGGAAGACGAAGACCTGATTCTGGCGGATTTAGATGTGGAGCGCCTGGTAGCCGAGCGGCTGCGCCAGACCAGCTTCGCCGATACCGCACACGACTGGAAAGACATAGTCGCTGCCATGCGTCAGGTACCCTTCACGCTGGAGGTACCCGGCGGAGAGCTGCTCTTAGAGCGGCATGTAGAGCAACTGCCTTATGTGCCCAGCGATGCTCATGCGCGCGATGAGCGGTGCTATGAAGCCTACAACATTCAGGTAGCGGGCCTCACCAAGCGCCTGGCACAGAGCGGCGTGAAGAAAATCGTTATCGGGGTCAGTGGCGGATTAGACTCCACGCATGCCCTGATTGTGGCCTGCCGCGCCATGGACGCGCTGAAGCTGCCGCGCACCAATATCCTGGCCTACACCATGCCGGGGTTCGCCACCACAGATCGCACGCTGCAGAACGCCCACGCGCTCATGAAAGCACTGGGAGTTACGGCAAAGGAGCTAGATATCAAGCCAAGCTGCCTGCAAATGCTCAGAGATTTAGAGCATCCCTTTGCCAATGGACAGCCGGTCTATGATGTCACGTTTGAGAACGTGCAGGCGGGGGAGCGCACGAACCATCTGTTTCGATTGGCGAACCATCATGGAGGGCTGGTACTGGGAACGGGCGACCTATCGGAGCTGGCGCTGGGATGGTGTACCTACGGTGTGGGCGACCATATGAGCCACTACAATGTGAACGCCTCCGTGCCTAAGACCCTGATTCAGTACCTGATTCGTTGGGTGGCGGCCACCAACCAGTTCGGGCAGGAAGTCAGCGGAGTGCTCATCTCTATTGCCGATACCGAAATCTCCCCGGAGCTGGTGCCGGGAACAGATGGGGAGCAACCTGGGCAGAAGACCGAGGAGAAAATCGGCCCCTATCGACTGCAGGATTTCCATCTGTACTACCTTACGCGCTTTGGAATGGCGCCGAGCAAGGTGCTGTACCTGTGTCACCATGCCTGGGGGGAGCACTATGAGATTGCGACTATTCAGAAGTGGCTGGTGCTGTTTATAAAGCGCTTCTTCCAGAACCAGTTCAAGCGAAGCTGCGTGCCCAATGGCCCTAAGGTCGGCTCGGGCGGCTCCCTGAGCCCCAGAGGAGACTGGCGTATGCCCTCTGATGCGGAAGCCTCTGCCTGGCTGAAGGAGCTGGAGCGGAACGGACCAGGGCTCTAAAACGATAAGATAGTAACTATGAGTGATTCGTCGCCGAAACTACGCTCTCCTATAGCTGCGTATGGTCCTATTGTCCTCAGTCTTGCTGCCATTGGTATTGCCGTGGCTGTATTGTTTGCAATGGGCAGCGCCAAGCAAGCCGCAGAGACTCCGCCTAGCACGGGGCTGCCGCCGGGTCCGAGTGGGGTCTCGGCGAAAGAACAGACGAAGCGCATGGGGTACGGGGACCCCGATGAGGCGCGTGCCGAGTCACTGAAACTGATGAAAACGCGAGGGATGAGCTGGTTCGATCTAACCGCCGAGGAGAAAGGGAAGATCAATCGATTGACCCACGGTGGCGGACGAAACTTCTACGAGGAGCTGGTCGACAAGGAACGCGCTAAGACGAAAAAGTAAGCGTCAGGCCGTCATAGGTCAGCGCTACCGACGGAGGGAGGAATCGCTCCGTCTCTTTATGTCCCAGGTGGTGCGACAGGTGAGTGAGATATGTCTGTCGTACCCCAAGCTCCCTTCCCACGGCGATGGCCTGTCCCAGAGAGAGGTGCGTGGGATGCGGCTCATGTCGCACCGTGCCCAGCACCAGCGTATCTACCCCTCGGAGCGCATCCCAGGTTCGCCAGGGAATCGCAGACACATCGGTGACATAGGCAAAGCGCTTCTCAAACACAAAGCTGTTGACTGGCATACGACCGTGCAAATGCCAGAGCGGAAGCACTTCCAGCCCACAGAGCTGCAATGGGATGTAGTTCTCGATGGGATGCAGAGTCAGGCGGGGCTTACCGCCGCCCTTCTGCGTATCTTTGAAGCAGTAGTCGAACACTCGCTCTACCTGCGCCAGGGTAAACGGTGAGCCATAGAGCGGCATCTCTCGGTCCTGCAGGAAGTTGATCGCCCGAATATCGTCTAACCCCAGCAGGTGGTCGGCGTGTGTATGGGTGAACAGCACCGCCTCTATGTTGGCAATCTTCTCCCGAAGAAGCTGATAGCGCAGGTCCGGCGTAGTGTCTACAAGCAGGTTGCCCTCGGATGTGGTTACCAGAATCGACGGGCGTAGTCGGGTATCTCGGGCATCGTCTGAGTGGCACACGGGGCACGGGCACCCGATCATAGGAACTCCCGTGCTCGTGCCCGTGCCCAGAAATGTGACCGAGAAATCGCTCACGGATTCGTGTGGTCCGCCGCAATATGCTCGGCCAGCAAATCACGCCCGAAATCACCATCGAAATCTCGCCAGACACTGTGGATATGGTTCGCGTCGTTCTGAGTATTGTCGTACTCGATTAAGAACGTCGGCCCCTGCACTCGGTAGTAGTGCTTCTGCCCACGCTCCGTGCTACCCGCCCACGCAAAGACCAGCTTATCGAAGCCTGCAGCCTCAGCCTTCGCCAGTCGCGCCTTGGCAATCTCGGCCGTCATAGATGTGGCATAGACGCCCATCAGCTTGCGCAGCAGTGCGGCCTGATTCTTATCCAGCTTCCCGGCAGAAATGCCCTTGTTGTCCAGCGGGGTAATCTTACGCTTCTCGTGGCTGAAGATATCTCCAGGGGCAATGGCATCGATAATGGCAACTGACTTCTGCTCTTGGGTGAGCGCGGCCAGAAGCGAGCGCCCGGCTTCCTCTTCCATCTTCAGAACTCGAGTCCCCTTCATAGGGTGCTCAATACGGACTTCTGCCGGATTCGACCCGAAGAAGATAGGGGTAGACGAAATCTCGCCCTCTTTCAGCGTGAAGTTCACACTGAAGTGGTGCCCCTCTACCCGCCAGCCCCAGGGAGCTTTGGCATCCGGCGTACCAAATATGGAGACAAAGTAGGCCTCTCGGTCTCGTGTGGGGCCAGTGCCTTTCTCGATTTCCTTCAGCACGTCTTCCAGGGCCATGATGGTGGTCAGCTTATCAACCCCATCTTTGCTCAGACCCGTCTTAATCAGGTCCATGGCGACGGTTCGCTGTACGGGTGTCATTGCCGAAAGCGGCAATCCCTTACGCTCTATGGGCACAAAGTGGAAGTTCTCACGCTCATCGTTGGTGAACTCAAAGGTGGCCCGCGTTTTCTGCGCGGGGGTGAGACCGTCTAAGAAACGAGTAGCGGCGCGCTGCATCGCACGAGCTGTCTTCGTGGTCGGGGAACCCATGGGGGCAAGGGTAGCAAAGGCTAGCACAGGCAGAGCCACCAGTAGCAAGGGAAGAAACGATTTCACGCGAGTGGAGTTCGGCGCAGGTGCGCGCGAAACCTTCTGCGAAGCCAATAGTCTAAATCACTGAGGGTTATCGGCAAAGATGCCGATGTTTGGAAACAACGAAGAATCGCAATTTAAGGAGGGAACTCAAATGCTCTATATCGTCGAATCAGGAAGCGGCGATGTTATCGACCGGATGTGGCGCTTACTCGTCTGCGCGCGTCGGCTCGGAGAGGACCCCGAAATATGGCGGCTAACCGATGACATACTAGCCGCCGTGCGTGCGTTCTGTGGCCTGGGCCGCGAGAACTCTGAGGAAGAGGCCGAAGTCGCCCGCTTCCTCGACATTCCGGTAGATCCCACTACCACCATGCCCCACCTGCTCTGCCGCCCTGATATCGTCTACCATTTGTAATACCTCTCCCCAACCCCTCTCCTAAAGGAGAGGGGCTTCTGTCTCCCCCTCCCTCTTGAGGGGAGGGGGCTGGGGGGAGAGGTAATCAATAATCGGGCTTGCCTCCGCTCTCTATGTGTCGTCGGTGAAACTCTAAGTACGTAGTGCGGATAAGCCTCTCAGCTGCTTCGGCATCGGGGAACTGTCTGGCGAAGGTATCGCCCAGGGTCAGGCGCGCGGCGTGAACAAGATGAGTGAGCAAGTCACGTGGAGACTCATCGCCCATAGCCACGCGCATTGTGGTCGGGCGAATCTGTGCCTCGCTCTGCGCCTCTGGCGATAGCTCCGAGTGCGTGGTCAGGCCAGGGCACGAGATTATCGTATTGGACTGCCCAAGGCTGATCATATGCCCGAATGTCGGGGCCAGAGCATCGAAGAATCGAGCGAAATCGGCTTCCGGCACGTCTATGTCCACGGTAAAGAGCGGTGCGGGGAGGGAGAGGTGCAATAGCTCGGCAGCCAGAGCGTGGTTCGGATCAGACACCAGACCGGGGCAGCGAACATGACATTGCGCGTGCGCTGCCAGGAACTCCGCCAGAATTTGGGTATTGATGCACTTGGCCAGCATACGCGACTCTAAGGTCTTCGCGCCCATGAGAACCTCGAAGGCCGCATCGGCGTTTAGAAACGCCCCTTTTACGTAGTACACATTCCAGAACAGTGTCTGGTCCCAGCCTGGCGCCCCTTTCGGAGCGAACATATCCTCGTTGCGCCCGATAATCCCTCCCGCTATCACGGAACCCTCGCCAGAGATATCCTTGGTGTAGGAGTGAATCACAAAGTCCGGGCGCTCCATGGGGTTCGTGCGCTGCAGCGGGCGAATCAGAAACGGTGTTCCTACAGTAGCATCCAATAACACCCGAGAGCCGCGCTCATGAGCGGCTTTGCAGATGCCCGGTACATCCAGCACATACCCATGGGGATTCACCGGGGATTCTAAGTAGGTGTAGATTCTGCGCCCCTGGGCCAGACGGTCCGCGTATTTCTCCTCGGCACGCTCGTAGGCGGCAATGAAATCAGCCGCCTCAAATCCATCGAAGGTTTCTACTGCGATAGCCAAGTTCGCCGGGCGAGCGAACCACTCATGGATTAGCTGGAACACACCACCGTAGATATGTCGGGAGCAGATAAGAATGTCGTCGCGCCCCAGCACATGCGCGAAGGCGGCATCTACTGCCGCCATGCCCGAGTTGAAGTTCCAGGCCAGATACTCGCCCGCATACGGCCCGGCCTCCAGGTCCACAATATGGTTCGCCAGCGCAATCGAGGTCGGGTTCAGCAGCCGGGAGTAGATTTCCAGCAGCAGCTCCTTACCCTCAAAGGCATCCGCAATCCACTCCGCGCAGGCATAGATATAGGTAGCTGTGCGTGCGATAACCGGGTTGGCCGAGAAAATCGCTGTCACGTTATCGAAAACGGGGTAAGGGCCTTTCGCAGACTGCGTACTCAGGCTGTATTCCAATCCCTGATAACTGGCCCGCGATGGCTGCTGGAGTGAATCCAGGAGCTTGGCAAGCTGAAAACTTAAAAACTTTATGGCATTGAAATAGGCGATGCGGTCAGTCTTATCCAGAGTGGGCAGTACTTCCGCAGTCAGCCGACCCAGTGTGTCTAAATCACCCTCACACTCATAGAACCGCCGCGCCAGGCGCCCCATGGCAGCTCCCGATTCTGTACTGGCATCGATGCCGAAGTAGGTCAACTGCTCATCCACGAGCGCGTCTACGTCGGTCGCCCGTGTGCTACGTCGCCGGGGCGAAAGAAGAGAGGCAGGCAAGGATCACCCTCCCAGAGCGGCTCACGCAAAGTTCGGACTTTTACCAAATGCACGTGGCCGACACTCTGAGTATACCCACAGGCGGTGTATTCCGAGTGACTGTAAGTCACTCGCTGAGGGCTTCGCCGAACGTCCTCTGGACGCAACCAGTTAGTGGTTTAATTGCTGGCTTCGCCACATAATCGTGGTGCCTCGCTATATGACCGACACCCCGACAACCGCCAAAATCAAATCAACTCAATAACTCTATGCGTCCGCGAGGACGTTCGGGACGAAGTCCCCTTAGCGAGTGATTTCTAATCACTCGGAACTTATGGTCGCGAAATCTCGTGGTATCTACATACCGTGACACCGCTGATGCTCTACCCTGAATCGCCCAACGAACGAACCCGCTGGATATTAGAGAAACGCGGTCCTCGAAACCCGCTGGACCCAGCGCGCCCGTATGCGGCAATTCTGGAAGACGAAATAGGGCCTGATGGCACAATCTGGCCCTGCGCCACACTATTTCTAACGAATCGAGAGTGCCCCTTTCGCTGCCTGATGTGCGACCTCTGGAAGAACACGTTGGAGGAAGGCGTGGTCCCCGGTGCCATTCCCGCGCAGGTAGAAGGGGGGCTGACCGGGCTTGGGAAAGCCCGCGCGGTCAAACTCTACAACTCCGGCAGTTTCTTCGACCCGGCGGCTATTCCACCTGAGGACCATGACGCCATTGCCCGGCAGGTAACGGGCTTTGAGCGCGTGATTGTGGAATGCCATACAGCCTTTCTGAAAGGCAAATATAAAGAGCGTGTGCTGCGCTTTCGAGATGCCATTACACCCGCAGTGCTAGAAATCGCTGTCGGGCTGGAAACGGCGCACGTGGAAGTGTTGGAGAAACTCAATAAGCGCATGACCCTGGCGGATTTTCGAGAAGCAGGGGCATGGCTGGCATCTGAGGGAATCGCACTACGAGTGTTTATTCTCGTACGCCCCCCATTTCTGAGCGAAGAGGAGGGGCTCTACTGGGCGTGCCGGTCGCTGGATGTGGCAGCTGAGGCAGGGGCCGGGTTCGCGGTGCTGATACCCGTGCGTGCAGGCAATGGGGCTATGGAGGCTCTGCGCGCTGCCGGAGCCTGGGAGCCGCCCACACTTGCCAGTCTGGAAGTCGCCCTGGAATACGGCCAGGCACTCTTACCAGGGCAGATGCGCGTAACGGCAGACCTGTGGGATATTTCTCTCTTCGCCACACAACCCGGCGACGACGAGAGAATCACACGGATTGCTGCGGCGAATGCTGCCCGGCCCTGAAGGGACAGGTCTATGGTTAAGCATCCCTCCGGTGGCGGCAAGAGAATGCGCCTATTCTGATTGCCGGGCCGGAGGTCCGCTTATGAACAGACCGGCCCTTTCAGGGCCGGGACATCGCGGCCAGGGAATTATGAGGGACGCCACGCCGTATAATGCCCTGATGCGTCGTCTTGTCTTTCCAGCTCTAGCTCTCTTGCTCTGCCTCTCTCTGGGATGCCCGAAGCCCCGATTCCGCTCGGGTACGGCGCAAGATCCCATTCGCTATGTCTTTATTAGCCGCTCCGATCAGGATATGCCGGCGCTGCTGGCAATCCGTGCAGCAGAGACTATGGCGGGTGAGGCAGCGACTGGTGCCAACAAGATGTACCGGATAGAGCGCGTGGCGCCGGTGCCGCCCACAGCGGATGCTCAGGCAGCCGAAGTAGAGAAGCTGATTCCTTCGGATCCAGATGGCATCGTGGTCATGGTGAACGCATCGCCCAAGCTAGATGCGGCCATCAAAAAAGCGACGGATAAAGACATTCCAGTTATCTGTATCGGGGCAGATGCCCCGAAATCAGGCCGAACCGCAGTCTGCGCACCTAGCGATCTGGCCATCGGCGAGGAGCTGGCGCGCCAGTTCTTAGACGCCTCAAAGGTCCGCTACGGCAAGGTCGCCATTCTTTCCACGGATCCCAAGTCAGACAGTATGCAGGCGCGGCTCCGTGGAGCGGATCGGCACCTGCGTTCCTCGGCTCCCGACCTGATTCTACTCAAGCCACTGTACTGCGAAGGGGACTCCAAGAAAGCGGCGGCACTGATTCGTAAGGCCGTGGCAGAGACGCCCGACCTCAAGGGCCTGTTACTGTTAGGAGAATGGGCGCTGACCGATGATCAGGCGCGTAAATCTCTGCCAGACCCGGCGAAAGTAACCACTGTGGCAGCGGATATCTCCACAGGTGCGCGTGAGCTTCTGCGCACCGGCAAGATCGCCCGGCTGGTCGCGCCGCGCTGCGTGGAGATGGGGCGAGAGGCGATCAAGGCTCTGGAAGCACTTCGCCAGGAGAAAAAGGACGAGTTCGGTGCCCCGATAGACACCGGTTACGATGTTATCTATAAAGACTTCGCGGTACGCCCGGTAGGGGAGGAGCGCGGAGGAATTCGCGCGTTCTCGGTTGGCGAGTACGACGACCGCTGGCAACGCTGGATGGACAAAGGTTCGGATGATCTCTGAGCCTCTGCGGATCCTGCATACCAACGATTTCCATAACCATTGGAGCGACCGGGTTCAGGGGCTGCTGAGTACCCTGATGGGGGATATCAGCGCGCCACCTACTCTGTATGTAGACGCTGGAGATGCGATTAAGGCAGGCAATGTAGGGGTTTCGCTGGGTGGCGAGCCGATTCTAACCCGGCTCGCGGAGCAGAACTGCAGCGCAATGACCATGGGTAACCGGGAGTTCCATGTCTCGCGTCCGCTGCTTCAAAAGAAGATTGCCGATGCCAGTTTCCCCGTACTCTGCGCGAACATGCGCAGCAAGGCAGAGGGGGGCTCCGTGCCTACCGTTCCTTCCATAATTCTGACCGTGGGAAACACTCGGGTTGCGCTCTTTGGCCTCACCGTGCCTATGGTGACAGAGCGCATGAGCGCCCGGCACCTGAGCGATTTCCTCTTCGATGACCCCATTAAGACCGCCGAGAAGTTGGTGCCTGCTCTGCGTGAAGGTGCGGATGTAGTCATCGCCCTGACTCATATCGGAATCAAGTCGGATGAGCGCCTGGCGGAGAAGCGTAGAGGGTATCGACTTGATTATTGGGGGGCATACCCATGTGGTACTCGACGAGCCAAAGTGGGTAAACGGCACCCCGATTGTGCAGGCAGGTAGCCATGGGCGGTTCGTGGGCGAAGTCATAATGACTCCTGAGGGAGTCACCGGGCGGCTGATACCCGTAAGCCCGGCAGAGTGAGCAAGGTGTTATGAGTAAAGGAACGTTTGTAGAAACGACACTGACCTGCTGCGTGTGTGGAGCGCGCGGCGCCACACGCTGGCGTGTGGCCGCCGACCATATCCTGGGTAGCCCCGAGCGGTTCCAGGCCGTGCGCTGCGCCCGTTGCGGTACCGCACGCCTGGATCCCAGGCCGCCTGTAGAGGAGATGGGGCGCTACTACACAAGCATGACCTATGCCCGCGCGGAGGACGATGACACATCTGGCCTTGCCGCCCGGTTAGATGAGTACAATCGCCGCCTGGCAGAGCGCACCGATTCCCTGATTTCTGGTGACGCTCCCCAACGCGCCTTAGATGTCGGCTGTGGCGATGGTCGTTTTCTGGCAGCTATGGCCGAGCGTGGCTGGGAGGTAGAAGGGCTGGAGACTGACCCTATCGCTGCAGACCTCGCCCGCCGCCGAACAGGGGGGATTATCCACGAAGCCCCGCTCGAAGCCCTCACTCTCCCCGAAGCACACTTTGGGCTTATCTCTCTACTCCATGTGCTAGAGCATGTGCCAGAACCTCGTGAGACCCTGGCTGCCGCCTATCGTGCTCTGGCGCCAGGCGGCACATTGCTCATTGCTGTGCCCAACGCTGGGAGCTTCGAGGCTACCCTGTTCCGCTCTGTCTGGTATCCGCTGGATCTGCCACGCCACTACTGGGGCTTCACCCCACATACTCTGGTTCGTCTGGCAGAAACCAGTGGCTTCCAGGTACAGGGCGTACGTCATTTCCCATTCCTATTCGCTCCGCAGAGTGTGCGCTACGGCCTGAAAGCTATTCAAGGCCAGCCTATCGCCGACCGTGCCGAAAAGAAGCACACTGCCGTGCCTGCACCACCCGCAAAGCGCGAAGGCGGCACCCTACGCACCCGCGCCTTCGTGGCCCTACTCGGCCTCTCGGAGCGCCTTGGGCGGCATATTCCCGGCGAGGTCATGGAGCTGCGTGCGGAGAAGCCGCTCTCGTGAACCGTGCGGAAAAGGCAATTTTTGGCACGGCGATTGGTATGGGCATTGTCGCCTATCTGATACTGGCACTCGGGCTGCTCAAGCTCCTCAAGCCCGCCATTCTGTGGGGCGCAGTGGCGGTAGCAGCAATAGGGGCACTGGCCTACTTCCGTCCCAAAATCTCGCTGCCTAAAAACTCCGGCTCCTCCAGTGGTATTGGCGTGCTGCTGATCACTATTGGATTCGGACTGGTTGGGCTCGCTACTCTCGCTGGAGCCGTCGCGCCGCCGACCCAGTGGGATGAGATGGCCTATCACCTTGCTGTACCCAAGGTCTACCTGCGCGAAGGCCGGATTTTCTATATTCCCTACGACCACCACTCCAACTTCCCGTTCACGCTCCAGATGCTCTACACGCTCTTTCTCTCGGTGGGAGCGGTCTGGGCGGCAAAGCTGGTCCACTGGTTCTGCGGCCTACTCCTAGTCGTCTCCGTAGCAACCTTCTGTAAGCGCTTCTTTGGAAATGGCGGCCCCATAGCCGCCGGAGTCGTCCTGGCGTCTCCCCTGGTTCTCTGGGAAGCCACTACCGCCTATATCGACCTGGGGACTACTCTCTATGTCTGGCTGGCGTTTTACGGGCTTATGATGGTGTTTGTACCTATCCCCCCAGCCCCCTCCCCTGAAGGGGAGGGGGAGACAGAAGAACCCCCCATTACTGGGGGGCAGGGTGGCTGGCTCCTCGTATCCGCGCTCTGCATGGGCTTTGCGCTGGGCACCAAAGCCACCGTACTGGGCTTCTGGGGGTGCTGCTGATAGGCTTTGCTCTGCGCCGTGCCTGGAAGCAGGGAGTGCAGTGGGGGCTTGTGTCGCTTGGGGTGGGGGCAGTATGGTACCTCAAGAGCTGGTGCTTCGCGGGCAACCCGGTGTACCCGTTCGCGTATAGCATTTTAGGTGGGCGCTACTGGAGCGTGGAGAATGCCGCTCAATATACCGCTGAGCAAGGGAATTTTGGATACGGAAAAGACCCGCTTAGCCTGCTACTATCTCCCTTTCGGATCTCTATAGAGCGGTTTCTACTGCCGCCAAACAATAGACCGTTCACGTTTACGGAGCAGGCGCTACCGGGAGTTGACTTCGGAGTTATCTGGCTGGTCGGGGTAATTTTCGCACTAGTACTCTGGAAGAAGCTCCCACGCCCGGCAAGGTATGTGGGGGCATTCGCGGCGGGAATGTGGCTGTTCTGGTTCTTCACCATGCAGCAGGGGCGGTACCTGATTCCCGCTCTGCCATTTTTCGCGGTTATGGCAGGTGCCGCTTATGCCGCCGCCAGCAAGCCCCTGCGTACAGCACTGGCGGCTATAGTCGCTCTAGGAGTGGGCTGGAGCGTGTGGAGCCTGCAAACGGCTAATCTGGACAGAGCAGGAAATCTGATTGCCGCCTGCCAGGCCATCAACGCCAGCGCGGCCCCCACAGACAAAGTTGCTATCTTCGATGAAGTGCGCGGGGTACTACTTAGACCGCGAGTATGTGTGGGCACAGCCAGATCATGCCGAAGGGCTGATTCCCTGGGATTCCTACAAAAATGCCGATGAGTGGCTGGCCGACTTCAAGCGCAAGGGCTATGTGTGGCTCCTCAAAGGACCTGTCTATGGGGAAACAGATAAGCGGCGCTGGCGTCAGCTTTTCGATGACGCGCTCTCTGGCGATAAGGTAGTAGAGGCCGGTTCTTTCGGTCGCTACAAGGTGTATCACATCCCATGAGTACTATCGCGAATCTATTTCAGAGAAAGCTAATTCAGCCGCCCCGGTGGCTGCCCGGCGCCATGATGTATGAAACCATCATGGGGTCTATGGCCTATGGGGTGTCTTCGGATTCGTCGGACATGGATGTGTATGGATTTTGCATCCCACCCAAGGACGACGTTTTTCCCCATCTGAAAGGCGAGATTCTCGGCTTCGGTAGGCAGATTCAGCGGTTCGAGCAGTTTCAGCAGCATCATGTGATCGATAAAGATGCGCTCGGTGGCAAGGGGCGGGAGTACGACTTCTCCGTCTACTCCATTGTGAAATACTTCCAGCTTGCCATGGAGAACAACCCAAACATGATTGACTCGCTGTTCACCCCCCGGAACTGCGTGTTGCACTCCACACCCATTGCCGAGCGTGTCCGTGAGAAGCGCCGCATCTTTCTGCACAAAGGCGCCTGGCATAAGTTCAAAGGTTACTCCTACGCCCAACTCCACAAGATGGATAACAAGAACCCAGAGGAGGGAAGCAAGCGGGCGCAAGATATCGAAAAGCACGGCGTAGACACCAAGTTCGCGTATCATATCGTGCGCCTGATGGATGAAGCCGAGCAGATTCTCACGTTGGGCGACCTGGACCTTACCCGAGATGCCGAGCGTATGAAGGCGATTCGGCGTGGGGAGTGGACGGCGGAGCAAGTAAAAGAGTTCTTTACTCGCCGTGAGAAGGAGCTTGAAACCGCCTACGCCGAAAGCAAGCTACCCCACGGTCCTCAGGAAGACGAGATTCGGGCACTCTTACTGGAATGCCTGGAAGAGCACTATGGCTCTCTAAGCGGAGCCGTGGAAACACCAGGGAAAGAACGAGACCTGCTGGCTCAGATAAAAGAGCTCTGCGAGAGAGCCGGAGTCTGAGCCATGTTGCCAGTGGTAGGAGTTGCCCGGCGGGATGTAACTCCACCACTGACCACCCACGCGCGTAGCTGGGGCGCGGCACCGTCTGATTTTATGAGCGGGCGGCATCAGCCTCTCACGCTCACGGCCCTTACCCTGGGAAGCACTGCGGTGCTGGTGGCTCTAGATGGCTCCTGGTGGCGCACAAAGGCAGATGAGGAGCGGGTGCGGCTTTCTGCGGCACAGACGCTGGGAATGCCGCCTGAGGCTATTTTCCTGGCGCTCTCGCACACCCACGCTGGCCCCACGCTACATGCGGATGTACCCGGTGGGGCAGAGTATCTGACAACCCTGCGGGATGCTCTGGTAGCTGCCGTAACAGAGGCGCGTGCTGCCGCAGAACATACGCTGATTGAGTGGACCACGGGGTGGTGTAACCTGGCGACGAATCGGGATCTGCCCGAGCCGAATGGGCCGGGTACCCTGGTAGGCTGGAATCCTGACCTGCCTGCCGACAATACGGTGAGCATCGCGCGTATCTCTGACACGCGGGGCAGGCCCTTTGCCATACTGGTGCACTATGCCTGTCACCCGACAACCCTGGGGCCGGAAAATCGAGTGCTTTCCCCAGATTACATCGGGCCAATGCGCGAGGTTATAGAGAAAGCGACGCATGTTCCCTGTCTATTTCTCCAGGGAGCGAGCGGGGAGCTGGCCCCTGCCGAACAGTACAGCGCAGATACCCGAGTTGCCGAGCGCCATGGGCGACAGCTTGGATACGCCGTCCTCTCGGCACTGGAGGGGATGGGGCGGTGTAACAACCAGCTCATCTACGACCGCCGCCTGGACTCCGGCGCACCGCTCGCTCTACACCGCTGGGAAGTCAAGAAGACAGGGGAGATGTGGACCGGGGAGTGGGAGCGGAAGGATATTTCGCTTGCCCTGAAGCCGGAAATCTCTGCTGTAGCTGGTGCCGAGGGGGACGAAGCCGCCCAGGAACGCGCCCACCGCGCCGCCCTGATTCGCGCCAGTGTGGGCGATGGCCCAGAGACCACGGTATCGCTCCACACAATGACCCTGGGCCATCGAACTCTGGTGGGTATTCCCGGCGAAGCGTATTCTACGCTACAGCAGGATGTTGATAAGGAGCGTAAGAGGCTCATTTGTAACTGCGTAAACGGCTGGCTGGGACATTTTCCGCCGCGCGCCATCTATGCTGCGCCAGCGGTGTATGCTGCTCGAACAATCTCCCTTTCGCGCCAGGCTGTTATGAGGCACTGGTGCAAAGCTTGAATCCAGCGTCTAAGTAAAGCCCTGCTCTATAGTTCCAGGCAGGGATGCCGCCCACACATAGCCAAGTAGAGGCTATGCGAATTGGAATCGTCGGGCAGCGGGGCCGGGCGTTCGCCGGTGCCCTCTGTGCGGTGCCATGGGTAGAGCTTACTGCGCTGTGCAATATTGACTCAGAGGCACTACATGCCCAGGCGGATGCGCTGGAGATACCAGAGCGGTTTGAGCGATTCTCCGACATGCTGGGGCATGTGGATGCCGTGGTGGTCTCGACTCCTATGCAGCTGCATGCGGTGCAATCGATAGCCGCGCTGGAGGCTGGAGTCCATGTACTCTCCGAGGTCACAGCTGCGGTCAGTATCGATGAATGCTGGCAGCTCAAGCGGGCTGCCCAGCGCGCCGCAAAGCATGGTATTGTCTACGCCATGGCGGAGAACTACTGCTATATCAAGCACAATGTGCTGATTAAAGAGCTGCTGCACGCCGTGGGATGTTTGGCGAGCTGTACTTCGCCGAAGGGGAGTACCTGCACGAGGTTCGCAACCTGCACCACTACCCAGATGGCACACCTACCTGGCGCTACTACTGGCAGGTGGGCACTCCGGGCAGTACTTACCCCACACACTCCCTGGGCCCTGTAATGCAGTGGTTCCAGGCAGTGGATAAGACCGAGCGGATAGAAAGCGTGGTGTGCCTGGGTACAGGAGTACATACCGACCCGGAGCACCCGCACGATGCATACGAGCGTTCTGCTCTGCAAGCTCCAGAGTGGCAAGCTCATCAAAATCCGTGTGGATATGATGAGCAACCGCCCCCATCATATGACCTACTATGCGCTCCAGGGCACCAAAGGTGTCTATGAGACCCAGTCGGTTAGAGGGGCAGCCAAGGCAATATCTGGCTGGGAGAGAATGCTACTGGAGAACATCGCTCCTAGCGCTCGATTACCGAGCTAGAGGAGTTTCTACCGGAGCAATGGAAGAATCCGCCGCCCGAGGCACTGGCTGCTGGCCACGGCGGCGGGGACTATTTTGTTGCGCTGGATTTCGTGCGCGCCTGCCGAGGTGAGGCGGAGCCAGACTGCGGTATCGACGATGCCCTGGAATGGACCGCTGCCGGACTCTGCTCCACTATTTCCCTGCAGAACGGCGGCGTGCCGATTCGCTTGCCAGAATTTCCCGGAAGGAGAAAGCGTTTCCCGTGCCGCTGGAGGCTCCCCGAATGAACATGGATGGAGAGCCTCTGTAAGCCTGGTTACTGCCTACTCGGACGAAGAGCCCGGCACATGGCGCTCGGCGTAGGTCTGCTTTGCGGGAACGGTGACTATCTCACGCTCCGGGTAGCGCATGGCCGCTCAGAACCCACCGAACACACAGCCGCCATCTAAGTTCACGGTGTTGTTGACGAAGCGGATTTCGGACTGAGGCGTGTGACCATAGGCAATCAGGGCATCGCCGGAGTACTCCTGCGCCCAGTCTGGCGAATCGGCATCCCGTTCTCCTCGAAACCCGCTACATCTCCAAAGCGCGTGAAGCGCACCACGGCGTCATCGTAGCGCCCGATGTACTCTTCTTTGATACCCGCGTGAGCAACCACTAGCGATCCGCTATCCAGCACCAGGTAGCAGGGCTGCGGCTCCAAGAACGCCAGAATATCCGTGACCAGGCGCTCCCGTGCCGGATCCGGCAAGGCATTCAGCTGGTCGTCCGTGATGTCCAGGCCGTGCGTTCTCTTGACGGCGTTGCCGTGCAGCATTCAAAAGAGCTTCGCGTCGTGGTTGCCCGGCACAAAGAGCCCTGCCTGAGCCGCAACTAACTCGACGGCTAAGCGCAACGCCCCCGGCGAGTCCGGGCCACGGTCAGCCAGATCGCCCACAAACACTTGCAGGCGACCTTCCACGTGACGTGGCAGGCCATCGTCGCCTGTCTGGTAGCCGAGTTTTTCAAAGAGCTCTGATCAGCTCTTCCAGTCACCCATGCACATCGCCAATCACATCGAACTGCGTTCCTTCGGTGGGTGGTGTCAGGCGCTCCACAGCGACTGAATCCATCTGCTCTGGGGTGAGGATATACAGCGCTGCCAGAGACTTATCTTTCTTAAGTTCGGTCACCGCCTGCGCGAACTGCTGCCGGTGACGTGCCACAACCCGCTCTCCTACAGTCCGCCCCTCCCGGCGAGCATCTCGGCGCAGGGCTTCGTCCATAGGTACATCGAACGCGATAACGACAGCGGGTACTTTCCACTTGTGCGCGAGTGCCAGCAGATTCTCACGCGCCTTCGGCTTGAGCGCGGTGGAGTCGGCCACAGTAAAGCGCCGATGCTTCAGGCGGTAGTCAATCAGGGAGTGAAACAGCGCGAAGATATCTTCGTTGGCGCTCTGGTTCGCGGCATCGTCTAGAATCGCTTCTCGACACGCATCCGAAGCGACAATCTGCGAGGCGGCAAAATGCTTTCGAGCCCAGGTCAGACTTCCCCAACCCTGACCCTCCGCAGAGAATCACCAGCGCCAGCGGCGGCAACGTAAGAATAGTTTCACTCAT
This sequence comes from Armatimonas sp., assembly GCA_049840835.1. GTDB lineage: Bacteria > Armatimonadota > Armatimonadia > Armatimonadales > Armatimonadaceae > JANLTX01. Next base: position 3,155 of record JASGJG010000020.1, on the reverse strand, counting down.
CGGTTTCTGTTATCGCCCGGAACCACGCGCTCGTCAAATGAGTGTCTTTTTTGCATCCCTCCCCCGGCCCCTCCCTTCGGTGTATTTCCCGCTCCGCGGGCACGAAGGGAGGTGAGGGCGCTGATGACCAACATACAGCCCCTGTGCGCTTTACGAAAGCATAACGGGTTTTACCCCCTCTCGCCGCAGCGCAACTGCCTTACAATGTCGCTTCGCGACCGATAAGCGGAAATGGCCGAGAGGAGGTAGCACGAAGTGACGGGGGAGTGCAAAGCAGTGTGAGTAAAGCCGCTAATGTCTGGCTAATGGCCCCTTTGTAACCTGGGAATAACAAAAGGGGTTATGAAATGAAAGTAGTGATTGCAGCTTCCGTGATTTTGCTGATGGCATCAGCAGTGAGTGCGCAGGGACTGAAGAACGTTCGGTTCCCGGATGGTTCCGGCAAAGTCGGCGTTGCAGCAGGTTGGAATGTAAAGCAGTCTGGTAATGGCGCGGTCGTTCTGGGAGGACCGGGTGGAGCAGAGGTAATGCTGGGAATAAACATACCAGTTATCTCCTCTAATGTTGGGCAGCAGTATGCCGGGAGCGGTATTCCGGATGCCGCACTCTTTCCTGGCTCAGCGCGAGTGAACTTCAACAATCCCGTTATCGCCACACTGGACATGGTTACGTTTCTGGCACGGCAGGCAAAGGTCCCGGCTCGTATCACTAAGATTCGGCGCGTGGAACCTGTGGCCTGGGCAAATGGGCGAGCGGCGCTGGTTCAGTTCTCCAGTGTGGTGAATGGCAAGCCCATTGAAACCTACGGCCTCTTTGCGATTCAGCCTATAGACAACGTGCAGGCGCTGTTCTACTTCTCCAGCGTAGCGGCTCCTGCGGGTAACTATGCAAAAGCGCTTCCGACTATGCTCGCTATGTGGAAATCCTGGGGAGTGTCTCAAGATACCCAGCGACAGCGCTTAGAAGCAGCCAGCAAGTCTCTGGCCGAAGTGGACTGGGCCGGGGCGATGGATAGCGTAACTCAGCATCGCCGACAGGTAGCCGAGACTGCCGCGCGCCAGTTCGACCGCTATATTCGCCAGTAGAGTTCAGGGGCGCTTATATACAAAAAGGCAGTTGGCGCAGACCAGAGTGTTGGGGTACTGGGGCAGAATCTCCGCGCATAGCTTGCGAGATTTTGCCCGGTGCCGCCAGGCAAAGAGCACATTGAGTATCCAGTCAAAGGCCAGAAAACCCGCCGTACCGCGGTTGAGCGGAATAAACCCACCTCCGGCAGCTTCGTGCTGTAGGCATCGATAGCGCCTTCATAGCGGTCCATACGCACCATAATGCGCTTACAGTCCGGGCACATCAGCTCCGGGTCATCGGACGAAATACCTATCATGGTAGTAATACTCCAGGCCCAATAGGGGGCAAGGTAGCCGGCAAATACTTTACGGCTTCGGTGAGCAGGGCAGTCCAGGCGAAGGGCGTGCCTCCGCCATAGCCTCCTCCACTTCTTCGTGGTGCAGCGGAAGTGTTAGAGATTCCCGCTCCCAGGTTGGTTACCAGTGAGATGCCAGCATAGTGCAGCCCCGCCTCGCGTGCCAGAGTGACTTCCGGAATCGCTGTCATACCGACTACATCGGCACCCCAGGTCGCGAAAAGTCGCACCTCTGCAGCAGTCTCGTAGCGCGGACCGTCCAGGCAGAGATAGGTGCCGCCATCTCGCACAGAGATATTTTGTGTATGGGCGGCTTGCAGTACCGCCTGGCGCACCAAAGAAAAGGGGCAAAAGGCTCCGTGACATCGGTGTGCACTACTGGCGTGCCGTTTTCACCATCAAAGAAAGTTTTGTGAGGGCGACCCAGCGTAAAGTCAATAAGCTGGTCCAGCACGCAGATAGTGCCGGGAAGCAAGCTGGCTTTTAAACTACCCACGGCGGTCGTGGCCAGCACGGCCTGGCATCCCAGCTTTTGCAGCCCCGCGATGTTGGCCCGGTAGTTAATTTTATGCGGGGGAACGGAGTGCCCGGCGCCATGACGCGCTAGAAATACGACTTCGCGACCACCCAGCGTGCCGAGCTGGCCTGTTGCTCTACCCCAGGTAGTCTCTATCTCTACAGGCTCCGGCGCTATATCGAACGGCAGCGTACGCACCCCGGAGCCTCCAATGATTCCAATCCGCATGCGCCTATTATGCCGGATAAATCGGAGGCTCTGGGGTGAGCCGGGTTAAAGTTGCAGGCGAGCGATGAGCGAGGTTCGCTGCTGTCCCCGCTGATCCGGAGTATTCCACCGAGAATCGGAATATCTCTAAGTGAAGAGGGGAGTAGGTAAGCGCGGCAACCGGATAGGGGGCAAAAGCGCCCCACTCCAGTCGCCCTGTGAACGCCAGACCGGGCATGGCGATACGCTCTACTTCTGCTGAGGCCGTCCGTAGCCGTTCACCAGGGCCGCTTCCCGTGGTGCCGATGAGGAGCAATCGGGTCTGGTCGGTGAACTGATGCGTACCCAGAAGGCTGAACAGAGAGGAGCTGCCGCGAACATAGCCGAAGGCGCCGTAGCTATTCGCTTCTTTACGGCGAAAGACATGAGCGTAGACCCCGTTTACACTGCCCACTTTCGCATCGTTGCGCAGAGAGAGGGCTCCATTGAAGGGGATACCTACCGAGAGATAGTCACCATCTGGGGAGGCGTTGCCGCGCTGGCGGAAGTAGTCAGCACGAACCGTGGGCTGGAAATCTGCTGGAGAAATCCGTGTATGGGGCCGGTTAACGATTGTGGCAGAACCCTAGTGAGGGCGTTGACAGGATCGTACTGAAACATCAGCGGGCTGGTCTGCCCCACCACCACACTGAGCCCTTTTTGTCCGGTAGGAATCGCGAGATAGGCCGAGCGAACGCTGCCCTGTTTCGCTTCCTCGGTACCCACTGGAGACAGAGCAACAAAGTACCCGGCATCGGATACGTTTAGTTGTATCAAGCGAAGTTCTTGGTTGTGGTGCGCTGTCCCTGTCCCTTTTCCTGACTGCCGGTGAAGAACACCGAGAGCGGCAGAGCTTTTTGAACAGCAGGCGCCTCACCGGGCCAGCGGAAGTAGTTGGCCTGAAATGCCATTCCGAAGCGATCGAGCGCCGGGGCAACCGTGTGGCAGGTGGCGCAGCTAGTTTTGTAC
>JASGJG010000019.1:0-114535 GCA_049840835.1 Armatimonas sp. | reverse complement strand
TATTGTTCTTGTTTTTACTTGGTTCGGTTGGTCTTGCTAAGGTTAATAGGGAAACGCAGTAGAATCCGAACAGCACCTCTCCAATATCATTGCAGCCCTCTCTCGACTCAAGACTAAAGCCAAGATAGGCGACACGGTCTATGTTTTCTACTCTGGTCACGGAATCCGAGTAGGTACCAAAGACTACTTACTTCCCTATGACTTCAAAGGCATAGACCCCGAATCCGGCGTCGATACGGCTTATGAAGAAGACAAGTTCTACGAGCGGCTTTCTCAAGTGGCAGGCAGGCCCATGTCATGGTATGGGATAAGTGCCGCAACGATCCATTCGGCAAGACCCGAGACGGCTCTCCGCAGCGAAACAATCTTACGGATTCCCAAATCAAAAAAGGCTGGGAAATTACGCGCGCTGCCTGGTGAGCCGCCACTTCCAACGCTGGTAAAACTCTTTGCCTGCTCCCCCGGCCAGTCCTCCTATGAATGGCTTGATAAAGGCCAGGGCTATTTCACTTACTTTTTAGAGCGAGGGCTCCGAGGCGCCGCAGCGGATGGCAAGGGACAGGTAACCGTCAAATCGCTCAAAGACTACCTCTACACACAGGTTTCTTCGCTTGTCTCGCAAAACGAGAATGCCAAACAAACTCCTAACGCCACTATGGAAGGCACTAATCCAGAAGATCTAGTGCTGGCAACAGGAACGAGTGTTGCGACCGAGGCGATAAAGAACATCACTACTCGCTCTACAATTTCGTTCGAGGGTGCGCCAAAAGACGCAGAGATAAAAGTTGGCAAGAACAACGTAAAGGGCTTCACCTGGGAGACGGACCTCCTAGAGCCAGAACAAGAGGTCACGGTAACGATCACCTCACCTGGATATCGCCCGAAGCAGTTCACAGTCAAGATAAAGCAGGGGATGACTCTCAACGTCCCCATCACTCTAGAGAAGGACACCACGGCAGAGCCGGGTACTGCAGAGCCCGGCAACGTTACTAAGGTGCCTCCACCACAGACGATGGTACCTGGTGCTCTTGGCGCGGTCATGGATAAGATTCGTCAGGCACATAACTGGTCCGCACTGTCGTCTATGCGTGCTTTTAAGATGGACGGTTCCTCTGTTGCTTCTGTAGGGCAGGACAAGGCAACGCAAAGTGGATTTAACTTAATTCAGCACCCAGATGAGCGCTTCCGACTGGTCTACACCGATGCTAAGGGTATTCCGATCAACGCGGGATTCAATGGCAGCTCCTACTGGCACACCACAGGCAATAAGCGCGATACACCCAAACCCATAGACCGCTTTGGGGAGAATCCTATCGCCCCGCTGATTCACTTCCTGGCAAGCCCACCGAACCTGAGTGAGCGGTTCAGTAAGCTCAACAACAACCCGCCTTACCTGCAAGGGAAAGATGATCTCTTTGGAGACATCAAGCTCTTCTACGACCCCAAGACCTTCCTGATTACCAAGATAGATGTTAAGGCCAGCGGCAATGTCCTCACCTTTATCTATAGTGGTTACAACTCAGCAATAGGAGCCCCCATACCGAGCAGGGTCACGGTAGAAGCCGCACTGGGTGGACTTAAGATAGGCGAGATAGTCCATAACTTCACCCGCATTGAAGCCAATGCCGCCCTGGGAACAGACTACTACTTAAACGGTCGGTAAGTAGCCAGCAGCAGTACGACTGCAAGTAAAGCCGTAGCCGCTCCGAAGACAAATGAGGCGGCTGGGTTCCAATGATAGAGTACTCCTGCTACTAAGCTGGCGGGGAGAGTTGCTACTCCCACGCAGAAAGAGAACGCGCCAAGCTGGAGTCCGCGCTGCTGCGGGTCTACCAGATCGGCGGCATAGGCTTTCTGCACGCCTTTAGTGAGAGTGTAGTAGAAGCCATAGAGGATAAACAGCGCCCAGGCATGCCATGTCTGAGTTGCGAACGCAAACCCCAGGTAGACCAGCGCGAACACCAGCCAGCCCGTGACTATCAGCGGTCTGCGCCCTATTTTGTCAGACAGTTTCCCCGCAAAATAGCCCAGGCTTGCCTCTACAACATTGAAGACCGCATAGAGCAGCAAGAGCTGTGAGGGAGCGATATGCATCCCTTCCTGAGCGCGAAGTAGCAGAAACGCATCTGAGCTATTCCCCAGCGCGAACAGGGCGGCTATGGCTAAGTAGGTTCGGTAGGTGGGAGAGAGACCACTTAGAGTGAAGAGAGCGCGACGGGCACCGACGCTCTCACGCGCCGTTTCTCGCACGACTAGCGCCAGCACCAGCACCCCGAGTGCAGCCGGGATAAAGGCCAGGAAGTACAGGGGGCGCAGTGCACCGGGGTGAAACGTGAGATAGACCCAGCCAGCAAGTGGCCCCAGTACCGCACCGGCAGTGTCCATACTCCGATGTAGCCCGAAGGCACGTCCGCGGGCTTCCGGGGGGCAGGTCTCTGCAATCAGGGCATCACGGGGAGCGCCGCGCAGTCCCTTGCCGATCCGGTCTAATAGCCGGGCGCCCAGTACCATGGGCCAGGAAACAGCCAGACCCAGCACAGGTTTGGCGATAGCAGCCAGTCCATACCCCCAGAGGATAAGCGGCTTGCGCCGTGGCAGGCGGTCGGAGAGCGCCCGGAACCAAGCTGGAGCAGGCTTGCCGTGGCTTCGGCGCTTCCCTCTATCAGCCCGATAGCCTCTGGCGGTGCTCCCAGGCTCCGCAGAAACGTGGGATTTATGGGGTAGAGAAGCTCACTGGAGAGATCGGTGAAGAAACTCACCCACCCCAGCGCCTTAACTGTGGCAGGGAGCGGCGTGTCTTGAGGCTCGTCTACCAGGGACTCAGTCACCGCCAGCAGGAGCTACGGTTTCGGTAGCTTCGTTTGTCGGATTGGTAAGGCCGATTCCGAAGTGCCCCTCTACGATTCGGCGCGCTATGGGTCCGGCCATATCTGAGCCGTGCTGGCCCCTTACCAGCGGCTCTACAGCCACAGCCACAGCGATAGTGGGCTGCTCACCGGGCTTTCGGGAGGCGTAGCAGATGAGCCAGGCGTAGTTGTCACCCAGTTTGTTCTTCTCTGCCGTACCGGTCTTTCCAGCAATGTACACGAACTTTGAGTTCACGGTAGCTCGGGCGGTACCCGTGGTAACCACAGCCCGAAGCCCTTGCTGGATAGCATTCCACTGATACGAAGACAGCTTGATTTCATGCGCCACACGTGATTTGGCTTCGTCTATGTCTAAGACTTTGCCGGTGCCATCGCTGGTGGTGGCTTTCTTGAGGAAGTGCGGACGATAGATAGTGCCACGATTCGCCACAGCGGAAGCCACCTGTGCCATCTGGAGCGGTGAGACGGCTGTCAGGCCCTGCCCGATAGCGGTCTGCATGGTTTCTCCCAGACCGAGGTACCGTGGCTCTCGCTCTAGCTTCGCTATCAGGGCCTGGTTACCGGCTTTTTTCGCCTGGGCAAGCTGCCCTTCGATAGATCTTTCTTTCGCTTTCGACGTGGAGAGATAGCCACCGGGAGTACCAAAGGTCTGGTGTGGCAGGTCGATACCTGTCTTCTGACCCAGCCCCATGTTCTGCGCCCAGGTCTTCAGTTTTTCTTCGCCCAGCCGCTGCCCTACATGGTAGTAGTACGTATCACAGGAGACGGTGAGCGCCTTACCCAGCGAAACTCCACCGTGAACCCCATCGCACTTCAGTTTCAGGTAGCTCCCTCCGCAAGTGAAGGTCGTACCTGTATCGATTTTCCCCTCAGCCAGTCCGGCGATAGAGGAGACAATCTTGAAGGTAGACCCCGGCGGGTAGAAACCGGATACAGCTCGATTGAGCTGCCCCTGGCTCACTTCCTTAAACACCTCTGGGGCGATTGGGCGCTTCTGAAAAACAGCGGGATCGAAGCTGGGGTAGCTACACATGGCAAGGATGCCGCCGGTACGCGGGTCTATAGCGACTGCGGCGCCCTTCTTGCCCTGCATGAGCTTCTCGGCCAGTGCCTGTAGTTTCCAATCAAAGGTCAGGGTCAGTTTCGCACCGGGAATCGCTTTCTGTTCATCGGCGACGCTCAGGCGCTCCTGCTGCGCGTTTACCAGGTAGTCGATGCTACCTTCTTTGCCAGAGAGCAGGCGGTCGTAGTACTTCTCCAGGCCGTAGGTGCCGATTAAGTCACCGGGGCGGTGACGGGGCATATCGTCGGTATCCTGCCCCTCTGCATCCGCCTTGGCCAGCACAGCTTGCTCTTGCTTGAGCGCATTCTCGGAAATCTGGTCCACATAGCCCAGAATCTGCGCCGCAAGTTTCCCCTTGGGATACTGACGCACGGGTACTACCATGGGCGTCACGCCGGGCAGCTCCGCCAGGTGCTCGGCCACGCGGGCAAGCTGCGCCTGAGTGGCGCCAGCGAACACCCGAGCCGGTTCTGAGGTGCCCAGGCGATTCTTTTCAAACTCTTTGAGTAGCGGGTCTACCGGGACTTCCAGTCTGTCCGCCAGCTTCTGAAACGCGGCCCGCTGGACCTCTTTGTAGAGAGCTTTGACTTCCGCCTCACCCAGGCTCTTTTTTTCTTTTTTTAGGGCTTTTCGGCGTACGCGTACTTCTTTCTCGACCCAATCCCCCAGCTCATTAGGCGTCATAAAGACATCGATACGACTGGTATTGGTGAGCAACGCTACCCCGTTGCGGTCTTCGATGATGCCGCGCGGCGGCGCGATTCGTACACTGGCGCGCTGATTGGACTTCGCCTCGTCTAAATAGCTATCCCCATGCGCAACCTGCAGATACCAGAATCGCCCTATCAGAGTCAGCAGGCCCAGCAAGGTGATTCCCCCCAGAATCCAGATACGCTCCTGCCCCATCTCCGGGGCCTCCACAGGCGCCCGCTCCAGAGGGATACGGTTTCGCAGATGCAGGCCACCACGTCCCATGCTGGTTACTCGTTTCCTGCGGCCTGACCGCTGTGAAGTTTGCATAGCTTTGGAATGGAGCGGCGGCGGAGCCGTCTTTTTTCCACATCCGGGCAAAACGGGGTAGCGAGTTTCTCGGTCTCGGTACAGATGGCAACCTCGACTCGGGTATCGGGATCACCGGATCGCAGGAAGTCTCTATCCTGTGCGGGACGCAGGGCTGTAGGCGCGTCTCCGGCAGGGTCGGCGGGGTCACCAGAACTGGTCGTCGCGGCACGGGGAGTACCACCCCCGCCAGGAACGCCGCCAAGCTCGCGGGCCTCTTCACTGCGGCGCATGGCTTCGGCAAGATCAGGTGTTTTGTACTCTGCGGAGCCAGGAGCCATGGACTGAATCGGCATGGCATCTCGAATGAACTGCCCCCAGATAGGCGCGACCGCCTGACCACCGGTAACGCCAGGCATCTGGCGCTTGACCGTGCGCATGAGCGGCTTTTTATCCGGCCCCAGCATAGGCTTCTTGGTCTTGGGGTCGATTCGGGGCTCTTTGCGCTCACCGGAGATCCACACAATCGCGGTCAGGGTGTTGGTGTAGCCCGCGAACCAGGCATCTAAGTTGTCCGACGTTGTACCCGTTTTACCGTGAGCATCCGGGATAGAGGCCAGCCCACTTCGCGCGGCAGTACCGCTCTCTATAACTGTACGCAGGCAGGAGCTAATCTGCACGGCAGCGCTATGGCTGATAACCGAGCGAGTTATCTGCGGCTCATTGCGCTCGATAACATTCCCCTGGCCATCGTAGATACAGCGAATGAAGATCGGGTCGGCTCGATGTCCATCGTTGGCGAAGGTGGAGTACACAGTCGCTAGCTCTACCGGCGACACCTCGCCCGCACCGAGTGAGAGGGCGTAGTTATGGGTAAAGTCCCCCTTAGGATAGCGCCGGGAATCGATTCCGAGGCGGTGCGCATACTCAACCAGGCGGTCGATTCCAACCATACCCGCCGCACGAACCGCCGCAACGTTATGCGAATGCGCCAGCGCTTCACGCACGCTCATTGGTCCGTGGCCTGGGATCCCGTTGTAGCACTTGGGTTTCCAGTTCTTGAAGACCTTGGCGCCGTAGTAACCATCGTTGATGGTCGAGTCTTCGTCGAGTAGCCCCAGGTCGAAGGCAGCCGCGTAGACTATCGGCTTAAACGACGAACCGGGCTGCATTCCCTGAAGAAAGAGCTTCTTCTTCACAACGCCCTTGGCATCTCTGACCGCCTTGCCGTTCTTTCTCACTGTTACGGAATACGAGTTCAGAATGGCGTTGTTGAACTGGTCGGCATTGTAGTCGATACCACCGGCAATGGCTCGCACATAACCTGTATGGGGGTCCATAGCCACAATCGATCCCTGGCGTACGCCATCGCCGTGTAGCTCGGACACATTGTTGCGAATGGTTCGCTCGGCGACTTGTTGGATATTGGTATTAAGTGTGGTGAAGACCTTGAGGCCGCCCCGGTTCACCCGCTCCTCGCCCAGCTTGCGCCGGAGCATCTTGTACACATACTCCGTGAAGTACGGGTACTTCCACTCTTTGGTCCTCAGGCGGTCTGGCTTGTTATTGAGCTTCGGCTTCTCTTTTTTCGCCATGGCCACCTGGGTTGGGGTGGCATAGCCCAGCTCCAGCATCTTATCTAACACCATATTGCGGCGTTTGATGCTGGCGTCTAGATGCTCAAACGGCTCTAGCGACGTCGGGCGCTGGGGAATACCCGCTAGAAGCGCGGCTTCCGATAGAGAGAGCTTGCCCAGGTCCTTGGCGAAGTAGGTACGAGCCGCTGCCTTGATGCCGTAGATATTGTTGCCGTAGCAGACTTCATTGAGATACCGCTCCAGAATCTGGTCCTTGGAGTAGGCGCGCTCTATCTGAAGCGCCAGGAACATCTCTTTAAACTTACGGTCAGCGACCTTCTTGAAGTCCTCTAGAATCACGTTGCGGGCAAGCTGCATCGTGAGAGTCGAGGCGCCTTGGGCAGACTCACCGGATCGGAGGTTGGCATATAAGGCGCGTAGAACACCCTTGGCGTCTATACCAGCATGGTTGTAGAACCGCTCGTCTTCAATGGAGACGGTGCACTGCTTGACCAGGTCAGGTACCGCGGCATAGGACACAGATTCCTGGCGGCGGTCTTGAATCTTCGCCAACCGGACATAGTAGCCCGTGGCGGGGTCGATATTGGTGGCGTAGATCTCGGTGACACCGTAGTTGACTTGATTCGCCAGTTTTTCGAGTGTGGGGAGCTTTTCGGAGGCTTTCTTCAGGCGCAAGGTGCCATAGGTCACGCCTCCGATAACGCCGAGCAAGAGAAAGGTAACCAGCACATGAAACGTGAGCTTGATCTTCTCCCAGAAGGTCATGCCATAGCGTTCGCGCTTCGGCTGCTCCGCGGGTTTCCTGGTCTGCTTTTTCGCTACTCTCTTGCCCATTTTCGCTTTACCTCTTCAGGTATTTTCGTTTGGTTCGGTCCGTTCCCATATCCCGTTTTCGAGCATCGTAGCGCCACTGGCTGGTGCCCGCCTTGTGCTGGAAGCAGAGATAGTTGGAGAGAATGGACGCCAGCTTGCGCCGGGTGACACGTCGAATGAGATTGACCTCGGTCATGGTCTGTACGAAGTCCAGGCCCTTGGGATAGGTATCCAGAACTTCGCAGGCCATGTCAAACGTGGCGACATCTCCGCTCTCTTCGGCCTGCTCCCGCAGAGAGATGAGCTCGGCAATGCGCTCGGGAGTCACATGAACCTGGGGGTCCGCCTCTTCCTGTGGCTCGAATCGGAACTCATAGGGGCGAGCGCCACGGCGGAGCAGGAACACGGAACCCGAATCATGTGGCAGGCTATCGTAGAGCCCGAAGAATCCAAAGGCCAGCCGGATGTCCCGGTTTACGATGATTTCGTGCAGTCCACCCTCGTTGTCGCGAACAGCGATCTCTACCACATTGGCATCAGAGGGCAAGAAGTCATCAGGAATCTGGCAGAGCGGGAACGTGCCGATTTCCTTATGATGTGCCTTGACAACGCAGCGCACCACGGACGGGTCTTCCTGCGCGGGGCCAGTGTAGCGCCCTTCATCGTCGCCCGCGTCCTGCGCTAATGGCAGAAGCGCATCCTGGCGGAGAGTGCCCACATAGCCTTCGTCTTCAATCTCCTCGTCCATGATCTCACCGTCCATGGACACGAACTGAAGCTCGGGGTAGCTCAGCATCTCCGGCATAGCGAAGACAAACAGCGGCAGAGAGTCCGGCTCGCGGAAGCGACCAGCGCCCACATACAAGAAGCGCGGGTCGGCCTTGAGTCGCTCGGTCAAGGTCACCAGGTCCGCCGCGTGCGACGGGTCACCGGGCACAACTTCGTACTGTAGCGCTAGCAGGTCGGCGGCATCCGTAGCGCCGCCACGCTCCTTCACCAGCGCCTCCAGTGCGGCGAGTTCTGTGTCAGAGACAGAAAGCTCGGGCACGGCAGTGGGTGTTGGCGCCGGTTCCGGCTCCACCACGGCAACCGGTGCAGCCGCCTCTTCTACTTTTTCTTCTTTGGGCGTCGGAGCGATTTCGGGTTTCTTTACCGCTACAGGAGCGGGTTCCTCATGCGCTTCGTGGGCCAGGTCCGCACCCAGAGCCTCCAGATTGCGCTCCAGCTTCTCCACCAGCTCACGGTTGAGCCAGCTTCCGCCCTTCTTACCCGTCAGCCAGGTAAGCCGGGAGTCCGCATAGGCCGCTAAGAAGTGCGCCTTAGAATCGAAGGTCTCGCCCAGTGCCTGCCAGGCCAGCACGCCCAGCACACGTCCAGGAAGCGCCTTGCCTTTCAAGTTCTCGATAATCTTGACGGTGGCTGCGACCGGGTCTTTCCAGTCTACGTTCTTCGCCGCGTCTGCATAGTGCGCCAGTGTACCTGCCGCTACTTCGTTGTCGAACTGTACTTCGGTCAGCACCTCGCCATCGGTGAGCGGAAGCCACTCGGTCAGTCCGAAGCCACCATTTTTCGCCTTGAAATAGGTATTCGGATTGCGAGTGACCGTGTCGATAAGCGGAAAGTACTGCGTGGCATCACGGTGATAGACCTCGGAAAGCTCGGTGGCCAGCGTAATACGGTCCAGCGGCTTACCGGCGGCGCGAAGAACATCGATCAGCGTGCGCTCTACCGGGCGGGTCACATCTAAGTATCGCGACGCCAGGCTCCACTGCCGCTCAGCCAGCGCAAACTTGCTGGAGTCATCCAGCGCGCGCCGCACCAGCGGGAACGTGATGCGTGGATTATCTATCTCCAGCGTAATCTCAGAGATTTTTGCCGCTTCGCCTCGCTCCAACAGCGCGTCATAAACACGGTCTGCCAGATAGGCTTCGGCAAGCTGCGATTCTGTCTGCGGCTCTTCCACTGGAATTACCCGTGGTTTTGTCGAAACGGCCTTCGGGGCGGGCGCGGGAGCCGCTTTTTTAAGCGCCGCCTTCTTCACTGTAGCCAAACTATCCTCCCAAAAAACAGGTTGTGTTACATCGCCTCAGCGACGATATCGTAGGGCAGCGCTTCGACAACGCGAGCCTGCGCCCAGCTTCCAGGGGTCGCTGTATCCGCACCGCGCACCTGCGCGATACCGTCGATCTCCGGAGCATCGCGCCAGGTTCGGCCCCGACCCTCTCCTTCCATCAATACAGCAATTGAGCGCCCCACAAGTTCCCGATTCCGTGCCAGCGATATAGGCTGCTGCGTTTCCATGAGCGCTGCCCGGCGCTCACGGGCCAGTTTCTTAGACACAACCGGGGTCATGTCATACCCCGGAGTCCCCTCCTCAGGCGAGTAGGTGAACACGCCTACCCGGTCAAACTGTGCCTCACTGACAAAACTCTCTAGCTCAGCGAACTCCGCATCAGTCTCCCCAGGGAAACCGACCAGGAACGTGGTTCGCACCGCGATATCCGGCATGGCCGTTCGCAGTCGCGCCAGCAATCTATGGTAGCTCGCTACCGAGCCGCCGCGCTTCATGCGCCGCAGCATAGAGTCGGAACCATGCTGGAGCGGAATGTCTACATAGTGCGCTACATTCGGTGTATCCGCCATGGTTTTCATCAGGCGGTCGGTCATCATGGTGGGATAGCAATAGAGCAGGCGTACCCACTTCAGATCATCTATCTGTCCCAGTTGCTCCAACAGTCGTGGCAGGGCCAGCTCTTTGTAGAGGTCCATGCCATACGCGGTCGTATCCTGCGCAATCAGATTCAACTCACACGCCCCGGCATCGACTAAACGCCTGGCTTCCTCGACGATTCTCTCCATGGGCTTGGAGCGATGCTTCCCCCGGAAGTTCGGGATAGAGCAGAACGTGCAGCCGTGGTCACACCCTTCGGAGACTTTGAGATACGCGGTCCAGGGAGCTGTGGCTCGCACCCGTGAGGGTGGAATCAGCGGATACTTTTCGGTAATGGGCGCTACCAGATTCCCCGCCATAGGCAGCGCGGTGCCGCGCTTACCGAATACCACATCGCCGATCTGGCCCGCGCTCTGGATACCGATAAAGGCATCTACTTCGGGCAGCTCGGCGGCCAGCTCCGCACCATAGCGCTGTGCAAGACACCCGGCGACAACCACACGGCCCACTTCGCCTTTTTTGCGGCGTTTGAGCTGGGTCAGAATCGCTTCGATACTCTCTTGCTTTGCACTCTCAATGAAGGCACAGGTGTTGACAACGACCACATCCGACGGATTATTCGCATCGACCAGCTCCGCCTGACCGCCTTCTACCAGTGCCCCGAGCATCTCCTCGGAGTCCACCAGATTCTTTGGGCAGCCAAGGCTTACCAGTCCGATTTTCTTGGTTGTGATCATAGTAAAATAGAAAAGGCCACCCGGCGCAAGGGTCGGGCAGCCTTGTGTCAAGTAAGTATTATACGTTCTGCATCATGCTTTGCGCAATGTCAATGAATAACAACAGCAACAGATATATCTGCACGCGATAGATTTTCCATGTATAGGCAAAGGAGGGTTCAGGAGGACGTGAAATGCTAACGCCTCTGCGTACCCGCCGATGGCCCTGGTCGGTACAGCAGACAAATTCTAAAGAGGCTATGGGGGCTGCTCTGATAGCGCGCTACAGCGCCAGACTCTATCAGTACGCCCGCCGCCAGACCGGTTCCGACCATGATGCAGAAGACATCGTGTCGGAAACTCTGGCAGCCGCTATAAGCGCAGGCAAGGCGCCACCCGCCGTGGAGTCTGCCGATGACCCCACCCGCGCCTATCTCTTCGGCATAGCTCGCCGCAAGATAGCCCTGCACCTGCGCCAGAAGTCACGCCGCCCGGTGGAAGCCCTGACCGATACCCTGGTCAGCCATTTACCCACCCCAGAAAGGGAAGCGCTGGACAGCGAGCGCCGCCAGAGCGTGCGCACCCTGCTGGATTCCCTGCCCGCCGAATGGCGTGAGGTCCTGCTTCTGAAATACGTAGAGCAGCTCTCTATCGGAGAGATTGCCCTGATTCTGAACCGCTCGGATGCCGCTGTGAATAGCCTGCTCCAGCGCGCCCGCGCCGCTGCCCGTGAGCGCGGCGGCGCCCTTTTCTACGATAGCGAGGATAACTTCCATGCCCGCTGAGACACCCGACACCAATGATGCCATCTCTGCTACTCTCCGCGATGCCTATCCCGACAGACCGCTACCTACAGGGTTGGAAGAGCGTCTTACCCGGCGCCTTGCGTCTCAAGTTGCTCGCCCTATGCCACGTCGAGTTGCACTTACTCTGGCAACAGGAACTCTGGGAATCGCCGCTTTTATGGGTATCTCTGCCCTCATGCCAAAACCCGCCTTTGGATTGAAGAAGGTCCAGGATGCGTTTGCCCGCGTGAGAACCATGCACCGTGTGGAGTACGCAGGAGCGATGAAGACCGGTGAGCAGTGGTACGACGGGAAACAGTTCCGCGTTGACTCCCTGCTGAAAGACAAACTTGTCTGGCGGCAGGTGATTCGGGGGAAAGATACGTTCACTTATTACCCTGATAAGAAGCATTTGGAGTTGGGGAATTTCGTGGGCGAACTGCCCACCCCGGTTGCCTCGCTCAGCCGAATCTTTCGCCAGCTAGAAAAAAGCGGTCAGGGCCGCGCCATAGAGAACCAGGGGATTCAAAACATCGCCGGTCGACGAGCGGAGGTCTATAAAATTTCGCTTCCTAAGGCCCACTACTTTCTAGGCTTTGGCTCTCGCTCCGAGAAAAACATCACCCTTTTTGTAGATCCGGCTACGAATCTGCCTTTCCGAATCGAGGAACGCCAAACCGAAGGCGAGCGCTGGACCGTGCGAACGTCTGAAATAGCCTTCAATGAAGCAATCCCGCAGAAGGTCTTTGTCACTGAGTTCCCCGGCGCTGCCCGAAAAGACAAACAGGCCGCTACCTATGAACGGTGGCGTGAGCACATTCTAAACCCGGTCTTTGCGCAGAAGACCTCAACAGGAGTCACCATTCGCCTCTTCGAAGTGGTCGAAGCTCTAGGACTGGTTGCCTGGTTCACCACGGATGGAAATGCGCCAACAACAATCTCACTCAGCGGCAAAGGACACGACTGCCCGGTGCTTGCCCAGGGTACTGTCGGTGAAAGCGACCCCAAACTGGCGGCACGCTACACTATAGATGGCAAGCGGCTACAGTGGGCCGTTTTCCAGCAGACCTTTGTGGCTCCTATGGGCAATGGCGACTGGCGGCTCACGGTGGGTACTGGCGGCAAAACTGTGACCTTCAGTCCCCATGTGGGCATTCTGGGCGACGGACCGCTACCCCAGTGCGAACCCTCCGCCGAAATTCGCAAGCTGCATCCCAAACTTGCCGGAGAGCGCTGCCGTGACCGTGGAGAGTACTTCTTAGATGACCGCTGGAAAGCAGATTACCCGCTGGTCACCGAGGCGGTAATGGGCCAATTAGACCCGCACGAGGAAGCCCTGCGCTGGTTCCAGCGCGCTGTAAACGAAGACGGCCCCTCCCTGCCCCACGCCATCGACTGGCGACGCATGGCTGACTGCTATGAAGCCCTGGATCAGCCCGCGAAAGTAATAGAGTACCGCCACAAGGCTGACCAGGAAGACCGGGAAAATAAGCCATAAATAACATCAGGCGCCCTGACTACCATAGCCGGGCGCCTGATTTCAATTAGCTTAGCGGTAGTTATCGAACTTGACTGGGATTCCCCAGTCACCATCTCTAACCAGTGCCTGCACCTTCTGCAAGTCATCTTTGGACTTGCTGGAAACACGCACCTGGTCACCCTGAATCGCGGCCTGCGCCTTGATACCGGCATCTTTGATCGCTTTTACTATCTTCTTGGCGGTATCCGAATCTAGCCCCTGCTTGATCGTCGCATCCTGACGCACGGTACCTTTGCTGCCCTCGACTACCTTGCCGAGCTCCAGTTGCCGGATATCGATACCACGCCGATGTAGCTTGGTCTCAAGCACATCCACCAGCGCAGTTAGCCGCGCCTCGGAGTCGGAGCCGAGTTCCAGCTTGTTCGCCTTCTCATCCAGCTCAATCGTAGACTCGCTGCCCTTGAAGTCGAAGCGGGTATCAATTTCGCGCTGAGCCTGGTCCACCGCGTTTTTGACTTCCTGCATATCTGCCTTGGAAACCACATCAAATGAAAAATCTGCCATAAGTCCTCCCTCTCAGTATATACAACCATCATGCGGTTGACCACCCCGCCGCTTCAGAACTATCCCCGCTTTCTGCGCCTCGGATAGCTGCTCAAGCAATACATCCCGAGGTAGTACCAGCGCATCCTTGAAAATTGCTCCGTCAAAGGTGCAGTTTACAAAGTCTGAGCCGCGTAAGTCTGCTCCAGTCAGATTCGCGTCATCGAAACTGCAATCCAGCCAATATGAGCAGCGCATATCGCACTGAGTTAGCACGGCCTCCGAAAAGTCACAGTATTCAAAGTTGTTCCAACAAAGCCAGGATTCGGTAAGGTCCGTATTCGTTAGCAAAACTTGCTCAAACAGGGAACGGGCAAAGAAGCAGCGAGGCACGGTCAGATTCCTCATATCCGCATCCTTCCAGCCGCTTTTGTACATCTCTATACTACCGAAGCCTGGTTTGCCCGCCTGTGGTCGCTTAGCAGGAAGCTTGGGAGAGCCATCTGGATTACGCGGCATCTCTTCATCATTGTCATCAGCATCGAGCAAATCCCAGGAATCGCTCAGGCTTAAACGGGAGGTCATGGTGCCTCTTCTTTCCAGGTGCGCTTAAAATGCGGCCAGGCATCCCAGAGGTACAGAGCAAAGGGTATCCACCAGATGAGATCGTTGGTGAGGCACATGACTCCCATAGACCAGGGCCAGGCACCGGAAAGTATCTGCATCGCCATACCGATAGGCCCAAGCCCTTTGCCGATTAGCCCTACCAGCGCCAGTACGAACCCGCGCTCGGGCGCTCGGGCGACCTCGAAGTAGACCAGCCCGTAGAGCCCCACAACCATCGCCATGGCAGAGAAAATGGCGGGATGGTTCTGCAAGGGCAGTTTGGCGAACCGAAAGAGCCACTGAGGGTCCAGCGTGGAGTAAAGCCCCCACAGAATGTTGTAGCAGCCAGCTACCACGAACATACCCTGATGCCAGCGCCGCCGTTTCATCTTCATTTCTTTATACTTGCTATGAGATCACGCACCCCGGACAGAAAAACGCCAATGGCGAAGACAGACAGCGCCAGACTGATTAGCCCATGAGAGATTGTCGAGAAACCAGTGGGGAGCTTGGACCAGGCAAGAAGTTCTGGTGCTAAGCGTGCCAGGAATGCGCCATAGAGCAGTGCCATGATGGTGTGCATGGCTCGCTCACCGGGTGGCAGACGGCGCGAACCGTCTTCTTCGATAAAGTCACTTATGGTGATAGCGATTTCGGTCAAGAAGATTGCGCCGAAGACGAACGCCAGCGCCCCCTCCCAGCGCAGCCAGGCAATAGAGCCGAAGATCACGGTGTAGAAGAAATCGCGCAGGGCGTGGAGCTTCAGTTCCTTACGCGCTTCTGGATGCGCGGGGAGGCGCAGCTTCCACTCGTGGTAGTAGAACGTATCAAAGGCGCCGAGTACGCCGAGTATCAGGAGCATAGAGAGCGTTATGTCCACTGCGGAATGACCTCGCCTTCATAACGCAAGAGCCAACCCAGCAGAGGCAGAGTCAACTCTACCTGTGCGTGCCAGCCAGATTCGGTGGGTTTCGTGTGCGCGGTGACTTTCGGAGATAGCGAAAGGGGCAAAGGGATTCCCAGAAACCAGCCACGGCGAGTGGTGAAGTCTACTCCCCCCTCTCGATTCACTGTGATTTCCAGACCGAAGGTCATAGGCCCAGCTTTCTCATGGAGCAGAGTTCCCTGATGCCACTGTTCGGTAATCATGGGGCTTTTCTCAAATCGACGTATCCATTTCTCGCCGGTTGGCGTGGGTTGTACTTCGATCTGCACAGTCACCTTCTCACCTGCGCGTGGTAGGCGCAGGAGCGCCGCCAGTAGTGCCGTTCCTCTACGCCGCTCCACCGTAAAACTCCCATGCCCCACGATTGCGGTATGCGCGCCATGGAAGCGCCGCAGATGGGGATGTAGTGTGTCGAAGCTCTCTCCGAGCACCTGGCGATAGAGCATGGTTCTTACCGACGGCGGAGGGGTACCTGGTTTTGCGCGGCTAGCTCGCGGAACTGCTGTGGTCCCTCTGCTTGCTCAAAAGCGGAAAAGGGTACCCAGAAGAACTGCTTTGGCACCGCTAGTAGAAAGCCATCCGAGACCTCAAGTACCTGACGTACTACTTCCCAAGGGAAGTCGGCACGCAGTCCGGTATCGGTCGCCTGGTGTAGTCGCTGGCTGTCGAACTCCCACTGCACCAGCGCGTTGGCATCTTTCCGGGCAAGAAAGGATCGCTGCCCGAAGAAGACCGCCACCTTTTCTTCAAACATAATCCCCAGAGAGGTAAACAAAAAGAAGGCGGTCATACCTACTACCGTCGCCTGGCCCTCACTTGGGCCGGGGCGCTGCGCAGACAGAATCAGACCATAGACACATAACAGGCCCAGGAGCATCAAAACTCCCCCGACGAAGTAGCGAATAGAAGGGCGGATGGTCTTGCGAAAATGATGCTGAACCACCCGCCGGTACTCGTCTTCGGTCCAGTGAAACGAGGCATGGACCGGCATCAGGTCTGTTGTGCCTTCCAGGCCTCCAGCACTTCGGCTTCGCGCTCGGGAGTCAACGTGCGCTTCCAGGCGTTCTCCCGTGGGGTGGCGTTTTCCCAGGCCAGGGTATCGGCCACGATCTCGGTGAGCGGGCGATAGGTAAGCCCGGAGGCTATGGCTTTGGTGCAGTCGGTGGCACCGCCTGCGGGTTTATCGGCCAGCCCTGGAATCCAGACCGGCAGCTCTACCCACGCAGCTACTTTCTCCACTTCTAAGAACGCCTCACTCACATAGGTGACTTGCTCCGCGCCGCAGGCCTCTAAAAGGGCCTTGATTGGGATTTGCGGACCATCCCCGTTGTAGGCGCCAGTGGCACCGTTTTCTAACAGGCGAATGGTCCACTCGGAGAGGTCGCGGACATCGATGAACTGGAACGGGGTTTCGGGAGTGCCAGGGGCCAGAATCTCGCCACCCTGAGCTACCCGGCGCGGCCAGTATCCGAAGCGATCAGAGATATCGTTCGGCCCTACAATCAAGCCAGGACGAATGATGAGCGTTTTTCCCGGAAAGGCTTTCTCTGCCTCCTGCTCGCACAGAACTTTCAGCGCGCCGTAGGTTTCGCCGGTGATTTCCTCCACGGTGGGGTCTTCTATGGTTGCCAGAGTACCCGTTTCATCACACGCTTCTTCGGGCCAGTTCTTGTAGACGGAGACAGACGAGATAAAGCAGTAGGTCTCGGCTTTGTCTTTCAGCTTCTCGGCGGAGAGTTTGACCACGCGGGGCACGTAGCCACAGGTGTCTATTACAGCGTCGAACGGTCCAGCGCTATCCAGCGCGGCAATCCCCTCTTCGGTCTTGCGGTCACCGTGGAGTTGCGGCAGGTCGGGAAACAGGTCCGGCCCACTCTTGCCCCGGTTGAACAGGGTGACTTCATGGCCCCGCGCCTGTGCCGCGATAGCCAGGTGCCTCCCCAGAAACACGGTGCCACCTAAGATTAACAACTTCATGATTTAAAAATGCCTCTTTCTTTGAGCAATACCCATCTGTTATCGCCCTACCGCGCGTTCAAATTACGGTCCTTCTGGCCGATACCATCGGTCAGGCGGTGTCTGGTTCGTGTAGAACCGTTCCAACCGAAGCGACTTCTGATGTCCGTCCATCAGTCCTACGTTGACACGCTGAGCATGGCGGGCAGCGGGGCGAGCGTCCTCATCGTCGTTGAGCGGGAAATCCGGTGCTACGGATTTGTAGGCATCGCCGCGTGGGGTCGTGAAATCGTCTTCCGTGCCTAACTCCGACATCATCACGGTCTCGGAAGGTGTCTGAATCTCGGCAAGTGTCTTCACAGGTTGTTTCAGGCTATCCGGGTCGCTCAGGTCGGCAAAGAGGAGCTCGTTGAGGCCGTAGGAGTTGCGTTTGCCTGTGCTGTCGCTCGGACAATGGCGCACCTGGTCGTTCTTGATGTAGGGTTGTACCAGCACAGGCCATAGCGTTGCTTCGTCTTCACTCTCGGAGGAGAGGATAGCCGTCGGTGGAAGGGTCTCGTCGTAGTCCTGAGCGTACATTAGCACGCCGTAAGAAAGTTGGCGGGTATTGCTGGCGCAGGCGGTCTGTCGGGCTTTCTCGCGTACCTGGGCAAAGACAGGAAAGAGAATGGCAGCGAGAACCGCAATAATAGCGATGACAACGAGCAGTTCGATGAGGGTAAATGCACACCGGCGTCGTGGTTGCATGGCGACTTGTCCTTAAGTTGGATTGTCCAATGTCACGAAATGGAGGCATACCCTGACCTCGTTATAAGGGCGAACTTCGCCCTATATCCCGCGAAAGATTGCGCCTACATCATTCGTCGCGCTGGAAAATAATCCTTCTAAAAAACACCTCGCTCTTTGAGCGACACCCAGCGTTCATCGCCGAGTACGATATGGTCTAAAAGCTCGATTCCCAGTAGCTCCCCCGCCTCAGCCAGCCGCCGCGTGACCGCGATATCCTCCGGGCTAGGGTTAGGGTCCCCCGACGGGTGATTATGCGCCACGATCAAGCTAGCCGCGCCGTGTCGAATGGCCTCCACAAACACCTCACGCGGATGGACAATGGAACTTGAAAGGTCCCCCACACTCACTGTTCGGGAACGCATCACGCCGTTCTTGGTGTCCAGTAGCAGGGCTAAGAAGTGCTCTCGCTTCTCATCGCGCAGGGTTGGCCCAACCAGGTTATAGACGTCGCGTGGGGACCGAATCCGCGGGCGCTCTTCCGGGCTAGCCGCAACGAGTCGTCTGCCGAACTCAATGGCGGCTTTTATCTGCGCCGCCTTGGCAGGCCCGATGCCATGCACCTGAGACATCTCTTCAATAGTCGCGTTTGCCACCCCGCGCAGCCCCTCGAATTTCGCCAGAAGATGCTCCGCGAGCCCGATGGCGCTATATTTCTCGGTTCCGGTTCGTAGAAGCACAGCGAGGAGTTCTGCGAGTGATAGTGAGTCGGCGCCGTAGCCAATAAGCCGCTCTCTAGGTCGGTCGTCCACAGGAATCTCGCGGATTCGCGTATGGTAGCGCACGGGTTCGGCGGCAGTACTCGGGGCCGCGCCATCAATAGACATACATTACTCCTCACTCTTTATAACGGGTGAGATTACCGATTCTGACAAAACCCGCAGATTTTTTTTCGATATAACGCTTTTCGATGCAAGTGAATCACCTGAATATTGTGGTAGCGGACATGGACCGCACTCTGGCGTTTTATGTGGGGCTTTTGAAGATGCGCCAGACTTTCGAGGTGATTTTAGAGGGTGAGTGGATAGAGGCAGTCGTAGGCCTTCCCGGCGCTCGCGCCCGCTGCGTATTCGTACAGCCTGATAAAGGCGGCTGTCGCCTGGAGCTGCTTCAGTACCTGGTTCCCGCCGGGGAATCGCTCCCAACCAATGCTCTTGCTAACACTCTGGGCCTGCGCCACTTCGCGCTGGATGTGGATGATTTAGACGCCGAGTACACCAGGTTAAGTGAGGCAGATGTCTCGTTTGTCTCCCCGCCGGTTATGGTGCCATTCCAGTTGGTTGGCGGTATTCAGAAAAGCCTGTGCTATTGCCACGATCCGGATGGCGTTATTGTGGAGCTCTGCGAGCACAAGCGGGTCTGAGATCCTAATCAAAATTAAGTTTGCATTTCAGGCAAGTGCTAAGGTACACTTTTTCTGGCGTTGCAGGATGCCTCCCGTCCGCGGGAAGGGCAGTGCCCACCTGCTTCTAGAAAACACCTGCAGAGCTAAGAACTCTCTTCTTTCCGCCCGCTCGCGGACACGGGCATGGTGAAAGGAGAAGTTATGTCTAGTACTACCCCATCGTCGGATGCCCCTCTCTCTCTGGAGCAGCTACGGAAGCAAGCCAAGGAGCGATTGAAGGCCCACCGACTCACTTCGTCCAAACCCCTGAAGCTCGCGGATGCCCAGCGTACTCTGGCACAAGAGCACGGTTTTCCGAACTGGCCCGCCCTGGTCCAGCATGCCAGGGCAAATCCGGCAGAGGCAGCAATCTATCACGCTCTGAGTGAGGCGCTGACCGAAGCCTATACCACCGGCAATATCGACATCATTCGCAACCTGAACTGGGTACATGGCACCGCATTCCCCTGGGAGCGAAATGTAGACAAGATGCAGAGCTGGCTCCCGAGTTGGTACAGCACGACAGAGCGAGCGCCCGAGCTAGCCCTGACCGATGCGCGAAAATTGGTGGCCCGACAGAGCGGGTTCGAGACCTGGGAGGCACTGATTCAAAGCCTCACTCCAGCGCGCAAGGTGAAAGAGCGCCACACACCCTTCGTTCGCTACGATGCCAGCAATAACCAGCTTCATATTCAAGGGGTTCTGGCCCCACCCCACTGGGAAGCTGTTATCGACCTGGCACGGCAGACCGGCGCGACCGGCATCCACGCAGGTTATATTACGGATTCTGCGCTGGCACAGCTTTCAGAGCTAGAGCACCTTACTGCACTGAATTTCGATGGTGCGGGCGTACTTACAGATGAGGGGCTCCAGCATTTAGCGCGGTTTTCTCAACTCGAAAAGCTCGACCTCAGCAGCCCCAGGAGCCAGCTCACGGATAGTGGTATGGCGATGCTGGGGCAGCTTTCAAAGCTGCGCGAGCTGAAGCTTTGCTGGGTGCCACAGATTACCGATGTAGGTATGGCCGCTATCTCTTCCTGCAAGCATCTGGAGCGGGTGAACCTTATGGGCACCTATACCGGAGATGGCACCGTGCGTGCGCTCGCGGGCCACGCGAACCTGCATAATCTGATCGTCGGGCGCTCGCTCACGGATGTGGGGCTTCTTCTGCTCCATGACCTTCCCCAATTCCGGCAGGCACATGCGGGAATACAGCCGGAATTACTGTTAGATGGCCCTGTGACTAATACTGGGCTACACGCTCTGGCGGGACTGGATGGGCTGTACCAACTCGGCTTTTTCTGGCATACACCCGCGCTGACCTCTGCCGGATTAGCCGCCCTGGCAGCGCTCCCACAGCTTCAGGCCCTGGCTTGCGAGGGAGAGCTTTGCGACGATACGGCCATGGCTTACATAGCTGCGATTCCTAACCTGCGACGTTTACAGGCGCAGGGAACGGTAGCTACAGATGCTGGGTTCCAGGCTTTGAGCAAGTCACAGTCGCTAGAATCGCTCTGGGGACGGGAGTGCCCAAACTTAACTGGTCTCGGCTTTGCGGCTATAGTGGCAATGCCCCGGCTTCAGGATATCGGCGTGAGCTGTAAGCAGGTAGACGATGATTCTCTGGCAAGCCTGCCGGACTTCCCGGCTCTGCGTAAATTTGTCAGCATTGATGTCTCTGACTCTGGCTTCCGCCATGTAGGGCGCTGTGAGCAACTGGAAGAACTTTCGTGTATGTACTGCCGGGAAACCACGGATGCAGCCACGGAGCACCTTACTGGCCTGGCAAACCTGCGAACCTACTACGCAGGCATGACCCGGATTACGGATAGGAGCCTGGAAGTCCTGGCACAGCTAGATACTCTGGAGTCGCTGCACTTCTGGCAGGTGGCAGACATCACGGATGCAGGAGTAACGGGGTTAGCCCGGCTGCCTAAGCTAAAGAAGTTGGTTGTGGAAGGTTCCGCCGAAGTGTCCCACTCTGTGGGAGACGCTTTCCCCGCTAGGGTGAAGGTGGAGATTTCGGGCTAATTCCAAGTGGCCCTCCCCCGGCCCTTTCTGCAACCCCCTCCCCGACTTCGTGGGGAGAGAGGGTTGCAGAAAACTAGAGTAGGATGCTGCGCTTTGTCTAAGACTGACGCTAAGCAGCGGCTGTGGAGGTGATTTTCTCCCTTCGGCAGCGAAGCTGCATTACAGTGCCGCTACGCGGCCCGGAGGGAGACGAACGAGCAACGCGAGATTCAAGAGGGAGGTCAAAAAGAGGGTTTACTTAAGTGAGTCGGCGACGCGCTTGAGGTCTCCCTCGGAGAGGGAGCCGATGAGCAGGTAGTTGCCATCACCACCGCGGACAAAGTAGCCGGTGTTCGTGCCGGGGAGAGGGACAGGCCCGTCCCCGGCACGGATTAGACGGGGGGGCGTAACGGCTAGGCGCGCTACGGAGAGGGCAGACATACCATTGCTGTAGCGCAGGGTGATTCGCTCGCCGTTGGACTCTACTGTTCGGAGAGTGAAGCCGCCGGGTAGCCAATCGGGTGGGTGGATAGTGACCCCAGCGCGGTTCGCCTCTTCTATAGTCTTGAAGGTCTTGCGGTTCTCACGTACCACAGGGCGCTCTGCTGTCGCTACAGGCGGCGCAAAGTCGGTGTCAGTGAACTGCGGCTTGAGGTCGATGCTGAGGTAGTAGGCGTTGGAGCGGATTCGCCCGTCCGGCCCCTTCTCTTCGGTCTTGAGGCGCAGACCGGATTCTCGGTCGATCCAGAAGCGGCGCTCGCCACCACCGGGTAGCCCCAGGCTCACAATGTCGGCGGTGCGACCTGCAACCATGTCCTGCCCCTGCAGGGTCAGTGGCACCCGATTGATACGAGTGAGCATGTCTTTCAAGCGGCGCTGCACACCTACCTGCTTGCTATCGCTCTCTAAAACCCGCTTGCGGTTCAGGCGCCAGGAGCGGCTTCCATTGTCGATAATGACCTCACCTGCGGGGCGGACCAGCTCGCGGCGGACTCCCCGGCGCGGGTCGTGCTTTACAACCTGCTCTATGCTCTTGCCATCTTCACGGGTCACGACCTCACGCGCGGTGAAGCTGCGGGCTTGCTCTGCCTGAATCATGCGGCGCAAGAGCTGCCGGGCAGGCTCTAGCTGCGGCTGCAGGCGTGCTTTGGGCGGGCGCTGCGGAACGGACCGCTGCCCAAAAGGACGCTGTGCGAAGGTGCTACCAGCCGTCAGTGTCAGACCGAGAGCAAGAGCAAAGGCGAGTCTCACAGTCCCTCGCTCTCCAGAGTATCGGATAGCAGGTCAGAAGGATTGGCAAGTGGCTCAGCAGACGCGAAGTCGGCATGCTCCCGCACAATCTGGGTGAGTACAGCATCCTCTACCGCAGGTTTTGGTGGGGCCGGGCGCAGCAAGAAGAAGCAGGCCGGGGCCAGCGCCATAAGCGCCAGGCCGGAAGCCACGGCGGGTCGGGCCGCCGGGCGCTGCCAGAACGCGGCAAGTTTCTCTCGGAAAGTCTGCGGGTGCGGGGTGAGCACGATATTGGCTAGACGTGCGGCCAGCTTATCGTCGAAGTTTTCTGAGGGACCGCGCTCAGGCAGCGAACTTACTAATCGAACAGTAGCGGCAAGTTCGGCGGAGGCGCGGGTGCAGACAGCGCAAGACGATAGGTGCATCTGCACATCCCAGCTCTCGTTCTCCGGCAGAGTACCATCGAGATACTCTGAGAGTTTTGGCTGGATTTTTTTGCAGTCTAACATGCTCATTGTCTTCTTACGCCTCCAGGTAGGGCCGCAGGGATTCCCGCAGCGCCACGCGCCCATTGAAGATGCGCGATTTTATCGTGCCGAGCGGGACTTTCTCCACCTCAGCGATCTCCTCATAGGGCAGGCCCTCCACATCGTGCAGTACAATCGCGCTTCGCAGCTTCGGCGGCAGCTTCGCAATCGCGGCCTCGATATGTCCGGCCAGCTCTTTTCTCCCCAACAGAATTTCCGGGGCAAGCTCGCTATCCGCTATCTCGCGCCCTGTGGTCTCGTCGTCGCTTCCTTCCAGAGGGGCATCCAGAGAGAGCGGCGTGCCCCGAGTCTTCTTGCGGCGAAACGCGTCTACACACAGATTCCCGGCAATCCGGAAGAGCCAGGTAGAGAGGCTGGCCTCGGCGCGGAAGCTATGGATGCTGGTGTACATCTTCACGAAGACCTCTTGGGTCAGGTCCTCAGCATCCTCCGCGCTCCCGGTCATACGGTAGATGTACGAGTAGATCTTACCCTTGTAGCGTCCCACGATCTCGTTGAACGCCGCCACGTCCGCCTTTTGGCAACGTGCGATCAGTGCGGCGTCTGTCTGCATGCCGCTCCTCCCCAAAGATAAACTCCAGCCCATTCCATACACTCTCTAATCGGGTTTCTGCCTTCTCAGACGTACCTAAACCTAATAAGTTCAGTAGGTTTCCTAAATTAGGAATTTCGCTGGGTGCCACCGAGATTCTTGCCCCCTATCCCCCAATAATGGGGGCACCCAGATTGGGTGTCGTTCTTCGAACGTGCTATAGCCGCCAGAGGCGGCATCGGCACAAAATACAATAAGCCTATCGGCAGAGGAAACGAACGCCGCGAAGCGGCTTAGGGAAGATACGCTATTTGGTGCCCCCATTATTGGGGGATAGGGGGCATTGGGTAAGGCGATAGTAGGCAACTTTTGCAGTCAGGCACATGTCACTATATTTAGACGAATGGAGAAAATAGTATGAGTTTGAACTTAGAAACTGTTGCCCGCTTTCCCAATGCAGCCGAAGCAGAGTTTCTGGTGATACGCCTGCGGGATAAAGGAATCCATGCCCATATTGCGAACCAGTTCACGCACACCTTAAAAGGAGCCATTCCCTTTGGTATCACAGACCTGTGGGTGCAGGTTGCGCCAGAGGACCTCTCGCAGGCACAGGAGATCGCCGCGCAAAAGCTGCCGGATTTAGACGCCTCGGACGCTGCTGCGCTGGAAGATGCTGCCGATATGCTTGCTACCTGCCCCAACTGTGGCGCGGACTCCCCGGAGTATTCGGAAGAAGATGGGGGCATTGTGGGAACCTGCGCCGCTTGCGGCCACAGGTGGCGGCTTCCGTAGCCTTTGCAGGAACTCTCCCCGCGCTTGCACAACAAAGCCGCATGACACTTTTGCCCTTGCTCGCCGCAACGCTGCTGCTTTCCCCTCAGAATCGAGCGCAACAACAGCGCCTTATCCCACCGCCGGGAATCGCTATCGAAGCCAACGAGAAGACTGACTGGGAGGCTGGTCTGACCGAGTTGGCTGCTGCGCTGAAGAAAGTGGAGCGCGACCCGCTCTACCCGGACGCCGCGATTTTCTACAAAGCTGTGCAGTGGTCTTTGAACGACAACACGGTGTATAGCCCGCGCGAAAAAGAAGCCGCGAAGAAGCTATTAGCGGAAGGACTCAGCCGTGCGAAGGCGCTGGCGGCGGGTCAGGCTCCCTGGACGAAGCAGACAGGTTTAGTCGTCCGAGCGTATCGGAGCAAGCTAGATGGTTCTTTGCAGCCCTATGGGCTGGTAGTCCCCGATAATGCGTTCGATGGCGGCAAGAAGCGCCTGGATGTCTGGTTCCATGGGCGTGGCGAGACACTGACTGAGCTGGCGTTCTGCGAGCAGCGCATGCGCTCCGTGGGAGACTTTGCCCCCCCGGCGCGTTTGTGCTGCACCCCTACGGGCGCTTCTGCAATGCCAATAGATTGGGCGGTGAGGTCGATGTGTTCGAGGGCCTGGCCGATGTGAAGAAGCACTACAACATCGATGACGAGCGCCTGACGGTGCGCGGGTTCTCCATGGGTGGCGCGTCTACCTACCTCTTCGGTACCCGCCACACGGATATGTGGGCCGCTGTGGCGCCGGGTGCCGGGTTCTCGGAGACCGCCGAGTTCAATCGGGAGTTCGCGCCGGGCAAGACTCCCCCGCCCCAGTATGTACAGACCCTTTGGAACCTCTATGATGGCACCGCCTGCGCCGCCAACTTTGCCAATGTGCCTGTGATTCTCTACTCCGGCGAGAAAGACGGCCAGAAGCAGGCGGCAGACCGTATGGTAGATGCGCTGACCGCCGAGAACATAACCGTGCCGCACGTGATCGGAGCGAACGCCGGGCACTTCTACACCCCGGAATCCAAAGTAGAGCTAGAGAAATTCGTCACGGCGGCGGCAGAGAAGGGACGCCCGAAAAACCCGGAAAAGATTCGCTTCACAACGTTCACCCTGCAGTACAACCACATGTACTGGGCCACAGTAGAGGGCTTAGAGAAGCACTGGGATCGTGCGCGTGTGGAAGGCGAGCAACACAACGGCACGGTGAACCTGACGACCAAGAATGTCTCCGCGCTCTCTCTGCACGTGCCCACTCCGGCGACCAGCGTGACCCTGGATGGGCAGAACGTAGGCAAAGGCACTCGATTCGCCAAGGATGCTTCGGGCAAGTGGAAGCGACAGGAGAAAGCTCCCAAGGGGACGTTCAAAGTTCACGGGCTTCAAGGCCCCATAGACGATGCCTTTATGGAGCATTTTATCTTCGTGAAGCCCACCGGCACGCCGCTCAACCCTACCATCGGCGCCTTCACAACCGAGCGCATGAACCAGGCGATCTCTGACTGGCGGCGCTACTTCCGTGGCGAGGTAGAAGTCATCGATGACACCAAAGTCACCGATAAGCTGGCTCGTGAGGCTAATTTAGTCCTCTGGGGTGACCCGCAGAGCAATGCGTACCTGAAAAAGATTGCCAGCAAGCTCCCGCTCGGCTTCGATAAGCCCACCCAGAGCGTACCGGTATTTATCGCGCCGAATCCACGCAGTCCGCAGCGCTATGTAGTAGTGAACTCCGGCTTCACCTGGAGCGACTACGCATCCGGCTCCAACGCCACGCACTGCCCCAAGCTGCCAGACTGGGCCGTGTTCTCCCTCGCAGACGGCTCCGTAGCCGAGGCCGGGTTCTTCAATGAGAAATGGGCCCGCTGAGTGGCGTTGCTGCGGGAATTCACCACACTGGGTGTTGGCGGACCAGCGAATTCGCTGGTCCGCATCACCAATGAAGCTGACTTGCGCCGGGCATTAGAGAACCCACCGTTTCTCTTGCTCGGCGGCGGCAGCAACTTAGTGGTGCATGACTCCGGATGGCCCGGAACGGTTGGGCTCATGGCTATTACCGGAATAGAGCACTTCACCGATGCTGACCGGGTCTTGGTCCGAGTCGGTGCGGGCGAGGATTGGAACGAGTTCGTGCGATTCTGTGCCGAGCGTGGCTGGGGCGGCGTGGAGTGCCTGGCAGGAATTCCGGGCACAGTGGGTGCAACCCCGGTGCAGAATGTGGGGGCCTATGGGCAGGAAGTCGCCGATTCGCTTCAAGAACTGAAAGCCTTCGACCGTACCACGGGCGAAGTACTGCGCCTTAGCGCCGCCGAGTGCGAGTTCGCCTACCGCAAGAGCCGCTTCAATAGCGGGGAGCTGAACCGCTGGGTGATTCTCTCTCTCACGTTTGCACTAAAAGCAGACGCCACCCCTACCCTGACCTACCGAGATGTTACGACCTACTTCGGAGAAGGGGCGACTCCTTCGCTCCTGGAGGTCTACCATGCCGTACGCGAGATTCGTGGGCGCAAGGGCATGGTAGTGAGCGAGGCGGACCCGGACAGCCGTAGCGCGGGTTCGTTCTTCAAGAACCCGGTAGTGGCAGAAGCTGATGCCCCCGAAGGCGCCCCACGCTTTCCGGCGCCAGCAGGTTCGGTCAAAGTCCCGGCGGCCTGGCTAATAGAGAAGGCCGGTATTGCCAAGGGAGAGACTCTCTCCGGAGGCATCGGCATCTCCACCAAGCACCCCCTGGCACTGGTGAATCAGGGTGAGGCTACTGCCGCCGACGTTGCCACGGCGGCAAAGCAAGTGCAGCAGCGAGTCTTTGATGCCTTCGGGATTATGCTGCACCCGGAACCGCTATTCGTGGGTCCCTGGGACCCCGCTGAGTTACCCGGAGGAGCGACTACTCTACTGCCATGAACCCCGATAGTTTTCAGAAAGCCATTCTTTTCGCCGCCGAGGCACACGCCTCTCAGAAATTTCCTGGCAAAGACCTGCCGTATTTCATGCATCTGGCCCAGGTTGCCACAGAGGTCATGGCGGCGGGTTGCAGCGAGTTATCCGTACTCTGCGCCTGGCTGCATGACACCATAGAGGACACCGAGACTACCTACGAGACCCTTCAGGGAGTGTTCGGGGTCGAAGTCGCGCTGGGCGTGCTAGCGCTTACCAAGAACAGTGAGTTGCCCAAAGAGCAGCGCATGGCGGATAGCCTGGAGCGTATTTTGCAGCAGCCCCCCGATATCGCCTGTGTGAAGATGGCGGATAGAATCTGCAACCTGCAGTGCCCGCCGCACTACTGGACTCCGGAGAAGATTGCCGAGTACCGGGAGGAGGCCCGGCAGATTTTAGCCGCGCTCGGTGCGTCCTGCCCGGTACTGGCCCAGCGGCTAGAGGAGAAGATAGCCGCCTATCCTCCCCCGCCTTCTATGTAAAAAGTGCCCCCTATCCGTTCAGGTGCCAGTCCTGGTCACCATAGATGGTCTGGGTGTACTCCATTTGCGCCGTGTGAAAGCGAGTATGTGAGGCGGGCGCGGACATCATAGCCTGAATCGGCGCCGTGCCCAGATTGAAAGGCAGAGTTGCCATGCCCCCTAGCTGCTCCGGCGTGACATTGTCCAGCCAGGTGATAAATGCATCCGAATTCTGGTTCAATAGCGCCAGAACTTCCTCGCGGGTAGAGAACTGCTGCTCCCATTCCCGGAAGCCCTTATCGGCTTCCTCGGTTGTCTGAGGCGCGAATACGTTGCCAGAGAGCATTTCCGTGATATGCCCAATGGCTGCCGCAGAGTGAGCGACTTGCTGTACCGGGGTTCGTGCTGTGGGAGATGGCGCCCAGTTGATGCGCTCATCGGGAGTGGTCACGAAGGCTTTTACCATGCCCTCTTTGGCTTGAAGAAATTCGGTTTTTGTGTTTTGAATTATTTCCATAGAATTACCAATGTTCCGGTTACTACCAAAGAAAAGAGTAACCGGAAAGCAACTCTACAAAATAGATACGATATTAAGCCCACCCATTATTCCAGATCGCCCAAGGCGTTTTCATCGGTGCGCTGTTGGCTTTTCCGGCAGCTGTACATGCCAACCAGAAGAACGATGACTCCGGTTGGTAGTAGGAGCCAACCTGCAAGCAACACGGACGGTAAGTGGGCGAATTCTAGAAACGCGATGCCAGTACCGAAGATGGCCAGGGCGGTCTGTATATAGGCAAGCCGTGTACGCTCATTGGCGAGAATTGTGCGCTCGTACGCCAGTGGGTCACGCGCCGCCCGTGCTCGTTCCGCTATAGAGAGATTTCTAACCATTCTTTTTTGTTCTACCCCTGTTTCTTCACCTATTCTTAATATTTACTCCATTGGCTCATATCGCGGATTAGTTTGGGAGGTTTCTTCCCTTTTTTTCGCCTTTAATGATGGGAACCGAACTTCTCTGGCCTCCCTACGTACGAATAGTGGGAGCATAAAAAACTCAACCAATCAGGAAAGATTAACCATGAAACACATCACACGCCTCGGTGCACTCGCTACCCTTTCGCTCAGCCTGCTCGCGCTGCCCGGCATTACACCCAATGCAGAAGCGAAAGCCCGCCACTCACTGCGCTGGACCGGTCAGGTCGACAGCATCGTCGATGTCTACTTCCGCGGTGGGCGCTCCTGGGTGGAAACTGTCAGCGGCAAAGAGAAGCCAGACATGGGTGTTACCCGCTTCTCCTCGAACCTGCCCCGGCGCAATGTCATCGTCGCTGCCAACAAGCAGTTAGGCCGCGGCAAGATTACCGTTCAGCAGCAACCGACTGCCCGGAATAACTACACGGCTGTTGTCCGTATCGAAGACCCCAAGGGTGGAGCGGATCGCTATCGCTTCAACCTGGTCTGGGACAACTAGTGGCAATGGGCATTCGGCGATATCGCCGAATGCCTCACCAACCTAGAGGATATAGAGCTTCTTCAGCGAAACATCATAGGTAACTCTCACTATTGGAGTATGCCTATGGAATCTCATTCAAAATTACCCGGTCGGTTGCGCTTCTATAGCACCCCGCTTCCTACTATTCAGCTTAAGAACGGGCCAGGTGATACGTCTCGCCGTGTACGCAGCAAGGGAGACTGGGATTGCGAAACCGACCCGAGCGGGCACTATGCCTACAGCCTTGAGTCACTCTACTATTACCTGCATCAGTGGCGTATTGGCGCTGATGGTATCTTGCGCCCGTTAACTCCTCATCAGGTTGATGCGCATAGCCATCCTGATAGCCTGCGGTTTCACCCGAGTGGACGCTTCGCCTATGTTTCCTGCTCCCACGGAGCTATCTGCCAGTATCAAGTTCGCTCCGGGGCTCTTGTGCCTTTAAAGCCTCGCGAAGTCTATGCAAGCACGAGTCCGAGTCCGCTCTGGTTTGACAGAGTAGGCAACTATGCGTGCGCGGTGACTTCTGGTGAAGGGAATGGCTGTCCTTCTACCGACCGTGTGCATCTCTATCGGGTTCGTACAACTGGGCACCTTGAATTAGTCCAGAAATTAGAGGTACGTGGGGCGAGCGGCAAATTCAGCAGTGCTGCCTTTGAGGGCCATATCTCCTCGTTTACTCTTTCTGGAGATAGCCTCAGTCGGTAGATTCTCCCTCGTATGGCACGACTACGAGTTGACATTGGTACCGCCGGGCGGCTACAATGCCCCCGATGAGTATGGAACAGACGCCTGCCCCCGAAGTTCATGATGGCCTTAAGGGGGTTATCGCCGCAAAAACTCAGGTTGCTGAGGTAGACGGCAAAAACGGGAAGCTGACACTGCGCGGCTACGATATCTCGGAGCTGTCGGGAACCGTGGAGTTTGAGGAGGTCTGCTACCTGCTCTGGTACGGTAAACTCCCCAACCGCGCTGAGTACGACGCACTACGTGCTGAGATGGCCGCCGCGCGTGAGCTCCCCGAAGAGACGATTCAGACACTTCGCATCTGCGCCCCCAAGGCCGATGGTATGGACTATCTGCGTATCGGGGCAGCTACCCTGACTATCGGGGACCCGACTGTTGCGTGGCCGATCAACGCTCCTGCCGATGTCGAAGGCAACCGTCATCGTGCAGCCCGCCTGCAGGCGCAGGTAGCCGCGATAGTGGCACATGGCTATCGCCTGGGCGAGGGCTTAGACATTGTGCAGCCCAAGAAAGAGCATTCCCTGGCGCAGGGCTTCCTCTACATGCTGGAAGGCGAGGAACCATCTGCGGCCCGTGTTGCTGGCCTCAATGCCTACTTAGTCGCTGTAGCTGAGCACGGATTCAATGCGAGCACGTTCGCCGGACGCGTGATTCAGTCCACCAACTCCGATATGGTCTCCGCTCTTACTGGCGCTATCGGTGCGCTGAAGGGCTGGCTACACGGCGGCGTTCCTGGCCCCGTGCTGGACATGCTGGATGCCATTGGCAGCGAAGAGAACGCGCAGAAATGGATCTCGGATGCCCTGGATCGCAAGGAGCGCATTATGGGCTTCGGGCACCGGGTCTACCAGGTTCGCGACCCCCGCGCCGCGCTGCTCTCCGATGCCTGTGAGCGCCTGGCCAAGGAAACCGGCGAGAACCACCTGCTGGAACTGACCAAGGTTGTCGAAGAAGTCACGGTCGATGAGCTAGAGAAGCGCAAGCCGGGTAACAAACTACGCGCCAACGTGGAGTTGTACGCCGCGCTGATTCTCCATGCGGTCGGTGTACCGTCGGAAATCTTCACCCCCATCTTCGCTATAGGGCGAACGAGTGGGTGGACCGCGCACATGCTGGAGCACCTTCCCAAAAGCTTGATTATCCGCCCCGAGTCCATCTACGATGGTCCCAAGGGCAAGACGTTCGTCCCCATCGACGAGCGCGAGTAATCAAAAATAACCTCCCGAATTTCGGGAGGTTATTTTTTCCTTTAAGCATTCGCGATAGAATTAGCTAGAAAGTTGCAATTCGTTACTCGTTAGACATTATGATTATTTGGGGTTCTAGAGCGAAAGAGAAGACATTAGTGACCGGGCCATTTTTCTGTCCGAGCTGCCAGTTGGATTCGAACTATGACCATATCCGGGTATCGCGCTACTTCACTCTCTACTTCATTCCACTGTTTGCTATGCAGACACTGGCGGAGTATGTGAAATGTCGCCACTGCCAGGCTGCGTTCGAGCCCGGTGTTCTCAACCTCAGTCGGGTGGATATTTTGGAGGCTACGCAGCCCTGGCGCTGCGCCCGCTGCGGCAACCGCAATAGCCCGGCAGAAGATTCTTGCTTAGGTTGCGGAACCAATCGCACCGACGCCAGCCCCTCTGCCGCCTACGACCTGGACGATTAGCCAGTGAAATTTTCACTAGCCTAAACGTTTTCCCTAAAACCGGGTGTACAATTCCTCTATGGCCCGTATTAACCGCAGCGTCAAGGCTATCCCGATAAATTTTAAGCCCAGAAGGCCATATCCTAGCTGGGTGCTCTCTCTTGCTTGCCTTGCTCTCAGCGTAACCATACTAGAAGTAGGTGTTCGGGCTTTTTATCACCCCTCTATAAACGCTCCTGCGATAGTTACAGCAGTTATTAAGTACACCGCCTCCGAAGCGGGGAACTCTCCCTATCCGTTCCGAGCATTACCCGGGGAAGAGCCTCCCAAGCAAAGCTCCTGGTCAAGCCTTCCTGCCAGATCGTCCTGGCATGTGAATAGTCCTGTCTCCAATTATAGAAACTAAAGGCTGCTTTTAATTCGGGTTGGAGTCCCACTCGATCACATAGGCAATCGGGTTATCGTTTCCCGGTGTGGCTACAGCGGGCATATCGTTCCAGGTGGCAGCCAGTGTGGAACCGGGAACCTGGTAGCTGAGTCGATTTTCTCCGCCGCCAGCGTTGTCGGGCTGATTCACTGCCCAGCGGGTATAGCCCCAGGCTTCGCCTGTAATCCACTGCCAGTTCGCGTTCGGTCCTTGCGCATCGGAGACACGCTGGCCGCCCAGCCAGGGACCTAATTTGCTGGCGACTTGCTTCCAGTACAGATTGTCATTGATAAGCGTGAAGATAAAATCGTTCTCCGCCGCACTGGTGACGGTCGCCAGGTAACCGCCACGCGCTTCTGCGGCGGCTTTCGCATCTGGCCAGGTAACGCCGGTTGGGACCGAGACAGCTTTATAGTAATGGCCATTCGCCGGATTGAAGACAGCCCCCGGTGTACTGGGGCGTACGGTAATGCTTGCAGTTGCGACAACTCCAGACTCGCTATCCTTAACCTCAATCGTAGCAGTTCCTTCGGAGACAGCCGTGACCTGTCCGGCAGCATCCACAGTAGCTACTGCCGGAGTTTGGCTTCGCCACTGAAGAGTGGCGGTGGAGACAAACACAGCCTGATGCTGAGTGTTTTCGAAAGCGCCTGTTAGTGTTACCGTTTGCCCAACATTCAGCGTGGTAGAAGCCGGAGAGATGCTGCCACGAACTATCGTGCTAGCCAGGGTCATCTTGATGGCTGTTGTCTGATTCGCCTCGACAGCAACATCGCTGATGGCGCTCGCCTGTGCAGTACCGGCTGCTCCCGCCTGAGGATGAGCAGTCGCTACGATTTGAAACTGCCCCACCGGGAGATTTTCAAAGCTTGCCTGAGCAGAGCCACCGCCTACAGGGCGCTCCAGAATCGCAGTGCCGACTACGCTTGCCTCATGAATCAACGTTACCTGTATGCTATTAGCTGCCTGGGGAATCAGTCGAGAGGATTCCGGCCAGGTAACAGAAACAGTGGCACGACCTGTTGCCGCGATCTGCCCTCCACCGCAAGAGCATAGCCAGGGAGCGAGAGCGGCCAGATAGAGCACTCGCGTGCTGTGCCTGAAAATCAGGATACTCATGGTGTTGTGTTAATGTGTACCGCTATGACCTTGCTATTGGCGCAGCTGAAAACCAGATCGTTCTTGCCATCATTGTTCAGGTCTCCTGAAGCGGCGAACATGGTCTCGTTGACAGCGCTGGGATAGCTCACTCGGTCGGCAAAGAGACCATTTCCGAGGTTTCGGAAGACACAGAAAGTCTTCGATGTATTTACGTTACTGGAGACGACTTCCGGATATCCATCGTTGTTTAGATCTACAGGAATGCAGCGCCAGGAAGCAGGCTGGGAATAGAGCGTCCGGTTCTGAAAAGTGCCATTCCCGTTCCCCAGGAATATAGCCAGATTGAACTGGTGGAACATAGAGATACCGGCATCCCAGGAGCCATTTCGGTCTACATCTGTAACAAAGGTGAATAGCCCCGTGGCGGTTCCAGAAAGAAAGGAGCCAGCATAGGTAAAGGTGCCATCCCCTTTTCCAGTGAAGAGCTGGATGCCAGAGTTGTCTACAACGGAGGTGTTAGATGTAGCGATTACGTCTAGTTTGCCGTCTTTGTTGAAGTCTGCGCAGGCGACTCCGTCCAGTGTTCCGTTGCCACGGGTGCCTGCTTCCCCGTGTCAGGCCGCCTGTGCCGTCTCCCAAAAACACGGTCAGGTCGTAGCCATTGTCTACGGCCACATCTCTTTTGCCGTCTCCGTTAAAATCACCGACAGTCATATCCCTCGGGTGGACCCCCCCAACAAACTTGCTGACCGCGAAGTTGCGCCCACCCTGGTTTATTACAACGTGAATTTTGTCGAGCAGGTCGGTGGCAATGACATCTGTCTTGCCATCGTTGTTCATATCCGCGACCTGAAGCGCCCCGAACTCATCAATCTTGCTTTGAATGGATACAGGGTTCTCGAAGGTCCCATCTCCCTTGCCGTACAGCGCCAGAATCTCTGTGCCACCGATCACAACGATGTCTTTCTTACCGTCCTGATCGAGATCGGCGACCTGCACTTCTCGCGTGGTCTGGGTGTAGTTATAGTAAATCGGCGCCTGGAAGGTAGGAACAGTAGCACTGGGCGTACCTGAGTAAGGCGGTGGCTGTTGCCCGGAGTTAGGATCAAGGTTGTTTCCTCCTCCGCCACCCCCATTGCCGCCATTCGGGTCGGAGTTCCACTCGATTACATAGGATTTAACGAAATGGTCTGGCGCCGTCTGGGAATTTCCAGCAGCGGCCTCATCATTCCAGTATCCGACGTGTGTTTCTCCGAGCCAGCGCGCCGAGAAAAGCTGTAGTCGGCTTTCGACACCGTTATCATTATCTGGCTGATGGGCGGACCACTTTGTATACCCCCACGATTCCCCGGTAACCCACTTCCAGTTCGTATTCGGAGCGCCTGTGTTGGGGTCACGGTAGCCGCCAAGCCATGGTCCTAGCTCGCTCTGCCCATCGTATTCCCAGAGCTCCGGTTTATCGGTCAATGTAGCAACGAAGAAGTTTTCGTCCGCCGTTGTTATCGTCGCCAGATACCCACCACGCGCCTCGGCAGCGGCTTTAGCAGCAGGCCAAGAGATACCTCCCTGCACAGCAACGGCCTGGTAATAGTGCCCATTCGCCGGGTTGAGTGTAGCAGTTCCTCCGCCACCTCCGCCACTATTTCCCTGAACAGTAACTGTCGCGGAGCCGGTGACATTGGACTCAGTATCGGTGACATCAACGATCGCTGTTCCTGCCGCCACGGCAACCACACGACCACCAGCATCTACTGTAGCCACATTGGTGTTCCGGCTGCCCCAGCGGAGAGTCGATAGGGATACGAACACCGACTGCCCCTGTGCGTTCTTGAACACCGGCACGAGGGAGACATCTCCTCCTACACTCAGGGTGCTGGTGACAGGCGAGACATTGGCCTGCGTAATCGTGCTGACCATCACCAGATCCAGATTGGCAGTCTGCCCGGTCTGAATCGTGGCTGTGCCTGCCGCGCTGGCCTGCGCCACGCCACCCGCTCCTGCCGAGGGATGCGCCGTGGCGTTTACGGTCGCTTCTCCTATGGGAATGCGGTCGAAGGTAGCTGTGGCGACTCCGCCGCCTGCCGGGCGCTCCAGCACGGCATCCCCTACCCCACGTCCGCCGATGGTCACCAGTACGCGAATGCTACTGGAAGCAAAGGGAACCAGGCGCGTGGAGGCAGGCCAGTCTACGCGCACCATCGCGCGCCCGGTCTGGTTCCCGCCC
This sequence comes from Armatimonas sp., assembly GCA_049840835.1. Taxonomy (GTDB): domain Bacteria; phylum Armatimonadota; class Armatimonadia; order Armatimonadales; family Armatimonadaceae; genus JANLTX01. The sequence goes on along the minus strand of JASGJG010000019.1, from coordinate 79,160 downwards.
TGCCCACCACCACAGCTACTCAGAACACACAATACAAGCGCCACTAGAAAGAAGACTATGCCTCGCCTCATCGCACTCCCACTCCCAGCCCGCCGGTTTCTTCCCAGCGCGCCCCCACTCGCAGAGCCCCGCCCTGCACCTGAATCTCCGCTTCACCAGAGCGCGAAGGGTCATAAACACTCGTCGCCACCACATGGTAGACACCGGGCGCACCGGTAGCGGTATAGTTGCCCGCGCTGTCTATCGTCCCTGCTGCGCTTCCCTCACGCAGGCTCCAAACCACGCCGGTCTGGCCCGCGGGTGCTCCCTGCACCTGTGCTGTGAAGGTCTTCGTGCTATCTACGGATAGCTGCACTGATTGTGGTGACACCCCCACGGTTACCCCTGAGACTATGGAAAGACTTACCGGAGGACTCACTACTCCATCTATGGTGACACGCACGGTGGTTAGCCCTGGCGCTGTGCCTAGAAGCAGACCGTTCTCCACACGAACTTTGTCCGCGCCTGCCAGCACTTCCCAGAAGTAGCTCCCCTCAGTGAGTGCTATGGTCTCACCGGAGCTACCAGTCACGTTCAATTGGAGCGCCCGTTGCTCACCAATACCCAGGCTTTGCCCGGGGGGAATAGTCACGGCAGCTATCGTGCCGGTAAGCGCGAAATCGGGCAACAGACCATCTGCCCCCAGTGTGATGTGCTGAGAGCCACGCGCTACCACGGAGCCACTGCCGCCCCCCACGGCATAGGCCGTGAGAGTTAGCTGATACTCACCGGGTGCCAAAGAAAACGGAGCTTCATAGGTTTCGGTCTGCTCAGCAATGCTACCCGCGGGGCGATTGACCACAAAGCTCTCTTCCGTGCCGCCACCCACAGGCTGCAGTGCGATGACTATGGAGAGGGCTGTGCTTCCCACGGCAGTAGCACGGGACCGCGCGCCCCAACGCACCCCGACTCGCGGGGCGACACGGTTTTCACTTTCGCCACCGCCTCCACCCCCACCACAGCCAGTAAGTACTATGCCAATACTAAATACGATAAAGCGACGTCGCTGCATATCGGCTGCATTTTAACATGACCTCAGACACTTATAAATCTTGATAGGTATCATTTTGAATCGCATCCATCCAAGCGTGGAGGAATGCTAAATGCTCGTCAAAGAAGTCATCATCAATCCGACTGCTCCCTGCAGTGCCGCGCAGAGCCTGTTCGCATTCCGTTGCGGCAATGTAGATATCGCGAATCGCAACAAAATAGGGCAACATCTGCATCTCGATTTCTTTGAGTGGCCGAACTGAGTTGTAGCCCTGAAGATAGGCATGGCGCACCTCTCTGGCCTGGGGAAGGTAACGTGTCGACCAGAACAGAACGGCGAGATCATAAGCGCGCCAGCTATATCCACAGGTATCAAAATCCATCAGAGTAAGATGAGACTCGGGAAACCATAACAAATTGTTTTTATGGAGGTCACAGTGGCAGAGACCGTACACGGGAGAACCTGTTTCCAGCGCAGACACCTCTGCACGCAACTGCAATGCAAGCTCTATGAGATACGCACAGTCAGCAGGACGATGAGCCATCGCTGGCAGAAGTTTCTCTACTGGCTCCTCTAGAAGAACCTGTCGATTTTTTTCTGCACGTGGATAAGTGCGCTTGAGAGAATCCCATGCCTGATGCATTTCGGCGACTGCGCGCCCGTAAGGATAGCTGTGCTCCGATGTAATGTGTTTTCCTGGGGCGGTTCCGGGAGCATAGTGAAATAGTCCTACCATGCGTTCTCCTTCCGGTGCTTGAACAACCGTAAGGTAGCCTCCTTGTGTTAATAGGAGAGGCTGAACCACAGGAACATGATGTTGCACCAGAAAATCCAGCAACTCCATCTCCGCCTCAATCTCTTTGTGTAAGCGCTTATCTTTGCTCCACACACGGAGAATATACTTGTGTTGGTCATGTTGGATAAAATAAGTATCGTTATCACCATGCTGCAACAAATAGCCGTATGCCGAATTATGAAAACCGTAAAAGGGGAAGAATGCGTTCGCACAGAGCCACACTTGACAGGATTGAACATTCCACCGGAAAGAGTTCTGGGCTCATTCATCCAGTTTATAGCAAAACATCGTCATAGCCTAGCGCAGAGCTAGCTCAGCCTGGATGTCGAAAGGCGCCTCAAAGAGAGGTTAGCGAAACCACGGTTGTCTAACCCTGTGGGGTACAATGAAGCCATTATGTCCGTGACCTGGGCGAAGTCTTACGCCGCCGCTATTCAGAACGCAAAGGCGAGCAAACGGCTCGTTATGATCGACTTCTATGCCGATTGGTGCACCTACTGCAAGAAGATGGACAAGGATGTCTTTCCTCATCCCAGGTTCGGTAACCTGGGCAATGTACTGGTTGCTGTGAAGATGAACTCCGAAAAAGAAGGAGCAAAGTTAGCCCAGAAGTTCAAAGTCACCGGTCTGCCCACCTATGTCTTTCTGGACCCAAACACTGGCAGCGAAGTCTCCCGGATTAGCGGCTATGTGCCAATCGATGGCTTTGTGGAGAATGCCATTGGTGTCTTCCAGCTTCATAAGAGCCTGCCAGGATTGGAAGCGAAGGTAAAAGCAAACCCGGCGGATACCAAGAACGCTCTGGCTCTGTTGAAGATCTACGCCCGCCAGAACCGACGTGCTAAGGCCGAAGCCTTGCTGCCCACTATCGCTAATGCTGACGCGAATGGAAAACGTGGCTTCTATAGCACGGCACTCATTCTCATGGGTGAGGTAGACCTGGAAGCTGACTTCTCGGATAGTGCCCGTAAGCGTTTCCAGAAGGCACTCTCGCTCAGTTCCAAGCCCGATGAGAAGGCGTACTCCCTTATCCGAATCGGCATCTGTGATGCCACTCAGCAGCACCTGGATAGCGCTGTTGTTTCCTGGAAAAAGGCGCTTGCCGTTCCCGGCTGCCCTGCCCAACTCAAAGAAGCCGCGCAGACGTTCATTCAGCGTGCGCAGGCAATTAAAAACCAAAAATAATGCTGACTCTCGACGCTTCTTACCTCGCTCCTAACGTCACTTCTGCTATGGTCGCTCGCCAGCAGCAGCGACTTGCCACAGCCCATAGCACCCTTACCGAGGGCACCGGGGCAGGCAACGATTTCCTGGGCTGGCTGGACCCTGCCGCCATGGTGACCGATGCCGAACTAGCCGAGATCCTAATCTGGCGCATGACCTGCGCCAGAAATCCGAAGTGCTGGTCTCTATCGGTATCGGCGGTAGCTACTTGGGCACACGCGCCGTGCTGGAAGCCCTGGGTGGCGACCGCCTGGTGGAGTTCGCCGGGCATACCCTTTCCGCGCGGTACCATACCGACCTTTTGGCCCGACTGAACGGCAAGAAAGTCGCCGTTAACGCCATCTCCAAATCGGGCACGACCACCGAGCCCGCTGTGGCATTTCGCCTGATACGCCCGCTTGCCGTGCCCGGCGGAATCGTTGCCACAACCGATACGAAAAAGGGCGCGCTTCGGCACCTGGCCACACAGGAAGGCTGGCCAACGCTGCCTATCGCCGACGATGTGGGTGGGCGCTACTCGGTGCTCTCCGCTGTGGGCCTGCTGCCGCTGGCCTATGCGGGTATCGATGTGACCGCGCTCCGCGCCGGAGCGATTGCCTGCGCGAACGCCTGTACCGAGCCGGACCCACTGAAGAACCCGGTGCTGTTCTATGCTGCCGCCCGGAACCTGCTCTATGGGCAGGGCTTCACCATTGAAGCCTTAGTCGCCTTCGAGCCGCGTCTGCACTTTGTGCTGGAGTGGTGGAAGCAGCTCTACGGCGAGAGCGAAGGCAAGGAGCACGCCTCTCTGTACCCGGCCTCCGCCATGTTCACCACGGACCTGCACAGCCTGGGTCAGTGGTTCCAGGAAGGCCGTCGGACGCTGATAGAGACCTTTATCACCATAGACGATGGCGAGCCCACGCTGAACCTGTCCGAAGGCGACGCAGCCGACGAGCTAGACTACCTGACCGGAAAGCCCTTAACGTTTATCAACAATGCGGCTTACCGTGCCACTGCCCTCGCGCACCGGACCGGCGGCGTACCCAACCTGACCATCCGCCTGCCGAAACTGGACGCCTATCACCTGGGCTACCTGCTCTACTTCTTCGAGCGCGCGTGTGGGGTTTCGGGCTACCTGCTGGGTGTGAATCCGTTCGATCAGCCGGGTGTGGAAGCATACAAGGTCAATATGTTCACCCTGCTGGGTAAGCCGGGTTACGGCGAGAAAGCCGCCGGACTTCAAGAGCAGATGGACACCTACCCGAAGGTCGTTGTAGAGGGGTAGGAGTCCCTCACCCTGGCTCCGCCGACCCTCTCCCATGCTTGGGAGAGGGTTTTGTTTTTCGCCTACCCTTCTCTGTTCTCTTCTCCCCTCGCCCACCTGAGGAGCAGGTTTACAATGGGAGAGGGGCTAGAGGTGAGGGCTACACTGGCCAGTTCTCCGCATACACCAATCGCCTACCGTTCGCGTAGACTTCCCATTCTCGAATCGCCAGCCGGAGCTTGCCGCTGGTTGCGGCAGGCTGTGGTACGAGAGCGGCGTAGACCGTGCCTCGGCCAGAAATGGTCACTCCATCCAATTTGAGAGCAGTGCCCACCGTCTGCCACTCCAGGTCGCCTGCCTCGGGCGCGAGTCGCTCTATAGAGGCCTCGAACACGTTGGTGGTCGGGGCTGGCCCGGTGAGACTTACGCGTAGTGCATTGCCTTGCTTGGTTACCGTGAGGGAGCGGTCCGGCAGGAGCTGGGCGAAGTCCGTGGTGCGGATAGCGGAGAGATGGGCGTTCTTCACCGAGCGAGGTTGATAGCGCGCCAGAGCCAGCCGTATGAACGGGAAGTAGGTATTGCCCGTTTCCACTTCAATATCCGCATACCAGAGGCCGAGGGCCAGATCTGGTTTTACGGCGAAGGCGGCAACCTGCACCGGGCTAGTGGTCTCGATGCCATAGGCGGCAAGGCCGGTGGTCACGAAGTCTTTGGGCAAGATTCGGGTGCCGGGTGCACTGGTGGTATCGGGCTCATTGAAAGGCAGGCGACTGGTGAACTGACCCGGCGCGGGGTAGCGCGGCAGGGTCGTGCCCAACCAGAGCGGGTCGGAGCCAAGCTGTGTGACATGCGGTTCCAGCACCGCTGGGGGCGCTCCGGTAGCACAGACAACGGCGAGTAGCTCGCCATCTCCCGACGAGAACCAGGGGCGATTCAAATACACGCGCAGGCCGCAGATGCGCTTACTGCTCGTAGCGGTGCGCTCCCACCCGAAGGTAGGGACGATGAACGCGATCTCCGGCGGAGCGGGCGGTGTGGCGTTTGGGACATCCACTATCGCTTCTGTTGAGGTCTGTGTGGTTGGCTTGCCTACGGTGTCTTTGGGCAGGAAATACTCTCGGAACCGGGTGGAGGCTATCGCAGTACAGCGGATCCGGTGGTAGCGGGTATCCGGCATGGTTGCCATTGGCGGGTCACCAGCGGCGCCTAAAATGCCCTCAGTGAAGATAACCCGCTTGTTGGTCGGCTCCCAGGACGCGATGCTTTTACCATTGCTGCCCTTTACTTCTACGTTGCCACCACTGGCGGGCACTTCGTCGTTGGGGAAGCGTAGCGGCAGGCTGAAGAGGCTCACTTTGCCAGTGTTAGTGGGTAGGGTTTCGGTAAGCGGCTTGGCAGGGTCATCTACCATGTCTGTCCAGGTGGCACGCATGTCTAACTGCCCCGTGGATTTGGCATCACAGGTCAGAGAGCCGGGCATTAGGAAGGTAGGAGACGTAAGCACCCTCTGCACGGAAAGCCCCCCAATTACAGGCGCTTCTAGCGGCTGTAGCACGGCGTGCACCAAAGTAATAGTGCGGTTCGGGGTCAGCATCCAGTGACCACCCGCCTGTGCCAGTTTCTTCAGGGCTTCATAGCGCGCTGCCGGTAGCTGCCCGTTGTTTTTGGCCACTTCTATCCACTGCCAGAGAGCGAACTGTTTGTAGGCATCCGCGTGCAGCAGGCTTGCCAGGCGGAACGTAGCGCGCTCGGCCTTGGGCAAAGAGACCACAATCTCGCGCCCATCTATCTTAGCGCCGCGTGGCCCCTCGATTAAGCGGACCCGGAAGGTCTTCCAGTCATTGGGCCAGTTTGTGCCAGTCGCGAAGGGGAGGTTGCCGAATCCGGCATCTCCCACCAGGATGCCGCCGTTGCAGAGCGGATCGGGCAGATAGGGGATCTGCGCTTCGGTATCGGGCACCAGAATCGCCCGAGACATGCGGTCATTGTCAGTCGGATGGAAGACATCAGGCAGGAAGACCTGCGGGAAATCGGCATCTCTGGTATGCAGCATGCCTATCTTGGTGACATCCGGCTTGCCGGAGGCATCGTCTAAGACCCCATGCGTCACTGCCGAATCCACGCTCACGCGCGGCGGTGCCAGATGCCGCACGCTGGGCTCGCCTGCGCCCTGGCCCGGCGCCAGGCTGCGTATCACCAGGCGGTCGGCGGACTCGCCCGCGCCAGGGGCTTTCTGAAGAATCACTACGGGTGGTGGCACGGGTTCATAGCGTCCATACGGCACAGGAACGCTGGCCTGCGCCTCGCCGCCGGGATCCGCGTTCGTACGTCCTCCGCCTGCCAGGTCCACGGCGCGCATACGGAATTGATAGAGCCGCCCAAAGCGCAGGCGCGGCAGCGTGCCTGGGGTGGTCTCGAAGGCCGTTTTCAGCACCAGCGGAGGGGCCTCTACCGGTGGCGGGCCATCGTCGGGTACTGGCTTCGTGGGGCGCGGGGCGCACAGGCTCCAGCCCTCCCAGTTGAACAGAGATTCGTGCAGATAGAGCTCCGGATGCCCCGGCTGCTCGGTGACTGCAGTACGGATAGAGCCTTCATCAGAAATTCCAGTTAAGGCTGCCATGCCTGGGGCTTTAGGAAACGAGTACTCTCCTATCCGCATACAGAGCGAGCGCCACGGGCTGGTCTTTCCGGCACTGTAGTCGCGTACATCCACGCGCCAGCCCCGGTTCAGAAGCTCCGCATCTAAAGTAGGCGCTGCCTGCCCTTTCATTTGCTGCGCGGCGGAAAGTCGTGATTTCAGCAGCATGGCGCGCCCTAGCTGGAGCACAGAAAACCCGGTCGAGCGTAGCGGTGCCAGACCGGTGGACTCTGGAGTGTCCAGAGTTTTGCGCTGGCTGGTATTGAACAAAGACTCGGCCAGGCTGACAAACTGGTGCAGGGCGCCATCTATATCGAAGTTCGTGATGGCATAGCCGTTTCCAGGGGTCTTCAGATCCACAAAGCCATCGACAATTCGAGCGTCCCCCTTCGGATAGAACGCCGCGCTGACCTGCGTGCGCGGTGACACGGCCACAACAGCAGGGCTGCCTGCTGCCCACACCGGCTCCACAAAGACTTCGGTAGCCGCTCCGGTGGGCAGAGTGACCTCGAACACCAGCCCCAGCTTCTTGAGCAGCTCCGGGTACTCGGCAAGCTGTCCCACAATGCCATGGAAGTCTAAATCGTCTAAGGTCTGCTTACCCGTGGGATTGGTTGGCTTCGGGTTGCGTGCCCCATGAAAGGCACGCCCTAGAAAGAACGATTCACGGGCAATATCCGTCGGGTTCGCGCCGGTGGGGATTCCCACAGCACCCCGCCCATACTTGGCTTTCACCTGCTCTATGGCACGGTTCGGGTCGTACCCTATACGTTGCGCTCCCACAGTGCTGGGCGGTAGCAGGGGAAACAACACTTTTCCTAGATTGGCGGCATTGGGCAGCCCCTTATCCGCCTCGGTGGCAAGCCCGGTATGCGCCAGCAGGATAGTAGCCCCTACCAGCGACGCCGGGTAGGATAGGATGAACCGGGTGGTCAGATTCTCGACCTCAAACGACGTCACCGGGGTCTTATCCGGCGGGAAAAGCGCCTGCCAGAGCTTGAGTGCCTGCACATCCAGAGTCGGCTTGATGACTACCGACGCACCGCCCACCGTGACCTTCAGCGAGAGTTTCTGGGCCGTGGTAGGCCACTCCCGAAGTGCGGGGAACTGAGAAAGCAGTGTGCCCCCGGAAAGCTGGGGCGCCAGATGCACTCTCAGCACGCGTTTGCCGCCACTGACTCCCTGTGGGCAGGCGGTAAAGATAATCTTCTCGGTTGGCATTTATGCGAAAGCCTTACAGTACTTGGTCCACTGGTCGGTGGTCAGAATGTCTTTGGTACGGAGCGCACCGAAATTGGTATGGAGCTTGGGCTGATTGGCTGGCTTGAACACGGGCGGCTGACCGAACTCTGCCTCCTCGGCATCGTCGAAGCCACCATCTTCTAACTCCAGTGCAGCGTAGTGGCGCTCGGGCAGGCTCTCCATGGCCGTACCCTTGCCTCCCGCGAACTGGCGGCGGGCGGTCACGCTCACGGTTTTGGAGAAGAAGAGAATTTCTATCTCTACCTTCACGCTGGCCTCGCCCCAGGCAGAGCCATCTGCGCTGTTGTAGGTGAGAGCCAGGTAGAACTCCAGGCTGATGGTGATGATGCCCAAGATAGAGAGCGAGCCACGGATACGCACGTAGCCGGTCAGTTCTACGCCTCCGTTGGCAAGCGTATAGACCATGTACACGCCGACCATGGCGCTCACAGCCCCGGCGGCCACTCCCAGATTGATGGAGAACCCACCACCGAACTCAAGTGACGCCTCGATGCGCTCGATACCATCCGCTCCGATATCCAGCGCGAAGAACCCGCCGCCGCCCAGGAACGAGCAGATGATGTGAAACGGGCGCTCGCGCTCGCAGAAATGGAACCGGAACCGCACGGGCTGCCCTGTAAACGGAATGGTGAGGGCCGCACCGAGCGCCATGTTCTCGAAGGTCATCACCCCGACGCCGACTGTGGGCAGCTCCAGGGAGTACCCTACAGTCACACCGCTGGGTGAGATGTCCAAACTCGGTGGGTCGGAGAACCCGCTAGCGGGAATGTACTTCCGAACTTCGTTGATAAACGCCAGCGGTCCGCCGAACTGGAGCTGGCCCATGTCGGCCACGACATCCAGTTTCTTACCGACCTCGCCCGAGAAACTGAGGACATTGAACGGTAGCCGGACTACCCCGAACAGCGCCAGATCGAAGTTCTTGAGAGCCGCCGAGAAGGTCAGTGTGGGCGTTCCCGGCCCGGAAAGCGAGATGGGAGTCGTTGCCGTGGCTACCAGCGCTAGCTCGCATCCGCCCCGCTTCTCAAAGACCAGCTTCTTATCGGGGAGTCGGGTGGTTACCCACTTCTGAGTGATTTCGATCTTATCGGGGAACTCCTGGCGCACCATCTTCGGAGCATCATCCAGGATACCCGTGATGCCATTCAAAAGATCGCCCAAGGTCAGGGTACCGAGCAGTTTGGCGTCTAAGACCGAGCCGAAGTACTCCGTGGGGTTGAAGGTGCCCTTGGCGATGTTCGCGACATCGAACTTACCGCCGCCCAGGGCTTTTCCGGCTACAGGCCCGAGTTTGCGCGAGAGATGCGTCAGCGTATAGTTTGGTGCGGCCAAGCCCCCACCGGTGTCCCCCGGCAGTTTGAGAGGCACGGCGGTAGCGGAGCGAAGCAGCACCTCCCCCACATTCACCTGCCCGCCGAAGCCGTTCTTGATGTACAGCTCGTCGTACCCGATGATAAGCGGCACGGGCTTGCCGTAGAGCTCCTGGGCGCCGGGCAGGGCCACAGTAGCGGCAAACAGCACGGGCACGAAGCCCGGTGGTGGCGCCGCAGGAAGCGCCAGTATCGAGTTCCCTTGCTGCACTCCCCCTGCTACCGCCCAGACCAGACTGGCGGTTTCGTAGGCGGTATCGCCCGGTTTACTGGCGGGCGCGAACGACATTTTCTGCCCCATGGGCAGACCCGTATGCCGGAGCAGCTCTTTATTCGCATCCGGTCCGGCGGGCGGGGTGTTGTAGCGCGCTATCGCCGTTGGAATATTCGGTCCGGTACTGGCAGCGGTCCCGGCATCCGCGCTGGCGAAGAGCATGGGGAGATCGAAGTGAACCTCGCGCCCCTCATCGTCCCAGGCGGTCACCGGGAAGCGGAAGTCTTTCCCTTCCACCATCGGCCAGCCCATACGCACCCAGGTGGGGTCGAGCAGAGGGGTCTGCGGAATGTCTATCCGGACCCGGCGGAACGGCATCACACGAGTATAGGCATTGTTTGGCGTGGGGAATGTGCGCTCGCGCTCGCGGATAATCAGGAACTGCCGCTTTACCAGAGTCGCCACCGCGCCACTCCCGGACGGCAGGAACTTGCGCTCTGAAATAGTGACGAAGCTAACCCGATGCCCGAACGGTAGCAGGTACCCCTTGCGAACCACGCGCACAAACTGGTCACGCCCCATGTTGGCGTGCTGGGTCCATGCCTCTAAACTGGAACCGGGTGGTGGCTCGGCTTCATAACGCAGCTTGCTCCACGCTCCCAGTGCCGAGAGCGTGAGTGTCTCCGCCTCGATTCGTCGCCCAGCAGAGACATCGGCGGCATCCCCGGTGAGCGCCACTAAATCCTGGCGGTCTTTCAGGGTCAGCGGAGCATCGAACGGTGGACTTCCCCCGGAGGCGACAACGGCGCGCCAGAATTGCCCCAGGCCATGCGTGCCACCATCGAACCGGGCGGTAAAAAGGTTGGTGCGCCCGGAGAGCGTGACGGGTGCGCTAACAAAGCGGAGTTTGTTCTCGGTAGAGAGTGGCGAGATAGTGAGGCCATAGACCACCTCTATGGCGGTCTGGTTTGCCACAGGCGGCGCTGCGGTAGCTGATGCCGAGAACGTGAGGGGCATGGCGCGCAGGGCCGTGAGCAGCTCCTCTAAATTCCCCGGCAGACTGCTGATGTTGGCGGGCACGGCAAAGGCCACGCGGGAGTTACTGGCCAGCAGGCTCTTTAGCGGCTGAGCGGGCGCAGGTGGGAGCCCCGCATTGGTCTCCGGCAGGGTTTGCTCGGCTATATGTTGCGGCGGGAAGTGAAGCACCACAAAGGCATCGCCGGGCTTGGTGTTGGTGCGCTGGAGCTTGCGGCCCGCTCCGCTCCCTGTGAAGCTCAGATTGACCAGTTCCACGCTGACATTCAGCAGATCGTCGGCGCGTACTACGGGCAGGCCAGGTAGGGCTCCCGGTGCGGCATTGGCGCCTATGATTCCACCCGGAATCAGCCCGCCCCCTGGCTTGAGCACAATCGGCGGCTGCCCTCCATTGGGCTTGATGACTATCGGTGGGCGCCCCTGTTTTGCTCCTGCAGGCGCAGCTATCAGACCACCGAGCCACCCGAGTGCTTCGCGGCGGGTAATAGCAGAGAAACGACGTCGCGGCGTGGAATCGTCGGGCATGGGCTTCAATATACCCCAGTCGGTTGTAGGCTAAACCCGGACAAGATAGTAAAACTCCCGGTTCTCGGCTTTTTGCCCGACAAGTGCAACAAAACAGCGCATTACCGGTCTTATTTCACAGAACGGAAACAACGGAGATTTAAAATGAACTGGTACCTGCAAGTCCTTAACAAATACGCGGTCTTCGGTGGACGTGCGCGCCGCGCGGAGTTCTGGTACTTCGTGCTATTCAATGGACTGTTCGCCTATGTACTGAGGCATATCGATGCTTCTTTCGGGCATCATGAAGATGGCGAGGGGTTTCTGAGCGGCCTCTACTCTCTCTTTATCTTCCTACCCTCTCTAGCAGTGAGTGTTCGCCGCCTGCACGATATCGGGCGTAGCGCCTGGTGGCTTCTGTGCTACCTGATACCGATCGCAGGCTGGATTATCCTGCTGGTCTTACACCTTCAGGACAGCGACCCCGGCTCGAACGAATACGGTCGGAACCCGAAGCTTTAGCCCGAAGCATTTTCAGAGCTACGGCTCTAAATGGGTACACTTCACCACGGAGAGACACAATTCTCCGTGGTGAACGTTTGAAAGGAACCGTGTTTTGAGAGTTCGCGAGAAGCTGATAGTCGTCCCCCGTAACCCCTCTGGCGCCCGCTATGCAACCGGTGCCGCCCGGTCGAAAACCCGCCTGAGCCTGGTGTCTTCCAAGAAGAACCAGATAATCGACGATGAGCCATGGCGGGAGAAGCATAAAGCGGCCCTGCCTCAGCGTGAGCGCCCGGCGGAGCTGCCAGAGGCGTTCCTGGGTGCAGACAAGTTTGTCTCGCTAACTCCGGGGCAGATAACCTCGGCTATCTACAGCAAGATAGGGCCGGGCGGCGGAGATAAAGTCGCTATCTTCGAAGGGCAACCCGGCCCCACTCCCTCTTATGGCTTCGACTTCGCGAAATGGGTGCAAAACGGGAAAGCGCTCTGGATCTACGCGGCGCATGTAGAGGGCGATATTCTCTATGTCATTGCATCGTATCCGGGGTATGCCAATGAGATTGGCGGTAAAACCGGTTACCTGGCTGCTCCAGATGTGAAGACCGGCAAGCTGCTCTGGCAGACAGGGCCACGGGTGGCGAACAGCTACAACTTGGCTGTGGGCTCGGACTTTCTGATCTGTGGCTATGGCTTCACCGCCGAGCCGGACTACCTCTTTGTAGTAGATAAGAAAACAGGCCGCACGCTTCAGCGTATTCCTATGAAGACCGCCCCGGAGCATATCGCTTTAGAGGGCAATCAGCTCTTTGTGCGCTGCTACAACACTGACTACATCTTCAAGGTCAGATAGTCCCACTCGCTATTGCTTGCTACGGTGAGCGATAGCGAGTCGTCCGATTGTAGGTAGCGACTTCCTCGGGCGGGACGATACGCGCCTCGGGAAGCGACGTGTTCAAGAATCCCACCAGAAGCCGATATGGGTTGGGTGGCTGATTGGGTGTGTAGGTGCCCGCCCCGAACGCAGTACCATCGGCCAGCAGGCGCAGGCGAGTCCATTTTCCGGTAGTCGGCGATAGCTCCAGAGTGCCCTCCAGCTTTCCCGCATATCCTCGCCGAGCCAGTGCCGTTTGCAGAGCAAAGCTCCCCGTAAGCTGCAACGATGTCGTCGAGAGAATCCGGGCTTGAAGTTGCGCGGCCTGAATCTCGGAGGCTTCCCACATATTCGGAGTGCCTCGTACATCGTCTACCAGGTGGAACCGGGCAATACGCCGCACCAGAGTCATTGGCAGAGAGAACACGCTGCCTTTGGGCCCTTTGGCGCGCTGTGCTACCTCTTGCAGCTCCTGCCCATAGACCCAGCAGAAATCTCGCCCGACTCCGTTGTTCAGAAACGAGCAGGTACTGGGTGGCGCGGGAATCCGGGCAAAGACCTGGAGCACCTGAGCATCTGCCGGAGGCGTAATGCTAAACGACGAGTTCTTTTCTGCCTGAGAAATAACCACCGAGCGCGGCGGGTGAGCACGGAAGCCTTTCAGCCCGAGATTCATCAAGCGATTGATCTCCGGGGTATCGTGGTCGTTCGCGAATCCATACGGCGTGCCATCCGCCCCCACGATATACATTCCCTGGGGATCGTTGCTCTGGAGCATCTGCCGGTTCAGGTCGAGGTCCGCATTGCCCGGCCCCTGCCCGCTGAGTTTACTGCCATTACGCACACTGAGTTGCGCCGTCATGGTTTTCTTGACCAGCTCCAGAAACCATTTCTGCGTTAGCGACCTATGCCACTGCAGGTCCTGTGTATTGGCACTGACCGCCACGAACTCTTCTTTTAGCCGCTTCTGCAGCAAGTCACTTTCGAAGGATCGCCGACCCCTCTGCCCGTTGTTTCATGTACAGCCCTGGGGGTTGCCGACCATGATCCAGAGAAATATAGGACGGTGCAATCGTTGCGCTTCCTCGCGCGCCTTCATGAGGTTCGTTTGCCACCCCACGGCACGCCATTTTTCCTCCGTGGCACGCGGCAAAACAAGAGAAAAACGACTCTCGAAAGGCTCTAACCGGGGCATGTTCTAGTATAGGATTTCACGGGTTGCTCCGCCATGAATTTCCCCATCCTCAGGCAATAAAATTTATCCGCGTGTCGTGCACCATCTTGCCCCCTATCCCCCAGTAATGGGGGCACCAGAGTAAGAGTGCCCTGCGGGCAGCCTTTAGCTGCTTCGCAGCATCGGTGTCACTAACGAAAAGCGTGTTGTAGCGGCAGCAACGCCGCGAAGCGGCTTAGGAAAGTAACCTAATCTGAGTGCCCCCATTATTGGGGGATAGGGGGCAGAAAGGCTGGGTGAAGCGGCAAAAGCAGCTACGTTAACGGCTCAAAGTTAGATAGGCGACTTCGGGGCGGCAGAGAAAGCGCGGAGCGAACCAGGCTGCGTATGAGAGAGTCGCAACACCGATGCCTCGCCCCACAAAGGTGAGCATGTCGCCGCCAGGATCTTCGCCCAGAATCGCGGCCAGCTTCTCTCTATCGAACACGCCCATATCCAGGCGCCGAGAGAGCGGATTCTGGGTCTTTATGGCCCCGAAGCCCGGCACGCGCACCTGGCCACCATGGGTATGCCCAGAGAGCATGAGGTCGGCTGTGTTCGCTACAATAGCGGCTACCTGCGGAGAGTGCGAGAGTAGCAGAGTGAAGCGGTCCTGCGGTGCGCCTTCGAAAGTTTTGTCTAAATCCGCCCAGCCATAGTAGGCATCATCGCACCCGGCCAGGGTAATCGTCTCACCGCGCAGGGTCAGCGGCTCCCACTCGTTAATCAGTAGTGCGATATCTAAGGCGCGCAGGCCCGTGTACAGGCGCTCGCGCTGTTTCTTGCCGGGCTTGTGCTCCGAGTTACCGGGCACGGCGTACATGGGCACGGTGGGGAATTTCGCGCGGACGGCTTCCACAAACTTCAGCGCCTGGTCTACCGAATCCACAGTGCCCAGAAAGTCCCCGCCCCATAGGATTAGCTCCGGCGCCTCACGCTCGCCAATCAGACTCAAGACTTTCTCTTCGCGCTGGCCGAACTCGCACACATGCGGGTCGGAGAGGAAGAGTACCCGCAGACCATTCCAGCTTTCGGGCAGGCGTGGCGGGTGGAGTGTGGTCTCCGTGGCCTCTACTAAATAGGGTTCGACTTTCAAGGCGTAGGCCAGCGCTCCTGCCGCCGCGCCACCAAGTACAGCTCCCCAGGCAAGGGCCTTCTTCATGAGGTCGCCCGCTCCGTTTTGGGAAGCGGTTGCAGCCCCTTGTGTCGCCAGCGGATGGTGGAGACATCGCGAATCATACGCAGGCCATGCTTCAGGTGGTCGCCGGGTTTGGTGAACGCTGCGGCCCCCTCTTTATGCTCCCACTTCACGGGCACTTCCAGGCAGCCCAGCCCGAGTTTCTGTGCCAGATAGATAATCTCGACATCGAAGCTGAAGCGGTTCAAGGTCATGCGAGAGAAGATTTCCTGCGCGGCGGCGCGGGTGAATATCTTGAACCCGCACTGGGTATCCACCACGCCCGGCACCGCCAGCGCCTGGACCACTTTGTTGAACATGCGCCCGGAAAGCTCACGTAGCCCCGGCTGGTGTTTCACTAACTGGGAGTCCGGCATATCGCGTGAACCGAAGACCATGCCCACGTTCTTCTCTTTGATAATCCGGAGAACTTTGGGGATTTCGTCCAGCGCAGTCGCCAGGTCGGCATCCATAAACAGAATATAGTCGCCTTTGGCGGCTAGCACACCGGTCTTTACGGCGGCGCCTTTGCCCTGGTTCTCGCTCAGGGTAATCAGCCGTACATAGGGAACGGCGGCTATGAGCTCGGAGGTTCGGTCTTTCGAGCCATCATCGACCACGATGATTTCATAGGTGACTGCCATGCCATCTAAGAATTCCTTGATGATAGGCAGGTTTCCCGGCAGTCTCTTTTCTTCGTTGTACGCCGGAATGACGATGCTCAACTCCATAACTTGACCGATTCTATTTCCACCCCAGAGAGTATCATGCGATGAACTTAGCGGCTAAGGCCCCTCCACTAGCCGCTCCAGTGTCGCTCGGCCCGCCGCCGCGAGCCTGGGATCATCTACCAGCCCGCTGGCCAGCAGCATCAGACCGAAGGAGACGGCCCAGCCGCGTGCTCGCTGCCAGAGCGCTTCCGGCACCGGGCCATAGGCTTGCATAGCGGCGATACGGGCGGACTTATCCGGCAGGAGCGTCCAGAGCGCCATTAAATCGGTAGCTCTATCCCCTGCTGTCATATCTCCCCAATCTATTACGGCAGTTAGCTCGCCCGCGTTTCCAACCAGCACGTTGCGGGAGTGCAAATCCCCATGCAGCCAGGTCGGATTGTCTTCGGATGGTGCTGCGAGTGCCTGTTCCCAAAGCGCATAGATTCGGGGTGTCAGACACTCCGGCGCGGACTTTTCCACCCGTGCCAGGCGCTCCTCTATCACCGCTTGTCGCTCTATCAGCGGCGCTCCCCGAACTGGATTGTGTGGTGCGTCTGGCGGCGCGGGTTGATGCAGCGCCTTTAGAAACGCTGCCAGAACCGGCCCCTGCTCGGCATTCGGTAGGCAGAGGTCGGCAGATCGCCCCGGCATCCACAACACCACACTCCAGGGCCACGGGTAGGCTTCCGTGGGTTCTCCCACGCGCACCGGCGCGGGAGTGGGCAATGGCAACTCCGGAGCCAGCCGAGGCAACCAGCGCTGTTCATGCTGAATCAGCGCCACAGCAGTTTCTCGGCGCGGCAGTCGGAGCGCCAGAGTCTCTCCCAGGCGCCACATGGCATTATCCCAACCAGAATCCACGAACGTAAGCGGCAGCTCGGCCAGGTCCGGGTGCGAATGCCACAGCAGAGCACGAATCTGCACTTCGGTTAGAGAGACCTCAGCGGTGGGGGTGCCGGAAGGTTTATTACCTCTCGACCCAGAGGGAAGAGGTAATTCGGATTCTTCACTACTCACTTGTTTTTACTCTTTTACTTCACGCAGGGGGATGCCGCGCGCATAGCCAATATAGCCCCATGTCCGACCTTCGACCTGTGAAATTCGGCGTGATCGGGTGCGGGGCCATCTCTGGCGCGTACTTCAACGCCACTAAACTCTTCCCAACTCTCTCTATCGCTGCCTGTGCGGACCTGGATATGGACCGTGCCAAGGCTGCTGCTGACAAAAACGGGTGCCGTGCTCTCACTGTAGATGAGCTGCTAGCCGACCCGGAAACCGAAATCATTATCAACCTCACCATTCCCAAAGCTCACTACCCGGTTACTAAAGCGGCGCTGGAAGCGGGCAAGCACGTGCACCTGGAGAAGCCACTGGCGGTGACCTACGAAGAAGGTGCGGCGCTGGTTGCTATGGCCAAAGAGAAGGGTCTGCGGCTGGGATGCGCTCCGGATACGTTTCTGGGCGGTGGGCATCAGACCTGCCGGAAGCTAATCGATGATGGCGCCATCGGGGAGCCGGTAGCGGCTATGGCGACCATGCTTTCACGCGGCCACGAATCCTGGCACCCGGCTCCGGAGTTCTACTACAAACCCGGTGGTGGCCCCATGCTGGATATGGGTCCCTACTACATTACGGCTATGGTGAACATGCTCGGCCCCATCAAGCGACTCACCGGCTGCGTGCGAACTACGTTCCCCAAGCGCACGATTACCAGCCAGCCGCTGAACGGGACGGTTATCGATGTCGAAGTGCCCACCCACTACTCTGGGGTAATGGAGTTCGCGAACGGCACCATCGGTCAGATCGTACAGAGCTTTGATGTATACGGCGTGCCACCGTTCTCCCCCATCGTGGTCTTCGGCACCGAGGGTACGCTAGCTGTACCCGACCCAAACGGCTTCGGTGGTCCGGTGCGTCTGAAGCGTGGCAACGGGGATT
This sequence comes from Armatimonas sp., assembly GCA_049840835.1. Classification (GTDB taxonomy): domain Bacteria; phylum Armatimonadota; class Armatimonadia; order Armatimonadales; family Armatimonadaceae; genus JANLTX01. The sequence goes on along the minus strand of JASGJG010000019.1, from coordinate 61,427 downwards.
GGGAGGAAGTGACTCTCACCCATGGCTACACCGATAACAGCCGTGGCATTGGTGCAGCAGATATCGCCGTCGCGTTCCAGACCGGGCGCGATCACCGGGTCAGCGGCGCACTGGCCGCCCATGTGCTGGAAGCCATGACCGGCTTCGAGAAATCCTCGAACTCCGGCACCCACTACACCATGACCTCGGAAGTCAGTCGCCCCGCCATGCTCCCCGTGGGCCTACAGCCCGGCGAGTTGGATAAGTAAGTGATCTACGGCCAGGAAATCTCTTCCTGGCCGTGCCTTATTCTTTTCGTTAATAGTTACATTCTCAGGTTAAAATAGACTATGCGTATCTGGCAGCTCTGCCTTCTGTTATCTTTACCAGTATTAAGTAGTTGCGGAGGACACAACAGCTCCCTAAAAGCTATTTCACGGAGTAGTGCCAGTATTTCGATACGCTGGCCCGAACGTTCCCGAGTAATTCCACGCGCGGCGAACTCCCTGCGTGTTTCCTTGTGGCGTGACGGTGCAGAGATTGACTTTCGCATTTTGTCGCGGCCTACGAATGGCGGCACCAGTACCGCTCTCTTTTCGAATCTGGTTCCAGGGCCAATCGGAGTCTATGCAGAAGCCTTTGCCAGCAGTGATGCGACTGGTATCGCTCTCGCCAAAGCAGGTACGGTAACAACAGTTCCAGAGCAGCAGGAAGCCCGCATTTCTCTGTCGCTAGTTAGCACAGTAGCGCGTATCACGGTCACTCCTCCCAATGTGGTTGGTATCGGCAAGACAGTAGCGTTGTCTATTTCTGCCTATGATGCGGACAACAACCTGCTGGTCCTTGCTCCTGAGGCGCTCCAGATAACGTCGGACAATCCTTCCATTCTTACGGTGGGAGCCGATCAGAGTCTTCAGGGCGTGGCGTATGGAAGCGCCGCTATTACCATTCGCGACACCGAATCCGGGGTCAGCGTTACCACGCCCCCCATTCCTGTGCGGCCCGCCAAGTGGCTCGCCTGCTTCTTAACAGGCAACGTTCTCCACAATGACGGTATGACCATTCATCAATTTCGCGTGGATGACAACGATACTATAGTGCCACTTCCCAATCCCAGCGTCCCGGCGGGATTGTTCACTTGCGATCTTCAGGCACATCCCAAGCTTCCGTATGCCTATGCTATCAATCTGGGAACTAACAGAGGTCAGGGGAGCGTCTGTATCTATAAGATCGAAGAAACGGGCCTGACGCTTCTGCACACGATCAGCTATGCCGAAAATGCCTTTCCGACCTGTATCCGCTTCTCCCCCGATGGCAAATTCGCCTATGTATCGGATTACTTCGGAGTCCTCCAATACAAGGTAGAACCGGACGGTAACCTTACCCCACTCAACCCCTCCAGATTCTTGATTAACGCCAGCGGCAACTTCGGTAGCACGTATCTGGAAGCCTCCGCGGATGGACGATACCTTTATAGCCGGGTTTACGACAGCGCATATCGTGTGTTCAGCTTTACTGCCACCGGGCAGCTCGCCCTACTGCAGAATAAACAGACGACATACGCGCGCTCTATCTACCTGGACCCTAAAGGCCGAGCGCTCTATGACGCCGTGGGATTCAATCACGGCATTGATGTCTTTTTATTAACCAGCGGACAACTGCAAAATCCCCTGCCGATGATCGCACCAAACGACTCCATAGAGTCCCTGGCCGTGTCACGCGATGGCCGCTATGTCTGGGCATCGTACGAATCCTCTACGTTTCCCGACAATCTCACGCCCGTCCGCACCTATCCTATCGCTGCGAGTGGCACGATCTCCACGTACTCTCTCGCTATGCCGGGTAAACCGGATTGTTTTGGCTCGATGCGCCTCCACCCCACCAAAGATCTGATGTACACCCATCCCTACTGGTCTGGCAACAGTATCGATGAAAATCGCTTCGGCCTCTATCAGATCAACTCCAATGGTTCATTGACACCATTAGGGCCTGCAACACCACCTGATCCTGGGCATATTGGCCCCTACTTTCTCCCAGTCGCTCCCTCGACTCCTTAGCTTTGGAAGATATGTGACCGATGCCAGGCAAGCGCCTGCGGATCTGGCTTGCAGGTAGCCTCCTTCGGCAGGGCAATCGGCGCATTCGCTTCTAAAAAGCCTGCACTGCTAGCCAGCTTTGGCGAAACGATGACTCGCCCTTCATCTGTCAGACTCCATGCGCCAGCATCAAAGGCCCAATGATGGTTCTTACAGAGCGCCAGCCCATTGCGCGGATCATCGTTATGGAACTCCGCAAACGGCATAATATGCGCCCCATCTATGAGGGTGCTCTTAGGCAGACTAGCGGATTGGTGGCAAATGCAGCAAGAGTTGTTGTAGAGATCACGGATTACCTGGGGAAATAGCCGGTTCCGCACGTAGCATTCATCTTTGCGCTCCTGCACGTACTTCACCTTGAACTTCGCCTGTGCCTGGTTCTTCAGCCTGTCTATCTGTATTGCTAGATAGTTCAGCGTGACAACCTCACTAACTGGTGTGGAGGTTCCTGCAAAGTAAGTGTTCTGGATTTGGTCACGAAGCACTGCGCGGATCTGACTATCGGTCAATAGCTCCCATAGGTCTGCGGAGAAGCGCCCGCCATCACAAAGAGCCGCAAGCTGATTCAGGCTAGGTTCATATTTTGTCTCTATAGTGACTGGCTGACCATCTTTCACCAACTCCCAGAATCCGTCTCGCTTTAAATAACGGAAAGGGTAGCTCATGCGAGGCTGCCAGTTTGCTTCTTTCGGAACGAGTGCTTGCCAGTTAGTCTGAAATGCAGCTACTAGCTCCGGGGTAAGTGTTATCAGATTCTCGGAAATTCGCCCGGCATCTAGTTCTTGCAAAATAGCGAGAAGAAGAAGAGGCTTGTGCGGCGCCGCTCCCTTTGCTTTCGTGGCGTTCCTATGGAGATGGGCAAGCTCGTGCAGGTATTTAGGAAGTGCTCCCGAGGTCATGCTACGCTACCGACAATGCCAGAGACAGGGCTTCATCGAGGGTCTTCGGGGCATCACTGGCAGGGATGGTGCTGGTGGCGAGGATGTCATCACGATAGGTGATGTCATCGGGAGCCAGGGCGCCGAAGCGGGTGAGCCAGAGGCGTTCGGCGTAGCGCAGTAGAGACGCAGCTTTATCGGGGTGGCCCAGGTGCATCATGGGCTCAGGCAGGTTCCAGAGCGCGAACGATAGGGTGCGCATGTTGCCGATGCGCTGACAGAGTTGAATGCACTCCTGCGTGGTGGTTCTGGCCTCGGACCAATGCTTCAGTGCGGCTTCGATAGAGCCGATGTTGAGCAGAATCTTGGACTCATGGACCCAGTCCCCCTCCTCGCGTGCCCGCTCCAGACAGACTCGGTAAAGCGCTAACGCTCCCTCTAAACTCCCCTGCTCGAAGCGCACATGCGCTCGGTTCGCCATGGCGTAGCGCGCGCCGGTGAGGTCCCCGATAGCCGTGAATAGTTCTTCGGATTGGGCGAAGCAGGCATGGGCTTCGTCGAACTGGCGGGAGCGCAGGAGCAGGATGCCCAGGCGGCGCAGAACCGTCGCGCGAGTGGTATCGTCGCCTATAGCCACTGTGAGTTCCAGCGCTTCCCGGAGCGGTGGAATCATCTCATCTGGGCTGAGATAGCACGACACAGCAAGCTGACCCTGTATCGAGAGCGCAATGGCGCGTAGTGTTGGGTCGGCGCCTGCCATTTCAAAGGCTTCGCTGGTAAGCAGGCGAGCCAGAACCAGATCGCCCAGAGTGTCTGCGAACTGAACGGCGAGACTCAGTACAATCAGCCGCTCTTTTGGGGTCGGTGCTGGAAGGGCCAGGGTAGCGCGGCACTCTGCCAATCCCACACTGGCGCCCAGCAGGGAGAGATAACCCTGCCCGTGGGTAACGAGTAGACTATAGGCGGTCGCGGCGTCATCGTCTTCCCGCGCGGAGGCGAGTGCGGCCAGGATATTCTCAGTATCTTCCCGAGAGGCGGAGCGGCTGAAATAGTCACGGTGGCGCACCCGCGCTTGCTCACGCAAGCCAGGGTCTAGCTGCTGAGCGGCGAACGCGCGAATGGTCTCTAAGAGCCGGAAGCGAGTCCGACCGGAGATGGTCTCTTCGCGGACTATTAGCGAGGCATCTAAGAACGCCTCTAAGCGGTCGGCGGCATCGGGGCAGTCTCCCACAAAAGCGGCAGCCTCCACGGTCCAGCCGCCCCGAAATACGGAGAGCTGGGCCAGAAAACGCTGCTGGTGCACGGGGAGCAAGCGCCAGCTCCACGCAATGGCGGCTTCCAGGGAGGCGTGGCGGGCGAGCTTGCCGGGCTGCATGAGTGGGCGGTCACCACGCTCCAGCTGCTCCAGAATCTCGGTCACGCTCTGGCTGCGCATCCGGCTGGCCGCTAGCTCCAGCGCCAGCGGAATGCCATCTAGCCGAGCGCAGAGAGTTCGTATGGCATTCAGGCTTCGGGAATCGGGCGTGAAGCCGGGGCGGGCATAGCGGGCACGGTCGATAAACAGCGCCTCGCTCTCTTCGGACGGCAGGGTGAGCAACGGGAAGACTTGCTCACCGGGCACGCCCAGCGCCTGCCGGGAGGTTACGAGTAGCCGCAGAGTGGGAATGGCCTGTAGTAGGTCTTCTATGACCTCTGCCGCACCCGTGGCCACAAGCTGCTCCATGTTATCCAGCACCAGGAGCTGCTCCACGTTGTCTAAGACCAGCAACGCGGAGCGGTTCTGGAAAAACGTAGCAAGGACTTCGCGGGTGGAGCCTTCGTGCAGGGTTAGAGAGAGTACAGCCCGCAGGCGCTCGGGAATCCGGGCGGCCTCGAAGCATTCGTCTAGCGGGACTAGGGCCACCAGTGCGAACTCATCCGTCAGGCGGCGAGCCAGTTCGGTAGCAAGGCGGGTCTTACCGATACCGCCAGGGCCAAGAATCGTGGTCAGGCGACGCGCGCGTATTAGCGCCGCGAGTTCGTCTTCCAGTCCGGCGGGGGGAAGATAGCGCGTAAGATATTCAGGAAGCGCAGGGCGTGGAAGCTCACTACCGATAGATGCGGCACGCTCGCGCATACGACCGGCCAGTTCTTCTAAGCGCTCGCGCTCTAAGACCGTGGCATCATCGTAGGCGCCAGGAAGATACGGGCCTTTGTGGAGAGCCAGCGCGTTGGCCCAGTCTCCTCGCTTTACAGCGGCTTCAAACGCGGCGACATCGGTGTCTAAGGTGCCAGGAATCAGGCGGATATGGAGCCGGGTGGCCTCGATAACCCCCTCTCCGACCTCGCTCTTGAGGCGAGAGAGCGCCACTCTCAGGCTGTTCTGGCCGGACTCTATGGTATCGTCCGGCCAGAGATCGGCGATGAGTTCATCGCGAGAGAAGAGTCTGCCCGGTGTGCCGGCCAGCCGGGCCAGCAACACCGCCATTTTCAAGGAGCGCAGCTTTTCGCGGCGCTCTCCGGCACGTTCCAGACCAAATGCCCCTAGGAAAGTGGCATGCCAGACCGGGCCGGTACTCTTCATAGGCTACGAGGCGACTACTTTCCGCGGTTGCCGCTGCGGCGCATCTGCGCACCCGGTGCTGCTGGCCCCGTGGTCTTTTCCGTCGCTCCGCTACCATCGGCACTGGGTGCGCCTCCGGTTCCCGCCGCTCCACTCTTCTGCCCGGCCTGGCGGTACTGCTCTAAAATCTTAGCCGCCTGGGGGGAGATTTTTCTTGGTTTCTTATCTGCCATGATGCTTAGCCTCCTTTTAGTCTCTCTCATTATAGCCCAGCCTGCTCACACGCTAAGAGTGGTTTTTTACCGCATCCCTTTCTCCGGCGATAGAGAGTCAGACTATGCAGGACCGAAGAATCGGCTCGAAACGAAAGCGCGAGATTGCCTATGCTATTACACGCCTCTTAGAGCCAGAGCGGGTGTATAGTTCCGCCGAAATCGAAACTCTGGTTCGTCTGCAGGTGCGCGCAGATGTATTAGACGAACCGGGAATGGCCGCCGACCACATTCGCCGCTGCATGGTGGAGAACGGGTTCGTAATCCGAAACAACCTGACCAACGAAGTCCAGGCTTCGGAAACGTTCCTCCGTGAGCAGGGCGCCTATGCCGCTAACATTGCCTACTTTCAAGAAATAGCCGCCCTGGAACCAGAGCGCCAGATATTCTGCCCCTCCTGCAAGCAAAAGCTACGTGCCGCAGTCATGGCGAAGCACTACCGCCGTAACCATAACAGTGAAGAAGAGCAAGAGCGGATTCAGCGAAGCTACTTCCGGTAGAATGCCCTCCCCCGGCTTCGCCACCCCCTCCCCGACTTCGTTTGGGGGCGGGGGTAAACAAATCCGATAGGCTGTCCAGTTATCTGGCAAGCTCTCCATCTTCTGTAACCCTCTCCCCCCACGAAGTCGGGGAGGGGGTGGCGAAGCCGGGGGAGGGCTCTCTAGACGGGGTTTTCAACCCGCGGTTTTCTCCAGCCACGAAGCCATGTTAGCCGGTAGAATGCCCATGTGAAGAAAGACCCGACGGCGCGTGTGGCTTTCTGGCTTCTGGCTGCCGTAACTGTCCTCCGGCTGATACTCGCTGCCACCCAGGGCATGTTTCAGGATGAGTGCTACTACTGGACCTGGAGCCGCCACTTAGACCTCTCCTATGTGGACCAGGGACCGGGTATCGCCTACTTTGTGCGCTTCGGTACGTTCTTCTTCGGAGATAACCCGTTTGGGGTCCGACTGGCCTCTGTATTGCTCTCGGCGGGCACCGGCTGGCTCGCCTTTCTTATCGCACGCCGCTGGTTCGATAGCAAGGTCGGGCTCTGGACACTGATTCTCCTCAGCGCCGCTCCCCTGCTCTTTGCCGGTGGGTTCATGGCCACCTATGACATTCCGCAGGTCTTCTTCTGGGCGGCTGCTATCTATGCCCTCACCAAAACCCTTCAAGACGATAACCCGAAGCTCTGGTACGCAGTAGGGATTCTTACCGGGCTGGGGATTCTCTGCAAGGTCACCATGCTGGCCATTGCGCCGGGTGTACTGGTGTTGCTATTCTGGCACGAGCCCTATCGCAAGCACCTGCGCACACCGCATCCGTATATCGCCTTTGCGATTGCTCTACTGGCGTTCGTGCCTATGGTCATCTGGAACTTGCATCATGATGGGCTTCAGCTCAAGCACGCACAGGGGCTCGGCTCTCACACGCGTGGCACACTTCTGGGCCGACTGTTCGGCGACTTCTTGGGCGGCCAGGCTCTCGCGCTCGGTCCCCTTATCTGGTTCGGAGAGCTAATCGCGCTGTATCGCATCTGGAAGGAGCGCAAGACCAACCCCGGCGCAGTCTTCGTGCTGGCGCTTACACTGCCCTTTCTGCTTATCTGTATCGCTACGGCAGCCAAGAACAAATTAGAGGCCAACTGGCCTGCCCCTATGCACGTGGTGGCTCTCATGCCACTGGCTGCCTGGCTAGCCGGTAGCTGGGAAAAGAAGACGATAGAGCATCGGTTCGCGGTCTCGGCCACTATCGGGCTATCGGTACTCATGACCCTCTTCGGGCTGTTCCCAGGCGCATTTACCAAATTGGGTGCGAAGATAGACCGCAAGACCGGCGCGAAGCTTTGCGAGAACTTTGGCTGGCCCGAGATGACGACGAATATCGAGATTGCCCGTGAGCGTGCGGGTGGCGATGCCTTTGTGGCCGGAACCAACTACAAAGTCAATTCGGTGCTTTCTTTTTATCTGAAAGGTCAACCAGAGGTCAAAGGGCTGTACTTCGGCACTCGCCGTGACCAGTTCTTTGTATGGACTAACCCCACGGAGCTACTGGGCAAGAACGCGGTGCTCTGCCTGGAGTCCGATAAAGCCGAGGAGCCCTTAGCGCTCGCCCACCGCTACTTCCGAGTCGTCGAGCCATTCACCATTGTGCGCGTGGAGCGCCCTGGTTTCGTCGGCGCGGTCAAAAGCTGGGATATCTATGTCTGTCGCCAGTTCCTGGGCTATGATCCCAACGCCCACGCGAATGGGTACTAGCACTGCTGTATTGCACTCCCCCGGCACTTCGTGCCACCCCCTCTCTGCCTTATCCGCTTATCGCGGGGTGAGAGGGAGTAAGGACTGTCTCTTCTCCCTCTTCCTTCGCGCCGACGAAGTCGGGAATACGCCGAGGGAAGGGGGCAGAGGGATGGGTGCAAAGCTCCTTGCTAGCCAAAAGGTTAATATACTCATTGGTGGCGGGGGTAGAATATCCTTTGTGACTCACCCCGATTTTCGGAAGAAAAAGGCCGCCGGAGAGCGGATTTCCTTTGTAACCTGTTACGACACTCCCTTTGCCCGACTGGTGGCCCGGACCGATATAGACGCCATTCTGGTCGGTGATTCCGTGGCCATGGTCGTGCATGGCCACACAAGCACCCTGGCCGCAGACCTGACCATGATGACCCTGCATACCGCTGCCGTGGCGCGTGGTGCGAATGGGAAATTCATCGTGGCGGATATCCCGTTTCTGGAGCACCGGAAAGGGTTGAACGAGGCGGTCAGCGCGGCTCAGGCGCTACTGCGGGCGGGTGCACATGCGATTAAACTGGAGGGTGCGGCGGGGAACTTGGACCTTATTCGGCACTTAGTCGAAGGTGGCGTGCCGGTAATGGGGCATATTGGGCTAACTCCGCAGTTCGTGAATGTCTTCGGAGGCTTCAAGGTCCAGGGGCGTGATGGAGAAGCGGCGGACCGAATCGTGGCCGAAGCCAAGCAGTTAGAAGCCGCCGGGGTGTTCGGGCTGGTCTTGGAGGGTGTACCGTCGCTGCTGGGTCGGCGAGTGACCGATGGCGTTTTTGTGCCGGTTATCGGTATTGGGGCGGGACCGCATACGGATGGGCAAGTGCTGGTACAGCACGACCTGATGGGCTTTACCGAGAAGCCACCGAAGTTCGCCCGCACATTCGCTCCCGTAGCGCAGTGTGCGGAAGATGCCCTGCGCACCTACGACGAAGCGGTAAAAGTAGGCTCATTCCCCACGGAAAAAGAAAGCTACACATGAAAATCTTTCGCTCTCCCGCGGAGTGGCAGCCGCAACCGGGCACGGGTTTTATACCGACCATGGGGGCACTGCACGCGGGGCACATCGCGCTGGTGGAGCGAGCACGAGCGGAGTGCCAGACCGTGGTGGCCAGCCTCTTTGTAAATCCCACCCAGTTCAACAACCCGGAGGACTTCGAGAAGTACCCGGTGACCTTCGAAGACGATTGCTGGATGCTGGAAGCTGCCGGATGCGACTATGTGTTCGCTCCTACCTATCCCTTGCTCTACCCGGATGACTACCGCCTGCGTGTGACGGAGACCGAGCTATCCAAAGTTCTGGAAGGCGAACATCGGCCCGGTCACTTCGATGGCATGTTGACTGTAGTGCTCAAACTGCTCCAGGTGATACGTGCAGAGCGGGCCTACTTCGGCGAGAAAGACTACCAGCAACTATTGCTGGTACAGGAGCTCGTGCAAGCGTTCTTCGTGGGCACGGAGATAGTCCCCTGCCCCACCGTCCGGGAGCCAGATGGTGTGGCTATGAGCAGCCGCAACCGTCGCTTGAACCCCGCTCAGCGCGCTTTGGCTACAAAGTGGGCCGCTCTACTCGCCGACCTCTCACTAGCACCCATAGAAGTCCGAGAAAAGCTTGAAGCCCTTGGCTTCACAGTGGACTATATCGAAGACCGTTGGGGCAGACGGCTCGGCGCAGTCCATACTCCATCTATAGAAGATGGTCCCATTGTTCGCCTGATTGACAACGTAGAGGATCGTTGGGCTAGACGGCTCGGCCCTTAGCAAACAGATTATGAACATCTTATTTCAGCTCTCCGGGTCGATTGCGTGCTACAAAGCCTGCTCCGTGGTGTCCGGGCTGGTGCGTGCGGGTCATGAGGTGCAATGCGTGGCGACGGAGTCCGCGCTGAAGTTTATCGGGGCAGCCACTTTAGAAGGGCTCTCGGGCAAAGAGCTGCTGACAGAGACGTTCGAACCAGGTCGGTGGATGGAGCATATCGAGCTAAACCGCTGGGCGGACCTCTCTCTTCTCTGCCCGGCAACGGCGAATCGGCTGAATAAGATGGCGGCAGGGGTAGCCGATGACCTTCTCGGCAACCTCTGGATGACCCATGACTTTGCCAAGCCCCTGCTTATTGCGCCTGCTATGAACACAAAGATGTGGACTCATCCGATTACGCAGGCCTCTCTGGAGAAGTTGGAAGGTCTGGGAGCGATTCTTTTGCGCCCGAATTCTGGCAACCTGGCCTGTGGCGATGTCGGCGAGGGCCGATTATTGGAGCCCGAAGAAATTCTTTTTGCCCTTCAAAGCCATCTCAGTAAGAGTTAACTTTCCATAATAAGCCCTTGTGTTATACTGGCACCATTGTAGTTACCCATGATTTATTCACAATAATAAATCATACAACAATTAACTACAATTTTTAACCACTTTAAGACAGACATCTACCGCATCACGGAGAAAGGTCTAAAGGCATGAGAGGTCAAAAGCTTCGTTTCAGTGCCGTCGAACTACTCTCTCTGTCGCTTTTTGGTCTACTGATAGCCAGTTCCACACTAATGGCTGCGCCACGATCAGGCCATGAGCGACATCTGAACCGGGAACCTGTACAAACCGCCAGTGGGCGGGAGTCGCTGGAAAGTACCAGTCTGGTTCCTAACTTCATACCCCCGGCGACTCCGGCGGGAACTCCGGGACCAACGGGAACACCCAGCCCGACACCAACACCCACCGGAACACCAGGGCCAACTCCGACCCCGTCTCCGACACCCACAGCAACACCGGCACCAACACCAACTCCTACCCCCACTCCAACGCCGACACCTACCCCGAGCCCGACGCCGGGAATCGAGTACACACCAACAGCGGCCAATGCCGCACCCATGAACTGGGCGTCCACCGTTCCACTGCAGGCTAACTTCCGAGCCTCGAAAGGGGACCGCGTTACGTTCGGAGCCTCGCTGGGAGACAACGATGGCTGGCGCCCCAAAGGCAGCGCCCAGGCCTTCACAGCTTATGCAGGTCCAGGCCCATACGAGCTGAAGTTTACAGTTACGGGAGATGCGGAGTTCGACTCGGCAGGTAGTGGCGTGACCACAAAGACCATAGCGGGTCAGTCTGCGATCAATGTCTACCTCTATATCAAGAACACCTGGACAGGGGTAAACAACATCACGGTCACGGTTACCGGGAAAGACAAAGACCCGAGAACTGCCGCCAACCCGTACCCGGCGCCAGACAGCGGCTACACCCAGGATGCGGATATCACCTACACCTGGACTATCCAGAAGCGTCAGAACATCCCCAAGAACATCAAATGGGTGGGCCTCAGTGCTCAGGCAACGTGGATCAATGGCACGGCCAGCTACAAGTATCTGGTAGGCCCGGACCTTGCGCCTGTGGGTCCTTCGGACTATCAGGGCGAGAGCATTGATGAAGAGTTCAGCACGGCCACGGCCCAGTTCACCTGGAATGACCTGACCGATGGCTGGAAAGCTGCCTATCCCGGCATTACTACAGCCGACGGTGCGGCGGCGTCTCTGTGGTCGGTCCCCATGTACAACGGTACCTTTGTGGTAGATGGTTCGGACAACATTGTGGACAACCACTGGTGGACCGGCTCGCTCTCGACCACGTACAACCCCGTCTTCAAAACGGCTTCGCTGGCGGCTGGCATCGCCTTCCGATTCACGCAGAAGTACAAGGCAGACGGCGCTGTTATCGGTACCTATACGGTAGACTACGGCTATAAAACGCCCGACTACCGCATCTGGAAAAACGGGCCTTAGCAGCTCATCTCTGAGTGGGTAGAGTACACTCTACCCACTCAAGGAAACAGGAGGAAAAGGAGCATGAAACGCCCCCAGATCGTACTGGCGCTGGCTTTGTGCGTAGTGGCACCGGGCTTTGCGCAATCGAAGACGAAAACAAAGCCTTTGCCCCCCACCGCAGCCACACCATCCAATCCCTTTAACTTCGAGAACTGGGTCTCCGCCGAGCGCACAGCGATAATCGCCCTGCGAGACAAACCGGGGACTCCGCAGGAGAAGCTGATTGCGCGGGTAAAGAGCGTGGAAGACAAGCTGCTCAAGCGGCTCAAAGAAGACCACTTTGTCACGGATGAATCCATCCGGCTGCTTACCGAAACCTGGTTCGATGTCGAAAACAGTAAACCGAGTAAGTCGAAAACCCGCTACAAGGAAACGACTCGCTTCACGGATGCGATACTTCCCCTGATTCAGGGCCGCCCCTTAGTTCAGGGCTATCTCTGGGGCATCCGCGGCGCCATGCTGCAAAATGTGGAGGACAATGAGCGAGCCGTAGTGGCTTATCAGGAGTCGACCAACTATCTGGATGAGCTGCATCTTCAGGTGGATGTCCGGCGGCTGGAGCTCAGCCTGCGGCGCGCGGACCTTCTGGTGAGTCTGGATCGGAAACAAGAGGCCGAGGCTATATACCGCCAGGTCATGATGTATCCCTGGTACAGTGTTCAGAATCCCATGGAATCCGCTGTGCGCCTGCGCAATACCTATTTCAACGCGGGCCGGGGACTGATAGAAGCCTGCCGAGGCAACCTGAAAGCGCTCAAGAACATCTTCTTCCTACCAGCAGCTCAGACTGAGCTCGGCCCCACTCTGGCCCAGGCCATTGCTCAAGCAGAAAACAAAGCAGGAGGACCGCCCCCCTGACCCCTCTGCATGTTCTCATCACTGCGGGCGGCACTCGGGAACCGATAGATGGCGTGCGGTTCATCACCAACATGTCCTCGGGCAAGACTGGAGTAGCGATTGGTGAAGCGTTCGAGCGTGCCGGGCATAGTGTGACCCTGATTCGCGCCGAGAGGTCGGTGGCAGAGTTAGATGCTGCCTGTAAAGACGCTCTGCGCAGCACTCCCATAGATCTAATTATTCACTCGGCGGCCATAAGTGACTTTGTGGTAGAAGCGGTGACCATAAATGGAGTCCGGCACCCGGTGCCGGTTACGGGCAAGCTATCGTCGGCCACCGGGCTCTCTATCGATCTGGTGCCAGGCAAGAAGATTCTGCCGGAGCTGAAGGGGTACTCGCAAAACCCGAACGTTCGACTGGTCGGCTTCAAGCTGACCGATGGCGCTACGGAGAGCGAAATTAAAGCCGCCGTGGAGAAAGTACTGGCATCTGGAGCAGACTTAGTAGTGCAGAACGACCTGAAGACCATGCACCAGACTCGGGCCACACTATGGAACACAAGCGGTCCTCAGGAGGCATGTCCGACGCTTCCTAACCTTTGCGAGGCGCTTTTGCGGTATGCTGAGAATGTATGACCATTCCCATGCTTCTGGGTAAGCTGCACCGTGCCACCTGCACCGGGGCAGACCTGCACTATGAAGGCTCTATCGCTATCGACCCCGCTCTGATTGAAGCAGCAGGCTTCCGCCCCCTGCAGCAGATAGAGATCTATAACATCGACAACGGTGAGCGCTTCTCTACCTACATCATCTACGGCAACCCCGGCGAGGTGAGCCTGAATGGGGCTGCGGCGCGGCGTGTGCAGAAGGGTGACAAGCTGATTCTCTGTGGTTACGGCCAGGTGCCATTAGAGCAGGCCGATACCCACACGGCGCGAATCGTGCTGCTGGGTGAAGGCAACCAGATTCAGCAGGCCTTCTCGCAGAGCGCCGATATTCGCCGTGCCAATACCCCCACTGAAAGCGCCCAGGGCATCGCCGGACACGAGGTATAATCGGAGTTCCCATGGTCCTGCCACTGGCCCTCTCGGATAGCTTCGGGCGACGCGTGGAGTATCTGCGCATCAGCCTTACCGACCGCTGCAACCTGCGGTGTGTGTACTGCATGCCGGAAGAGGGAGTCCCTTTCGAGAACCTGGACAATGTGCTCACCTTCGATGAGATAGAGCGCGTGGTTCGGGCGCTGGCAAGCGCGGGCCTGAAGAAAATCCGATTGACCGGTGGGGAGCCGCTGGTACGCAAAGGTGTGCCGGAGCTAGCCGCTCGACTGAATGCCGTACCCGGTATCCGCGAGGTCACTCTGACCACTAACGGTATCCTGCTGGCCCGAGACGCTCAGGCGCTCTATGATTCTGGTATCCGCCGGGTGAACATGTCTTTAGACACGCTCAAGCCGGAGCGCTTCGAAACAATGGCGCGACGCCCGGAGTTCGAGCGTGCCTGGACCGGACTTCAAACGGCGGTACAGGTCGGGTTCTCCCCCATCAAGCTCAACTGCGTGGTGATGCGCGGGCTGAACGACGATGAGATCGAGGACTTCGCGGCACTGACACTGACCCACGATTTCTCGGTGCGCTTTTTAGAGTACATGCCGATTGGCGAGGTCACGCCCACTCAGTGGCGCATGAGCTACGTGAGCAACGGGGAAGTGATCGAGCGGCTGAAAGCCCGCTGGCCGAAACTGGAGGCTCTGGACGATGCCCCCGAGAGCACCAGCCGGAACTTCCGGATTCCGGGTGCAAAGGGCACAGTAGGAGTTATCAACCCGATCAGCCATAAGTTCTGCGATGGCTGTAACCGCCTGCGCCTCACGGCTAATGGCAAGCTAGTCCCTTGCCTCTCGGATAACTACGAGTACGACCTCATGGGACCACTGCGTGAGGGTGCAACAGCTCAGGAAATTCTAACCCACACGGCGCTGGCACTGGCCCACAAACCAGTGCAATCCGATTTCGAGGGCCGGGTAACGCGCGGCGGAAGCCTGCGTACCATGTCTCAAATCGGGGGGTAATTACCTCTCCCCCTAACCCCCTCCCCTGAAGAGGGAGGGGGAACTTGGGAACTGGAAGGCTTTTTCTGAAAGCCCCTCTCCTTTAGGAGAGGGGTTGGGGAGAGGTAGCTACTTGGCTTGTTTTTCTAGCCAGGCAGCCATACCATCAACGCTTTTCGCGACAGTGTAGTCGGTTTTCGCGACGATGGTGCCATCTGGCTCGATGACTCCGTAAAGCGGCTGGGTTAGCGCTCCGAAGGCTTTGTCTTCGTAGTCGTAGTTCTTCGTGGCCTGCTCTTCGCTGGTCACGATACCGTCCATCTTGCCCGGATCCACATAGAGGCGAACCAGTGAGAACTTACGAAGTTGCTCCTGCACTGGCGCTTTTGTGAACACATTCGTCTCCACATCGCGGCAGTTCACGCAAGTGTGGCCGGTGAAGTCAATCAGCACTCGGCGCCCTTCTTTTTGCGCCAGGGCCTTCCCTTCTTCTAAGTTGCGTATCCAGACAAGCTCGCCCTTGATAGGCGCATCAGCTTTCGCACCCAGGCGATACGGCGGCACGTAGGTCTCCATCAGGCGATCCATGTGACCCCGGATACCATAGAGGCAGTACACAGCAAACGCGATGAACAGCCCGGCCCAGAGCTTACGCAGCGGCGGCGCTTCCACAGAAGGCGTGGCATGCCCCAGCTTCAAGCGCCCCAGCAGCCAGAGGCCGGCCACCGTGAGGGTAAGTGCGGTAAGTCCTAAGAAGACCTCGCGCGAAAGCACTCCCCAGCCCCAGACCAGGTCGGTATTGGAGAGGAACTTCAGCGCTGCCGCAATCTCCAGGAAGCCCATGGCGCCCTTGACTGTGGAAAGCCATGCCCCGGAGCGAGGCAGCTTGGCCAGCAGCGGCGGGAACAGCGCGAGGATAAAGAACGGCAGCGAGAGGGCCAGCGCGAAGACCGCCATGCCCGCTACCGGCTTCAGGAGAGCCTGGGCTCCCGTCGCTTTGCTCGCCAGTATCAGCACGCTACCCACAAATGGCGCGGTACAGGTAAAGGCGGTGACCACGAAGGTCAGGCCCATCACCAGTACGCCCAGAGTCCCCGAGCGCCGTCCACCTGCCAAGCCTTGCAGAGCTGGCGGCAGATCAAGGTTGAAGACCTCCAGCATGGCGAGGCCGAAGATGACAAAGAGCGTAGCGAACCCCAGGTTGGTAAGCGGATGTGTAGCGAACCGGTAGGCGCCAGAAGCCCCTACTGTCGCCGAGATACCCACACCAATCAGGACGAACGCCGCGATGATACCCAGGCAGTAGAGCAATGCCAGCCGCACGACTCCCCCAGAGTTCACCTGTCCGTCTTTATTGGTCGCCTGTTTGGTGAAGAACGCCAGCGTGACCGGAATCATGGGGAAGACGCACGGCGTCAGCAGGGCTACCAGCCCAGCCAAAAACGCCGTGGTCAAAAACTCCCCCACGTTATTTGCCCCCGATAATCAGAGGCGCGGCCAACTTCAAGGAGAACGGAGGCAGACAACCGGTGGCATTACATGCCTGTACCTTCAGGTCTCCACCCACATTGACCATGCCCTTGGCGCCCTTCGCTACCATTACTGGCACCTTGATTACCACCACGCCTTCATGAATACGAGAGCCTTCGTACATCTTCGGCTTAGGGAAGATAGGAGCGCCGTACTTGATGCCGCTGGCTGCCTGCGGAGTGAACACCGTCGGCAGGCCAACATCGTTACCGACCTTGGCATCGTAGATGTGGTAGCCCGCCTTCATCGGAATCGTGAAGGTCAGCACAGACTTACCACCCGGCGACACCTTGGCAGGCGCCAGCTTGGCGGTGACCTCGCCCATGCAGAGGTCCTTCTGGCGCTGAGCCATCGCTGGAGCAGCCATCAAGATAAGGGCGAGAGCGCCCAGAGCAGTTTTCATTGGTTCTATGGTTCCTAATCAGGTATTACGCCTGTAGCCGGAGAAAAGTTCTCGCTACTCTGCCTCAATACCCAATTTTTTCAGCTCGCCACCCAGCTTCTCAGGGATATCCTTCGAACCGACCAGGCTGGTTGCAATCTTGCCGTCCTTGTCGATGACATAGGTGGTGGGGATTCCGCTCACATTGAAGAGCTTACCGGCAATGCTCTCCGCACCACGGCCCGCCGGATCGAACAGGAGCGGGAACGTGAATTTCTCATTGTTCTTAGGCACCCACTTCTCGTAGGCATCCTTCTCATCCCACACGCAGACGCCGATTACAACAACATCATCGCGTCCTTTGACCTTCTCCCAGACCTTCTCCACATGGGGCATGGTCACCATGCACGGGCCGCACCAGGTAGCCCAGAAGTCCATCACGACTGTCTTGCCCTTGAAGTCGGAGAGTTTGACCGGCTTGCCATCCAGCGTATAGCAGGTGAAGTCCGGTGCCATGGTACCGGCGGCCAGCAGCGGCTTGCGCTCCGGCGGCGGGGGCGGCGCGTAGGCAGCCTTGGTAGTTGCCTTGACGCTCAGGGTCTTGCCATCCTGAGAGACATTGGCTTCGTAATTCTTGCCATTCAGCACGAACGGTGCGCGGGTATCTACCTGAACCGGCTTGCCCTCACCCTGCTGCAGTACGAGCCAGACGGGGTTAGTCCCCTTCCCCTTGGGCAGTGGTGTACCCGCAGCATCTGTGGGTACGCCCTTGGTATCCATGTACTTCTTGAAGAGCCCATTGGCATCGTTCTCAAGTAGGGTCGCTTTATAGTCTGCGCCATCGATCTTGACCATGCCACTACGAGTGGCTTCGCGGTACATAAGCAGGTACGGCTGCGATGGGAATCGATAGAACGCTAGCCCATAGGCGCCCGTGCTGGTTTCTTTTTTCGCATCGCCCCAGGAAGCGCGGACTTGCATGGGTTGCAGGCCCAGCATGGGGCGCTCCCCTTCCAGGCGCTTCTTCGCCCAGGAACCATCGCCATCGTCGGTCAGATCGCCATTCGCATTGGCATCCACATAGATACGAGCCTCAGCAGGACTGGGTTCATCCAGTGCGATAACGATGGTGCTCTTAGGACCATTGCCGACATGAATGACACCGTACTTGGGAGTGCTGGCATACTTGGGTTCCTTCTTCACTCCGGCGGGCTTTTCCGCACTGAGTTCAATAGGAACCGGATAGTAGCCGACACGCAGATCACGTGCGCCGGTAGTATTCAGTTGGAGCGTGGCAGGAGCTTGCGCGAAGGCGGCAGAAGCCACCAGCGTTGCAGAGAGGAAGGCGGGAAGTTTCATAGAGACATTGTACTACATTAACCCGCCATTATGGACCTGTCTACAAAGATATGTGCTGGTCTAACGGAACATAGGTATCATCGGCCAGGTGCTCTCGACGAACCTCTTTCCCACCCTCGGTAACCACGCGCCAGGAGACCACCCGGCAGCCCGGCGCAGGCCGTGTGCGCCGAAATGTCAGCCCGCTTCCCACTCTGCGCTCTGGCATGGCCACCGAAAGCAGCTGGGTTCGAATCGCGACTTCCTGATCGGTGGCCCGCGCCCCGATGATACGCACGGTGAGGCTCTCCCCTTCCCGACGCGCTCTTACACGCACAGGAAACGAATACGGGTTCTTGAGCCGCAGGTCGATTCCCGGATACGCTACAGCGGCATCACGCCCTGGCGGCACGTAGCGCGGCAGCACGGTGTGCGGATGGCGCTCGACTATCTCCAGCCCCGCCAGAAGCGCGGCATTGTAGAGCGTGGTGGAAGTCTGGCAGACTCCTCCACCGACAGCTAAAGTCATGGCACCCGCATAAGATACGGGCGCTTTCCAGTACCCCGGCTCGGTAGCCCAGGCCCGCACACGCCGGTTGTAGGAGAACGTGCCTCCCGGCGGTATGACCACATCATCCAGTTGTGCCGCTGCACGAATCGCATTGTGCCGCTGCCCCTGAGTCCGCTCCGCCAGACTGGTGGCGTAGGTGCCGAGCAGTGCGCCACTGGAGGGTGTCGGAGCGGGGCGCAGGTTGAGGTAGATGAACCCACCGATAGCGAGAAGGGCGATGAAGGAGGCGATGGTTTTACCTCTCCCCCTAACCCCCTCCCCTGAAGGGAAAGGGGAACTTGGGACCTGGGAGGCTTTTTCTGAAAGCCCCTCTCCTTTAGGAGAGGGGTGGGGGAGAGGTATCACTCCGTCACCTCCACGGTGGCCCCGCGCGAGGCCGAGACGAAGTCTTCCACGTACATGGGAGCGAGAGTGGCGGGGAGGACGCCGTAGTGCCCTGGAGTCTGGGCGCGCAAGCGATAGGTAAAGACATGCCTGCCGGGTTTCATGCGCCTGACGAAGAGTGCGATTCTATCGTCCCGCACGTCTACATAGTCGTACCAGAAGTTCCAGCCGTCTGTCTCCGTTTCCGCAGTGCCGCGCTCCGTGGGCTCGAAGCCTGCCGGGAACGCGTCTTCAATCGCCACGTATTCCAGTTCTTTCGGGACGGTCATAGTCAGGCGCACCCGCACGTTGTCCCCCTGCTTGAATGATGTGCGTACCCGTTCATCGTTTTCGGGCAGGTAGTCCCGGTCGATAATCACGCCCTCGGGGACCTCTGGGGTGATCTCGCCTTTCATGGGGTCCTTACCGATCGCCTGTGTTAGCTGGAGGTTCCAGAACGTGGCCTGCTTCAGAGTGACTTCGTTATGCCCTACCTTGAGGCTGCTTGCTGGTATATGAGCGCGGAAGCCACCAGCGGGTAGGGGCGATAGCGGCACTGACTTACCGTTTACAGTCGCTATGGGCACGCCATTGCTGGTAAGGTCTGGTCGGGCCGCAAGCCAGTCATGGAAGGCGAGCAGCACGAACGCGGTATCACGGGTGGAGCCAAAACCATCTCCGGTGCGACTGGTCAGGAGCCAACGGAGGGCACGCTCGGCGCGCGGGTCCGTAGGGTTCATGGCGAGCAGCGCCCGCAGACCGAGCGCAGTCGCCATGCGGTCCGAGCTATCCCACTCGTTGTCTTTACCGCGCCAGGAGAGCAACGCTCCACTGATCACGGCGCGGCGCTGTAGCTCCGGCCAGACATCACCGGGGTTCTTCTGTGCGGCCACAGCAGCCAGGGTCCAGAGCGCCAGTTCGGTATCGCTGGCCTTCGCGATGTCTAGCTGGCGCAGAGCGCTCACAACACTGCCGCCCTCACCCGTACGGGCCAGGGCGAGAGCCATCAGGGCACGGCCTGTGCGCTCGCTCCGGCTATCCCGGCTGTCGGGCTTCAGAGGTGTCTGCAGTATCTTGCGAGCCGCAGCGACTCCTCTTAAACCGGGCTCTTTCGTGAGGTTGCTCCAGCCATGGTGCGATGCCTCGGTGAGTGCTAATAGCGCGTACCCGGTCATCCAGGGGTCATCCTCGCCGTTCTCCCACCAGCCCCAAGCGCCGCTGGAGTGCTGGAGCTTGCGCAGACGAGTCAGGCCATCTCGAATCCGCTTCTCATCCGCCTTGCCCAGAAGCATGGCGGGCAGGAACCGGCTGGTGGTCTGCTCCACACAGCCATAAGGATAGTCTGAGAGATACCCCACAGCGCTATCGAACGACGCCGCGAGACCGGGCGCCACATTGATATCCAGTCCCAGTGACTCAGGTATAGCGCGGGAGTCGGTTTCCAGAGTCACTGCTGCCGCGCCACCATTCAGCGCGATGCCGGATTTATTGGTGGTTCGCTCTCGCCCGAACGGTCGAACGGCCAGGGTCTGCTCCACGCCATCGGTGAAGCTGCCTGCCTTAGCCGTCAGTCGGAGTGGACCGCCCGCTGTTAATGGAAACGCGATCTTCCCGACGCTACCACTGGCGACGCTAATATTCTGGTCTTGCCCATTGAAGGTCACAGCAGCGTTCTGTGGCTGGCCGGTTTCATTGTGCACCAGAGCCAGGGCGCGGGCGGTATCACCCTGTACCAGGAACCGGGGCAGCTCCAGCCGCACAAAGAACGGTTTGGTGGTGGTAATCTTCGCGGTACCGTAGCCCACCGCCGTACTCGCTGTTACAGCGCGGACTGTGGCTCGCCATGCCGTGAGATTGTCCGGCAGTGGCGCTTCCACGGTCGCTTTTCCACTGGCGTCTGTGGTTACCGAGGGTAGCCAGAGCGCTGTGTCTAAGAACTTACGGCGCGGGGCCACGGCATTGTCAGACTTGCTCTCACCCGAGAGATAGGTCACCTCGAAGCTGGCGCGAGTCTCAATGGAATTGGAACGGTGCGGGTAGAACGCTTTGCGCAGGTCTTTAGAATCGTCCGGCTTCAGCGCATAGATGGCTTCATCTACTAGTGAGAAGCTGAACTCACCGGGCGCAGGTTTCCCGTTGCCGTCGGTCAGTTGAATAGTAAAGCGCGCTTTCTGCCCCGGTCCATAGTTGGGCAGCTCCGGGGTGATAGCGACCTGTAGCTCCTTCTGCGGCATGGAGACTCGGAGTGGCACCTGACTCTGGGAGAGCGATTTCTCGCGCACCGAGCAGGCAGCCAGGGTCACATTCGGTCCCCACTCCGGGCGAATCGGCAGAGTAAGTCGGGTAGCGCGCCCGGTCAGGCGAAGCAGGCGTTTCTCATAGAGCGCATCGCCCTCTACGGTAACTAACACGTTCGCACCGGGGCGGGTGGCGCTGACCAGGATGTTGGCCGTATCGCCGGGGCGATACTGGCGTTTATCGGTCAGGATTGTCAGCGAGCTGCGGCTCCCTTCCCAGCTCGATTCGTCATCGCTCAATACATACAGGCTGCCGGTACCTTCCACGTTTTGCGCTGTGGCATGCAGGCGCACCTCACCGGAGCGTGTGGGGGTGAACGATAGCGCTGCCTGACCATCTGGCCCGGTCTTGCCAGTCAGCGGCGCGCCGAGCGGAGTCTCTACCAGCTTCTCCTCTTTGGCATCCCACTTAGAGAGAGCGGGCTGAAGCGATACGCTCACGCCTTCTTTTAACTTACCGGCCAGGTCGGTAGCTCGCACCATAATGCGAGTCTCCTTGCCAGGCACGGCCACGTAGCCTTCGGGTTCTACGGAGAGAACCAGGTCGCCTGCTGCTACACGCACAGTGGCCTCCACATCAGTAGTGCGCTCGCTGGAGTCCGTAATGGTCGCCGAGAGCGTGAATTGCTCCACGGATGGAGCCCCCTCTTTGGCGTTCACGGGCAGAGTCACTACCAGGCGCCCGTTTTTATCCAGAACTCCCTTGCCACCGGCAACCTTCTCGCCATAGTAGTCACCACGGAGCGATTCGATCTCTTCCTCGTCCATGTCTGCGGCAAGCCCTGGCTCAAAGAGGCTCGCTGACCAGTCGCCTTCGCGGTACACCTGCCAGGTCACTTTCGCCCCTGCTACAGGTGAGCCAAAGTAGTACTTTGAGGTGATCGTGAACTCGGCGGTCTCTCCGTGCAGATAGGCAGGCTTCGTGGGGGTAGCACTGGCCTCGAACTCTGGCTTGCGATACGCCGCCACCAGGATATCGGTGGTGTAGGTCTCTCCGGCGGCCTCCAGCTTCAGGGTAAACTGACCGGTCTCTGTCTCCGATGAGATAGCGAAGCTGCCCGAGAGTGTGCCCGCCGCGCTAGTGGTCATAGTCTGTTTCTTGACCTCACCACCCCGTGCATCTTGCACGGTAACAACAGTCGGCAGCCCGGATACCACCCGGAACCCATCGTTCTCCCGCTCCCGCAGCACGGCTTTCCAGGAGACGGTATGGCCAGGCCGATAGATAGTCCTATCGGTCCAGGCATGCATGATCAGCGAGCCCCGGTTCTCGGTGCGGGTATTGCCGATAGTCAGCGACGCCTCATCCTCGCCACGAACGGCAATCAGGCGTTGCCCTGCTCCGGCAGGCACTGCTGCCAGGCCATCGGCATCCGTTGCCACTGCCCCCACTTTCGCCCCAGCGACTGGCTTCCCACTGGTGAGGTCGGTCACATAGGCCAGCCCACTACCATCCGGCGCGGACTTCAGCACCAGCGCTGTATCGGTCACCAGCGCCCAAGAGCAGATTCGCTTGGTAGCACCAAGCTGCACCTGCACCAGATACAGCCCGTGCTCTTTCTTGTCTATGGGCAGGCGCAGCCGCTGAACAAAGAATCCCTCTCTATCCGGCTGAGCTACTTTTACCGTCGCCTCGCCTATCTGCTCGGGTTTGGACCACATTACTTGCTGCGGGAAATCGGGGAGCGCGCCCTCATAGGTAGAGGTCATGCGCTGCAAGGCTTCACTGGCACCGGGCTGTGCCAGCATCTTGGAGAGCGATGTGTGCCAGAGCTTTATCTTCAGCGTGTCACCGGATTTGCCATATCCCTGCACCGGCAAGAACGGTTTCTCCAGCGTGGTGAACACCGGCTGGCGCGCTTCTGCCACATTCAAGTCCGGCTGGGAGCGAATCGCCTCCAGATCTATGTGACTTGCCTGAGCCTCGCGGACTTCTATCGGCTGATCTGTGGCACTATGATGTGTCCCGCTTGCCGAGATACGGTATTTCCCTATCGGCACGTTGCGTATCAGGAACTTGCCCTTCGTGTCCGTGGCGACCGAGAAAGACTCGTCCATACCCTCTTCTGCAGAGTAGATACTGACCGACGCCTCTATCAGCGGGGTATGCTCCCGTTTCAGGCGCACCATCCCCTCCACACGTCCGGTTCGGGCTGCCGCCAGAGCAGAAAGACCGCCAGTGCCGCCAGCGCGATTAACGAGACAACCTGCGCAATGCGGTTCATACCCCACGCTCCCGGCTCCGCACGAACCACGCAGCCCCACCCAGCACAGCCAGACCGACAAGAACTTCCAGGCGGACCACACGCCCCGCTTCGAGAACAGGCAGCACATGCCCGGTGAACTGCACCAGCGCAAACAACCCGAGCAGCGCCAGCCCGATAGACGCTTTCTCACGCAGCATCCCGAGCGCCAGACCAATCCCCATAGGCAGACCCGCCCGTGCGCCGAGTAGCGTAATCGCGCCGAATACTGCCGAGGCACCAAGTAGGATTTCAGAGATACCTCTCCTACCCCTCCCCAACCCCTCTCCTAAAGGAGAGGGGCTTCCGGAAGCTCCCCCTCCCTCTTCAGGGGAGGGGGCTGGGGGGAGAGGTAAGACAGGCACCAGCGCACCTACTATCAGACCTGGCAGGGCGTGGTGGTCGGCGAAACCGAGGCGTAGCTCGGGCCAGCGCAGGGGGAGCCAGCGATAGACAATCAGCCCCGCCAACAATCCGAGGGAGGGGATTTCCAGGTCTTCCGTCAGGCATAGGGATACAGCCAGTACGGTAAGAGAGAAAACAGCGGCACCGTAGGCATTACCGAACTGAGAGCCTGCCACATGCCCACCTAAAATCAGAAGCAGTGGCAGTGCCCCGGTCTTCGGCAGGCGGCTCAGCAGAAGCGCCGCCGCACCACCGACCAGAGCTGCCCAGAAAAGTTTCTCGTCGCCGAGGGCAACTTTGGTGAAGAGCCAGCGACCTTCTAAGGCCAGTAGCAACCCGGCGGCCAGCAGACCGCGCCAGCCAGACCAGAGGCGCGTGAAGAACGAAAACGCCATGGCGCCTGCCGTCAGCAATAGCATCGCGGCCATCTCGCCCGCAGGAGCTTCTCGATACCCCGCAATCGCCACACCTGCTATCAGCACTGAGGGCAGAGCCAGAGCAATGGCATCGGCCTTCATTAGCATACCGACACCCAGCCAGCCAAGGGCGATACCGCCCAGCAAATCAAAGAGTGAGGCGCGGAAGAATAGCAGCCCCAGAGAGAGCGCGATAAGTACGGGCGCGGTGGCAGATATACGCCGTTTCCAGGGGTCGGTTTGCTCCGCAGAGAGCCAGCAGCCTATCGCACTTGTGAGGGCGCCCAAGGCGCACCCCAGTCCCAGCTGCCCGCCTATAGCGAAATAGCCGCCAGAGGGCAAAGTCAGCCCTACAGCCAGTAATGCGAGCCCAAGAGTGAGGTAGAGATTCTTTGGTGGAGGAGCCAGTCGCACGCGCGGGGGCAGCCAGATTGTAAGGCCGCTTAACAAAACACCACAGAAAAGGACCACAAACAGCAACATGCGCTCCATAGGAGACTCCTTTATCAAACACCAGTGCAGTGTTAGATACTACCCGCGCGCGAAAGTTTCGAAACGCCACAAAATTTTTCCGACAAGTTAGCAAGAGTGGCGCAGACAAGCTAACTTAGCCGCTTTTACTTCTACTTCCCTTTTCACTCATACTAAAAACACCATGATTACACACGCCACTATATATAATCACAACACCTCTAAACAATTATCCCATAACTATATCATCACTATTTCACACAAAATAGACATAGCACTTACATATCACATGATAATAATAGACAAAAATCATCTAAATAAGCGCTTTCTCTTGCTACATCTACAGATTACAGAATCCTCTATAGAAAAGGTTTACTCTATCTTCCGGAGACGAAGACTCTGGCAACCTAAGGCAGGGTTGTGCAAGCTATATTACCCTCACGCTCCATTGCTTTTGGGTCCTGATGAGTCCATTTCGTATCAGGGAATATGCTACATTTTACCGCCAGTTCCCGTCTACTTCTCTGTAGATAGTCCGATAGAATGCCTCATGAGCCAGCCAGTGCCCTTCTCCGCCGCAGGACAGTCTTTCGAGATTCACGAGTGGCGTGGTAGCGGCCCCGCTACACTCCATATCCACCACGCCGACGATGAAGCGTGGCATGTACTAGAGGGTGAGTTAACTTTTTACTACTCCGACCGCACGGAAACGGTCGGCCCTGGTACCACAGTCTTTGTACCCGCCGGAGTCGCCCATGCCTACACTGCCACAGATGAGGCCCGGTATTTGATTATCCTGACCCCGAAAATCAGCGCCCTGATTCAGGCGCTACATGCGGACCGCGAACCGGCACATCAAGAAGAGATCTACCGCCGATTCGACAGTGAGCTTGTCCAGATTACCTCTCCCACCTCTCTCCAACCCCTCTCCTAAAGGCGAGGGGCTTCCGGAATCCTCTCTCGTTACCCCCTCCCTCTTCAGGGGAGGGGGTCGGCGAAGCCGGGGGGAGAGGTAGTTCTTCTACTCTTCGGTAGGCGCGAAGCCACGGCGCAACACGGATTCGGTTATGGTGCGGGGGACCAGGAACTGCTGGAGGTAGTCCGGGCCGCCTGCCTTGGAGCCGATGCCGCTCATGCGGGCGCCGCCGAAGGGCTGGCGGTCGACTATGGCGCCAGTAATCTTCCGGTTGATGTAGAGGTTACCCACGCGGAACTCACGGCGCACCCGAGCGATGTTCTCTGGGGAGCGGGAGTACAGGCCACCGGTGAGCGCATAGAGCGTGTTGTCGGCAACGGCCAGGGCTTCGTCCAGGTCTTTCACTTTCAGCACGGCGACGACCGGGCCGAAGATTTCTTCCTGGCAGAGCTGACCATCGGCGGCGCAGTCGATGAAGGCTGGCTGCGGGGACGAAGTTCCCCGTGCCTTCCAGCTCGGCGGGCACAGGCTGGATAGCCAGAAGCTGCCCGGTAGCCTTGCCTATCTCGATATAGCGGTTCACACGCGCCACGCTGTCCTCATCAACCACTGGGGGCAGGGTCGTGGCGGGGTCGATAGCGGGGCCGATCTTGATAGACTGAATCGCCTCTTTCAAGCGCTCGCAGAACGGTTCATAGGCATCGCCGACAACCAGGATACGAGAGCAGGCGCTACATTTCTGGCCAGCGAACCCGGACACGGAGAACAGCGCGCCGAGCACGGCTTCGTCTAAGTCTGCGTCTTCGTCTACTATAATCGCGTTCTTGCCGCCCAGCTCGGCGATGACACGCTTGATCTCGCGCTGACCGGGGCGAACCTCGGAGGCGGACTTTATGATGGAAAGGCCGACAGCCTTGGAGCCAGTGAAGGCGATCAGGGCAACGCGGGGATCGTTTACCAGAGTGGGACCGATCTCTTCCCCATCGCCGGGCAGGAACGCAACCACATCGGGCGGACAACCAGCGGCTTGCAAGGCTTCGTAGAGGAAGAACCCGACACGGGTGGACTGCTCGGCAGGCTTCAGAATAATGGGATTTCCTGCGACGAGGGCAGCAGTCGCCATGCCCACCAGAATCGCCAGGGGGAAGTTCCACGGCGCGATGATCACGGCGGGGCCACGGGCATCATAAAAGTACTCGTTCCACTCGCCGGGAATATTGCGCTTGCGCGGCTGGTTCAAGCGCTCCATCTCGTCGGCGTAGAACATACAGAAGTCGATGGCCTCGGCCACATCGGCATCCGCCTCACGCCAGGGCTTGCCCACTTCGCGAATCATCCAGGCAGAGATATCGAAGCGGTGTTTCTCGAAGTAATGCGCCACGCCACGCAGCAAGGTCGCACGCTCAGAAACCGGAGTATCACGCCAGGTGGGGAACGCTCGGGTAGCGACGGCGATAGCGCGCTCTGCCTGCTCCACGGAGGCGAACTGCGCCCGGCTGGCAACCACGGAGTTATCCGACGGGTCCTTGCGCTCGAAAACGCTCACGCCTTCCTCACGCTTACCGTGAATAACAACTGGCACTGTGTAGCCAAGATGCGGCTCGATATCCTTCAGAGCCGCGCGCATCTTTTCCTGATTCTCAGGTACCGCAAAATCGATTTCCGGATTGTTCATAAATTCATCACCAGCAGGTTCGGCAGCCTCCTCAGTCTCCCCTCTCCCAGAAAGGCTCGACGCAGGAGAGACGTTGGGAGAGGGGCTGGGGGTGAGGGCTACGCTGGAAGGCTCGGCCAATAGCGCATCATCTACGCCCTTCTCGCCAGCCTTGCGCACGAAGCTATCGTTAGAAGAATTCTCCAGCAGGCGGCGGACCAGGTATGCCATGCCGGGCAGCAGCTCGCCAAACGGTACGTAGACCCGCACACGCTCGCCCTGCGCAGCCAGCGCTCGCCCGATGGGTTCGCCCATACCGAAGAGTACCTGATACTCCACCGCGCGTGAGGGTAGCCCCTTGGCCTTTGCCAGCGCCTGAGCCTTGGCCGACGACCGGACATTGTGGCTCGCAATCGCGGGGCGCAGATGCTCCCAGTTATCTAGTAGGAACTCGGTGCAGCGCTCAAAGCAGGCATCCGTAAGATGCTTCTCTTCCCACACCGGCACCGGATGATGGCGCTGGGCGGCCATAATCGTCTCGTAGTCCCAGTAGGCGCCTTTAACAAGCCGCACGAAGACCGGAGTGCCACGCTCGATCACCCAGTCTCGCAGGGAGACTAAATCATCCTCAGCGCGCTTCAGATAGGCCTGAATCACGATACCGATATCGGCCCAGTCCTTGAACTCGTCTTCTAAGAAAATTTCTTTGAAGATGCGCTGGGTCACGGTACAGAAGTCGTGCTGCTCCATATCGAAGTTCACGAACATGCCATGCTTCTTAGCATCACGCAGAATCGGCAGCAGACGCTCTCTCACGGCAGCGACGGTGGCATCGGCGGCCATGGGGTCGAAGCGGGCATAGAGTGAGCTGAGCTTTACGGAGACATTGACCTTGGGCAGTTTGCCCCACGGCGCCAGCTCCAACTGCGGCACGCCTTCCCAGCTCTCGGAGATCTTCGCAAGATCCGCAATCAGGTCGATATACTTCTTCTGGTAGGCCAGCGCCTCGGCCTCACTGGTCACAGCCTCGCCTAAGAGGTCCATGGTGAAGGTCATTGGCACCTTACGCAGGCGCTCGATAGCTTTGGTGGCCTCTACACCGTTCCGCCCGGCAATGAAGCGCCCGGCCATGGACTTGGCGCCGAAGTGCGATGCCCACGAAAGAAACGCGCGGGTCGGACCACTGGAGGAGAGGAACTTGAGCCCGGTAGTAGGCAGCGCGGGTAGCGGCACATCAGGCCGGAGCAGATACTCGTGCAGATGCCGCGTAACCGACTCAGGAGACTTGAGCGCAGGGAGGGCATCTACGAATCGGAACAGCTCGATTTTCAGGGTTTCGTCTTTAGTAGACAGCGCCATGAGCTGGTCATAGAACCACTCCGTAAGGCTGCCTTTCTTCTCTTGACGACGCACTTCGGCGAGCAAAACACGCCCGCCGCTCTGAACTGCCTGCTCAATATTCACATTCTTAATAGTACCTAAAATTAGGACTGTCTGCAATGGAGTACCATGAATAGAATCATTATCGAGTAATTGAAAATCACTTAAACTCCTATCATATTGCGTCCGGCAGGACGTTCGGCGAAGCCCTCAGCGAGTGATTTTTAATCACTCGAAATAAAGCCCTGTTATAGCAAAAGGTAATAGGACTGTCTGCAATCGCATTGACGCGGGCGATATTTCGACCTACAATTTGAGACAATATGGCAAATCCTGATCCCGCGACGCTCGGTGCGAGGATGCAGCGAATCCGGCAGCGACAGAACCTGTCGGTGCGCGAGCTGGCAGACAAAGCGGGAGTGAATAAGAATACGATTCTCCGACTGGAAAAGGGATTGACACCGTCGTACGCAACCCTGAACCGGGTCTGCGAAGCCCTTGGCATCCACATTGCGCAGCTCACGCAACCCGAGCCGGATGAAGACGAGACTATCTCTCTGCATATCCGTGCCTCGGAAGGGCGTGTGCCGCTGGCCGCCGACGAGAAGATTTTACTATCATCGCTCTCCTGCCGCCTGCCCGGCGGTAAGCTGAACGGTGCTGTGCTGGAGCTGTTCGACGAGACTGAGCCGGTCACACACCCTGCCGAGGAGCTGGTGTTCTGCCTGCGGGGAACTGCGAAGCTGACGGTGGCGGGCCGCCCCTACCTATTGAACGAAGGCGATGCGGCGACGTTCTGGTCTAGTGAGCGCCACTCCTATGCGCCAGCCACGGACGATGAAGAGAAGCTCCCCGTACTCTTGTTGATTGTCTGGGTAGATTCCCGCGATACTGCCGAAGAAGAAAGCCCTATCGGTCCTTAAAATTAATTCCGGATTACCGATGATAACCTCTGATGGTTAATCTGAAGGTAGTCGAAGGAACCGATACGCTGGCTCTGGGGCCGCTATTGGCGGCGCTCTCCCGCGCGCTCGACCTGACCGAGGGCCAGGATATGGGCCATAGTGTGACTGCCTGCCTGATTGCCCTGAAAATCGCGGATGTTATCGGGCTCAGCGCCGACGAGCGCAGCAACCTGCATCTGGCGGTCCTTCTGAAAGACGCCGGGTGTTCGTCGAATGCCAGCCGGATGTTCGAGATATTCGGCGGCGATGATGTGATGGCAAAGCGGGAATCCAAGTTCTGCAACTGGTGCAGCTTCCTGGAAGGCGCCCGCTACGCTCTGACTCATACCGCTCCCCACCAGCTTTTTACCGAGCGCCTGCTTCAGATGGGTAAAGTCATGCGTGTGCCAGGCCGTGTGATGGACCGCCTGACAGAGATTCGGTGTGAGCGCGGCGCGGATATCGTCCGTACTCTGGGCCTGAACGAACAGGTAGCCACAGCCGTGTACTCTTTAGATGAGCACTGGAATGGACGCGGCGCTCCCCATGGTCTCCGGCGCACGGAGATTCCCCTGCTCAGCCGTATCGCCTGTCTGGCTCAGACCGTGGCTGTCTTCTTCACCCGCTTCGATAGAGAGAAGGCCCTCTTTATTGCGCAGCGCCGCAGCAAGACCTGGTTCGACCCGGATTTAGTGCAGGCGCTACTCTCCGCAGAGAGCGACATACGGTTCTGGGACAACCTGCACCGGCGCCCCATAGAGACCCTGGAAGCAGAAACGGTCGAGACACTGCAGCGCCAGGTATCGTCGGCAGACCTGGAATCGGTCTGCGCCACGTTCGCGGCCATTGTGGATGCCAAGTCACCGTTCACGGCCCATCATTCCCGCCGTGTTGCGGACTATGCCGTGCAAATCGGCAAGGTACTGGGATTGAGCGCTACGGAGCGTACCGACTTGCACCATGCCGGGCTGCTACACGACCTGGGCAAGCTAGGCGTGCCGAACCTGATCCTGGAGAAGCCGGATAAACCCACCAGCGAAGAATGGGAGACCATTCGCCGCCACCCGGAGTGGACCGCCCGCGTGCTGAATGGCGTGCCTGCCCTCTCGCGCCTGCGGGATATCGCCGCTGCCCACCACGAAAAGCTAGATGGCTCTGGCTACTGGCGTGGCCTCTCCGGCGAGCGGTTGGATACCGCTCAGCGAATCCTGGCTGTAGCCGACATGTGGGATGCTCTGACCGCCGACCGCCCGTACCGCGCTGGAATGTCCCCCGAAGAAGCGCTTTCGATTCTCAAGAAAGACGCCGGGCGTGCCCTGGACCCCGATGCCGTGTGCGCCCTGAACCACACCCCGGTAGAGATCAGTAGAGCGGCGTAAACATTCTAGAACTGCCCCCGAGTGTCCCTGCCGACAAGCGGCATGGGACCTCGCCCCCGTCTATCTCCGCCATTCGGCGGGACGGGGATAAGACCAGCACTCCATATACAACCTTTCCCCTGCCCCGGCGCAGCCGGATTAGGCGGGGGCGAAGGAGCGAGACACGAGCGACATTCGGGGGCACTTCATCGGTAGGATTACTCCCGCCAGGAGTGTTTTGCTTCCCAGCCCAGCACTTCTTTTGCGCGGCTAGTGTCTACCAGTCCCACATAGGCGCCCTGTGCCAGGTACTCCTCTTTATCCCGTATCCAGGGAAAGTCGGAGTAGTAGCGCTCTACCAGCTCGGCGGTGGGTATCACGGAGGTGGTGTCGGCGGCAGCTAGAAGCAGTCCTTCGGCGGTCAGGGTCTCTGCCGTAAGGGCACGGAGTACGGCATCGCAGACATCGCGGACATCCACGTAGGCCCAGACTTCGTGGCGGCCCCACTCAGCACGCTTAGCCTGATTCTCAGGCTTATCCCATCCCTCATAGTGCCGCTCATGCGCCACGAACACCGGGCGCAGGCTCACACTCTGAATTCCGTGAATTCGGTAGAAATAGGCCGCAATATCTTCCCCTATGTGCTTGGAAAGCTGATAGGGAGACATAGGCACCGGTACATGAGCATCCGTAAGAGGAAGCGAGCTGACATCGGCTCCTCGGGCGAATACTCCCAGCGCCTGCACCGACGAAAACGCGACCACGCGCCGAATGCCGCGTATAGCGCAGCCCTGGAAGATATGGAAGGTCCCCAGAGCGTTGGTCGCCATTAGCTCTACTTCATGCTCATCCCAGTCCGAGGGAACTGCCCCTGAGTGCACCACGGCATCGATTCCCTGGAGCGCTTCTAAGACCGCTTCATAGTCCCGCAGATCGGTATTGAACTCTGCTCCCTGGCGGTCCAGAGTTCGTACCGTGTAGCCCGACTTACGCAGCAGCTCTACTGTCTTGCTGCCAATTCCCCCACTGCTGCCTGTCACCAGAACGTGCAAAAGATTCTCCTTTTTTTTCGGCAGATATAAAATCATGCCGTCTATCGATACAGTATCCCCCGTGATAGTTATCACGGGGGATACTTATTTTGTCAGCGGCGCCAGGTTTAGCCGATTTTCACTTCAGCGCCGGTCTCATGAGACTTGTAGATGGCATCCATGATCTGGGTCACCATCATGGCCTGCTCACCGGTAGCCGCTCCGACCTCTTCAATGGTCAGATCGTCTTTAATGGCGCGCAGGAACTGGCGGATTTCCTCACCATGGGTACTGGCCAGGTGCGGCAGGTAGCCCGTGGTGGTATCGGTCAGCGTGCCGAACTCCTCACGGTACATGGTGTACTTGCCCGCGTTGGCATCGAAGAACGCCCCAGCGTCCACTCCGAAGAGCTGAGTATCGAAGTGCTCATGGTCGATGTTGGCTAAGAAGCTGGCCAGCAGAGTCATGGTGCGGCCATCTTCGAAGCGGATATAGGCGCTGGCGAAGTCCTCTACCGTGAAGTCCTCTGGCTTCCAGGTGCCCCACTCGCCCACGCGGCCCGGTGTCTTGCCGAGTTTACAGGGGGCGCTGCCCACAGTGGCTACCGGCTGGGGATGCCCCATGAGCCACAGGGTCATATCGGTAATATGCACGCCGATATCGATCAGCGGACCACCGCCATTGAGTTCTTTGTTGAGGAACACGCCCCCTACAGGAGCACGGCGGCGACGAATCGCACGAGCCGCGGCGTGATATATCTCGCCGAACTGCCCGGCTTCTACCGCGCGCTTCAGGCTCTGGGCGCCAGGAGAGTAGCGCATGTTGAAGCCTATTTGGAGCTTCTTGCCGGTCTCTTTCTGTACGGCGATCATCTGCGCGCACTCGGCAGAGTTCATGGCCATGGGCTTCTCGCAAAGCACGTGCTTGCCCGCTCTTAGCGCATCCATGGTCGCCTGAGCATGCACACCGTTCGGGGTACAGATACTCACCGCGTCGATATCGTCACGCTCTAAGAGCTTGTGGTAGGTGTCGTAGGTCTCAGGAATCCCGAACTGCTCCCGTGCCTCGGTGCACCGACTTTCCAAAATATCCGCCGCCGCCAGAACTTCACACTCCTTGGGAAGCTTGCGGTAGCCGCTGTTCAGGTGCGCACCACGCGCGATGCCGCCGAATCCGATAATACCGATGCCGATTTTGCCATCTTTCATGGACACAGATGTTGGGCAGTGCGAGGCCCTTTTCCTGCGCCAATAAATTGCAACCCAATACTGGTATAGTGTGCCCAATTTTGGGAGGTTACTTTCGCGATGTTGCGTAGTCTGTTCGTCTGGATTTTAGGGCTGGTTATGATAGCCCCTGCTCTTGCGACACCTATAGAGTCTTCGGAGCCGATCTTTAAACGCTCTGATCGAATGGCTCTGGAAAACATCCATCAGCGATTCCCGGATATGGCGACTCTCCCTCTCAAAGAGGAGCAGATTCTTGTCTCCATTCGCGCGGGGAGCACCTACTGGGATGCACGGCTTCTAGCATCTAGCTCAGCACAGGTACGCAAAGCGATTCAAGCTATAGAGAAAATAGCGCCAGAAGCGCAGACAACCAGCTACCAGGAAACAGGCCTGGTTCATTTCTCTCAGGCGCATCTAGGGCAGAGTGAGGCAAGCCAGAATGTTCCTGCTGGCCCGGTAGTCACCGTACTTCGGCAGGCGGGCTTTACGCCGTCGGTCGTGCTGATAGTCGGCAACTATGTCCAGACACAGCTTCCCACCCCTGCACCGCCGTACTTTTCAGGTAAGAATTCGTCCTACTATGACGTTCGAAAAGTCTCTGAAGATCAGACTATTACCGTTCATGCAATAATGCCGACCGGGCTGCGCATTCTATCTATCGGGCTACCTGTTATTGGAATCATAGTCGCGTTTTTTGGATGCCTCTTTGGTGGTCGCCTACCACGCGCGCAAGCGCGGCTAGTACTATCCGTACTCAGCGCAGGGGCTTTCCTAACCATGGGCCTGGGTACCTGGCTCATGATGAGCGGAACCATTCAGCCTCTCTGTGACCTCTGGATGGGCGAGTGGATCACTGGTCCCAAGACCTCATGGATAATGACGGCGCCTTTAGTGTTTTTCTTACTACCAATGCTGGTTATTGGCCCAAAGATCCGGCAGTCTCATGCCGCTACTTCTGCTACCGCGCCCGGAATGGCTATTGGAATAGGCATGGTTCTGCTGGTTGATCTAGGTCTTATGGTTGTCGTGATGCAGAAACTGATGTCTCCTGTAGCGGCGCTGCCTTTACTGTTTGCCAGTATGCTTCCCCTACTGATAATTAGAAGGCGCCGCTAACAAAAAACTGTGATATAATCGAAGTCCGGGCCGCCCCCTTAGGCGGCCCGGTTTTTATTTGCCATGTCACAAACAAAATACATCTTCGTCACCGGCGGCGTTGTCAGCTCTATCGGCAAGGGCATCACGTCCGCCGCGCTGGGTCGCCTGCTCCGCAACCGTGGCTTCAAGGTAGCGATGCAGAAGCTGGACCCCTACATCAATGTAGATGCGGGCACCATGAACCCCTTCCAGCATGGCGAGGTGTTCGTGACAGACGACGGCGCAGAGACAGACCTGGATTTGGGGCACTACGAGCGCTTTGTAGACATCTCTCTGAGCCGCGCCGCTAGTGTGACCACAGGCGGTGTCTACGGAGCCGTCATCGCCAAGGAACGGCGTGGGGAGTACCTGGGTGGCACGGTGCAGGTGATTCCGCACGTGACCAACGAGATCAAAGAGCGCATTGTGGGGTATGGCAAGAGCACCGGCGCGGATGTGGTCCTGGCCGAAGTCGGCGGCACTGTAGGTGACATCGAGGGCCTGCCGTTCTTAGAGGCTATTCGCCAGATGAAGCGGGATGCCGGGCCGGGCAACGTGTTGTTCGTACACGTGACCCTGATTCCCAGTGTTGGTCCCTGGGGTGAGGTCAAGACCAAGCCGACCCAGCACTCGGTTATGCGCCTGCGTGAGGTGGGAATCGCGCCCGATGTTCTGGTCTGCCGTGTGAAGGGCGAGATCGCTGCCGAGCAAAAAGAGAAAATCGCTCTGTTCTGCGATGTGGACCCGGAAGCGGTTATTGCTGCCGCCGATACGGATACTATTTACTCCATACCCATAACGTATGAAGAAGAAGGCTTTGCGGACCTGGTCATTCGGCGCCTGGGTCTGCCAGAGCGCACTGCGGACCTGTCTGAGTGGAAGACGATAATCGAGCGAGTGCGCCACCCGAAGAAGGCAGTCTCTATTGCTGTGGTGGGTAAGTATATCCAGAACGGCGATGCCTATCTCTCTATCGCGGAAGCCCTGCACCATGCGGGAATCGCCCATGATGCGCGGGTGACCCTGAACTGGATCGACTCGGAAGAGCTAGAAGAGCCCGGCTGCGACATTCCCGGCCTGCTGACCGGCAACGGTGCTATCGTTGTCTGCCCTGGCTTCGGCGCACGCGGCATAGAGGGCAAGATTAAAGCCGTGCAACATGCCCGTGAGAATAAGATTCCTTACTTAGGAATCTGCCTGGGTATGCAGATGGCGGTGATTGAGTATGCGCGCAATGTCTGTGGTCTGACCGGAGCGAACTCTACCGAAGTAGACCCCAAGACCCCCCACCCGGTCATCGCGCTCATGCCAGACCAGTATGGTGTGGAAGACAAAGGGGCCACCATGCGCCTGGGACTCTGGCCCTGTCGGCTGGAAGATGGTTCTACCGCGCGAAAACTCTATGGGAACAACTTGATTCAGGAGCGCCATAGGCACCGGTTCGAGTTCAACAATGACTACCGCGAGCAGCTCTCCAACGCGGGGCTACGTTTCTCGGGTATCAACCCGGAGAAGAACCTGGCAGAGATTATCGAGTTGCCGGACCATCCCTACCTGGTCGGCACCCAGTTCCACCCCGAGTTCCGCTCCCGCCCGAACC
Source organism: Armatimonas sp. (assembly GCA_049840835.1). Lineage (GTDB taxonomy): Bacteria > Armatimonadota > Armatimonadia > Armatimonadales > Armatimonadaceae > JANLTX01. The sequence goes on along the minus strand of JASGJG010000019.1, from coordinate 25,435 downwards.
GTGCCCATCCCCTATTCTCCGGGCTGATTCAAGCCGCATTGAACTCGAACTCTAAATAGAGTTCATCCTGAGAACTACTTCACAGAGAAGCTCCTTAGATCAAACCCCAAATTGGGGAACTTCTGAGGAGCTTTTCTACGCAGTAGTTCTCAGGATGATTCCACCCACTGTCAGTTGACATTTATTATCAATTGATACCAGTTCCCTATCATCCCATCGGTAGTACATATAAAGGCCACTTTAAAAGTTTGTGAAAAACCACACATGGGGCCTGTAAAGAGTTGACAAGCGCATTGATTAGCGGGTACTTTTGCAATAACAAATAGAGTGCTCTTTCTACTCATTTTCACTCTCCACCGGAAATGAGCTTTTGTATCTTTCACTCTTAAATCAGGAAGACCTCCACTATTGGTGTAAGTGTATGAAATACATTTATATCAATCATCGCTCAACATTATAGAAAGGTGATCATGTATCACTCTCGCATCAAACAAGGCTTTACGCTCATCGAGCTTCTCGTCGTCATCGCTATCATCGCGATTCTGGCCGCCATTCTCTTCCCGGTCTTCGCCCAGGCACGCGCCAAGGCACGACAAGCTAGCTGCCTTTCCAACATGAAGCAGCTTGGCACCGGCATCATGATGTACGTTCAGGATTATGATGAAGTCTTCCCGCTGGCGTTCGGCATGGATGCTAGCGGCGCCTGGCGAGTCGGGCAGTATGTACCGTTCCCATCGAACTGGCGCCCCGGCTCTTCCCAGTCTTATATCGACCACGGCAACGTGGGTTGGGCAAACGCCATCTATCCTTATGTGAAAAACTATGGCGTGTATAAGTGTCCGGAAGGCCAGGTCGCGCAGCTTGCTGGTGTAGACTACTCCGCTCCAGTGGTTACGCCCCAGGCCAACAGCTACGAATACAATGCGCTGATGATGGCATCGTCGCAAGCCTCTATCTCGTTCCCGGCGGATGCTCTTCTGCTGTGGGAAATGCCTGCCAAGAAGTCCCCCCTCGGCCTGATTGGACCGACCTTCCCGCTCAACTGCCCGACCCCGAACGCGTCTTGTTCCTACGTCGCCTGTGGTGGAACGGGGAACGGTAGCTCGGCTTCCTGGTATGGTCCTAACCCAAGCCAGTGGCTGCACGCTGGCGGACAGAACTTCGCGTACACCGATGGTCATGTGAAGTTCGTGAAGTTCGCGGGTGCTGGTGTCGATACCAACTATCGAACTGAAGTGTGGGCTCGCTACAACGCTGATGGTACCCCGCAGAGTCACTGGTGGAACGGTTGTCACAACTGGCGCTCCCGACCGGACTTCGATCCGGCTGGCTAAGAAAACATGACAAACACCATGAAAACTCTGCTTCTGCTAGGCTCTATTCTGGCTCTCGTCGTCCTAGCTGGCTGCTCTAAGGAAGAAGAAGCGGCAAAGCCAGTCACTCCTCCAGCGGGAGTTAGTGCAAGCCAGGGTGGCCCCGGCGGTGCTAAGGGTGGCGCTCCCCAGATGCAAACAAGATCCTCTGGAGCTGTTTCGAATCAATAACAACCTAATACTCTAAGTAACTATCAATTCCCGCTGAAGAATTTCAGCGGGAATTGTTTTTGCAATTGCTAATTATTTTAAATTGTAATTCACTTTCTATTTCAGGTCTATCATCATTTCGTATGCCGTTAGCTACTTGACAGAAGTGAACTTCGTAGGTAAAACAAACAAATCGTGCTCATCTTTTCCAAGACAAGCACGTCCCAACATCCTTTCTGGATGGTTTCATTAGAGGTTCTCTTACGGAGTTCCTCATCATAACGACAATACAGTCTGGAGGAAATTGACTGTGCATTCCTATCGCACTCAACGAGGCTTTACGCTCATCGAGCTTCTCGTCGTCATCGCTATCATCGCGATTTTGGCCGCCATTCTCTTCCCGGTCTTCGCCCAGGCACGCGCCAAGGCACGACAGACCAGCTGCCTTTCTAACCAGAAGCAGCTGGCAACCGGCATCATGATGTACGTTCAGGACTACGATGAGACATTCCCACTCGCATTCGGAACGGATGCAGCTGGTGCCTGGCGAGTCGGGCAGTATGTACCGTTCCCGCCGAACTGGCGACCAGGTTCGTCAGCATCCTACATTGCTCATGGCAGTGTCGGCTGGGCGAATGCGATCTATCCTTATGTGAAGAACTACGGTATCTTCAAATGCCCTGAAGGCCAGGTCGCGCAGCTTGCTGGTGTGGATTACTCCGCTCCGGTTGTTCCGCCCCAAGCCAACAGCTACGAGTACAATGCGCTGATGATGGCATCGTCGCAGGCCGCTCTCACGTTCCCGGCAGACGTTCTTCTGCTGTGGGAAATGCCTGCCAAGAAGTCCCCCCTCGGCCTGATTGGACCGACCTTCCCGCTCAACTGCCCGACCCCGAACGCGTCTTGTTCCTACGTCGCCTGTGGTGGAACGGGGAACGGTAGCTCGGCCTTCTGGTATGGTCCTAACCCAAGCCAGTGGCTGCACGCCGGTGGACAGAACTTCGCTTATGCTGACGGCCATGTGAAGTTCGTGAAGTTCGCAGGCGCCAGCGCCACAGCCAACACCAACTACCGCACCGAGGTTTGGGCTCGCTACAACGCGGACGGAACTCCGGCCAGCCACTGGTGGAACGGCTGTCACAACTGGCGCTCCCGACCGGACTTCGATCCGGCTGGCTAAGCCTCAGGAGAAACAAAACGTATGAAAATACTTCTTCTTCTTGGTTCGATTCTGGCTCTTCTAGTTCTTGGTGGTTGTACCAAGGAAGAAGAAGCGGCAAAGCCTGTAACTCCTCCAGCGGGAGTTACTCAAGGGACTGAAAGCGGTGGTCCCAAAGTACAGGCAAGACCGCCAAGTGCTGTTTCTAACCAGTAAGCTCTAACAAAAACTCCCCGCTGAAATTCAGCGGGGAGTTTTTTTGTTGTCTTGCTCGCTTTAGCGCTTGCCGCCCTGCTGCGCCTGCATCTGCTTCATCATTTCCTGATTGCGTGCCGCAATCTTGGCCATGATCGCCCTCATCTTCTTCACCTGATCGGGAGAAAGACAGGCTTCCTTTTCTTTGTTCATGGCATCTAAGACCGGCTTGGCCTCGGCATTCATCTTCGTTTGCAGCGCTACCGCTTTCTTCTGTAGCGGTTCCATCTGCTTCTGAATCTCGACGAACTGCGGGCGGTACTTGGTATCGATAGTCTTGAACTTGGGCTGGTACTTCTTATCGATCACTTCCATTTTCTTGCGCTGCGCTTCCGTGATACCGATCTGCTTTTCCAGCTCCTTGACATCCTTGGGAAGGCCCTGGGCGAGTGCGGTTCCGGCGAGCGCGGTGATGGCGATGAGAGCGACGCCCATGCGTCGCGCAATGTTAATCATAGAATTCCTACTTTCTCTCAGAAGAAACTTCGGCAATTGTATCCTAAATCCATACCTCATCTGAGGGTCTGAGAGTTCCTGGTACAATACTTTGGAGGATTTTTCATGGGTTTGCTCGATGGTAAGAAGGGCCTGATTTACGGGGTTCGCAATGAGTGGTCGCTGGGCTGGGGCTGCGCGAAAAGCCTGGCAAGAGAGGGTGCGACCTTTGCGATGACCTACTTCAGCGAGCGCGAAGAGAGCAAGGTGCGCAACCTGGCAGCGGAGCTGGGCGACGGTGTAGTGCCGCTTATTGCCCCCTGTGACCTGCTCAACCCGGAGCAGGTAGCCGCTCTGCACTCCCAGGTAGAAAGCACGCTCGGCAAATTGGATTTCGTGATTCACGCTGTAGCTTTTGCCAAAGGACTAGAAGGCCGCACCGTAGATGTCAGCGGGCCTGATTTCGATGTATCGCTCCAGTCGTCTACCTATACCCTGGTTGCGGCGGCACAGGCAGCAGAACCTCTGATGACTGATGGCGGCTCTATCATCACTCTCACCTATCTGGGCGGTATGCGTGTGGTGCCGAACTATAACACAGCCGGTATTGCCAAAGCCGCGCTGGAGTCCACCGTTCGCTACCTGGCCTACGACCTCGGTCCCAAGCAGATTCGTGTAAACGCTATCAGTGCCGGACCGATCAAGACCCTGGCAGCACTGGGTATCAAAGGCTTCAAAGATATGGTGAAGAGCGTCGGCAACGCCGCGCCTCTGAAGCGCTCTACAACCATCGACGAAGTGGGCGATGCTTCCGCGTTCTTCGTGTCGGACTGGTCCCGCGGCACCACAGGTGACGTACTCTACGTAGACTCTGGCTATCACATCATGGGTATGCCCAACTACAGCGCCGATAGCGAATAGCAATTAATGTCTGGCTAATGGGAAGCTCCTAACCTGCAAAGTGGGAGGAGCTTCTTATGAAAGCGATACATATTCTTGCCGTTCTAGCCGCGGTTATGGCCCTGGCGATGAGTGGCTGTGGTGGCGGTGGCGGTACCCCGAACACCTTTCCGGGAGTCTGGCGCTCTCAGTTTGTCAACTCCACATTCGGGCCGGGTCTGGTGGAGCTAGCGATTCAGAGCAATGGCTCGTTTTCTCAGCAGACCACCTACGCTCGGGGGAGCCTGGTGACTATCTTCGGTACCTGGCGCGTGGTGGGCAATGTCTTCCGCTTAGATGTTCAGCGGGGCGAGCCACGCCAGTTCTGTGGCCCGCTGGGCTGCACGGATATTCTCTATCCCTCAGAGAGCCATATCTATACGTTCAATGGACCGAACGCGATGCATCTGAGCAACGCCGCTTGCTCCGGCAATCCGGACTGTGAGTTCACTTACGGGCGAGTGAACTGATACCAATTAGGCCCTATAATGGAGAGTGTGCGCCACGCCACACTCTCCTCCCTCTTTGACTCCAAAGGCCCCATTGCAAAGCAGTTCCCCGGCTTCACCCGGCGAGATGAGCAGCTTGCCTTAGCGGAAACCATCGAGCAAGGGCTGAAGGAAAACCGCCCGGTACTGGCGGAAGCGGCCACAGGTGTGGGCAAGACCCTGGCCTACTTAGTGCCCCTGCTGCACTGGTTAGATAAGACCGGCGCCAGTGCTGTGGTCTCCACACACACCCTCGCGCTTCAGAGCCAGCTTGTAGAGCGCGATGTTCCAGCGCTCTTAGCCGCATTCCCCAAGCTGGATATCCGGCCCATAGCGCTCAAAGGCCGCCAGAATTTTCTCTGCCTGCAAGATTTAGATGTAGCCACCAGTGACCTGCTGAACGAAGGCGATCCGCAGTTCAAGATGATTCAGCGCTGGGCCTCGGAAACAGATACCGGCGATGTGGCCGAGCTGGATTTCAGCTACTCCGGCTGGAACCAGATAGCTGCGAATGCCGATACCTGCCGTGCCCGTGAGTGCCGCTACTACGACCGCTGCTTCTACTACAAAGCCCGTAAGAACGCCGAGGATGCCAACCTGTACCTGGTCAACCACGCCCTGTTCTTCGCGGACCTGCGGCTGCGGCGTGCGAGTCCGGGCGGCCCTACTCTGATTCCGCGCTACGATGCTGTGGTGTTCGATGAAGCGCATCATTTAGATGACATCGCCACTCGCGCCTTCGGGCTGGAATGGGGCTCCGGGCGGCTGCCGTTCTTACTGGCGCGCACCCGCCGGTTAGACGGCATCGAATCGGGAACGCTTAGCGCTATAGACGCCCTGCATCAGCACTTGATCTCTCCCTTTATCGAGGCACGAAGTGCGGAGGGGTTCTTAGAGGAGATCGCGCAGAGCGATGAGGCAAAGAAAGGCTTCGATGAAATCAAAGGCCAGCTCTGCGCGGCCATAGACTCACTGGCAACTCAGCTGACACGCCAGGCAGACGCAGCAACAGATGCCATTCAGCGAGACCGTGCCAGCGGCCTGGCCCGAGTGGCCTCCCGGCTCTCTACTGAGCTCTCGGTCATAGAACCCGCGCGCACCGAGGAGTTCTATCACTGGTATGCCACCCGCAAGACCCGCACAGGGAATATCAGCGCCACCCTGACCCGCACTCCGTATGAGATCGCAGCTCCGTTTGCGGAGAGCCTTCTAGCGAAAACCCAGAGAGTGACGCTGGTTTCCGCAACTCTGGCCGCTGGAAATGATGGCTTCGGCTACCTGAAAGCCCGGCTGGGCCTGGATGCCGAAGACGCCCCGGCTCCCTTAGAGACGATTCAGGGCTCTCCGTTCGACTTTCAGAAAAACTGCCTGCTCTATGTACCGCGCCACTTAGGCGCTCCCGCCAGCTCGGAGGACTATGCTCAGTCCCTGCTTACGGAGATGGAAAATCTGATTGCCTTAGCGGGCGGGCGAGCGTTCGCGCTCTTTACCAGCCACCGTATGCTCCAGATCGCTGCCACCCGCTGGCGCGACAAGATTCCCTACCCGTTGTTCATTCAAGGGGAGCAGCCGCCCGGCAGGTTAGTAGAAGCGTTCAAAGACTCCGGCAATGGTGTGCTCTTAGGCGCCTCCAGCTTCTGGGAGGGGGTAGATATCCCTGGCGACTCCCTCTCTCTAGTCATTCTCGATAAGCTGCCCTTCGCCACTCCGGACTCCCCGCCCCAGCGCGCCCGTGAGGAGCGGATTCAGAAAGAGAGCGGTAATGCATTCGTGGCCCACTCTCTGCCGCAGGCGACTCTGAAGCTCAAGCAAGGCTTCGGGCGGCTCCTGCGCACCCGCACCGACCGCGGCGTGGTAGCGATTCTCGATGAGCGCCTTTGGACCCGGCACTACGGTGCGAAATTACTGGCTGCACTACCCCCCTGCCCAATTTCCGATGATATCGATGCGGTCCGCGCGTTCTTCCAGCAGTCCTAACAGCTAATTCGTGTCATAAACATTCTCCGAAATAGGGGGTGCGAAGCAATGAACATGCGCCCCCTATTTCTTACTCTGAGCCTTCTGGCGTTGTGCACGGTAGCCCACGCTGCCCCGGCTCTCAACAGCCGCCCCAATGCAGCCTACACCCTGTACCTGAACTTCGATGGCTTCAGCTACACGGGTACCTGGGGAAACACAGGTAAGACTCCAGGCAATGTTCCCGCCTATACCGGCAACGATACTCAGCTTCGTGAGATCTGGGCACGAACCGCCGAGAAATATGCGGCCTTCGATGTGAATGTCACCACGGTGGACCCAGCCATTGCCGCCGGGCAGGCAGGTAGCGCTCTGGCGCGGCAGAACTACTACGATAACACCCCCAGAGTCATGCACACAGTTATCGGTGGCAGCAATGGCTGGTATGGCGGTGGCGGCGGAGTATCGTATGTGGGCGTGGCCTCTGGCTCCTTTCCGGGCGGCTACAAAACAAACTGGGTCTTTCCCGCGAACCTCGGGTTCTCTCCCAAGATTATCGCCGAGGCCAGCGCGCATGAAATCGGACACGCGTTCGGCCTGGATCATCAGGGCGACAATACAGGCAACACCGGGCAGAGCAATGAATACAGCTCCAACGGTGGCTCCGTAGGAAATGGCTCCTATGCACCGATCATGGGGAACTCATATAGCTCACAGCGCGGCGCCTGGCGTGTGGGCACCACAAGTACCACTACTACAGTGCAAAACGATGTTCAGACTATCTTTTCCAACAACGGAATGAGCCTGATAAACGATGGGGTAGGTAAATCGTTCGCCACGGCAACCGCATTACCTATGGCTGGCCCGGTGGTCGATTCGGCGGCGGCGCTGGCGGGTGGCGTGATCATGCCCACCTCCGGTAGTAGTGCGGATCCTATCGGTATCAATAACTATACTAAGAACTACTATCGATTCTCTCTTGGCGCATCCAGCCTGATCTCGCTTACTGTAAACAGTGGCGCGGACTGGATCACTCCCGGCACGGTAGCGGTCGGCGGCACACTCCGCTCCCGGCTGAACATCTACAGCGCTGGCAATCTCATTAGCGCTCTGGGGGTAGGAACCGAGGCAATCGATACGCTCTCTACTACGTTTAGCGGAACCCTGGCCGCCGGTGACTATTTCGCGGAGATCACCAGTTTCGGAGGCTTTCCATCTGCCTTCGATTCCACGGCACGCTACTACGATATGGGCTCCTACACTCTGAGCGGCTCCGGGTTCGCTCCAGTAGCGGCGCCCGAGCCGGGGACGATCAGCCTCCTGCTCCTCCCCGGCCTCGGACTTCTAATTCGCCGACGACGCGTTACCGGTCCTTCGGTGGGCTCCCTGGCACGGTAACGCCGCCAAAGCCGGGGGCCTGGAGTGTCATTGAGCCATCCCCCGGCTTGCGAGTCTCGGTAATACTGCCGATCACACGCAGAAACGATGGCTTGAGCGCCGCGTAGTCACCTGGCGGACAGTAGCAAACCACGGAGGCAATTTGCTCGCGCCCACCCAGAGTAGCCCGAATCCCTTGTACTGGTCGGCCCATTCCCAGCCCGCTCTTCTTGCCGGTGAACTCCACAATCCGGATATCCGGCTTGAAAAGCTCTTTCAGGTCTTTCAACTCCTTCAGCTCTTCGGAGTTTCCTGAAGATCCGGAAGCGCCGCCCAGCGCAGCCAGACTGCCTCTATCGATGCTTGCCATCTTAGACTCAGGGGCAGGAATCGGAGTCTCGGTCAGCTCATTGAACCGCTTCTTCATGCCGCTTTTCTGCGAGCTAAAAACACCGTTGGCGCGGGAGCCGGTCATAGCTTCCGGGGTCATCTCTTTCCCGAAAAGAAGCTGCTTGGTGACCAGCCCCGATACCGAGCTAAAGGAAACTTCCACATGGGCAGCGCCAGAGTCCATATGCACGCCATTGTCCTCGGACATCTTTGAGCCGCCCTCCGCAGCGTGTCCGGTGCCGCGCACAGTCCAGCCTTCTGGGGACTCACAGGCAAAGCTGCCATCGGGTGCGGAGAAACTGGCCCAGGCCACAGGAATAGTCGGTTTCCCTTCGGGCTTGAACAACCAGAGAGTGCCTCCGCCCAGTAGCAACACAGCAGCGGAGATACCGACAATCAGAGGCGCTTTCGACGTCGGTTCCGGTTCATAGACCGGCGCTCGGTACCCCACAGGAGGCGCGATAGGCGCCGATGGTGCAGAGCTCGGTGCAATAGGAGCCTGCTGCGGCGCTTGCGGAGTAACAGGATTCTGAGGAGTAGACGGTTCTACAGGCTGGTTATCAGCACCGCCTATCGGCTTGAGCATATGGATAAAATCCCTTTCTACAGTGACCAACGGTATCGTTCGGACACGGAGCAACCGTTAAGAGTTGCCCTACAAAAAGGAATTTTAACAGAAACTTAGTCTTATTGCGCTCTGAAAAAGAAAAATTAGCTGTCTAAGTAAAACGTATCTTCGTTTTTTAACTTTTGTAAGTAACTTGCTATTCTTTATTCCATGACTTCTTCGCCCAGAATTAGGAACTCATCCCAGGAATAGACTAGTGTCGTTTCGGGCGGCGTTCCAGTGTAATTAATGGTGTCGCCTGCGGTGGAGGCGGTGTGGAAGGCTTGCCGCACTTCCCGCAGCCGCCACAAACATCGGGAGATTTCCAGCGCTTCCATATTTGCAGTAACAAATAGCTAGCACATAGTGCTACCAGAGACAGTGCAATTATCGATTGAGCCATATTCCACCTATCACACGTGTCAGGAAAGTCATGCCCCAGGCAAGGGCAGTCATGTAGGCAACCTGAAAGAGTGGCCACTTCCACCCGGCGGTCTCGCGCTTGACGATAGCGACGGTGGAGAGACACTGCATGGCGAGCACATAGAAGACCATCAGACAGATAGCTACCAGCGGCGTGTAGGTCGGCGAGCCATCGGGCCGTTTTTCCGCTTTCAGGCGTTCGGTCAGAGTCTTATTGTCTTCGTCGCCATCCCCGACCGAGTAGATTGTGGCCATGGTGCTCACGAACACCTCGCGAGCGGCAAACGACGATACGAGCCCCACCCCCATCTTCCAGTCGAATCCCAGCGGAGCGATAGCTGGTTCGATGACCTTGCCGAGCTTTCCGGCGTAGCTCTGCTCCAGCTGAACCATAGGGTCTTGCGAGGTCTTCGGGTACGCTGCCAGGAACCACATCACGATAGAGAGCGCCAGAATCACGGTACCCGCTCGGATCACGAACTGCACCGACTGCTCCCACATCCGAATCAGCACAGTAGGGACGTGTGGCTTTCGATACGGGGGCATTTCCAGCAAAAAGCTCGGCGGCTCGGCTCCGGAGATGGTTTTGGTAAACAACCAGGCCATCACAAACGCCATCACAGTTCCGAGCGCGTACATAGCGAACAGCGTGACTGCGGGTAGTGTCAGCCCGACCTGTGCGCTGCCCACATGGAATCCCAGCACCAGCGTGCTCGGAATAAACGCCCCGATAAGCAGCGTGTAGACCGGAATACGCGCCGAGCAAGACATGAGCGGCGCTACCAGAATCGTAATCAGCCGAGCCTTGTTAGATTCTATGGTGCGGGTGGCCATGATGCCCGGAATGGCGCAGGCATACGAGCTGAGCAGCGGAATAAAGCTCTTGCCGTGCAAGCCCACCCGGCTCATCAGGCGGTCCATCAAAAACGCCGCACGCGCCAGATACCCGGTGTCCTCTAAGAGCGAGATAAAGAGGAACATCAGCAGAATCTGTGGCAAGAAGGTCAGCGTAGTCCCCGCGCCGCCGAGCACGGCGGCATCTATCAGGTCGCGGAGATCCCCCTTCCCGACAAAGCGATGCAAGAACTCACTGAGCGCATTGACTCCAGCCTCTATCCAGCCCTTAGGAATTTCTGCCCAGGAGAACATGGACTGGAATAGCACCAGCATGAGCGCCAGGAAGATTACATAGCCCCAGAACCGATGCAAGAAGACTTTGTCTAAGCGCTCGCTCAGGCTCTCCGGGCGTACTTCGGCCTCATGTACCGTGCGGGCAACCACGCGCCCGATATCGGCATAACGCGCCTCAGCAATAGCGGTGGCTGGGTCGAGCCCGATGGCAGAGAGAGAGTCCCAGTCTGCCTGAAGGTGCTTCTGAATCCCCGCTCCCCAGCGCGCAGCCTGCTCTATATGGTGCTCGCCTTCAGGCAGCCCTAGGAGCCCGATAGCCTCAGCATAGGCCACCCGCTCCCCCACTCCGTGCTCTTTATGAAGCATGCCAGCCAGCTCCGTGGCTTCATTACTTAGCGGCTCTGGAAGTGGAAACTGACGAGGCGTGGCGGGATCTGGCAGAGTCGCCAGGGACTCCAGCAAGTGGCTGATTCCCTCACGACGCGCGACGTTTACTGGTACAACGGGTAGCTCCAGCTCCTGGGAGAGCGCTTCGGTATCTACCTGTCGCCCGCGGCGCTCCGCCATGTCGTTCATGGTCAGGACCACGAATACGGGCAGGCCCAGGTCCATGAGCTGGCTGGTGAGATAGAGATTGCGCTCCAAGTTGGAGGCATCGACGACATTGATGACGGCCTCAGGGCGCGGGGTATCGGAGCGATAGCCCAGTAGCACATCGCGTGCGATTCGCTCATCGGGCGAGTGCGGTGTCAGCGAGTAGAGGCCGGGCAGGTCTAAGAGGGTGTGCTCACCGAAGGCGCCTTCTTTGCGCTCCACGGTGACACCGGGATAGTTGCCGACTTTCTGACGTAAACCGGTCAGTGCGTTGAAAAGAGTCGTCTTCCCGCTATTGGGGTTGCCGACAAGGGCGAGAATCATCTCGTTACGGGGTCAGGACGCGAATCTCTTCGGCTTCCTCACGGCGGAGTGAGAGGCGATAAGAGCGCAACCGAATCTCCAGCGGTCCGCCAAACGCGGCTTTGCGGGCGACTTCGACTTCGGTACCTTTGGTAAAGCCCAGTTCCATTAAGCGGCAGCGATTCGGCCCTCCCACGTGGGTCACGCGCGCCTTCTGTCCCTGCGGCAGGCAGCAGAGGCTGCACTGGCTGTCATCCGCGCCACATGCCTCGGTAGAGGGGGCGCACTCATTCTGCTCCTGGGTCACGATTGTTCCTCATGCTATCAGAGACTATTCGGGTCGGCAATAGTTCCGACCAAATGAGTCGGCGATTTTTTTCGCGTTTTTTTTCTCAGAACCGCAACACCTTCCTCCGCTTGCGTGTCTGAACGTCATGCCAAGCAGCATGCATGCAAGAATCAAGCCTTTACTGGGTATCGCTCTGGGTGTTTTCCTCAGTGTGGGAATCGCCCAGGCAGAGCCGCCCGCCCCACCGGCGGTCCCAAAGCGGGTACCTGCGATAGACCTTTCGCAGCGAACCGTAAAAGAGCTTGCCGCAAAATTGACCAAGGAAAGCGGGTTCCTTGTGGTGGCGGATTCCACCGTGGCTAACAACCGTGTCTCGCTGAATACTGTGGGCGGGCCACTGGAAACCGTGTTACAGCAGCTACTGGCTGCCATGCCCAAGGGTAGCCTGATCAAGAAGGCACATATGCCCTCTGCGGCAGCGACATCGCCTGACCCGAACCCGGAAGTGGTCTCTATTCTGATTCAGGTGAACGATGCACTGGCAGCGCCGATGAACCCCGGCACCAAGCCCGATCCGGATGCCGTGATCGTGCAGGGCAGAATCATTCCCAAAGACAAAGCCGCAGATGTACTGGCCGCGCTGGACATGAAGCCGGTCTACCTGCTCACCAATCCTCAGGGCCGAAGCGCCACTCAGAGCTTCGCCAATATGCAGGCAGACATAATGCGCCTCTGGCAGAACATGACCCCGGAGCAGCGCAAGGCGTCTGTGGAGCGCCAGTGGGACGATTTCATGAACATGGACCCGAACGCGCGCAAAGCATACATGCAGCAAATGATGGAGCAAGCCGTGGGAATCTCCCAGAAGCTCCAGCAGCTACCCCCAGCCCAACTGAAGGAGCTCTTTGGGGGTATACTCCCGCCGGGAGCGTTTGGCGGTGGTAAGAACTAACGTCGGTGCGGAGGACAGCGTTGAATACAACAACACAGACGCGCTGGCAGGAGGTAACCCCTCCCATGCTAACTAATCCGGAGCGAATCGACCCGGATGTGGCGCTTGTGCGCGCCCATCTTACAGGGGATCCCAAGGCGTTCGAGGCGCTTTTCCGAAAGTACCAGGGACCTATCTTCAACCTGGTAACCCGCATGGTGCGCGGGGAAGATGCCTACGACATCACGCAAGACGTGTTCTTGAAGGCGCTCAAGGCACTCAAGACATTCCGGGGCGATTCCAAGTTTTCCACGTGGCTGTTCACGATTGCACGGCACACGTGTTTGAACCATATCCGGCATAAGAACGTCATCACCGAAGATTCCTTAGAGGAGTCGCAAGATGACAATCCCGGCAGCGAGCCGACAGACAATGCGCTGAGCGTGGCAAAGATTTCGGAGGTGCGCGAGCTTCAGAGGGTCGTGGATGACATTCTGGCGACGATGCCCCCGGAACCACGCATGATGCTGATTTTGCGAGATTTCGAGCAGCTTAGCTACGACGAAATCTCACAGGTAACCCAAATGTCAATTGTGAATGTGAAATCTAAAATCCACCGGGCGCGATTAGCGTTCAAGAAGCGCTTCGCTCCCTACATGGAACTTCTGGAAGGAGGTATTGGACGATGAACCGAAAGCTGGCTGAGGAGCATCTGTCGGAGTACCTGGAGGGCGAACTCGCCCCCCCGGAGCGGGAGGCCCTGGAGAAGGCCCTTGCTCAGGACCCCGAACTGGCTCGTGAGTACCAGGAGTACGAGAAGACCCTCAAGCTGATGCACTCCCTGCCCCGGCGTGAACCGGTGCTCGATATCTGGATGGAGCTCTCTCCCAAAGTGGAGCGTCTTCTGGCGGAGGAAAAACTCAGCGTAGGCGACCGCCTGCGTTTGCGGGGGACCCGGTTTCTAGCCAATTTCGCGGAAGGGGCGATTCTCTGGACGCAAGCGCTTGCCATGAACACCGAGGCGCGCATGGGCAAGTATGTTCGACCGCACTCGCTGAGAGAGGAGGCCTGACGTGAATTTTTGGGAGAGCGCCGCACAGCTAGTGGCCACCAATCCATGGGTGACCATTCTTCTGCTGGTGGCCGGGAGCTTGCTCCTCTTCCACGACCTCCTTACCCCACTGACCTGGGGGGTTACCGGTACCTTAGGCGTTCTCTGCCTGGGGGCCGTCGTCGCCTCGCATCTGCATACACACACCAGTGGCTGGATCGGAGTGGTACTACTTTTAGCGGGCCTGACCCTGCTACTGGTAGAAACCCACCTGCTACCCGGCCACGGTGTAGCTGCTGTGTTCGGTCTGATACTGCTCTTTGCCGGAATGTTCTGGGCGTTGGGCGGTACAGCGAATGCCGCCTTCGCGCTCTCTATCTCTTCTGTGCTGACCTTGATCAGCATGGTCGCGTTCTTTACCTACCTGCCCAAGTCGCCCGTCTGGAAAAAGCTGGGGCAGGAGATGCGCCAGCGTGCTGAGCTCGGCTATGTCACTGCAGACAGCCGTATGTTCCTGCTGGGCAAACAGGGAGTGACCGAGAGCGTGCTACGCCCGGCTGGTATTGCGCATATAGAAGGCCTGCGCGTGGATGTGGTCACCGAGGGTGAGTTCTTAGAGCCCGGTATCCCGATAGTCGTCACACGGGTAGAGGGGAATCGGGTGGTGGTCGATGAAGCCCAGAGCGCCCGCAGCGCCGAAGAAGTGGCTATAGGTTAACCTAAAATGAACATTGTGACCTACCTGCTCCCGACTATCCTGATAGTAGTCGGGCTGGGTGTCTTTTTGCAGTTTTGCCCGGTAGGACTCTGGATTACCTCCATGGCCGCACGGGTTCCCGGAGTGAACCCGGTAGGCCTGGTGGGTATGCGCCTGCGCAAAGTCCCTCAAGAAAAAGTAGTCCTGCCGCTGATCGCCGCCGTGAAAGCTGGGCTGGATATCAATGTTAACCAGCTTGAGACCCATTACATGGCAGGCGGAAACATAGACCGCGTGGTGCAAGCGCTTATATCCGCCGCCCGCGCCGGTCTGCCCCTGACCTTCGAGAAAGCCGCCGCTATTGATCTGGCGGGCCGCAACCCTCTGGAAGCGGTGCAGATGTCGGTGAACCCCAAGGTCATCGAGACCCCCATTGTCACCGGAGTCGCCAAAGACGGTATCGAGCTGAAAGCCTTCGCTCGAGTGACCGTTCGGGCGAACATAGACGGTTACGTGGGCGGCGCTGGCGAGGCCACGATTCTGGCCCGTGTAGGTGAAGGTATCGTGACTACCATCGGTTCCTCGATCACCCATAAAATCGTGCTGGAGAACCCCGATGAGATCAGCCGCACGGTTCTGAAAAAGGGCCTGGATGCGGGTACAGCGTTCGAGATCGTCTCCATCGACATCGCTGATGTGGACATCGGCTCCAATATCGGCGCCCGCCTTCAGACTGACCAGGCTGAGGCTGACAAGAAAATCGCGCAAGCAAAGGCCGAGGAACGTCGTGTAATGGCCGTCGCCCGTGAGCAAGAGATGAAAGCCTACGTGCAGGAGATGCGCGCCAAGGTTGTCGAAGCCGAAGCCCAGGTTCCTCAGGCTCTCGCTGTTGCGCTGAAAAACGGCCAGCTCGGCGCGCTGGATTATGTGAACCTCAAGAACCTACAGGCCGATACCGCTATGCGAGAAGGCATCGGAAAAATGGCTACCCCGGAGACACAGGCTGGAAGCTAAATAAATGTTAGGGCTACTTTTTGAATTTTTAGTCCATCTTTTATTAGAGCTTATTATGCTCCCAGTGCATCTTGCCATACACCTGTTTAAAGAGAGAAGCATATAGGCGATATGGCTCAAAAAAAACGACCGCAGGTTCTTCTGCAATACGATCTTGGTGACCTTCTTCGCGAAGGTCACCGGGCCACCGGCGAAGACTCCATGCTGCGTAAGGAGCATGGGGATGCCACAGTAGGCGATGCCCCTACCGCTGAGTCCTTCCGCCAGAAGGTTCAAGCCATGGAGCGTGGCGAGGACAGACGAGCCATAGAAGAAACGCCCGCTGCTCCTGCTCCACCACCAGCACCCAGGCTCACTCCGAGCGATATACTTCGGGCTGCAGTGTATGGCGATACCATCTTCTCCCGCCCGCCAGGGGCGGCGTATTTTCAGCGGCGTAGAAATCGCTCCAGTGAGTAAAAAGCAAAGAATAATTACTGCTCTGTGCGTGCTCGGTTTTGCTGTAGCTCACTTTCTAGTCAGTTTTTTTGTTTCGTTTGCTGCGGGCATCGGCGGGAACACATCGTATGGCGGATTCCTTATGATGGTTTCGCGCGTGCTTACCTTTCCGCTCTGGCTTCTTACAAGAGGCGAAGACTCCGATTCCTCACAGACCCTGCTCGCCTGGTGGCCATGGGCTATCCTGAGTCTGGCGTGGGGTAGCCTGATTACCTGGGGACTGTACCGATTGCGACGCTGAGCGCGGTATAACAAAGGTGTGACTGTCGCCGAAATCCCTACATCTATTTCCGACCCTATCAATGCCCAGATACTCAAGGTCTCCGAGGATCGCATTCAGGGTTTCTCTCCCAATCCCTTCGGGGACATAGCGACGCTCTGTGAGCTTCCGGTAGAGACCGTACTCACCCGAATTCGCGCTATGCTGGAGTCTGGCACGATTCGCCGTGTGCGGCAGACCCTGCTGGCAACCAGCCTGGCCAAGGGAGCCCTGGTAGCCTGGGAAGTACCGCAGGAGAAGCTTCAGAACGCCTTTGAGGAGCTGTTCCAGAACGACCCATTCAGTGGGCATGTGGTCATTCGCTCCACCGATGCCGAAACCCTTGGCTCTATTTACCGGCTATGGACGACCCTGAAAGTTCCTCAGGGTTACTCGCTGGAGAAGCATGCTCAGTGGTGGGCAAAGCGAATCGGAGCGCACTCGGTCAAGCTCATGAGCGCTAAGAAACTCTTTACTCTGGGAGTCGGCCACCTACGCCGTCGCGAGCTGGAGATTGGCGCAAAGTCGGATGAGCTCGGCGCGGTAATCGTTACCACTATTGTGGAACTCACTCCCAGAGAGTGGGAAGTGTTGGTAGCGCTCAAGCGGGAGCTGACTCCCGACGAAGTGCGCCAGGATCTCTGGGAACAGCGTGCCCCAGGAGATCGGCATAGACTTCTCTCTTTCTGCACCATAGCCGCCAGCCTGTCCGAGCGCGGCGTTATCGGGCGCTTCTCCACGTTTTTAGAGCATGTGAAACCGAGCGCTACCGGGGAGCGAGTTACTCGCTACAATGCCCTGTTCCACTGGCGCGTGCCGGTAGGCAGAGAGCTAGACGCGCGAGGGCGCGAAGTCGGTCGATTCGAGTGTATGACGCATGCCTACTGGCGCGAAGGCGGCCCCCAGTTCGCTGATGTCAATGTCATGGGTGTGGCGCATGGCTTAGATAAGGAGCTTGGTTTTAGCCAATAAAGCGGCTATAGATGCCCATCTGGAGTCTGTGGGGATTCCCGTTCTCTATACCAATGTGTTCTGGGGCGGACGCAGCGAAGAAATAAGCCGAGTGAGATAGCTCCTCAGGCTTATATAGAGTGGTGTAACAGTGCTGGGATTGATTCCCAATACTCTTTTAGAAGATTAGAAGTCGAACAGATCACAAATGTTCCCAGCTTAAAGGGACACTGTTGTGAATATTGCCACAAAGTGAGCAAAAGCCGGAATAGAGTAGTAGAATCTTGGCATCATGAATGCTGCAGCTATACTCTACCGGCTCTGTGTGGGAGCCTTGCTTGTTGGTGCTGCCAGTTGTGCCCCACCAGTCGATAAGTCGCTGGGTGAGCCCATCCATCTTTCTAGTCCCACCAAAGCAAGTATGTTTCCCGTGAATGTACCGAGTACCCTACCAGCTCCCCCACCGCCGCAATTTCCGGAACCAGGTATCTCCGGGCAAGATATCGGGTTTGCAGATCCGAGCTCCCTCATCTTCTGGGCTATCTGTGGTACCCGGATGCCAAACTCTCCCTTTGCTCCCACTCACAGCGAGGTCACGGGAAGTGGCCCTCGGTGACCCTGATAATGCCCTCGGATGAGAAGCCACGCGATATTATCAACTACTACGAAGTTCGCTACCCTGGTGGTGAGCGCAAGGGAAACGACGAATACCATTTCAGCACACAACGCCCCGGCGATGAGCATCCCGTTCAGGTGCATCTGCTGCGTGCTGTCGACGGTTCCGAGGCCACTCAATTCGTTGCAAGAATCGGCGGCTAACGGCAAAGAATAAAAAAGCCCCGGCTTGCAGATGCAAGCCAGGGCTTTTTGTCCTTTGAAACTTACTTAGGCTTCGGGCCGTTGAGACCACCGGAAAGGTCAGTCTTCGTACCGGGAGGAGGAGCATCGTCGGTGCTCATCTGGGAGCTCGGCTTCTGCGGAGCGCCCGGCTGAGTCGCCGGCTTGGGCGCCACAGTTGTGGTAGCCGGAGGAGTCTCACTGTTGGAAGGGCAACCAGCCAACCCCATGAGGGCGAGGCCCGCTACCGCCAGAAAAGCGATCTTCTTCATTATGATTAGTCTCGGTCCCAGACGTACTGATTCTTATCGGTGATGAGAACGCTGTTCTCATCGCTACCCTTGGCGAAGTTGGTACCAGCGGCCAGCGCCTGCCACTTCATGTACTTGGAGTGACCGTCTACGAAGCAGACGTTCACACCATCCTGGTGGCGGGCTTCCATGTAACCCATGGTGCTCGGCTTGGCGGCAGGCTCCAGGCCAGTTCCAACCACCCTGAATTCCACCCCAGTACAGGATGCACTCACCGGCGCGGGGGCAACACCGAGTCCAGCCGTTCGGGTCATGCAGCATGGCGGAACCAGCGTTGATACCGTAGATGCGGGTATCAGCGAAAGCAACCGTGGTAAGCAGGCTGATTGATTGCGGCGAGGCTGTAACCGGTGGTCGTGGCGCAGTCACCGTTGAACTTGGAAAGGTTCAGGTAGTTGTAACCGTAGGCCGGGAAGCGCATCTGGTTGTGCCACCACGCAACCGGGTTACCGGCGGTGAAGACACCACGGTTGTCATGACCCTGGCTCGGGCAGACAAACATACCCCAGGACTTGAAGTAGGGGTACAGCATGTACGCGGTCCACTGCTGGTCGACACCAGCGGTCAGGAGCAAACTGTTGAACATGGGAACCATGGTCTCGTCGTAGTCCTGAAGGTACATCTGCCAGGCAAGGTTGATCTGCTTGGTATTGGAAAGGCAGCTGGCGCCACGAGCCTTCTCGCGGGCTTGGGCAAAAACGGGGAAGAGGATAGCAGCAAGAATCGCGATGATCGCGATAACGACCAGAAGCTCGATGAGCGTAAAACCCTTGCGGGAGTTCTGATGATGCGACATGAAAGGTAATCCTTCGCAAACGTTAATTTTGTGATCCCTCTTTTTCGATCACAGATGCACTCAGCCTTCGGTGGACCAGAGTCCCCTATCGCGCCGGTGTTCACGCATCTTACATGTTTTTCCGACGACAGTCAAATTTTCTTTGTTTCAGCATTTTTTAATTTTCTTATTAAGAGCATAGGAGTATTAATAAATTTTTAACATTTAACTACTCGCCGCCAAGATAGGCGCGGCGCACTTCCGGGTTGACTAAAAGCTCCTGTGCTGGCCCCTCTAAAACAATCTTTCCGGTCTCTAAAACATAGCCTCTATCCGCAATAGCCAGGGCCTGATTCGCATTCTGTTCGACCAATAAAATAGACACGCCTTCTTGGTTGATTTCCTTAATAATTCGGAAGATATCTTGCACGATGACCGGCGCCAGGCCGAGGGATCGGCTCATCTAGCATGAGGAGCTTTGGACGACTCATGAGGGCGCGTCCGATTGCCAGCATCTTTGTTCCCGCCGGAAAGCGTCCGCAACCTGTGTCAAACGCTCTCGCACACGCGGGAAATAGTTCAGGGCGCGCTCGTAGTCTTCGGCGATTCCGGCCTTGTCGTTGCGCAGGTACGCCCCGAGCTTCCAGGTTCTCTTTGACGGTCAAATTAGCGAATATACGGCGCCCTTCGGGACAGTGAATTAATCCACGGCTAACAATGGACGCGATAGACGCTTTGCCTATCTCTTCTGTGAGAAAATTCACGCTCCCGGACTTCGCCCGGACCATGCCGCTAGCCGTTCGGAGCAAAGTCAGCTTACCAGCGCCATTGGCGCCGATCAGGGTAACGATTTCGCCTTGCTCTACATGGACCGAGACATCGCGTAGGGCATGGTCCGGGCGAAGTCCGGGAGCGTGAATTTTCTCACAGAAGAGATAGGCAAAGCGTCTATCGCGTCCATTGTTAGCCGTGGGATTTTCATATTCCAAGGGCACCGTATATTCGCTAATTTGACCGTCAAAGAAAATAGAAGCTGAGAAGTATACAGCAACGACAAGGCCGGAATGCACCAAAGACTACGAGCGCGCCTGAACAGTTTCCGGCGTGTGCGAGAGCATTGACACAGTTTTGGGCGCGTCCGGCGGGGGAGAAGCAGATGCTGGCAATCGAGAGCGCCTCATGAGTCGTCCAAACTTGCCTCATGTAGATGAGCCATCCCTCGGCCTCAGCACCAGTCCTCGAGTATCTCGTTAAAGGAAATCAACCAAGAAGGCGTGTCTATTTTATTGGTCGAACAGAATGCGAATCAGGCCCTAGGTATCAGAATAGAGGCTATGTTTTAGAGACCGGAAAGTCAGGGGCCGGCACGGAGGCTTAGTGCAACCGGAATGCACGCGCCTATCTTGGCGGCGAGTGGTTGATAGCGGAATTACTCCTATGCTCTTAATAAGAAAATTAAAAAATGCTGAAACAAAGAAAATACAGTCGGAAAAACATGCTAAATCCTTTAGCCACACGAGATAGGGGACTCTGGTCCACCGAAGGCTAGTAGTCTGATCGAAGAAAGAGATAGCAGAATTAACGTTTGCGAAGGATTACCTTCATGTCGCATCATCAGAACTCCGCAAGGGTTTTACGCTAGATCGAGCTTCTGGTCGTTATCGCGATCATCGCGATTCTTGCTGCTATCCTCTTCCGTTTTTGCCCAAGCCGGCGACGGCGGCTGTTTTTTCAATACCAAGCAGATGCAACCTTGCCTGGCAGATGTACCTTCAGGACTACGACGAGACATCGGTCCGTGTTCAACAGTCTGTCCTGACCGTCGTGTCGGAGCAGTGGACCGCGTACATGCTGTACCCCTACTTCAAGTCCTGGGGTATGTTTGTCTGCCCCGACCGGTCATGACAACCGTGGTGTCTTCACCGCCGGTAACCCGGTTGCGTGGATAGAGACCAGATGCACTTCCCAGGCCTACGGTTCAACTACCTGAAGATTTCCAAGTTCAACGGTGACTGCGCCACGAGTTTAGCCTCGCCGCGATCAATCAGCTCCTTCCACGGTTGCTTTCGCTGATACCCGCATCTACGGTATCAACGCTGCGTTCGCCATGTAGTGACCCAAACGGCTCGTATCGTGTGCCCCCGCGCCGGAATAAGCAGTCCTGTACTGGGGTGGTACTCAGGGTGGTTGGAACTGGCCTGCAGCTGCTGCCAAGCCCCCGAGCGCCGTGGGTTACATGGAAGCCCGCCACCAGGATGGTGTGAACGTCTGCTTCGTAACAGTCCAAGTACATGAAGTGGCAGGCGCTGGCCGGTGGCCCAGACTTGGCCAAAGATCTAATAGGACGCGTTCTCATCACCGATAAGAATCAGTACGTCTGGGACCGAGACATAGTAATCGAAGAAGGAGTGGTAGCGGGCCTCGGCCTGTGGTGGCTGGTTTGCCCAACAGTGAGACTCCTCCGGCTACCACAACTGTGCAAGCCGGCGACTCAGCCGGGCGCTCCGCAGAGCTCCAGATGAGCACCGATTATGGCTCCTCCTTCCGGTCTCGAAGACTGACCTTTCCGAAGCCTAAGTAAGTTTCAAAGGACGAAAAAGCCCCTGGCTTGCATCTGCAAGCCGGACTTTTTAAGTCTTGCCGTTAGCACCCGTCTTGCAACGATGATGACCTGGAACCATCGACGGCGCGCAGCAGATGAACGGGATGCTCATCGCCGGTGTGTGCTGAAATGGTATTCGTCGTTTCCTTTGCGCTCACCACCAGGGTAGCGAAGCTCGTAGTAGTTGATGATATCACGTGGCTTCTCATCCGAGGGCGTCTGGGTCGCCCGAGGGCCGCTTCCCGTGACCTCGCTGTAGTGGG
Source organism: Armatimonas sp. (assembly GCA_049840835.1). Lineage (GTDB taxonomy): Bacteria > Armatimonadota > Armatimonadia > Armatimonadales > Armatimonadaceae > JANLTX01. The sequence continues at coordinate 3,377 of JASGJG010000019.1, read as the reverse complement.
AGCAAAGGGAGAGTTTGGCATCCGGGTACCGCAGTAGCCCCAGAAGATGGGGACTCGGACTCCGCAAACCCGATATCTTGCCGATGACCTGGTTCCGGAAGAGTCGGCGGTGGGGAGCTCGTAGGGTAATCCTCGGTACATTCACGGGAAACATACTTGCTTTGGTGACTAGAAAAAATAGATGGCTCACCCAGCGACTTATCAAGCTGGTGGGGCACAACTGGCAGCACGAGCAAGGCTCCCACACAGAGCCGGTAGAGTATGGTATCCAAGATTCTACTCTCTCTCCAGCTTTTGCTCACTTTGTGACAATATTCACAACAGTGTCCCTTAAGCTGGGAACATTTGTGATCTGTTCGACTTCTAATACTCTGAAGAGTATTCAGATCATCCCAACATCTCTGCTATAAGCCTGGACTATCTCACTCAGCTTAGATTTCGCTGCGTCCGCCCCAGAACACATTGGTATAGAAAACGGGAATCCCCACAGACTCCAGATGGGCATCTCTACGCCCCCGCTTTATTGGCTAAAAACCAGCTCCTTATCTAAGCCATGCGCCACACCCATGACATTGACATCAGCGGAGCTGGACGCGCTCGCGCCAGTAGGCATGCGTATACACTCGAATCAACCAACTTGCCGCCGCCTGCATCTCTCTGCCTACCGGCACGCGCCGAGTGGACAACGGGCATTGTAGCCGTAACTCGCTCCCGTAGCGCTCGGTTTCACATGCTCCTCTGAAAAAACGTGGAGAAGCACCCGATAACGCCGCGCTCGGAGCAGGCTGGCGGCTATGATGTACAGAAAAGAGAGAAGTCTATGCCGATCTCCTGGGCGCGCTCTTCCCAGAGATCCTGGCGCACTTCGTCGGGAGTCAGCTCCCAGTTTGAGCGCTACCAACACTTCCCACTCTCTGGGAGTGACCCACAATAGTGGCTGTCATTACCGCGCCGAGCTGACTTTGCGCCGATCTATCGCGACCACGTAGGTGGCCGACTCCCAGAGTAAAGAGTTCTTAGCGCTCATTGACTTGACCGAGTGCGCTCCGATTCGCTTTGCCCACCACTGACATGCTTCTCCAGCGAGTAACCCTGAGGAACTTTCAGGGTCGTCCATAGCCGGTAAATAGAGCCAGAGGGTTTCAGCATCGGTGGAGCGAATGACCACACCCACTGAAATGGTCGTTCTGGAACAGCTCCTCAAAGGCGTTCTGAAGCTTCTCCTGCGGTACTTCCCAGGCTACCAGGGCTCCCTTGGCCAGGCTGGTTGCCACGGTCTGCCGCACGGCGAATGGTGCAGACTCGGCGTAGCCCGGTGAGTACGGTCTCTACCGGAAGCTCACGGAGCATGGCTGTGCTCCGATGGGAGAGAAACCCTGAATGCGATCCTCGGAGACCTTGATATTGTCTGGGGCATATGATAGGGTCCGGAAATAGAATGTAGGGATTTCGGCGACAGTCACGCCTTTGTTATACCGCGCTCAGCGTCGCGATCGGCACGTCCCCAGGTAATAAGACTGTTCACGCCAGATTCCAGATCCTAGATGGCCGCCAGGCGAGCAGGGTCTGTGAGGAATCGGAGAGTCTTCGCCTTCTGTAAGAAGCCAGACGGAAAGGTAAGCACGCGCGAAACCAGTCATAAGGAATCGCCGTCGATGTGTTCCCGCCGATGCCCGCAGCAAACGAAACAAAAAAACTAACTAGAAAGTGAGCTACAGCAAAACCGAGCACCACACAGACAGTAATTATTCTTTGCTTTTTACTCACTGGAGCCATTTCTACGCCGCTGAAAGTGCACCTGGCGGGCGGGAGAAGATGGTATCGCCATACACTGCAGGACCCGATTATCGCTCGGAGGTGAGCCTGGGGTGCTGGTGGTGGACAGGGGCCGCGGCGTTCTCTGTGGCGTCTGTCTCGCCACGCTCATCACTTGAACCTTGTCACAGAGACTCAGGCATGGGCATCGCCTATATCCCCATGCTCCTTACGCAGCATCGAGTCTTCGCCGGTGGCCCGGTAGCTCGCGAAGAAGGTCACCAAGATGTATTCAGAAGAAGCCTGCCGTCTTTGAGCCATATCACCTATATGCTCTCTCTTTAAACAGGTAGTCACAAGATGCACTGGGAGCATAATAAGCTCTAATAAAAGATGGACTGAAAACCAAAAAGTAGCCCTAACGTTGTTTAGTTTCCGGCCCTCTCCCGGGTGGCCCGTTTTATGCCTTCTCCGCATAGCGGTATCGGCCTGTAGGTTCTTAGAGGTTCACATAATCCAGCGCGCCGAGCTGGGCCGTTTCAGCGCGACACGGAGCCTAGAGGAACCTGGGCTTCGGCTTCCGACAACCTTAGCACATCTCCTGCACGTAGGCTTTCATCTCTGTGCTCACGGGCGACGGCCATTACACGACGTTCCTCGGCCTTTGCTTGCGCCATTTTCTTGTCAGCCTCAGCCTGGTCAGTCTGAAGGCGGCCCTATTGGAGCCGATGTCCACATCAGCGATGCTCCGAATGGAGACGATCTCGAACGCTGTACCCTTTGAACCGTGCGGCTGATCTCATCAGTATCCAGCACGATTTTATGGTAGTCGAGGAACCGATGGTCGTCACGATACCTTCACCTACACGGGCCAGAATCGTGGCCGCGCGGCCACGTAACCGTCTATGTTCGCCCGAACGGTCACTCGAGGAAGAAGGCTTTCAGCTCGATACCGTCTTGGTCCTGATGACCTTGGGGTTCACCGACATCTGCACCGCTTCCAGAGGGTTGCGCCAGATCAATAGCGGCGGCACCTCGAAGGTCAGGGGCAGACCGGCGCGGGCGGCGGAGTATAAGCGCTTGCACCACGCCGGTCTATGTTTCCCGCCTGCCATGTAATGGGTCTCAAGCTGGTTAACATTGATATCCAGACCAGTTTTCACGGCCGCGATCGCGGCAGGACTACTTTTCTTGAGGGACTTTGCGGCGCTACCACCGGCCTACCGGTTCACTCCGGGAACCCGTGCGGCCATGGAGGTAATACGAGTCCTACCGGGCGAAACTACAAAAAGAACACCCAGCCCGACTACTATCAGGATAGTCGGGAACAGTAGCCATTTTCAGTAACCTATAGCCACTTCTTCGGCCCGGCTGCAGCTGTGGCTTCATCGACCTCCCCTGTTACCCGTGTGACGACTATCAGAAATGTGGCTCTAAACTAGCCTCGTGACCACGTCACGCGCAGGCCTTGTTGTATCGCAATTCATGACGGCGTGGCGCCGCTCTCGGTCACTCCCTGTTTGCCCACAGGAACATACGGCTGTCTGCAGTGACATAGCCGAGCTCACACGCTAGGTGTTGTTGCGGTTCTTATCGTGTTTCCCTAACTAACCTTCACGATC
>JASGJG010000018.1:0-146840 GCA_049840835.1 Armatimonas sp. | reverse complement strand
AAGGTTAATAGGGAAACACGATAGAATCCGAACAGCACCTAAAGACAATCTGAACTGTCGCACCGAGAGGAGCATTCGTGGTTATGATGTTCGAACCCAGCACATTATTGAATTCGGTAGGAGAGCCATCGACAAAGACCTGCGCAGCAGTACCAGCGCCACCCAGAATGGCATTGACTCCAACGGCTAATGGAGCCCCGAGTGCGAACGCCTGAACCCCTAGAGTTACGGCTCTGTAGCTCTGTCGGGCATTGTAGGTAAATTTCGCGGTGCTGACATTGCGGGCAATTGGATACCGGTTTCGAGCGGGTCGAGCGGAGCCATTCGCGGGCTGAACCGTCTCATAGAGAGTTCTGGTACTTGCGTCATATTCGAACGCCACAATGTCCCAGGAACCATCGATAAAGAGAGTCGAATAATTCGGGTGATACGCCGGAAGACGGACAACAGCGCATGTGGAGCTTGTAGTAATCGTTCGGCCACTGAGAGTGGCACTGCTCAGAATAGACTCACCCCCGCGTGTCTGATAAAGAACCTCATCGATAGCGGTACGTGAGTGGCGACTGAGTGAGCTAGTAAGCTCATAGGATGCCGATGCACGACCAGCACCGACTACTAAGTTGAATACTGCCATGAGTGTGAGTGCTACTACCAGAACGGTTACTAGCATCTCCACAACACTGGCGCCGCGCCGATGTCGCTTCATAGTATCCCTTCTCCCTCTGTGCTCAAGATGGTGACCAACTTCCATGTTTTCGCACGATTTTTGACCGCGCTGATCCAATTAACCGTAACAACAACCTTTCGTGTGCCAGAATAGCTGGGATTGATCAGCACATTCGCCGTGGCGCTCTTGAGTGGTGCTAACTGTGGTATCGAGCCGTATATAGATGCGTTGGCAGAGATACCTAATAGGGGCGGGGCCTGTTTGATGCCCCGCATATTTTCCACGACTTGCCGAGCGCTATTACTGGCGGCGATGGCTTCCCGAGTAGAGGTTTCCACCTGATAGGCGTAGATAAGAAGTTGTAGCGCCGCCAGGATAAACGCGATGCTGATGACTATGCCAATGAGAATGTCTGGCAGAGTAAAGCCTCGTTGCTTTCTTGCAATAATTCGTTGCATGACTGTTTATCGGATTTGTTGGAATTAATCTTCATAAATAGCACATAAAGTAAGTATTAACCTACTAATTATTACCTAATTAGTCTAATTTAATCGTTATTAGTGTGCTTATATTCGAAATTTCGAAAGTAAGTCTATTTTTATCTACTAATATTCGAAATTTCGAAAAGTGTGAATTTCTTACCGTATTACACATTTTTCGCCTGATAAGATTGTACTCAGGAGGGGTAAAGGTAGTGAGGCTATTTCCGCGAACTGTCTGGACTCCGCTATTTCTATCAGGTTTATGTGCCAGTCTGGCGCTGATTCGCCTTTTCGTCGGAATGAGTGAAAAAGTCCGACAAACACAAACCTTAAGTAATTTAAAGCAAATCGGCGTGGCGACGATACATTATGTGCAGGAGCATGAGGAATTTTTACCCCCGATGCGAAGTCTACAGGAATTTCAATTCGCTATTGATAAACCGAAAGAGGAATCTCTCTGGAAATCGCCAGGCTGGAATCTACCTTATAGAACTAACTCTCAACTTTCTCAAAAACAACTCACGAAATTAGACGATTTGAGCCAGTTGGCTATCTTATACGAACCTGCTCCTCTCTGGAAGTTCGGAGAGGATGCGAATCAGACACTTCGTGGAGTGGCCTTTGCGGACGGTCACGCAAAATTAGTGAAGCAATCCGAATGGGAAAATATACGAAAGCTATCTCATATAGATAAGGATGCAGCTCCGTATATTGCGCCCTGGTGGAATATTTTTACGACCGGGCCGCGAGAGCCTCTCTCCGACTCACGTGCTGCTCAGCTGTGGGGCGCGGGCTATCTCTTCTTTTCTTTATTAGCTGCCGTACTAAGGCGTAAGAATGTTCTAATAGGAACAGCAATTTATCTTTTGAGCGGAGGTGTATTGGGAATATTGGGCTTTATGCTGCTTGTAAATCTGGGCAGGGTTGGATTTATACCGTGACCCCGGCAGAACGGCTTGATGCATACACTCGCAAGTCCTCGCGCTTTGTAGTGGGATTGATGAGCGGTACCAGTGTGGATGGTATCGATGCCGCCCTAGTACGACTCTCCGGCTCTGGCCGACAGACGCAGGCTGAGTTGAAGCACTTTGCAGCTCTGCCCTGGCCGCTAGCTTCACGCACTCAAATTCTGGAACTCTCTCACGGCATAGGTAATGCGGAGGAAGTCAGCCGCCTGAACGTAGAAATCGCGGAGCAATTCGCCGAAGCCGTGGCCCTCGTTGCAGGAACGGTTTCTATCGATGCCATTGCCAGCCATGGTCAGACTGTCAGCCATCTGGGGGGGATTGCAACTTTGCAGCTTGGCAGTCCTGCCGTGCTTGCTTCCCGGACAGGCACGCTGGTGGTGAGTGATTTTCGGAGCGCTGATGTCGCACTGGGCGGACAGGGTGCGCCACTGGTGCCTTACGCGGACTGGTGCCTGTTGACTCATTCTACGAAAGCCCGAGCCATTCAGAATATCGGGGGTATTGGCAATGTCACCTATCTGCCACCAGATGCCGCGCCCGAACAGGTTATCGGTTTCGATACAGGGCCGGGAAACATGCTGATAGACATGGCAGCACACTGGGCTACAGATGGGCAGCAGGCTTTTGATGCAAACGGAGACTTGGCACGCCAGGGGGCTATCGATTTTGATGTGCTGGAGTGGCTGGTGACACATCCGTTTCTGAAACTACCACCACCAAAATCCGCCGGGCGTGAGGAGTTCGGGCAGACTCTATTCAAAACTCTGTTGGCGCGGACCGCCTCTGTACCCTGGCAAAACATTCTGGCGGCTCTGACAGAGTTCACGGCTATCTCTATCGCAGATGCCTATCAGCGCTACTTACCCGCCCTGCCAGATGAAGTCATAGTCGGTGGAGGCGGGGCACGAAATCGCTATCTTATGGAGCGGATAGCAGAACGGCTGCCTGGAATCGCTGTGCGAACGCACGAAGAGGTTGGTCTAAATGGAGATGCCAAAGAAGCGCTTGCCTTTACCTTGCTTGCCAATGAAACCTTGCTAGGCAATCCGGCCAATCTACCTTCGGTAACGGGTGCTAGCAGAGCGACTCTATTAGGTTCCGTCACGTTTCCCGGATAGAGAGCGTTGCTTGATGCATGAACGATTCCAACGATATCAAAACCCGCCTGACCTATGCGCGCTACTTGCTGGATGATGCCGAGAAGAATCGCCGAGCCATTACAGATGCCGGTGCCCGCGCCCGAGCTTCGTCGGACCTGGCCAGTGCCGTGGCTCTGGTTGCCTTAGCGGAACGGCTGGAAGACACCAACGATCAACTGAAAGCCATTGCGGAAGATACACGAAGCCTGAAAAGTTCCGTCAGTGGGGTAGAGGCCAGACTCAACACCATAGACAGCTCTGTAGTGAGCGTACAGAAGGCCGTAATCGTTCTTACCTCTGCCGTGCGCCAGGCAGGTAAGAGCGGCGATAAATAGTAGTATAATACGCCGTGAATCGAAGCGTGACGGGACGAGCCGTCGCTATCGGGCTAGTGTGTGCCGGGTTCCTCTGCGCCGTTACTCCCTACAACGACTTCAAAGTAGCTGCCACCTACATTGCAGGTACACAGTTTCCTATCGGCGCGCTATTTGTTCTTTTTGTACTGGCGTTCGCCGTAAATACCTTGCTGCGCCGTGTGGCGCCGCGTAAGGTCTTCTCCTCGGGGGAGCTACTTACTGTCTGGACCCTGATCCTGGTAGCATCGGGCCTGCCCAGCTCCGGCATGATGCGCTACTTTCTGCCAGAGATAGTGGCGCATAAGGCCTTTGCGAACGATACCAACAACTTCGACCTCAAGCTCATGGCTGGAGCCCCCAAGTGGGTCCAATTCCAGGACAAAGCCGCCGCTGATGCCTTCTTCAACGGTTACCGAAGAGGCGAGGAGCACATACCCTGGGGCGCCTGGGCTGGTCCTCTCTTCTTTTGGGGAATCTTAGCGATGCTATTTCTGCTCGCTACTTTCTCTGTGTGTTCTCTACTACGGCGCCAATGGGTAGAAAACGAGAAGTTTAGCTTCCCTTTTGTGACCCTGCCCGTATTGATCGCTGAGGAACCGGAACCAGGCAGGCGAGTGAATGCACTGTTTCGCTCCCCGTTACTCTGGTTGGGGTTTATTATCTGCACCGTAATTCACAGCATAAACGGTCTGCATAAAATGTATCCGCAGATTCCAGAGATACTGATGCGCTGGGATCTGAATCAGTTTATGACCGTCCGCCCCTGGGACCAGATAGGCTGGTTCCCCGCGCAGATCTACATCATGGTAATCGGCATCGCTTATTTGTTGCCCGCCGAGGTCTGCTTCTCGCTCTGGTTCTTCTTTCTAGTGTTCAAGGCGCAGGTAGTTCTGTGCGTCTTGAACAACTGGCTTATGCCAGGACCCCAGGGCTATGGTGACTATCACTTCACTACGCTGCAGGCATATGGTGGGGGAATAGCGCTCGTGGTCTGGACTTTCTGGACCGGGCGTAAGCACTTTTCCGATATTGCCGAGAAAGCATTCGGCGGCCCCCGCGCAGCTTCGATAGATGACTCCGGAGAGCTGATAGGCTATCGCGCCTCACTGATTTGCCTGGTACTGGCCTATGTTGGTATCGCTGTCTGGCTTACCCTGGCGGGAGTCAGTGGGCTGCTGGTTGGGATATCTCTGGTAACACTGACACTGGGCTTAATCGTAATCAGCTGGGCCGTCTGTCAGGCCGGTTTGCTCTTTATGGCGCAGCCCTATCTCTCCGTTGACCTGCCGTCGTTTCTCACCGGCACGGCTCCGTTTTCACCAAGTCAGCTCTACACCATGACCCGCGCCGAGATTATGTTCATCGCGGATCCACGGGAGATGCTGGCGCCCTCGGTGCTTATGGGAGCCAAGGCCAGCGAGAGTAGCTCGGGGCGCCCCCGAACGCTTATGGCGGCTATGGCGCTCACGGTCTTTGTTGCCTTTGGCATCTCGCTCTACGCCGGGCTGCAGCTGCCTTACTACAATGGTGGTGGAAACTCACTCCAGAACCAGTGGACCTATCAGTGGTCACCGGAGCGTCCACTCAATTTCCTGGGGGGAGCCGCATCTGTTCCGTTCAAGGGAGACTGGACCAATGGGTTCCATTTGCTGGCCGGGTTCGCTGTCTTCTTAGGGCTGCTGATTGCGCGGGCACAGTTCAATGTGGGAATCCATCCCATCGGGCTAATTTGCTCGTCGGTCTATGCCATGAAGGTGCTCTGGTTATCCATCTTTCTAGGTTGGTTTTTCAAGAGCATTATCTCCCGCTACGGGGGCATGAAAGGCTACTTACACTTTCTGCCACTCTTCCTCGGGGTAATTTTAGGAGACACCGTAAACGCGGTTATCTGGGTGATTCTTGGTAATCTCACCGGGGTTGGCTATTCGATCATGCCAGACTAGGAAGCCATGGCAAATCCAGAGCTGCTAAAAAGCGTAGCCGATAGCTGGACGGAGGAACTCAAGAGTCGCCCCGGTGTCGTTGGCGTCTTTCTCTATGGCTCGCTGGCCCGAGGAGCGGATGCCCTGCACGAATTCTCCGATGTCGATGTGGCGCTGGTGTTGGAGGATAACGACATACCTGCGCAATACGCCGAGCACCGGCTTTTAGACAGAGTTAAAACCGATACCACACTCCTGCCAGCATCTACCTTGGATGGTTGGCAGCAAACGCCACCAACGCGCTTATACGAAGGGCACTGGACAAACTCGCTATTCTTAAGTGCTCTTACACAGAACAACGATTCGATACTTCTATATGACCCACAGGACCGTGTTCGTGGTGCTAGGGCGGCACTTCCCGACTACAAGACTCTGGTGCTGCCGGAAGTACGCCGCTGGATAACACGCTTTCGAACGGAGTGTCTGGAAAAGGCAGCTGCCGAGCCAGAGAAGCTTTATGAACTCCTGCATCCCTGGTGGTTAAGAAGTATCGCTACTCACTGGGCGGACAAGAAATCGTTTCCCATAGCTGCCGCTCAATTGGAGCTTCCAGAGATTATCGAGGACATGGTGCGCTGGGAAGCGCTTCTGGAGTATCCCACGGAGCACCTGGAGCAGGTCTGTGATGCTTATGTCCGTTTGGGCGAATTAGCCCAGACTGATTTCTATAGCCAGCTAGATATTCCCAGTGATTTAGAAATAGTGGGGGATTGGAATGTCTTCTGGCCAGGGAACCGGATTCATACTATGGAGCGGGTGCTCGCGGAGCTTCCACAGACTCTGCGCTGGAGCGAATTCCTGCGGCAGCAAGGCAAACTGGCGGAAGCGCGCTATATTTTATGGCCCTGTGATCCGGCTGGTATTCGCCAGAGAGTAGCTGCCCTGCGTGATGCTCTCAAGTCCCTGGGCTACGATATCGAAGGGCTGGCTGAGCCGTTCTTGAGCGGCTCCGAACTGAGCAACTCAGAAACGGCACTGGCTGATTGTTTGGCAAGCGGCGCACAGCGGCAACTCTCAGAAGCGGATTCTGTTGAGGTCTTTGGACTGGCAACAAAGGTTCTGGAGCGGCTCGAGACACGGGCGCATTCTGAAATGTAAAAGATGGTGTAATAAAATTTGGATTCGGAGCGATTGGGTAGCGACTGGAGTAAAATGCCCCATGCGACGCCAGACTTCCCGCACTAGCTCAGCCTTTACGCTGATTGAGCTTCTCGTCGTCATTGCCATTATAGCTATACTTGCGGCTATCCTCTTTCCTGTATTCGCTCAAGCCCGGCAGAAGGCTCGCCAGACCCAGTGCCTCTCTAACATACGCCAGATAGGGCTTGCTGTGCGGATGTACATGGAAGACTATGAGGAGGTCTATCCGATTGCCGAAGGCGCAGTCGGTTGGACAATCCCACGTGTTTCCTGGGATGAAAGTGCGGACTATCTATTGAAGCCATACATAAAGACGGCTGGAATCTTACACTGCCCGGCGGACCATTCCGCCACATTTGGAGGCACTCCTGCCATTTTCCCTCAGTACGCGCTGAACCGACTGGCTCCTCTGGAAGGCATGGTAGTGCCAGATGGCCTGCCTGAAATCGGCCCGGTGGGGCGCCCGGATGCCGCTGTAGATACAAACACACTACTCCTGTGGGAGCACAATAACCCCAGTGTTTACTGCACTACCTGGTCCACATCACCCGGTCACTGGGAGACGCCGCACCATCAGGGGTTCAATGGTTTGTTTTGCGACGGGCATGTGCGGCGAATGAGTCTGGGGCAGATTGTACCGAGTATCGTTACCTACTGGGAAGATTGAGGCGATAGCCGCTGTACAATAGCGCATGGCCAAGATTGAGAAAGAGGCTAGTGACGATTTAACCGGTTGGGCAGTTCTGCTGGTAGGGCTGCTGTGCTGCGGGGCCATGCTCTGGAAGAACATTATCGGACCTCGGTTTTTTCGCGTGCCGAGTATGGACTTTGTAGAGTTCAATCTTTTCAGCCTGGTGATTCTGCTGCTCCCACCACTGACACTGCTACTGCTCTTTCTCAAGCGTGATGTCACAGAGTTCGGCCTTGCCTCCTGCTCTCGTGAGGGAGTGGGTATCTCGTGGATTGCGGCAATAGCCTTTCTACCTGTGCTGGCCATTGTGGGGAAAACAAAGCCGTTTCAGGAGTACTATCTCTGGTGGCTCGGCGGTAGCGGCGCCTATCGGTTCGGGCGTATCGACTGGGGGCGGCTTGCCTTTCATGAGGGAGTCATGTGTCTCTATATGCTAGCCTGGGAGTGGTTTTTCCGGGGATTCCTGCTCTTTGGGCTTCGGAAAATCATGCCTGCCTGGGGAGCGGCACTGGTGCAGGCAGCGCTATTCTGCGCCCTTCACTATGGGAAACCACCCATTGAGCTTATATCCAGCTTTTTCGGGGGACTGGTGCTAGCTGCCGTCGCGTTTCGCTATAAATCGGTGCTGCCCTGCTTTCTAGTCCATTTTCTTATTTCCGCGGCCAATGACGGTGGGGCACTCTATTTTCACTTCCGTTGAACTCTGATACAATGCATGGTTCCCGGCACATGTCTCAGTAGACCGGGTCTGGTTGGAGGATTCGTGTTGCAAGCGCAGAAGGTGAAGTCGAGGGCCGTGGTATCTTCGGGAGAACGGACTCCTATGGAACCACGCATCGTTATAGAAGGTGGCAAATCTCTTCAGGGTACGATTCCCATATCCGGAAGCAAGAACGCGGCACTGGCAGTGTTGGCAGGTACCGTTCTCGCTTCCGAAGGGGTCACCGTTGTTCGCAACCTGCCGTGCATCCATGACATCGAAGTCATGGCGTCTATTTTGCGTGAGCTGGGCTGCACTGTCACATTCGAGGATGACTGCAAGACCGCACGTATCGACGCGTCTCAGCTAGACTCCTGGCAGGTACCGGATAGCCTGGCATCCAAGATGCGCGCTTCGTTGCATCTCCTAGGGCCTCTGGTAGCACGGTTTGGCCGAGCACAGATTCCACAGCCGGGTGGCTGCTCTATTGGTGCGCGTCCCATTGACCTGCACCTCAAGGGCCTGACGGCGATGGGAGCAGATGTAGACTCGTCTATCTTCGCCGAGGCGCCCACGGATGGCCTGCGTGGCGGCCAGATTTTCCTGGATAAGCCGAGCGTGGGCGCCACCATGAACCTCATGATGGCCGCTGCTCTGGCGCATGGCGAAACGGTAATCGAGAACGCGGCACAGGAGCCGGATATCGAGGACCTGGCGAACCTGATCAATGCCATGGGAGGCGATATTCGCGGCGCCGGCACAGGTATGCTCACGGTGCGTGGTGTGCCGAAGCTACATGGCGCCGATTTCTCGGTCTCGCCAGACCGAATTGAAGCCGGAACCATGGCGCTTATCGCCGCGGTTACCGGGGGGGATATCACTCTTACCGAAGCCAATGCCGAGCACATGCGCCCGATTCTGATGAAGATCGAAGAAATGGGCCTGCATATCGAGGAGCCGCAGCCGGGCCACGTGCGTATCAAGCATCCCGGAGAACGCCTGAAGGCGACCAACCTGAAAGCCATGCCGCACCCCGGTTTCCCCACAGACCTGCAGCAGCCCTTTGCCGTAGCACTGGCGCTGGCCGACGGGGTTAGCCATGTGACCGACACGGTCTATGAAGGCCGGTTCCGGTATCTCAACGAGATGGGTAAGATGGGCGCACGTGCTGAGCAGAGCGATGGGCGTACCGCCATTATCACCGGGGTTCTTGGCCTGCACGGGGCCGATGTAGAGGCCACGGACCTGCGTGCTGGTGCCGCTATGGTGCTGGCAGGGCTTGCCGCTACGGGGCGCACACGAGTATTCAATCTTACTCATATTGACCGGGGCTATGAGCGCCTGGTAGAAAAATTACAGGGCGTCGGTGCGCGTATCTGGCGCGAGAACGAGCTGGGAGAGAAATGCTAAGACTGGCAGCGGAGATCGGAATCGACCTGGGTACGGCTAATATTCTGGTCTACCAGCGTGGCAAGGGCATTGTTGTGCGTGAGCCCTCTGTAGTGGCCATGGACACCACCACCAAAAAGATAAAAGCGGTCGGTGAAGAAGCGCGCCTGATGCTGGGGCGCACTCCGGGTAACATCGTCGCTATTCGTCCCATGCAAGATGGGGTAATTGCCGACTACACCACCACGGAGCGTATGCTCCACCACTTAATCAACAAGGCCACCGGGCGCCGTGGACCGTTCAAGCCGCGCGTATTGGTGTGCGTGCCTGCAGGCGTTACCAGTGTGGAGCGCCGTGCTGTGCTTCAGGCCGCTGAGGCAGCTGGAGCGGGCGAGGCGGCAACCATCGAAGAAACCATGGCGGCAGCTATTGGAGCTGGGCTTCCTATCTCTCTACCGGGTGGCAATATGGTGGTGGATATTGGTGGTGGTACCACAGATATCGCCGTTATCTCGCTGGGTGGTATCGTGGTCTCCAAGAGTCTGCGTGTCGGCGGCAACAAGCTAGACGAAGTGATTGCGCGTCATATTCGCAATGCCTACTCGCTTCTGGTAGGGGATCGTTCTGCCGAGGAGATCAAAATCCGTATCGGTTCCGCCTATCCGGATGACCCCGAGGTGGAGATGGAAGTCCGTGGGCGAGACATGGTAGATGGTCTGCCCAAGACTATCGTTGTCACCAGCGGCGAGATTCGGGAAGCGCTGGCGGAACCGGTTACCCAGGTTGTAGAGAAGTGTAAGTCGGTGCTCGAAGAAACGCCGCCGGAGCTTTCCAGTGACATCATTGAGCGCGGTATCACGCTCACGGGTGGGGGAGCGCTTCTTCGTGGGCTGGATCGGCTTCTGTCTCTGGCGACAGGGATTCCGGTACATGTTGCCGAAAATGCTCTGGACTGTGTCGCGCTGGGCACCGGACGCGCTCTGGAAGAGTTTAACGCGATTCGAGACAGTCAGAACCTGGTTGGCAACTACAAATAGGCCAGGTAGTAGGAGAGGAAGAGCGATGAGACGATTCGTGATGCTCGGGGCGGCGCTCGCTGTGGCGGGTGCGGCCAGTGCGCAGACCGCCTTCAAGGATGTACCGGCGGGGCATTTTGCCCAGGAAGCGGTAACGAAGATGGCGACCATGGGAGTCATGGCCCCGGAGAAAAAGGGCTCCAGCTTCGATGGTAACAAGCCTGTTACTCGCTATGAGCTAGCGCTGACTCTCTGGCGCTTCGCCCAGTACCTGGAGCGCACGGATAAGCAGAAGAAAAGCAAGTTCCAGGCGCAGGCTCCGAAGGATGGCGCCACAGCCGTGAAGCAGCTGGTGGCTATGGGCTATCTGCCAAAGAACACTCCGCTCGCCACGAGTGGCACCAAGGTTGTCACTGCCACTCAGCTGGCCGATGCCCTCACAGCGGTCATTGTCAAGGTTCGGGCGAACCGAATTCCTATGTCGCCTGACTCCGAGCACGCTCCCATCAGTCGCCCCGATCATTCGCACGGCACGTAGCTTTTATGCGTACTTACTGGCTGGCATTCGCTCTGGTTCTGGCGGGCTGCGCCGGAACCAGTCCTACTCTGTCCACTCCCCAGATGCAGACTCCAACTCTGGGGAGTACTGGCCTGAACTCACGCTCGGCCATGGGCAACCGCCCGGAGCTAACCGCCGAAGCGTCTTTGCCCGCTCTGGAAGCCGTAAAGACACCGGAGAGCACCTTTGTGGCGGCTCCTTATCTCCAGCTCGGCAACAATCCCTCCGTCGGAAAAAACGATACTCTGGCTCTGCTCTGGCACGCCAAACCGGATGAGAAGGCCACCTGGTCTGTAGAAGTCCGGCCAGCGACTGGCGGGGCCTGGAAGAAAATGGCCGCGCCGACGCATAGAGCCGTTGCCGTAAGCGGAGTCGATCCCCACGATGTTTGGAGCGCAACACTGAGCGGCCTTGCACCGGGTAAGCTTTTTGACTACCGGGTATCACAGGGAACCACGCCCGTGTTCACAGCCCGCGCACGAGCACGGCGTAGCTCCAAAGAGAATGAACGCTTTGTAGTCTTCGGTGATTTTGGCTCAGGAAGCAAAGACTCGAAAATGCTTGCCGCCCCGGTGATTGCCGCCAAGCCCGACTTTCTTCTACTAACTGGCGATCTGGTCTACAGCCGGGGACGTATCAGTGAATATCGCCAGAACTACTTCCCGGTCTATAATCTGGATACAGTCGATGCTGAGAAGGGTGGCCCGCTGATTCGCTCCACGCTTGCGGTGGCAGCACCAGGCAATCATGATATTCAGTCGCCGGATTTGGATAAATACCCGGACACCAAGGCGTTCTACTACTACTGGTCGCAACCGCTGAATGGTCCGCTGAGCCCCAAGGGAATCTCGCCGATTTCCGGCACCGAGGCGAATCAGACGGCATTCAAAAACGCCGCAGGCAACGCGTATCCTCGTGCGGCTAACTTCTCGTTCGATGCAGGCAGCGCTCATGTGGCTGTGTTAGATGCCGATCCCTACATGGATTGGACCGACCCGACTCTGCAGAAATGGCTGGAGAACGACCTGAAGTCTTCTAAGGCCACCTGGAAGTTCGTGGCTATGCACCATCCACCGTTCCATACATCCCCGGAGCATGAGGACGATCAGTGGATGCGGGTGCTATGTCCGATTTTCG
The DNA here is from genome assembly GCA_049840835.1 of Armatimonas sp. Taxonomy (GTDB): domain Bacteria; phylum Armatimonadota; class Armatimonadia; order Armatimonadales; family Armatimonadaceae; genus JANLTX01. Next base: position 134,614 of record JASGJG010000018.1, on the reverse strand, counting down.
AGAAGTACGGAGTCAAGATAGTCTTCGGGGGGCATGTGCACAACTACCAGCGCACGTTCCCGTTAAAGTTCGTCCCCACCAAGCCGCGCAACGAAAAGGGGCAGGTCGAGGGAACGTTCACCTACGATAAAGACTATGATGGGCAGACCAAGACACAGCCCAAGGGTATTATCTATGTGGTAACGGGAGCAGGGGGCGCAGAGCTCTATGAGAAGGCCAAGGACGATGCCCCCGAAAAGTGGCAACCCTTTACCAAGAAAGTGATCTCTAGTGTTCACTCGTTCACCACAGTGGACCTGGAGGGTAAGAAGCTTACGCTCAAACAGCTTAGCCTGGAAGGCAAAGAACTCGATAGCTTTGTGATAACGCAATGAACACGCAACTCACTCGTCGCGCGGCGCTTCAAGCCGCTCTCATGCTCCCCCTCGGTGCGCTTCGCGCTCAGACCCCTGCGCCCACCGGACCGTTTACCCTGGCGCCTCTGGCTTACGCTCCCGATGCTCTGGAGCCGCATATCGATGCCGTAACCATGGGCATCCACCATGATAAGCATCATCAGGCGTACGTGACCAACCTGAACACGGCCCTCGCGAAGTACCCGAAGCTGGCGACCTCCACCAGCGCTGAAGCGCTGTTAAAGAACCTGGACCGCCTGCCGGAAGATATTCGCACTGCTGTGAAGAACAACGCGGGTGGCCATGTGAATCACACCCTCTTCTGGACCCTCATGAAGCCGGGTGGGGGAGGCGCACCGACCGGGGCTATTGCCGATGCGATTAACGGTCAGTTTGGTAGCTACGATAAGTTCAAAGCTGCATTCGAAGATGCTGGCCTGAAGCGCTTCGGTAGCGGCTGGGTATGGCTCTCCGTACGCAAGGGCAAGCTGGATCTGGCTTCCTACGCCAACCAGGAGACATCTTACCTAGATGGTGGCTACCCGGTTATGGGCAACGATGTCTGGGAACATGCCTATTATCTGAAGTACCAGAACCGCCGTGCGGACTACCTGAAAGCTTGGTGGAACGTGGTGAACTGGGATGCGGTAAACGCCCGCCTTAAGATGGCTCGCTAAGATGCTCACCCGAATCGCCCGCCGCGTATTCGGATTCTGTATAGTGGTCGCCGTGTTAGCTTCTCTGCTACACGGCGATCTGTTTTTTGCGTCAGTACCTATAAAGGAAAATGCTCTATGTTGGCCGTCGAATTTCTGTAAAGCCGATTGGGAGCCGTGGTGCATGCGTACGAGGTGAAATGAGCTATCTGCGTGTTGCACGATTTATTGGTAAATCAGTCCTGATGATAGGATTACTATTTTTCGGTGTTCTCTGCGCTGATGTCTTCTGCCGTGCTCAGCCGACTCAGAGTGTTCGCATTGATCTACGGAATCACGTGATCGTTTCGGAACCAGATGCGTAGATGTCTATTTGACCAATCTGACTTCAGAGAAAATGCTGTGCAGTGAAGATGTATTATCTAAGCGTTGTGATATTTATGGTGGAATCTGGAGCGTATCTACGAATTCTGAAGTCTACGCATGGGATAGTTATAAAGTGGACTGCAATAGGATCAAACTAAGAAGTGCTGGTCTCTTTTGGAATTATTCTCCGCCAGGCAGCTATTTAGCACCAGGAGAAAGAAAACGTGTTTCATCTATCTATGTGGTATCAAAACAAAGCAGGTTGACAGGATTGGTGTCGGTTCAACTGGGATACCAGCCCGGTAGGGAGTTGAAATTTCCCTGGAATCAGCCGCAACTTTATGGCGAGTTCTTTGACCGTATCTTTGAGCGGTTTCCGCTGCACCATGCTTTGTTACCGCGCAAAACCTATTGGAGCAATGAAATTAGTGTTGTTCCCATAAAAGCTACAGAGATTAGAGAGATAGATCCGAAATTAGCTGACAAATCATCGATGTAGTTGTATGTAATTTGGAGTGAATATGGGATATCTACGTAAGTTTTTCGGTATCACTCTACTTAGTATAGATTTACTATTTGTGAGCCTTCTTCTAGCCAACATTGGCTGTCGTGCTGAGCCTACACATAGAGTTTATATTGAGTTGCAAAAGTCTCATGACCGACTAGGAACGCCGTGCGTAGATGTCTATTTGACCAACCTGACCGATGAAGAAATTTTCCTGGATGAAGAAGTTATGCTGTCCGGAGAAAGTGATTTTGAAGGTGGTGTATGGGGAGTAAAAACAAATCCGAAATCTCGCATTGAGTCTGGCTGGTCTATAGAATGGAACAGAGCAGAGTTAAAGTTTCGTAGGGAATTTGGTCAACCTAGCTATGGCGGAGATCCAGCACCACGCTTTATCTATGTGAAACCAAGGAAGAGACAGCGGATCTCTTCGATGTATATTATTGCTGGCCCAAAGAAAATATCGGAGCCAATTCAACTTCGCGTAAGTTATCAGCCAGGCAAGGAACTAGAGCGTTTTCCCGAAAAACCATTGCTCCTCAGTGACCAGGTAGATAAAGTGCTGAACTATATTCCTCTGCACCATATGCTTCTATCGCGAAGGACTTACTGGACAAACGAGATAGAAGTGGTTCCTCTTAAAAAAGAGGAAATTCGCGGAATCGATCCACGTTATCTATGATTCATCGTCGATGTAGTCGAATTCGATTTTCTGAATCCGAACGGTATCTCCCTCTTCGGCACCCGCATCCTTGAGCTTCTTGAAGACTCCCCAGCGCTCTAGCTGGCGCTGCAGGCGGCGGACGGCGATTTCATTGCCCATATCCGTCATGGCAACCACACGCTCAAGGGCTTTGCCGGAGACGACTAGAACGCCCTCTTCATCGCGCTCCACAGTGAACTGCCGGGTGTCATTGGTGTCACCTTCGCCCAGAGTAATGCGAATCGGGCCATCTGGGCTCGGCGCTTCCTTAGGAATCTCTTGAAGGCGCTGGTGTACGTGCCAGATGAGCGCTTCAATCCCTTCACCGGTTACAGCGGAAATAGGGAAGACAGTGGCTCCCTGGGCCTCGAAATGCGCTTTTAGGCGCTCTACTTCGTCTCGGTCGGCACCCAGTACGTCTATGCGAGAAAGGGCGACTATCTGGGGCAGCGCGGACAACTCTTCCGAGAAGTTCGCCAACTCATTGTTGATAATCGTGAAGTCGGATTCCGGGTCGCGTCCACTGAGGCCGCTGACATCAATTAAGTGAACCAGCAGGCGAGTGCGCTCCAGGTGCTTCAGGAACTGGATACCCAGACCTGCACCTTCGCTGGCGCCCTCTATCAGACCGGGAATGTCTGCCAGCACGAAGTTGTCATTCTCCGTTACACGGACGACGCCCAGGTTCGGAATCAGGGTGGTAAACGGATAATCAGCGATCTTGGGGCGGGCAGCGGAGACGCGTGCAAGTAGAGTGGACTTGCCAACATTAGGGAAGCCTAGAAGGCCCACATCGGCCAGGAGCTTGAGGTTTAGGGTAACGCGGCGCTCTTCGCCCGGCTCGCCTTTCTCCGCGAACTTGGGAGCTTGCTGCACTGAGGAAACAAAGTGGACGTTGCCACGCCCGCCACGGCCTCCGGGAATCACGACTTCCTTCTGCGGGTGTTCGGTCAGGTCGGCCAAGATTTCCCCGGTATCAGCATCACGAATCTGGGTGCCGGGGGGGACAGTAAGTAAGAGGTCCTTGCCATGGGAGCCGAACATCCTCTTACCGATGCCATTGCTGCCCTTATCCGCCTTATAGTGCTTGTTGGGGCGGAATTCGATGAGAGTGGAGAGGTTCGGGTCGGTCTGAAAGACAATCGCGCCGCCACGTCCACCGTCGCCACCGTCCGGGCCACCACGGGGGACGTGCTTTTCTGTGCGGAACGTGGCGGCGCCTGAGCCACCGTCGCCCGCTTTCAGAAAGATGGTTACCTCATCGATGAATAATGACATAGTATTAAATCAAAACGGCCCGGACTGCACAGGCAGCCGGGCCGGTATGGTTACTAAAGCGCGTAAGTTACGCTTCGGCGGGCTGCTCCACCTCTTTGGCGTAGACACTGATACGGCGCTTTGCTTTGTTACCTTCGAACTTCACAACGCCATCGATCTTGGCGTAGAGGGTGAAGTCACGACCCTGACCGACATTGCTGCCGGGATCGAACTGGCTGCCGCGCTGCCGAATCAGGATCGAACCTGCGGTTACGAACTCACCGCCATACTCCTTCACGCCGAGGCGCTGGGGGTTCGAGTCGCGACCGTTGCGCGAGGAGCCAACTCCTTTTTTATGTGCCATTTTCTATCTTATCCTTTGATCGATTCGATGCGGAGCGTGGTCTGCTCCTGGCGATGACCATAGTGGCGCTGCTGACCCTTGACCTTCACGTAGGTGAAGCCATGAATCTTCTTGCCCTTGCCCTGGCTCACAACCGTAGCGGTCACAGATGCGCCTTCGACAGTCGGCGCGCCGAACTTCGGGCTATCCCCGCCAAGTGCGAGAACATCGAGGGAGACGGTCTCACCAACTTCGGTGGTGAGCTTCTCAACAACGATGGTGTCATTTTCTTGCACGCGGTACTGTTTGCCCCCGGTGCGAATCACTGCGTACATAATTCTGGAAATCCTTGAAACTGCCTTAAGGCAACCTGGACAGGATACCACAGGCGAACTTACTTGTCAATGCTGCCCTTTGCAGGCACGAAATACCGGAAACTCACAGCAGCTACAGGGCGGTATATAGCCTTGTTTCTAACACCAGAAAGGTGGCATGGTTCCGCTGGTCTCTGTCAAAGGCCTCTGAATTATGCTATGCTGCACACCATGCGTCCTAAACTCATAACACCACGCAATCTTATTTTGCTGCTTCTGGCGGTGGCAGTCTTCGGTGGACTGGCCCGCTGGGGCAGTCTGGGATTTCCACTGCCCGGTCAGAGCGTGCCCTCTACCGCGGGTAAGCTCGCCTTCGTTACTGAGCAAGATGGGAAATCCAATATCGCTTTGCTTGACCCGGCTACCAGTACCGTCTCCCCGTTGACCACAGACGGTCTCGCCAATGAGGAACCCGCGTTCACTCCAGATGGCTCGGTTCTGTTCTTTACTGGGGATCGCGGTGGTACTCGTCAAATTGTTGCCACCGATGCGACACCGGGCCGCACAGTCGTCGCCTTGACTCGAACGACTTCGACCAAGCAGCAGCCGCAGGCTCGCCCGGATGGACGAGTTTATTTTGTAGATGGTGGCAAAGTTAGTGCAACCACGCGCGATGCGACCGATCCCAAGGCTATCTTCCCCAGTGCGGAAGCGATGAACCGTAACCCCTACCTGAAGGCTCTGTTTCGCGAGGGTGGCATCAGTGTCATGGCGGTCTCTTCCGATGAGAAGATGATTGCTCTGACTATCAACCGGGAAGAGGGGCAGCTTCTGGTAGTGTATGCGGCTGGCGAAGAAGAGGAGAGCGGGCACAACCACGACCATGAACATGAGCATGGCGGTGTGGTGCTGGTGCTGGGTATTGCGGAGAAAGTGATTCCCCAGTTCAGCAGCGATGGTTCTCTTGTTGCGCTGTTCATTGGCGGAGAGCCCCTGCCCAAGGCCGTTCAGATTCCTACCCCGTCGGAAGCCGAGCTTCAACAGCTTCAGGCCGATATGCGCGATATCGAGCTTCCCCCCATGCATACCTCGGAAGGCAAGAACGCACTGGTGCGCTTCAACAATGAGATGGCGCCAGCGGATGGGGGATTGCTACCCGCAGCGCCGAAAGAGCTTGTACTGGCCCCGGATAAACCGCTGGTAGCCATTGCTGGCGACGCCAAAGATGGTCAGCAAGGGCTCATCCTTCTCGCTATGGGCGAGGCACAGGTCGCGCCCGTGAAACTCTTTGATAAGCCCTGCCAGGACATTTCCTGGTCCCCGGACTCGTCGCAGATTGCATTCTCAGACGGTACGGATATCTATGTCGTGCCGAGTGATGGTTCTTCGCCGGCGAAGAACATCACGGAAGGCAAAGCCGGGAAAGCGACCCACCCGGTATGGTCTCCCGCTCTGCTGAAGAAATAGGGAAAACCAAAATGAGAAGGCCCGGCATTTATGCCGGGCCTTCTAGTTTCTAGAGATAACTCTCTATAGCGGCACAACCCAGACATTGCGGTACTGCACCACTTCATGGTCACCCTGAAGGATTAGCGGACCGGTGGGGGCCATGGTCGGATACTGTTCGTAATTGATACCGGTCGGTCCCAGGAACTCATTGTTATTCTGCGCGATAACGCCGTTCCAGTACACCGTGGCGCGCGGCTTCTCCGTGACTTTCCCCTCTGCATCGAACCGGGGTGCGCGGAAGACAATGTCATAGGTCTGCCACTCACCGGGTTTCTTAGAGGCGTTTACCGAAGCAGGTTTCTGATTGTAGAAAGCCGCGCCATTCGTCGGGCTCAGCGCGGCGCCTGCGGTGTTGTAGATCTGGACCTCATAGCGCCCCTGCAGGCCGATACCCGCATTGCCGCCGCCTTTTTCCGGGCAGCGGAACTCCACGTGCAGGAAGAAGTCGCCGAACTCCTGTCGGCTGGTGATGTCGCTGTGGTTGGGGGTAAAGACACCGTCAACGATGGTGCCATTGGCGGGGTCCTTGGTGCGCCGCTTCAGCCAGTTATCGGTCAGGCTCTTTGAGTCCTTCAAGAGCAACACTATGGCGCCCTTCGGGGCCTTCGTAGGTAGCGAGAAGGCAAAGGGGGCAGGGGTAGCAGTACCTGGAGTTGGTTGCTGCGCCTGGGTCCGAGAAGAAAGCGAGAGCGCGGTCGCGCCGCAGAGAACGAGGCTACTAAGAGCCAGTCCGGAAGAGCGTTTCATATCATCCCCTAGTTTACCAGCATGCCGGGAAACTCCTACTGAGAATGTCTTTGTATCGAGCCCATTAGCAATTCACGGAGCACAGCAGGATCAGCATCGGAGAGTCGCTTGAGATGCAGGCAGGAGGTGCCATGGGTATGCTTCCCCAGCTTCGCGAGCAGGTCTGCCTGTTGATTCAAATCATCTATCAGATAGAGGGTGATGTGCTTCTTGCGAGGCGCGAACCCTAGGCTGGAACCAGTCTCCCTCACAGCTGGAGCTGTACTTGTAGTGGTAGTCACCAAACCCGACTATGTTGGTGCCCCAGATTTTCGGCTTTGCACCCGTTAGCTCGGTCATCAGCGCCACCAGTGCCAGGCTATCTGTTCGAATCTTCTCGTCCTCCACAGCAGCTAGAAAGTCCTCTACGCTCGCATCGGTCGCCTTTGTCTTCAGCTCAGCCATATGTCCCAACCTCCTTGCCGGAGCACTCCTGCACGCGAAAGCAATCAGGAAAACCTTGTTGGCTCTTTCTGGCAGACTTCGGCGTACTCTCCGATATCTACCTTCCAGCGGTGTTTGGAGCGGCGCTCCCACTGGTCGAAAGCCGCATCTTTATGCTTCAGGAACTCGGCACGGTCGCACTGATTGACCGCCATGAAGTGCCGAATGAGTCGTTCGTAGTCCAGCTTGCCCTCACTCGCCAGAATTCCCGCGTAACCCAGGTGCTTGATATGGTGGCACCAGGGGCAAAGAGCTACAAAGCCTTCCAGGGTCTGGGTAAGAGCCGTGTCGTCGTACTTCCAGATCTCGTAGCAGTGCAGCGTTCCTGAGGCGTTACACAGGGCACAGCGGTGACCGTAGTGCGCATAGACCTCTTTGCGAATGTGGTCCCACTGCTCCTTAGACATTACTGCCCGCAGGTTGTTGTACCAGGACGTAGCGGGAACTAGCTCCGCTGCCAGAATTAGAGACGGAGTATCGCTGGGCATTACTCAGAGACAGAGCGTCGTGGGGCGAGTAGGGAGAGGCCGATTACACCGCTCCCTATCAAGATGCAGCCACCAATAAAGATGGCGCCAGCGCCCATGACATCAATGTTGCGAGAGGACGTGAGGTAAATCGTTCCCACCAGACCGCAAGCTCCACCAATGACGATTGCTGCGCCTGCCAGAATCAGGCAAAGGATTCTCACGTAATCAGCTCTTTGATGACCTTGGCTGGCTCTACGCCTGTGAGCTTCTGGTCTAACCCCTGATACTTGTACGTGAACCGCTCATGGTCAATTCCCAGGAGCCGGAGCACCGTGGCGTGGAAGTCATGGACATCACAGGGATCTTTGACGATGTTGTAGGAGAAATCGTCGGTCTCTCCGTAGATCGTGCCCGGCTTGGAGCCGCCGCCTGCCATCCACATGGTGAAGCAGCGCGGGTGGTGGTCACGACCATAGTTCTCTTTGGAAAGGCCGCCCTGGGAGTAGATGGTCCGCCCGAACTCTCCGCCCCAGATAATCAGGGTGTCATCGTACAGGCCACGTGCCTTGAGGTCCTGTATGAGCCCATAACAGGCCTGGTCGATATCTTTGCACTGGCTGGGCAGCCGCCCCGCCACGTTGGCATGGGTGTCCCAGTTGTTCAGATAGACCTGAATGAAGCGCACCCCGCGCTCCACCATACGCCGCGCCATGAGCGCTGTATTCGCGAACGTGCCGGGCTTCTTGGCTTCCTCACCGTAGAGCTCGTAGGTAGACGCTGGCTCGTTCTTTACATCCGTCAGCTCGGGCACGGATGCTTGCATACGGAAGGCCAGCTCGTACTGTGCGATACGGGTGTGGATTTCATCGTCGCCCACGGACTCGAAGGTCTTCTCGTTGAGCGCCTTGAGACCATTCAGGGTCATACGGCGCACCGTGGGGTCCACACCAGGAGGGTTGTTGATGTAGAGAATCGGGTCCCCGGTTGCGCGGAACGAACACCCCGCATGCTCACCCGGCAAATACCCACTCTGCCATAAGCGTGCGGAGATGGCCTGAACCTGGTCAGTATTAGTGGGCTGCGCTACCAGCACCACGAAGGTTGGCAGGTCCGCGTTCATGGAGCCTAGCCCATAGCTGGTCCACGCGCCTAGACATGGGCGACCCGTAATTTGGTTGCCCGTCTGCATGTAAGTAATGGCGGGCTCATGGTTGATGGCGTCTGTGTGCATGGAGCGAATGAAGCACATATCGTCCACCATCTTCGCCGTGTAGGGCAGAAGCTCACTGACCCACATGCCCGATTTACCGTGTTGCTTGAACGCGTACTTGCTCGGCGCGATAGGGAAGCGTGCCTGGCCGCTGGTCATGGTGGTCAGGCGCTGGCCCTTGCGAATCGAATCCGGCAGGTCCTTGTCGTAGAACTTCAGCATCTCCGGCTTATAGTCGTACAGGTCCATCTGCGGCGGACCGCCTACCATGTGCAGGTAGATGACATGCTTGGCCTTCGGAGCAAAGTGCAGCTTGGGGGAGGGCGCCCGGAATAGTTCGGTACTTGCCCTTCGCCGGGGTTTCATTTCCCATAGCGAATGCTTCGCCGCCCAGTGATGCCAGTGCGGCCATGCCCAGCGCGTTGGTGCCACGTCGCAGGAACTGGCGCCGGGTCTCGGCGCGCACCCACTCTTCCATTAGCGGATGGATTGGCTCTTTTTCGCGGTTCATTCGATTCATACGTTCATCTCCACAGGTGTGTCTTCGTGTTTGGCTTCGCGCATTGCCATCTCATGTGCCGGGCTGTGGCGAGAGGCGAGTCCTAATAAACAGGCGCCGAATAAGGCCCCCGCAAGGCAGAAGAGGCCGGTCTGATACCCGCCCGTGGCATCTTTTAGTTTACCCATTGCAAACGGTCCTGCAAACCCCCCCAGGTTACCCACCGAGTTGATGAAAGCGATACCGCCCGCTGCGGCTGCACCGGTAAGCATAGAGGTCGGCATGGACCAGAAGGGACCCTGGCAACTGCTATGGCCGATCTTAAAGAGCATCAGGCTGAGCAGGGTAAATATGGGGTTGTGGGAGATGGCTGTCAATATGATTCCAACTACCCCGACTGCCGCTCCAAAGGCCACATGGTACTTGCGCTCACAGTTGCGGTCGGAGTGCGCCGCGCCAAGAAGCATGGCAATCGCTCCCACCAGTGCAGGCAACGAGGCGACGAAGGCGATTTGCTGGTCACTCCAGGTACGCACTCCATCAATCGTTGTCTGTGCCTTAAAGATCTGCGGTGCGAAGAAGCCGATCCCATAGTCTGAGGTGACGTACAGAAAAAACAAACCGCAGTACTGCAGAAGGTCCCGGTTCATCAGGGCTTTCTTAAGGTCCAGGCTATGCTTCTCATGCCGCATCTTGGCCTCACCGGCAAGCCGCTTCATCAGCCATCCACGCTCTTCGTTGGTGAGCCAGTGGGCTTTTTCCGGGCGATCTGTCATGTAGAACAGCACCACAATTCCCAGGATGCAGGAGGGGATACCTTCGACCAGGAAGAGCCACTGCCAGCCGGTGAGGCCCATAACTCCGTTTAGCTTGAGAAGCTGTCCGCCGATAGGACCACCAATCACGCCCACAATCGCTGATACCGCTACGAACCGAGCGACCGCCTGCGCTCGCTGAGCCGTGGGGAACCAGTAGGTGAGGTAAAGAATGATGCCGGGGTAGAATCCCGCTTCCGCAACACCCAATAGGAACCGCAGCGTGTAGAACATGGGGGCGGATTTCACGAACATCATGCACGCGGAGATAATGCCCCAGGTAACCATGATGCGGGCGATCCACAGCCGTGCCCCGAATTTCTCTAAAATCAGGTTACTCGGCACTTCAAAGAAGAAGTAGCCGATGAAGAACATGCCCGCACCCAGACCGTAGATGGAGTCGGAGAAATGCAGGTCCGGCTTCATGGTGAGCGAGGCGACCGCGATATTGGTTCTGTCTAAGATGTTTAAGGTGTAGAGCAGAGCAATAAAGGGAATCAGGCGGAGATTGACTTTGCGCAGTGTCGATTTTTCTAAACTCATTGGTGTCTTTCGAGCGGCGTTGCGAAAATTCCCAGGTGATTGGCAACAGGGCGCTCGCGGCCCGGTATTTTGTTATCGATGGGGGAGTTGAGTAGCTGCGGACGCTTCTCTGTGTCTGCCATGACCAGTGTGGCAGAGCCACCTCCATCTAGATTGATGGCAGCGACGGCGCCACGCTCGCGGAACAGTTCCGCAATCTCGGTCATAGAGATGCCCTCACTATAACCCGGCTGTCGGCCATCGACTACCAGAAACAGTAATTTATTTCCCAGAAGGATCGCTGCGGCAACCCGTGGGTGCAGCGAAGTATCGGCTTCCGTACCATCCAGTGGCAACCTGATGTCCACCGATGCCATTCCAGGCATCCGCGGGCGGAGCAGGGGCAATCGTTGCGTGGTTGTCTTTGCTAATCCAGAGTGCCGTCAGGTGTCGGAAGCCAGGCAAGTGATTAGAGTAACGCTTCCCCGCACTCATAGCATCGCCCTGAACACCTACTGGGTCGCCTATGTGCGGATAGTAATCCCACAGGCTGTTGGAGTGCCACGGCGCGAAAAAGTCTCCGTTAATCGCAATCTGGCAGCCCTGCTCCGCTAGAAATTTCGAGGTCACTTTCCCACGGAGCGGTAGTTTCTCGCCCGGCGCTTCCGGCGGCGTCACCAGAAACCGAATCCCTGGCTCATCTAGCGAGATGGTCAAGAAGTGCATCACCATGGGGCGAGGAGTCATCGTGCTTCGGCGGGCGTAATGAACTCCCTGAAAGAGCCAGAGCTCCGTATCTGGCGGCTGAGGAACCGGCCTCCGATGGTGTCGCGCCAGGGTAAGGCTGCTCCCCAGCGCGACCCACAGACCACCGCGAACCAGCAGGTCGCGGCGCTTCATCTCAAAGCTGGCTTCTGTAAACGCATGACGTTTACTTGCTCAATACTTCATCCAGGTTGAGCATCTGGTTGGTGAGCATGGTCCAGGCAGCGAGTTGGTTCGGATTGAGCGTGCTATCCGGCTTAGACTCACCCTCAGTGATAAGCTTCGCGGCTTCATCCGGGTGCTTGGAGTAGTACTCCTCTAAATCAGAGATGTTCATTTCCAATACCAGGCGCTCAAACGTATCCAGTGGACGAGCGAGCAGGCGCTCGGCCAGGAAGTTCAGCGAGTCGGACTCTTTGAGAGCCTTGGTCGCTAGATGGCGGGCTGCCTCGATAAATTGGACATCGTTCAGCGTTACCAGGGCCTGGAGCGGAGTGTTGGTGCGCTCACGCTTGACCACACAGGTCTCACGGTTCGGGGCGTTGAAGATCTCCATGGATGCGGGCGGGGCAGCTCGCTTCCAGAAGGTGTACAGGCTGCGGCGGTAGAGGCTCTCACCCTTGTCGCGCTGGTAGTCACGGGTGTTAGAACCGATCATGGCCACCGCTTCCCATACGCCATCGGGCTGGTAGGGTTTCACGCTGGGGCCACCGATCTTGCGCACCAGAAGGCCACTGGTAGCCAGCGCGTAGTCACGCAGCATCTCAGCGTCCATACGGTAGCGGGCGCCACGGGAGAGATAGCCGTTATCGCGATCCCGCGCCTTCTTCTCCGCAGTCACGGTAGAAGCCTGCCGATAGGTGGCGCTCATGACAATCTGCTTGAAGAAGCGCTTGATATCCCAGTCTCGCTCGAAGTCCAGTGCCAGCCAGTCCAAGAGCTCAGGGTGGGTGGGCAGCTCACCCGTGATGCCGAAGTCTCCGGCAGAGCGCACTAGTCCATTGCCGAAGACCTCCTGCCAGAACCGGTTCACGGTCACACGGGCGGTCAGCGGGTTCTCCGGGCGGAGCAGCCATTTGGCCAACCCCAGGCGGTTTTTGGGGTAGTCCGCAGGCATGGCGGGCAGCGATGCCGGGGTGAGCGGGCCGACTTTATCGCGGCGCTTATCGTACTCGCCGCGGAACAGCACATAGGCTTCCGGCATGCCAGGCTTCTCGTTGGCGACATGAGCCACGGTGCCGCGCGCCATGATCTGCGCCTGCTCTGCCAGAAGCGCCACGGCTTTTGCGTTTAGCTTGGCGTAATCGGCGTCCTTCTGTGGCAGCCACCAGCCGAATAGCTCTTCTTTTTCGGTGCCGGTCAGAGCAGTTTTGCCGAGCAGGTAGGTAGCGCGAGTGCCCGTAGCCAGCTGAAGCGCATCCTGAGCACTTAAAGCACGGCCATAGAGGCGGACATCCTGGACTGCAGTGCCATCGGAGATGCCAGCGCCGCCACTTCGCTGACCGATCTTGAACGGAGTCGTGGTGCGGGTGGTGCTTTTCAGCGTGTCGTTTGCCGTGTCCAGCGTGCGGGGCTGACCATCGACATAGATCTTGTAGCTAGAGGGTTTCTTGCTGCCATCATAGACCAGGCAGACATGGTTCCAGGCGTTGGCCTTCAGCGGTTCCTGCGCCACGACTTTCACCGCATCATCCGGCCACTTATTGATTAAGTGGCTGCCTACGCGCCCGCCTTCCATCCAGAGGTCCCAGCCCCGGAAGTCTGCGCCTTCGTCCATACGGGCCACGATAGCGCCCGCGGCGTTCGGTACGGGTTTCACCCAGACCGCCACGCTGAACGGTTTATCGCCCTCGAAATCGCCCGCCTCCGGGAAGACCTGTGTGGCGTTGTCCTTGCGAACATATGCCTTCGGGGAGACCTGCCCCACAGCTTCCCCTTCGGAAAGGGCAGCATAGAAGTAAGAATCACCAGGAAGCGTAACAGCGGTTTGCTTCTCGCCGCTCAGCCAGGTCTCGAACGCGGTACGCGCGGTAGCCTTGCGCTCTTCCGCCGCTTTTCGGGCTTCCGGAATTAGCGTCTTCAGCTGAGCAACACGTGCTCGATCTGCGACCAGAGGCACCGGGATCGTGGGCGGCGTGTCTTTCACGTTGCCATCCATAGCGTTCTGCGTGGTGTTGTTGAAGAACGCGCTGAGACTGTAGAAGTCTTTCTGCGAGATCGGGTCGAACTTGTGGTCGTGGCAGACTGCGCAACCCACGGTCTCACCCAAAAAGACCTGCCCTAAGGTTTCGGTGCGATCGCGGGCATAGAGCACCCGATACTCTTCGTCGATAGCCCCACCTTCGTTAGTGGTGATGTTACAGCGCGTGAACCCTGTAGCAACTCGCTGTTCTAATGTAGGGCTGGGCAGCAGGTCACCGGCGAGCTGCTCGACAACGAACGCATCGAAGCGCTGGTTCTTATTGAAGGCATTAATGACCCAGTCTCGATAGGCCCACATCTCGCGGTAGTTATCGAAATGGATACCGTTGGAGTCCGCGTAGCGCGCCGCATCCAGCCAGTAGCGCCCCCGATGTTCGCCATACGCCGGACTGTCCAGGTAGCGATCCACCAGCTTCTCATAGGCGTTCGGCGATGTATCTTTGACGAACTCCTCGACGTCGAGAGCCGCCGGCGGTAACCCGGTGAGGTCCAGCGCTAAGCGACGGGCCAGGGTTCGACGGTCAGCTTCGGGTGCCGGGGAGAGGCCCTTCTCCGCCAGTTTCGCGGCGATAAAGCGGTCGATGGGGTTGCGTGCCCAACCCGCACCAGCGTTTGGCGGGGTTTGCTTCTTCGGAGGAAGATAGCTCCAGTGCTGCTCGTAGACCGCTCCCTGGTCTACCCAGCGCACGAGCATGGCTTTCTGGTCATCGGTGAGCGACTTATGCCCGGATGCCGGGGGCATGTGCAGATAGTCGGACTCGTCTTTGAACACACGCCGAATCGCCTCGCTGGCGACCGGATCGCCCGGCACGAACGCGCTCATTTGCGTGGCATCGGTAAACCGATCTAAGCGAAGACCCGCTTTTCGTGCCGCCGAGTCAGGACCGTGGCACGGGAAGCAGTTCTCGGCCAGAATCGGGCGGATATCCTGGTTGTAGGTCAGGACTCCGGTGTTGCCAGGGCGCACGTCACGCTTCGCTCCCGCGGTTCGCGGAAGAAAGAGTGGAGCGAGCGTGAGCGCGGCAAGGGGAGCGGTCCAGACGAAATGGGGGATACGGCGACGTCGCATACTATCGAAATTATAGGCTAGCCACCCCGATTTGCAAGGACCTTGCTTCCTGAAAACCTAAAGATTTTTCTGTTTCAGGGATTGGTCCAGCTTGCTCCGGCGAGGAAGCCACCATCGACGGCGATGACCTGCCCGGTCAGATAGTCTGAGGCGGGTGCCGAGAGCAGTAGGGCTGCACCGACTAAATCCTCCGGTGTGCCGGGGCGATACGCGGGGATGCGGGAGAGCAACCACTGAGCACGCTCGGGAATCGCCCACTGACCCTGTGCCGTGAGTGGGGTCTTGATGAACCCCGGCGCCAGGCAGTTGACCTGGATATTGTCTTTCGCCCACTCCACAGCTAATGTCTTGCTGAGCTGCGCGATAGCAGCCTTGCTCATGCCATAGATAGCCACGTTGCCAATACCCACAAAGCTGGTCATGGAGCCTATGTTCACTATCTTGCCGCCGCCCCGCGCCTTCATATGAGGGTGGGCCGCCTGACAGAGCTTGAAGACCGCTTCCTGGTTCACAGCCAGAATCGCGGCGTAGTCATCATCGGTGAACTCTTCCACCGGCATGCGGCGGTTCACGCCAGCGTTGTTGATCAGAATATCCAGGCTACCACAGGAGCCTACAACATCGGCAATCAGCGCATCACTCGCGGCGCGCCCGCCGCTTAAATCCGCTACATGGATGCTGGCGTTCTCACCGAGCTGATCTTTGAGAGCCTGAAGCTTCTCGGCACGGGTACCGTGCAGCGCTACATGGGCTCCCGCCCCTATCAGTCCCTGGGCCAGTGCTTCACCGATACCGCCGGTCGCGCCTGTAATCAGGGCGACCTTGCCCGAGAGCGAAAAAAGCCGATTGAGTGTATCCATCGGTGGTTGTGTTTCGTGGCGCCCGAGGCGTATCCCTTCCCGATTCTGGGAGGCGTTAGGAAATTATGATAGGATTGACGGACGCTGGGGAACCTCTGGTTCTCCTCTGCATGTATTCACAAGCAAATGCAGGAGAAGAATTTCTTGAATCGCCATTTATCCATCGCCGCCGTCGCGGCTCTTGCGACGCTCTCCCTGACCGGCTGCGGTGACAAGCCCGCTCTGACCGTGAATGGTCAGGCTATCTCCAAGGATGAGTACCTGAAGCTCCTGGAGCGGACCACGGTGTCTGTTCCGGGTGGGCAGCAGGCCAAGGCCGAGCGCCTTGTACTCGATCAGATCGTCAGCAACCAGATTATCCTTTCCGAAGCGGGTAAGGCTGGGCTACTGCCATCGGATCAGGACGTCAGCCGCACCTACGATGTCCAGAAGAAACTGATGGAAGCACAGCAGCCGGGCAAGAGCTACGAGCAGGAGCTGGCCAAGCAGGGCATGACCCCGGATGAGCTGAAAGCCGACCTCAAGGTTCAGATGGCGGAGACCAATCTCTACGCCCGCAAGATGAACCTGGGGGAGAACGATGTCAAGGCGGAGTACGAGAAGAACAAGGCCAACATTGGCCTGCCGGCACGTACTCAGATGCGCCTCATCATTCTTCAGCCCAATTCTCCGCAGGTAGCTCAAGCAACAGAAATGCTCAAGGGCGGTAAGGCATTCGAAGAAGTAGCCAAGACAATCAATGAGCCGTCCCTGCTTCAGACGGGTGGTGAGCGTGTTATCTTCGATACCCAGCTACCTCCTTCAGTAAAAGCGGCTGTTGACAAGGCCAAGGATGGCGATACCTTAGGTCCGATCTCCTGGCCGATTACTCCGCAGAACGTACCTGGTCAGCCACCGACCCCCGCCACAACGCTGACCGCATGGGTGAAGGTTATCAAGAAGCTCAACGCCTTCGCACTGGAGTACGCTGACGCGGCTCCGATTCTGCGCCGTGACCTGGTTCGCCAGAAGATCATGGACCCGGCCAATGCCGCCAAGCGCGATGAAGTTCTTAAGATCAAGATGCAAGCGACGCTTGATTCGGATGATAAGGGCCGCCTGGTTGTCTGGGAAGACATCAAGAAGGTCGCCAAGGAAATGGGCGTGGGTGAGACCAAGCCGCCTGCGACCGCGCCGGCACCAGCTACGGGCAGTGGCACTACCGCGCCCAAGCCTAAGTAAGGTAACATCAATCACGACACCGGCCCACAATCCCAAAATTGTGGGCCGATTTTCTTTGTAAAGAGTGGAACTGCGTGCTTTATCTTGTTGGTCTGGGACCCGGTTCCCCGGATGCCCTTCCGCCCCGCGCTCTGGCGCTACTGACGGGTGAGTTGCCCGTATTACTGCGCACCGCCCGCCACCCCGTGGTAGACACGCTACCGCCTCTGCCCTCGCTGGATGAGGAGTATGAGACCGGCGAGAGCTTCTCCGATGTGTACGAGGCGATAGTGATACGGGTGCTGCGAACCCATGCCACACGCGGCGATTTAGTCTACGCGGTACCTGGTCACCCGTTAGTTGGAGAAACGACCGTGGCGCGCCTTCTGGAGCGCACGAAGGCCGAGGGAATCCCCACGCAGATAGTCGGCGCGCCCAGCTTCGTGGATGTTTGCCTGGAGTCTCTGGGGGAAGCCATTGTCGGCGACCTCTCTGTAGTAGACGCACACGGTCTGAACCCGGATGCCCCGCACCCCGATCCGGCCCTGCGAGTGCCTGGTCCGATACTGCTCTACCAGGTGCATGATAGAGCGTCTGCCAGCCGGGCCAAACTGGCTCTCATGCGTGCAGGCTTTCCCGATAACCACCCGGTCACCGTGCTCCGAGCGTCTGGTCTGCCGGATGCCGAGAAAGTCACTCTATCGCTCTTCGAGCTGGACCGGCGAGATCACGACCATCTGACCAGCGTATGGGTGCCACCACTTCGTGAAGATCAGCGTCCACATGACTTCGATTCTCTTCGTCGTATCATTGCGCGGCTACGCGACCCCGAAAGCGGCTGCCCCTGGGACCTGAAGCAAACCCATAAAAGCCTGCGCAAGCATGCTATAGAGGAAGCCTACGAAGTTGCCGAGGCTATCGACTCCGAAGACCCGGATTCCCTCTGTGATGAGCTGGGCGATTTGCTGCTCCAAGTGGTGCTGAACGCGCAGATTGCCAGCGAGGAAGGCGACTTCGATATAGACGATATCTGCCGGGTGCACTGCGAGAAACTCATTCGCCGCCACCCGCACATCTTCGGCGATGTGAGCGCAGGTGACGCCGACGAAGTGCTCGCCAACTGGAACGCCATCAAGGCTGCCGAGCGTGGTGGGAAGGCGCCAGAGTCCCTCTTAGATGGCATCACCACAAGCCTACCCGCACTCTCCCAGGCGCTGGAGACCAGCAAGCGTGTTGTCAAAGTCGGTTTTGAGTGGCCGGATGTCGCTCAGGTGATGGACAAAGTGGAAGAGGAGCTTGCCGAGCTACGAGTGGAACTGGTAGAAGGCCGCCACGAGCGAATCGCCGACGAACTGGGGGATCTTCTCTTCACACTGGTGAATGTGGCACGCAAAGTCGGCATCGACCCGGAGGACGCCCTGCGGGGGCAGCTCAAGAAGTTCCACCGCCGCTGGCGCTTCGTCGAAGCTGCCGCACGAAAACAGAACCGTGCCATAGAAATCATTCCTCTGGCTGAGCAAGAAGACCTCTGGCAGCAAGCCAAGCAAGAAGAGCGGAGATAAGCCCTTCTCTTCTGTCTCCCCCTCCCTCTTCAGGGGAGGGGGCTAGGGGGAGAGGTAGCGTGGTACACTTCAAGCGTTTTGATTCGCCGCTACATTGCCCCCATTCTTGCCAACGAGCCCCTCAGCGCGCCCGGGCACTTTGTATTGACCCTGGAAGCGCCGGACCTTGCCAGAGAAGCTCAGCCCGGCAGCTTCGTGGCCGCACTTGCTGAGACCGGCGGGGAGCGCATGCTGCGTAAGCCGTTCTCCGTGTTCACTGTGGAGCGTGAGAAAGGGATTGTGCAGATTCTCTTTTCTGTCTACGGTCCGACGACTCGTGCGATGAGCGAGCTTCAGATAGGGGAGACTCTGGATATGCTAGGGCCACTTGGTGGCAGGCTATTCACTCCCGATACCCGGCCCGGCGTGCATCATATTATGGTGGGCGGCGGCTACGGTGTGCCCCCACTGAACTTCCTGGCACGGGAGATCAAACTTGCTGACCCGAGTGCGAAAGTCACCCTTATCTACGGCGCCCGCCATGCCAGTCTCTTGGTAGGGGATGATGGGCTACGCGAGGCCGGCGTAGACGTGATTGCCTGTACAGACGACGGTTCTGTAGGTGTGGCGGGGCGCGTGACCGATGGGCTGGAGCCGATTATAAGCGAGCCGGGTACCTATGCGGTCTACACCTGCGGCCCAACGCCTATGATGAAAGCCGTGGCGCTGCTCTCTATGGAGAAGGAGGTGGCCTGCCAGGTCTCTATGGAGACTTTTATGCCCTGTGGTGTGGGTATCTGCGTGGGCTGCGCACTGGCCCTGTCAGATGGCACTTTCGCCCGTGCCTGCACAGATGGTCCGGTCTTCTACGCCGAGGAGGTGGCCTGGTGAACCTCTCCGTAAAGATCGGCTCGCTGACCATGAAGAACCCGGTCACAGTGGGTTCGGGCACGTTCGGGTTCGGTTCCGAGGTTGCCGGGCTGGTGGACCTGGAGCAATTCGGCGCGATCACAGTCAAGGCGACGACCAGCGAGCGGCGCATCGGGAATCCGCCAACTCGTATGGTGGAGACCGCCAGTGGGATTCTGAACGCTATCGGGCTGCAAAATGGCGGCATTGACGATTACCTTGCCAAGAAGGCTCCATTTCTACGCCAATTCGATGTCCCGATTATCGTGAATGTCCCTGGTGAGAACCCGGAAGACTTCGCCTATGTCTGTCAGAAGCTCACCGATGCTGGTGCAGCAGACGCGATTGAGCTGAACATCTCCTGCCCGAATGTCTCGCATGGGCTGGACTACGCCACCGACCCCAAGCTAACCGCCGAAGTCGTCTCTGCCGTGCGCAAAGTCACGACCCTGCCGGTATTGGCCAAGCTCTCGCCGAACGTGACCGATATTCGCCCGATTGCCAAGGCTGCGGAAGAGGCCGGTGCGGATGGCATCAGCTTGATCAACACGGTTATTGGCACTGCCATTGATATCCGCAAGCGTAAGTTCCGATTGGCCAATCGAACCGGCGGGCTTTCCGGCCCGGCCATTAAACCGATAGCGCTGCTGCATGTCTGGCGCGCCGCCTCGGTCGTAAAAGTTCCTATCATCGGTATGGGTGGGATTCGAGATACGAACGATGCGATTGAGTTCCTGCTGGCCGGAGCGACTGCCGTTGCGGTTGGCACACAGAACTTTGTGAACCCCGGCACGGGCATTGAGATTGCCGCCGGGATACAGAAATACCTGGCTGATCAAGGGCTGAGCGATGTAGCTGAGCTGGTCGGCGCGCTGGAAGAGTAGCTGTTATGTCTTACAAACTTCTCCCTATCGGAGACAATGCGCCTGAGGAAGTCAATGCGGTGGTGGAGATTCCCCGCGGCTCGTCGAACAAGTACGAGTACGACCACGACCTGGGGCTATTCAAGCTGGACCGCCCGCTGTACTCGCCGCTATTCTACCCGTGTGACTATGGTTGGATTGCGGGTACGATGAGCGCGGACGGTGACCCGTTAGACGTGCTGATTATCGGGAGCCACCCTACGTTCTGTGGGTGTGTGGTGACCTGCCGCCCGCTGGGCGTGCTGATGATGCGTGACGAAAAAGGGGCTGATGAGAAGATTCTTGCCCGCGTGGCGCACGACCCCCGGTTCCATGGTGTGCGGCGGCTGAGCCATGTATCAGAGCATATTCTGAAAGAGATCGAGCACTTCTTCGATGTGTACAAGACTCTGGAGAAGAAGGCCGTACAGATAGGCGATTGGAAGGATGTTGAGGCGGCTCAGGAGCTAATCAACACCTGCCGCCTCATCAAGAACGCCGGACCATAGAAAGCTCAATACCTCTCCCCCCAGCCCCCTCCCCTGAAGAGGGAGGGGGAGGCAGAAAAGCCCCTCTCCTTTAGGAGAGGCGGATACCCAGCTGCTGGGTGGTTGGAGAGGTATTCTTAGTGTCCGCACGTGATAGTGACGGGCGTACCGATTTGAACGGCCTTGCGACCACGGGCGGCGCGGGCACGACTGTTGGTATCGTAGATCAGCGCCAGAGTGTTCGCATCGGGCTGAGTGATACGGGCCGGATTCGGTGCGTAGGGATTCATACAGTCAGAGGTTGCAGTGCTGTGACCGTCGATTCCCAGAGCGTGGCCGAACTCGTGGGCAGATAGCGTTAATAGCTCAGCGCCTGTGACATCGTTGCGAATCTCTACCTCAGCCGTCACCAGATCGTTGGAGGTGGATTCCGGGTAGACCGTGGTGAGTCCGGCAGAGTCATCCGAGAAGGCGATGGCGGGCTTGAACGTCACCTTGATGTCGGCCTGATCAGGAGAGCTGACTTCTCGGAACGTGAAGGTGCTGCCCGGATAGGCGGACCACTGCCTGGCACCTTCTAGAACGGTATTTTTTTGGGTAGTATCCGTGCTATCCAGATAAACGGTTAGCTCGGACTTCGCCCAGGAAAAACCATCGCGCAGGTTGGTGCGATAGTTCGGGGTGTAGGGCGCAGCAGGCACAGCCTGAGCGCGCGGGATAGGACCGGTCTCCGCAGGGCGGGTGACGGTTTTGACGAAGACGCCGCTGCCACAACCAGAGAGCAGGAGGGCAACCGGGAGAGATACAAACAAAGCACGAGATTTCATTGTTGCATTTCTAATTGGGGGAATAGGACAGTTCCTAATTTCGGCGCCCGGCGAATTGGTGTTCACCCGTAATTCTGCGGAATCTATTAGAGCCAGCGCTTGCTTCATGGGTTGTGGTGCGGTATGTTTTATCGGCCCGCGTGACTGGCGAGTGTGGGGGAGTACCCCCAGGGAGCGCGGCCCGGATACTTTGCAAACTCACCTCTGTCGTGCGCCTGGGCAGACGGTCGCAAGGATGGATTATGGAACACATTCCGGTGCGCCGCGCACTCCTCTCTGTTTCCGATAAAGCGGGACTCGTCCCGTTTGCCGCCGCTCTCGCGGAGCGTGGTGTGGAGCTGATTTCCACAGGAGGGACAGCGAAAGCTCTCATCGATGCCAGTATCAACGTCGTGTCTATCGATGCCGTGACCGGGTTCCCCGAGATGCTGGAAGGCCGTGTTAAAACATTGCATCCCAAGGTACATGGGGGCATTTTAGCAGACCGTGACAAGCCCGAGCATTTAGAGACCATAGAGCAGCACGGAATCGCGCCGATCGACCTGATCGTGGTGAACCTCTATCCGTTCAAGCAGACCATTGCGAAGCCCGGCGTTAGCTTAGAAGACGCTATTGAGAACATCGACATCGGTGGCCCCGCCATGGTCCGTAGCGCAGCCAAGAACCACCAGGGTGTGGCGATTGTGGTGGACCCCGCCGACTACGACGTGATTTTAGACGAGCTTTCCCGCACGGAAGGCATCAGCCTGACCACGCGCCGCCGCCTGATGGCAAAGGCCTATGCCCATACCGCCAGCTACGATGCCGCGATTGCCGATTACTTCGAGCGCAAGTTCATAGAGGATGCTGCGTTGCCCCGCACCGTTCGACTGGAACTGAATAAAGTGCAGGACCTGCGCTACGGGGAGAACCCGCATCAGAGCGCGGCGCTATACCGACCGGCGACTCCCGCTACTGAGCCCTGCATCGGCAATGCGACTCGGCGCGACAATAGCGGGAAAGAAGTTAGCTTCAACAATCTCTATGACTTAGATGGAGCGCTCGAACTTATCAAGGAGTTCCCAGAAAAGCCCGCTGCCGCGATTATCAAGCACGCCAATCCCTGTGGCTGCGCGATGTCCGACAACCTGGCCAATGCCTTCGCCGAGGCCCGTGAGGCCGATACTATCAGTGCGTTCGGTGGCATTCTCGCCGTCAATCGCCCTCTGGATATGGCCACGGCGGAGCGCATCACCGGCCCGAATACGTTCTTCGAGTGCATCGTGGCTCCTGGGTATGAAGACGGCGTTACCGAGTTCCTGACCACCAAGAAGAAGTGGGGCGCGAACCTGCGCCTGCTGGAAGTGGGAGACCTGACCGATGGACCGGGTAAAGATGGTTTCCTGATGAAGCAGATAGTCGGCGGCATGCTGGTCTCTGGCCGCGATTATCGCCCACTGGACCGCTCTGACCTGACCGTAATGAGTGAGCGCCAGCCCGCTGCCTACGAGCTAGAAGAATTGCTCTTCGCCTGGCGCTGTGTAAAGCACGTGAAGTCCAACGCGATCACCATTACCAAGGGCAAAGCCCTGCGTGGTGTAGGTGCCGGGCAGATGAATCGAGTCCGCTCTGTGCGCCTCGCAGTAGAGCAGGCAGGCGAGCACGCGAAGGGCGCGGCGCTGGCATCCGATGCCTTCTTCCCATTTCCGGATGGTCCGGAAACTGCTGCAAAAGCTGGTGTGACTGCCATTATTCAGCCAGGTGGCTCGGTGAAGGACGATGAGACTATTGCCCTCTGCGACGAGTGGGGAATCGCCCTGGTCTTCACCGGCGTGCGGCATTTCCGGCACTAGATGATTAGCCATCTCCCCCTGCGCCCTTCGGGCTTAGCCCCCTCTTCCCAGTATCGCTCCTTCGTCGCTGGAAGAGGGGCAGATACTCCGCTGCCTCTTAAAGAGCGCTTCGCAGCTGCAAAGCCCAGCAGGATACCGGAAGGGGCTACAACCCCTCTTCCCCCCGAAGGGGTCTATCGGGAAGAGGGGCGTAAGGCGAGGAACGAGCCGCACGGGGAGATGGCTCTGAAGGTCGGGGGAGATGACACTAATGCTTGCCGTTAGTGTTCCGGCGACTTCGGCCAATATGGGATCGGGGTTCGATACGGTGGGGGTGGCATTGGAGTGGCGGAATATCTTCCACTTCGATGCCCCACGCATTCCCACGGCGCTTGCGTTGCCGTCGGACTCCCTGGCACACCAGGCGGCGGTGCGACTCTTTGAGAAAGTCGGCGAGAAACCACGGGCGCTGAATATTCAGTCCGAGGCGCGGATACCGTTTAGCCGGGGGCTGGGTAGCTCGTCTACAGCGGTTATCGGGGGGCTGGTAGGAGCGAATGCGCTGATTGGGAGCCCTCTGGATGCCGAAGCGCTTCTGGCTATTGCCATAGAGATAGAGGGACATCCGGACAATGTGGCCCCGGCGCTGTTCGGTGGCTTCCAGATAGCGGTACGCGAAGACAACGGTACGATTACCCGTGTGGCCGTGGAACCGCCCGATGGTCTGAGCGCGGTAGTTTGTATCCCCGAGTGCCTGGTACCTACCGAAGAGGCACGGGCGGCCCTGCCCGCTGCCTGGAGCCGTGAGGAGACAGTTGCCAATCTAGGGCGCGTGGCGGTGCTCATGACCGCACTGCTCTCTCGGCGCTGGGAGCTGTTGCGTGTGGGTATGGATGACCGCTTGCACCAGCCCTACCGAGCCCCACTGGTGCCCGGCTTTCACGCTGCCGTAGAAAATGCGATTGCAGCAGGTGCCTATGGCGCGGCGCTATCGGGTAGCGGCAGCGCGATTCTGGCGCTGGTCAGCGGCAATGAGGCCGCTATCGGTGAAGCGATGTGCGCCGCGGTGCGTGATGCCGGTGAGAAAGCCCAGTGGACCGCTCTAGCGCTCGCCCGTGAGGGAGCCAGAGTTCTCTAGCTCCCTCAGTGGATCTTTATCTACTGGCCTTTGTTCAATGTTATTGGTATGGTCACCGACTGGGAGTGGCTCTCTCCCTGAACTGTTGCTATGACATTGATTGTCGCTTCCAGCGGCGGGACTTTGCCACAGTTGAAGCTGACAGCCCAGGTCTTACTCTGGCCCGGCGCCAGCGTACCGGTCAGGCCGCCGGTGAGATTGAAGTAAGAGCTGTTCACACTGGCGATGTAGGTGATTGTCTTGTCACTCACATTGGTCAGAGTCGCGTTACCCAGGTTTTGCGGGCAACTTGTGGTACCCACCGTATGTTGTGAGACCATAGACACTGGCACTACAGACACCAGGGTCGGCGTGCCGCCGCACGCAGTACCATCCCATAGGAAGGCTTTCTGCGGATGCTGCACATCAGAGTCCATTTCAATGACTGCATTATCGAAGATTTCTAGCAGGTTGCCCTGATTCGCGCCACCGTTTGCGTCGGAAAATGTCTTCAGGCTCTCTAAGAACGCATTGGTGAAGCGGCCACCTTCATCGACTAGTCCCAAAGTAAGGTAGGAGCTAGTAGTCGTAACACCTTTGGATAACTCCTCAGCGGTGGCGGATGCCAGAATCGTGAGTTTCTGCCCGGCATGGGATGGGTTATTTGTGATACGAAGCATCATCTCGCCAGAGTGGCAGGTATCCATGATGAAGATGACATGGCAGGCAGCACACTTGCTGGTGTCCAGCTCTTTTTCAGGAGCAATGTTGTCGGCTCTCACATCGGAGCTGTCTTCTTCCGCGCCCTGCTGGACAAAGAAGACCCCATGCCTTGTGGCATGTGAGCTGATATAGATGAGTATCGTATCTTGCGCACGTGCCTTGGCGCAGATGGTATTGAAGAGGTCCAGAATCTGTTTCTTTGCGTTTTTGTTCTCCGCTCCCGTGGGTTTCCAGGTGGAGATCTCTACATTCCCAGATAGCCCTCCTGTGCCGAAGAGCTTGGCCTGAACATTTACCAGATCGGCGGCGAAGTCACTTCGAGCATTTCCCTGAATTAGCAGGGCGTACGTCTTGGGGTCAGAAGCGCCAGGAACATGATCACGGGTCCTGGGGCGAGTTGTTACAGCACGGGTGATTGACCCGTTGCCTTTTGATGACGTGGCTCTTTTACGCGTTCCCTGCTGTATCAGGTCTTGCGCGGTGGCGTTCTTGTCATCGTCGGCGTAGTAAGTAACCTCGTTGATGCGTGGCCAGGAAGACGCAGTACGAGCCGCCACGCCGCCGGTATTGGCGTTGACAAAGTAGTAGGTAGCCGGGTGCTGAAAGCGTGCGCCCGGCTCGTGATCGACAAAGAACAGGTAGTGGGGTGCATCTAGCGTGATGGTGAGCGCAGAGTCGTCCACCCCGTCGTCATTGCCAAGAGCTGGCTGGATAACGGTTCCTGTCGGTAGCGGCTGCTGCGTGCCCAGTATCTGGAAGTCAGCGACAGTGCCGAGGCTAGCCGCCGCCGTTTTCACCAGGTCGCGCGCTTCGGCTCGGTCCACGGGGAACTCGCCAGTTTGAATGGTAGCGGACCCGATGACTGTTAGCGGAACATCTAAAATAGGCGCGCCTGTTCCATTCACGTGGAGCTTGCGTTGACCCACCGGCACGTTGGAGATCAGAAACTTCCCGGTGGCATCCGTGGTTGTGGATCCGCTCTTACCGTCTACGGTGATAGTTGCTCCGGAAAGCATAGTGGCGCCGGCGGGTGGTGTGGCGCTGTTGGTCAGGACTACGATACCGCTCTGTAGATAGGCATAGCCTTCCACATGCCCCTGTTTCGTGGTGGGGTTGGTGGAGTCATCGCCTCCACCGCCGCAGCCCCAAAAAACAAAAAGGCATAGCAGCGGGAAGAGCAGCGATGCCCAGACAGAAACCCGTTTCATAAACTTTCCTCCCAAAAAGGTTATGTCACAGAGAAAAGCCCGCCCACGAATATGGGCGGGCTAGATAGAACCTTACGGTCCGCTGTTGAGCGTGACCGGAACGCTCAGCGATTGCTGGTCGCTATGCCCCTCTGCAGTAGCTGTGATTCCGATAGCCGCCGTGAGAGGCGGTACTTTGCCACAGTTGAAGCTGAGCCCCAAGGACTTGCTCTGGCCTGGAGAGAGTGAACCACTCAAACCTCCCCCGAGGTTGAAGTAGGAACTGTTGACGTTCAGGTTGTAGCTCACGGTATGATCGCTCACGTTGGTCAGGGTCATGTTGCCCAGCGTCTGCGGGCAGCTTGTGGTACCCACCGTATGCTTCGCCGTGAACCCTTCTTGCGGAGTGGGCGTGACAGTGACATAGGTAGGCATGCCGCCACACGCGCTACCGTCCCACTTGAACACAGTCTGTGGGTGCTGGTAGTCCGGCATGTGCTTGACCAGGTCATCAAAGATAGTTTGCAAGTTTCCCTGGCCTGCGCCACCATGCGCGTCGGAGAACGATTTCAGGGCATCCAGAAATGCATTCGTGAACACGCCACCCATGCGTTTGCCCGTAATGGCATTGTTTGTGGTGGTGATGCCTGCGGACGTCTCGGCGCTGCTAGACGATGCAATGAACGTGAGCTTCTGACCCACGTGCGGCGGACTCTTCACGGCCATCTCCACCATCTGCCCGCCGGAGAAGCAAGTGTCTACGATAAAGATCGCATGGCAGGCCGCGCACAGACTGGTGTTCAGGTCAAGGAATGGAAACAGATAGTCCGGGTCCGTGGTCTGATTGTCGGCCTCCACACCCTGCTGGATACTGACCCCACCGTTTCGAGTGCCGTGCGAGCTGATGTAGATGAGAATCGTATCTTCCGGGCGCGCCTTGGCACAGATATCCTCGAACTTCTTCTTTATCTGCGCGACCGCATTGGTATTGACCTCTTCCGCCGGTTCCCAGGTGGTGATTTCATTCGCTCCTGAGAGGCCGCCCGGCCCGAAGAGCTTTGCCTTTACGTTCACCAGGTCGGTGGCCATATCGCTGCGGGTATTGCCTAGAATCAGCAAGGCGTAGGTCTTAGGGTCCGTAGCATCTGGTACATGGTCGCGGGTACGAGCCTGAATCGCGCGGGAAAGCTCCGGCCCGAATGTAGGCGGTACGACTTTGCGGGTGCCCTCCTGAACCAGGTCCTGAGCCGTGGCATTGAGGTCATCGTTGGAGTACTGGTTGACACTGTTGATACGAGGCCACGACGATACATTGCGCACCGCCACACCACCGGTGGCGGCATCGATCAGATAGTACGCCGCCGGGTGCTGAAAGCGGGCACCGGGCTGCTGATCCACAAACACCAGATAGTGGGGAGCACTCAGCGTAACCGTGAGGGCTGGGTCATCGGCCCCGTCATCGTTGCCGAGTGCAGGCTTGACCACGGTACCAGTGGGTAGTGGCTGCTGCGGCGCCATGATCTGAAAGTCCGAGACCGTACCCAGACCGGCGGCAGCGGTTTTCGCCAGGTCAACCGCCTGCGAGCGACTGACCGCATACACGCCGGGCGAGATAGTCGCCGACCCCACAACAGTGAGTGGCAGGTCCAACATGGGAGCACCACCACCACTCACATGGAGTTTGCGCTGCCCGACGGGGACATTGGAAATCAGAAAGTGGCCGGAAGCCTCCGTGCTTGCCGAACCGCTCTTACCATCTATGGTAAGGTTTGCCCCAGAGAGAGCGTTGGCTCCCGCTGGCGGTGTGGCCGTGTTGCCAATGACAATGGTACCGCCCTGAAGATAGGCGTACCCTTCGACCCGACCCTGTAGAACTGTGGGTGTACCGGAGTCGTCTCCGCCTCCGCCGCAGCCAAGAAAGACGAATAGGCATAGAACAGGGAAAAGCAGCGATGCCCAGACCGAAAGCCGTTTCATATCAGCCTCCCTCCTCAAAGGGCACTATAACAGAATTCCTCTAAATAGTAAGAAGTTCACACAAATTATGTATATGAATGCAAGGACTTATTGCTTTGTGTAACCTCCCCCTTGAAGCGCGCTTCAAGGGGGAGGTTAAACGGAGGCAGACTGGCAACGCCTGCCTAAACTTTTCTGGCAGGGGGAACCCTGGGTATCGTCGAACAGTAAAGGCGCTATGTTACAGGGTATTGAACGATTGGTGGACCTCTCCGGCGTCTCGTCGTCCGCGCTGGAAGGGCTTTCGGAGAGCGACATTGCTGTCGCTATCGGGCGCAACGATGCCGGGGCGCTGGCAACCACGCATGGGCACTTCGCGGGAACGGCGCGAGATGGCAACACCGTGCGTATGGCCCGCACCATCGGAATTCCGCTTCGCTACTTCGTGGCAAAGATGTTCCATGGGCCGTTCTTAGTGGTTGCCGAGCGAGTGGATACGCTCTACGACTGGTGCGCCAGCCAGAAAATCGGCTGGCAGTTCGACCCGCTCTACACCCGTATGGTGCCCGCGCACTACATCACCAGTATCGAGCAGATCGGCTGCCCCGACCCTGCCCCGGTTTACAACCGCTTCTGGAACCCGGTTGTCGGTCAGGGGAGCGCCGATGTAGACGAAGCGGGCGCGACCTATGTGAGTGCTGCCTATGCCGCCACAAAGAACTGGCTGGCGTCTCTGCCTGCGGATGCACCTGTCGGCGTCGCGTTCTCCGGTGGCGTGGACTCACTCAGCGTATTGCTACTGGCCCGCAAGGCCATGGCGGAGCTGGGGCGAAACCCGGACCAGATTCGCGCCTTCACTCTGGACCTCGGCGGCAATGGGGCAGATGCCGCACAGGCCGAGCGGATTGTGAACGACCTGGGCATCGCCAGCACCTGGGAGCGCATTGTGGCTGACCCGAAAGAGTACGATCTGCGCGAGGCAATCTCGGTCATTGAGGACTATCACCCGCTGGATGTAGAGTGCGCAGCGGCTAGCCTGGTGCTCCTGCGCCATGTGCGCGAGCGCTACCCAGAGCTGGTCTATCTGCTGGATGGCGACGGTGGCGATGAGAACCTCAAGAGCTACCCGCTGGAAGACTCTGACCTGACTCTGAGCTCCATTCTGCGTAACCCGCTGCTCTACCAGGAAGGGTGGGGGATAGATGCGATCAAGCACAGCCAGACCTACTCCGGCGGGCTTTCACGGGCGTATGTGCGTACCTTTGCCCCGCGAAAAAATATGGCTTCATTGCTTTCAGCCCGTACTCCGTGCGCTCGGTCATGGAGCAGGCAGTCGCGATGCCGTTTGAACAGATGCTAGGCGGCGAACTGACCCGCCTCTATACCCTGAAGGGCGATGTGGTGGCTGCGGGCGTGAAGCATGTGACCGGAATCGAGATGCCCATCAGCGAGAAGCGCCGCTTCCAGGATGGCGCCCGCTCGGCGATCTCTGGCGACACGGAGAACAATGGCTACTACAAAGCCTGGAGAGTCAGCAAAGCCTGGTGTCGCCAGGTCTATCTGCGCCAGTGGGAAGAGCGCCTGAGCGTGGCCTGGGAAGGCAACGAGCTGCTCTCCGGTAACTACGTGCCGGGCGTGACAGAACCGCTGCTGCAGTAACAAAGAGCTTCTGGGGCGAGGGGTAATGCCCTCGCCCTGTTTTATTTGTTGAGATACGTATGAAGTCTAAAGCAAACCTGCTATTACTGATCTGGCTGCTGAATATGCTCGCTTTCGGCTTGCTATGGAGCCTCTATATCGCCCGGAACGAAGGCACTATCTTCAATGCCTATATGTTTAGCTTTTGGAGCGCGGTCTTGCTGCTCGTTGCGATAGTCGTGTCGCTCTTTGTGGTCAAGGACGCATCGTATCGGCGTGCGGCGGCGCTCACGGTTCTAGCGGGGTTTGGCATCTTTGGACTGGCGGGTTACGGCGCCTCTGCTCTGCGGACGTTTCGATTCCATCAGGACCAGGCCGTACTGGAAAAAGCCGTGGCCGAGATTCGCGCCAACGGTGAGAGTATTGCGTGGTACCCGGTGGCTTACAATGTAGATGTCTATCCCAGAGTAGGTGAGCCGACGATGATCTATTTCTGCATCGCGAAAGAGAATGGGAAGCCGTGCCAGTGGTATCGCTGGACAAAGAAGGTCTTTCCTGTCCCCGCTAAGCCACCGAAAACCACGGCGAAACAAAACAAGAAAAAGCTTCATTATTACTGGCTAGCTCCCCAGTGGGCTGAATGTACCCGTATCTAACTGGGCATAATGAAACCCGCCGCTTATCTTTTACGCCTGGTGCTCTGTTTTGCAGGGGCAGCAACCTTATTCGGCTGCATCAATTATTGCACTTTAACGCGAGGATACTTTTTGCGCTGCGAGTTAATAACGGTATGCCTCTTCGGATTACTCATACCCACGTTGCTATTGTTGGGGAGTGCTATCAATTTCTATCTGGAGGCATGGCGACTTGATTCACCAGAATTTTGGGTAGAGTCCAAGATGGATGGTTTATTGACTCATGAACAGGCAATAGCCGCTGCAATAGAGCATTTGAGTGCAGCTCATTGTCCCGCGAAACTACGAGCAGCTTAAGAAGAGCGATTTTCCAAAACTGAAGCGAAACTGGTCTGGCACTCGGTATATCTGGTACCTCTCTATGGAGGATCAGGATAATCTTAATGGACGCCTGCGGAAACGATTTGAGTCTAACTTGGTTGAGGTCAATGCACGAACCGGCAGGGTCGAATCCTGTACCTGGGATGAGTACTATTTCCGTAATGTAGAGGTTAGTCAGCAAAAGGCTATCAGGCTAGCGAGAGAGCATGCAGCATCGAATGGCCATGGCAAAACGGAAACCGCCAAAGCGTACGCAGAATTGAATCTAGGAAGCTTCCCTGGTATTGCTTCAGGACGGGTTTATTTTGACAAGCCTCGCTCGCTACTCTGGTGGTCCGTTTATCTGAATTTTGGGCCACCGGATGGTGTGGTGTGCATCAATCTATCGGCACAGGGTAGCGGATCCACTGTCGGTGTGGCGCACGAAATTATCGGAGAGACGTTCCATGATGTCAATTACGCAATAGAGGACTTGATTCCCCGTGAGCAGGCGATCGAGACAGCCAGAGGGCACGCACAAGAGCAGGGCTGGGCCTTCGATGATGCGATAGTGGAGCATCTCTGCACCGAGCGGTTCAGCGGGCCGTGGGTCTGGCGCGTGTATCTGAATGTCAGCGAGACTTCAGAGCCTCTGATTCGTGTCGATGTCGATGCGAAGTCGGGTGAGGTAATGTTTAGTACCAGAACTGAGATACAGGGGGGAGCAGCTGATGAATCACATGCCAAAATCGCTTAAAACAGTTCTGCGCTCGTTTGTAGTTGTTCATAGTATTTTCTGGGTTCTGATAGTCTGGTTCGCTCTGAGAACGGATCCTATGGTGCTGTTTGTTGCCAGTGCCGTTTGGGTGTTTACGGCTATTGTCTGGCTATGGCTGGTTATTGCGCTGTTCTCCCCGGATGCTCGCCGCTGGCGCCTCTGGTTAATCGGGCTGGCGCTGACAGCGCCGCTTGGGGCTCCTACATTCCTGGGAGTGGGCACCGACTTGCGGCCACTGGTGTTTCGGCTGTGTCGCCCTTCGCTTGAGGTTGCAGTTCAAGAGATCTGCGCCAAAAGGAAAGATGCCACCGGGATACGTCTCGCAGAAGAAGGGTTAGTCTTGCCCAAAGAGGGGGCACCAAGACAGATCGCGTTTCCTATCGGACACGGGTTCCCAGGAAGAGCTCCGTACTATATCTGGCGAGCGGACGATAAGAAACCGGAAGGACGATTTCGGGTTGAGACATCGTATGCGCCGCACTGGTTCGAGGCTACCTGGGATTGAGCTATAGAAAAAACAAACTGATGTTTGATTTTTGAATATGTTTCTGGTACTGTCTTTCTGCGTGACGGACGAAGAGCTAATTCAGCAATTTCTAGAGGCAGAGGGTAGCGAGGCTGGCCCGGACTGGGCAGAGATTCTCCTGGCGTTGCTGGCCGAGTCGGAGGGCGCAAATGGCATGCCGTTTCGCCCGCTACTCACTCTGGCGGTGAGTGGATCGTCTAGCGGGTTCGCCCGCAAACGAGTACTGGCACAGATAGAGAGCTACCTGGCGCAGGAGACCGGGGAAGCGGCAGCAGCACGGGAGAGGGCGGATAGCGTGATAATCGCCCCTGCGCTTCGGCAATCTCAGGTCGATACGTCTGAGGAGCTGCAAACGCTTCAGCAGGGCGCGATGCAAGGCAGGTTCGATGCCGTAGGGAATGGCAAGACCGCGGCAGGCTGGCGGATGCACTCGCCCCGCCCAAATG
This sequence comes from Armatimonas sp., assembly GCA_049840835.1. GTDB lineage: Bacteria > Armatimonadota > Armatimonadia > Armatimonadales > Armatimonadaceae > JANLTX01. Next base: position 101,880 of record JASGJG010000018.1, on the reverse strand, counting down.
AGGCGCAATGGAACGCCCTGATCTTCGTGCCGCAGCGATTCCCCCACCGTGAGCTGGTGCTAAAACCTGAGGTAGAGCGCTGGACCCTGACAGGGCTGGATGATCTGCGTAAGCGCCTGGATACCAACTCGGCCATAGTTCTCTGCTATATCTTCTCCCTCTTCAGGGCTACAGCATCGCAGTTCGCTCATGGTGCGGTAGTGAGCATAGAAGTGAATCTGGGAGAAGTGGCGCGGCTTTGTGGCCTGCCCTATGAGAAAGCGAAAGAGTCATCAGACTCCCGACGTATCGTGTGGGAGGCTTTGCTGTACGCGGCAGCAGCCCGGATGACAGGGCGACGTGATGACAGGGCGACGTAAAGTAGGGCGCGATAAGAACCAGGCAGCGTGGGTGCAGCAGCTTACCGTCCCGTTTTTAACCGTAGGCGCAAGGCTATCGGAACCACACCCGCAAGATACTACTCTGTTTGCTCATGCCGACCCACCTCTGAAAGTTCGCTTGCACTGTGAGCCGGAGCTGCTTGCCTACATCAGTGGAGGGCTGGCCAGTTACATTCCCGGCGGAGAGCTACTCAGCCTGTTGCCTGCGCATCAGACCAGCTCGGCTCTGGCCCGTGCGTATGCCCTGCACTCGCTGACCCGCTGGAGAGTCTATCGAGAACGCGGCCTGGCCCACATGCCCGCCCTCTCTATGAAAGAGATCCTGCGCGATGTACCACCCGCAGGTGAAGCTGCGATGTCTATACAGCAGCTGGCAAATGGTGCTAGAAATGGCGTGCGCCTACTGACTTATCATAGCCGGGCACTGCGCGAGTTGGAGCAAGTAGGATTGATAATCGCCCATCCAGATGCCGTTGAACCTACACTTCGCAAGCGCCTATTGGCACTTGGCGGCACGCTGCCCAATACGTTGTGGACCCGGCCCATGCCGCTCATTTTGCCCTCGTTGCGACAGGAAGAGTTGCTGAGAGGCATCGGTAAAGCGAGTCTGTGAACCGGTAAACTGAGTCTAGGCGCCGGTAAACTGAGTCAGTTTCCCTCACTGAGTGCCTATAGGACATAGTACATAGGTTGGGGTGGAGTCGCTTAGTGGCTCCTCACCCCCATGCATATAAAGAAAGAGAGTGGGGCGCCGCGCTGACTGCCCGAGCGCTGTGTTAATCGAGTGATTGAAAATCACTCGCTGAGGGGGCTGCCGCCCCGATCGTCCTCTGGACGCATAGGGTATCGGGTTGATTGATTTTGTTGGGTGGCGAGGCGCAAGGTATACAGTTTGGCGCAGCGTCCATATACACGGCGCTGCCGGAGCAAATGACCCCTGACTGATTGCGTCCGGCAGGACGTTCGGCGAAGCCCTTAGCGAGTGATTTTCAATCACTCGGATAAATCAGTTATTGCGCTACTTGCCGGCTTTCAATGCTTTGAGCTGCTGGGCGGCGTTGTCGTTTTTGGGATTCAGCTCCAGTGACTTCGCGTAGTTCTGGATCGCATTCTCTTTATCGCCCGCTGCCATGTAGGCCTCGCCCAGGCTGTCGTACACATTCGCATCATCCGGATACTCGACCACGTTCTGGCGGAAGACGGTTATGGACTCCGCGAAGTTGCGCAGTCGCAGCAAGAAGTAGCCAAGGCGATTCAGGGTCTGCATGTTCTGCGTTACTCCGCTCACCTGGCCCGCTTTGATGCGCGCGTGCTGATCCAGGGCGGCGGGCAGGCCGCGCTTGCCGTAGACCAGGATCAGTATATCTCCCGCCGATACCGACGGCAGGGTGTATTTCCAGCCATAGCGCCTGGCGATAGCGCTCCGCAGCCACGGCTCTATGGTGGCGAACTCATCGGAGTTGCCCATGGCCGCATAGCCCTGGCCGTGGTCCGCGAACATCAACAGGTGCGCCGCGAAACCATCGTTCCCACCGTTGTGGCGGAACAGGTCCGGGCTGGTGACATAGCCCACACCGAACCCGAGTCCGACCGGGCCATCGCCGCCTTTTATCTGCACCTTCAGCAGTTCCTCCACGGACTGCTGAGACAGAAGCTTACTACGCTTGCCCTGTTTGGCGCGGGTCAGCTCCAGCGCCAGCTTCGCCAGGTCGGTTGGCGTCGTCCACATCCCATCCGGCGCCAGCTCCGGATAGAGTCGCCAGCGCCCCGGCACGGACTTCCCATTGGAGCGGGTCCCCGTGGCCGCACGCTTTGCCAGCGCCGGGGGGAGAACTTGCTGGAACGTGCTATCTCGCATTCCAGCGGGTCGGAACACCAGCTCGCTAAGAATCGTTTCGAACGGTTTCCCCGCCGCATCCGTCATGAGCTGCGCCGCCACCGTGAACCCGCCCCCGGAGTAGCGGCAAACGCTGCCAGGTATGCTCGTCACGCGAATCGGCTCGGAGCTTGCGGGCTTCTCGCCATTGAGAATCTGCACCAGGGTCGGCACTGGCCGGCCTGAAAGATACCCGCCGAACCCGTGCACATTGAACCCCGCCCCATGGCTTAATATCCGGCGCAGCGTAACTTTCTCCTGGGTAGTGAACTCACTCTGCGGCACCTTCCAGCTTGTCAGCCTCTGGTTCACATCCTCATCGAGCGAGAGTTTCTCACGCTCCACCAAGCACATAGCGCCCACCGCCGTGACGGGCTTACTGATGGAGGCCGCCTGGAACAGCGTGTGCGGTGTGACTTTCTCCTTGCCGCCAAGCTCCGTGACTCCGTAGCCGCTTGCCCAGGCGATCTTGTTGTTCTCGATGACGGTGATACTGACGCCCGGTATACGAAAGAGGGTCATAAGCTCGTTCAGGCTCAGCGAGAGCGGCGCTTCCCCCGTCCTTCAGGGGTATCTCTATGATTTCTGCATCGGCATCTAGCATGGCAGTCGGCTTCTGGGGAACAGGCGGCACGGCTCCGCACGGCAGGATAGCTGGCAGCAACAGTGCTGCCAGTGTTAGCACGGTATAGAGGAACGGCAGTGACCTCATGACACAGGCTCCTTCTCTAAGCGCTCTGTTTATCCCTGCTCATCACGTCAGGTAGAGTGGCGAAGATGCCGCATCACCGCCGCCATACCTAGCGCCCCAAGGCAGCCTCCGCCAATCGCCATGCCCACCATAGAGTCCATAGACGTTCTGCCAGGCAGCACGATTCCCGCCACCACTCCCAGCCCGTAGAGAATTTGCAATACCTTCGCAATGGCAGGGCGAACGCAGAAGAGTAGAGACAGCAGCCAGCGGCATTATATAGAAAACCAGAGTGGCCGGGTGAGGGAGTTTCCTACCCCAGACAAGCCACATAAGCTCAAAATAAACAGACCACCCGAAACCCCAGAGCAGTAGTGGACGTTTCTTCAACCAGGTCAGCATAGAGCACCATTGTACAGATAAAAAATGGACACCACAGACATCATTCGCTTCTACGTACTGCTCAGTCATTCCGGGTGGGGCATAGTACCCCTGATCGGGGCTGTCGGTTTCGGATTCCTCATCGGGCGACTGCGGCAAGCCTGGCGGGTTCGCCGGTCTATCGGGCCGCTAGTGGCTCTGATTTTGGCCTGGGGGCTACTGCTTATTAACGTCTGGCTCTGCCTGGCGGGCTTCTTGCACTTTGGGTGCGCCGCATTCAAAGCGCGGCAGAGTCAGTGCTTCTCGAATGTCAAGAAGCTCTCAGCTGCCATGCTAATGTACGCTCAGGACTACGATGACCACTTTCCGCCTGCGGGTCAATGGAATACGCTCCTCCAGCACTACCAAAAAGAGACTCTACGCTGCCCCGATGCGGTGACGTCCAATGGCTACGGCATGAACAAAGCCCTGGGCAAGACCTCCTGCCAGGGCGTCGAATTCCCAGTCGATACCGTGCTGCTCTTCGAGTCCGAAGTTCTAGCGGGCGGACCCTCCGACCAGGCCCCCACGAGGCATGGTGGTGGTACCACAGTCGGGTTCGTCGATGGGCATGCGAAATGGGTGTACGCAAAAACAAAGCTGAGGTGGACGAACACCCCAGAACCGAAAAGCCCAGCCCGGTAGTGCCCAGCACGAAAATCGTGCGGCTATAGGGCGGGCAAGCCGCCAACGCTTCTTCGAAGCGGGGATTCAGGAAACCCATTTATATGGGTTTCGCCTCAGAAGGAGGCTTAGCCGAAGGCCGGGTACCCCCTGGGTGAACCGCACGATTTTCATGCCAGGCACTACAGTGTCGGACCGTTTGGGTTGTCCGGTTTGTTAGAAGCTCTGGCCGAAGCCGGTGTCCATAGAGGTGCCAAAGCGGCCTGCGGTACCGGTCTGGGGAGCGGGGAACGCGAGCAGGCGGATACCGATGTTGAAGCCCTTCTCCGTTCGGAACCCGAACGGCTGGTCTAAGTAGCTGAGGGAGATTTCGTAGTCGTGGTAGCGGTGCGAGAGCGCGAAGTTCTTGTAGTCGAATTTTTTAGAAAAGCCGTTGTAGCTGCTGGATACCCCGATACGTGTGGCCCGGTCGAACAGCCAGCTAGACAGTGTCTGCGTCGCCGTAGCCAGCTTGCCCGTGCGGGGATCGTAGCGCAGGCCAAGGTCCAGTCCAAAGCTGTCCCCATAGCGCCAGCGAGAGCTATTCGTGAGGTCCACCAGCTTGCCGGAGTTGATGTCATACGCCGTGGTGAAGCGGGTCTGCATCGCTCCAGACGGGCGCATGGTGGCCTGAATCGCCATGTTCTGCCACGGGTTCTTCTTCGTGCCGCTCAGCACCTCGCCCTGCGCCCGCTGGATATCGTAGCCGGTCACGATATTCAGGCGGCCCTTGCCTGTATCGCGGCTCAGGTTCAGGCTCAGGTTGTTGTTCGAGCCGGTCTGGTCCAGTCGGAAGCCCACCGGCATGCCGCCATAGGGACGCAGGTAGCCATAGCTGAGGTTCAGGCTGGAACGTGCGCCCAGTTTCAGGCTGAGCTGACTACTGTTGTTCAGCGTGTAGAGCGCCGCTTTCTCCGCCGGGTAGAGGAACTGGCGATACGTACCACCGTAGCTCAGCGAGAGCCGCCCCCCGGAAGTCAATGGCAGAGTCTTGCTGGGCATATCGGCGGCAAACAGATAGCGCTCCACGGAGAGCTTGCTGGCAGTGGTGCCGGTTATCAGCGGCTCTACGAACTTACCGACCCCGAAGGTCAGCCGGGCGGGAAAGGCTTTCCCCAAGCGCCCGAGCTTCTGCGGGTCGGCGGTCAGGGTCAGTTCTGGCAGGCGCTCCGTGCCCGAGAACCCGACCGTGGGTGTGGTGCCGCTGGATGTGCGCTGTTTCGAGGCCAGCTGCTTGTTGGCAGACAGCTCGTATTGGAAAGTGCCCGCTTGCCCGGAGGCACGGATCTCGGCCAGCTGCTCGGTGCGTCCCGTGGTCGTCGCGGTCTCTCCGGTGCCGAACGTGGAGTCCGAGTTATTGCCGTTCAGGCGCACGCTCAGGGTGCCGCGCTCCCCGATACGGCGGGTCTGGGTAAACGAGTAGTTCGTGCCGGAGCTCTTGCTCGTGCCGCTATCCGACCCGGTCAGGTTCGCCGTGAGCGCTGTCTGGGTGGTCCCCGCATTGTGCGTGAGCGAGAGAGTAGTGTTCCGAGACGACGAGTCTGACGACACCGACTGATACGAGTTGTTCTGGAAGTCGGAGTTCACCCGTAGGGTCAGGGCGTTCGAGAGACGCTGCTCGTGGTTCAGGCGCCCATTCAAGTTGTTCACCTTGCGGCTGCGGTCTCTTAGCGTGTACAGAGTCGCGGTGCCTGCGGCTACATTGCCGACTTTATACGCCTGGTCGAATCCCAGGCCCACGCCCTTCTTCTCCATCCAGTCCACATGGAGCAGACCGGGGAACATCTTGCCCATGCTGTACCCGATGACCGCCTTTACGAAGTAGCCTTCTTCGTTCGTGCGCCCGAACAGTGGGAGCCAGGAATAGCGCACCTCCTCGGTCACCGGGATAGTCAGGTACCCGATTCGGAGCACAGCTTTGTCTTCGATATAGACCGTCGCGCCCTTCAAGACAATCTTCTGCTTCGGATAGAGCACCGCCTCGCGGAATCCGATTTTGTAGTGCTTGTCCGGCAGGTCACAAGTCGTCAGGAAACCGTCTTTGGCCCGCAGTATCTGCCCCTCACGGGTAAACGACGCCCCCCAGACCTCCAGTGGCTGCAGCAGGTTCTGCCCCACCTGAGCTGGTGAAAGAATCGTACGCGCCGACAGCGCGGAGATATCTTGCGTCTGCCGATTGATAGTGACTTTTTCCGCGAAGACCGTTTCGTTGTCTCGGTCCAGCTTTACGGAACCTTCCAGGGTAACTAGCTGCGTGTTTTCGTCGAACCTTGCCCGATCCGCCCGTATCTTGTAGTTCTGATAGGTGAGACGTACATTGCCCGTTAGCACTCGGCTGCCGTCGGCGAGGACCCGCAATTCATCGGCCCACTCCAGAGTAACTTCCTTGCTTTGAGCCTGAGGAGGTGCCGCTTTCGTGCCGGGGGCGCCCGGTTTGGCGCCATTGGGTGTGGGAGTCGGGCGGAAGCGCCGTAGGTCCGTGGGAACGGGTGGGGTTTGTAGTAGCGGTACGAACAGCAGCGGAGTCATTCAGCGCTCCAGAGCAAGACCAATCCTACAATTCCAAAGAGAACATTTGTGCTCCAGGCAGCGACCAGCGGCGGTAGCAGCCCTGCCTGCCCCACATACTGGAGTAGCAACAATGTATTCCAGGCAACAAAGACAGTGATTATCGACAGAAGCACGCCCGTGAAGCCACCCGCCCGTGAGAACCGCAGAGCGAGTGGGGGAGCCAGCAGACCCAGGGAGAAACACAGCGATGGCAGAGAGAGTTTGAACCAGCGGTTCACCTCGAACTCCTGCGCTTTGCGCCACTCACCCCGCCGCCGCGCCTCTACTGCGCTACGAGTCAGCTCCGCGAACGAGAAGCTGCTCACGGTCTCGGTCTCTACTCGGAGCGCTGCCGAGAAGTCGATAGGGAGCGACAGGGTGGAGCTACTGACCTTCTGCTCGGAGACCAGGATATCCGCCGCGTTGTACTGATGTAGTGTGGCGTCTTCCAGCCGGAACTGACCGTTCTCATAGTCGGCAAACGGCGCAGTCCAGATGGTGATGGTGGGTTTTCGCTGAATAATCATCACGTGGGCCAGCCGCCGCTTATCCAGCGTAAGGCGCTGCGCGGAATCGTACTTTATCAGATAGCTGCCCGAGCGCAGAGTCGCCCCAGCCTCGAACGCCAGCGTGGTCATGCGCCCCTCGCCCTTCTGCGCCCGCGCCGCCCACGGCACCGCCCACTCTGCAATCGCCAGGTTCGCAATCGCAACGATAAACGCGAAGACAAACAGGGGCCGCAGTAGCCGGGCCAGCGAGACTCCTGCTGTACGCAGTGGGGTGAGCTCGTTATCGCGCGACAGCCGGTTCGTCGCTAGACTCGCCGCCAGCGCCGTTGCAACCGGGAGTGTCATCACAAGCACGCCGGGCATACGCCATAGGATATCTTTCAGTACATCCGAGAACGGCATCCGAGAGCGTGACAGGGAATCCGCTCCCTGAAAGAATTTGAGAGTCGTTAGCAGTAAAGCGCCGCCGCCGTTCCCCCGAAAAACAGAGGCAAGACTTCGCGGAGCATGTAGCGGTCCAGGCGTTTCATGGGATTGGCATCTCCCCTGAGTGCTCCTTCGTCGCCTCGCCCCTCTTCCCAGTATCGCTCCTTCGTCGCTGGAAGAGGGATAACTCACCGCAACTGCTACAAAGACCGCCTCCCTTTGGCGAAGCACCAGCGTAGCTGGAATCTCCAGTGCTTCGCCAGAGGGAAGCCCTTGTACTGTGTGACCAGCGCTGATTTCCCCTCTTCCCCCCGCAGGGGTTTTCTGGGAAGAGGGGCGAGGCGACGAAGGAGCACTCAGGGGAGATGCCAATCACTACTCCAGCCTCCTAAGTTGCCACAGCGCCAGGCCGAGAAACAGAATCGTGGAGAGAAACGCAGCCGGGGCGGCGGGCATTTTGTTGGCCAGCGCCGCGAACTTGGTGGCCGTGAACACGCCCCAGCCCAGGAAGACGACGACTAACGAGAGCAGCACGCCTGCGAAGCCGCCACCTCGGGCGAAGCGGATCGCCAGTACAGCGCCGCAGAGGGCGCAGGGGAGGCACATGGCGGGCAGGCCGAACTTGAACCACCGGTTCACATCGCACTCGGTGGCGCGGCGCTTATCGCCGAACTTCTTGGCCGCTTCCATCTGGCGGGTCAGCTCCGGGAAACTCAGGTGCATGAGCTGCTCCTCACCCAGGTTCATGGTTGCTTGCCGAAAGTCCACGTACTGGAAAAGCTGCCCAGATTTCATCGTTGCCAGCTCATAGCGTGCTCGCCCATCTGGCTCGAATTCGAAAAGGCGGATATCGGTCAGGGTCCACACACTGCCTTCGTAGTCCGCATAGTGCGCGGTGAAGACTCTTGGCCAGGAACCGGGTGGGGAGCCGGGCTCCAATGATTTGTCGATCAGGGTCACATCACTGACCCGGAAACCGCGCCCCTCACTTTTCTGCGCCTGCTCGAAGCTGACTACGTAATTGTCTAAATTATCTAAAGTCTGACGAACCGTGATCGGGCTAGACGGCAGAGAGTCCAGTAAGTTCGCCACGCTCTGCTGGCCTGCTTCCAGGCTTCCGGCACCACGCGCTCGGCAATATAGGCCGAGATGCCAGAGAGGATTATTCCACAGAGGAAAACGGGGAGCAGCGCCCGCAGGATAGAAACACCTGCGCCACGCAGGGCGACAATCTCATTGTCACGCCCCAAACGACCAATGGCCAGGCTGCACCCGATGGCTGCCGCGACCGGGAGGGCGAACACCAGAACGACCGGAATGTTGTAGTAAAGCGCCCGCGCGACGATGGCAAGAGGCCAGCCTTCCTTGAGTGCGAACTCTAAATAGGCATAGAGCGTGTTGCCGATCAGCATCATCAAAATGGTCGCGCCACCGATGATGAGGGGAACGAGAAGCTCGGTAAAAACGTATCTATCGGCGAGGCGCATCTTTTTGGCAACTGGTGCGTCAATACAAAGTATAGCACGGGAGACCGTGTTATAATTTATCAGAGGCTCCTACGCGGAGTCTCCTTCAAGAAGGAAAACACATGGAGCCACGCCTCCGTCTTGAAAAGCTCGCTCCCGATGCCTACCGGCACCCGATGGACCAGCAAGCGTCCGTCGCCCTACGTGCCGTCCCCGGCTTCGAGCTCGCTGCCACCAAGTTCTCGCGGTATAGCTTCGAGCGCTTCCTCTACAACGAATACTTAGCCTCTGCGGTAAGGTTTCCGAAAAGCAGTGCGGCGATGTCCATAAGCTATTGGTAGAGGCCTGTCGGGTGTTAGACATGCCCGTCCCCGCGCTTTTTCTGGCGCAGACCCCGATTGTCAACGCGTTCGCGCTCGGCAAAGAAGACCCCGCCATTGTACTGCAGACAGGGCTAGTGGAGCTGTTAGACGAAGACGAGCTTTTAGCCGTAATCGGGCACGAGCTGGGGCATATCCATTGCGGGCATACTATCTACCGGCTCATGGCGCTTTTTCTGGCCTTGCTGGCCCGTGTAGGGGCTTCGCGAGTGGGCTACGGCGATGTGTTCTCCATTCCGATTCAGATGGCGCTGCTGGAGTGGCAGCGTAAGGCGGAGTTCTCTGCGGACCGCGCCTCGATTCTGACGGTGCAGGACCCGGAAATAGTCTTCTCGGCGCTCTTTAAACTAACGGGTGGTTCGCCGAAAATCTTTGCACAGATGGATCGCGATGCCTACCTCGCTCAGGCGGAAGAATACGACCGCCCGGATGCTCAGAAGCTGGACAAACTGTATCGGCTGCTGATTGAGAGTGAGCGCACGCACCCGATTCCTGTGGTTCGCGCCCGTGAGGCGCTGCGCTGGGGAGCGAGTTCGGAGTATACTACGATTCTTTCCGGCGACTATCCGCGCCGTGGAGAGCCGATTCCGAAGAAAGTGGCTAAGACCAGCGCTCCGGTATTGGTGACTTGCCCACACTGCGGAGAGAGCACCGATGCTGCGTTTTCTTTTTGTACGGCTTGTGGAAAAGATAGGGGAGAGACTGAGTGAGCGACGAGGCTAGCTGCTACCTGTGTGGAGCACCACGCGAAGGTAAGAGCCGCATCTGTCGAGACTGTGCCGCTCGATTCGGCACGGAGACCTTAGACACGCGTTCTACGCCGCTGTCTCTGGAGCATGAGAGCGCCGAGGTACTGGCAGACTCTCTAGAAGAGATGGCCCGGCGACGCCTGGGTGAGGGCGGTAGTCGCTACCGCTCCCAGATTCCTCTCCCGCCCCAGATGCGCGAGGAGCAGGAGCGTGCCGCTGTACACCGCCGCGAGAACCAGCAGCGGCAGGCCACAGTACAAAACGCTGAGCGCCTGGCCGCCCGCCGTGAGGCGGATTTCGGCAAGGTGGTAGAGAACTGTCCTGCCTGTGGCTCCAGCGTGAACCAGGATGGCGTGCAGTTCAGCTTCTGTATGGACTGCGGCGCCGACTTGCCCGCCATGCAGCGCCCCAGAACCAAACGTGTCCGTAAGCCGGATGCCAGCGGTGTACGCGATGTTCGCTCCTCCGCCCGTCAGCTTGCCGAAGTCCACGAGCAGGCCCGCCAGCATCGGCATCAGCAGCAACAGATGGTGCATGGTCCCGCCAGTACTGAGACTGTGGGTAACCCGGTGGTCCATGCTGTGCTATCGTTCCTGCTGCCTGGTCTGGGGCAGCTGTTGAACCGACAGGTGGCCAAGGGTGTGCTCACCATGGTGGGGTCGTTTGTGATTCAAGCTCTCCCGTTTGGCGCTGTGGTCACCACAGTGATTCGTGTGCTGTGCGCCGTGGATGCCTATCGCATCGGTGAGCGCCGCCGCCGCGGTGAGAGTGTCGGCGATACCGAGTGGGATCTGGCTTGAGGGTAGGCGTCTACGGCGGCACCTTCGACCCGGTTCACTACGGCCACCTGCGTATCGCAGAGGTGGTTCGTGAGACCCACCAGCTAGATAAAGTTCTTTTCGTACCCAATCAGGTCTCACCGTTCAAAGTCGGTGAGACCACAACCTCCGGTCCCATTCGCGCGGCGCTGTTAGAGCGCGCCTTGGAGCGTAACCCGGCGTTTTCGGTCTGGCGAGGTGAGCTGGAGAAGCCCGGCCCCAGCTACTCCGTAGACACCCTGCGCCAGCTCAAGACCGAACTGCCTGATGCCGAGCTGTTCTTTCTTTTAGGGCTGGATGCGGCACGCGAGATTCCCCGCTGGAAAGAGCCCGAAACCCTTCTGGCGCTCGCGCGTTTTATCGCTGTGACTCGCCCTGGAACCACGGAAGAAGCCTGTCGTGAGGCGATTCCCGACGGTTGGGAAGAAAATATCGACTTCGTTTCTTTACCGGCGCTGGACATTTCCTCGACAGAGCTAAGGGGTTTAGCGCGTGCCGGGCGCTCCCTTCGCTATCTCACGCCACACTCGGTAATCGATGAAATCAATGTGCGAAACCTGTATCGCACCGGATAATATACAAGTACATGCCAAAGACTATTGACGTAGACTCCACAGAGAAACGCGACCTGCTGATAGATGCCCTCGAAGACCGCAAAGCCGAGGACATTACTGTGCTGGACCTGCGGGATAAAGATGTCCTGCTGGCGGATTTCTTCATCGTCTGCACCGGACGCTCCGTTCCGCACATCCGCGCGATTGCCGAGCGCGTGCTGGAGCGTGTGAAAGAGGAGCTGCACCTGCGCCCCAATATCGAGGGGGAAGCGGTCGCCGAGTGGGTTTTGATCGACTGTGGCGACGTGGTCGTTCACGTGATGGACGAGCCGAGCCGCGAACGCTACAAGCTGGAGCAGTTCTGGACCACCCCGCAGCCCAAAGGCGCTCTGCCGCCACGACCTGGCGACGCGCCTCCACCCACGGAGGAAGATCTCGAGAACCTCGCGTTCGACGACGATACCTTCGGTGAAGATGACGAGAAGTTCTTCGCCGATGCGGATACGGAAGTCGAGCCCATCGACGAAGACGATATCGACTGAGAGGATGCCATGAGCGCCGAAGAAGTCGCCAAGTTTTGCCCCTCCTGTGGGCGCGCGAACCCGGACTCCCATAAGTTCTGCCCAAGCTGCGGCGCACTGATGGTGCTCACGGAATCCCAACCAGTAGCCTCTGGCCCTGCGCGCCCTAGCTCGCAACCAGCCCCCCCCGCCCCTAATAATGGGGGAGCAAGAGTACCAGAACCTCCCATAGCTGGAAGGAATGTCCGGTTACCGGCTGGTGCGGCTATCGGGGCGCCGCCAGCCCCCAAACCAGTCGAAGTCAAGCCACTTCCTCTCGACCCCAAACTCGCCGCGCTCTCTCCAGACGGCAAACAGACCGAGCTGCAGCGTTTGCTTACCCGCGCCAATGTAGAGCGAATGCGCGCATTGCTAGTTCCTGCTAAGAACACCCTGGCAGAAGCGCAGCCGCTGGCAGAAGCTATTGGTCCGATAGCCATAGCTCAGGTAGCCGAGCAACAGGGCGACCTGCTTGCTATGGAAGAGCGCTGGGCGGAGGCTCAGGAGCGCTACGCCGTGGCGAAGTCCGCTGACCCATCGCGCTCGGTGGCCGAGAAAAAGTACGCCGAGATGGCAGTCAAGCTCGCCGATGAGCAAGCCCTGGCCCGCCTGGGTGATGTGATGCTCCGGGGAGACAGCATCGGCGAGATTCTCACCGACCCCCGCGCCGGAAAGCGCAATGCCTTCCTCGCTATGCTCACCTCCGCGCTGGTGCCGGGCCTCGGCCAGATGCTCGCCGGGCAGTTCATCAAGGGGGGCATCGTGATGGCCATCTGGCTGGCCTGCATGGCGATCATTGGCCTCTCTCCCGATAAAGATGCTTTCTTCGGCATGCTCACTGGGGTCTTCAACCCGAATGCCGCGAAGGGGCTCCCGAAGGAAGTCGGCCTGATGTCCTGGGTGGCCATAGGGGGTATTTTACTCACCTGGGTCTTCGCCGTATTCGAAGCTCCCCTTGGCGCCAGTAAAACCCAGGCACTCGTCACCAGCGACGGACAACAAATAGACAAGTCCGGCTGGGAACCGTAGATAGCCTCTTACCTCACCCCAACCCCTCTCCTAAAGGAAAGGGGCTTCCAGAAAGCCTTCTCTTACCCCCCTCCCTCTTCAGGGGAGGGGGGCGGCGAAGCCGGGGAGAGGTAAAGTGATACCGTTTCCCCGTCGATAACTGATGTACCAGCCAGGGGTGGTCGTCTTTAGCGACGACAGCTAGGCGATCTTCATCCAGCCAGCTAAGACGTTCCACGCCACCCACGGGCGCCTCAAAACTCGCCACGGCTTCCCCTGTTTGCAGTGAGATAATCTTCACCCTGTGGCTATCAGCCAGTGCCCAGAAGTTTGGATTGAAGCCAGGCGCCAGTGCCAGCGGACCGAGGCGAGGTAGGGGGTTCGGGGCAGGTAGCTCCTGCCGGGAGGCCAGGTTGCGTACCCAGAGACTTCTATCTGCTCTGCGCTCCATCACCCAGCGCGCAGGTGGAGGAGCTTGAGGAGTGGCAGGAGCGGGTGAGGCGAGCCGTAAGGTAGTGAGACACGCAGCCGCACAGACCGTGTGCCCCAGGAGCCACCAGAGTCGCCGACCCCAGGTCATACTCTCATTCTACCCCGTATTGACGAAGAGTTGCGCGAATTCGGTCCAGCGCTTCTCCATCCAGCTCTCGACCCTGGTACATCGGCTGGCCGCCGAGCTGTTCTCGCAGGTAGGCCAGCGCCAGTGCCATGCGCTCGAATACCTCCGCCGGGTTCGGAGAGAGCTCTGGCTCGAAGCTCAGGCTTAGTCCGGCCACACCCTCGCCTTCTTCGGCGCGCTCCGGCGAAAAGTCCGTTCTCAGCCCGATAGCGCTGACCGTAAAGAGAGAAGGCTCCCCCCAGTGAAACAGGTCTAAATCTCCCCAGGAGAGCCCCAGGGAGTACAGGGTGCGCCAGATAGCCCGTGAGGAAAACGGAGTGCGCCCGGCCTTAAGCTGTAGCTCCAGTGCCGGAGTCGCCGGGCGCAGTCGGATGGCATGGGCTCGCTCCGCCGCCTCTGCAGGAGTCTCTACCCGCTCCAGCCGTGTGCCCAGAGTGCGCGCCAGGTCACTAGCAGCAACATCCAGGCGACCCAGCTCCGTGGCTAGCTCAGCGATTGTGTTTCCGGGAATGGTAGACAGAGGCCAGGCAAGGGTTAGAGATTCTACTTCGGGCGTGGCGGACAGCGCCAGCCACTCGCCCCAGCGCCAGCCCCATAGCTCCGCGCCCTGTAGTCGCTCTCGGCGTGTGCTATCTTCCAGCGCGAAAAGAACTGCTGCACGAGACAGCATGGGCGTGCCACGAAGCGTGCGCGTAAAGGTCCGCTCCGGGTCTGGCCCGGAAGCTGCCTCTACAGGGCGACCCTGTACCGGAGTAAGGAGATGCGTGGCATCTTCCAGGGGATCCGGACCGAGCGCACGTGCGATACGTCGCTCGGTATCGGGCATTTGTGCCCACTCTGCCTTTGAAACCAGCTCACCCTCGAATCGGTGAAAGCCTCCCGCCATGGGCAAATTTTACCTCGTTACGCTGCCGTAATGCAGGGCTTCTATAGTGGGGTCATGAGCGAACTGAACTATATGTCCTGGATTGGTGGCGTGGACCTCTTTGCCGCCACGTCTGGCTCCAGCCAGCCCAATGCCATAGTGCATGTGGCCCGCGCTGTTACCACCCCTCTGGGAACAGCGCCGAGCGGTCTGATTTTCTTCCACCCCGATCCCAATGCGCCACCACTGTTCTATGGATTTATCTGCACTGACCCGGAGATTGGCGCCTACTACGGGCCGAAGATCTTCGCGGGCACACCGTTCGAAAACGCCCCGGTGCTTCCGGCGACGATAGAGATTACAGAGACTCCCACCATAGCCACAGCGCGAGTGACGATAGAAGGGTATGTGATAGAGACTACCCTCACAGGCTTCGGTCCGATGCAGCGCATCGACCGGGGAATAGGAACGCCTATGCCATTTACCCAGCAAGGAGTGGAAGCAGAGGCAAGCGAGATTGCACTGATAGTGAATGGGGAGCCGATCGCACTAACCGCACTGCCATACTCGATAGAGCTAGGCGGCGCTTCAGTATGGTCGCCCGGTGGTACCTATACGCACTAAACAAAAAGCCCCGGTGCAACTTTGCACCGGGGCATGTTTGTCCTTCTCAGGCGTACTGGCGGAGCGAGAGGACTACGCGCCCGACGATAGACGCTTCTTTGGTGATGATAGGGCGCAGATGCGGATTCTCCGGCTGCAGGCGGATACCACGGTCGCCAGCAGGGTAGAACGTTTTTACCGTCGCTTCATCGCCCAGTAGCGCCACCACGATATCACCGGCATGGGCCGTTTCCTGCTTCTTCACCACAACCAGATCGTTGTCGAAGATGCCCGCGTTGATCATGGAGTCACCCTTTACGCGGAGCATGAACACCTCGGCGTCGCGGGGTACCAGAGCCTCGGGCAGCGGGTAGCTTTCCTCGATATTCTCCAGAGCCAGAATCGGGGAGCCAGCCGCCACACGCCCCAGCAGCGGAACGGTCACGGTTCGGCGGCGCGCGATAGGGGCGCCATCCTGAAGCAGCTCGATAGAGCGATACTTATAGGGATCGCGCTTGATATACCCCTTGGTCTCAAGCTGATTCAGATGCTTCTGAACCGAGCACGAGCTACGCAGACCGGTAACTTTACCGATCTCACGCACTGTAGGGGCCTGACCATCGCGCATGAGCGCCTGGCGAATAACTTCTAAAATTTCTTGCTGTTTTGAGGAAAGCATATTGTCTCTTTCTCAGGCAAATCGTTGTTTGGAGTATACACCGGGTATGCCATACACGCAAACGTCCTTTTGCTCAGGCAGAAACCAGGGTCCAGATAAGCGTAAATATCAGCCCGAATAACGCGGCAAACACCAGAATGCACCCGTAAGCGCAAGAGAGTCCTGTGCCTTTTAACAGCAACCAGGCCGGATGCTCCGGATAGAAACGCCGCGCCGCGAAAAAGTTATAGATAGGTATCGCTATTAAAACGCCATCAAAAAGCCACTCTGCGTTGGGGGCCGCTGTCCAGAGGGCGATAGAGAGCGCAAAGCAGATAACCCCGAAGACATGGGTATGCAGCGCGAAGATCAAGTGCTCGATATAGAGTCGGCTGGGGAAGAATAGTTTGATGATCAGTGCCCAGAGCGGAACGCAGAAAATCAGCACATTGGGAATCCCTGTCGCCACGATAGACTTCAGACCATCCCACGGGTTGTTCTTCAGCCGAATCAAACGCTCCGATAGAAACTGACGCTTGAGAGAGTCTCGTTTCTCACCGGGGAGTTTACTTTGATTGGTCCGATAGGTCACCACCGAATCTGGCAGCGTATCTGGATCGATATGTTCCCCGAGTACCCGCATCGCACTGGCAGTTATGTTCGGTAGGCCAATACGGAGCCCGGCAGCCATTGCCTCTTTCCCTGAGGCTTTGCCGGTATTCATTCGGATGCGTTTTTTGCCGTTGGGGAGCGTGACATAGAACTCGGTCTGGGCGCTCTTCTTCGGTTCTGGAGTCGCTTTGGCGCCGGGCTGTGGTGTCGCGATAGCCTCCATCTTAACCTTATCGGCGGCGTACTGTAGCTGCTCGGCATCAATGATGTTCAGCCGGAGGATAAAGACCACAAAAAGCGCCGTGGTCCAGAAGTAGAGCTTGAACGGCGAGATATAAGACGAGCGCCGACCTGAAATATACTCCGTCGATAAAAGGCCGGGGCGAGCAAACAGATACCAGAGGGTTTTGAGCAGCTTACCGTCTATAGCCAGAAACTCATCCCACAGGTCTTTCGCAATGTTGGAAAACGTAGGAGTAGGGGGCTCGTTTTCTTGGCCGCACTCCCCACAGAATCGGGTAGAGACCTCGGCCCCACAGTTGAGGCAGATTGGGGAGAGGGAATGCGGCTCGGAACGCTTGCGCACAGGGGATTGTACCGGAACTTGTTAGAAAGTTGCGGGAAAGGCGAAATTATAACGTTTCGAGATACGCTACCAGGTCCGCTAGCTCTGCAGGAGTGCAGTCTGGCTTACCGGTTAGCTTGCTAGGCAGGTGCCATTCTTTCAGCACATCGGCCAGCGTATCCGCCCGCCCGTCGTGAAGATAGGGGGCACGGGAGCGTACCCCGCGCAGTGAGGGAGGATTGAAGCCCTGATACTCATCGTCTGGCTCTTCCAGCCCGACCTTGGTGACCATTGGGCTGGTGAAGTCCGGCCCACCATGGCAGGAGTCACAGGCTTTCGCCTTGAAGACCACCTGACCCCGCGCCGACGCCGCATCTGGCTTTCGGGGCGAGGGGCGAGGCTCCAGGGTCTTCAGATACGCTTCCACGGCCTGTACATCTTGCGCTGAAGGTTCTGGTCCCTGCATGGAATTCACAAACGAGTCATGAATGGCTGTCTGGAGGCTCTTCTGCCACCCGTGCCAGGTATAGGGAGCGGTCCGGGCCACCCCCCTCAGGCTCGGCGTCTTCTTGGGCTTACCGTACCCGCCATCGTTCAGCGTATCGAAGCTGCCGCCACCGGTGTGCCCCTCTACATGGCAGGAGGAGCAGGAGTACCAGTTTCCAAAAGAGCGTGTGGCATCGTGGAACAGAGCTTCTCCTCGGCGTGCCAGCGATGGTGTCTCCGGGCCACCTAGAGAGACTGTCTTTGTCAGCTTGCCTGTGGCAACATCGACGACCTGCACCGAGTTGCCGAAGTAGTTGGTTACCAGTACTCGCTTGCCGTCGGGAGTGAAGCGCACGGCCTGGGGAGCGCCGCCCAGCCGAATCCGTTGCGTCGCTTTCCGAGTGGCCTGTTCCATGTGGTCGCCGGGACCGCCATAGGCCACAAAGGGCAGCGTGCTCGGGTTAGAGATAAGCAATAGCTCGTGGGTGCCACTCGCGGTCAGCGCCAGGGTCTTGCTATCGGGGGAGAACGCGGCGCCATCCAGGTCACCCACGGCATCTTCCGAGATATCCAGGGTAATGGCCTCGCGTGGGCCTTCTTCGGTCAGCGGTACACGCCCCAGGCGATTGCCCACAACCCAGCCCCGGTCGATGTTACTCCGATTGGCAGCGGCCAGCCGCTCGGCAATAAACGGCACATACGCCCATTTCCCATCCGGGCTGAGCGCCAGCCGCCTTGTGTTGCGCCCGGAGAGTGAGACCGAGTATAGCGGCTTGCCAGTCGTTGTGTCGATCAGCGCAACTGCTCGCCCGCGTGTAGTGCCGACAATCAGCTTCTTGCCGGAGAGCGCCAGATGCCATGGCTCGCCAGTCACCGAAACGCGCCGCAGTACCTTCTTCGTATCCAGCGCGACTTCTACCACGGCATCCTCACCCCCCAGAGCCACCCAGGCCCGCGTGCCATTGGGCATCACCATAACTCCACGCGGCTCATCACCCACGGGGATAGTAGTCACAGGACCACCACTCAAGGGAGCGAGCACCAGGGTATCGTCGCCGAAGCATGTCACGGCGGCGCTCTTACCGTCCGGTGTCAGAGCAAGAGTAAAGGGCTCCTTGCCAACGGGAAGCTCCCGGCTAATCGCGAGGCTATCCAGCGCAATAACGGAGAGAGTGCCCGAGGTTCGGTTCGCCGTAACGGCCAGCTTGCCATCGGCGCTGAGCACCACATCCGACGGTGAGCGATCCAGCGCGGAACTGGGAGCCTGAGGCGACTCGCTGGCCTGAGGACGCCGGGGCGCTACTGCGGCACCCAGGGCCAACAAGGGCAAGGCAAGGAGCAGAAGACCCTTCACTGCTCAGACCTTTCGGCGGATAGAGCAGCCATAGGCATTAGTCTGTTTAAAAGGGAGGGGCTTACCGGCCAGCATCGCATCCAGCACCGGGCGCAGATACTGTACCGGCTGTGGGTCACGGTTGTTATCGAAGCCGCCTTTGTAGCGCAGCACCCCGTTCTTATCGAGCACGAAGAACGTAGGGGTACAGGGCGCGTCTATCTTCTGCGTTAGCTCCTGTGTGGGCTTATCGTCTAAGAGAGGCAGATCCAGGTTGCGCTCTTTGGCCTTGTCAATCAAGTCCTGGTTAATCTCGAACAGCGTCGCATGGATGACCACGAACTCCACACCTTTGGCTTTGTAGTCCGCTGCCGCCTTCTCAATCCGGCGGTCATGCTTCCAGGTGTTCGCGCAAAACCCAGCCATGAAGATTCCCACCAGAATCTTGCCCTTGTAGTCCGAGAGTTTGATGGTCTTGCCCGTTCGCATCTCCCGCAGCGCGACATCAGGCACCGGAGCATCCATCGGCACCGCCGGATAGCGCTGGACACCCTGCCCGAGGGCCGGAATTGCGAGCGCTAGAAGACCAAGGAGAGCGAGCTTCATACGCGCTCATTGTAGCACGTACACCCCGGCACCACCTGCCGAGAGTTATACGTGCTCGAAGGCGTTCGCATATCCGGCTTTCACTAAGGGAAGAATGTCATTGAAGTGAATCGCCTCGGTGCGAACTAGCTTTTCGTACTCATTGACCAGCCTTCCGGCCTCACCATGCAGAGCCGGGTTGTCGGTCGCAATGGAGATAGCTACCCCGGCGGCACGGCAGCGCTCGAACACAGGGCGAAGCTCGGAGAGATCGTCCATGGTGTTGGTGCGCAGGTAGGTGGTCGGGCAGACCTCCAGGCAGATACCCCGCTCGGCAAGCTCTGGTAGCAGCTCCGGCTGGTGCAGAGCGATTTGAATACCATGCCCGATTCGGTCTAGCAGCGGAAACAGACTCGGGTGAATATCCTTCCGGTCGGACTCGGCCATGTGCGCCGTGGTCTTCAGCCCCAGCGCTTTGGCCTCAGCATAGAGCTCCTGCCACTCATCCAGGGTCGGCCCGCCCGGCTGATAAGGTCCGGCCAGGTCCACGGCGACCACTTCAGGGAGCCGGGCGGCAAGCTCCACAATCTTGCGATTGAGCGCCGGGGGGAAGCCCCGGTCCATGCACAGAATCAGTGGGGTACGCACCGGGTACTCGGTCTGTACCGCCGCGATAATGCCCTGTGTAATCGACTCCATAAGCGCCAACCGCTCCGCTTCCGGTAGCCCGGCAGGAGTGCGCTTGTAGGGGTTGAAGCGCAGCTCTAAGTAGTCAATCGCCTCAAAGACAGCAGCTCCTCGCGCGGCTCGATGCGCAAAGTACCCCGCGTCCTGACTCTGAAGCTCCTCGACCACATGATGCACGGTTAGGTAGTCCGCCAGGTCCTTGAACTCCCGGTTGAAGAAGGCGTAGAAGTCCTCGTATTCTGGAAAGCGCTCCCGCAGGCGCGCGGAAACCGCCGTCTCGCGCCCATGCTTCTCGATAAATCCCCAGAGGATACGCGGATGCGTCGCTCCGCCTAGATGCCGATGCAGGTCCGGAAAGTTCATCTAACCTGCCAATACTTGGCCTTCGCCATGCGTACCAGGTGCTCCAGATAGTTGTAGCGTTCCAGCTCCGCTTCTTCTTCCAGTGTTAAGGAGTTATCTTTTTTGCGATGAACCAATTCCCAGAAGCGGGCTTTCACGGAATCGGAAAACTGAAAGTCAGAGATACGAGGAGCCGAGGCAACCAGAAGCTCTACAAACTCATCATCGGCAATGGATAGGGAGGTCATAGCTTGTCTTTATTCCAGTGCCTGCTTGAGTTTATCTAACGACGCATCGGAGACATCTTTGTGTAGCGAGTTGCCGTGAGAGTCCATGGTTACGAGGCAGGGGAAGTCTTTGACCTCGAAGACCCAGATGGCTTCGGGGGAGCCGAACTCTTTTTTAAAGTAAACGTCTTTGACTCCTAGAATGCAATCAGCGTAAACCTGGGCAGCGCCACCCACGGCGTGGAGATAGACCGCGCCGGACTTCTGGCAGCCCACTAGGGTTTTTGCGCCCATTCCGCCTTTGCCTATGACGCCGCGCACACCGAACTGTTCGATGATGTCGGCCTGATAGGGTTCTTCACGTATGGAGGTGGTCGGACCTGCAGCAGTAACCGTGTAGACGCCGTCTTTCTCAACGACTACCGGACCGCAGTGATAGAGCACCGAGCCATTGAGGTCCACGCCTTCGGGGAGCTTGCCGCCGCTTGCCAGATGCTTATGCACTGCATCACGCCCGGTGTACATGATTCCCGAAATGAGAACCTCATCGCCTGCGTTCAAGGAACGAATCGTCGATTCGTCGATGGGTGTCGTGAGTCTTACCTGCGCCATACGGGTATTATAGCCCCATGACACTGGAAGGTTTCGCGCCGCCTCCGCACCCGACCCCACATGGTCGGATGCCCTTGCCGCGCTCTGGCTGGATGCTAACGTAAGCTGGGCTGCATCCCATGACCGCCTGCAGGATGACAACACGGCAGAGGGTTCCTGGGTGCATGCTCTACCTGCACCGAAAAGAAGGGGATCTAGGTAACGCGGGCTACCGGTACCGCCGGGCTGGTAAGCCGACCGCCTCCGGTTCGCTGGAGAACGAGTGGGAGGCGATCAGTCTGGCGTTGCTGCCGAATAGCTAGCGCGGGGTTAGCTTGACTAGCTGCCAGGTGGTATCCGCAAGCCGTAACGCTTGAGCCAATAGAGTGCCGTCACTGGCGAACCCGATGGGCGATTTCACGCTCCAGGCCGCAGCGTTCGTGGTCCCGATGGCCGTTGCCATGGTGTGGTTCAGGCTGTTGTAATAGATATATCCTGTCTGATTGTCCAGAGTGGCTAATCTGCCATCCGCGCTGATTGCGATGCTGGGTAGCTCGCCCTGTACATAGACATTTCCCTGGCCCTTGGGCACAACGGTTGTGGTGCCGCTACTCGGGTTGTAGATGTACCCGGTCTCATCAGATGTGGTGTCTCAGGTAACGCCGCCGATGAGGCCGCTGGACGCGATCACATAGGCGGGGTTGCCGGTCATGCCGGAGGGTAGGGGAATCGGGTGACTGTATTGTCCGAAATCCGATAGTACACGCCCTGCTGCGCCGAGTTACTGAGAGCGCCGACAACGATGTCGCTGTCACTGATGTCATAGGGGCTGAACTGCGACGATAGTGTTGGGGTGCTGCTGGAGTTGGTGCCGATGTTGTACAGCATGACATTCAGCGCCAGGGTCAGCCCTACTACATTACCGTTGTTATTGACCGCCCGAGCCATTCGCATGTCAGGAATCGCGGTAATGATGCTCGTGGCAATATCGTAGACATAAGCGGCCTCAGTCGGGCTGGTGGCACGGTAGCAGGTGCCGACTATCTTGCCATTGTTGTTGATCCCCGCCGGAATATTGCCCGTGTAACCATCCAGAGTCGGGAGCTGAGTTTTTGCCCCCGTGGCGGAGAAGAGATAACCCTTCGCCGAGGTCGTGGTGCCATCGCTGGCAACCGACTGCCCCGCTCTCGTTGCGCCCCACGAAGCTAAGCTGTCCGCCCGTAGGACCGATGAGAGCTAGCCCATAGTCGCCATTGGTGGCTACAGGGGTCGGGGTGGGGGTAGGTGTTGGAGTCGGTGTCGGCGTGGGAGTGGCGCCGCCCCCGATCTGGCCGTTCAGCAGCACGGTAAGTGGATTCTCTATCACTTGAGTGGAGCCATCCACGTACTGAATCACCAGGCTGCCCTGACTGTCCCGACTGGCGCCAGCGGCACCGTTGCCTGTGTTCAGGTCAATGGAGAAATCCCCAGTGAGCAGATTGAAGCGAGCACGCCCGGTCCAGCCATAGGGCTCGCAGGTCACATCGGCTGTGAAGTCGCTGCCCAGTACTCCGGTCACATTGGTAAAGCGTGTAGTGGTTCCGCCCTGGGTCATGGTCATTGTGCCGGTCACGTTGCCCGCATTGTCCAGGGTCATCGTGCCTTCCAGGGTAGTACTATTCTTACGGCTGGTGAAGCGCCCACTGAGCGTGTTCGCGCCGGTGGCATCGCTGAAGACCACGGTTCCATTGCCGGTGAACGGCAGTACGGTGGTATTGGTATTCGCGGTGAAGTCTACCGTGGCGGGGTAGTGCGCGTAGTCGTTGGAAAACGTGCCCGCACCTGGCTGTGCGACCGCCGCTGTACCAACTTCGTTTGTGCCCCCAGCATCACTATAGTAAGAAACATTGACTGTGTTGCCGGTGGCCGTGTACTTTTTATACGCCAGTAGCACGGAGTCGAACACCAGCCCTGTAGGCACAGCACGGCTTAGGCTAGCTGCGCGCGTAGTGGAAAACTGGCTGCCGGTAGGAGCCGCCAGCCGGATAGCCTGCGAACGGGTAGGCACTGCCACTGGCAAACACCTGGTGCGCCCCGATAGCGATGGCACGCACGGCATCATTGCCCTGGGGAATGCTTTCACTGTCGCCACCACCGCAGCCATAGAGCGCCGCTCCCAGGCCGCCTGTCAGCGTCAGCATCACACCGGTAAACCGTCGTCGAGTCATAGAGTCCATCTGCCTTTCTGCAATCCGATGGATTTAGTATCTCAGCAGGCCATTAACCGGGCATTAACGAAAATAGCGATTAGTCGACGAAATAGCCAAATAGCCGAACGGAGCCATGGACCATCTGGCCCTCGTCAAAGGGGACGGTGGTTAGTGGTGTCGCTACTTCCAGGGTGAGGTCCGGAGCGCTCTGGAGTCGGTCAGATAGTGAGTGGCTCATCCTCCCAGGTTTCCGACCGATTGGAGAGAATACGCCCTATGGCGAAGTAATCGTTTTTCTGCTGCCCGGCGATTTGCGCGCTCACGGGCACGAAGCGCAGCAGATCCGGGTTAGCTCTACCTGATCCGCATCTTTAATCTGGTCTCATGGTATCCGCACCGCCTGCTGCCAGGGTCGCCATGCCATAGAGCGCGATGTTGATATCCTGTGCGGTCTTCAGTCTCCAGTCATCGGCGCGGGTGGCATGATCGGCAGGGCAGAGAACCAAGCACACGCTTGCCCACAGCTAGTCCGCCAGCGGGGTATCGTCCTCCCGGAACACCCGGCGCAGCTCGCCACTGACTTGAGTTTCTACAGGCAGGAGAGGGAACATCTCCGGGTTGGTAGCGCGGGAGAACGCCGTGCGCCGCCGCATGCCGCGCACGATAGCCGCTCCCGCTCCTATCAGTAGCACCCCGATAGCGATTCCTCCAGATCATCCCAGCAGTGCCTCGATAGTGCGGGCCTGCTCCACACCGTCTTCGCCTGGCTCTAAGCGCTTGTCGGGGTTCAAACGCACTCGGAAAGTGCTCAATCTCCAGCACCCATACTGGTCTAAGTGAGGGAAGGTCTCTACTGTTTTTTCATCCGAGTTGTGCGCCCGAATCCGAATCCCCACGCCTTTTTCGCCTACCTGGAAACCGCGCTCCGCCGTGATACGCCCTTCGCTGCCGATGATGGTGTAGGTAGACGAGAACGCTTCTCCAAACGAGCAGGCGATAGAGGCCAGGGTGTCGTTCGGGAAGTGCAGGGAGATAAGACTTGCGACATCGACCTCCGCCTCTTCATCGAACTTGGAAAAGACATGCCCACCATCTGGCTCGCCCAGGTACCAGCGTGCGGCATTGATGCCGTAGACGCCTACATCCAAGAGGGCGCCACCGCCGCGCTCCGCCTGATAGCGGATATTGGTGAGGTCACGCGCCGCCGGGTAGCAAAAGCTCGCCTCGAACCGGGTGGGCGTACCGATGACTCCCTCCGCAACCAGGGCATGGATACGAGCGTGCTGTGGGTGATGGCGGAACATGAAGCCCTCCATGAGGCGCAGCTCACGCTCCTTTGCCAGCACTGCGCTTTCCTCGGCATCCTCTAGCGAGAGGGCGAGCGGCTTATCACAGAGCACGTGCTTACCCGCATCCAGCGCCTTCCAGGTCCACTCGGCATGCAGGTCGTTGGGCAGGGGAATAAAGACTGCATCGATTTCCTGGTCTTCCAGCAGCGCCTCGTAGGAGCCGTAGGCGCGTGGTATACCGTGTTTCTCTGCCGTGGCCTTCGCCTTCTCTTCCATGCGAGACGCTACCGCAAGAAGCTCCGCATTCGGAGCGCTGGCAAAACCGGGAACCATGCGCCGCTCGAAAACGCGGGCGCACCCCAATACTCCCCAGCGAACTGGATTACTCATACTGGCAATAATATCACCGGGGCAAGTAGGATTGCGGCTTATAAATTATTGTCACCAGGCTTCCAGTCAGAGCCGCATAAACCACCAGACTGGAATGCCTGAAGTGTTCGCAGCGCCTCGTTGACATTGCGGCCTACCGTATTGGAGTTGATGGTGGCGTGAACCAGAATCCCATCCGGATTGATGAGAAACAGCCCCCGAAGCGAACAGCCTTCCTCTTCAATGAGAATGCCGTAGTCGCGTGCGATGCGGCCTGTCTTGTCGGCGAGTAAGGGATAGGATAGTCCTTCAATGCCACCTTCTTCGCGGGAAACGCGCATCCAGGCCCGATGCGAATGAATAGAATCACAGGAGGCTCCCAGAATGGCGCAGTCTAGCTCATCGAATTCGCCCATACGATCCGATAGCGCCAATATTTCGGTAGGACAGACAAACGTAAAATCAAAGGGGTACCACATTAGAAACAACCATTTGCCACGATAATCGGACAGAGAAATCCGTTTAACTGAGTCTTTAGGACCGTCGCCGGGATATGCAGATGGCGCGGAGAACAGTGGGGCTGGTTGACCAACTTGGATCGTCATCGAACTTACCTCGTTTCGCTTAAAAATCAGCTTATATTTCTTCGGAATATCCGAAGAATCATAATGTCATTCATCATTAGGATTAGAAATTTTATGATAAAATTCCTGCATGTACATCAATGTAGATCGGACATATTTTCTCAGTGGATTCTTATGAGGGAATATCCTACTAGGGATTTGTTCGGTCATTTTTCTCAGGTTTTGTAATAAACGAATAAAAGGTGCTAGAGTGCAGGATAATTCTGAGTTTGAATTACTTTGTTGGGCAGTTAGTAACACGCTTCCACCTCCCAGTATCAGCACTATAGATGAAGAAAAAATTTTTCTGCTGGCTGGACAACATCGCGTTATTCCACGCTTACTGGATCGATTGGAACGCGAACCGCATCCCGCTATCTCTACTTCGCTAAAAACCCGCCTGCGCTTTGCTCGAATGATGATTGAGCGCAATATGCATCACCAGCTAAAGCAAGTTCAAGCACTGGGCAAATTATGCGATTCACCTTTCGTTTATATCAAGGGAGCCACCGTATACGCACTTACGGGAGATCGAAAGACAATACGACAGAGTGGGGATCTAGATGTGCTTGCCGCGGACCCAGAGGTTTTGTATGAGGTGATGCTGCAGGTGGGGTATACAGGAAACTGCAAGTCGGGAGACTATCGAGGAGATACGCACGAACACTCCGTTTTAACTGGCTTTGGCGTGATGGTGGAAATCCATCGTTGTCATTTCGTTCACTATGGACAAATCGTGGGCAAGCGGGACGATATTCCGCAGCGCTGGTCCAATATTTGTGGTGTGAATCCGATTACCTATCACGATTTATCTTCTTATGTGGTGAATCGCACTGTGGATGGTATCGAAAATATACCGGTTCTGTCTCCCGCCGCCGCTGCTGTCATGCTCTGCTGCCATATAGGTACCAATGTTGTAAGAGTGCATGCTCAGCATCTCAAGAGCACGATTGGAGAGCTTGCTGATTTAGCTGATCTTATAGAACATCCGGACTTTGTGGTTTCTGATTTTCAGTTCATCATCCATAAGCATAAGGCGGAGCAGATTGTGGCTTTAGGTATTGCTATGCTGAGTCACTTCTTAGGTACAAGGTTTCTCTCTATTCAGAAATTTGACTTGGGAGACACGATAGACTGCTGCGCCCCGGTTGATAGCAATGTTTGCTACGGCGCTGATTTGCAGGAAATGCTCCAACCCCTGAGCATCTCTGAAAGAGTGAACCGCCTGAATAAGTATCGCCTTTTAGCGGATGGCACCTGGAGAAAGGTCCCTGGCGATAAATATATCTGTTACGGTTCAGACTGCCCAGAATTAGACGCATCAGTGACTTTATCCGATAAAGAAATGCGAATACAATTTCTCTGGAAGATTTTTCCGGATGAAAAAGATGATATACATATCTGGTATTCTTCATGGCTGGCACAAGAGCGAAACTCTATTCTATTTAAAGACAAATTATGGTACTACACGGAAGGTGTCGATAATGTTACGGCAGATACCGTAGAGGATGGAGTGTTAATCACAATCGCCATAAAAGATGCTGGAGATTTGGACGACAACCCTTTACTTTTAATTTTGCAACACTGGCATTATGATGAGGAATACTATAAGAATAAACAAGAGAAGCTGGTAGAGCCTGTTATTATACTACCTTTAGAAATAGTAAGGGGAGAGCATTAAAGTGCGGAAAAATCGAATATAGTTTGTCGAATCCGGGGCAAGATTGCGTAGGATCTTTTATAGCGCAGCTCAATGACAGGGACTGTAGTTGCGATTCGATGGCATAAATCAAAAATAACCTTTGCGTTCATCTTCGGAATAAGCCAGGACGCATGCAGGTTACTCAACAGAGTTGTCGTCGCCTCATCCGTCTTTAGCCGTCGTGGCACTATCTCCAGCTCTTCAAGGTCATTACCTGCATCCTGACAGGTACAGGAGTCACAACCAGAACCGCAGCCGCACGACGCAGTTATAGGTTTTAAGACAATGATCTGAGATAGCGGCATCGGGTCCACAATGCGCTGGGCGAGAGATAGGGGAGCGTAGTACTCTTCTTCGTTGGTTCCGTAATCGGCAACATATAGGTCCTGCAGGGACAGGTTGTTTCGGTCGATAACCTGCCGAGATAGTTTGGGGTATAAAGACCGAGCTGGAAATACCTGGATATGATCCTCCTGGACATAGGCCGGAACAAGATCGTCATTGGCAAAGAGATCGCCTGCTTGAATCAGAAACCAGGATAGAGTGGACTTTCCCGCAGTGGAACTTGCCATAATCACCGTGAAGCGACGGTTTATGACAATGCCCGCGCCATGTAGAGGAATTCCCCCATTAGTTAATGTAGCGGCACCCAGGCCCGCGTGGATCGCCCAGGCAGCTCCGACGGGAATCCGCTGATCTTTACAATCCAGAATCAGCTTTTTCCCTTTATAGTCAATAAATAAGGCAACGCCTTCTTCCTCGCCCACATGTGGCTCCAGAAGAAAACCAGTACCCACATCGTAGAGGAGCTGCCGTCTGACCTTTCTCAGCAGCGAAGGAACTTCTTTCAGTGAGCCTCTATCAAGAGATATATCGAACCCGAAATGATTAGGGTTAATCGATTTATCGCAGCATATATCTAAATCTGCTTTAATATTGAATTCATTGATTGAATAGGTCATTATCTAATTTCATAAGACCATGAATTATTCAATTCTTGTCGACTGAGATTTTTGGCATGGCCATCTAGAAACCAGGTATTGAGTCTGTGTTGACTGGGATTCATTTCTCCGGAACCACCGTGCCAGTGTCCACCACCGTCAAATATAAAAGCAATATTAGCTGGTCCACCCACTTCCTGATTATTCTGGACCGTAATAAAACTGGAGAGAGGTTTCAGTCGTAAAATAAGACTGGTATGGGTGTAATAGCTTGAGCCCCATTTTTTAAAACTTGATGGCGATGTAGGTAAATAGCTGCCAAGACTGGGTCCGGTATTTTGAAATCCGATATCCGAGGGACAATGAAACACTTCTTTATTTTTAGTGTAAGGATCCAGCAAGATGTGCTGCGGTTTCATGGATAGGATCTTCTCTTGATCGGGGCTTCCTGACCAGCCTCCACTATTCAAGTCATCCGGATCGCCTCCCCAGAGCAATAGGTCATCATAGTCGTGCGCATAAAGCAATATGCCAGTACCAATCTGTTTCAGATTTGAGAGACAACTGGTTTTTTGAGCATTGCGCCGCGCCTGGGCAAAGACAGGAAAAAGAATAGCGGCCAGTACAGCAATAATGGCTATCACTGTAAGAAGCTCGACAAGGGTGAATCCAGAGTGTCTTGAAGTGTTCATAGCTGAGTTACCTGTAAGAATCTATCAATGTGTGTGTTATATCCTGCTTTATAGGAGGATAGTTTTCCAGCTATGGGCAACTCCTTGTACATTCGGAGTTTGCAACACCACATAAAAATCTGCACTGGTCATATTTTGTTTGATTTCCAAGGTATTGATTACAGGCAAAATCACAGACCGCTTTTTGCTCCGCACAACATTCATTGCATGAAGATGAATTCGACGAGCAATTTTTGGGAATATGTTTAGCTGTGTTGCTTCCGCACGACATAGAGCAAGGCTGACACTGGAAGCCGACAGTATTAGTACAACCTGAGAAACAGCCCGAACATGGATCGCTCGGGCTAGCGAGTGCTACGCCCGCCGCCTGGAACTCCCTGGCTACCTGCCGAGCTACATCGCTGTCACCAGAGAATTGAGAAAGCCGTTCTCCCACTTTTCGCAATAACTCATCACTAGTGAGTGCGGTCACAGCTGCGGCTCCCGCCAGGAACCCCAGGCGCCCCAATGCGCTTCTGCGGCTCAGCTTTTCCTTTTCAAAAGCGGCTAACTCTTCCGAGACTAGTTTATTGTCGTTCTGCTGATTCATCGGCTTGTCCCTCCATTTTTTGCTCGAACAGGCGAACAAGCGCCTGTTTTATCATTTTTGCTCCAGGTCCACCCCTTGTTGTTCGCCGCAGTATGCCACACCAATCGAAAGAATGTGGACCACGCATAGCCTTGTAACTCCTTAGGTAGATAATCTCTGAATGTCATAGCTGATTTTCTGGTAGGTCATGTTGTTGGAATCTCTGAAGGGTTCAGAGGATACTTATTGAGTAGGCTTTTGTCGGTTACCTTCTTCCTTGTTGATTTTTTCCAGGAACTTTTGAGACGCCTTGGAAAAAACGGGATCATTTTTTTCGATTATCTTGTTTAGAATGACTTTAGATTCAGAATATCTTTTAGCATTGTATAAATCCATAGCTTGAGTAATCAGTAATACTGTTTCATTTGGAGATTGTTGTAATAACTTTTCTCGGACTACGATAGCTTCGTCATATTTTTTTGCAACTGAAAGTTTTGCTGCTTCTCTATTTAGCTCTTCGCGCTCCTGGGGTTTAGGCTTGCAGGAACAAGACAGCAATATAGTTGCTATGGCAAGAGTTATTGCGAGTCGCGAGAATCTAAATTGTATTTGCATCGTTGTTGAGTTTTCCTTTTTCAGAATACTCTTTATCCAGCTCTACAATCCTTGGCATATTATTATGGCAAGATGGACAAGATCTTGACCAGAATTGAATGACGGATACGGATTCGCAATCAAAATGATCGCGAATAGCCTCAGGAATCAAATCGCCAACTTTCATTTTTTATTGGAATATTCCAAATCGTAGGTCAAAGATTAGGCTTGATATCGCTTGCCAGAATTTTCTTATATAGCTCTCCCAGTTCTTCTATCTTCTTATCTTTCAGCATATCAGCCGAACGCTTAACAATGATCGTATCTTTACTCGTCAATAGTCCGTTAAACACATCTCTAGCTTCGGCTGCCTTACCTTCAGACGCGAGGATCATTCCTAATGCTAGCTTGTGTTTATCCGATGGATCGTTCTCAATAGCCTCTCTTTGAAGCGATTCCGCCTGCTGGGGATTTTTATTCGTTAATGAGTTCATCGCTTGATTGGCAAGAAACTCTGCCTTTTTGGGGTCGTTTTTCTGACAGCCTGTGTTTACTGATAGGAGAAGAAATGCTGATATCGAGATAAGAGAAATTTTAAGTTTCATTGTAAAGAATCTCTCGTATGATTTGGTGCTCAGGAAAGAACTTGAGCGGTAAATTCAAATTCCCCAGAGCACCAAATTATCTACGAATAACCCCAGCACTGGGAGTACCCAATGCAATAATTTGCCCCGACTGGATTGTTGGGATTTCGAGCTTCACAGCATTCTTTACACCTATCTCTCCCGAATAATTCACCAACCTCGGAGCAAGGTCGATCTACTTTGCGTTGTTTTCCATCACAATAATTGTTACTGGTATCTCCACAGGCAACACATTTTTGAAAACTACCTCCGTTACAGGGGGAGATACAGCCGGAACATCCGGTAATATCATCGCTCGGGCTAGCGAGTGCGACTCCTGCCGCCTGAAATTCTCTGGCTACCTGTTGAGCTACCTTATTATCACCGGAGGATTGAGAGAGCTTGTCTCCGACTTTTCGTAGGAGTTCATCGCTTGTAAGTGCTGCAACAGCTGCAGCTCCTGCTAAGAAGCCAAAACGGCTTAATGCATTGCGCCGACTCATCTTTTCTTTTTCAAAGGCGGCTAACTTTTCCGATGCCGACTCATTCGGATTCTGTTGATTCATCTGCTTGTCCTCCTTCAGGCGCAGATTGCGCCCGTATGAAAATAGAAGAATAGCAGCTCAATAAAGCTATTTCTCAACAAAAGTACGCCCGAAACGACCTTGTCTCGAAAATAATACTGAAACCTGCTGTGCTTCTCGTTTCTGTTTTAGTAAAAATCTAATTCAATATGAGGTTGATTTTTACTAAAAGAGCTGTTAAATTATAGGTCTATAATCAATTTCAAGTCAAGGTTAAAATTAACTGACTCGATTATTTACGATAAATAGATGCCGGATTATTCTCCTTGTGTATTTTCCAGGCTGCTATCAAAAATTCGAATTAGAGCTTGCTCGATCATTTTCGCGCCGAATCCGCCTTTAGCTGTTCTACGGAGCTTTCCTTTTTCATCAAAAAGGAAATAAGTTGGCCAGGCTTGAACGCCCAGTGCATCACCAATGCCATGCGTATTATCAAGGATGATGTTTCTTGTTATATTGAATTCCGTACAAGCTTTCATGGCCAGTTCTTCATTCATATCCGACTCAGACATAGGACGATGGATGTAGTAGAAAGTGACTCCTTTTTCAGAATACTCTTTATCCAGCTCTACAATCCTTGGCATATTATTATGGCAAGATGGACAAGACCTTGACCAGAATTGAATGACGGATACGGATTCGCAATCAAAATGATCGCGAATAGCCTCAGGAATCAAATCACCAACTTTCATTTTTCTTGTTTCTTTCATTCTAAGATGTATTGATATATAGCCTCAAAGTCTAGGAGTTTTATTGCTTAATAAAATTTTTTTATATAGATCAGCGATCTCTTCAATTTTATTACCTTGTAACATACTATTTGAATTTCTCGCTATTGTTGGGTCTTTACTGGCAGAAAGTTCTTTGAATAGACTTCTTGCATCGGCTGCCTTACCTTCAGACGCGAGGATCATTCCTAATGCTAGCTTGTGTTTATCCGATGGATCGTTCTCAATAGCCTCTCTTTGAAGCGATTCCGCCTGCTGGGGATTTTTATTCGTTAATGAGTTCATCGCTTGATTGGCAAGAAACTCTGCCTTTTTGGGGTCGTTTTTCTGACAGCCTGTGTTTACTGATAGGAGAAGAAATGCTGATATCGAGATAAGAGAAATTTTAAGTTTCATTGTAAGTATGCTTATGTCAGAATTCAATGCTCAGGGAAAATTTGAGTTATCCCTGAGCATAAGGTCATTTAAAGGCAGCCCTAACCACCGAAGCAGTGCGACCAGGCTTCGCAGTAACTTTGTCCCCAAGGATCGCCAGGATTGCGATCTTTACAACATTTCGAGCATTCAGTCTCACCAAACATCTCTCCAACCTCGGAGCAAGGTCGATCTACAAGACGCTTTTTTCCATCACAGAAATTGTTACTTGAATTTCCGCACGCAGCGCATTTCTTATAAGTAGTGCCACTACAGTTAGCAATACAGCCGGAACATCCGGTAATATCATCGCTCGGGCTAGCGAGTGCGACTCCTGCCGCCTGAAATTCTCTGGCTACCTGTTGAGCTACCTTATTATCACCGGAGGATTGAGAGAGCTTGTCTCCGACTTTTCGTAGGAGTTCATCGCTTGTAAGTGCTGCAACAGCTGCAGCTCCTGCTAAGAAGCCAAAACGGCTTAATGCATTGCGCCGACTCATCTTTTCTTTTTCAAAGGCGGCTAACTTTTCCGATGCCGACTCATTCGGATTCTGTTGATTCATCTGCTTGTCCTCCTTCAGGCGCAGATTGCGCCTTCAGTTCTGCTTCTTGACGTTGAAGTTCAAAGACACGCTGAACAACCATATTTACTAGACCAGAGACGCGATCTCGCTCTTCAATTCGATCGATAACCGCCTGGGCTACAAGGTCAATAAAGTCGTCACGATCTTCGATTCGCATAAAAACATCACCCACAATATCTCCAGATGTTATTTTGGGAACTTACTCTGGTAAGCGGTCCGATCCTAGAACAACTTCAGAAGCTACTGTGCTTTCGGTTACTTCTTATCTACTTAACCTCTTCTAATGAAGAAGCTATTTTGGTTTAATGGACCGAAAAAAGTGTATCCTGAGGAAGTGTTTTTTGTCAAGACGATTTTCGAGATAATCCGCTATTAATTCCGTATCACTATCGTATGGCCTTTATGGGTGTGGAAAACATCAAAAGTGCATGGATATTCCTAAGATGTCTGTCAAGATAGATTGTTTAAATAGAAAACGACAATACCTATGCTTATGAATCAAATTTAGCATGATGTGACAGAGAGAGGGCATGTCCTTAAAATATAGGGATATGCCCTCTCTGCTGTGCCAGCAATTGTAGGTGCTATGATGACGTACTAGAACAGGCAATCTAGCAAATAAAGCATTGCCATGCCAATGTTTTTACTAACTATTCTACCGTAAGTAGGCTGATTCAGCTCAATTGTGCTGCTCGCCGACCACATCGACGCCTGCTTTCTTCAGAGCAGCGTGCACCGCTGCGCTCGCCCCACCTCGGTCAGAGATACCCGCCAGCTTCTTGAAGACATCCACGTTCTCTTTGGGAGATAGGGTACCCAGAGTGCTTACCGCAGTGGCGACTACAAGAAAGGGCTGCTTGTCATCCAGAGCCAGGGCTCGGAGGGTCTTCAGGTCTTCTTCGTTCTTCTCTAGCTGACCGAGGGCACGACAGGCATCGGCGCGGCGACCAATTGAGGCGCTAGTGAGCATCTTGCGCCAAAGCGGGCGCAAGCTCTCCTGCTTCAGGTTCACCAGAGCACGCAGGCTTTCGATAGCCGGGAACTGCTCCATGTCCTTGCTGACAGAGTCCGCTATGGCAGCAATTTCCCCCTCAGTGGGCGAGCCCATAAGTACCGCATTCATAGCCTCTTCGCGGTCCACTCCATTGGGAGCATTGAGCGCAATGGAAAATCGCTCCTCAGCACCGAACTCGTGGCGCCACTCCGCTAGGAACGTGTGGTCCGGATCCAAGATCACGGCGTCCGGCTTGACAGTAGCTGGGACACGGATGTCCTGAGAGACCGAGTCCAGAGTCACGGGCACGCGCTCGACCTTGCCACCCCGAATAATGCCCACCTGTGTAGGAATATTGTAGATAGGAGTACCGCTTGTAGTGTCCTGGGTCTGGCGGACATTGAGGTGGATAGCATCGCCGCTCCACTTCCAGTCATACTCCAGAACCGGGTGGCCCGGCTTGAACACCCATTGCTCGAAGAAGGGCTGCAGGTTCACGCCGCTGGCATCGGTCATGGCGCGAATCAGGTCCTGAGTCTCCACTGGCTGATGACGATTGCGAGTGAGGTAGAGATTGATACCCTTGAAAAACGCTTCATCGCCAATCTGCTTCCGGAGTGTATGTAGTACCGCGCCACCTTTTGGGTAGGTGTGACTGTCAAACATATCGTCCGGCGATTCGTAGAGGTTGGTGGCTATAGGTCGCTTGTAGCGCTGGGACTCCCGCAGATAGGCCTGGATACCATCTTCTACTTCGTGGTCGTAGGAATTCTTGCCCCGACTGTTCTCGAAGTAGAGCCACTGAAAGAAATCCGCAAAGCTCTCATTGAGCCATGCCTGCCCCCAGTCCTTGCAAGAGACCAGGTCGCCGAACCATTGGTGTGCCAGCTCATGCGCATTCAGGCTCGCCATGGGATAGTAGCCATCGCGCGGATGGGCCAGGGAGAACGCGCCCAAGGTGGTAGAGCTGACATTCTCCATGCCGCCACCGAAGTCATACACCGCGTTCTGGGCGTATTTGGGCCAGGGGAACTTGACCCCGGTAATTTTGGAATAGAATGCTAGCTGGCGGGGGGTATCCGAGAAGCTCGCGTCTATCAGGTCCTTGGAACCCTTCGGGACTGTGTAGATAAGCTCCACACCTTCCCAGCGGGCACGCTTCTGGTCCATAGGACCGGCTGCCAGCGAGAGAAGGTAGGTGGCGTGTGGCTGAGTCATTTTCCAGTGCACCGTTCGCTTGCCGTCTTTGACAGTGTCTTCCAGCTTCTTACCGTTGCCTATAACGACCCAGTCGGCAGGAACGGTAGTGACTGTCTCACTGGTCGCAAAATCGTTGGGATAGTCCCATGTGGGCGCCCACTCTCGGTTGTAGTTAGTCTCGCCCTGTGTCCAGAACCCAATTTTATTTGGCTGGGTGGAAGAGGGGGTTAGCCAGTGGAACCCACCCCCGGAGCCGAACCCATCCCCCTGTCGGCTGCCACCGCTATACACCACGCTCGCCACGACCTCTTTGCCAACCGGCAGCGTGTCGCCTACCTCTAAGACCACGAACTCCCCTTCGCGCTTAAAGAATGCCAGGCGCTCCCCAATCCGGCACTCGGAAACATCCAAAGATGAGCCACAGTGGAGTTTTATCTGCCGCATACCCGAGTGTAGTGGGGTCAGAAAGTTCTTACTGGTGCCGGTGAACTTCTTGTGTGGATAGTCGATATCCAATGTCACGGCCACATGGCGCAGATCGAACTCACGGTCCGGCGCGTACTGTATCTTTGCCCGAGGGGCTGAGAAAGGGCTGGTGCGCTGAGCGAGTGCAGGGAGACTTGAGAGGTTAAAGCTGAGAGGAAGTGCTAGTGCGACTATGAGTAGGGGACGCATAGGCCATTGTACCGTGCACCATAAAGTGGGAGTTCCCAGGGACTTATGCCCCCTATCCCCCGTCTAAGCCGCTGCGCGGCGAGAGCTGTCTCAAACCGGAAAGCTTTTCAAACCCGGACATTATGCTGCGGAGCAGCTAAGAATACGCCCGCAGGGCATTGCAATATTTGGTTCCCCTGTCCTGCCGGAGGCAGAAACAGACGGGGGATAGGGGGCATAAACGCAAAGAGGAGCTGATATCTGCAGATATCAGCCCCCATGAGCATCGGGATTTCTATCCCGTTTATATTTGGTGGCTTATAGCTTGACGTCGATGAAGCCAGTCACGGCGCAGCCGTTCACACGCTTCAGAGAGTCCAGGGTCTTGACCGTGCGGTCAGAGATCGGGATAAAGCCCTTGGCGCGCAGGCGGACGCCGACATTGGTTTCCCCTTCTACCTGAGCAACTGCTCGGACGGTCTGTACCATTGCGCGAGGACCGGTTACCTGTGCGGCGCCTGCATAAGTGCCCTTACCGATAGAGAGAATCGGAACAACCTTGGTATCCGCGCCATCTTTGCCGGGATCGCCCAGAAGCTTGTTCACAAACTTATCGATGTCACGCCCGAACTTATCGACTGCCAGAATAATCGCGCCGCCCTTCAGAATATCTCCCAGATTCTGAGCGCGCACCGGCGAAAGCAAACCGACAGTCAGACCCGCGCCCAGCGCGATAGCAATTGCAGCATTCTTCTTCAAGAAAATCACCTCGCTCCCTAAGACAACGCAGATGCTAACTTTGTTTCCGCTTACTGCGGGAACTTGCTCTGCGCCGTGAGGTAGATACGGAGCGCCGAAAGGTCCGCCGGAGTGATACCAGGTATGCGCGCCGCCTGCCCGAGAGTGGCGGGCCGAATACGTGTGAGCTTCTCTCGTGCTTCGGAGGCAATCGCCCGAATCACCGAGTAATCAATGTCCTCCGGCAGTGTGACATGATCGGCACGGCGAACTGCTACAACCTGCGCTTCTTCACGCTGAATATAGGCATCATAGCGGGCACGTAGAAACATCTGCTCCAGCCCATCGGCAGCAATAGTTTCATCCAGTTCCGCTAGTTCTATGATGTGCTCCTGATTTACATCGTTACGTCGCCATAGATCTATCAGGTTTAGCCGGTCGGTAATTGGGCCAATACCCATAGTTGCTAGGCGGGCGTTGTCCACTCCACTCACCGTGGTGGTGGTCAGCGTGTTCTCCACGGCA
Source organism: Armatimonas sp. (assembly GCA_049840835.1). Lineage (GTDB taxonomy): Bacteria > Armatimonadota > Armatimonadia > Armatimonadales > Armatimonadaceae > JANLTX01. The sequence goes on along the minus strand of JASGJG010000018.1, from coordinate 64,646 downwards.
GCGATTCGTGCGGCACGGTCCTGGAATCGGGCATACTGTTCCTCTCCAACCAGACCAAGGGAACGGCCCATTTCGGTTAGACGTAGATCGGCATTATCATGCCGCAGGGTCAGGCGGAACTCCGCGCGGCTGGTCAGAAGCCGATACGGGTCGTTTACGCCACGGGTAATCAGATCGTCGATCATTACCCCAATATAGGCATCGCTACGAGAAAGCGTAAAGGGCTGTCGCCCCTGCACGAACAACGCGGCGTTCGCACCGGCGATCAAGCCCTGCCCGGCAGCCTCTTCGTAGCCACTGGTGCCGTTGAGTTGCCCCGCCAGAAACAGCCCGGCGACTCGCTTGGTCATGAGTGCTGCCGTTAGCTCCGTGGGGGGAATCGCATCGTACTCCACCGCGTAGCCCGGCTTCAGCATAATGGCGTCTTCGCATCCGGGGAGCGTACGCACGAAATCTAGCTGGACCTCTTCTGGCAAGCTAGTAGACATGCCCTGTACATAGACCGAGCTGGTGTTCCAGCCTTCCCGCTCTAAGAACACCTGGTGCGCAGGTTTCTCAGAGAAACGAACGACTTTGTCCTCAATAGACGGGCAGTAGCGTGGCCCCGTACCTTCGATATGCCCACCATACATGGCAGAGCGATGCAGGTTCTCCCGAATAACGGTGTGAGTTTTTTCGTTGGTCCAGGTCTGCCAGGCAGGCAGTAAGTCGTCCCGGAACGTTGCCTCTTTCTGGAAACTGAACCCACCGTTCTCCGGCTCTGCAACTTGTGGCGTGGTGCGGCTGATGTCCAGCGTGTTGAAGTCCAGCCGGGGGGTAGTGCCGGTCTTAAGCCGGAGCAGAGGGAAACCCAGAGATGCCAGGCTAGCAGAGAGTCCGTAGGCAGCCTGTTCATCACGGCGCCCTGCTTCCCACTTCTTCTCTCCTAAATGGCAGAGCCCCCGCAGAAACGTGCCCGTGGTCACTACCACGGCGCCAGCGGAAAGCTCCGTCCCGTCTGCCAGTACAGCTCCAGTTACTTTGCCACCCTCTACCTGAAGGCGCTCCACCATGGCCTCTAGCATAGTGACATTCGGCGTGGATTCCAGCAGGGCGCGCATCCAGGCGGGGTAGGTTTCCACATCTACCTGCGCCCGGAGCGCTCGCACCGCCGGACCTTTGCCTGTGTTGAGCATCCGAATGTGTGTGGTATTGGCATCCGAGGCCAGGCCCATCGCGCCACCGAGAGCGTCTAGCTCACGGACCACATGGCCCTTTGCAGGACCGCCCACCGAGCAGTTACAAGGCAGCCAGCCAATACGGTCGAATCGCCCCGTGACCATAGTGACTGCACATCCAAGCCGCGCTGCTGCCAGCGTAGCTTCGATTCCAGCGTGTCCGCCCCCGATTACCAGTACATCTATAGCCATGTGTCTACGGCTATTTTATCGCTCGAACATCTAACTACGTTAGAAACGCTGCAATCGCCGCCATAAGGTCTTTGTCCCGCTCCAAATCAAATACGGGAGCACTTTTCCAGTCGTAGAACCAGGCGGGGCCACGCCGGTACTCGTCTGGCTCGCTGGAGTATCGTGGAAATACATGGGCATGCAGAGCAGGTTCGCTGTTGCCCAGAATCTCGTAGTTGATACGCTCTGCCTGTGTTACTGCCAGTAGAGCATCGCCAAGGCGTGTCATATCCGCCAGGAACTGGGCTCGTGTGGCTGTATCCAGAGCGTTCAGGTCTGGGACCACGGGGTCTGGCAGAAGCAGGCTGTAGCCTCGCAAGAACTGCACATCACCCAAAACGGCCCAGCCAGAAGGCATGCGGCAGATAACTTTCGGGTTTGTGCCCGCTCTGGCTTCCGCAACGCGACGGTGGATTAACGTAGGCATACTACTTAGCGGGAACCAGAGTAGGTATTCCGAGTGCATCACTCCGTGTAGGCAAATCGGGAGGATGAGGAGCGGGCACACCCGCGCCCGCCATACCATCGCCGAATCCTAACACTTTGAGTCGATCCGCTTTGAACTCGTCTCCATCGAAGTAGGTATAGAGCGTCCCGTAGAAGTCGCCCTGCACGACGACCATCAGACAGGGACGGTCCGAGTAGATGAGCTCGTAGACCTTGCCCCAGCGAAACTCTCTTAGTTCTTTTTGGTGTTTGGGCCAAAGCTCCCAATCCAGTACTGATTTTTCGGCCATAACCTAGCCTCGCTATTTCTCGGTAAACAAAAGCGTGGTCATTCCCTGCGCTGGAATGGTCACGGTTACAGTAACGCTTTGCTCGGTGTCTAAGCGGACTGTGGTCGCTCTCTTGCTGTCTATGCTTATACGCGCCAATTTATCCAGGTTCGCGTATCTCAGGGGAATACGAATGGTGCGGGTAACGGGTTCCTCAAGCGGATTGTAGAGCACCGCCATGGCGCGCTCTTTCCCGGTGGGATTCACGTGCACGATGCCGTCCCAATCGCGGCCATCAGCGCGGCGCAGGTGAAGCACATCGCCTTCTAAGACCTCTCGATGGAGCTTGTACCAGGCAATCCATTTTGAGACTAATGCTTTTGTTTGCGGAGAGTCATAGAGGCGGGGACCACGCCAGCAGGCCTGCGCACCATAGCCTAGATTGTTCTGCAAGTTACGCTCATAGTCCGGCAGGTGGTCTTTGAGTGGCTCTATTGTGGCTGCGGCGCCACCTCCATGGTACTGAACCAGGGGTACGAACATCCAGCCCATGCTTGGTGTCTTCTCCCAGGTACCATCGAACAGGTTCTGGCGGGCGTGTAGCTGCTGCTCGGCGCGGGGCAGGGACCAGTTGGTCTCGCGATAGCCCATACCGGTCTTGTTGGAGCCGTTGAAGAAGTAGTAATCGGGCACATTCAGATAGATGTTCTTCGAGCGGCACCAGCGGTAGAGGTCGCGAATCTGCAGGAACTGGGTCCACTGGGAATCCGCCAGTCCCTTATGACCGGGGTGAGTGGTAGAGGCACAGAAGTCGCCGGGGTAGCTGCCATCGTGCTCCAGCACATCGAAACCAGTCTCGCTCAGGAACTTGCGGATGTTCTCGAAATACCGAATGCCCCAGGCGCTGCCCAGGCACGGGCTATTGCCGAAGATAGCACCACCGGTTTTGCCGGTCTTCGGGTTGATCACATCGTTCTCATCGTCGATGCGGCGGCTAGCGAGCAGGGAATATCCGCCCAGACGAATTTTCTTAGAGTGGGCGTAGTCTGCCAGCTCTTTGAACTTCGCGATATTCGCCGGGCTGGCATCTTCCATGTTCAGACCGGAGCCGAAGCTCAAAATCACCATCTCGAAGCCCACTTCGGCGCACTGATCAATAGCCTCGTGGACTACCTTTGGGTCCGTGCTGGTCACATGGTGGAGCAGGGGGTTATCTAAGGCCCAGGGAATCAAGGCACGCTGCATCTTACGCACGGCCAGCCCCTTACGCTCTCGCTCAGTGGAGTCATGCAAGAGCAGAAATACCCGAAAACTGTCTAAGCTCTCGCCAGGCTTTAGCTCCCTATCCGGTCCCAGAGGGGGGCGGGCAATCAGGCGGCAGGGGGTTTTCTTTTCGTAGTTGACCTGGGTTTCGTATTCGGGCTCAGCTTCAAAGTGAATGGTGCGGTTAGAGTGCACCTGCGCCATACCACCGAACGCGTAATCGGTCACAGCGCTGATATTCGGCATCGCCCAGGTCTCGGCGGTATCTACCACAGACTCGCCTTCTACTAGGCTTAGCCGCTCGGCCTGGAAGCTGGTCAGCTGGAAGGGGGTATTGCTGGTGTTCTTGACCGTGAGCCACTTGGAATAGACCGGCAAATGGTCGTAGAGCTCATAGTGCACGGTGACGCTCGCACGGGCGTTGGCGAAGTTCAGGGCCAGGGAGACGCCGGGTGGGGCAGGCGCACCTACAAACCGGGGAGCAGTCTTGCCAACCGAGTAGCCGGTGAAGTGCAGCGCTTTCGGGTCCTGAGTAAGCGACTCTATCCAGACTGGCTTTAGAAAGGCTCTATTGGGCTGGCCAAGCAAGCCACCGACATCTAAGTCCTCGCCATCGATACTGATAACTGCCTCTGGTCCTACAGCACGCAGGAACTCTTCGCCACTTGTCAGGTTGGTTAAAGTTACAGTAGCGGCATCCGGCGAGATGCGGATAGTGCGGCGGAGAAGCCCATTCTCCAGGGTCAGGGTTTTCTTATCGGCAGAGACATTTACAGTCGCAGAAATAGCGGGCGGGCGCACCAGCCAGTCAGCAGCGAGCGGCGGAAGAAGCATGGGCACAGTTTACAATGGCTTTGACTATTTTCCGCCTATCTTCAATAATGATGGTATGGCGGAGTTTCGCTCGTTCCTGAGAGAATTGAGAAGTGCGAAGGGACTGTCTATCGGTCAGCTATCCGTATACTCGGGAATCTCCAAAGCGACGCTGAGCCGCTGGGAGGCTGGGATCAACTCTCCCAGGATTCCAGAGCTTTTCCGAGTACTGGAGGCACTCGAAGCGTCTTCCGCGATGGTGAGTGAGGCGCTGGGGCTATTAGAGCAGCCACGGGCGATTCAAGCGGCGAAGACTACCCCTGACTCAGCAGGCTATCTCTCGGTAGGAGACCTGCTACTTGCCCTGCGGAGCCGAGAAGGGCTTTCTCAAGAGGAGGTGGCGCGCCGGTGCGGTATCTATCGCACTCAGTATCGCAAGTGGGAGAACGATGACTCTCGCCCGAGTACGCACCAGCTACAGGCAGCAGCTTTTGTGATGGGCGCCAGTCCAGAGGAGATCCATGCGATCTCGACTATGAGCCTGAGTAGTATGCCACTGGAGAAAGACCGAGAGTCCCTGTTCGCCGTATTCTATTCGTTTTTCTCCTGGGAAATCGGTTTTACCAGGGCCATGCGTCAGCTACAGCTATTGACTCTCTATGCCGGAATGCTACAGCTCTATAAGGCGGGTAAGGCATCCACGGGGGATCTGGCGCTGCTTATCTGTGAGTTCGGAACAGTAGTGAATATCTGGTCTGGCAGTATTGCCAAGCGAGATGCCTATTTTGTTCGGGCGAAAAAGCTGGCGGAGCGTAGTCACGAACCATTGAATCTGCATGTCGTGCCAGCACTGCAAGAGAAATCGCCCGAGGATTTACTGGCCTGGAGTCCGGCATTCGCTACAGCAGAGGGCAAGGCGTATCTGATGTCGCATGTAGCCCGACGAATGGCTAAGGAATCACCAGATAGGGCGATACAGATGGGGACACACTACTGCCAGCTTGTAGAGCATATTCCGTGGGAGTATCCCTGTCGGCTGCACGACTTCGGGAATCTATTGATAGATTGTGGCAAGTATACGGAGGCGGTCGATTTCTTCACGGGCCTGGAGGTGCGAGACTCTTCGCGCCGAATGATGCAGTTTCTAGATCTTGCCAGGGCCTATATTAAACTGGGCTCCCAGAACGAAGCGCGAATCTGCCTGGATAGCGCCTTACAGATAACGTCTTCCTCCGGGTATGGTTTTGTCAATCGTGCTATCGCCTCGATTCAGTCACAGTTGAGTTAATTATAACTGGATATTACTTTGTTTTGAATAGTAACAAATGTTATTAATTTGACATAATTAGGAATAAATTTCTATAATGCGAATATGGCGGAGTTCCACTCTTTCTTGAAGTCCCTACGTTGTAAAAAAGGACTCTCGCTTGGCCAACTTGCCGCATACTCTGGAGTCTCAAAGGCAACGCTGAGTCGGTGGGAATCGGGTGTCCACTTGCCCCGGATTCCGGAGCTGTTTCGGGTACTAGAAGCTCTAGAGGCGTCGGCAGCCCAGATATCTGAGGCTCTCTTACTGATTAACCAGCCAAGAGCGATTCACATCACGAAAGCAGCCACCGATAGGCCCGGAACTATCTCCCTGGGCGATTTACTCTTTGCGCTGCGAAATCGGGCAGGGCTATCTCAGGAGGAGGTCGCCCGGCGCTGCGGCATTTATCGGACACAGTACCGACAGTGGGAAAACGATGATTGTCGACCTCACACAGACCAGCTACACACGCTAGCCTTTATGATGGGGGCGAGCAAAAACGAGATTCAAGCCGTTTGCTCTATGAACTTTGGTAGCGCTCCGATGCAGAAGGAGCGCGATACCCTTCTTGCTGTTCTGCACTCAGTCTATACCTGGGACATTCACATGACCAGAGCTACGCGAGAGCTGCAATTACTGGCGGTCTATGCCGGAATGCTACAGCTCTACCGCAACGAACGAGCCTCCAGTGGCGATCTAGCTCTCCTGTTCTGTGAGTTTGGCACCGTGGAGAGTATTTGGCCCGAGGGGGGCGAACTCCGGAAAGAGCAGTACTTTGCGCGAGCCAGCAAGCTCGCCGAACAAAGCCTTGAACCGCTGAGCCTTCATGTGATTCCAGCGCTTAGTGAGGAAAATTCGGAGGACCTGCTTGCCTGGAGTCCGGCGTTCGCCACTGTAGAGGGCAAGGCGTACTTACTATCCTGCGCTGCGAGCCAGATGGCCAGGGTGTCACCCGATAGAGCCGTACAGCTAGGGGAGAGGTCCTGTCAGCTTGTGGAGAACAATCCCGATGAATCCCCCTGCCGGCGGCGAGACTATGGGAATCTACTGGTACGCTGTGGCCGGGTCGCGCAGGCGGTCCGTTTCATTGCGAATCTGGAGACCCCCGATATCCAGCGAGAAACGATGCGATATATCGATCTGGCGGAAGCGTATCTAGCACTTGGCTCTCAGAAAGAGGCGCGTGCCTGCGTGGAGAAAACTCTGGCTCTTTTTCCCACAACGAGCTATGGCTTTTTCAACCGCGCTAGAGCGTCTGTTGTTGCTCGACTGAACTGAGTGACCGTTCGTTACTATTTAGCTGTGTTTTATGGATTTTATTGCTAACGACGACAGGCAAAAACCGGAATTTGTCTTCGTGGTAAACTAACCGTTGCTTTGACCGCGTATCGCGGAATCCAATTTTAAGGAGGCGTACTGCGCCGTGCCTAAGCCAATCGTCGCCGTCGTGGGACGCCCCAACGTCGGTAAATCCACCCTCTTTAACCGCCTCGCCGGGAAACGTATCGCTATTGTCGAAGACACACCCGGTATCACTCGTGACCGCCTCTATGCCGATGGTGAGTGGAACGGGCGCGATTATACGCTGATTGACACCGGCGGTATCTCTATGGATGAGGAAGATCCGCTCCAAGCGCAGATTCGCCTGCAGGCCGAGGTCGCCATGGAAGAGGCAGATGTCATCTTAGTGGTCTGCGATGCCCGTGATGGCGTAACCAGTACCGACCGAGAGCTAGCCGATGAGCTGCGCAAAGCAGGGGATACCCCGCTGTTTCTGGTGGTCAACAAGGCCGACCATAACAAGTTCGATCAGAACGCCGTTGAGTTCTATGAACTGGGGCTTGGCGATGTCTGGAGCCTGTCTGCGCTCTCCGGGCGCGGCGTGGGAGATTTACTGGATGCCGTCGTAGAAGCCTTCCCGCCCGATGTGCCGGAACCGGAAGAAGACGATGAAACCGTCCGAATTGCTGTAATCGGTCGCCCGAACGTGGGGAAAAGCTCTATGCTAAACGCGATTCTGGGCGAGGACCGTATGATTGTTTCGCCGGTAGCGGGAACCACACGCGATGCCATCGACACAGAAGTGACGTGGAACGGGCGACGGGTGATACTCGTGGATACTGCTGGTATCCGCCGCTCCGGAAAGATCCAGGGAACGGTCGAGTACTACTCCGTGCTACGCGCCCAGCGCGCTATTGAGCGCTGCGATGTGGTCGCCACTGTTATCGACTCCATTGAGGGGCTTCTAGACGGTGACAAACGCGCCGCCGGTATGGGACATGAAGCGGGAAGAGCCTCGGTGCTTGTCGTCAACAAGTGGGACGAAGGCCGCGCGAAAGTGCTGGAAGCCAATCCCGGCAAGAACCCGATTCCCGCGTTCACCAAGCACCTGCGTGATGAGATGCCATATGTGAACTACGCTCCGGTTGCCTACTGCTCCGCACTCAAGCAAACGGGCATCTCCGCCTTCCTGGATACCGCACTGGATGCCGCTGACAGCCATGCCATGCGCGTGCCCACGGGTGAGTTGAACCGTATCATTCGTGACGCAGTGGACCACCGCCCGCACGGGGAGCACGGCAGAACCCTTAAGGTCCGCTATGTGACTATGGCGGCTGTGAAGCCTCCGACCATCGTTCTTTTCTGTAACGATCCAGGTCTGATGCACTTCTCCTACAAGCGCTACCTGGAGAACCAGATTCGCAAACACTACGCTTTCGAAGGAACGCCTATCAAACTGATCATTCGTAAGGCGGAAAAAGAAAAAGGCGAGAAAGATTAGTAAGGAGTTTCCATGCTGGGCAGCAATCCCTATACTAGCCGCGCTTTCTTGTCGGCCATGCCAGACTCCAGACTCCTACTCGGTATGCAGCAGCGTATACGCACTAAGGCGAGCAATGCTGCATACCTCTCGTCGATTCTGTTCCGGCCCGCTTCGAAACGGCTTATGGTGACCCCGCTCGCGGATGCCCTAGGCGCTACTGTCAGGGAGAAAAACAACAACCTGGTCCGCTTCGATGGTTTTCTTAGCTGTTATGAACAGTTAGCGAAAAGTATTAACGCGGGTGGCGATGTGGTTCGGGCGCTGGCTTACAATATCGGCACCAACTACTATCTCTACAATCCGGGGAGCAAGGTCAGCGATAAAGCGGCGAACGCGCTGGTGAATCAGCTCGCTTCTGCTATGGACAATGAAGCGTTTCGCAGAGCCTCTGATAGCGATAAGCAAAAGCTCTACGAGCTTTCTGTAATCCTGGGCAGCTACTCACTATCACTATCCGGCGAGGCGGTATCATCGGGCTACACCGGTCGCACCGAAGAAGCGCGTATGTTGGCTGGCGAAGGTCTGCGCTATCTGCTGAAAGCGGATCCGATGAAAATCATGATTACGGACAGCGGACTGGCGATTGCCGCATAGCCCTGAATGGGCCGAGAGTCATATACCATGCAGTACACAAATCCGTACACAGGGCGGACGTTCAACAACCCCATGTCGTCGTCGCTGGACACCATGATTCTGCATAGTATGCAGAGTCGTATGTCCTCCCGCGTGATGATGTCGGCGACGTTACGCAAAAAAGGCTACTCCACAGCCCAACTCAACCAGATGACCAACGAGCAAATGCTCATTGCTATGGCTGGAAAGAAAGGTGCTGCAAAGCCGGGTGCTGCCAGTGTGGCTAAGAAGCCTGCTCCCACACAACCGCTAGCCAGCAAGTTCAAGCCCACCCCGAAGCGACTCTTACTCGATGCGTTTGTGAATGGGCTGGGCAAGACCGCCGAAGAAAAATCGGGCTATCGCACCATCTTTGCTAGAGTGTTCACCGCCTACGAAACCGAAGCGAAGAAGTTGAAACTGGAGAACGACGTAGCAGCGGCTATGGCGTTCAATGTAGCGACCCACTACACGCTCTATCATCCTGGAGTTACCATAAGCGATGCGGGTTCGAATGTCCTGGTAGCACAGCTTCAAGGTGTACTGAACACCGATAACCTGCGGAAAGCCAGCAACACCGAGAAGCAGAAGCTCTACGAAGCGTTTGTACTCCTGGCAGCGTACTCCATGGCTATCTCGCAGATCGCTGAGCAGCCAGCCTGACCCCCAGATAAAGAAGGCCGCGCAGACTCTAGCTGGGGAAGGCCTCCGCTATGTGCTCAAGGTAGACCCCGCGAAAGTAAAAATTACGGATAACGGTTTGGAGTCCGCGTAGGGCATTCCGATGCGTATATTGGTAACAGGTGGGGGAACCGGGGGACATGTAGCGCCCGCTATCGCCGTGATTCAGGAGCTTCGGAAAATCACACCGGGTATCCAGATTCGCTATGTAGGCAGCTCCGCAGGCATTGAATCCAAGCTAGCTGCGGAAAACGGCGTCGATTTCGTGGGGGTAGCCACAGGCAAACTACGGCGCTCTAAGAACCCGCTTAAACTGCTCAGTGCAGCCAATATTAAAGATGGCTTCAAGGTGCCGCAAGGTGTCGCGCAGGCCATGAAAGCCGTGAAGGCATTCAAGCCAGATGCTGTGCTGGCTACCGGGGGCTATGTGTGTGTGCCTACTGTGATCGCCGCTGCGCTCCAGAAGATACCCATTCTCACGCACGAACAGACAGTGACTATCGGGCTAGCGAACCGAATCGCAGGGCGCTATGCCACGAAGATTGCGCTGACCTTTGAGAACTCACTCGCCGAGATGCCAGAGGCGCTGAAGAAGAAAGCCTTCGTGACCGGTAACCCACTGCGCGAGGTGATTTTCAACGGAGACAGAACCCACGGCGCGCAGCACTTCGGGTTCTCCGAAGCCGACGATACCTTGCCCTGTGTCTATATCACCGGTGGTGCGCAAGGTTCACGGATTATCAACAACGCGATTAAAGATGCACTGCCAGAGCTTCTGAAACTGACTCGAGTGCTCCATCAGTGCGGCACCAATGATATTGATTCCCTCACGGCGCATCACAAAACGCTCTCGCCAATGGAGCAGTCCCGGTGGCAGGTGCGTGCGTTTATCGAGTCCGCTGAGATAGGGGATGCCTATACACTCTGCGATGTACTCATTGGCCGTGCGGGGGCGGGCACTGTGACAGAGGCATGCGCCCTGGGAAAGCCTGCTATCTATATTCCCCTGGAACCGGCCAGCGGCGATGAACAAAACAAAAACGCGAAGCGCTCAGCTGAAGCTGGTGGAGCTGTAGTTGTAAAGCAGGCAGAGTGTCGCGCCGAGACGATACTGGCGGCGCTGAAGCCGCTTTTAACAGAGGATGCTGCCCGAAAGACAATGGGCGAAAAGAATCGACAACTCGCTACCCCGAACGCGGCAGGTATACTGGCCGAGACCGTACTGGCGCTGGCGGAAGGAAAGTAATTGCGGTGAGCGAGACAATTCAAGTGAAGTTCCATGGGCTGGCCACGGGTGGCTCCGTGGTAGGTAAGGTAATCGGACCGGAAGGCAGTGAGCGCGTGGGCATGACCGCGTTCGTGCCGTTTGCCACACCTGGCACTGAGGCTGATGTTACCGTCACTGTGCCACACAAGCGCCATGTAGAGGCCACGCTGACCAAACTCCCCAAGGGAAAATGCCAGCACTTTACAGTCTGTGGTGGCTGTGACCTTCAGCATCTGGACTACACCGAGCAGCTACAGCTAAAGCGCGACATGGTAGCCAGTGCCCTGCAAAAAGGGGGACTGCCGGAGGTCGAGGTTGCGAAGGTAGTTCCCAGCGCGCCCTACGGCTGGCGGCGGCGCGTGACGCTACACGTAAATGCTGTGGGAGAGATCGGCTATCGTCCACGCGGCACGCATGATCTGCTCACCCCAAAAATGTGCCCGGTAGCAGATTCCACAATCGAAGCCTTTCTGAAGAAGGGCTTCAAGTTTCCCGCGAAGCTTCCCCATGGTGGCACCTTCTACCTAGAAGTCGGTGAGGATGACCAGCTCTACGGCATGCTCCGTACCGGTATGCTGGACAAAGAGGGGATGATAGCGAGCGCGGAAGCGCTAGACGCTCGTGTGGCTGGCGGTGTGGTGGAAGTGGCCCGCAACTCCGAGATTCGCTTCGGCGATGTCGATAATCATCCCACTCTTGGCTCGTTCTCCCAGGCGAATGGCGAGATTAACGAAAAGCTGCAAAAAGCCGTTGTTGCCGGGGCTGGTAAAGCCGAGACTGCTCTAGACTTGTACGCTGGTGCGGGCAACTTTGCGTTTCCGCTGGTAGCTGCTGGACTCGGCGTCACAGCCGTAGAGTCAGATATTGCCTTGGTAGCCGCCGCCCGTGAAGAAGCTCGAAAACGTGGCATGGCCGAACGCCTGCAAGTCATTCGAGAGCGGGTAGAGGTCTACCTGAAAAAAGATCCAGCCCCCGTGGAATACCTGGTCGCCGATCCGCCTCGCACCGGATTGGGTACGCTGGCACCCCGTCTGACCTTCGCCCAGAACATGGCCTTGATCTCCTGTGACCTAGCCGTAGCGGTACGCGACCTGAAGGCACTCCAGGAATCCGGCTGGAAAATCGGAAGGGTAACCCCCTTTGATATGTTCCCGCAGACCGCGCACATTGAACTACTGACCCTGCTCAGTCGGTAGGGTCAACAGCAGGCTTTCGGGTTACCGTTACGCTCCGCCTACTTGCGCCTCGGCTAACTCTTCAGTCGTTCCATCCTCGTCGTGTGATTTCACGGCACCTACTCCTTCGGCACGCCACTCAGTATAGTGGCTAACCTCAGGGGGCTGTGCCTCCTCTCCCACTCGGACAGTAACGGTGGTAGTGACGTTCATGCGCGCTGCCGGAAAGGTACCTGCTGGCACGCTCACGATTTCGGCGCCAGCATAGTACACTTCTATCTGGAATGTGGAGACCACGGGAGTGCCATTTATGTCATCGACCAGCTGGAAAGTTTGTGTGGATGTCTCCCCCGGCTCCAGGTCAATCGAAATGCCCCAGGGAGCAGGATAGCGTACCGAGTCCAATAGCCCTCCGGTAGCATCGTAGGTATCGAATCCGAACTGAAGCAGCCGACCCGTGGTCAGGCCAAGAACATCGGCCTCGGTTCGTCGTCCCCCGTCTGGGGCACGCTCAATACGGTAACTGGTGAAACCATCCCAAATTTCTGTAGCAGCCACTGTCTGTATCTCAGTCCGTTCTGCCTCACCGGGGCGCTTGACTCGCCAGCGCCACCGGTCTCCTACGTGAAATTCCGGATAGTAAGCCCGAAGATTCTTGCCAGCAGGGGGCTGGTTTGAGCTGCCGCAACCGCTCAGAGTCAGCAAGCCAAGCACAGAAAAGCACATTAAAAAGTCGATTCGTTTCATTGTTTGTTGTTTCTTTCCTCACGCTGTGCAGTATGAGAAACAAGCGTGAAAAAAGTGCGAACAACCAACCTTGTTGTTTGAGGCCGAGGAGAAACGAAATACGATCGCTACCTAACCTGCGCCTTCATAGGCACTCTGGAGCCAGCCAACAAGCTCAGCATCCACCTCGGCAGGGCTGCTTAAGCGAATCTTGTGGCTACACATACCACCATCTGGCTGAGTAATCAGCCTATCCGTCCCAGCTAGCGATTTCTGGTTCAGGCCGACCTCTACAGCAGTCTTAGTGGCTGGTCCGACCATCGCGAACTGCTTCTTGCGTCGCAGACTCAGATAGCCTTTCTTGGGCGCAATCTCAAACTCTCCAATGCTATTGATTGCTGCCATGACTGCCTCATGTATGGGGCGCAGGTCTGCCTTCGGGCCTGCGTAGAGCTCCTCTAAAACCGCATCGTCGCTCTTACCCTCTGCCTGCCGCGCGCCATCCGAAGCACGAGCGAAGTGCACCAGCGCATTTGCATCGCCATAGCCAATCCCAAAGAGGCTCTGCGCCTCAGCGCGCAGTTCCCCATGCTTTGTCTTACCAGTCGCCAAAAGTGCGATTTTCAGCCCCTCGCGACTCTGCCCGGTTTTCGCCTCGATATTCTTAAGCTGCGTCTCTACTGCAGCATCTAAACTTGCCATGCGCGTACTCTCCATAGTGAGCTGGAAATCCGGAAAGGAGCAATTCACAGAATGTGAATGTCCTCAAGGACGATAGCCAGCTGACCGTCTCCAAGGTCTTTTAACCGGAATTGTGCGGTTAGATCGCCAACACCACGAAAACTACCAAGTTCCAGAGGAAGGTCTAAGTGTATATCGCCAAGATATTTCTTCGGGAATATTTCATATGTTCTATGATCAATAGTAAACCGGCGCTCGAACTCCTCACGAAAGGAATTCTCGATGGGGATAACACGGGCAAAGCGAGGATCATCTGGTGTAACTGGCTCGGGAATACCACCGTATCCGATCACTCTCTCCATCAGTTCTCCGGTCCAGACTGGGTATTTAACGGCACTAATGGAGCCATTGTTGGGAATCACTTCCGGATAGAGTTGCACAGCGGCTTTATCGAACTCTCCAGCGGCAAGCAAATCTATCCACTCGTACACCCATTCTCTCAGTATCTCATCGGAGACATTTGCGGGGAAGGTAGTGAAACTCACGCCAGAATCTGATTGACCACGTTGCCATAGACATCCGTGAGGCGGTAGTTGCGGCCTCCAAAGAAGTAAGTGAGTTTGGTGTGGTCGATTCCCATGAGATGCAGAATCGTGGCGTGCAGGTCATGTACATGCACCGGGTCTTGTTGGGCGTGCCAGCCGAACTCATCGGTGGTGCCGTGCACATGGCCGCCTTTGACTCCGCCGCCCGCCATCCACATGGTGAATCCGAACGGGTGATGCTCGCGACCATTGCCACCTTCCGCCGTGGGAGTGCGCCCGAACTCGCCTCCCCAGACCACCAGGGTGTCCTTTAACAGGCCACGGGCTTTCAGGTCGGTGAGTAGGGTAGCTATAGGTTTATCCGTGGAGGCGCAGTTGGTGGGTAGCTCCTCGCGCAGGCCACCATGCTGATCCCAGAGCTGGCAGCTGCTGCGTTTGCTGGTTTGGGTATGGTAGACCTGCACCATGCGTACGCCGCGCTCGGTGAGTCGGCGCGCTAGCAGGCACTGCCTGCCGAAAGTCTCGGTGAGTGGGTTGTCTAAGCCGTAGAGCTTCTTGGTCTCCGGGGATTCCTTGTCCACATCGAAAGCTTCCGGGGCTTCGCGCTGCATTCGGAACGCCAGTTCGAAACTTTCTATTCTCGCTTCTAAGCGAGAGTCGCCGGGCCGAGTGGCTTTGTGCTCACCGTTGAGTTTCTTCAGTAAATCTAGCTCAGCGCGCTGGGCGGAACTGCCGAACTCCGCGTTCTTGAGGTTCGCTATGGGGTCGGCCAGGTTGGAGACCAACGTACCTTGAAATGTTGCGGGGAGAAAACTACTAGACCACAGTGGCGCGCCCTGTGCAGGCTGTGCGGGAGAGAGCACGATAAACCCCGGCAGGTCTTTGTTCTCCGTGCCCAGGCCATAGGTGAGCCAGCTCCCCAGCGACGGGCGGGAGAACGCCTGCTCGCCCGTGTTCATCTGCAGGCAGGCACCGTTGTGGTTGATGTTATCCGCCAGCATGGAGCGAATCACACAGATATCATCGATGACTCCTCCCACGTGAGGAAATAGCTCACTGACCTCTATTCCGCTCTGACCGCACTTCTTGAAAGCCCAGGGAGAGCCCAACAGGTTCCCGGTCTTCGTACGTTCCAGCTTGGGTTTCTCAAATGGCAACGGCTTGCCGGTATCAGCCAGCAGGCGTGGCTTGGGGTCGAACGTGTCTACATGACTGGGGCCACCGGACATGAACAGGAAGATAACCCGCTTTGCTTTCGGAATAGGGCCTGCTGCCTTTGCTTCATCGGCAAAGAGGGATGCGAGGCCAAGCATGCCGAAGCCGGTACCGCAGGTTTCCAGAAGCTCACGTCGTGTCATCGTACTTCTCTCTTTCGCGATGGGGTCTCATTTTCCTGCAAACTCCGTTCCGGGTAGAAGTGAGATTTCCCAGTGGGAATGCCATGAACGAGTCTATGGTGGGGTCTCATACAGGCGTGAATCTCTTGAACCTGAGCTGGTTGCCGGAGCCAGAGTTTGTGTCGGAAGGGACGATGAGGGTGGAGAACGTGGCAGGAGGCAACTTCTGGCAGCTTTCCTACACCTGGAGTCATGAGGGCACGGCGCACAGCGGGGTGATGCTCCTGGGCATCTCGCCTGAGAGTGGTGAGGCAAGTGCGGCTTGGGGGGATTCCTGGCATCAAAATGGGAGCTTGCTGATTCTGCGTGGTGCAAAAGACACAGACACGGGAGGCGTTTCCGTGCAGGGCTCGTATCCAGCAGAGTCTGGGCCAGACTGGGGCTGGCGGATTGCGATTACGCAGCCCGCACCGGATACCATCGAAATGGTCATGACCAATATCATGCCAGATGGCCCCGAGGAATGGGCGGTGCGGGCTACCTATCAGCGAACGGCTTAGTGTTTGGCTCAGTCGATATAGAGGAACTCGTTGGCGCAGAGCAGGGCGTGCACGTAGGTGTTCCAGTGGGACTGGGCTAAAAATGCCACACCCAGGCGCTTCTCGGACTCGCTAGCAGGGCGGGAGTAGAGGCGACGATAGAGGAAGTCGATACGCGTTGCGTCTGTGCCCGGCGTTGCTTTCACTAGCTTTGCCAACTCATCAGCCTGCGCCAGCACCAGTGGGTTGTTGAGCAGATAGAGAGACTGTGGCGCAACCGTGGTTTCCACACGCTTATCAATGCTTGCCGTGGGATCGGCGGCATCGAAGAGGCAGCCGAATCCGGTTCGGTCGGAGCGGACACTGAGACCATAGACGGCGCGGCGTGGGGTCATGGCCTCTCGAAAGGCAGGACCGCCGGGGGAGAACTTCAGCGTTCCGGCCACGAAGTGCAGGGCATCGCGTAGAGGTTCAGCTTCTAGCCGCTGTCTGTTCTGCCGGGAGAGCAGCAGGTTCTCGGGGTCTTTCGCCAATGCTGCAGGCGATGCCACGGACGACTGCTGATAGGTTTGGCTGAGCAGAATTCGGCGGTGCAACTTCTTGATACTGCCTCCATCTTCGTTTAAGAAAACATCGGCCAGCCAGTCAATCAGCTCGGGATCCGTGGGCTTATCGCCAAGTTTGCCGAAGTTGGAAGGCGTACCGACCAGCCCTCGCCCGAAGTGCCAGGCCCATACCCGGTTCACGAACACCCGACCAGGCAACGGATTACGAGTATCGGTCAGCCAGCGCGCCAGCTCAACTCGTCCGCTACCGCCACTGGAGATTTTCAGTGGGCCACCGCCTGGCAGCACCGTAAGCACGCCGCGCGGCACCATGTCACCCAGAGTGTCGTAGCGCCCGCGTTTATGGACTGCGACATCATGGATGCCTTCGTGTGGGCTACCAGGTACGCCACCCTCAGCAGCGCCGTTGGCAATCTCCGGCGTGGTGGGCAAGGTCTTCAGCAGCGTGTCCCGCTCAACTTCTAAGCGCGTAAGGTTCTTACGCACAGATTCTGGTAGAGCGGAGTCCGTTGGCAGAAACGGGCTTTTTTCTAGAGGAATCGCTGCCAGCTCTTTGTCTAGCGCTACCGTGTCACCGTTCTTGAATGTGGTCTGGAGGGCATCTGCCATGGCGGGGGCCAGGTCCACGTAGCGCCAAGAGCCGAAGGCACCATCGGTTGGGTGGGCTAGCGCTGCGGTCGTCAAGTCGTCGCTGCCGATTTTCAGGGTGATGTTAGTGGTATCGAAGCTGTATTCACCGCGCGGCAGTATCTCCAGAGCAATCGTGTCTCCGGGAGCTACCGTGACCGAAACGGGGGTGGTGCGAGCCTCACCACCGTTGTCTACAGGGCCACCTTGAAGCACCTTGTCGCCGTGCTTCAGGTTCCAGACGAAACCATCTCCGCCGCCCGAGTCGCCATCTTTCAAGGTCGTCGTGATGGTGACTGTCTCCGCCTTGGTTGCTTTCCAGAGAATGCCCACGCCACCCTGAGGGCTGGGGTGCACACTGACCGAGCGTGCGGGCAGGGTGAAGGTGAGTATCTTCTGGTCCGTAAGCGTGGTGTTCACCGTGGCACTCAGAGCAGGGCGACTACCTTGCACGCCTTCTACACCGGGAACGTTGCCGATATTTCGCATCGGCTCACGCAGAGTCGGTGGTCCGGCTAGCCCGAGTCGATCTCTCCAGCGCTCCAACGAATCAGTATCCAGACCATCCGCACTGCCACCGGGGCGCAGGGCGGCAATGTAGCGTGCTGTCTGGGGCACCTGAGCCTGCGCGGCTTCGGTACGCGCCTTACTGCGCAGGGCATTACGCTCACTATCCAGCGCCATGGCACGCTCGCGAGCTTGCTTCTGTGCTTTCGTTTCTAATGGCACTCGCAGCATGACCTCACCCGCCCCCTTGGGAGTCAGGCGGGGGAGGATGTGGGTCGAGAAGAAGATGCCCGCCAGTGCGTAGTAGTCTTTGGTGGAGATTGGGTCGAACTTATGGTCGTGGCAGCGGGCGCACCCCACCGTTAATCCCAAGAACGCCTTCCCAACAGTATCTACCTGGTCGTCCGCAATATCGGTCAGAATCTTGTCTTTGTCCGCGTCACCGTTGCCCCAGTTTCCGATAGCGAGAAAGCTAGACGCCACGATACCGTCGACATCGATATCGCCATCGGGGGTGTGGAGGCAGTCGCCCGCAATCTGCCGGGTGACAAAATCGGAGAACGGTATATCGCGGTTGAACGCCGAGATTACCCAGTCGCGGTAGCGCCAGGCTTCCGAGATATCGCCCTCGCCGCCTATGCCACGTGCATCCGCCGAGTCTGCGTAGCGGGCCACATCCAGCCAGTGACGCCCCCAGCGCTCTCCGTAGCGCGGGTCGGCCAGCAATCGGTCCACCACACGGGCGAACGCATCTGGGCGAGTATCGCTCACAAACGCTTCAACTTCGGTAGTCGTGGGGGGCAGCCCGATCAGATCGAAGGTCACACGGCGAATCAATGTACGCCGGTCCGCAGGAGGTGCGAGGCTGAGTCCCCGCTGCTTCAGCTTCGCCAACACGAAGGCGTCCATGTCAGTCGTCGCCTCGTCTACCGGGGGCGCAAGAGGGCGAACTAGGCTCGTGAACGGCCAACCGGGCTTGCCTCCTTTGGGCTGGGCAGGCGCTTTCGGCCAAATAGCGCCATCCGATACCCAGCGGTCCAGCTCCTTACGCTCTGTCTCGGGCAGCTTTCCAGAGGGGGGCATCTTTATTGCGCCATCCCACCGCACGGCGTTCTGTACTGCCAGTGCCTGCTTCGCCGAGATAGCCCTGTCTAAACGCAGGCTGCCCGCTTGCTGGTTCTCACCATGGCACGCCACACAGCGCGCCAGCAGCACGGGGCGGACCTTATTCTCAAACTGGGCATCATCTGCCCAGGCAAACCGCACCGTAGCACCAAGCATTGCCGCAAGAACCAGCCCGACGAATCTCATAGAGCATCGTTCGCCCTGGCGCACCGTTCTCCCTTCAGACCAGGGATTCAGGCAAATCTTTTGGGGGTGAACCCGCAGCTTTGTCAATTCGGAACGTATCACCAAACTGCACGCCGTTGTCTTTGAAGCCACCCTGCTGGAGGTAGAAGCGCCGATTGCCCAGCGCTCCGGCGGCATAGTCGATTCGATCTTTGGCCCGCCCTGTGGCATCGCAAGTGAACCGTGCGTTTAGCTGTGGCTTCCATAAACCGCTGTCTAATCGCAACCAGCCGTTACCGAACTCCACACGGCGCATTAAGTCGCCATTGCTGCCCCCGAAGTTCTCCGAGAAACTGTACAACCCGCGCAGCCACTCACCGTCTTTAGGGGCGCGAAATCGAACAATGAGCCCCCAGGCACGGCGATCCGGGAAGTAAAACCAGCCAGAGTACTCGGTATGCGTGCCATCTGGCTTTACGGCTACGGCCAGCCGATAAGTCTGCCCGGTTTTCCAGGGATAGACTAAGTGACTATGCCCGCCCGTACCTTCGTTGCCGAAGTCCCCCGCAAAGACTCCCTGACCCTTCTCTAAGAGCCGCACCCGGTCATCGGTATTGACCTTGTTTCTATCCATGGCTTCGTTGCCACTGTCCCATACAGAGAAGATGACCCGGCGCTCGTTGGGAGAATTGACCTGGATTCCAAAGTAGCCCCGCGCGAACCCACAGGCCATGTAGTAGGTATAGATTGGCTCCTCACGGGCAGTGATTTCATTATAAAAAACCGCTATCTTTTCGCCCTTATCCGTTGGCCAACCCAGGTGTACACTGGCCGCATTGCGCCGCTCTTTGTAATTAAAGTGTGCACCATTGGCACCTTCTCCTGAGAGCAACAGCGCCTCTATGGCGGGTGGATTGGCGCCCAATGACTCCAGAGCGAATTCATAGTAACCCGGTTTTACGGAGACAGTGCCAAAGCGGGTCTCGCCTTCACCGACCGCTGCCTCTAGCGCGGCGCCGCGCTTTCCTACAGGGCTAACCATAAGGCGCAAGCGGGTGGGCTGCGTTGCCCGCGCCGCCAGGGAGATTTCCAACTTCCCGGCTTTCGCCACCTTACCGTACCAGGCAATACGCTGACCTGGCTTCCAGTTCGTAACGCCGCGCTCTTCCGAGAACCGGGCGCCGTTGTCATGGTCCGGCAGGCTGTACGCGGTAAAGGCAGGGATACGCAGTGTGTCTTTCATTAGCCCGATGATACCGGCCCTGGAATCCAACTGCCGCTATCCGCCGCTTCCTATACTCCGGGTAGGCCGCCGATTGGCATAGAGGTTCCAGAGAACTGTATAACTCCCTGCACCATCGCTACCGCTCATCTGCACAGTAAGGCGCTTGCCGTCTGGAGCGAGTGTGACGATAAGAGCAGGGTACTTGCCTATGTACTCCAACCTGGGATTGTAGCAATCCGACCAGAGCGAGCGGGGAAAAGTCCATACCTTCCCATCCACACGGACCGAGAACTCGACAAGTTCGAGATACGGAAGCCCACCATCACAGCCCCACCAGTGCTTGCCCTCGGGACCGCCGACTTCCGGTTCCCCATCGATAGCGTATTCCACCTCGTTGAGCTTCTTCACCCTATGCTTCTTTTTCTCGAAGGGCGCTGCATGAAGGCGGACCCGATAAGAGTGTTTTCCAGCTTTCCCCGTAATTTCGACTCGCATTAGTTCCATAAGCCAGGTTTCCCGGAGAGTCTCTTTTGCAGATTCGGTTACTCTCCGGGCATATACTAACACGGTAGAATCAAGACTTATGTGTGGAATTACAGGGTATGTAGGGCCGCGGCCCGGTGTGCGGACGGTTATCGACATGCTGCGGCGGTTAGAGTACCGTGGCTACGACTCCGCAGGCGTGGCTATCGCCCGGCCTGATGTCGAAGTTATCAAGGCTGCTGGTAAGCTGGCGATTCTGGAGAGCCAGTTACAGGAACACTGGGAGAAGAAGGGCGCGGCCATCGCTCATACCCGGTGGGCTACCCATGGTGGACCGACCACACCGAATGCGCACCCGCATTTTTCCAACGATGGAAAAATTGCCCTGATCCACAATGGCATTATCGAGAACTTCCAGGAGCTACGCGCCGAGCTTCAGGCCGAGGGGTTCACGTTTACCTCACAAACTGACACGGAAACCATGGTGCACCTGGTAGACCGTGAGCAGAAGCGCCTGGGCGACATGGAGGCCGCTGTACGCTCAGCGCTCAGTCTGGTGCGTGGTGCGTACTCTATCGCCGTTGTCAGCGCGCATGAGCCGGATGTGCTCTATTGCGCCAAGACCGCCTCCCCGTTGATTCTGGGGCTGGGTGAGGGCGAGAACTTCTTAGCGTCCGACATTCCTGCCGTGATGCGCTACACCCGCCAGGTAGTGGTGCTGGAAGATGGGGACTTCGCGCGAATCACTAAAGACGGTGTGACCCTGACCACGCTTGAAGGGGGCAAGGTCGCCCGTGAGCCCTTCTCCGTGACCTGGGATGAGCAAACAGCGGAAAAGGGCGGCTACCCGCACTTCATGCTCAAGGAAATCCATGAGCAGCCGCGTGCCCTGGCCGATACCCTCCGTGGCCGCATTACGGATGACGGCTTGATTCATGTGCCGGAGCTGGATGCGTTCTCGCCGGAGCAGCTTTCCCGCTTCGAGCGCATTCATATCGTTGCGTGCGGTACCGCTTACCATGCAGGCGTAGTTGCCAAGCGCCTCTGGGAGTCTCTGCTGCGCCGCCCCACGGAGGTTTCGGTGGCTAGCGAGTTCCGCTACTCTGACCCACTGGTAGGGCCGGAGACTCTGGTGGTTATCGTCAGCCAGTCTGGGGAGACGGCGGATACTCTGGCAGCACTCAGGGAAGCCCGGCGGCTTGGTGCATCGATTCTCTCCGTGGTCAATGTAGTGGGTAGCTCTATCGCTCGTGAGTCGGATGCCTGCGTGTATACCCAGGCCGGGCCGGAGATCTCCGTCGCCAGCACCAAAGCCTATGTAACCCAACTCCTCGCCCTCACGCTTATTGGAGTGCATCTGGCGGCACTGGAAGGGCGCTTGAACGAAGACGCTCAGCGTACCTGGGCTGCAGATTTAGAAGCCTTACCAGATGCCGTGGAGACCGTTTTGGGCGGTGCACTGCTCATAGAAGACCTGGCCGGAAAACTCTCTGAGCGCAGAGTGTTCTTCTACCTGGGTCGTGGTTACGATGGCGCGGTGGCCTTAGAAGCTGCCCTCAAGATGAAAGAAATCAGCTACCTGCATGCTGAGGCGTATGCCGCAGGGGAGCTGAAACATGGCCCACTGGCGCTCATAGAGCCCGGCGTGGTCGCTGTCTGCCTGGCCACTGATGAGGCCCTGTTTGAGAAAACGCTCTCAAACATGCAAGAAGTCGCGGCTCGTGGTGGCAGCGTGGTGGCCGTGGTGCCCGAAGGCGAGACCCGCGCAAACTCTCTAGCGGAACACGTGATTACCATTCCTCGCACCCGCCCGGCGCTCTCTCCAATAGTCGGTGTGGTCCCGCTCCAGCTTCTGGCCTACCTGGTGGCTCGCTCGCTGGATTGCGAGATAGACATGCCCCGCAACCTGGCAAAGTCTGTCACAGTGGAATAAAAACAAACAGCCTCTGCGAAGTAGCTTCGCAGAGGCTGTTTGTTTTTCTATTTCTTTTTTTGCCGCAATATGAATCGCTCTGCGGCTCGCTTCAAGTCAGGATAGTTCGCCTCGGCAAGCTGCTCGTTAGCACCGAATACGAACGTCGGTACATTTCGAATGCCTACTTCATAGGCGCCATCATCGAAGCGGACGATGTTCTCATCATAGCGTTTCTCAGAGACAGACTCTGCCAGGGCAGCGCCATCTAACCCAACGGATTGGGCGAGGGCTGAGAGCACTTCGATAGACTCAATATCCTCGCTACGCTCCCAGTAAGCCCGATAGATAGCCTCGTTCAAGGCATCGAAACCGCCATTTGCTTTTGCCCACTCTGCGGCCAACAGCGCGTTGTGTGTTCTCACAAAGCCGGGCCGGGGTAGGGGAAGCTGGATATCCTCCTCGTCGCAGAACAGATCGAAGCGAGTTTTCGGAGTGTTGGGATCAGGTAAAGGGCGCGGACCCGGGTTTGACTCCGGACCATCCAGCTCGGGCGGATACAGACTCGCACCTACCCATTCGAAAGTCACGCCTAGCTCCTCTGTCAGCTTCTGTGCCTGAAAAAATCCGACCCAGCACCAAGGGCAGAGGTAGTCATGTAGCAGGGCGATGTTGGTTTTCTGCGCCCAGGGGCGAATGGAGAAAATGGTACTCATATTGTGTGGGTTTCCCTATCCATTGACAGCCCTCTTTCCGCCAGGCAATAATGGCGCTATGAAACGCCTTGCCCCGGAAAGCTATGAGAGCTTCTTTACCCATGGGTATGCCGTTGTGGACGATTTAGTTCCCGCCGAAAAGCTAGATGCCCTCGCCACCGAGATTACTGAGCTTCTGGATGCAGTCACAGAGCACCTCTGGACCGAAGGTCGAATCACTGACCGGCGTGAAACCGAGCCGTTCGAGACCCGACTAACCCGGCTTCTAGACGATCACCCCGAGCTACAAGGAGAGTATCTGCGCGCCATAGAAGGCAAGGGTGGGGGTGGGTTTACCGGCAAAGCCATCTACGATATCCTTACGGAACCAGCACTTCTGGATGCTATGGAGGATCTGGTAGGGCCAGAGCTGGTTGCCTCCAGTGTGTACCGTATTCGCCCGAAGGTACCGGGACTGGCGCGTGGCGTGGTGCCGTGGCATCAGGACAGTGGCTATATCGCACCCCACTGCGACGGTAGCATGATCGTGACCTGTTGGATTCCCCTGATAGACGCGACGGTGGAGAATGGCTGCCTATGTGTGCTCCCAAATGTCCATAAATCTGGTGTGGTGCGGCACCATACTGGCGGCAATGCAGGCTATCTGGTTATCAAGGACGATGACTTGCCATCTGGCGAAGCCGTCCCAGTTCCTGTGAAGCGAGGTGGCGTGCTGCTTATGACCAACATGACTCCGCATTGCTCTACCGTGAACCACACTGATGTGATTCGCTGGAGTATAGACCTGCGCTACCAGAGCCGTGAGGTACCTAACAATCTGGCCGTGAACACCCCCGAAGACATCGCCATAGACCACCCCGATATCCACATCGCCTGCTACGCCCCGGAAGGCGATTTCGTGGTGCGCAGCATCAAAGACCCGGTCACCGTCGCTACACACAGCGAGTTCGCGCGTCGGCGTAACTTATTTGAGAGTGCTCGCATCTCAAGTCCGTCATTGAACCGGGGTTGGCAGCCCGCCTGATACTATAACTCTGTGAGTGTAGGGCTAATCTTCGATTTCGATGGGACGATTCTAGACACCGAGACCCCCGAGTGTACCGGGTGGGAGTGCCTGTATAGCGAGCATGGGCTGACCTTTCCTAGGCATCGGTTCTTTGAGGCAGTGGGGCGGGGCTACTCTCCAGATTTGTTCGAACCGTGGACCTATTTGAGCGCGGAACTCAAGGGAGCGCTGTCCATTGATGATGCCAAAGCGCGTCATCGTGAGATTTTCCGAGGAATGCTGGAAGGACAGACCGCTCGCCCCGGAGTCACTGCCTGGCTCGAGGATGCTGGAGCACAGGGATGGGGGAGGGCGGTGGCGTCCAGCAGCCCACGAGTCTGGATAGACCGCCATCTGCCGCGCCTGGGGCTGGATAGGCACTTTGAGGCGATTAAGACCAAAGACGATGTGGCCGCAGGCCGCACCAAGCCACACCCTGATCTGTTTCTATTAGCATGTCAGGCGCTCCATGTAGAGCCGCAGAACGCCATTGTGATAGAGGACTCCGAGAACGGTGTGAAAGCGGCGCGGGCAGCGGGATGCTACGTGATAGCCACACCGAACCCTATGACAGCCCATATGGACTTTTCGCAGGCGGACTTAGTGCTGGAATCCCTGGAACATCAGTCCCTGAAGGAACTCAAGGGGCTTCGATAGCGGGCGTTTATAGGTCGGATCCCACTGCTGCAAAATCGAGGTCGCCATTGGGCCACAGGCTTTGTCATTCGCAAGCTTCCGAATTTCCGGCAGAGCGGAGCGGTCGTTCGTCTGCCAGACGACCATCATGCCAGCCTGCCGCTCTTCTGGATTTGAGGAGCTGAGCATCTTACGAATGGCTGGCTTCGATGCTTCGTCATTCAAGCGCATCAAATGAAAAGCGCTGATTCTCCGCAAAGATATGTCTGGCTCTTGCAATATCTTGCGCAGCAGGGGGATGTGCTTTCGCTGGAAGCTGTTGGGGTGCCTATCTAAGGCGTGTATTGCCGTGGAACGCTCGCTGGATATCGTTGAGTAGGCATCTTTCCATAGTCGTGCCATAAGGGCAGGAGAGTTGTAGCGCCAGTGCACCACACTCCAGGCGGATCGAACCATACGAGAAGGATCGTCGGGGAGGACCGGCAAGAGCGGTTCCAAGCTGGCATCGCCACGATTTCCCAGAGCCCAGATAGCCTGGGCGCGTGGTCTTTCCTCCGAATCTTTTAGAAGTTTTCGTAGCACGGGCAGGCTGGCAGCATCGCTATCACTATAGAGCTGAGAGTGAGCATAGTTATAGCGGTCAACGGGGTCTGTAGATGTCGCCAGGAAGCGAATACGCTTTTCCACAAAAGCCCGCTGGGCGGGTGAGGTTTTCAGGTAGCGTTGGCATAGAATGGGGAGAAGTCGATCACTTAGCGGCCCATGCATCTCCCGCTTCGTATCTAGCACCACCGTGAGCACCCGCTCGATATCCGAGTCCGAAGGCGGTGGTCCCCAGTGAATATCTCTCAGAGTGCGCAGAATCGGCTCTCGTTGATCTCTGGGAAGCCAGCGGCGCAAGGTGTCATCAGAATCATACATCGCCTGCCACAGGCTAACACTTCCCTCACTAGAGAGCAGTAGCCAGTCCTGCAGGTTGTAACAATGAGAGCTGTACCGCAGAACGTCTACCGCGGTTTCGGAATGCGCTGTCTCTGCTAGAGACAATGCCGTGCGACGCAAGGGCTCCCGATTTCTTGCGCCAATTAGTCCGAGTAATACAACGACTACAGGAATTGCTATACCAAGAAGCACCCTGCGACGAAGACGCGGCATGACGGCGTTATTGCCACCAGCGGCGAGTTACCTGCTGAACAGGCGCCTCTTCGGCCTGAGCGTAGTAGCGAGGCATAGGCTGCTTTTGTTGACGCTTCCAGACTACCTTACGCTCGAAAAGCTCGCGGTCTTCTGGAGGGAATAGCCAGTATTGCCCGTTTTTTAGCCTGACTTTGAAGATGCCGGAGAATGTACCGGAGAGCGGCGCAAGATTGTTGGTATACAGGCAGCGTAGGGCATCATGAAAGTACGCGCCCCGGTCGATCTCTTCGATACTTTCTATCTGGTCCCAGGGAATCAGTCTGCCACGCCCCAGAAGACCTACGGCATAGATACCATCCTCGGTCGCGTCCACTCGGGCAATTGTTATCTGAAAGAGTCGCACTATGAGAGCTACGAGCAGCGCCTGAGTCAGCCATGTGCCAATTGGGCCTAAATATGACAGTAGGCTGAGAATAACAAGCTCTACAGCCACGGTCCCAACGATTAAAAAGAAATTGAGCCGCCAATCAAATCGATCTCGTGGCATGGCACAAATCTTCAGGCGTGTATGCTCCATGTCCTATTATAGCTACTTTGGCTGGTGTAGCACATACGCCAAATAATAATAGGCTATCGGAGCGGTAAAGAGAATCGAATCAAATCGATCCAGAAGGCCGCCGTGCCCAGGCATGATTCCCCCGAAGTCCTTGATTCCCAGGTCACGCTTTAGTGCACTCTCACAGAGGTCACCGACCTGCCCCAGAATGCCCAAGAGCGGCCCGAGAAAAATCGTATGCTGCCAGGGGAGCTTGAGCCATAGTCCGACTCCTATAGCGGTCAATGTGGCAAAGACCAGACCGCCGATAGCGCCTTCCACAGTTTTCTTGGGAGAGAGCTTCGGTGCCAGCTTAGTCTTACCAATTCGTGCACCGACCAGATAGGCGCCCGTATCGTTTAGCCAGGTAATCAGCAAAAGATAGAGTACCAGCCACGCCCCCATAGGGAGGTTGGGCAGGCCCCACGGAGCCAGGAGGCCCGGTATAGAGCGAATCTGTACCAGGTAGCTGAGCAGCCAGCCTATATAGACCACTCCGAAGAACGTAACCCCCAGATTGGACAGGGGTTCCTGTTCTCGTCGCAAGACCTGGAGAACCAGAGTCGCGATAGTCAGTACCACCAGCAAAATAGGAAGAAGCTGGGCTACTTGCCCGCGGCTTACGTTCCAGGCGGCGAACTGAAGAATGACGACAGCCACATAAGCCACAGAGGCATTGGGCTGGAATCGGGCGCGCAGAGCGCGGAAATACTCCCCAGCACAAAGCAAAGCGATAACGGCGACTCCGCCCGTAAAGACAACGCCGGGTAGGTTCGGGTTGACTTCAACGAACATGAGGGCTAACAAGAGCGGAATACCCACCAGCGACGATAGAACCCGAGTGAGCAAGCCCGGCGGCATCGCTTCTTCGGCAGCTTTGCGTCGCTCCTCAAAAACGGCAGAGTATTCCCGGGCAGCTTCTGAGGCGCGCGCTCGGGCGTCACGTGCCGCTTCTTCCAGGGGCTGTACTCGCTCCTGGAGCTCTTTCAAGCGCTCCTGGGCTACTTTGGCACGTTCGCGCGCAGTCTCCTGTAGGTCTTTCAATCGTTGTGGCATCTAGTCAGTGCTGCTCCGCGAACGTAAAATCAGCAGGGTCATCCAGATCGCAGGCCAGGTGCGGGTGCGCGTCCCAGAGCACCCGGCACGAGCAACCCGTGATGGTAGATGCACGGGCCTCCGCCTCGGCGACCGTGAGACGACCCGCCGCAAACTTGAGGGCGATATTGATTCCCAGGAGTTTCGCCATCCCTAGCTGACTCTTGCGTGCTTCAAATACTTTCTCGATGAGAGCGGCGTTCCGCTCTATCGCCGCCGGTCGCACTAAGAGTACGGAGCCACCGGTAAGAGGCCCATCCTTCAGCTTTGTCCAGACATTGGGCGAATTGGGGAAGACCGCTTCGTAGGCATCTTTCCCCAGAATCGGGAAGACTAAATCTGCATCTTGAGGCGCGCGGGATATCAGGTCATCGATGGCTTCTACAGAGAGAAACGGCAGATCGCTGGCGCTGAGGAGCACAAAGCCATCGCCCGCAGCGCCGCGCATTGCGGCCAGGCCACGGCGGACGTTATCAATGCCAGTCTCCCCTTCATCTATCAGAGAGGCACGCTCACCGACTGTCTCCCGTAGTGCGTCTACCGGGCCAACCACCACAGATTCGCTGACACCGGAACTTGCTTCGAGAGCATTCAGCACACGGCTCAGCACGGGCACGCCTTTAATAGGGGCCAGAGCCTTAATCTCTACTCCTAAATGTTCAGCCAGAGGGCCTTTCAGCCGCCCACCAGCCGTAACAACGGCAGGAATCACCTCACCAGTACCTTTAGCGCACGGGAGCGCACCGAAATATTCATAGGAGTCGTGCCACGAATCTCCCCATCTATATTAATAGGCAGTACAGGAATGGTGCTGATCTTCAGAGCACGAGTCTGGAACAACTCGCAGTGGGGATTGCCGATATGCTCCCCGGCGCCTACCTTGCGCACCAGCGGCAATAGTTTCATCTTGCTGGTGGCCTTGATAAGCAGTACGTCGAGTCGACCATCGTCCATTTCCGCGTGGGGGGCCGCTTCCATACCGGCACCGTAGACCTTGCCGTTGAGAACGGAGATCATCATCACTTTCTCTGCACGGCGCTGCTCACCATCGACTTCCAGGGTCACGGTGAATGGCTTATAGCTGGGCAGGGTCTTGAAGATAGCCGCCAGAAACGCAGGTTGGCCTTTGAGCCATTTCATTCCGCTATTCATGGTCTGCATAACAGCAGAATCGAACCCGGTGCCCGTGTTGTTGAGAAACGGCGTGCCGTTTAGCACACCGACATCCACCCGCTTGATCACACCTGAGTGAATGATTTCTGCCGCAATGTCTAAACGAAGGGGAATACCGAGGTTGCGGGCGTAGTCATTACCCGTGCCTGCCGGGAGTACACCCAGAGATGCCTCTTTTCCGGTTTCGTCCTGGACCGCGAGAATGCCTCGGGCCACATCGCCGACCGTGCCATCACCCCCCATGGCAACCACGACATCAAAACTCTTCGCTGCTTCTTTCGCCAGCTCCGTGGCATGACCGGGGCGCTGGGTAGGGTGCCATTCATAGCCATCTCCCAGAAAGGCTTTTGCCTGGTCCCTAAGTTTCCCGCCGGTGCCGCGTCCGCTGGTGGGGTTGAAGATAACAACGCCTCCACGAGTGACGAGATGTTCCTCGCTCATTAAGGCTCAGTATAAACCGGCTAACTTGCTGGCGTCAATGGGACTCTTGGCTCACAAATTCGAATGCTTTATAGTGATTCTATGAACCTGAGGCTACTCTATCCCGGCACCGGGCACGAAACCCTGCTCTGGCCTGGCGTCTCCCTGGTGGAGAAAATGCTGCGCCCCTTAGTCGTCTATATCTTTCTCCTGCTGGCATTTCGTCTGACCCGAAAGCGCGAGCTCTCTCAGGCTACGCTTTTCGACTTTTTGATTATTCTGCTTATCTCCAATGTAGTACAGAACGCCATTATCGGGCAGGACAACTCGATAGTAGGTTCGTTCGCCGGGGTCATCACTCTTCTGGGACTCTCCGCTCTCTTCGATAAGCTGACGGCCAAGAGTGATGCCACGCGTAAGTTACTGGAAGGCACTCCCGCACTGATTGTGCGTGACGGCAAGATTCTTGAAAACGCTCTACAAAAAGAAGGGGTGGAGAAGGTGGATCTGCTAACAGCGCTTCGAAAACAGGGCATCGCCTCACTGAGCGAAGTCCGCTACGCGATTCTGGAGCTGGATGGGCAGATTAGCGTGATTAAAGACGATCCGGCTCGTCCGCCTGAGGAAGACTGTATTGTGCAGGAGATTCTACAGCAGGCTTCCGATACTCAGAAACAATGAGACTGGCGTTCGTGCTGCCCTGGGCAGAGCACTCCGGGCGACTCTGGGCCTGGAACCACCTGCCCGATGGAGTGACCGGGGATTTATTCTTTGCCGCTCCTGACCATACGGCTACTGGTCCCGGAGAGACAAAGCTGCCCCCGTATCTTGCCGAGTATAAAGCCCTGTCGGCACGCCGCCCGGACTTCACCCAATACGATATGGTCTTCGCCTGGGAGCTGCGCAGTGCTCTGGCGACTTCTTTGCTGATAGGTAAGATCCCAGAAGCGAAACGCCCAAAGTTCGTAGCAGTTGGCCCCATTCTCAAGGGATCGGTACTGAAATTGCTGCCACTCATTCGCCCGCTTCTGGCTCGTGCGGAGAAGATAATCTGCTTTTCGGAAGCGGAGCGCGAGCTGCAGGCAAAGTTACTTAATCTCCCGCCAGAGAGATTTCTCTTCTGGCCCACTCCCTATACGCAAGACGACGACGCGCCTGCGCCTACCGATGGGGGATTTGCGCTGGCCTTGGGCCAGTCCAACCGTGACTATGGAACTCTACTGCGTGCCGTAGAAGGCACAGAGATTCCGCTCACTGTAGTTGCTGGTGATGAAAGCGCACTAGGCGGTGTAACACCTGGCCCCAACGTAACAGTCAAGTACAACACCGGGCATCATGAGACTATGGCATTGATTGCCTCTGCCCGCTTCCATACCATCCCGCTACACAATGCCGGGTTCTCCTCTGGACAGACCGTGCTACTGCGTGCTCAGTTCTCCGAGAAAGCCTGCATCGTATCGGATACTCCCGGTGTGCGCGACTATGTGAAGGACGGCGAGACGGCTCTTCTGGTCCCACCTGAAGATATAGCGGCTCTTCGTGCTGCCATGCTGCGCCTCTGGACTGACGATGACATTCGCACTACTATGGGTCAGGCCGCAAAATCCTACGCCGAGGCTGAGTTTGGATTGGCAGGCTTCGCGGCTCGGTGTATGGCGTTGGCACGGGGAGAAGCTATTTCCTCATCTAAAGGTGGGTAAACAAATACACATCGAAAAGCGTAGGCTAGGTAAGACCAATCTGCACGTTACTGCGTTAGGGCTGGGAGGAGCCGAAATCGGGCGACAACATGTGCCTGAGAAAATTGTTGAGCGCCTACTGAATGATGCCCTTGACGCTGGATTAAATGTAATTGATACAGCAGAGTGCTACCGCAAAAGCGAGGAGATGATCGGCAACACTGTTTCTCATCGCCGTAAGGATTATTACCTATTTACTAAGTGTGGACATTCTGCAGGTTTGAACATGTCTGACTGGGATGTCGAAACGCTGGAACAAAGTATTGATAGAAGTCTGAGACGCCTCAAGACAGACTACATAGATGTCATTCAACTGCACGGTTGCAGCCGTCGCCTGCTAAAGAGAGGGGATGTGATCGCCGTTCTGCAAAATGCCAGGGATGCTGGAAAGGTGCGCTTCATTGGTTACAGTGGAGATAGTAAGGATGCCCTCTATGCATTAGAGTGCGGTGCTTTCCACACTCTCCAAACCTCTCTTAACATCGCTGACCAGGAATGTATCGATCTCCTCCTGCCAGTCGCGGCGGCAAAACAAATCGGTGTTATCGTAAAGCGTCCTATTGCCAATACATGCTGGCAATTCGCGGAGCGCCCGAACAGCAAGTACATAGTGCCTTACTGGGAGCGGCTTCAGCAACTGGACTACGGATTCCTTCAAGGGGACATGAATGCCGCGGTTAGCGTCGCTCTGCGTTTCACGCTTGATTCGGAGGAAGTCGCTACAGCGATTGTCGGTACTACCAATCCGGAGCGTTGGGCGCAGAATGCACAACACTTGTCGCTTGGTCCCTTGCCGGCTGAGGTATACGAAGCCATTCGCGCTCGCTGGAAACAGGTTGCACAGCCAAAATGGACAGGGCAGGACTAAGACATCGCAGAAGTATATAGAGCTTCCCAGGTGCGATAGAATGCCCCGGCATGGATAAGAAATACGATGTGTTCGGGATGTGCAACGCCCTCTTTGACATTCAGGCAGAGGTCAGTGATACGCAGCTAGAGGAACTGGGTCTTCCCAAAGGCGGCATGATGCTGCTCTCCGATGAGGAGCAGGCGGCTCTCTTCCCCAAGGTGAAGAACCAGATTGTACATACCGAAGCCGGTGGCTCTGGGGCGAACACCATGATTGGAATCGCACAGCTGGGTGGCACTACCGCCTTCACCAGCCGCACCGGGCCAGATGAACATGGCCGCATGTACCGAGAGAGCCTGAACACCATGGGGGTGGCCCCCTTACTGGGCGAGGGGGCAGGAGATACCGGTGTCTCCCTGATTCTGATCACCCCGGATGCCCAGCGCACCATGCTGACTTATCTGGGCCAGTCTCGCGAAGTCACCGCCAGTGACCTGAATCTGGAAGCCCTGCGCGCCAGCCGCTATATCTATGTCACCGGGTACCTGTGGGATACGGACAGCCAGAAAGACGCAGTTCTCACCGCCATGCGTGAGGCGAACTCGGCAGGCGTGAAAGTGGCCCTCTCCCTCTCTGATCCCTTCTGTGTAGGACGCCATAAAGCCGACTTTTTGCATCTGCTGGAAAACCATGTGGATGTGGTCTTCGCGAACAAAGAAGAAGCCTGCGCTCTGATGGACGAGGAAGATCCTCGTGAGGCTGCCCGCAAGCTGGCTGCACTCGCTGGTGGAGTGGCTGCAGTTACTCTGGATGCAGGCGGTTCATTCCTGGTCTCTGGTGACGAAGAGGCAGAGATTCCCGTTTATCCGGTAAAGGCAGTAGATACGACTGGTGCGGGCGATATGTACGCCGCCGGAATCCTCTATGGCCTTACGCATGAGCTGCCCCTGGCACAGACCGGGCGAATCGCCAGTTACTGCGCCGCGCAGGTAGTTGCTAAGCTGGGGCCGCGTCTGGAGAGTTTAGACGCGGATTCTATCAAGGCCATCGCTCAGGGATTCTGAGCGCGGCTAACCTGGTAGCAAGCGAGGATATTTCCAGAGCCTTGCCAGGTACGTGTGGAGAGTAACTTCAGGAGCACGCCCGGCTGTCCTTCAAACAGGGGCGTGCCTCCTTCTCCGGCGATCATCGGGAAAATCGTGATGTGTAGCTCGTCTACCAGGTCGTGAGCCATCAAGTCATTCCAGAGCAGTCGGCCCGCAAGAACGAGAATATCTCGTCTGTGGCATTGCTTCAGGTCCGCTATCTCGCTGTAGGAATCCGCCCGGCGGACAACACGCGTATTTCCCCACGGTGCGATTTCCTCTGCAGTGAGGTGGTCCGAAACAATAACTTTCTCTATAGAAGCCATCAGCCCGGCAATCTCCTGCCGAATCGGTGTAGCGTTCGGATCGGAAGGTACTCCCATCCAGTAGTTCATGAAGCCCAGCGATGAGGTACGTCCACTCAGTAAAAGGGTATCAGCGGCGCGCAGACGTTCTGCGTTGTAGTAGTCGAAGGTCTGGTCGCCGGAATAATCCGGATGGAAGTGCTGAAAGAGGGCACCGAGATCTCTGTCTTTGCCTTCGTAGTAGCTATCGAGAGAGGTCAGGTTGCTGACGATAAGTTTGCGCATGTTACTCGCGTGACTGAGGTGAAGATAGCGGAACCGGAAGGACAAAACAAAAGATAGCCCCGATTTTCGGGGCTATCATTTTATATGGTCAGAACTTCGGTAAGTATCAGCGGGCGATGCCCGGTGCGCTTATCGAAAAGCTTTTTCAGGGCCTGCCGGACCTCACCGTGTAGCGTATCGGGAATCGGGGCAGGGCCTGCCTCTGCTGCCGTGTTTACGATTTCCTCGATTAGAGTCACAGCCTCTTCCATCAGCTCCGGATGATGGTCCACATAGACCACTCCGCGAGACACTACTTGAGGCGCTGTGGCAAGCTCACCTGTCTCCGGATCCAGTACTAGGATCGCTACCACGAAGCCCTCATCGGACAGAATCTGCCGATCGCGCACGACTACCTCGTGGATCTCACGCCCTGTGTCAGAGTGAATCAGCGATGCGCCGCCCGGTACCCGGTCGATAACACGGCCACGCGTGGAGTCTAGTTCCAGCACATCGCCGATTTCCAGCCGGAAGATATCCTCGGGCAGCCAGCCCATCTCCTCAGCCAGCTTGCCGTAGTGCGCCAACATGCGCCGCTCGCCGTGTACCGGAATCACATACTGCGGATTCACGATATTGAGCACCAGCTTCAGCTCTTCTGCATAGCCATGCCCGCTCACGTGTACTGGCATAAGATGATCGTGAATCACATTCGCACCACGTGCCACCAGCTCGTTCACCACCCGCCAGACAGCCGACTCGTTGCCTGGAATCGGAGT
The DNA here is from genome assembly GCA_049840835.1 of Armatimonas sp. Lineage (GTDB taxonomy): Bacteria > Armatimonadota > Armatimonadia > Armatimonadales > Armatimonadaceae > JANLTX01. The sequence continues at coordinate 30,261 of JASGJG010000018.1, read as the reverse complement.
CGCGGACAGGATGACGGTGTCCCCGGCTTCAATACGCACGTGCCGGTGGTCATCGTTGGACATGCGGGAAAGGCCCGCCAGAGGCTCGCCCTGACTACCTGTGGTCAGAATAGTCAGCTCCTGGTGCTTGTAGTTTCCGATATCTTCGGCACGAATCCGAACACCCTCGGGAATGGTCAGGTAGCCCAGATTGGCGGCCATGTCCATGTTCTGCTGCATAGAGCGCCCAGCGGCAGTGACTTTGCGCCCGTACTTCACGCTGGCATCGATAGCCATCTGCATACGGTGAATTTGAGACGCGAAGCTGGCGATAATCACCCGACCCGGCGCTTCCCGCAAAATCTGATCGAACGTGCGCGCGACGATACGCTCGGAAGGCACATAGCCCGGTCGCTCAACGTTGGTGGTATCCGAAACCAATGCCAGAATGCCTTCGTCGGCGATGCGGGAGAGCTTGGGGATATCGAACAACTGCCCGTCTACCGGGGTCTGATCCAGCTTGAAGTCGCCTGTGTGAATCACGGTTCCGGAGGGGGTACGAATCGCCAGCGCGAAGCTATCGGGAATCGAGTGCGCTACCCGAATCGGCTCTACCACAAAGTGACCAAGCTGGAGTACATCATCCTGCGTATACTCATTCAGCGAGACTTTGCCAATGAGCTTGCGCTCACCCAGGCGGTTCTTGGCTAAGCCCAGTGCTAGCGGGGGACCGTACACGGGGACGTCGGGCAGCTTGGGCAGCAGGAAGCTGAGCGCGCCGATATGGTCTTCGTGGCCGTGGGTGATGACAATGCCCTGAATCATAGAGACTCGCTCTTCGAGCCAGCGAATGTCAGGGACAACAAGATCAACTCCGAAGAGCCGCTCATCCGGGAACTTCAGACCACAATCGACGATTAAGAGCTGATCCAGAACGTGATAGACGTAGAGGTTTTTACCAATCTCGCCGACGCCGCCCAGCGAGATAAAACGCAGTTTGCCCGCAGGCAAGGTTTCCAAAAGGGGATACTCCTGATAAGTGCAGTGATACTGCACGAATTATATCGCAATAGCCAATCAGGAGCCGAGAGTGGCCCGACCCTGAAAGGGCCGGGCTAGTATTGATTACCAGGCGTAGGCTTCTGGAGCGGGCCGGGATTCGTTGCCAAAGATGCTCACGGCTGGGAAGATTTCGTCGATACGTTTCTTTAGATCGTCATCTATGGTAATCTCTAGCGCCTTCAGGCTGCCGTCTAGCTGCTCCACGGTGCGTGGCCCGATGATGGGGGCGGTCACGACCTTGTTAGAGAGCAGCCAGGCCAGAGCGACATCGGCAGGAGACTCGCCAATTTCAGTGCACAGGGCTTCCCATTTCTCTAAAGCAGGACGATTTTTTTCGATTTCCTTCTGCACATTCTCATTCGCGCGGCGACCCTCGGTGGCTTTCTGGAGCGCGCCGCCCAAGATACCGCCTCCTAGCGGCGACCAGGGAATCAGGCCCAGGCCATAGGCGTCGCAGGCGGGAATGACTTCCAACTCCGGGTAGCGGCAGAGCAGGTGGTACTTGGTCTGCTCAGCTACCAGGCCCAGCGTATGGCGGGCTGCGGCACGCTCTTGGGCACGAGCGATGTGCCAGCCCGCGAAGTTAGACGAGCCGATATAGAGCACCTTGCCCTCGGCAATCAGCTGATCAAAGGCTTCCCAGGCTTCTTCCCAGGGGCAATCACGGTCGATGTGGTGCATCTGCAGCAGGTCGATGTAGTCGGTCTGCATGGCCTTTAGCGAGGCTTCGCAGCCCTTCTTGATGCGGAGTTTGGAGAGTCGGCCTTCATTGGGCCAGTTCCCCGTGCTACCGTAGAGCTTAGTGGCCAGCACGACCTTCTCACGGCGACCGCCGCCCTGGGCGAAGAACTCGCCGATAATCTTCTCCGTGATGCGCTCGCCTTGCTTCCAGCCATAGACATCTGCGGTATCCCAGAAGTTGATGCCCTGCTCCAGAGCTTTGTCCATGATAGCGAAGCTATCGGGCTGAGACGTCACCGGCCCGAAGTTCATGGTGCCGAGGCAGAGACGAGAGACAGACAGGCCGGTACGGCCCAATCGCGTGTATTGCATAACAGTCCTCTGCGAGAGTGTACCCGTTTCAGGTTAAGGTTTATGGGGAATAATAGAGTTATGAAACGAATGGTTTTACTGACTATGCTGGCAGCGCTGGGGCTGGCCGCCTCTGCGCAGGAACTGAAGGTACAGGGCCAACTCCAAACCCAGAGACCCCCTGTTGCGGTAGATAAGAACAAACTTAAAGATGTGCTTAAGATAGCGATTCCTCATCCCATTGTCTTTTCACGCACCGGAGATCAGAAGGGTTTGTGGAAACGTGAGATCGATGGAACCGAAACGCGACTTAGCTCCGGAGAGGATACATCGCCAGCCTCCTATACCGATGGCCGTATCTACTTCACACGCCGCACCAGTAATGGGACCAGCACCAACATCTGGTCCATGAAGCGCGATGGTTCCGATGAGCGTCAGGAAATTACCGATGGATATAGCCCGCAGCCCTATGCCAGTGTGCTGGCGTTTATCCGCAGAGAGCCAGGCGATTTAGGCAAGGTCTGGCTCATGGTGAAAGTGGGCAACGAACTCAAGAAGGTGGCCTCCGCAGGTTGGGTGGCACGGGGCTACTACATCTCCCGACCAGTATTCGAGCCAGGCACGAGCCGCATTATCGCTGGCAGCTACGAGAAAGACGATGGTGGGGCGAAGCCTAAGGTCTGGGTGCGCGCCTATAACTTCAATGGCACTTATGACCAGCTCTGGAGCGGCGTTGCCGATGGTGTTGCCGGGCTAGCCGTGTACAAAGAGGGAAGTACGGTTCATCGATTGGGAATTCTATCCCCCGAAGGTCAGAACACGGATATCTGGAAGTTAGATGGTGGCGCAGGTTCGGCCAAGCTGATTGCTGACCCGGATGCCGAAGCCTCTCTGGATGCCACTTCGGTAGGCAAACTGCTAATCGGGGTAGGAGGAAAACTGTACATGGCGAATAAGACAGGCAGCGGACGAATCTTTGTAGCCGATGGTTACAACGGAATCTGGCTGGACTGAGTCATGACACTTTTCTATACCTACCGAAATGGGACCGTGCCCCCACCGAATCACTATGAGTTCGCCATACGCCTGGAGAAGGGCAAGCCAGCGGTCTACGAGTTCCGCCCCGGTTATCCTGGCATGGGAAATGGAGTCGAACTCTGGAAAGAAACCTTCTCCTTCAGTGAGGCGCAGCGTGCAGCGCTCTACAAAAAGCTCGTCGCGCTGGGGCTGACGAAAACCTGGCAGGAACTGCCGAAGCCCCCTGTTGGTGGGGGGCTCTCCGTTTTAGGTGTTACCGAGAGCGGTAAGACATATAGAGTACCTTCCTTTGTCACAGATGAAGCAGCGGCCCGGAAACTTTTCCAGGTGGTGGAGGGAATCGTTCCCCCTGCGCTGGTGAAAAAACAGATGGCACGCTACGAAGCCATGAAAAAAAAGAAGGGACCAGGGATTCAGTGAACTAGCTTTGTCGCGCACCATGCGCGACAAGAAGCCGTCGCACCGGTTCCCTGTCCACACTCTTACCCGCCGTCTCCAGAGCGTCTAGCGGTGTCTGCCCATTGGCGTCGAAGGCAGACACGCTCGCACCATGCTCGATCAGCGCCTTCACCACCTGAGTGAATCCGGCTCTGGAGGCGCAGTGGAGTGCCGTGGTGCCTTTGTACAGCGCGGTCACATCGGCACCACAACGAAGTAGACCCTGCGCCAGCGCAGGGTTTTCTTTGTGGCCACTATTGCCCGTACAGCACAGACCTATCCACTTGCCCGGCTCCTGATTCACATTCGCGCCTCGGGTAATCAGTTTCTCCGCGATACTCGGATACACCACCCAGATTCCCGCACCGATTGTGGTGGGATCTGCACCATGCTGGAGTAAGAGCTCGGTCAATGCTTCATTGCCATGATTAGCAGCATGCCGAACTAACCGAATGCTGTTGCCACCAACGATCGCGCCGCGCTCTAGCAGAAGCTGGGCGACCTCAAACTGGTCGGTCATCACGGCGTGCATCAGTGGGGTGATTTGAGCCAGATCGCAAGCAGGATCATCTGCGTTGACTAGCTCAGGAGCCTGGTCCAGCAGGCTCTGTACGCCTTCTAAGTCGCCAAGGAACGCTGCCGTGAAGATGTCGTACTGGGCGCCATGCTGAATCAGCAACTGCGCGACGTTCGCGTGGTGTCTGGCGAGTGCTCCACAGAGTGGGGTGATTCGCAGCATCGGCAGACCACAGGCGCTTGCCTCGCTCCCGGTCAGCATTGCCACATCGTTTGCGTTCACTCCATGGTTCAGCCAGCGCCTCTGCTGCATTAAGTTTTCCACGAACTGCTGCCACCAATAAGAGCCTTGGTCCCTGATCCGGAATCACCCGTGGGTTCGTCGCTGCAAGCTCCACCAGGCCAGACGCATTGTCTCGCTGAACACACTGCAAGAATCGAGGGTCGGAACTGTAGGCTCCGCAGCGAAGCTTCTCGCCTGGTATCGGCTCGTTGGGGCGATTGACGAGTCCCAGTGGAGCCGTCCGATGAGCGGTTTTACCGAACTCATCAGGGCAGGGTCGGGGACCGCTTCGGCGAAGGCATCCAGGAAATGCCCCACCCAGCGGCCAGCCATTCCCCGGCTTATTGAGACAGGGGCGTGAGCTGCGGTAAGACCCGGCGGCCAGTCTCTATCGAAGTAGGCACGTGAGCCACCGAACCACGCCTCGAAAAATTGCTTTACCTTCTCCCGCTCGTGGGTCAGGTCTCGGCTAAACGCGGGGGCGTAGCACTTTATCTGTTTCAAACCGGTCATACAGGCCGTCTACAAGCCGGGAGACCGCCGCCCGCCCACCGATTTTCTCCAGGGTGTCTGCAGGTGGGTACAGCGCTGTGGTATTCGGGCCGAACCCACCCCGATGGTTGAGGCTAGTCTGAAGGGCAACATTGTCCATTTTTTCAAACTATTGTACTCCTCTGGGAATAGAGTGCAAGCGGCGGCTCAGCCAGAGCATGCCTGCGATTCCCAGCAGGTTCAGCACTATCTTGCCCACAAGATCGGTCTGTGGCCACGCATTGGCTCCAGCAAACCCGCCGAGCATACTGGCTACAAGCGCCCCAAATGCCAGTGCCCAAATATGCTGCTCGCTCCAGCTTTTATCGCCGGTCCAGTTACGAATTCCCCAGAGCGTCGCTCCGGCTAGTGCCAATCCAAGGGTGAGGGGTATCCAGACCGGTCCTTGAACCGATGGCACAAAGATAATAGCAAGCAGCAACTGCCAGGCAATACCGATGATAAAGGCGATAATCGCGACAACTGTAGGCTTAGGGGCATGGCGCAGGCTGGTTGCGGGTCGAACATTGCGCAGAGCATAACCAGCGACACCTAGCAGCAGAATCGCCAGGGTGCCTAATACGAAGGCGATGATTGCCGGATGATAGTCTGGAACGTGGAAGGTCTTCGAGCGCGCTATCTTTATCCAGGCGAACCAGGCAATGAAGCTGCCCAGCAGGAAGACAATCACCGTTGTAATCATGCCGCCGATGCCGAGCCATGGCTTGTCACGTTTCTCGGGAAAGAGTAGTTCGGCAATAGAAGTTGGCACCAGCACAATCCACACACTCTCGAAGCCGAGCATGTAGAGGAAATAGACCCAGTTCACGCCAAATGCCCGTCCATAGGTAGGTTGATTGCCCAACCAGGGAAGTGGTGCCAGCGAGGTCTGCTGGATTAAGAATTCCTCGGCGACAGCTAGGCCAAGGCCTAATAAGAAAACGCTGAGCCAGCCACCGCCCCACCGCCGAACCAGCTCCCGAATGAGTAGTGTGCCGCAGCCCCAGACCATGATCTCAGGAACCAGCACGATGATATAGCTGAGCCGTGTGGCGCCGCTCATGACCTCACCAATGATAGGGGAGAGCAAGAGCAGGGTGAGCACGGCGGCTCTTGTGGTAGATGTTTTCATTTGTGTAACCCAGTTAGAATCTGCTCCAGATTCCAGGTCAGGCGCTCGGACCGAATGTCGGCGAGCAGGTCGCTCACCCAGGTGAGTTCGGCTCTGTAGAGAGCCAGTAGATACTCGCTTTCCACAGTGTGAATCCGAAGCAAGTTGGGAGTCACTTCCCGAAGCGCGGATTCCAGAGAGGTAACTTCGATAGTGAGTCGCTCTACGCGTGCCTCTAGCTGAGTCGCGGCATCGTCTGGCTCCAGATAGACCAGAAAACTGACGGACGCCATGAAGGAGTTCGGCTCGCGTCGTGGCGTGGAAATCAGCTCCTCCAGCCAGCGCTTGTGTTGAGCCCGGCCTGCATCTGTAATAGAGTAGGTCGTTCGCTCTGGGCGCCGCCCTACACGAGCTGTCTCTATTTCTTCGATAAAACGCGCTTTCGTGAGGCGGTGAATGGCATGATAGAGCGAGCCTTTTTTGAGAACCAATACGTCGTCTTTGTGCCGCACCTTGAGAAGCCGCTGCATTTCATACGGATGCATGGGCTTCTCCCGCAGCAGACAGAGTACGGTCAGATCCCAGAGGTTGGAGTAGGTACCAGTGTCATTCATATAGTTCATATGAACTATATCTCTTGAAATAGTTGCAGGCAAAATAAAAATACCTCACCCTGATTGGGGTGAGGTATTCTGGCGCTTTATCGTTTCTTTAAAAACGGAATCAACTGCGTAGAATAATATGGTTCTTCGGTGCACCAGAAAATGTAGTCCACCTTCAGATAGTTCGTTGCGAAATGAAGTAGCTCATCCAGTGAGTAGGCTTTCCCGGTCTTAGGATTCACGGAGCTATAGTTGCCGTCCTGAACCGCGATGCCTTTTGGTATACGTCCGGGAGCCTGGGCGATGAGGGGATAGGAATGAGCCATCTGACCGGGGCGGTAGGGAAGCAAATCCGGTCCACCCACGCCAACACCCAGCTTGGCAGCCCCGGTGTAGATACTGCGGAGGTAGCCTTTGTTATCACCCGGCAGCCATTCTCCCGGCATAAAGTTGGCATACTGGATGGTCACGGACCGGGGAAAGGCACGCTTCAGAGCAGCCATGTTATCCAGCAGAGCATCGCGGTAGCCAGTCTCAGTAAAGTCCTTCGGGCGCAAAGGACCCGACTCAGGAATATCCACTGATGTTTCGGGCAGGTTGATACCTTCTAGTTTGCCATCGAACGCTTTTCCCAGTTTCCGAAGGAGGCTCTGATAGCGCTCGCGCACCGCTTTGTCCCAGCGCCGCGCGACCCAACCCAGCACCCTGTCGCCTTCGCTCTGTTTGTCCATTCCACCGTGGAATCGTGGATCATCGAGCAGATAGCGGGGCACACATTTGAACTCAGCGGAGAACGTAGCATCTGCCAGCTGCACGAACAGCCGCTTGCCGTGCGCCTTTAGGAAATCCAGATCTTCCTGAATCGGGGAGAAGTCGTAAACGTTCTCTTTTGGCTCAAGCATGCGCCACGTATATCGGACCTGCGCACCATCAAATGCCTTCGTGGATAGAAACGCGGGGTCGTGAATCTTCTCACGCTCTGCACCGACATAAACAAAGTGGTGAGGCGATGTGCCGTTTGGTCGGTTCATGGCAGCATCCTACCCCACGAAGCAAAACGCCTCACCCAATCCGGGTGAGGCGTTTCTCCGTTTAGTGGAATCTTATCCTTCGCGCAGGTGCTCGAAGAGAATGGTAGAGAGGTAGCGCTCCGCGTTGGAGGGAACAATAACGACAATACGCTTGCCTTCGTTCTCGGGGCGCTTGCCGATCTGCACAGCGGCGAGAATGGCTGCACCAGAGGAGATACCGACCGCAAGACCCTCTTCGACCATCACCCGGCGGGCCATAGCCACGGAATCCTCTGAGGAGATTTGCACGACTTCATCGACCAGATCCGTATTCAAGTTACCAGGGACGAAACCTGCGCCAATTCCTGCGATCTTGTGCGGACCGGGTGCGAGTGGCTCGCCAGCCTTGGTCTGGGTAATCACCGGCGAAGTCGTCGGCTCTACAGCAATCGCCTTAAACTCCGGCTTGCGGGCCTTGATCACCTCGGCCACGCCAGTAATGGTGCCACCGGTACCCACACCAGCCACGAGAATATCCACCGTGCCATCGGTATCGTTCCAGATTTCCTCAGCGGTCGTCTTGCGATGGATCTCCGGGTTCGCCGGGTTCTCGAACTGCTGTGGCATGTAGTACTTATCTGGGTCGGAGGCCACGATCTCATTGGCCTTGGCGATAGCTCCTGTCATACCGACACCAGCGCTTGGCGGCACCAGCTCCAGCTTGGCGCCATAGCCCTTCAGAAGCAGGCGGCGCTCCATAGACATGGTCTCAGGCATCACTAAGATAAGGTCATACCCACGCGCGGCGGCAACGAACGCCAGGGCGATACCGGTGTTACCACTGGTAGGCTCTACCAGGGTGGTCTTTCCGGGGGAGATCTTACCGGCTTTCTCGGCGGCATCGATCATGTTCACACCGATTCGGTCTTTAACCGAGAGGCCAGGGTTGAAGTACTCCAGCTTCGCGAGAATGTCGGCCTTGCCGCCATCGGTTACGTGGCGCAGGCGAACCAGGGGGGTATTGCCAATGAGTTGGGTAGGGTCGTCGTAGATCTTCATTTCAGGTTCCTTCAAATGTGCATGGCATAGCTGGAGTTGGCGCTCTCGGGACGCCGCTCCAGAAGCAGGGCAAGAGTAGTTTCGTCGGCAACCGCGCGGAGTGCCTGGCGGAAATCGTCCCAGATTCCCGGACTGCGGCGGTCTCCGGTGAGTCTTCCGGACCGGGGGTGCTCAGGTCATGCGGCACGAGCGGGCCGGAGAGGGCGCGCAGAATATCGCCCACACGCAGGTTACTGGCGTCCATAGCGAGAATATACCCGCCACCGGCACCGCGAATAGAGCGGATCAGCTCCGCTCGGCGCATGGTGGCTAAGAGTTGCTCCAGAAACTGCTCGGGGATGCGCTGGCGCTGCGCGATTTCGCGAGCCTGCACTGGCCCGTTGGCGCTGTTCGCGGCGATATCAAGAATCGCGCGGAGTCCGTAGTCCTCTTTTGCGGTAAAGGTCATTTGACTAATTCAATGTACTATATCAACTTTTAATTCCCAGGGCAATGCATTTGGTAACCATTAGGAATTTCACGGGTCCAAGTGTTATAGTAGCAGAAATCAGGAGATTGAGGACATGGCGACATTAACACCGGCTGGTAAAGCCGCACTATTTCTTGTTGTTGCTGGTGGTGCATTCGGCGCCTGGCGCGTTATGCAGCAGCGGGGCACACCCGGTGGCACCGGTGGTGAAACGACGGTCAGTGGAACTGCCTCTGGCACCGGCAGTGGGACAGGAACGAGCCTGCCCGCTGGCGACTCGTGTAAGGCAGGGACTCCCGTGCGGTTCCTGGGGTATGCCTGGAACGCTCACATGGGGCTGCACTACGCCAATGGAGGCGTTTCCTCCGCCGCTGACAGCTTTATGTGTAAGCGCGGGGTCAATCTGACCTACGGGCGCCAGGACATGAACGATAAGCTCACCGAGGCGCTGGTAGCATTCGCGACGGCGCTGGAGCGAGGCGAGAAGAACCCTACCGCTGGCGCGCATTTCGTGACAGTGATGGGCGATGGTAGCGCTGCCTTTCTAAAGGGCCTGGATGACGCCCTCCAGAAAATCGGCCCGGCCTACCGCCCCAAGGTAGTAGCTACGATTGGTTACTCCCGTGGCGAGGATAAATTCATGGGACCCGCTGCCTGGAAAGCGGATCCGAAGCTGGCTAAAGGCAGTGTGATTGCGGGTGTGATTCGTGATGGTGACTGGAACATTGCGCTGAAGTGGGCCCAGGACAACGGCCTGCGCTCCAACCCGGACGAAAAGACCTATGACCCGGATGCCCTGAACTGGGTGAACACCTCCGACTACCTGGATGCTGGTGAGAAGTACATCACGGGCTACAGCGAGTTTCGCCCCGTGGTACGCAATGGCAAGCCGACCGGCGAGCGCAAGAAGGTCGCAGTGCAGGGAGTGGTTACCTGGACCCCCGGCGACGTGAACGTGGCGCAGAAGAAAGGCGGCCTCGTTTCTATCGTCTCCACCAAAGAGTACGCCAGCCAGATGCCCTGTACTGTGATTGGTATTGACAAGTGGTGTAAAGACAACCGCCAGACCGTGGAGAACATGCTCCAGGCCATCTACGAAGGTGGCGCTGCAGTCATGAAGAGCGACGCCGCACTTCAGGAAGGGGCGCAGATTAGCGCCACTGTTTACAAAGAGCAGGATGCCGCGTACTGGGCACGCTACTTCAAAGGTGTGGTGGAAAAAGATAAAACCGGTCTATCTGTGGAGCTGGGTGGTTCTTCGGCAAACACCTTATCAGATGCTGCCCGAACCTTTGGTTTGATACCCGGAAAGGCAAACTCCTTCGCTGAGGTCTATCAACAGTTTGGCGACATTGTGGTATCCCAGTATCCTAAAGTAGTGCCGGAGTATCCGCCTGTAGAGCAGGTGCTGGATACCAGCTACGTGAACGACCTGGTCAAAAAGGTTGGCCTTCCTACGATACTGTCGACTCCGAAAGCTACCCCCCGTCCGCCAAGTATGCCGCCTTCCAAGCCGCAGCAAATCTCTGGTAGAGCCTACGATATTCCTTTTGCCACCGGGCGAGCGGAGTTCCAGAGCAATGCTTCCAAGGTGCTTAACAGTCTCAAACGGGATGTGCTTGTTGCCTCGAATACCAATATCGAGATTCATGGGCACACGGATAACGTAGGCGATCCGGCCAAGAATATGCAGCTTTCTGAGGCACGTGCCTTCGCCGTAAAAACCTGGCTAGAGAAGCAGGCACCGGTGGACTTCAGTGGGCGTATCAAGGTCTACTCACACGGTCAAACCCAGCCCGCCAAGCCCAACACCACGGAAGCAGGCCGCGCCGCGAATCGCCGCGTTGAGGTTAAGTTGATCACGCGGTAGTAGATAGGAAACTTTCCAGGCTCCCATGTATATTGGAGCCTGGAAGCCACACTTTATGAAGCGTTCCCCTGTAGACGTTTTTCTGCCGAACCGGTTTGTGCCATCCCAGATCATGCTGGGAGTGATCGCCGCTCAGGTTATCATCGCACTCATTATCTGGTTCGCCTCACCGTTCAAAGTTCTGCCCAAGCCGACTGAGGTGCTTACGGCACTTAGCCAACTTTCGCGCGACTCTGACTTCACCCAGAGTGTGGCGGGGAGCTTTACGCTCTTCTTCAAAGCGCTCGGCCTGAGCGTGCTTATCTCGCTGGCGCTTAGCTACCTCACGGTTGTGCCGTTCTTCCGGCCTCTGGTCAGCGCTATCAGCAAGGGACGGTTCCTATCCCTGGTCGGTTTCTCCGTGGTCTTCACCCTGGTGTTGGAAGATAGCGCCAAGGTCAAGCTGGCCATGCTGGTGCTAGGGGGAGTGACCTTCCTGCTTACCAGCATGGCGGATGTAGTGGCGCAGATACCCCGTGCCCAGTTCGACCATGCCCGCACCCTGCGCATGAGCGAATGGCAGGTGGTCTGGGAAGTTGTGGTCCGAGGCACGTTTGCACAAATGCTGGACTGTATCCGGCAGAACTCCGCTGTACTCTGGGCGCTGCTCCCGGTAGTCGAGACTATGTTCCGCAATGAGTACGGACTTGGCCAGCTCTTAGATGTCGAGCGGAAGTACTTCCACTTAGACAAGGTCTACGCCATTCAGCTCGTGTTTATCGTAATCGGTCTCTTCCAGGACTGGGCCATCGGGCTATTTCGATCTCTGGTTTGCCCCTATGCCGATCTGACCAAGGAGCGCCAGAATGGCTGAGTATTCCCTAAAAGAAACGCTCCTTAAGATAGAGGGAGTCAGCCTCACCCTCGGTGGGAAACTCATCCTGCGCGATGTAAACGCCGAGGTGAAGAATGTAGTTCGCGAGGGCATGCAGCAGGGGCAGGTAGTTGGGCTGCTCGGTCCCAGTGGTGTGGGGAAGACGCGCCTCTTTCGCATTCTGGCCGGGCTAGATCAGCCCGATTCCGGGCGCGTGCTGCTTGGCGCGGAGGGGAAACCTGTCACCCGTGGCTCCGTGGGAGTCGTGGCGCAGGACTACCCACTCTTCGCGCATAGAACCGTGCTCTCCAACCTCCTGGTTGCCGCGAAGCAGGCTGGAAAATCCGAGAAAGACTGCGAGGACTTACTAGAGAAGTTCGGGCTGGCGGGGCACGAAAAGAAATACCCTGCGCAGCTTTCTGGGGGCAACGTCAGCGTGTCTCTATCGCGCAGCAGCTTCTCTGCTCCGATGATCTGTTGCTCATGGACGAACCGTTCTCCGGGCTAGACCTCTGTAGCCCTAGGAACCGTGATTCGCTTCCTGGGCGAGATAGCCTCCCACGATGAGCTGAAGACCTTTGTTATCGTGACTCACGATATAGAAGCCGCAATAGAGGTCTGCGATACGCTCTGGATCATGGGACGGGACCATGATGAGAAGGGGAATATCATTCCCGGCGCGCGTGTGCAGAAAATCTACGACCTCATGGCACTCGGTCTTGCCTGGGAAGATAACATCACGGATAAGCCCGCGTACCTGAATCTCCTGAAAGAGATTCGAGCGCTCTTCCCTCTACTTTAGATGGGGTTTCTGTCGGCGAATTTGCACCAGTTGGGCGGCGATTGAGAGCGCTATCTCCTGTGGGGTGATAGCGCCGATATCCAGCCCGATAGGGGCGTGAAGTCGGTTTAGCGTGGTTTCATCGCAGATGTTCTCGGCGCGAATACCTTCTTTAATAAGGCGGACTTTGCGCCGGGAGCCGATCATACCTACATAACCGAAGGGACGCTTCAGCACTTCGGCTAAGACCCGCCCATCGTTGCGATGCCCACGGGTGACGATTACCCAGTAGGTATCCGTGTCTGTTGGTAGGGAGCGCGCTGCTTCTACCAGATCGATACAAAGCGCCTGATGCGCTGAGGGTAGGCGTTCGTTGTTCGCATAATCCGCTCGGTCGTCTAGTGCGGTTACCTGGAACCCAACACCTGCCATGAGTGGCACCAGCGCTGCGCCCACATGACCACACCCAATCACATAGAGGCTGGGAGGGGGGCCGACTTCCTCGCAGAACCAGTCTGGTGTAGCGCTGGTGCCACTGGTGAGCCAGTTGGACTCGCCTGTAGTCCGGTCGGTCGCCAGCATGCCGCGCTCACCGCGTGCGCTAGCTGTGAGGGCTTGCTGGAGAGCAGGAGCGAAGAGGGCGGGGTTGGCGGAGATAGTCAACGACGCGAACCCGCCGCAAATCAGACCATCATCCCAGCCGAAGTCATCGTCCAAGCGGAGAGTAAAGGTGTCCGGCGTGGACTCTCGTAGTGCAATTAGCGCCCTGCGCCGGGCTTCCATTTCCAAGCAGCCACCGCCGACTGTGCCATGCGTCTGCCCATCGGGAAGAACTAATAGCCGCGCGCCTGGTTTCTGGGGAGCGCTGCCCTGTACATCCGTGAGTAGCGCCACAGCGAACTTCTCACCGGCTTGCCAGCGAGCGACTATGTCTCGCCCGGTTACATCGTCCACAGTGTTAAGTATACGCTATAATCAGCAGGTGCGGGTTCCCTGGGAACGGCCTAAAAACCAGACCCTCGCGGAGATACTACGGTTTGTCGATGCGGGGGAGGTCTCCCTTCGTCTGAACAAGCTCTGCATCGAGCTCGGGCGCATGCAGCTTCGCTATGCCGCCGTGCGTCTGGTAAGCTGGCTGGAGTGCCAGGCGGACCCCAATACTGCCGAGCGCCCTGTTGAGGAGAGAACGCTGAACGTTGACCTGAAGTACCAGTGGTGCCAGACCCTGCTTACCCTGCTTGCCGAGCATGAGGACCTGGGGCGTTTCTTCCATGTGCGCGGCGGTGAACTCGTCTGGAACGATGCCGTTTCTTTTGAAGAACAACTTGCGCTGGCCCGCCAGGTAAGCCGCCGAAAGAGAAACCGTGGCTGATTCTCCGCTCAACACCATCATCGGGCAGGCTCCCGCCATTGCAGCCCTGCGTCGCGCCTTAGAGAAAGAGGCCCTGCCGCAGACTTTGCTCTTCGTGGGACCAGAAGGAGTCGGGAAAACCGCTACCGCACTCGCCTTGCTGAAAGAGCGAATGGGCAACGATACCCTGACCTGTAAGCGTATCGATGAAGGTCAGCATCCGGATATCGCCCGCATTATCCCGGATGGCGACCTCACCCGAATCTGGCAGCTCTGGAGCCGCCCCGGTCATCCTGCAGGTGCTCTGGAAACCCTGCGCTTCGCCCCGATTGCCGGACCTCGCCGGGCGTATCTTCTGGAGCGTGCCGAGACTCTGAACGAAGAGTCGGCAAACTCGCTCCTGAAAGCCCTGGAAGAGCCACCACCCTACGTGCAGTTCATCCTCTGTGCACCATCGCCCGCCTCTGTACTGGAAACCATTCTCTCTCGCTGTCAGGTGATTCGCTTCTCTTCTGTTCCTTCGGAAGACATAACCCGACTTCTGATTGACCAGAAGGGGCTATCTCCCGATGAAGCCAGAGTCCTTGCCGCCTACGCTGAGGGCGCGCCCGGTAAAGCCCTGCGCCTGGCCGACGCTCCCGAGCTCCGCGCCCAGCGTGATGCTCTATTGGATCTTGCCGTCCGTTTGAGCGAGGTTCCGCCCATCGGCGGCCTGCGCCTGGCCGAAGATCTGCGTAAACTAGCCACGCCCCCCAAACCAAAGAAAGGCGAGGAAGATACGGACACTGGCACCGACAAAAGCGCCCGTGGTGACCTTGGCCGCGCCCTGGATGTTCTGGCAGCCTGGCACGGTGACCTGCTAGCGGCCACTCTGCACGGCGAGAACGCAGAGTTCATTCACGCAGACCGCGCGGCTCAAATCCGGGCAGCGGCAGCGAAATACAAACCAGAACAGCTTGCGGAGAACCTGCAAGCCCTGTTTCAGTTCCGCCGCCATGTAGCCCGCAACGCCAACCAGCAGCTCCTCACCGAAGTGCTATTGATGAAACTGGCGCCACGGGGATGAGTACTCTTTAAATATGCCACTTTGCTTCTTTGTAACACGCAACAACAGCGACACAATTGCTCTTCCTGCGGATAAAGCGCATCATGTACACACCGTGCTACGCATGCGCTCTGGTGATGGCCTCATGCTGCACGATGGCGCTGGATTCGCCGCCGAGGCGAGACTGGTTTCCGTAGAGAAACGTGGTGTCACGGCGCGGATTATCACGGAGTGGAAGCCAGTCGCTACCGAGCCCGAGCGGCAGATAACCGTGTTTCAAGCCCTACCCAAGATTGGTGAGAAAGCTGAGCAGATTGTTCAACATGGCGTGGAGCTGGGGGCAGCCGCTTTCGTGTTTTTTGGCACCGAGAAATCCATTAGCCTGGAAGGGCAGGATCGTATTCGGCGCAAGGTAAGCCGATGGGAAGATATCGCGCGTAATGCCGCGGAGCAGTCCGGCAGGGGGATTGTGCCGCCCGTCTACTGGGAAGAAGATATTCCTGGTGCACTCACGCATGCGGAGGGATTGACAATACTGGTCGGGACACCCGGCGCAAATCTTACTCTGAGCGAAGCGGCTTTGGATAATAACTCTCTGGCGCTGTTTATGGGGCCAGAATCGGGGTTCACGGCGGCAGAGGAAAAGGCACTGGGCGGCGTGGCGGTTTCTCTAGGGCCACGCATCCTACGCACGGAAACGGCGGCTCTGGCGGCTCTCGCGCGGCTACTGCTGTAGAATAGCGCATGGCCTTGACTCTGCCGGTCGCCACGCATGAGCGACTGATTCACATCGACCGACCTATATCGCGCAACGTTATTGAAAGCGTTGTGCCGGGTGGGCTGGGTCAGCGAATCGGGCTATTGGTAGGCGACCGCGTACTCACCGTAAACGGCGAACCGCTCCGCGATATCGTGGACTGGAAATACGCTCTCGGTGTCGAACAAGCAACTCTTGTTTTCGAGCGGGATGGTGAGGAAAAGACGGTCTCGTTTGCCAAGGATTTCGATGAGGACTTAGGGGTTACATTCTCCGATGACCTCTTCGATAAGCTCCATATCTGCAAGAATAAGTGCGTTTTCTGCTTTCTCTATCAGCAACCCAAGGGACTCCGGCCCAGCCTGTATGTCAAAGACGATGACTATCGCCTGAGTTTCCTGCATGGCAATTACGTCACTCTCACGAACCTGAAAGAGGGGGAATTGGAACGTATTTGCGCCCAGAAGCTTTCGCCGCTCTATGTCAGCGTGCATGCCACTGACCCAGAGGCGCGGGGCAAGATTCTGGGGCGACGTGGACCGGAGCCAATTCTAGAGATCCTGGAGACTCTGGCTGATGCTCGAATCCAGGTACATGCCCAAGTGGTGCTGGTGCCAGACTACAACGATGGCTGGGTCTTAGAAAAAACCATAGAAGACCTGGCGGCGCTACACCCCGAAAAGCGTGGGACCTATGGCGGTGTGCTCTCCGTGGCGGTGGTGCCGATTGGTATTACCCAGTTCCGCGAGCGGCTGGCCCCGGTGCGAACCTGGAACGATGCCGATAAGCGAGCCTTTGTGGAGTGGTTCGAACCACGGCGAGAGCGGTTTCTCAAGGAGTTAGGCACGCGCTTCGTCTATCTCTCAGATGAGTTCTATTTAGGGAGCGGCGAGCCAATTCCGCCACGGAGCAATTACGAGGGCTTTCCGCAGCTGGAAGATGGCGTAGGACTGGTGCGGTTGTTCTTAGACGACCTCAAGAAGCTAGAAAAACGCATCCCGAAAAAGGTAAAAACGATTCGTAGTTTCACACTGGCGACAGGAGAGATTGCCGCGCCGCTCTTAGAGCAATTCGCGGCGATTCTGAACCGGGTCGAGGGACTGAGTGTGAATGTCTGCAAGATTCACAACTGGTTCTTCGAGGGGAATATCAATATCGCCGGGCTGATTGTAGGAGCTGATTTGCTGCGCGGGCTGGCCGAGTTCAAAGGCGAGCTGGGCGACACTGTGCTGATACCTTCGGTGATGCTTCGCGATGGCGAAGAAGTCTTTTTGGATGAGATGACACTGGACGATGTGCGTGCGCAAGCGCCCAGGCCCATTCGTGTGGTGCCGCGCGACCCGCTCTCTGCCGCTAAGGAGATGCTGAAATAAGGCTTGAGACTAAGAGACTTATTCTGCGAGAATGGGAGCGGGAAGATATCCCGGCTCTTATTGAGGGGTTGAACAACCTGGAAGTGGCAAGGTGGCTGGCGGTTGTCCCTCATCCCTACACGGAGCAGGATGCCGAGAAGTGGCTGTCCTACTGCCGGAGTCTCATGCGACCAGAGGGGACACAGACGGGCTATGAGCTTGCTATCGAGCTGAAGTCGGAAGGCAAGGTCATCGGTGGAGTAAGCTTAACCCGAATTAGCTTTTTTCACGGAACCGCAGGCGGCGGTATCTGGATAAATGCAAAATACCAGGGGATGGGCTATGGCAAAGAAGCCTTCGGGGAAAAGATACGGTTTGCGTTCGAATCTCTAAATCTGCGACGATTGGAGAATGGCTTTTTCAAAGGAAATGATACCTCTTTCGCAATGCAGGAACAGTTCGGCTACAAATGCGAAGGGGAGAGACGGCAGGGATTTCGCTGTATGGCGGATGGCGAATTCAAAGATGAATGCATAACGGGACTCTTGAGGGAAGAATGGAAACATCCACTTTGGTGAACGGGTTCCCTTGTTTGTTTGTGTGAAGGTAAAAGGTAAAATTCAGCATGGTTGCACCACTCCTACTAGCTCTGCTTTTCTCGGCTCCCTCACTACGAGTCGTCACTATGGGCGGCGGGCCTGCCCCGGAGATGAATCAAGTCGCGATTGAGAGTAATGTTCGCTATGTCTCCTCATTGTTGCCAGCCGGAACGCAGCACACCGTGCTCTTTGCCGATGGGGGAAACGAGAAACCCGTTGTGCAGTTCGAGGCGCGCCCCGATGAGCTGTCCGCAGGAGCTACGATAGTCCGAGGGTTGTTTGGCGATGGACCGTCGCGGGGAAAGGCATCGCCTTGGCTGCACTACCGCCCGACATCTTTAACCAATGTCAATGGGCCTCTGGTCAAGAGCAGTGTCAGTGAGACCTTCACCAAGCTGGCGAGTGAGAGCGCGCAGACTCCTCTGCTGCTTTACTTTACGGGGCATGGCTCTCCGAACCAGAACGATTTAGAGAACAACTGGATGGACCTGTGGAGCAGTGGTCAGCTTCAAGTCGCCGACCTGAAAGCGGAGCTACGTAAGCTGCCTGCTCGCCGACCGGTTACCATAGTCATGGTGCAGTGCCATTCAGGATCGTTCGCTAATCTGGTTCTGGATCCGGACCTGCAAGATCGCCCGCTCTGCGGATTCTTCGCGGCTCCCAAAGAGCGTGTGGCGGCTGGTTGTACGCCGTCTGTGCTGGAAGAAGACTACAAAGACTTCACCAGCTATTTCTTTGCAGCGCTGACGGGCAAGGACCGGGTAGGGCGAGTTGTTACCAAGCCTGATTACAACAAAGACGGCAAAGTAGGTGGCGATGAAGCGCTAGCCTATGCTCAGATGGCAGATGAGTCTATCGATGTACCGCTCTGTACCTCGGATGTCTTTCTGCGCAAGGCGCAGGATGGCGCCGAGAGAGACATGACTTTTGTCGATCGCCCGTTCTCCGAGATTCGCGCACTGGCGTCTCCGCTTCATAAGCGCGTACTGGATTCGCTACGAGAAAAACTCGGTAGTGCCGTGGCTGGGGAGGATTGTCTAAAGGTTGCTGTCAGCGATATGAATGAACGCGCGACCAATGGTATGCGTAACAGCTTCCAGCTAGAGCGAACCACGATTGATAAGCTAAACGAAGGCCGCAAGAATCTTCTGGAAAAGTTTCCCGGTCTTCGCTCTCGAACTTCCAGCGAGTGGAATACCGCTGCCCAGGAAGCCGTGACCTATTTAGACGGGGATGAGGCTACCCGTCAGCCGCTCGTCGCTGCGATTGCAGCGCGCGATGCCGCGGAGAAGAAGAACGGCTCCGATGAGGTCTATGGCGCTCGGATGCTGCGCTTTCTACGAGAGGCAAAGACGGTCTATTTGGAAAGCAAACTGCGCAAGTCTGGCGACAAGGCTCTGATTGCCCGCTTCGAGAAACTACGCAAACGCGAATCAGAAAGCCCCCTGGGATAAAGAATGACCTGGCAAGAATCTCAAGCGCACCTCACCATTGGTGCCGGACTCATGATGGCATGCTCTCTAGAAGCCATGCCCAGCGAACGCCTGGAGTGGGTACCAGAGGTACCGGGCGCGGTGAATCTGCGCTCAGCCATGGCGCTGGCCTCAGAGTGTGTGCACACAAATAAAGCGATAGCCGGAATGCTCTCGGGTGAGACTCCGGCAGAGGACGCCGCTAATCCGACGTTTCAAGATGGTGCCGATGCGGCCACGCAGATTCGAGAGAGCTCGAAGATAGCCGCCGCTGCCATTCGCAGTCTCCCCGATGAGGCTTTAGAGGCGACCTATCAGACCTTCTTTGCGCCACTGCCTGGCCGGATTCTGTTGACCATTCCGCTGGTGAATATGAACTATCATAACGGTCAGCTTAATCTGCTGCAGCTTCTCTATGGGGATGCTGAATCTCACTTCCCCGATTTCAGTTAGCCCAATGCGTTCTGCAAACCTGGGGTGGGAAACGGATCTAATGTTTCGCAGTTGGTCCGGGGAGGTGGAGAAACTCCCCGGATACACGCGTATTCGCACCCCTTCTAATCCTACATTTCACTGGGGAAACTTCCTCTTTTTTGATACGCCGCCGAAACCGGGTGATGAAGTTCGCTGGCGGGAGGCATTCGCTCGGGAGTTTCCCGGTGCGCACCATGAAGCGATAGCCTGGCAAAGCGACTCACCGGAGACCGATGACGTTTCTGCCTTTGAGGCGCTCGGATTGGAGCGCGAGGTCTGCTCCGTGATGACCGGGCGCTCGGTGAACCCACCTCCTCATGAGAATGTCCATGTCACGGTACGTCCTTTTGAGAACGATAGTGACTGGCTACAGGGGCTTGATAATCAGGTTCGGCACCGGGACGCAGAGTACGAAGAGGCCAGCTATCGGGTCTATAAGGCTATTCAGATGGATAGTTACCGTCAGCTTCAGGAGCAGGGGCGTGGTGCCTGGTTCGGCGCGTTTCTAGATGGGCTACTGGTGGCGGACTGCGGGCTCTTCTTTGATGGCAAGCTGGGCCGCTACCAGAGCGTAGGAACGCACCCGGACTATCGGCGGCGTGGTATCTGCGGCACTATGGTGTATGCCGTCGCGCGCTATGGCTTCGATGTCTGGGGTCTCGATACCCTTGTTATCGTCGCGGACGATGACCAGCCAGCCGGGCGCATCTATGCCGCGCTCGGGTTTAACGTGACCCAGAAGCAGGTCTCACTCCAGTGTAGCGGCAAGTAGGGGACTATGGCAGTCTTTGCCGACCCGGCCCGTGATGATACCGAGCGCCTTCTCTCTCTAGGCTGGTACCTCTCCCAGAGGTCACAGCAAGACACCATAGGCATGCTTCGCTATGTTCGCGAGGGTGGGGATGCGGGCTACCAGGCCGGAGAGGTCAAAGACCTTGGCGCTATCAGTCGGCATACCCGTCTGATAGATGCACTGAATCGTGGCAGAGTATGGGCGCGCAAAAAGCTAACGGCGGAACTAGACGCGCTTCTGGCTCCGGAAATAGTCATCGTTGTTGTACCGGGTCACACTCCCTACGGTGATGAGCCACCACTCAGGGCACTGGGGCGTGCAGTGGCCGAGCTGCAAAATCGGGTAGATGGGACAGATATTCTTACACGTTCGACTCCGATACGGAGAATTGCTTACGGCGGCCCGAGCTATCGCCAGCTTCATCGTGAGACAATTATAGTAGCGTATACAGAGCGGATTACGGGGCAAGTAGTGCTGCTGCTAGATGATATTGCACGCTCGGGAGCCAGTCTGCGCGCCTGCCGTGAACTGCTATTGGAGCATGGGGCTGCCGAGGTACAGGCGTTGGCACTCGGGCGTTTACGCTAACAAAAAATATTTTCCAATGTCGCCAACAATTCGCGAAAACGCAGTATCTAATAGTACCAGAGGACGACTTTGATGAAGCGAAAAGTAATGCGGGGAATGGTTTTAGTAGGGGCTATCGCCGTAGCGGCGACTGCTGGCCTGGCAGTGGCAGAAAGCGCTAAGAACAAGCCAGTACGGGCACGCTCCGCAGTTACAGACCCGGTAGCCCGTGAAGTCGCCAATACTCTGGACAAAGTTGTACAGGATCGGTTTCGCCGACCATTAGATGAAACTTTCGGTCTGTCACGTATCGCTCGCCCCAGTGATAAGCGGATGATACACAGCCGCGCCACCATTCCCACCGATGTTCCTCTTATGGACAAGGTCGAAGCACAGGAGCGTTCCTGGAGCGTTTTCTATCTGACTACACGAAAGCTCAGCGACGATGGCCTGAAAGCGCTGGATTTTCCGCATAGTGGAGAAGGTCTTACCGAGGTCGCTCGTGGCAAGCGGAACGCGGGCCGTGCCTTGCCAGAGGACACGATACAGTCGGAGATAGCGCCGCTTCAGCGCTACCTGAAAGAGGGGCGGAGCGTGGAAGCCGGAGTGAGCGGTGTGACGAGCTGGCGGCTTTATGGTCGCCCGGTCCGTGCCGATAAGTCCTGCGTGAGCTGCCACAAAGCTGCCAAAGAAGGCGAAGTCCTTGGAGCCGTCGTCTACGCCGTCGATGGCGGGTAGAGTTTGCTAGAAAAAGGCCAGCCTACGTAGGCTGGCCTTTTTCTATATCTATTAGAATCCCAGTGTTGTATGGGCATAGTCAGCACTGATTTTTGCTGACTCAGCAGGCTCTATCTCACTTTTGTCCTGTTCGGTGACTACCCACTCTGCTGCCAGCTTTTTGATGGCAGCCGTAGCCTCTACCAGAGGCACGGTGCCACGGCCCAGTTCGGTAAAGGTTAGCGGTTTCTGCGCAGCAGAGTCATAAGTACCATCTTTCAGGTGGAAATAGATGGCCCGGTCCGCGTGTTTCTCTATGAAGGCCGCCGGGTCTTCCCCGGCGCAGGCCAGCCAGTAGACATCCAGGCAGAACTTTACATTCGTGGGACTGGAGTTTTCCGCCAGCACATTCATACCCTGAACCCCATCGCCCAGGTCATAGAACTCCCATTGGTGGTTGTGATAGCAAAGATGCACTCCCTGCTCGAGCAGGGCAGCGCCCGCTTTCTCGAAGACTTCAGCACTTTGCTTGTAGTCATCCACCGTGGCATTTCCCCAGCCTTTGCTGGCTACTCCGGAGCACATGAAATGCTTGCCACCCAACGCAACTAGCTGCGCTGCCTGCCGCTTGAGAGCCTCCAGATCAGTGAAGGTACTGTAACCCGTATGGAAGCCGGTGCAGGCAAGCCCTGCCTTTTTCAGAAGCTCTATGTACTCGGCATCGGGGATATCTTTGAAGCCCATTTCGGCGCCATCGTACCCGGCGGCTTTGACATCGGCGAGTACACCAGGCAGGTCCTCGCCGCCGCGTTTTCCAAAGACAATTAACTGGATTCCTAATCGTGACATCGTTATCGCGTTTCCTGTGTTCGTTTATTTTAAATTCTTCTGTACGCGGATCCAATGGTCCGCCATTTTCGTTGGCAGAGCCGAATCTGGAATCGCCGGGAATGTGGGCATGTGGCATCGCACGCAGTCTGTAGCGGGCTGTACTGGGCAGGCTTTCCCCTGAGGCGCTTTGTGGCAGGTCAGACAGACTTTCACATAGAACTGTGGATTGTGCTCCGCATTCTCGTGCGGGTTATGGCAGGTGATACAGGTCAGCTTGCCATTGCTTTTCTGGAAGCAGGCGCTCTTAGATAACCCATACGGCTGCATCCGGTTGGTGAGCTGCAGCGAAGCGGGCTTGGTGGCCACTTCTTCTACCTGGCCATGGCAGACCCCGCACTTCTGGTTCATCTGAACTCCGGTGAGTTTCGCCAGGTTCTCTGGGCGGTCCCGGTCGTAGTTTGCGGACTGACTTGCTGCTACATGGGCACTGCCCGGACCATGGCAAGACTCACAGCCGACACCGAAGAACTTGCGCTCCGGAATGTTGCTGTGTTCTGGCAGAGTTACTGCGTGGCAACGGACACACCGGCGAGCATCTTCTCGGCTGTGGAGCCTTCCCACATCGTCGCTAGCGATATCTTTTTCCTGGCCGGGTGTGGTGTACCAGTTTTTGTGGGGGGGGGAAGTAGCTCTGGCGTAGCTCTACCATGCGCTCGTTTTCGACCATAGCCACATAGGTCATGCCAGTCTTGCCAGAGCCAAGCGCCAGGTCCATGGGGAGGTCTGAGTCGGTATCTGCCGCTCCTACTGCGAAGCCGTTTCCCTTTTTGCGCAGTAGAAACTCCGTGTTGGGAATCGGGCCGAGCGCAGGAGCAAGGGGACCAAGCGCCTCGGCGGTCATGACTCGTAGCGTATTGGCGTGGCGGCTTGCTTTGTGGGTGGTTGCTTCTTTGGTATGGCAGGTTGTGCAGGTCACATCACCAACAAAGGTGCTGGCTACTGCAGGAGACGGGGAAGGTGCTGGAGCGGATGGGCGACAACTTGCAACCATAAGGGAGAGTGCTACCAGCAGTAGCCCTACCCAGCCTGCAGATTGTCGCCACGTCACGAACACGAACTTATTTATACCCTGGCAGGAACTCCGCCTCCGCATCGAACAGTTCCAGTGTCATCTTCTTGATCTCTGCAGGAGAGCAGCAGGCCGCGCTGAGCGGGTCCAGGGTGAGTGCATGGATTGCTGCCTCCTTGGAGCGATTCAGAACCGCCTGGACTCCCATTTCAAACATGCTCATGTTCGAGGAGCAGACGGCGGCCATCTGGCTGGGCAGCTTGCCGTAGCGAGTGGGATTGAAACCGTTCTGGTCGATCATAACCGGAACTTCCACGCAGCCATCGTGCGGGAGATTGGAGATAAGCCCGCCCGCGTTGGAGACGTTGCCATGGATGCGGAACGGCGAGTCCTTCTCACGTGCTTCGATAATCCAGCTGGCATACTCCCAGCTTCGGTCCCAGGTGAACTCTTTCTCGCCCTTTACCATGGCCTCACGTTCGGCGTCCGCATTCGCGCGCCAGGTGGGCCAGTTATCCGCGTAGAAGCTGGAGCCACCATCGTAGCCATAGCGGGAGTACGCGTTCAGCAGATCGGGACGCTTGCGGTAGTAGGGGAGGTATTCGGAGAGGTGCCCGGAGCTTTCGGTGATAAACGCGCCGAAGTGGATACACATGTCTTTGCGGACAATGTCTTTATGGTGGTCCGGCACGACCCAGCCATGAGAGCCGGAACGCTCGGCGTCCTTGGGCATGCCTTCTATCGTGGCGCGCGCCAGCTCATCGGTGAACTTCTGGTAGAGAGTCTTGGTGTAGAGATTCTCACCCTTGTGCTCTAGCTTGGTGAACCAGGCCAGGTGGTTGATACCGGCGCACTCCCAGACCATTTCTTCGTAGGGGACACCTGCATAGCCAGCCAGCAGATGACTCGTACCCTGGACTGAATGGCAGAGACCGACCACTGGCATGGAGCTGGCGCGCTGAGCGGCCAGGCACATCATGTTCATGGGGTTGGTGTAGTTCAGCACCAGTGCCTTCGGGCAGAGCCTCTCGGCGTCTTTAAGAACATCCAGCCACACGGGAATCGTGCGGAGCGATTTGAACAGACCACCGGGGCCGATGGTATCCCCGATGCACTGGTCGATACCATACTTCTTGGGAATATCGTTGTCGTGGCGAACGCAAGCCAGACCTGAGACTTCGATACAGTTCGTGAGATAGTCGGAATCACCCATGACCTCAGTGCGGTCCGTAGACGCGATGACTTTCCAGCGATCTTCTTTGCCCAGCTTCGCAATAAGATTCTCAATGAGCTTCTTCATAGTGCTCAGGCGGTTCTCATCGATATCTACCAGAGCGATAGTGCCGCCTTGCTCTCCTGGGATTCGGAGAATATCGTTGGTCAGGCGGGGGGTGAACCCGCTGCCAGCGCCCATCATGGTTACTTTGATGGGGCGGGAGAACGTGCCGGGCAGTCCTTTGCTCTCAGCGTCTTGCGTGTGGGCAGCGTGGCCCTTCTTGGTTTCGTCAGCCATATCAATAGTTAGGGTTCGGCAGAAATGAGAAAAAGCCTCCCCGAATTTCGAGGAGGCTTTTCTGCTTTTTTGCGCCTGCTTACTTACCGAGAACGACGACCTTCACGCGTCGGCGTCCCCAACGATTGCATTCACTTTCACGATCCATGAAAAGGTCAATGCGCATGCCTTTAATGGCGCTTCCTGTATCCAGAGCAACACACTCGCCGTAGCCTTCTACGTAGAGTCGAGTGCCCATGGGGATAACACGAGGATCCACTGCAACCACTCCACGGCGGCATCGGTCACCTGTAGCAGTTCGATTCCCCCACGGACCATTGCCTGCATTGGAGTAGGCAGTAGCCTCCATGGTGTAGGTACGAACACCGGGGACCGAGGCAAGGCTACGCGAGGCGAGCTTGCTGGTGGTGTTACGGGTTGCTTTGCGGTCCGGAGCAGGCGTCGGTTTCGCCTTGGGAGCCGGGGTAGCTTTCGGTGCGCGCGTAATCTCAATGCGCAGACCGTCTAGCACACGGCTGTCTCGCGGAACGCTCACGGTATCGCTCTTATCGAGCTTGATTTCCTGCTCTTTGAGCAAGGCTTCCACCGTAGTTGCGTGGGAGTACACCTCTACACTCTTGCCATTTTCCACTAAAATTACGGTGGATGGCTTGATTGTGGCATCATCCTGACGGGCAAGTAAGTTACCTGCGAGAGTCAGAGCGAGGATACCAGTTAGCGCGAGGCGCTTCGTTATTAAGTTTTTTTGGGGCAATGAAGCCTCCTTTCTCGGTGGGGCGGGCATCTCAACCGCGATATCCCGTAGCCCCCGTGGTCAGGAGCGAACTTCCTAGTCCGCTGCGGGCAAGATTACCCGCTTGAAAATGGTTTCCGGTTTCACCAGAACCGGGAGAGTGTACCCGTTGGAGAAGGGGCTGTCAATTAAAAATCCTGACGTTGACAGTTCCTGCTAGAAAGTTGCCCTAAAAAACTTGGGCATTTTCCAGGATTTGAGGGAAAATATGGCCATGGCATTCGACCCAAAGCGGCATTTAATCAAGGTTCAGGGGGGACGACAATACCTACCTGTCTCTGCACGGCTTATCTGGTTCCGTAGTGAACATCCAGACTGGGGAATCGTAACAGATATCGTCGAAATTAACCATGAAAAGCAGTACGCAATCTTTCGAGCGACCATTTTTAATGAAGATGGCAGGCTGATTGCTACCGGAACTAAGCGCGAGGATGTGAAGGGTTTCGGAGACTTCATCGAAAAAGCAGAGACCGGTTCCATAGGCAGAGCGCTGGCGCTCTGTGGTTATGGCACTCAGTTCGAGCCCGAGTTCGCCGAAGGCGGTTTCGGCGGTGGGGGAATGCGCTCTGGGCCACCTCCACAGCAACAGCGTTTCGAGCCGCGCCCCAGTGGGCCACCGCAGCGCCTCGGACCGCCATCTGGTCCGTCACAGCGCCGAGATGACCCGATGGATGAGCCATTCGCCGAACGTCGGCCTGAGCCCATGCGAGAAGCTGCGCGCCCAGAACCGCCGCGTGAACGGGAAATGGCACGTCCTGAGCCGCCCATGTCTCGTCCTGCACCTGTTGCTGAGCGCGCGGAACCACCTATGCGACAGGCTGCCCGCCCGGCGCCTGCTCCCATTGTGGAAGACGATGATGACGACCTGCCACCGCCACCCGATTTGGATAGCCTGGGCCTGAAGCCTGCCAGTTCCGTGGCGCGACCAGCACCACGCCAGGCAGCTCCTCCTGTGGAGCGTGCCGAGCCGCCTGCCCGACCTGCGGCTCGCCCGGCGCCTGCAGGGGCGGCAGTACAGCGAGTTCGTGAGCCAGAGCGCGACTTGGCCGATCCCGGTGGTGACGACGACGATTTCGAGGATCCATTTGCTGAGGAAGAAGCCCCTGCACCGCCTCCTACCCGCCCGGCGGCACGACCTGCAGCCCGCAAACCTGCCTCGGATCGGTTACTGTAGTCTTTGGATCTTACTCGACCTTCCGAGCTAAAACCTTTTCTGGAGCGCCATGGCTTTGCGCTCCAGAAAAGGTTCGGCCAGAACTTCCTTATCAGTCGCGTTCATCTAGAAAAAATCGTTGGGGCGGCGGAGATTGCCAAATCCGACCACGTTCTTGAAATCGGCCCCGGTGCCGGTGTACTCACTGTTGAGCTGGCAAAGCAAGCTGGTAAAGTTACTAGTATTGAGTTAGACCGGGCGTTAATCCCATTACTGGATGACGTCATGACCGAATTCGATAACTTTACGCTGCTACAGGGAGATGCGCTGCAACTGCCCCTACCGGAAGCGAACAAAGTCGTTGCCAACATTCCCTATAACATCACATCGCCTTTGCTGGTTCGGCTGCTATCACATCGCCCCGCGTTTGACTCTCTAACTTTGCTGGTACAGAAAGAAGTCGCCCAGCGCCTGGTTGCTGCACCGGGAACATCAGATTATGGGGCGTTAACAGTCTTTGTGAATTACTATGCCTCGGCTCGAATCGCTGTTTCCGTACCTAAGGGAGTATTTCTGCCGCCACCGAAAATAGATTCAGCGGCTATTCACCTGACTGTGCATTCCGTGCCGCCGGTTGAGGTTCCAAGTGAAGAAGCCTTGTTCGCTGTTTCAAGAGCGGCATTCGGTCAGCGACGTAAGACAATTGCCAATGCGCTTTCTGCGGGGTTAGAACGAACGCGTGAAGACGTTGAATCTGCATTGAATCAATGCGGTATTGACCCAGAAGGCGCGGTGAGACACTTGCGTTACAGGACTTTGCGGCTTTAGCGAGCACACTGTTTGACAGCAACAGGGCAGAGATGTAGAATAGCAAAGCTTCCGCCCGTAGCTCAGTGGATTAGAGCGTTGGCCTCCGGAGCCAAAGGTCGCAGGTTCGAGCCCTGCCGGGCGGGTTAATCAGCGTTGAGGACACTTTTACGTGCATTTGGTAGAGTTATGTACCTTAGGTGAACTGAATATCAGACACAATAACGTGCCGGTGCAATTTCTTACCTCTGATGCACGTGTACTTTTTACCTATTTAACACTAAATCCTCAATCGGAGCTTACTCCTCAGCCTTTAGCTTCGCTACTTTACCCTTCGGCAGATTCCCCCATAGATAAACTTCATATGGCCCAGGAAAATCTCTGGGAGGCCTTTCCGCTTTCAATTCGGCTTTTTCGAGGACTTACTATCCAGAATGCTCTGGATCTTCAGGCCCCTGTGCGTATCGCACCACAACCCCCAGTTATTTTTCTGACTGCCGATGTCTTCGATCTCATAGATGCACTGGAATCCGACTGGGCTGGGCTAGAGCGGTCGCATATTGCTGCACTGTTAACCAAAGGCTGCTGTGGCTATCGGGAAAGGTATGGCGCCCGGCATCTCTGGTGCCTGGCGATACGACTGGCGAGAACAGCTTTGTGGCCTTTATCGAGATGCCACAGTTCGTTTCATGGCAGCCGACCCGGCTCTGTGCCTGCAGATACGAGAGGAGCGCCTCTTTGCAGGTGCCTCTACAAAGGCGGAACCACAAGCCTTAGAGACTCCGTTTTATGGTCGAACTGCGGAGCTTAGTGAACTTCTTTGTGAGAGGCTGGCTGGTGGTGAACGAGTCATTACTCTGGTCGGTCTCGGCGGCGCAGGGAAAACTCGGCTGGCCATGGAAGCGGCTCTCCCTCTCTGCCGGGTGATCTGCAGTATTGGCCACAGTCCAGCATTTCCTTAAGCGGCGTCTCCTCTCGTGGTGGGCTATTAGAGGTCCTTCGGAAGGGGATTGGCCTAAAATGGGAGATGTCCTTCAAGACGGACGTGACCCACTGGGAACGATTGTTGTACCCTTCAGGATCAGCGAGTTCTCTTCATTGATAACGCGGAAGATGCCGTTCGTAACTCTACCGATGGAGAAGTCGTACAGACACTGGGATACCTGGTCTATCGCTGCCCGGAGCTTATTCTCATCTCCACAAGTCGGTGCCGTATAGGTCTTCCGGAAGAGGAAGTGTTCCCGGTAGAAGGGCTGCCTCTTCCTACCGAAGGAGACCTTGCTACTCTCTCTCTGGAGGATCTTGAGACACGCTATCCTGGGCTTGAGATGCTGAGTAAGTCGCTCAAGGCCGCAGGCAGCGATACGCTAAGTGCGAGCAGGGCCGAATCCGTGGTTGCCCTTCTGCGGCAGAGCGGTGGGCTTCCTCTCTCGATTGAGCTTCTAGCTACGCGCATCAACAAGCAGGGAGAGATCCTGCCGAGCCTGCACGATATCAAGACAAGTGCAGGTTCTCCACGGGGAGCTATCGACTGGGCACTGGAGCCACTCTCCACGGCTACTCGGGCCTTTTTACAGCGCTTGAGTATCTTTGAAGGGGCTTTCGGTATTGAAGATTCAAAGGCAGTCACTGGTGATACTGAGGTTGAATTTCGGCTGACAGAGTTAGATGATGCCGGATTAATTACATTAGTCCGTAAAGACAAGCTAGATGACCCGATTTATCGATTGTCTCCAGCGGTGCGGGAATTTGTTCGTGAAGACCTTGAAGTTTCTCCTGAATTCCCAACTTTACTGATGCAATATGAGGGGTATTTTGCCCAATTGGCTGCCGAGGGCAATATAGGGCTCAGAGGGCTTGAACGTATTATATGGCTACCGCGTCTCAAGCAAGCTGCTGGAGATATCCTCTCTGTCATTCATCGGAATCTGAAAGCTGACTCGCACGTAGGCTTTGCCGCTGAGGTATTTTCCACTTTCGCCCATTTCTTTGTGGTTAATTCAAATCCTCACGAAGGTATGAGTCTGGCTGAGCGCGTGCTCAATCGAATTCATGAAGCAGGGGATCTCCCACAGCTATTAGAAATTGAGGCTATTGACGCTTGGGAAGATTACAGACTGCTGCAGGTTTCTATCCAAAGGCCGAGATAAATCTAAAGTATGTTTTTCCTTTTTGGCAATCCGGTGATTATGTTCGTGAAATAGCTCGTTGTGCGAATAACCTGGCAATTTGTTGTGATCGTCAAGGACGATTTGATGAAAGTACAATGTATTATGAAGTCGCTCTGCAGGGATTTTATAAGCTGAATGAACGAAGGGCATATGCTCAGTCATT